>NZ_JABFOE010000004.1 GCF_013116745.1 Arthrobacter sp. 260
GAAATACCTCGTCAAAGGCATCGCCACCACCGGCGGCAAATAACCCCACCGCACGAGAAAGGTGTGTTCCCGGCAGCGGCGGATCAGTCAGTCAGTCGCCAGTTTCTCGGCCAGCATCACGATGATGTCGCTGGGTCCTCGCAGATAGGTGAGCTTGTACTCGGCGCCGTACGTCGCCACACCGCGCAGCGGGTAACAGCCATGCTTCGCGGCCACCGCAAGCGCAGAGTCGATGTCATCGACGGAAAAGGCCACCCGGTGCATGCCGATATCGTTGGGTCGCGTCGGATCCGACTCGATCGCTGCGGGATGGATGTACTCGAAGAGCTCAAGTTGACCATGTCCATCGGGGGTCTGAAGCATCGCGATGTGGGCGTGGTTGCCATCCAGCCCTACGGCGGTATCTGCCCACTCGCCGCTGACGGTGTCACGGCCAATGACGGTAAGCCCCAGCTCGGTGAAGAAGGCGATTGCTGCCTCCAGGTCGCGAACGGCGATACCGATATTTTCCAGTTTGATCGTCATGCGGCGAACCTACCATCCCCCGAAGATCGGACCTCAGTAACGCCGCTATAACGGGAGTTGCGGCATTATTGGGGCAGTTGTTCGTTAGCCTGAAGTGAAAGAAAGCACGTGGCAGAGCTCCTTAGCCGCCTCAGGGCGGCTAATGCCCAGATGGAACGCCGGGATTCTCTCCTTGGTGAGGAACTGCTCGAACGACGGGCGGCACAGGCTTCGCGGGTAGGCTCCACCGTTCGCGGCGTCGATGGTGACCGATCCGATTCCAGCCCATTAACCGACGTCGGACGATCAGTTGACCGCAGCGCCCTAGCGCAGGAAACAATCGTCTTGCGGACCGGGCGGCCGGTGCTGGCCGTGGTCGGTGACGAAACGCAGCTGGTGTTCTCCGATCCCGAGAGCAGTGTCTGGGCGGCGCGGCTGAAAGCTGCCTCGGCCTTCCTCGTGAGCGCTGCCCGCTCGGTCGGCCGGATCGAAGTTGAGGGCCACGACCTGGCCTGGGTCGGCACGGGATGGCTGGTGAGACCCGATGTGGTGGTGACTAACCGCCATGTGGCGGCAGAATTTGCCCGCAGCGACGGCGGATCCTTCGTCTTCCGACGCGGCGCCGGGGGTGCCAAGATGACAGCGTCGATCGACTTTCTGGAGGAGATGGGAAGCACCTCCGAAAAGGCGTTCCGGCTGGAACGTATCCTCCATATCGAGGACTCGAGCGCACCCGACCTGGCGTTCCTCCAACTCTCCTCGGAAGGGACCAGCCCACCCGCCGGTCCCGTTGCGCTCTCCGCTCAAGCTGACGAGGACGAACTGGTGGCGGTGATCGGCTACCCCGCCAGGGATAGCCGCGTGCCGGATCGACAGCTGATGGATGAGATCTTTGGGGACGTCTACGACAAGAAGCGGCTCGCGCCCGGACAGGTGACCGGATCGGATTCCACGACGATCCGGCATGACTGTTCGACCCTGGGCGGCAACTCCGGCTCGGTGGTGGTGTCGCTCATCACGGGGGAGGCGGTGGGCCTGCATTTCGCCGGGCGTTTCCTCAGCGCGAACTTCGCGGTGCCGAGCTGGATCGTGGGGGAGCGGCTCGACGAAATCCTCAGCCATCACCCTCGACCGAAGGCCCAGCGGCCTCTCCCGGACCGCCGGATACCAAGGGTTGAGCGGCCGCTACCGGCTGCGGGGCGGGATCCCGGATTCTCGTTCGTGGTTCCGCTCCGGGTGACCGTGATGGCTGGGACCCCGTACCTGGAGGAACTCTCCCCACCGGGTCGGACGCAAGATGTGCCGCCGGCGGCCGCCGACCCCGATGGCGAGGTTTCCACTGAGGCCCTTCCGGCCGACTACCGCGACCGGCACGGGTACGACGAGACCTTTCTGGGGCCACCCGTGCCGTTGCCCACGCTCACGCGGGGGGTCGACGATGTGCTTACCTTTGCCATCGACAATGCCGACGACGCCACCGAGGATGTGCTGCGGTACGAGCACTTCTCGGTGCAGATGAGCCGGAGCCGACGACTGTGCCTGTTCAGCGCTGCCAACATCGACGGGCTGCATTCCCTGTTGATGCCACGCGTGGGCTGGCGCACTGACCCCCGCATTCCGCGCGAAGCCCAGATCATCAAGGAATGCTATGGCGCCGAACCCAGGTTCTCTCGCGGTCACATGACCCGCCGGGAAGACCCGGTGTGGGGTCCGCAGGACGTCGCGTCAACGGCCAACGCCGACTCCATGCACGTCACCAATGCCGTCCCGCAGATGCAGCCTTTCAACGGGGGAGTATGGCTTGAGTTGGAGAACTACGCCCTGCAGAACGCACGGAGGGATGACATGAAAATCTCGGTGTTTACCGGTCCGTTCCTGACCGCCGAGGACCCCGTGAGGTTCGGCGTTCAGATACCCACCGAATTCTGGAAGGTCATCGCCTTCATCCACGATGAGACAGGGCAGCTCTGTGCCACCGGGTACACCATGTCTCAGGAGGATTTCCTGCGGGACGAAGAGTTCGTCTTTGGGAGACACAAGACTGCGCAGCGTTCGATCACGTCGATCGAACACCGCACCGGGTTCTCGTTCGGACCCCTCGCCGGGCTCGACCCCTTCGAGGAGACCGAAGGAATGGATTCCGAGCTGACCGACGTCCGTCAGATCCGGTTCATCGGGCGGTAGCACTGACCAGGAAGGCGTTCATCACATGAGGAACGGCTCGTGGCGCTTATCCGCCGAGGTGGCTGATGATGAACGCGGTCAGGAACCCAACGGCTGTCACCAGTCCGGTCAACAGGTGATGTTCCTCGAAAGCTTCGGGGATCATGGTGTCCGCGATCATCGCGAGTATCGCGCCGGCTGCCACAGCCGTGATCCCGGCGACCAGGCTATCTGGCGCCCCTTGCAACGCCACGTATCCGATCAGCGCGGAGACCCCTGACAGTACTGCGATTCCTCCCCAGACCCCGAAGACATAGGCCGCGCTTCGGCCCGCCCGCTTCATGCCGGCCGCACTGGACAGTCCCTCGGGGAAGTTCGAAATGAAGACTGCTGCGAGCATCGCCGGGTTGACGGCACCAACAGTCGCAATTCCCACGCCGAGGACCACCGATTCGGGGACGCCGTCGAGCAGCGCGCCCACAGCGATAGCTGTCCCGCTACCTGTTTGTTGCTGCTCGGACGGCTGGCGACCTCCTGAGCGTTTACGATGTCTGGCACCGGCCCGTGTGAGGAGGGCATTGGCTCCCACATAGGCCACGGCGCCCGCCAGGAACCCGGTCATGGATGGAAGCAGGCCTCCCACTGTCACTGCTTCGTCCATCAGGTCGAAGGACAGTGCCGAGATCAGCACGCCCGCACCGAAGGCCATGATCGAGGAGATGATCTTGGGTGGGATGGTCCATTTCCAGGCGACGGTGCATCCGACCACCAGGGCCGCGCCACCAAAGGTTCCCCAGATCAGGGCCGTGAGCCACAATGGCATGTCTGTCTTCCTTCATCCGTTTGACGACGCGGCCGACGCCAGGACCTATTCTCGCGGATCCGGCGGCCTTTCAACGATCTCCGTCGGTGGGCACCACCATGGGAGCGAATGCCAGGCAATGACCTACCAGCCACCGCGCGTCGGGGTGTGCCCAGTGCGGGCGTCGTCGGGCATCGCCATCTCGGCTCGGAGGCCGAGCAGACGGATGGGTCGACCCACCTCGATAGCGGCGGCGAGGTCGCGGGCCCGGGACAGCACCTCGTTCCGGTCGAAGGTCTCTGGGATCTTCCGCGCGTGGGTTTTCGTGAAGAACGGCGCGTAGCGGACCTTGAGCGTCAGCCCAACCACCGGACGGCCTTCGGCCTCGACGTCATCTAGGACCCGCGTTGCCAGCTCCCGGATGGCCTCATCCACCTGTGCGGGCTGAGTGAGATCCTGTTGGAAGGTGGTCTCCCGGCTGTGCCCCCGTGCCACCCACGGCGTGTCGTCAACAACGCGGGCGCCGTCGCCGCGCCCCAGTTCCGCGTACCACGGCCCCATTCTCGGACCGAACTCCGGGACCAGATCTGTGGGGTCGCAAGCGGCGAGCTCCGCCACCGAATGGATGCCGAGCTTCGCCAACCGGGCCGACACCCTGGACCCCACACCCCACAGGTCCTTCGTGGGGCGGCTGCCCATCACCTCAAGCCAATTCGCTTCGGTCAGACGAAAGACGCCGGCTGGCTTGCCAAACCCTGTGGCCACTTTGGCCCGGACCAGCGTGTCGCCGATACCGACGCTGCAATGCAACAATGTTTCGCCAAGGACGGCGGCCTGCACTTGCCGCGCGTATGCTTCCGGGTTCTCGGTTTCGACGCCGACAAACGCCTCATCCCACCCAAGCACCTGCACCGTGGAGCCTGGCTGTGCCCGCAGGCATCCCATCACCTGCTCGGACGCCTCGAGGTACGCTTCCTGATCGACGGGCAGGATCACAGCATCGGGCACCTTGCGGGCCGCGATGCGCAGTGGCATGCCGGACCCGACGCCGAATGCCCTCGCCTCGTACGAGGCGGTCGACACGACGGCCCGTTCGGTGGGATCGCCCCGACCTCCGACGATGATCGGTTTACCGGCCAATTCCGGCCGTCGAAGAACCTCGACCGCAGCGATGAACTGGTCGAGATCGACGTGCAGTACCCAGGGGATTCCGCTCACAGCTCCAGTCTGCCCCAAAGTTCCGGCGCAGGCATCAGGTAGCTCCTGATCCCGTTGGTGGCTACACCTTCAATGACCGGTTCAATACCGCCTCCGCGGTATCCCGGAGGTTCTGGTTGGTGGATCGGGCATGGCTGCGCAGCCGCTGGAAAGCTTCGTTTGTGTCAATGTTGTCGATCTGCGCGATCATTCCCTTCGCCTGTTCGATCAGGATCCTGCTGTTCAGGGCGTCCTGCAGTTGCTGATTGACGACGGCGGATTCCGAGGCCGTCCGCTTCTGCAGGATGCTGATGGTGGATACGTCCGCCAACGCCTGCCCGACGGCGATCGCCTCCTCGGAAAGTTCACCGGTTTCGGTTCGGAACAGGTTCATTGCCCCAATCGTCCGGCCCCGCACCCGCATGGGGAACGCATGGACAGAGCGGAAACCCTGTGCGGTCGCTGCATTCTTGAACTGGGCCCACCGGTCGCCAGTTCCGGCAATGTCACGGACAGTCACAGGTAGGCCGGTGACGTAGCAATCTACGCAGGGGCCAGCTCCGGATTCCTGCTGAAGCGCCTCCACCAGCTGGCTTTCCTCACTGGTGGAGGCAAGGACCTGCAGATTGCCGTCGGCGCCAGCCAACATCAGTCCGGCCGCGGCGGCGTCGAGCAGGTCAACTGATTCCTCGACAAGGGTGTGCAACAATTCCAACACGTCGTAATCGCCGACCAGAGTATCTGCGATTTTTACAAACGCCGCACTGACCCGAATGGAACGGGCCCCCATTTCCATGGGGACATGCTAGCAAACCCGACACTTATTGCTTAGCCCCTATCGGAACCAAAATCCAGCGTTCGGGCGAGCACTGCGTCGCACGTTTCGCGGAGGGTCAGCCCGTTCGCGAAGGCATGTGCGCGAAGCATGAGCAACGCGTCGGCGGCGGATCCGCCGGTCTGCGCCAGCACCATCCCTGTCGCCTGATGGATCTCCCGACGGGACAGCACCGAGTCGGACTCTCCCGAACCGTCGACGGAGCCCAGAGCCAACATGCTGCCCAGGAGCGACCACGCCGCACGGTCACTCAAGCCGCGGGCGGTCACGAGATCCGCCGGACTGAGCGGGCCCTCGAGGGCACGATAGAGTTCCACCACTCCCACATCGACGGCGCCGACAACCAGCGGAAAAACAAACAGCGCCTGCGCGTTCGTTTCCAGCAGGGCCTTCCCGAACACCGGCCAGCGTTCGTGAGAGGCGTCGTGTACCCCCGGGATGAGGACGGGGGAGCGGGAGCGAATGGCGGCCCACCGTGGGCCCTCGCCGAGATCGAACTGCAGCTCGTCCAGTCGGCCAGCCAAGGCATCGGTCGCCCACAGGGTGGTCTCCTGAAGGGATCCTCCGAGTGCTGACAAAGCTGCCCCGGTCACTGGTAGTGCGTCGAGGTATGAGGCGCACATCTTCGCAGCGAGTATTTCCAGTTCGGGCACTGTCTTGTTAGCCATGGCCCGAACATCCTATGCCCGAAAGAGCGGAGGACAGCATCTTCATACCCTTCCCCCGGCCGCCACCATTCTGGGGGTAACTGGCCGGTATGAACTGGCAGTTTCCGCTTCATTCTAATCCGGAAGCGCAGTACATTCCCAGCAACAATTCTGTACTGCAGCTTCCGTGAGCCAACTGATCCGACGTCGCGCCTCAGCTGCTCAAGGCAAGGCACGACGAGGCCGGCTCAGGGCTTCTGAGCCTCCTCGTCGGAAAGTTGGTCGATCTCCACGTTGGCGCTCCTGAAACCGGACGACCACAGAATAACGGCCGAGAGCAGCATTATTGCGGCGGCTGCCCAGAGCGCGATGGGCGAACTGGTGAGGAGGGCCAGCGCTCCTCCGAGCGGTGCGCCGAGGACAATCATCGCGCGGTTCATTGAACGCTTTGTGGCGCTCATGCGGGCAATCATCCGTTCCGGTGTGACCGCCTGCTGGTATCCCATCTCCAACGGTCCTTCGACCCCCATGGAGAGCCAGAACAGGAACTGTCCTCCCGCAGCCACAGCAAAGGCAGCCCAGACAGCTACCGGCCAAGCGGTGGGCAAGCCACCCGCGTGGTCATCCAATGCTCCAATCGCCAGAGCCGACCCCACAGCGGGGGACAAGGCGATCACTGCGAGCGCTACCGGTTGAATCAGGCGAGCGACGAGCATCGTTGTGCCGGTACCCCAGCGCTCCCCGAGCCTGATCGACAGGAGGGTCCCGACGACGGATCCGATCCCCGCACCGCTCAGCACCAGGCCAAGCCCCAGCGGCCCCAGCCGGAGATCGTTCAGCACGAGTGCCGGAAGGACTGCTCCCATCATGGCCGAACCAACGAACCACAGATGGCTTGACCAGGACAGTGGCCCCAGCCGCGGATGGCCGTACACCCAGTGCAGCCCCTCACCGATCTGTTGTGGGAGGGAGCCACCGGCAGGGCGGGGCGGACGGTTGGTGGCTGTGTCCTTGAGTGAGACCAGGACTGCCCCTGACAGGAAGTGGGTCAGGGCGCCCACGAGGAGGGCGAATGGTGCGGTCACGAGCGCGACCAGTCCGCCCGCAATCGCGCTACCTGCGGTCTGCGCAACTGTGTCGCTCTGCTGAAGGCGTGCGTTCGCCCGGGTGAGGAGCGGCCGGGGGACGAACTGCGGCAGGAACGATTGATAGGCCGCATCACTCATCAGCGCCAACGTGCCGAAGGAAAACATCAACAGCATCACGGTGGGAACGCTGAGGACACCCGCTGCGCCGAGCACGCAGAGCAGCATCAGGACCACACCCCGACCAACGTCGCCCACGATCAGGACAGTACGGCGTCGGAAGCGGTCCACCCAGATTCCGGCGAGCAGGCCGAACAGAAGGTAGGGGGCCCACCGGGCGGCATTGACCAGCCCCTGATCCAACGCCGTACCATCCAGTGACACCAGGACCAGCACCGACAGAGCCACCGTCGTGATGTACGTGCCAAAATCGGACACGGTTGAGGAGGCCCAGAACCGGACGAACGCCTGGTTGTCCCGGAGTTTTGACGGGCGAGCTGGGAACGAACCCGGTTCTGTTCCCACCGAGACCGCCCCTCCCGCCGCGCGTGTAGGTCACGTCTTACCGGTCGTATGCCTCACATAGTACCGACCGGCAGATGGGCCACCGAGTGTTCGCCCATGGCTACAGGGTGTCGGGAACTACCCGCTCGGGGAACAGCGTCGCATACTGTTTCCGGTACATCGCCCGACCCACGACCCGGTAGGCAAGCCGGACGGGCAAGGGAATGTCCTTGATCATTTCCCTCTGGTCAGCCGGCGGATTCGAAGCCAGCACCATTCCGAGGTAGGCGACCAGAAACTTCTTGTCGAACTGTTTGATCCCGTGCTCGCCCACCATCTGGGCCTCCGCTGCTGTCAGAACCCGATCCACGACCGGCATCACCTCGGTGACCTCGCGGCGCAGGTGCACCTTGAGGACAGCGGAGAGATGCTCGTACCGTTCAGCCAGTTCATCTCCTATGTCTCCCTCGGCAGTCTTCATCCAACGGCGTCGGACCGGTTCTATTCCCTCCAGCAACTCGCCAACCTGTCGGTGCTGCTCAAGCATCTGCGCCACATGCAATGCGCAGGCTGGTGCTCGTTCCGCGAGAGGCGGGTACATGAGCTGGTCCTCACCCTCGTGGTGCATGTGCAGGACCTTGTCGAAGTTCCCAAGCACCACACCCACATACGGGGCGCGTTCGGTGTCACCGGGCCGCGCGGAACGGACAAGTCCCGGTGCCTCGTCGTAAGCCCAGAGGAAGAATCGATGGATGCGCCGCATTGACGCGGACCCGGTACAAAGGACTGGCCCCGGTGGCAGCGGGGCTGCAGTTTCCCCGGGTCGCATAGTGAAGAAGTCGGTCATTTGAGGTGCTCCTAACGGACGAAGCGAGACCACAGCTCCTCCCCGGCAGCATCCTATTGGCTGGCAACACCTGGCACAACGGGTTGGTCCACCCTCCCTACGTGGGTGGATCGGACCGCTGGGGTAGCTCCCGATCCAGCTCGGCATCATCGGGGTTGTAGAGGACCCGGCCGGTACGCGATACCACGACAGGAAGGTCGGATTCGGTGGCTCCCAGGTCGGCCAGCAGGCGGTGGCCGTCGTCGTCCGCTCCCAGTTCGACGACGTCGGTGGTGAGCCGTCGCGCCCTCGCATAGGCCAGGAGCCTCGGGAGGTCTGGGGAGCCCACCCGGCCAAGAATGCGCAGGTCTGCGGTGCTCTCCAATCGCATAGCGCGGCGCACGAGAAAAGCGCGGAGCACCTCCTCCCGAAATGCCTGGTCCTGCCTGAAGACGCCCCGGAGCTGCTCAAGGGTAAGCCGAAGGACTTCGCCGTCGCGGATCACCTGCGCGGTCCGCGACACCGGCTGGACGCTGAACAAATCCAGTTCACCAAGAAACCGCCGTCCTTCGTGGACTCTGATGATCGGGCGGTACCCGGCCGCCAGCTGGCCGAAGACGGCCACGGCCCCCGACAACACCACATGGAAGTCATACCCCGGATCACCCGGTCGGTAAAGAATATCGCCGCGGGACACGGCCAGGCGCGTGCCGGCCCGTTCGAGACGGATCAACTGGTCGTCGGTGAGACGCGGGTGGTCGCCCCCGCGGTCCGGGGTTTCCGGGAGCGACGACGGCGGCACCGGTTTGACCGTTGACCGGTCCTGCCCGGGATGGTCCTGAACAAGGCGTAGCAGGGGTAGTGCTCCGCCACCGGTCATCCTGCGGGGTTCGGGCACGGCGTCCATTCCGGCAGCGGCGAGTAGTGCTCGGGCGAGGGAGCCGGCGTCGAAGGGGCCGGAGTGGAGCAGCCCGCCAATGAAGAAGGTGGGCGTCCCGCTGACCCCGCTGGCCTGGGCGGACTCAAGGTCGTCCTGCACCCGACGGGTATACCTGCCGCTTCCGAGATCCCGCGCGAAACGTTGAACGTCCAGGTTGAGGGCGGCGGCGTGGTCGAGGAGGTCGGTGGACGACAGCTGGTCCTGCGCGGCGAACAGCCTGTCATGCAGCTCCCAGAACTGGCCCTGCGCTGCGGCCGCTTCGGCGGCCTCGGCGGCCAGCTGGGCGTGAGGATGAAACTGGGGTAGCGGTGAGTGCCGGAATACGTACCTGAACTGGTCGCCAAACCGGTCGTGCAAATCCTGCACAGCACCCGTGGCGCGGCTGCAGAAGGGGCATTCGAAGTCCCCATATTCGACCAGGGTCAGGGGAGCGTCCAGGGGACCCCGGATGTGGTCACGCTCGGGGTCGACTGGCGGGTCAAGTACGTTCGACTGGTCATCGCCGCCGTGCTGCCGACGCGCGACAAGGCGGAGGACAACACACCCGAGGAGGGTTGCCAGTACCGAAGCGGTAAGCACTCCCACCCGGGCCTGATCCGCCGAGGCTTCATCATCGAAGGCCAGGTCCACGATAAACAGCGAAATGGTGAACCCGATTCCGGACAGGGCCGCTCCGCCCGCCAGCTGACCCCAGCCAAGGCCGGGCGCGAGATCTCCCAGCCGCAACCGCACAGCTAGTGTGGCACCAAGCAGGATGCCAGTGAGTTTGCCGAGGACCAGTCCCGCCACCACCCCCAGGGTAATCGGCGAGACCACAGCGGCCCGGAGCGTATCGCCGGTCAAGGGGACGCCTGCGTTGGCCAGGGCGAACAGCGGGACAATGACCATGCTGGTCCACGGGCGCCACAGCTGTTGTAAGCGTTCACCGGGAGGGACGGATCGCGCGATCGACAACCGCGCGGCGTCGGCAAATTCAGGGCTGGGGGACTGCAGGTAGGCACGCGCCCGCTGGGCGGCGGTGTCCACTTCCTGGCGACGTGGTGCGTAGGCGGGGGTGATGAGCGCGATCGTAACGCCGAGCAGGGTTGCATGCACCCCGGATGCATAGAGGGCAACCCACGAAAAGACGGCCAGCACCAGGTATGCCGGGCCGCGCCACACCTTCAGCCACCGTAGGGCCAGCATCAACAGCACGCCTGCAACAGCCAGCGCCAACGGACCAAAGGACAGATCTTCGGTGTAGAAGAGGGCGATGACGGTCAGTGCCCCGACGTCGTCAGTGATGGCGAGGGCCAGAAGGAAGACGCGTAACTGGGGAGGACAGGCGGAGCCAAGCAGCGCCAGGACCCCGATCAGGAAGGCTGTGTCGGTAGAGATGACGACTGCCCAGGCGGATGCCGCCTCGTCGCCGAGGTTGAACCCGATATACACCAGGGCGGGCAGCGCGAGACCGGCGAGCGCGGCCAGGAGTGGAACGGCGGCCCTGCGCCGGTCGGCGAGTCCGCCGAGGACCAGTTCACGCTTCACTTCCAGGCCCACCACAAAGAAGAACAGGGCCATCAGCCCATCGTTTACCCAGTGCTGTAGGTCCAGCGCGAGTTCGCTTCCACCCACCTGTACCGAAAGCTCGGTGCCCCAGAAAGCTTGGTAACTGGAGCCCCAGGGCGAATTGGCCCAGGCCAGGGCGAGTATCGTGGCAGCCAGAAGCAGGCCGGCGCCCCCGGCCTCGGAGCGAAGTCGTCTCCCCATGGGTGCCGCACGGGCAAACCAGCCCGGCTCATCCTCGGTTGATCGATCGACAAAAGCCATTGGAAAGCTCCTTACCTCGCGCTGTCAAGAAAGCTCCTTACCTCGCGCTGTCAAGAAAGCTACTACAGCGCGCAGCGATGGGGGAGTGCCATGGATCGACGAGATGTCCCACAGGATTGAACCTCACGGACTAGGCTCAAGGACATGGACCACACCGTCAGCCTGACCCAGCACATCAACGCTTCCGGGGAGGAGGTGTGGGCTGTCATCTCTGACATCCCCGGTTCGGCTTCGACCCTTTCGGGCGTTCAATCAGTCCAGATGCTCAGCGAAGGACCCTACGGGGTGGGAACCCGCTGGAAAGAGACACGCACCATGATGGGCAGGACCGAGACCGTCGAGATGTGGGTGGCCCAGTCCGACGCGCCCCACAGCACCACTGTGAAGGCGCTGCAGGACGGCGCCGACTACACCTCCCGCATGACACTGGTCGAGCGCGACGGCGGCACCGACCTCACCATGACCTTCGGAGCGGAACTGGCCAACCCCTCGCGGCTGACCAGGCTGGGAATGGCAATCTTCGGCCGGCTCGGATTGCGAATGACCCGCAAGGCTCTAGCGAAGGACCTCGCGGAAATAGCGGCGAAGGCCGAATCGCTTTAGCAACCGGTCAACCGCGCCACGGGTTTCCGCTACGCCAGGCTAGGCCTGGCGACCCCTGACGAGCTGCCCGACCACCCAGTCGATTTCGTCGTGGAGGAGCTCCACACCGGTACCGACCGGCTGGTAGCCGAGGCGTTCGGAGGCCCCGGTGTCCAGCACGATGGGGTGAGGGGTGAACCACGGGTGTGCACCCGGGCCAGGGTCCGAAGATTCTGCCTGGAGATCCAGGGAACCGGTCCATCCCAACCGGGTGGCTATCACCCGAACAATCTGCTCCGCCGTCGGCGCGTCGGGATCGGCACTGTTCAGTACACGTGCTTCGGGTGCGACGGCGACGGCAGTTATAAGAGCGGCGGTGTTCGTGGCCGCCGTCAGATGGTCCACTGTGGCACCTCGATGGGCGAGCGCGATGGAGCCGTCGCCGCGCAGCATACGCTCGATGAAGAACCGGGTACGCGGGTTCCTCGCCCAGCGTCCGTGCACTTTCGATGGCCGGATCACGGTGAACGGTAGTCCGCTGTTCAGCGCCACCAGCTCAGCGGCGACCTTGGATGGCGCATATCCCTCACGAGTGAAGGGATCGACGCCGTCGCCAGCAGCCGGCAGCGTCGGCGTCTGCTCGCTGATCGGACCTGCGAAGCGTGGAGGGACGTCGCCATTGAGGTGCCTGCCGGCCGGGTCGACGTAGACAGCCCGGCCGGAAATCAGGACGGGGCACGCAACGGACGAGAGCGCGGGCAGCAGCGCGTCGACGTCGGCACCCCGGTAGGCGAGCAGATCCACCAGAACCTCGGCCCCAGTGCCGACGAGCCGTTCAATGGCATTCACATCGCTTCGGTGAACCGAGTGGAAACGGACCCCCGCTGCGGCGAGCTCGTCCGGCATTGATGCCTGATCCCGCCCGGTCACGTCAACGTCCCAACCGTCGGCAGCAAACCGTGCCGCCGCGGCACCTCCGATTGCACCGGTACCACCGAGAATAATGGCCCGCACCAGCACTCCTTCAGGGTCAAGGCCCGATCGGTCACCGCGAACCGGTTTGCGGGCAGCTCCGACACTACCCCCCCGCCGCCCCTTGGTGAGAAAGGATCTCGGCTGCTGGCTCGTCGCGATTGAGGTCTGGACTGCCTGCCACCCGCGCCGTCGGCGCGCCGAATCCTCACGAGGTCAATAGTGCCTTCGAGCAAGCGTTTCGATCATGGCTGCTCGATGGGGCGGCATCATACGACCAGTGGACCGACACCCGGATGCGCGGGTCCAACTACTTACGGGAAGCCACAACACGCTCGACGACGGCCGCGACGGCCGCGGCGCCATTCTCTCCGGCGTAGGCGCGCTTGACACGGTCGGCAGCGTCCCGCATAGCCGGGTCTTCAAGAGTCCGCCGAACTGCCCGGCCAAAGAGTGGGGCGCCGATCTGACGGGGACGAATACTGATCGCATTGCCAAGACGCTCACACACGCTCACGTTCCACCGCTGCTCAGGCTGCAATCCCATTCCGACAAAAGGAATGCCGGTTGCACACGCTGTCTGGACGGTTCCTTGACCACCGTGAAGCACTGCCGCATCGACGAATTTCCCCAGCTGGTGTGCCGGTAGGAGACCGGTGACGGTGACGTTCCCCGGAAGTTCCTTCAGATCCTCATTGGTCAGGTAATGACGAAGCGGAGCAACCACATTGACTGGCAGGGATCCGAGGGAATGAATGGCGGACACCGTCAGGCGTCTACTGGCGGACGAACCCAGAGCGAGATAAACCAGAGGACGTGGCGAGGACGCCAACTCATGGATCCAGTCCGGCACGTCCCCGGGCAGCTGTGCGTAGATGGGGCCGACCCGCTCATACCCGGCCGGCAAAGAGTAGGCGTCCAGCTCCCACTGCATGACGGTGAGGAGATTGTGATCAGCCTCAAACATCGAGGCCATGCTGCGGAGCGGGGTCACTCCGTTTTCCCGTGCAACGACGGTGAAGGCCCGCGGAACCAGGGGAGCAAAGTTGTAGAGCGTCCTGAACACGGACATGAACGTGGGCTCGATCCGTCGTGGAACGGCCAACAGACCGGTCCGGGTTTGGCTTACGTGGGGGCGGGTCAACGCAAAAGGCACCGGGTAGAAGAGTGGTACCTTCTCGGCACGGGAAGAAATTAGGGAGGTGAGATTCGTTCCGTGAATCACTGCTACCGCCCCCGTATCACGGATCAGCTGGCGCTCGGCGGACACCCTGCGGCGCACCAGCTCGAGCGTGAACGGGTTCCGTACGCCGCGTCCCTGATCCAGCGCCAGCGCACGTGCCTTCTCCACGTCACTCCACACCGGTTCCAGCGGGTAAAGGCGGAACCCGGCAGCGGTGATCAGGTGGAAAAAATCGGGTTCGTAGCCGAGGAACACGCACTTGTGGTTTTTCCGGAGGACCTTGGCACCTCGATCATGCGTGTTGTCTCAGCGAGGTTAAAGGTGACAGGGGCGAAGAGAAGTACAGCCACGGTAGGACCTCCCGGGTAGCTTCAAATGTGATTGGACCCTTCGATGGCATCCGCCCTAGAGCGAGCCTACTAAATCCTCGATTAAACACCGGGGATGAGCGTGGATTGCTCGGGAATGCGGAATAGGATCGAACCGTGGGTGACCGAGGCAAAGGAACTGACCTCTTGACCGAAGCCCCCACTGGAGCAAGGGTTTCCGAAAGCGGCGGGGGCGGGCATACTCGGCAAATGATCCGAACTGTTGCAGTCCTGTCCGATATCCACGGGGTGCTGCCGGTGCTCGAGGCGGTCCTCACTGAGCCGGCGGTAGCGTCAGCCGATCTCATTGTTGTCACCGGTGACCATGCGTCCGGCCCGCAGCCGACCCAGGTGCTTGATCGGCTGGCCGCTCTCGGAGACCAGATAGTCCTCGTTTGCGGAAACGCCGACCGTGAGTTGGTTGCCGCTGCAAAGAACCCGCCTGTTGACGGAACCGACGACGTCACGCTCTGGGCTGCCGCGCAGCTTTCAACCGACCAAGTGGCGATCCTCGCCGGCCTGCCCCACCCCGTGACGATCGACGTCGAAGGGTTTGGCCCTGTCCTGTTCTGTCACGGTTCGCCGCGCGATGACGATGAAGTGGTGCTGGTCGACACTCGATTGGAACGGTGGGCAGAAGTGTTCGCCGGGCTGCCTCCCGCTGTGCAGACAGTCGTGTGCGGGCACACCCACATGCCGTTCATTCGGTTGGTCGACCGACGGCAGGTCATCAATCCCGGCAGTATCGGCATGCCCTATGGCGGGTCTGGAGGGCACTGGGCGCTGCTCCACGGTGGGTCGGTCACGTTGCACCGCGTCAACGTCGACGTCGAACAGGCAATAGCGCAGGTGGTCGCTGGATCCGATTACCCGAACCGCCAGGAGTGGGCCGAGTACTACCTTCGATCGGCCGCAAGCGACGCCGAGGCCCTGGCCACCTTCGGTCCCCGCGATGGGAGACCCACCTGACCCAGGGTGAGGATTGACGATCAGTCACTGACCGACGCGACCGTCAATGCATTCCCTCAGCAAATCCGCGTGCCCGCAATGCCTCGCGTACTCCTCAATTCGGTGAACGAGCAACTCCCTGACCGCGATACCGTCGCTGCCTAACCGCTCACCCAGGTCCAGATGAGCGGCAAGCTCTTCATCGGTGGCGGCCTGCTCGCGAGCGAGATCAGCATAGGCGGCATCAACCATTGATTGTTCGGGGAGAACCCCTTCGAAGTCGGTGTCCCGCGGGCCATAAAGCTTTGACAGCGGGGCACCGGGTGCAATCCAGTTGCGCCAGTCGCGTTCCACCTCAGCCAGATGGCGGAGGAGGCCCAGAAGCGACATGGTCGACGGCGGCACCGACCGTTGCGCCAGCTGCTCCGGGGTCAGGCCGTCGCACTTCATCCTGAGGGTGAGACGATAATCCGACAGGTAGTCCTGGAGCGTCGCCAGCTCGCCGTCGCGGCTGACCCCCGCCGAATTGCGGGGATCGTCGTCGGGATTGACCCACATATCGGGGTAGACGATGGCCTTGGTCCATCGCTTGATCTGTTTTTCCACACTGGTCATCCTTGCCTACTGATCATCCGTACGCCAGAAAAATGTTCGGGAAACTACCCGAGGCTACGATTCGACGTCGGCCGCGTCGATTGCCTTGTCCGTGAGGATTGGCATCAGTCCGAGGAGCGCAACGGTCAGGAGGCCCATGATGCCGAACATAGCCTGCAGTCCGAACCAGTGAGCCAGCAGCCCCCCGGTGGCCGCACCCAGAGGCATCGTCCCCCACGCCAGGAGACGGTAGGCGCTGTTGACCCTCCCCAGCAGGCGGTTCGGGGCGATGCGCTGGCGAAGGGACACCGTGATCACGTTCCAGAGCATGATGAGCATTCCGCCCACGAAGAAGATGCCGCCCAGAACATAGGGGTTATCGGTGATGGCGGGCGCGCCGACAAACAGCGCGCCGCCAGCAATGGTCAGCGCCAACGACCTCGACCTGCCCAGCCGGGACTCCGCCCACTCGGAGATGAACGAGCCCGCGAACGCGCCGAGAGCCGATGCTGTCAGGAGCACACCGAATCCCACCTCGGACAGCCCCATCACCGACGCAGGCCCGACAGCGAACAGGACGAAAACGGCAAAAGCGGCGCTGGCTGCAAAGTTGAACACCCCAGTCATGACTGCCAGAGTCCGCAGGATCTTTTGGTTCCATAGGAACCGCAGACCTTCAGCAACATCGAATCGCAGCGTCGTCTTTTGCTCACGTTCGATGCGGAAACTGCCCGGCACCAGGAAGAGTGCGCCGACAGCGAGCAGCCACAGGGCGGCCGGCACGATGAAACCGAGGGCTACGCCGGCTGCCACCAACAGGCCACCAAGCGGGGGACCGACGAACTGATTGGCGGTGAGCTCGACGGCGTAGAGCCGGCCATTGGCGCGCGACAGCTGATCCCGCCGCACAATCTGGGGCATGATCGATTGCGCTGACGTGTCGTAGAGAGTTTCGGTGACCCCAACCAGGAGGGCGATCACGTAGAGCCCCCACAGTGCACCAAGATCCAGCAGGATGATCGCCGTCAAAATGGCCAGCAACGCCGAACGGGTGAGGTTGGCCGTGAGCATGAGCTTGCGCCGATCCAACCGGTCAGCCAACGCACCTGCCGTCAGCGCGAACAGCAGCCAGGGAAGTGAGGCGGCGACGGCGAGCCCGGCGATCAGCGTGGGGGATTGGGTGAACTGGATCGCGAGCAAGGGCAGCGCGATCTTGAAGACACCGTCGGCGAGGTTGGACAGACCTGTCGAGGTCCACAGTCTCCAATATGATGCGCCCAGGGGTACCCGGCTTCGCTCCTGCACCTGCTCTTTGTTTCTGGACATGTGTGAACGATGTCACGGTGATGTAGAAAACTCAAGGCGATTCTATTTCTATACATCACCAGATATGCTGGCTGAATGACTGAAGGGTCCCCGGCGGCCAGGGCCGCCATGAATCCCGCGGCGAGCGCCCGCGAAATTAAAGCGTTAGCCCACCCACTGCGGCTGAGAATTCTGCGTCTGTGCGGACTCAATGAGCTGACCAACAAACAACTCGCTGACCGTTTGGGCCAGGACCCGGGCACCATGCTGTACCACGTTCGGCAGTTGGTTTCGACGGGCTTCCTGGAACCGGGAGAAGTCCGCACAGGGGAGAGCGGTGCGCTGGAAAAGCCTTATCGCTCAACGGGACGATCCTGGCATCTGGACACCGCGCTGGACGAGGCCGGTTCCAACGGTCCGCTGGCACCAATCGACGCCTTACGTGAGGAACTGGCGGAATCCGGACCGCATGCACTCGCCAGCCTTTCACGCTTTGTCCTGCATCTGTCGAAAGCCGATGCCGATGACCTCATCTCCAGGATTTACGGCGTCCTGAAGGAATACACCGCGACTGATACCTCGCGTGCGGGTGAGCCCACCTATGGCGGAATGTTCGTGCTTCACCGCTCACCGGACTAGGAACCCGCTCTATTGGCTGCGGGTCGAACGCGCCCAACCGAGGATCGGCATGTGGTCGTCACTGATGGTCGTCGGTTTTGAGCGCCGGCCCGTCCTCGGTCTCGCGAAGGAATTGGCCGGCTGACCGAAACTCGCGGATGACCTGGACGGCAGCGATCAAAGAAAACGGGATAGCTGACGCAACCAGCCACCACAGACCGCCCGAAACGGCGAACAGGTTTGACGTAACGCAAAATAGCAGCATCGGCAGGATCATCAGCGAGGTGGCTAGGCTTTTCCGTAGTTGTACTGCGGCCGCCCTGCTGACCGCCAGCTGCGTTGTTTCGGGGAGAATCTTGCGCAGTATCTGCCGGCGTACTTTTTTCTGCTCGTCGCTTTCAAGCGCCATCAGCACGCTGAGGGTCCCCACCTCGGCGGCCGGGCGGATTCGATAGGCGTTGTAGACCAACCCGAGGATCAGGGTTCCGATGCCGGCCAGAAGAAATCCGAGCTGGAAGCTCGTGGGATCATTCCACGCAAGTCCGAAAATCAGCGACGAGGCTACCGCGCCTCCAGCCATCAGGACCAACAGGATGGCTGGAAAGTACAGCGTGAAGTAGCGGGTCAGGGCTTTCCCGAGACCGTGGTCGGCTATCCCTCGCGCACGACGTTCCGCTTTCGCCCACCGGGCAGCTTCAGCGGTACTGCTGTTGACCTCGTGCACAGTTTCCCCCTCGGATCCCGCATCCCGGGGCTGACGTCCCGGCCACCACTCCTGATGCTAGCGTCCCGTTTCTACTGCAGGCGAAAGGCCAGAACCCGGGCGCACCCCATCACTGTACGATCAAGCAAACCGACTGAGGGTGGGATTGTGCGGGTAATTGTCATTGGCGGCGGCATTGGCGGGTTGGCGCTTGCCCAGGGCCTGATGCGATACGGCCTGGATGTAATCGTCGTCGAACGCGATCAGGACCTTGCCGATACGGGCGGATACAAGCTACATCTGGGTGAGCCGTCGATCGATGCGCTACGAAAACTGCTCGTGCCGGAATCCGTGGAACTCCTCCACGGATCGGCGGTGGGCACCCTGGGCTTCAGCCTCGCAGTGCGAGACCACCGGGGCAGGCTCCTGATTCGAGCCGACGACGGGTCCGGCGGGCTATCCCTCGACGTGGACCGTGTGACCTTGCGGCTGGTGCTTGCCGAGGGCCTGGGAGCGCGGCTACTCACCGGCAGGTCGTGTCTGAAATGGTCAGCGGAAGAGGACTCGGTCAGGGTGGAGCTCGACAACGGCCAGTCCCTCACCGGGGACCTCCTTGTTCTCGCCGATGGGCCGAACTCGCGCCTGGTCCGACAACTGGCCACACGCCCGACGACGTTCCCCACCGGATTGGTAGGTGTGGCGGGACGAACCCAGTGGAAGGACCTGTCTCCCGCGAGCAGGAAATTGCTCGAGCGATGGCCGATGCTGGCAATTGGCCCCGGCGGAACAGGGCTGTTCGCCACAGCCCACGACCCGGTAGGTCGTCCAGCGCTTCGGGCCCGACGCAATCTGGCAGCCTCCCGTGAACCACTCGCCATCTGGGGTCTGATGACCGTTGAAGGAACCATCCCGCTCCGCCCCGATCCGTCCGCGCCTGTTGACCTGAGCGGCGCGGCAGCAGACCTCCTTCGTCAACGCGGCTGGACAGCGGCCGCCGTCGATATTGTCAGGCATTCGGTGAAAGATTCGGTGGGAGCTTTTCGGCTTTACGGATCGGACCCGGACCGGCTGGCCCCGTGGCCCGCCAGCCGGGTGACTGCCCTCGGCGACGCCGTGCACGCTATGCCGCCCACGGGAGGACAGGGCGCTGCAACAGCAATCCTCGACGCGGCGGCCCTGGCCGATCGGCTCGGCGCAGCCGCGCGTGGCGGAACGACCACGGTCATGGCTATCCACGATTATGAGGCAGCGATGCGCGGCTATGCAGCGGAGGCGGTGCGTGAATCGCTGCAACCGGTCCGGTGGATTCTCGGTACCGCATCACCTGCCGGATCCCAGCTGACCCGGCTGGCGCTACCCGCCGTCGCAGCCGCCGCCCGGCTGGGCCGGGTCGTACGGCCCTACAGGCGCGAGGGGAGAAAGAAGTTGGCGGACAGACGGAATAACTTCAGCGGGGTTCGGTAGCGTTAGGCGGATGATCGAACTACCCGTTCCCGCAACCCTCAGTCCACCGTCCACCCGGGTCAGGACGTCCTACCTCGTCGGTGAGCAAGCCGACATGATCGATCGCGGCACCTCCACCGACTGGCTCCGGGACGCCAGCCTGGACTTCGAGGCTTTCGTCAACGAGCGGACAGGCGTCCGCGACCGTTGGGGTGTTCCGTCCGAGCTGTTCTGGTACACGTCGGATGAGTACTATTTGGGATCGCTCGTGATCAGGCACCAGCTGACCGAGGATGAAGGTGGCGGTCATATTGGATACCACGTTGTCTACCCCTGGCAGCGACAGGGTCACGCCACCCACATGCTGCAACACGCTCTCGCGAAGTGCAAGGTGTTGGGGCTGGAGCGCATTCTCCTGACCGTCTCACCCGACAATGAGGCCTCACTCACCGTTGTCCGCCGCAATGATGGGATTCCGGACGGAGTCAATCACGAAGGCGAGCTCCGCTTCTGGATTGATATCACCGAGGCACGCTAGCGAACGCTCACATCTAAAAGGCCCCCACGAAAGTCCCATCCCGAAGCGGAGTACCGATGAAGATTGACGACCAGCTCAATGCAGTCACTCGCCGGGTGGCGTCCTCCACCGCATCCCACAGTGTGATTCTCGAGCAGACCTTTACAACTACCTTGGGTGAGCTTTGGGCAGCCTGTACCGATCCTGCGCTCCTCGTCCGCTGGTTTGAGCCAGTGGAAGGGGAGTTGCGCCAGGGCGGGAGATATCGCCTGTCTGACAGCTCCACCGAAGGGACAATCACTCAGTGCGAACCACCCACGAGCCTCCGGATCACCTGGGAGTACGAAGGGGACATCAGCGAGGTTGTGGTGAAGATGAGGGACTCCGGGGGGCAGGTGACCCTGGTCCTCGAGCATCTGATGGCTGACAGCGAACACTGGCGGGTCTTTGGGCCCGGCGCAGCCGGCGCCGGCTGGGACGAGAGCTTTTTCGCGCTGGCCCTGTTCCTGGCTGGTGATCCGCAATCAACCCCTGAAGAAATGGCGCAGGTCAACGCCACGCCAGAAGGAAAACAGTTCCTCCTCGACACCACAGCCGCCTGGGCGACGGCGCACATCGCCTCCGGGGCAGACCCCCGCGCTGCTGAGGAAGCATCACAGCGGACCCGGACTGCTTATGGCGCCCAGACCTGACACACAGGAGCGGTGGGTGGTGGCGGGCTGACCTGGAAGCGGGCTGCTCCTAGCTTTTCTTCCGGGCCAGTTTGGCGAGGAGATCCTCTTCAGCGTCCGCTCCGGGCTTGATACCGGTAGGGATTCTGGACAGGAAGAGCATTCCGAGGACCCACCACAAACCAAACAGGATCCACGGCGGTGGGGTGAGCGACGCGGGCATCCCCGGCATGTACAGGCTGAGCAGTCCGACGCAAAGCACCACAGCCGCGAAACCGATAATTACGCCACCGTTACCGGTTCCGCCAATGCGCAGCGGCCGGTCCATCGCTGGCTCTTTCCGACGAAGGATGATGAACACGATTGCCACCAGGAGGTAAGCGATCACAATGCTTGGTGCGCCCGAGTCGACCAGCCACACCAGCATTGCCTCACCGAAGAAGGGAGCGAGGAAGGATAGTCCGCCAATGAACAGGAGCGCGTTCGATGGGGTGCGGTACTTCGGGTGCAGCTTGCCGAACCAGCTGGGCAACATACCGGAGCGGGCCATTGAGTACATCAGGCGGGAAGCTCCGAGCAGCAGCGAGTTCCAGGACGTGAGAATGCCCGCGATGCCTCCGGCAATCAACACCTTGGCCATGATATCGGTGCCAAACAGTGCGCCCATCGCATCCGCCGTCGCGATGTCGGCCTGAGCGATCTCGTTAGCCGGCATGGCTGACGACGTCGTCAGCACGGTCATGACATACCAAATGGTCGCGAGAATCACCGCGATGACCACCAGACGGCCGATCTGGCGCGCCGGGATATTCACTTCCTCGGCCGACTGCGGAATGACGTCAAACCCGACGAAGAGGAACGGCACCACCACCAGGACGGCGAAGTACCCACCCATGCCCCCGGTGAAGAAGGGTTCCATGTTCTCGGTCGAGCCACCCGTGAACGAACCGAAGATCAGCATCAGTCCGATGATCAGGAGCAGTAACACAACGAAAGTCTGTGCCACTCCGGCAAGTTTTACGCCCAGGATGTTGACGCCGGTAATGACGACGGCGGCCACGGCGCCGACGAGAGCCCATGTCAGGTGGACCTGACTTCCCGCAACCTCCCAGAGCGGCACCTGATTGAGGTTAGGAAAAAGGTAAAGCGCGGTGCGGGGGAGAGCTACGGCTTCGAACGCGACAATCGTGACGTAGCCGCCGGTAATTGCCCACGATCCGATGAAGGACCAGCGCGGGCCCATTCCCCGGAGCAGAAAGTTGTGCTCGCCACCGGCCTTCGGCATCGCCGCTGTGAGCTCGGCATAGGTCAGGCCGACCACGCCCATGATGACACCACCGGTGATCATTGCCAGGGTGGCCCCCATGGTGCCCGCGTCAGCGATCCAGCCACCGGTCAGGACTACCCAGCCGAACCCGATCATCGCGCCGAAGCCCAGTGCGAGGGCGTCCCAGTTGCCCAGAACCTTCAGCAGGGAGGTGTCGGTCGGTGTTGATGATTCAGTAGCCATGGGAGCCTCTCCTTGGTGCTTGTCTGATGGCGATTACGATCAGAGTAGTGCCGGAGGGAGCTACCGGCCCCAAGGAAGCCCCACATTTCTTGGCGCCGGCGGATGAGTTGCAGAATGAGGCTTTGCTGGTTATATTCCCGGACGCCTTTCCCAGGTCCGACCCTGAGGTGGGAAACTGTTCGCATGAGTTTTGCCCGCGCCCGTGAGCATGACCCCAATCCCGACGATAGCCCTCACGATGACACCGACGCTGACACAGCTGCGGAGGCGTTGTCCCCAGTTTCTGTGCCCTGGCCGTCACAGGACCCAGTCCATGGCCGGATTCGGCTCCGTCGATTCATCGACCAGGATGCCGACATGGCGATAGAACTTTCGCAGGACGACTACATCCCCCGTATCGGAAGCCTGCCACACTGCAGCTCCCCGGAGGAGGGACTGGCATGGGTGCACCGGCAGCGTGAACGCCATGCGAACGGATCCGGGTTCTCGTTTGCCATCGTTGACGAGGAAGCGGGCCGGTCGGTGGGGAACATAGGTTTGTGGATCAAAGAGCTGGCCGAGGGGAGGGCCCAGGCCGGGTACGGGATCATCCCCAGCGCGCGGGGACGGCGGAACGCGGCAGACGCCCTGACAGCCCTGCTGAAATTCGCCTGGACCATCCCAAACCTGCACCGGGTGGAACTCCATATTGAGCCGTGGAACGTGGCCTCCGTAAGAACTGCCGAGCTGGCCGGGTTCGAGGAGGAAGGTCTGCTTCGAAGCCATCAGGCGATCTCCGGCAGAAGGGTCGACATGCTGGTCTTCTCCGCGGTCCGGGAACACGGTTCAAGTGGAGCACAGCCCATCCCAGCCCTCCCGCTGGGTGGACCAGGCGGGCTGGACCTTCACCATGGCTAGCGGTGACGACACCCGCGTGCCGGCCAGCACAACCTGCGCGATTGTTGGCGGCGGACCGGCAGGACTGGTGCTGGGTCTGCTCCTTGCCCGCGCGGGTATCCGGGTGACCGTTCTGGAAAAACACGCTGATTTCCTCCGCGACTTCCGTGGGGACACAGTCCACCCGAGTACCCTCAGCCTCCTCGACGACCTCGGCTTGTTCGAGCGGTTCAATGCGCTCCAGCAGTCGCACCTGACCCGGGTATCAGTCCCCGGCGCCGACGGTGGGCAGGTAGTGCTCGCAGACTTCGGCCGCCTTCCCCTCCGACACCCTTATATTGCGATGGTCCCTCAATGGGACCTCCTCAACCTTCTTGCTGACGCCGCGGGTACTGAACCGGGCTTCACCCTTCTCAAGGAACACGCGGTGACACGAATTGTTCGCGACGGCAACCGGGTCGCTGGCGTCGACTATGACTCTCCCGAACTGCTTCCCGACCTGGCGGCAGGCCTCACCGGCCTGTTGTCGATGGATGACGTGAAACACCTCGACGTGCGCGTCGATCGGCTACGGCGCTGGTACGCGCCGGGGGTACTCTGCATCGGCGACGCCGCGCACGCCATGTCGCCGGTCGGTGGGGTCGGCATCAACCTTGCCGTTCAGGATGCGGTAGCTGCAGCCCGATTGCTGGCACAGCCACTTCGAGAAGGCAGACTGGGCCGCAGACACGGCACTCGTTACCTGGCCCGTGTCCAGCACAGGCGGATGATTCCGGCCGCGGTGCTGCAACGCCTGCAGCGGGCTATTCACACGCTGGTCATCATGCGCGTCCTGCGTGGAGAGGTCACCACGCCACCGCCACTGCTCGGCAGGGTGCTTGAGCGTGTCCCAGCCCTCACCGCGATTCCGGCGTTCCTGATCGGCGTCGGGCCCCGCCCCGAGAGGGCTCCGGGGTGGGCGCGGCGATCGGCCTAACCAGCTGAATCCCTATCTGTAGGGTGGAAGGCCCAGCCAGCTACGGACCAATAGGGATCAGCTCAGATCCGGGCGGCACGGTGAGCTTCTGGTCCCTAGGAGTGGGAATCCTGCTGTTGGCGATCTCGGCTGGGTTCCGATATGTGGAGCAGATTGAAGCGGCCGGAGCGGGCGTCCCGACCGGCCGCAGCACCTCAACCCCTGAGGTGCGTCAGTAAGCCAAGGACCGGAAACGGACGAGCCAAGACGCTGTGCCCGGAGCATTTCGTTGCTGGTGAGTAAACTTCCGTGCCGCGTGGCGTCCTTCCTTCTCCAAAATGTCGGAAGGTGGTGGCATAATTCCGGTAATGCGGCGGTACCCTCCGTCGCCGTTCACCATGGGGGAAACATGGATCACAGTCTGAGTTCCGCTACGCCTGGCCACTCTGAGGAGTCCATCCGGGACGACAACAGACCGCCGCAAGATCAGCAGGGGCAGGTCGCGAAGGTCCCGGATGTGCCTCCTTATGCGCCGGATTTCCAGCGTCAATACTGGCCCTGATCCCACTACCGGTCCCGGACCTGGGACGGCTAGGTTGGACGTCCCTTTGACCGACGGTGGATTGCGATTGACCCGATGACAATGAGTGCGTTCGCCGCAACGAAAATCCACCATCGACTCCACATCTGCTGCACCAGAATCCAGTAGAGCGTGAGAAAGAGGAAGGTAATTCCAGCTGCCAGGAAGCACCAGCCAATCAGGGCAACCCATCCCGGCGCGGGCTCACTTTTGTCTGGCACCGCTGAGCCCTCCTTCCGGGTGATGCGTGCATGACCTGGGTTGGTCTTGCCCTCTGGCGTGTGATGGCTGCTGCAACCCATGTTCCTCCAGTTCCTCCCGCTCGACCAGCAGGGTGACCCGGCGCCCTTAAGAAAGTGCTACGGAACCGGTATCGTAGGCTCACGCACCCCTGATCTGCCGAGATTCTGGGTCCTCGTACGGTGCTCGTATCGCATCTGGGGGTAGATGGAATGAATGTTGCTTCTGGCCAGGGACTAAGCGCTTCTGAGGTTGCGACGCGGATAGCCGACGGGCGAACCAATGCGTTTGTCCAGGACACGAGCCGCAGCGTGCGGAGCATCATCCGGGCCAATGTGCTGACCCTGTTCAACGGCATCATTCTCGCCTGTTTCCTGGTGCTGTTCGCGATCGGGCGATGGCAGGATGCCCTGTTTGGCTTTAGTGCCATCGCGAACGCGGTCATCGGCAGTGTCCAGGAATACCGTGCTAAACGTGCACTCGACCGTCTGGCTCTGCTCAACGCGCCGACAGCACGGGTGGTACGCGACTCCGGCGAAGCCGAGATTGACGTGGCACAGGTGGTGATGGATGACCTGCTCGTCCTGCGGGCAGGAGACCAGGTTCCCGCGGACGCAATTGTCGTTGGCTCCGGCGGGCTTCAGCTGGACGAATCGATGCTGACCGGCGAATCGGACGCGGTCGACAAGGTGCAGGGGGACCGAGTGCTCTCCGGATCAGTGGTCGTCGGCGGGGAAGGAACGGCCACCGTGGACCGGGTGGGCGCGGAGTCGTTCGCGAACTCGCTGGCCGCCGAAGCCAAGCGGTTTTCCCTGGTGGCCTCCGAACTGCGCTCCTCAATTGACCGGGTCCTTAAATGGGTGAGCTGGATCATCGGGCCGGTCACCCTGCTGGTGCTGAACGCCCAGATGGCGGCGTTGGGTGGGTGGGACCAAGCCCTGTCGACTGGTGCATGGCGGGACGCGGCCACCGCCAGCATCGCCTCCGTGGTTGCCATGGTGCCGCTTGGTCTGGTCCTGATGACCAGCATCACCTTCGCTGTGGGCGCGGTGAAGCTGGGGCGGCAGCAGGTGCTGGTCCAGGAACTACCCGCCGTGGAAGGGCTGGCGCGGGTGGACATGATCTGCCTCGACAAGACCGGGACCCTGACCCAGGGGGACATCGTCTTCGATGAGGCGCACCTGTTGACGGCAGCGCCGGGGTGGGAGCGGGTCCTGGCTTGGTATGGAAGGCAGAATGACGCCAACGCGACCGCCCGCAGTCTCGCGTCCCGTTTCACCACGCCGCCCGACGAGCTCGCCCTCGGGCGGGTCCCCTTCTCCTCCGACCGCAAATGGAGCGCCGTCGTCTTCGCTGACGGCATGTGGGTTCTCGGCGGACCCGAGATGGTCTTTCCGGCGCAGCGCTTTACCGGTCCCCGCTATACCCACCTCGCAGCGCAGGCCACCGATCTCGCGGCGACGGGCCGACGCACCCTGATCCTTGCCCGTGGAACCCCGACCGGCGACGAGACGGTCCCGGCCGATGCGGTTCCGGTTGTTCTACTCACCTTCCGGGAGAACATCCGGCCGGACGCAGCCGACACCCTGTCCTTCTTCGCCGCCCAGGAGGTCAGCGTCCGGATCATCTCCGGCGACAACCCGCAGACGGTCGCCGCGATTGCCCGCGATGTGGGGCTCGACGACGCCCTCGGTTTCGATGCCCGCGATTTTCCCGACGACGACGGCGAGTTCCTCCGCACCCTGAACGAGCACGTTGTCTTTGGGAGGGTCACACCCGACCAGAAGCGCCGAATCGTCGTCGCGCTGAAGTCCGCTGGCCAGACCGTGGCGATGACCGGCGACGGCGTCAACGATGCGCTGGCCATCAAGGAAGCCGACATTGGCGTCGCCATGAACTCGGGGTCGGCGGCAACCAAAGCCGTCGCGCGGCTGGTGCTGCTGGACAACCGGTTTTCCCACCTGCCGAGCGTCGTGGCCGAAGGCCGCCAGGTGATCGCGAACATTGAGCGGGTTTCGATGCTCTTCCTGACCAAGACCGCCTACGCCACCTTCCTCGCGATAACGTTCGGGTTGCTGCTCCTCCCCTTCCCCTTCCTGCCCCGGCAACTCTCGGTTACCGACGGCTTGACGATCGGAATCCCGGCCTTCTTCCTGGCTCTCCTGCCCAACGCGCAGCGATACGTGCCAGGTTTCCTCAGACGCTCCCTCACCTTCGCGATCCCGGCCGGCGCCGCTGTCACCCTGGGTCTGGGGTGCTACGCGTTCCTCGCCGCGGAGCAGGGGATACCGGAGCCGGAAATCCGCAGCGGGTCGACCCTGATACTCACCATTGTCGGGCTCTGGATCCTGATCGTCCTGTCCCGCCCGGTCACACGGTTCAAGGGCCTGGTGATCGGAACGATGATGATCGGCCTTGTGGTGATTTACTCATTGTCGGTTACCCGAGATTTCCTCCAGCTGGTCGACCCGACGATGCCTACAGCGGTGCTGGTGCTTGGCGCGTCGCTGACCTCGATCGGCCTCATCGAGGTGGTGCGCTTCGTCCACCGGAGACTCGCCCGCCGCGACGCCGGTCGGGTGGCCGTTCAGTCGACGGCGAAGTAGCGCCGTCCCGCTCCCACCCAGAGCGGAACGGTGACAGCTACCGCGAACACGGTCTGGCTGACGACGCCGATCCAGTCGCCGTCGTCGGCCGCCACCAGATCCACCACCATCACGGCCAGCCCCAGCAGCATCACCGTCGTCGCACCCAGCCTGGAGGTAGCGCTGCCGCGGGCGACGCCCGAGGCAAGCGCGATCACGAACAGGCCAAAAAGCACCATTCCCGCGCCGGCGAGGGTGACGGCGAAGGCGATGCCCTCGGCCACTACCACCGGCGCATACCTGAGGAACATCGTGAGAACGCCGAGGGCGATTTGGGCGATTCCGCTCACGTACATGAGGACCACCGCGAAGGTCACCATGCCCGGTCTCGGGGGCACCTCAGTCCTCATGCCGGTCTCGATGGGTGAGCCATGCGACCAGAGTAGCCACGCCCAACCTCCTCGGCAAACAACCCGGATCCGGTCGCAGCTCCTCTCCCCGCCCCCTGAGCGCAAGCCGCAGGGAGCAGCGACTACCGGGTCTGCAGGGAGTGAATGAACTCATCCGCCTGGCGGAGGTTCCGGGCAAGCTTCTCCCTCTTGGCCTTCGCTTCGCTGATATAGCTGACAAGCAGTGCCTCATCACCCGGGGAGGGATCCACGCCGTCCAGGCGGCCGAGGGCATCGAGGAGTTCAGCCATCTCCTCCAGGGTGAAGCCCAGGGGCTTCATGGACCGGATCACCAAGAGCCGCGCAAGGTCGGCCTCCGTATAGACGCGGAAACCCCCCTCGGTCCGGGAGGTGGCCGGAAGCAGACCGACGTCGTCGTAATGGCGAATGGTCCGCAGCGACAGGCCCGTTTCCTCGGCCAGTTCCCCGATGTGCATGGTCCGGAGGGCTGTTGCAGCAAGGTCTTTGGATGTCGTCAAAGCTTCTCGTTTCGATACCGATTCAAACCCGACCCTCACGTTAGGGTAGGGTTTCCAATTGTACGGGGTGTTGCAGCCGGAATTTTCTCCGCCGCACCCCGATTCCCTTGCCGTTACGGTACCCGCGCAGTGCTGCGCCGCCAACTTCCTACCGAAGGCCCGCCGTCGGCCTTGACCCAGTGAACGGAGCCAGCATGGCTATGAAAACGTCCCCGGCCGAACCAGCTCTGACCCCGGAGCAGCGCCAATCGGTTCGTGCGACCTTGAGATCCCCCCGGCGCCTGAAGACTGAGGTGCTGGCAGGCCTGGTGGTCGCGCTGGCCCTGATCCCGGAAGCGATCGCGTTCTCGATCATCGCCGGAGTCGATCCCCGGCTGGGACTCTTCGCTTCCTTCACCATGGCCGTCTCGATTGCGTTCCTGGGCGGCCGGCCAGCGATGATCAGCGCCGCTACCGGGGCCATCGCTCTGGTGATCGCGCCCCTGGTGGCCAGCCACGGTGTGGACTACTTCATCGCGGCAGTGATACTTGCCGGCATCCTCCAAATTGTGCTTGGCCTATCAGGGGTGGCGAGGCTGATGCGCTTCATTCCCCGCTCGGTGATGGTCGGGTTCGTCAACGCCCTCGCGATCCTTATCTTCATGTCGCAGGTGCCGGAGCTCATCGGGGTCCCGTGGCTCGTGTACCCGTTGGTGATTCTGGGTCTCGTCATTGTCTTCGGGTTGCCCAGGCTGACCAGGGCCGTGCCAGCGCCACTGGTGGCGATCGTTGCGTTGACCCTGATCACCGTTCTCGCCGCCGTCGCCGTGCCCACGGTCGGCGACAAGGGAGAGTTGCCCGACAGTCTCCCGTCCCTATTCTTTCCGAATGTTCCGCTGACGCTTGAGACACTCCAGGTCATCGCGCCGTTCGCGCTGGCCATGGCGTTCGTCGGGCTGCTGGAATCGCTGATGACGGCCAAGCTCGTGGATGACGTAACGGACACCCGGTCGAATAAGACCCGTGAGTCCTGGGGCCAGGGCGCGGCCAACATCATCACCGGGTTCTTCGGGGGGATGGGCGGGTGCGCGATGATCGGGCAAACCATGATCAACGTCAAAGCCTCCGGTGCCCGGACCCGAATTTCCACGTTCCTTGCCGGGGTCTTTTTATTGATCCTCGTGGTAGTGCTGGGTGACATTGTCGCCCTGATTCCCATGGCGGCCCTGGTAGCGGTGATGATCTTCGTGTCAGTGGCGACATTCGACTGGCACAGTATCCGACCCGCCACCCTGCGGATCATGCCCAAGAGCGAAACCTCCGTCATGGTGTCCACAGTGGTGGTGGTTGTTGCCACCCACAACCTGGCCATCGGCGTCGGGGTGGGCGTACTTGTCGCAATGGTGCTGTTCGCGCGTCGGGTGGCGCACTTCGTCACCGTCGAACGTCAGGTGACCGGGCCCGACGGCGCCCAGGTCGCCACCTACAAGGTCACCGGCGAATTGTTCTTCGCCTCTTCCAATGACCTCTACACCCAGTTCGATTACGCACTGGACCCGGCGAAGGTGGTCATCGACATGAGCGGTTCCCACCTGTGGGATGCGTCGACGATCGCCTCGCTGGACGCAATCACTGAGAAGTACCACCGGCACGGGACCCAGGTTGAGGTGACAGGTCTCAACGATGCCAGTGTCCTCATGCGGGACCGCCTCGGAGGCAGGTTGGGGGCGGGTCACTGACGGGGCGGTCACTGAACCAGGAGTAAAAAAAGAGCCAACCCCCGCGCGGTCACCGCGCGGGGGTTGGCTCTTTTGAGGTCTCAGCTCTGCTTTCTTTAGCGTGGTCCCTGAGCGCCAGCTCCCGGCACTGCATCATCGGGGTCCGGAGCGGTGACTGTTTCGTCTGCGTGGTTTCCTGGTTCCTGGTAGACGTCGGGGATCCCGTCGCCGTCGGCGTCGACCCTCTCCTCCGCCTCAATGGTGCGGTAATGCTTGTTGCGTGCCCGCAGGATCACTGAGGCAATCAGTGCGGCCAGGATGGACGCCATCAGGATTCCCACCTTGGCGTGATCATTGGTGGTGCCGTCGGGCGTGAAACTGAGGTCGGCGATCAGGAGGGAGACGGTGAAACCGATTCCGGCCAGCAACGCCACCCCGATCAGGTCAACCCAGCGCAGCGCCGGGTCCAGGTTCACCTTGGTGAGCTTGGTGAGGAGCCAGGTGGTGCCCACGATGCCGATTGGCTTGCCCAGCACGAGGCCGAGGATGATGCCCAGAGCGACGGGATCGGTGACTGCCGAGACGAAGCCGCTCCAGCCGCCGACGGTGACACCGGCCGAGAAGAAGGCGAAGACGGGGACAGCGAACCCGGCGGACAGCGGGCGGATGCGGTGTTCGAAGAGCTCGGCCAGTCCGGGCCCGGCATCCGGTCCGGCGACGGCCTTTCGGTGCAGCACGGGAACGGCGAATCCGAGAAGGACGCCTGCAACGGTCGCATGGATTCCGCTGGCATGGACCAGCGCCCAGACCACGAAACCGATCGGCAGCAGGATGAACCAGGCGGCAGCAGGCTTCAGGTGGAAGAACTGGCGGTACTTCTGCGCCAGGATTGTGTACAGGGCCAGCGGGATCAGCGCCAGGAGCAGGGGCGTGACCTGGATGTCGTCGGAGTAGAAAATGGCGATGATCGAGATGGCGATCAGGTCGTCGACCACTGCGAGAGTGAGGAGGAAGATCCGGAGCGCGCTCGGCAGATGTGAACCGACAATGGCGAGGACCGCGACGGCGAACGCGATGTCGGTCGCCGTGGGAATGGCCCAACCACGCAGGGTCTCGGGGCTGAAGATGTTGATGCCAACGTACACCAGGGCCGGAACGGCGACGCCGCCCACTGCAGCAGCGACCGGGACGATCGCCTTGGCGGGATTGCGCAGGTCACCGGCAACGAACTCACGTTTGAGCTCAAGGCCCACGAGGAAAAAGAAGATCGCTAGCAGGCCGTCCGCTGCCCAGGCTCCCAGGCTCAGCTCCAGGTGCCACGGCTCGTACCCGAAGGTGAAGTCCCGCAAGGCGAAGTAGCTGTCGGACGCGGGGGAGTTGGCCCAGATGATTGCGGCGGCCGCGGTGATGACCAGCAGGATGCCGCCGACGGTCTCCTTGCGGAGAATTTCGCCGACTCTCAGCGACTCGGAATAGGTGCCGCGGCCCAGTACGCCTGATTTCGGCTTGGGCTCGGTTGATGGTTCTGCCATGAAGAAGTCTCCTGGATTGGGCTCGACAATTTACTGCCGACCAGTCTTCCCGGCTCACCTTTTGCTCCAGTCTACCGGCCACGAGGCTGTTCGGGTCCAGCCGGGCTGCCCGGTGGCGCGCCGGTGCGGCTCGGATGATCCGCCGGACGGTCCCGGATCAGCGCTGGTGGCTGTTCCGTCTTGCAGTGAAGCGCCGCACCAGATCGGCGGCGGCCAGGACCGCGACGGCGATAGACAGGGCAATCAGCGCCGCGAGGTCGCGACGATGCCGTTGATTTTGTCCATGCCAAATAGTGCGCTGCGCGGGTGGAGCAAGGCGGCGGGGACACGTATCGGCTCGGTCACGTTTCGGTGTCCTGATCCAGCCGGAACGGCGGGTACTCGTCGCGCATCAGCGCGCCGTACACCAGTACCCGGGTGGTCCACCGGTTCAGTCCCATGATGAAGGCGAAGAGAGGGCGCGGATAGCTGCCAGTGAATAGCAGGGTCACGACGGCGATCAGCACCAGCAGTCCCAGCAGCGACAGCCCACCAGTGCCGTCATACTCACCTCGCTGCACCTGCCATCCCCAGGTGGCCGACCCGGTGATGGCCGCCACGATGAGCAGATGGGGGATGAGGAGAAGCCAGGACTTGATGAGCACCAGGCCGCGGGAAAGCCGATCCGGGTAATCAACGACGACGTCGGCCGGGTAGTCGGCGCGCGCGAGGGTGAAGGGTGGATACCGGTCGGTGCCCGCGGCAGCGTAGGCATAGAACGCCACCCGCCAGTTCCAGCGGATCACTCCCACATTGAAGTTGAAGAGTGAGCGCGGGTAATGACCGGTGAACAGAATGGCGAACCAGGCGACGATGGTGGTGACCGCGAAGGCGAACCACAGGAAGAACAGGACGAAATAGTGGGGTATCGCCAGGAACCATTTCACCAGCCACAGCCAGCGGGACAGTCCCGGGTCCAGCCGGCCGATGATCTCGGCGGGGTAGTGCTCGGCCGGGTAGTGCTCGGCCGCGGTGGCGGGGGTGGCCAGCCCCGCGGCGGGGGTGGCAAGAACCGGTGCACCGCCTTGGCCGGTGGACGCGGGGAAAGGGGGAAGACCAGTGGCCGGCGTGGGTTGCCGGGGTTCGTGGGCCGCGCGTCCCAACCCGATCGCGCCCAGAACCAGGAGTGGTACCCCGACCGCGAGTATCACGAGACCGATTATCAGGATGGCTGTCCCGGCCGGTTGGATGAGCTCCGAGCGGAAGCCTGCCTGCAGGTCCGCGGAGATGCCGGGTGAGGCATCGGCGTTCATCACCACCACCGTCCAGTTTCCCGGGGCGATGTTCCAGGTGACTTCCTGTTCTCCGGGTCCGGAGGCTGCTGCAGCCCAGAACTCCTGGGATTCCGGCGTCTCGGGAGTCGTTGATCCCGAAATGTTGCGGTACACGGGTCGGAACGGGGTGAAGTCCACGTCACGCAGCTCGGTCCGGTCGACACCGTCCAGGTAGTCCTCCACTGCGTCCTGCGGGGCGAGGCCGATGAAGATCTCGTCCGCGGGATCCGCTGCGGTGACACGGATCCTGAGAGTGCCGACGTCGAACGGTAGCCGTTCGGCGGTTCCTTCGCCGAAGGTTTCCAGTCGGGGAGAGACGAGGGCCTGGGAGGCGACGGCGTAACGCTCTGTGGGGGAGGTGAAGTAGCCGTCATCCCGCTGATCGGATGCCAGGACTGCCACAGCCAGGCCGCCGGCGGCCAACGAAGCGCCGATGAGGGACAGGATGATGCCGATGATGAGCATTGCGATGGAGCTGGCCCTGTTCATGGATAACATCCCTCCTGCCGGGCGGCGGCACTACAGCCTGCCTTCCTGCCAAGGATGCAGTGGTACGACTGGGGCCGATAGGGCCGAAAGTCACATCCTGCCCCAGCAGCACCGGCACGGGATGTGCCCTTCCGATGGGGTCGAAAGGCACTTCCCGGCCGCAGGGGCGGTCGGGTCAGATGGGTAAATGCACCTTGTCAGCCGTTTCCCCCTGGTCACCGCCACCCTGATCGCTGGAGCGTGCACCGCCGCGCTCATCGTCGCCGGACATCCGGGTGCGGCGCAGCTCCTCGCAAGTAGCTTTGCCCTGGCGATAGCCGTCTACCGCTCCGTGGCGATGATCAAGGGACTACTGCAGGGTCAGCTCGGCATCGACCTCCTGGCAGTGGCCGCCATCGGTTCGACGGTCGCGGTGGGTGAATATGTTGCGTCGCTGATTATCGTGCTGATGCTGACCGGGGGACAGGCGCTGGAGGACTTTGCCCAGGGGAGGGCAACCAGAGAGCTGCGGGCGCTCCTTGACCGTTCGCCACGGGTCGCACATCGCGAAGTCGCCGGCGGATCGCCCGAAGAAGTCCTGGTGGAGGCCGTCCTCCCCGGGGAGATTCTCGTGGTGAAGCCCGCCGAGCTGGTCCCGGTGGACGGCACGCTGCTCTCGGCTGCAGGAACCTTTGATGAGGCGGCCCTCACCGGTGAGAGCCTTCCAGTGGATCGGGTTCAGGGCGAAGCTCTGCTCAGTGGGACGGTTAACGGGGCTGAAGCGGTGCGGATGGTCGCGACCGCGACCGCCGCCGCCTCCCAGTACAGCCAGATTGTGGCACTCGTCCGGGAGGCATCAGCCAGCCGTGCGCCGATGGTGAGGATGGCCGACCGGTACGCGGTGCCCTTCACGGTCCTTGCGTTCATCCTGGCCGGGCTCGGCTGGTTCGTCAGCGGGGACCCGGGCCGCTTTGCCGAGGTGTTGGTGGTTGCAACTCCCTGCCCCTTGCTGATCGCCGCTCCCGTCGCCTTCCTGGCCGGCACGAGCCGGGCCGCACGCGCGGGCATCATCATCAAGAATGCCGGAACCTTGGAACGCCTGAGCAGGGTCCGGACTGCTGTCTTCGACAAAACCGGCACACTCACGTCGGGGCGTCCAACGTTGTCCCGTGTGCGGGTTGCTGCCGGGGCCGCGACCAGGATGACTCCCGACCGGGTGCTGCAACTGGCGGCCTCGGCTGAACAGTATTCCTCGCACGTCTTGGCGGCGTCGGTCATTGAGGCGGCTGGGGAGCGCGGGCTGGCGCTCCTGCCTGCCACGAACGCGAGCGAACACGCAACCGAAGGTGTGAGCGCAGTGTGCAGCGCTGGCACGGTGGTGGTTGGCAAGCCCGGCTTCGTGCGGTCCCGCACCACGGGCTTCGAGCCGGCAACCCTCCTCGGCGGACAGCTTGGCATCTACGTGGGAGTCGACGGCGTGTTCGCGGGGTCACTGATCATGAGCGACCCACTGCGGTTGAACGCACCGCACACCCTGGCCGAGCTGAAACGGCTCGGGGTGACCGAAACGGTCCTCCTGACGGGGGACACCTCACTGACCGCCGGTCACATTGCCAGGGAGGCGGCGATCACGCGCGTCGTCGCCGATTGTCTGCCGGGCGACAAGGTGCGAATCGTCGCATCGCTCCCGTCGCGACCGGTGCTGATGGTGGGCGACGGTGTGAACGACGCGCCGGTCCTGGCCTCGGCCGACGTCGGCATTGCCCTGGGCGCCAAGGGTGCAACCGCGGCGAGTGAATCAGCGGACGTGGTGCTCCTGGTCGATGACCTGTCCCGGGTCGCCACTGCCGTAACGATCGGTCAGCACACTGTCCGGGTTGCGCGCACCAGCATCTGGACGGGGATCGTCCTCAGCGTTGGGCTGATGGTTGCGGCAGTGTTCGGAACCATCCCCGCCGTTACCGGGGCCCTGCTCCAGGAGCTGGTCGACCTCGCAGCAATCCTCAACGCGCTGAGGGCGCTGGGTGCCGGACGATCAGCGCGGACCCTGCCGGCGAAAGGTGAACCGGTCAGTAACGGTCAGGCTCCCCGCCCAGTTCAAAGTGGCGGCCGTGGACCGCTGTAGGGACGATCTCGACGTAGGTGTACTTCCGGGTGCCAGTCCACGGCTTGAGTGGGAGCCGATCGACGACGTCGACCTCGGACTGGGTGTCGATCACCCGAGCCACCCCCTTGACCACCACGCTCCGTGCTTCCGAGTCACCAATCTCGTCCACCTCAAAGGCCACGCGGTTGTTCACGGTGAGTTCCGCCAGCTTGGTACCCGGGTTGGTCCGAAAAAGAAGACGGTTGTCGTGGGCGAGGAAGTTGATCGGATAAATGTCGGGTGCGCCAAGCACGCTCACCGCCAGTCGACCGTGCTGGTTACGTTCAAGGACCCGCCAGGAGTCTTCGGCAGACAGGACAGTTCCAGGTCGCTCGTCATTCACCATCGGGTTCTCCTTTTGCAGCTATCCGACACACCAGGTTCGCGATCTTTGTGCTTCCAGCCTGCACCCGGGTGCAGGCGCACACTAGGGCCGAAGGGCACGGATCAGTGAATTTCTGCCGCCGACGGCGGGTACCGGGAGGGTGCTGGGCGGATCCGCAGGACGGCTCCGCCGGGACCAAGGACCCTAGGGCAGACCCGGCAGGGTTGAAAGAATTGGGGCAGATGCCGGGCCAGCGAGGAGGTGAATTCCGGCATGAGTGCATCCTCGGGATCACGATCAATCGTGTTGGCGTGGACCCGTCCGGGCCGATCAACGGTGCCCTGGACTGGGCGGCCGCACGTGCCTCCCGGATGAGGAGACCCCTGATCCTGGTGCACACCCTCGATGACTACTGGGTAGGACCGGAGTACGCCTACTATGACGACCTGATGCACCACGCCGTGATCTGCTGGAGAAGGCCGCGGACCGGGTACTGGAACGGGAGCCGGCGGTGAAGGTGTCCACCCGGCTGCTGATGGGCGAGACAGCGAATATCCTCTCTGACCTGTCCGAAAAGTCCAGTCTGGTGGTGGTTGGAACCCATGAGCTCGGTCAGTTCGAAGGGAACATTTTTGGAACCGTCAGTCTCCACGTGGCGGCGGCAGCCCTGTCGCCCGTGGCGGTAATCCCGGATGTCCCGCCGGAAGGACGATCCGGTGTGGTGGTGGGCCTCGACGGGTCTTCGCATTCCATCGCCTCGGTCGCCTATGCGGCGGCCGAGGCGGACCGCCTGGGCGAGGACCTGCGCGCCGTTTACGCAAGCGAATCCCCCAACCCCCGGCTGAGGGGTGCCATTCCGCAGGACGCGCTCACCCAGCGGATCCAGCAGGAGGAACAGGTCATCCTGGCGGAGTCGGTTGCGGGTCTGGCTGAGCAGTACCCCGACCTGACGGTGCATCAGCAGTTGGAACTCGCAGCCCCTCCCGCCGAGGCGCTGGTTGCTGCCGCCTCGTCGGCGAAGCTGCTGGTCGTGGGCCGACGGGGACGAGGGAAGCTGAAGCGGCTCCTGCTGGGATCGGTCACCCGCAACGTGCTGTTTCACATCAAGTGCCCCACGATCGTCACCCCGAACAGCGCCGCCGTCGACTTCCCCTACCGCTAGGCCGGACCCACGTCAGGGGCCGATCTGCTCCGCGCAGGTCGCCGGAGGGTTCACCCTGAGCGGCTCGACAATTTCAGCGGCGCGGTCCCGGCCCAGGTTCCACCCCAGCCAATCGTCGGACGCCTCGGTGGTTGGCTGCAGAGCGACCACACACTGCGCCACCCCCCTGGGCAGCCCCTCAACGACCGCGGGAATGGCGTCGGCGCCGAGGGTGGCGAGGTAGGCGACATCCAGCTTGCCGGTGAGCTCGTACCGCTCGATGTTCTGTTCCGCCACCCACGCCTCCGGGTTGGCCAGACCAAGGGCGAGTAGCAGGGCCGCGCCGGTGGCCAGCGCTGCGCGGGGGAGCCACCGTCCCGACAACCGCACCCCGGCGATCATCACCAGCACCACCAGCACGCCGAGCCACACTTCGAATGCGTCCACGAGCACGCGCAGCACAGTGAACCCGTAGGCTTGCTGATAGACGGACATGCGGTAGAGCGCCGACGCCACCACCACCAGGGTGAGCACCGACAACGCGCCGAGCATCACCCGCAGCAGGGTCCGGTCCCGGACGGTGGTCTGGGGCGCCTTGCGGACTGCGAGCGCAATCGTGGCCAGGGTCAGTGCCGTGGCGATGGTCAATTGGGCGAAACCCTGGTGGACGTAATCCGCGTAGCTCAAACCGGTGGTGCTCCGCACAAACGCGTGGCCTCCCCACATTGCCGAGGCCTGCGCGACGACGAACGCCAGGAACACGGTGACGACCACACCGACCGGAACCAGCCACTCCCACGGACGGGTGACAGGTTTCCCGGGTCGCAGGGCGAACTTCTCCACGAGGGGCGGGTTGAGGGCCAGGTAGCAGGCGGCGAGGACTACCCCGCCGACGACGAACCAGACGAAGGCACGCAGCACGAGGGTATCGGCAACCTGCACGTCGGGAAGGAGCGTCCGTACCCAGGAGCCAAAGACCGCGTCGCCGGAGGCGAACAGCCCCCCAAAGACGACCAGCGCGACCAGCGAGATGGCCCCGGTCCGCAGGATCGGCCAGAGCGCGCGCCGGTTGGTGGTGGCGGCCATGGTGCGGCCCAGCAGTGGGAGGCCCCGGATTCCGCTCAGCACCCAGGCGGCACCACCGGCGCACATTGGCAGGAAACGCCTCGCGTCGGTCAGTGTGGTGGTGACGAGGATCCCTGCTGACAGTACGGCCAAGACGGCCAGCCATTCGGCGTCGCGCAGGATAACGAGTGAACCCAGTCCCAGGCAGAGCGCAGCGGCCAGTCCGGTCCAGGGGCGGCGACGGTGGATGGACAGGGCCAGAACCAGCCCCCCGGAAACCAGGAGAACCAGCAGCGTGCCGAGGCCCAGCTGGCGGTTGGGCAGGACGACGGCGGCCAGCGCCCCGATCGCGAGTGAGGCGTACACCGGAAGCGGCGCGGTCAGCAGTCTGCGTTCCGGCCAGAACCGGTCCACCACCGTCTCCGGGGGGACAGACGCCGCCGGGTTCGTCGTCGCCCCGGCCGGCGACTCCGGGGGCGGGGCGGACGGTGGGTGGCCAACAGGGTTCATGGGTTTCTCCTCAGGGTGGGTCGCAGTGATCGGTTCCTCGGGACGGGGGCTGGGGGTGCGCGGGAACCGGGCCACGACCCGGGCTCCAGGTGTTCCGGGTGCGGCGGGGAGGGCAGCGATCGACCCACCATGAAGCTGCGCAATCCAGCTGGCGATAGCGAGGCCCAGGCCGGTGCCGCCGCTGCTGTCGTCGCCGACACCAAAACGGGTGAACACCCGCTGCGCCCGCTCCACCGGTATCCCCGGCCCCTCATCGGTGACTTCCAGGGACCATGAATCACCCGCCTCGACGGTGGCGCGGAGGGTGACCGTCCCGTTGCTGGGGCTGTGCCGCACAGCGTTGTCGAGGAGGTTGGAAACCACCTGGGCCAGGCGCGCGGCGTCGGCGGTCACCACCAGGCCGGCCGGTTCAACCGCGGTCGCCAAATTGACTGCCCGGCCCCCCACCGAGGCCTCGCTGACCGCCTGGTTCAGGAGATCAGCTACCCGGACCGGTGCCAGGTCCAGGGAGGTCGCGCCGCCGTCGACCCGGCTGACGTCGAGGAGGTCGGTGACCAGCCTGCTGAGCCGTTCGGATTGGGCGAGAGCCGATTGCAGGACGGCGTCATCAGGCTTCACCACCCCATCGACCAGGTTCTCGAGGAGGGCCCGCTGCGCTGCGAGCGGCGTGCGAAGCTCGTGGGAGACCGTGGCGATCAGTTGTCGGCGTTGCTGCTCATCGGTGGCAAGATCCGCGGCCATCGTGTTGAACGCCCGGGCCAGGATCCCCACCTCATCGGCCGAGGTCGCGGTGACACGGGCCGAATAGTCACCGGTGGCCATCCTGCCGGCCGCCCGTGTCATCTCCCGCAGCGGCGACGTCATCCCGCGCGCCAGCCACTGGGTCATCCCGAGCGCCGCGGCAAGCGTCGCGGGGAGGGTCAGCCAGCCGGGCACGCCGGCCCGGATGCCTACCTGCAGGACCACCACCGCGGCAATGATGCTCAATGCCACCAGAAGGCCGATCTTGACCTTGATGGACGCGACCGGGTCCAGGGGACGGCGGGGGCGCGAGGGGTTGACCGGCATGGTCACTGCTCCAACGCGTAGCCGACGCCGTGCACGGTGCGGACCCGGGCGGCACCCACCTTGGCACGCAGGGATTTCACATGGCTGTCGAGGGTGCGGGTGCCCCGGGCGTCCGCCCAGCCCCAGACCTCGGTCATCAGCGCCTCCCGGGTACGGACGGTGCCCGGCTGTTCGGCGAGCATCGCGAGGAGGTCGAACTCTAGGGGAGTGAGGTGGATTTCGACGGCGGCAAGCTGCACCTTCCGGGTGTCGCGGTGCAGGACCAGGTCACCGACCGTCAGCTCGGGTTCCCTGGCGGCGGCCAACTGGGCGGCACGGTCAACCCGCCTCAGCAGCGCCCGGACCCGCGCGACCACCTCCCGCATGCGGAACGGCTTGAGCACATAGTCGTCAGCCCCAACGCCGAGGCCAATCAGCAGGTCGGTTTCCTCGACCTTTGCGGTGAGCATCAGGACGGGGATGGGCCGCAGGGCCTGGATCCGTCGGCACACCTCAAGGCCGTCGTAACCCGGGAGCATGACGTCGAGGATGACCAGCTGTGGGTCGTGGTCGGTGTAGGCGGCGAGGGCCCCCGGCCCGTCGAAGGCGCTGACAGTACTGAACCCTTCGGCCGCGAGCCGGTCGGCGAGCGCCTGGTTGATGGTCGGATCATCTTCGACGATCAACACTGTGTGGGTTGTTTCGCTGCCGTTTGTCATGGTCCTGAGCCTACAAGCGTGGATCTGGACACGGTTGGGATGACATGTGGAGAACCTGTGAAGCTCCCGGATGTCCGATCGCCTCCCGGTTTCGCCACTATCTGACAGTTGTTCTACACTGTGTAGAAGTCAGCTTTTCTACACAGTGTAGAAACCACTGCGGTGGACCTCTGTGTGGAAACCCTGGATCGGTGGGCGGTAGCCCTGAATGGTTCAAAGGAAGTTGTATGGAAGCCCTGGAGCTTGCCCGATGGCAGTTCGGTATTACCACCGTTTACCACTTTCTGATGGTGCCCCTCACCATCGGGCTGGGGCTGCTGGTGGCCATCATGCAAACCATGTGGGTCCGCACCGGCAAGGCCCAGTACCTGAGAATGACCAAGTTCTGGGGAAAGCTGTTCCTCATCAACTTCATCATGGGGGTGGCGACCGGGCTGGTGCAGGAATTCCAGTTCGGCATGGCGTGGAGCGAGTACTCGCGGTTCGTGGGCGACGTCTTCGGCGCCCCGCTGGCGATGGAGGCGCTACTCGCGTTCTTCGTTGAGTCGGTCTTCCTCGGGCTCTGGATCTTCGGCTGGGACCGCCTCCCAAAGAAACTGCACCTGGCCACCATCTGGGGTGCCAGCACCGCGTCGATCCTCTCGGCCTACTTCATCCTCGCCGCCAACTCCTGGATGCAGCACCCCGTGGGCGTGGAAATGGTGGACGGACGCCCCGTCCTCGTGGACATCTGGGCGGTCCTGACCAACAACACCCTGCTGGTCGCATTCCCGCACACCATCCTGGGCGCGTTCTCGGTGGCCGGCGGGTTCCTGCTCGGCATCAGCTGGTACCACCTGTGGAAACGCCGCCGCGACGGCATCGACACCGTCGGCCCCGACGGCAAGGTGCTTGTCGGAAGCGTAGCGAAGACCGGACGGGATACCGCCGACCACCAGGTCTGGCTCCGCTCTCTCCGGATCGGCGCCCTCGTCGCCGTCGTCTCGTTCGCTGGCGTCGCCGTCACCGGCGACCTGCAGGCCAAGCTGATGTTCGAACAGCAGCCCATGAAGATGGCAGCGGCAGAAGCGGCCTGCCACGACGGGACCGGCTTCTCAGTGCTGTCGGTCGGCAACCTCGGCTCGCAGAACTGTGATGACATCGTGGCGGTCATCGAGGTCCCCGGCATGCTCTCCTTCATGGCGAACGGTGACTTTGCCACCGAGGTGCAGGGCGTGAACTCCCTGGTGCCGCAGTACCAGGAACAGTACGGAACCCACCTCCCGGATGACCCCATGTATGGGGAACGCGCCGGCATGGAAATCGACTATGTGCCGGTCATGGAAGTCACCTACTGGGGTTTCCGGATGATGATCACGTTCGGCGCGATGGCAGCGTTCGCCGCGGCGGTTGCCCTGTTCCTGACCCGCAAGGGGACGGTCCCGGAATCCAAACGGATCATGCAGCTCGCGGTCCTGGGGATCCTTGCCCCCTTTGGCGCCAACGCCGCCGGCTGGATCTTCACCGAAATGGGCCGCCAGCCGTTTGTGGTGGCACCCAACCCCGACCCCAACGGCATCGACAACGTATTCATGTTCACGGCCGCCGCCGTGTCACCCGGCGTCTCCGCCACTGAGCTCGCCATCTCCCTCATTGCTTTCACCGTCGTCTACAGCGTGTTGCTGGTGGTCGAGGTCAAGCTGCTCGTCAAGTACGTGCGCGGCGGCGTGCCCTCGGCCATGCCCGAACTCCTGCCGCACGATGACGGGCCCGACGACGATTCCGCCGGGGGAGACCCCACCCGGAAGAAGGGCGACGGCGATGTGCTGGCCTTCGCGTACTAGCCCCGTGTCCGTCAGCCCGATGTCCGCTACCCCGGTGCCGACTACCCCTGTGCTTCCCGCCGCGAACGCGGTGGTCCTGATCGATCGTCTGGAGACCTGAGATGGAATTTCTCCCCACCCTGTGGTTCGTCATCATCGCGTACCTCTGGACCGGGTACCTCCTCCTGGAGGGTTTCGATCTGGGTGTTGGCATGCTGATGAAGCTGTTCGCCCGCACCGACCAGGACCGGCGGGTACTACTGAATACGGTGGGACCGGTCTGGGACGGCAACGAGGTCTGGCTGATCACAGCCGGAGCGGCAACCTTCGCTGCCTTCCCCCTCTGGTACGCCTCACTGTTCTCTACCCTGTACCTTCCCCTGCTGCTCGTCCTGATGGGGCTGATCTTCCGTGCCGTGGGCTTCGAGTACCGGGGGAAGGGCAACAACGACGCATGGCGCACCCGGTGGGACTGGGCCATCGCGCTCGGATCGCTGGTCTCAGCCTTCGGCATCGGCGCGGCCCTGGCGCTGACGACGACGGGCCTGCCCATCAACGACAACGGTGACCGGGTGGGAGGGGCTTTCGCCTGGTTCAACGGGTACGCGGTCCTCGGCGGATCGGCCGTGGTGCTGTTCAGCCTGGTCCATGCCCTCGGATTCCTGGTACTCAAGACCGACGGCGAGATCCGTGAGCGTGCACGGCGGCAGTTCCTCCGGTGGATGCCACTGGGTGTGCTGCCGATGGCAGTCTGGGCGATTGTGGTGCACTCCTCGGGTGGCAAGACCGTGACCTGGTTCACGCTCCTGCTGGCCGTCGGGGGCGCCGCCTTTGCCTGGATCATGGCCCGCAGGCACCGCGACGGGTGGAGCTTTGTGGGGATGGCAGCCTTCCTTGCTGCAGGAACCACCACGATCTTTACCGCTGCGTTCCCAGTGGTCCTCCCGTCCACGCTCGACGCGGCGTTCGACCTGACCGTCGCCAACGCCTCCTCCTCGGGCTACACCCTGTCGGTGATGAGTGTCGTCGCGCTGGTGGGTCTGCCCGGTGTGCTGGTGTACCAGGGCTGGACCTACTGGGTCTTCCGCAAACGGGTCAGCCGGAGCCACATCCCAGCCGCCCACACCGTGAGAGCCCAGTGAGGCCGACGCTGCCGGTGGGCTCCGCCGGTCGACGGGCGCTCTACCTCCTCGGCCTGCTCGCCGCACTAAAAGCTGCGGGCCTGGTCCTCATCGCCCAGGCCGTGGCTACCGGTGTTGCCTCCCTCGCCGGGAGCGACCCGAGCGTCGACTTCCCGACCGTCCTCCAGCAGGGGGTGGCAGGGGCGGTCCTCCGCGCGTTGGCGACCTGGTGGCAGGAATCGGTGGCGCAGCGGGCCGCAGCAGGCTCGAAGGAGGAACTGCGCACCGCGATCGCCACCCGTGTCATGAACGACGGCGGCACCTCCGCTGACGCCGGGACGGGTGCCCTCAGCGTCCTGGTTACCCGAGGGCTCGACGGACTCGACAACTACTACACCAAGTACCTGCCGGCACTGGTCACTTGCGCAGTCGTTCCCCTCCTGATCGGTGCGCGTATTCTTGCCGCCGACTGGCTCAGCGCTGCCATCATCGTGGTGACCGTGCCTCTGGTGCCCGTCTTCATGATCCTGATCGGGCAACACACCCAAGACAAGGTACGGGAGGCCTCGGCGTCGCTCAACCGGCTGTCCGACCATCTCCTCGAACTGTCCCGTGGACTGCCCGTGCTGGTGGGGCTGGGCCGGGCAGGCGTCCAGACCGGGGCCCTCCGCGAGGTCGCCGGTCAATACCGGACCAGAACCCTTGAAACACTGAGGGTCGCGTTTCTGTCCTCCCTGGCCCTGGAACTTATCGCCACCATTTCGGTCGCGCTCGTGGCCGTGGTGATCGGGGTCCGGCTCATCGGGGGAGACCTGAGCCTCGAGATCGGACTCCTCGCGATCATCCTCGCTCCCGAGTGCTTCGCTCCGCTCCGGGACCTGGGTGCCGCTCACCACGCGAGTGAGGATGGCGTCGACGCGTTGGAACGGTCCCGCCGCGTCATCGATGCCCCACCCATCCGCAGCCTGCTGCCCTCGGGAGGGCACCGGACGGAACGGACGTCAATTACTGTCAGGGATCTGCGCGTCGGCTATGAGGGCCGCACGGGAAACGTCGTGGACGGTATCGATCTCACGCTGCCCCACGGAACCATCACCGCCCTCACCGGACCTAGCGGAACAGGAAAAACCTCGGTTCTCGAAGTACTCGCCGGCCTGCGCGGTGACGGAGCAGGCACCCGGGTGTCCGGCACCATCACCGGGATTACCCGGCCCCAGATCGCGTGGATTCCGCAACACCCGGTCCTCACCATGCCCACCGTTGCCGAGGAAATCGGCCTCTACTCGGGGCTGTCCGGTCCGGTGGAACGGCGGGCTGCGGCGGTACGCTCCCTCGCCTGCCTGGACAGCCTCGACCTGCTGGACGCCAGCAGCGGCGACCTGAGCCCGGGCGAGCTGCGCCGGGTTGCGGTAGCGCGGGCGCTCGCCAGGATCGAGCACACCGACGTCGCGTTGCTGCTCGCGGATGAGCCCACCGCCCATCTGGATGCACACGCCGCCCGGTCCGTGGAGACCGCGCTCGCAGCACTGCGTGGCCACACCACCGTCCTCTTGGTGGCCCACAATCCCGCGACCGCGTCGCTGGCGGACCAGGTGGTCACTGCCGGAGGCGGATCGGTGGGACGGGGCGATGGAGCCTCCCCCTCTAGAGCGACCCCGGTGGCCGCTCCGCTGCCGGTCAGCGAAGCTGTCCCGCGCCGTCGACCCGGCAGCGAACCGCTGACCCGGGCAGGAAGGGTCGCCCTGGCGCGCAATATCTCTATGGTTCAGCCGTGGCGCCCACGGTTTGTCTCCGCCCTGCTGTTCGGAACGGGAGCCACCCTGTTCGCCGTGGCGCTGACCGCCACCTCGGGGTGGATGATCGTGCGGGCCTCCGAACAGATTCCGATTCTCTACCTCCTCACCGCGATAGTGGGAGTGCGCTTCTTCGGGATTGGACGCTCGGTGCTGCGCTACTGTGAGCGACTCCGCCTCCATGACGCCATTTTCGAAAGCACCAACACGCTGCGGCTGCGGCTGTGGAATGGCTTGCTGGACCGTCCTGCCGCCTGGCGGAAACTCGCCCGCGGCGGCAAGGTCCTCGAACAGCTGGTCGGTGACGTCGACGAGCTGCGCGACCTGTCGCCGCGGGCGATCTTCGCGCCGCTGGTCGGCGTCCTCACGGCCCTCGCCGCGACAATCACGACCACCGTGCTGCTTCCAGCAGGCGTGGTCTGGCAGCTGGTGCTGCTCACCCTCTGCCTGGTGGTGGCGCCGGCGCTGGTCCTTGCCGCCGACCGCTCCTCGCGGCGCGCCGCGGTGGGGCTCAAGGCAGAAATTCTCGACACCACCTCGCGGATGTTCGCTGCGGCACCGGACCTGAGCGCCAACGCAGCCGACGGGGTGCTGCGCGCCGACGTCGCCCGGCTGGAAACGGCACTGTCGGCCAGGCTTGATCGCAGCGCCTGGGCCCAGGGGCTGGCCAACGGGTTGACAGTGCTCGCCTGTTCGCTGGGCGCCCTGGCCATGGTGGGCTCCGCCGCGGGGGTGGACCCGGCCGTGGCCGCCGTCGTCGTCCTGATGCAGTTGGCACTGATCGAGCCGTTCATCGCGGTCAACACGGCCGTCCACCAGTTCGGTGCGTGGCGGGCAATCGGCGATCGGGTACTGCCCGATCTGGGGTCGGCCGACATCCGGATGGAGAGGACCGCAGGGATCCCGGTCGACTCGCTCGAGCTCCGTGGTGCCACCTACACTTACCCGGCCCAGTCAACCCCCGCCTTCACTGGCGTGTCCCTGGACCTGAAGCGGGGCGAGTGGACGGCGGTGACGGGACCATCAGGCAGCGGGAAATCGACACTGCTGGGAGTGCTCCTCGGCTTCCTTCCGCTCAGCGGTGGCAGCTACCTCATCAATGGTGCACCAACCGGAACTGGTGAACAGACCCTAGCCGGTGAACCGAGCGGAACCCCGACCCCGTGCATCGCGTGGTGCCCGCAGGAGGCGCACCTGTTCCAGTCCAGTATCCGGGCCAATCTGGCCCTGGCCCGGGATTTGACGCAGCCACCGTCCGACGGCGAGCTTTATGCCGCCCTGGACCGTTCCGGACTGGGGGACTTTGTCAGGGCGCTCCCGGCAGGGCTGGACACGCAGGTGGGTCCAGGCGGCGCCTGGCTCTCGGGAGGGCAGATGCAGCGCCTCGCCGTCGGCCGTGCCCTGCTGACCCGGGCCGACGTCGTGTTGCTCGACGAACCCACCGCACACCTTGACCCGGAGGCCTCCCGCGACCTGCTGACTGACCTGCGCCGTGGTCTGGCGGACAAATTCGTGGTGATGGTGACCCACAGTCAGGATGAGGCTGCGCGATGCGAGACAGAGCTTGAGTTGACGCTTCAGCAGGAACTGGTGGAGGCCGCCCGCTAGAGTGCCGCGCCGATCAGGGCGATCAGGGGAGGCAGCCCCTGGCCAAGTGCCCCGCCCAGCCCGGTCCCCTTCGGACGTCCCAAGGCCATCCGGTCGGCGATGAACAGGACGACTCCGGAGAGGAACATGAACCAGCAGACATAGATCACCAGGGTGCCGCCGACGGTTTCATTACCCGTTGCCCACAGCGCCACGCCCACCAGGATGCCCGCGGCGAGGAACAGGTTGTAGAAACCCACGCCAAATGCCCACAGCCGGACCGCTGGAACATCGGCGGTGGCCGTGAGGAAGATCCGGTGATGCACCCCTGGACGTTCGAAGAGCACTGCTTCCCAGAGGAAGACCACGATGTGGGTGAGTGCTGCGATCAGTGCGAAGGTCCACACGATCCCGGTCATGGCAGGCCCTCCACCGTGACGGCATGCCTGGCCAGGACCTCGCGAAGGTCACCGGCCGCGTCTTCCAGCGATCGCCCCCGGGGAATAGCGGCGTCGAGGTCCGCGTGAAACCGGCCCATCGATCCGGTCAGGCTGATGACCAGGAAAGTGGCCGACGGCGTCAGCACCGTGAACGTGTGGAGTGTGTTTGCGGGGATGGACAGGGAACTCCCCGGCCCCAGGTCGTACGCCTCATCCGTCACCTGGACGATCATTCGACCCTGCAGCAAATAGTAGGTTTTGTCCCAACCGGTGCGGTGCAGCGGCGTCGTGGGCCCCCGGGGCGCCGACACCTCGAACAGTTCATACTGATCGGCCGTGTGGGCAGCGCCTACCTTGATGGTCAGCACCGCGTCGGGGGCTGTGAGTTCTGTGCCGTCGCCGGCGGCCGTGTACTGGACTGTGGTTTCCATGCGCCCACGGTAGGCTCACCGGTGCCGGGGGTCGATCCCAGAATTGTGGGGATGTGGTGCTGGCCCAGCAGTGCCATAATTCTGGTGTGTGGGACGAACGTGCCTCCCGCCTCCGCCGGGAGATCACCCAGCTCGCGGCCGCCGGACTGGGCGCCAGCGAGCTCCACGCCGCGGCCATTGAACTGGTGGGCAGGACCGTCAGCTCAGAACTCACCTGTTGGGCGACCATCGACCCGGAAACGCGGGTGATCAGTTCGATGGTCAGCGGCGAGAACCGGATCCCGCCCGAATACGAGCCACGGCTGGCGGAGGCGGAGTATTCCAGCGACGAACCGCACAGTTTCGCCACGCTGGCCCGTGACGGGGTGACCCTGGCCCGGCTGTCCGAACTATCGGCCGCCGACCGGCGCCGCAGCACCCGGCTGCACACGATCTGGCGCCCGCTCGGGCTGGATGAGGAACTCCGTGTCATGTTCCGCGCCGACGGCGTGTGCTGGGCTGCCGCAGGAATGGTCCGTGCCGGTGCCGACTTCACGGCGCGCGAGACGGAGTTCCTGACGGCGGTCGCCCCGGCCATCGGGTCGGCGACCCGGCTCGCGGTCCGCGCAGAAGCGCGAGGCGGTGCGGGCCCCGGCCGGCCGGCGGTCGTGATCATCGGGTCGGACGGCCGCCTCCAGGGCGTCACCCCCGACGCGCGGGAATGGCAGGACAGGTTGGAAGCAATAGCCCCCGGCAGGTTCAGGGTGATGATGCAGGTCATGGCATCGGGTTCCCGGTCCTCGGAGTCCGGATACTTCAGGGCACGGCTACGGGACGCTGACGGCCAGTGGGCCATCCTCCAGGCCAGTACGCTCCTTGGTGGCGAGGATCATCAGGTGGCAGTGGCCATCGAACCGGTCACCGGAGACCAATTGGTGGGGCTGATGCTGGTGGCGTATGAGCTGAGCGCCCGGGAACGGGAGATCTGCCGCGAGGTGATCGGCGGGCACCCCACCACGGAAATTGCCAACCATCTGTTCATTTCGGTCCACACGGTGCAAGATCATCTCAAGTCGGTGTTCGCGAAGGTGGGGGTCCGCAGTCGTGGCGAGCTTGTCGCGCGGTTGCGCCCCGACAATCCCGAGGCTTTCACCACCGATCGGCAGTTCGCTCGGCTCTGACCAGATAGACCCCCAGCGCGGAGGTGAAGGATGAGCACCGCTTCTGACCCCAGTTCGAACCACCCAGGAACGGCTACAGCGCGCGACAGCGACCAGACCACCCTCAAACGGGTCCTGGGCCCGAAGCTGCTGCTGCTGTTCATCGTCGGCGACATCCTCGGTGCGGGCGTCTACGCGGTCACCGGCACCATGGCGGGAACCGTCGGCGGGATTGTCTGGTTGCCGTTCCTGCTGGCTTTCGTCGTGGCGACGATGACCGCCTTCTCCTACCTGGAACTGGTCACCCAGTACCCGCAGGCAGCTGGCGCCGCCCTGTACACCCACAAGGCGTTCGGCATTCACTTCGTCACCTTCCTGGTGGCCTTCGCCGTCGTCTGTTCGGGCATCACCAGCGCTTCCACGTCCGCCAACGTGCTGTCCCAGAACTTCTTCGGCGGACTCGAGGTCAACGGCTGGCTGGAAGTGCCCGGACAGGGCGTGATCACCGCCGTCGCCATGGGGTTCATGATCCTGCTGGCAGTGATCAACCTCCGTGGGGTGGGGGAGAGCGTGAAATTCAACGTGGTGCTCACCCTGGTGGAAATGATCGCGCTGTGCATGGTCATTGGTGTGGGGTTCTTCGTGATGACGCAGGGGACAGGGAACATCGAGCAGGTCTTTGTCTTCACCGATTACCAGGACAAGGGATTGTTCCTGGCCGTCACCGCCGCGACATCGATCGCCTTCTTCGCGATGGTCGGGTTCGAGGACTCAGTCAACATGGTCGAAGAGACGAAGGACCCCGAACGCATCTTCCCCCGCGCGATGCTGACCGGTCTGGGCGTGGCAGTGATTCTGTACATGCTCGTGGCAGTGTCGGTTGTGAGCGTCCTTTCACCCACCGAGATCGAGGGCATCCGGGAGGCGGAGGGCGCGGCGCTCCTTGAGGTGGTGGCCAAGGGCTCACCAGACTTCCCTATCGACCGGATCTTTCCCTTCCTCGCTGTCTTCGCCGTAGCGAACACCGCCCTGATCAATATGCTGATGGCCAGCCGCCTGATCTACGGGCTGGCCCGCCAGTCTGTCCTACCGAAGCCTCTGGGAGCTGTCCTGCCAGGGCGCCGCACTCCCTGGGCCGGCATTGCCTTCTCCACCCTCCTGGCTCTCGGGCTGATCTGGTACGTCACCAGCGATCCGGACAGCAACATCGTGGCGAACCTGTCAGGGACCACCGCATTCCTGCTGCTGTGCGTCTTCACGGTAGTGAACGTGGCCTGCGTGGTCCTGCGCAGCAAGCGGGACAGGAACCGCAAAGTGTTCTTCACGTCGCCAGGGCAGCTGCCCCTCGTCGCGGCGGTCCTCTGCGCCTTCCTGGCCGGGCCGTGGGTGGACCGGGACGCGGTTCAATACCAGATTGCCGGTGGCCTGATGCTGATCGGGGTCGCCCTCTGGTTTGTCACCTGGCTGATCAACCGCAGGACCAACGCGAGCTAGCCAGCCCTGAACTAGCCAGCCCTGACAATGGCCAGTTCGTCCCATTCGGTGGTGTACCGCGGGGAGGAGTAGCGGCGGCTCATCGTCCAGTCGGCCGGCGCGCTGATGCCGGCCCGTCCCAGTCCGATACTGGTGGCACCGTATCTGTCGGTCACCTGCCCCAGGAGGGCTCCGATGTTGCGCCGCTCATGCACCGAGACGAAGGCGTCGAACTGCGGCTGGTAGCCGGCGGGGGAGAGATCGGTGAGCATCACGCCGGCCCGCGCGTACGGCGCGCCCTCAATAAACGGCCCGTCGAGGGCGCCGACGGCGGCGCGGGTCAGTACCAGCGGATCGGCTGTCGGAGCGGCCAACCGGAGCGCCACCGAGGGAAAGGAGGAGGCGGTGTGGTGGAACGGCGACGTCCCCGCGAACACCGTCATGCTCTTGGCCAGCTGGTTCGCCCGGGACAGACGGATGGCCGCTGACTGGGCATAGAGGCTCATCACCTGGTGCATGCCCTCCAGCGTGGTGACCGGCGTCGAGAAGGACCGCGAGAAGATCATCTGCCGTTTGTCGGCGCGCTCCGTTTCCAACTCGATGCAGGGGATCCCACGCAACTCCAGGATGGTCCGCTGCATGAGAACCGAGAACTTCCGCCGCATCAGGACCGGATCCGCTGCGCGCAGGTCGGCGATGGTGAAGACCCCAATCGCGTTGAGCCGTTTCCCTAGCCTGCCCGCGATACCCCAGATGCCGGTCACCGGTACCCGGGACATGATGTGGTCGATATGGGCGTCGGGCATGAGGTCCAGGTTGCACACCCCAGCCATTGCGGGGTTCTGTTTCGCCACCCGGTTGGCGAACTTGGCGAGCGTTTTCGTGGGCGCTATTCCCACGCACACCGGGAGGCCCGTGTGCAGGGCCATCGCCGTCCGGATCGCTGTTCCCTGCTCCTGTAACTCCCGCGGGGACCCCGACAGGCCGAGGAACGACTCATCGATTGAATACACCTCCTGCCACGCCGCAAAACGTCCCATCAGCTCCATCGCCCGGGCACTCAGGTCGCCGTATAGTTCGTAGTTGCTGGACCGTTGGATCAGCCCCCACCCGCGGGCCTGGGCTGCGATCTTGAACCAGGGCTCGCCGAGGGGGACGCCCAGTGCCTTCGCCTCGTTGGAGCGTGCCACCACGCAGCCGTCGTTGTTGGACAGGACGACGACGGGCACGCCCGCCAGCCGGGGGTCGAAGACCCGTTCGCAGCTGACGTAGAAGCTATTGACATCCACCAGCGCTATCCGGGAGGTTCCGGTTCGCCCCGCCGCCGCAGCCGAGGGGTGGTGACCGGGGTTGTCCCGCGGGGTACGGTCAGCCATGGTGGTGCCTAGACGTAGTGGAGGCAGCGGGTCACGACACCCCACACCGTCAGGTCAGAAAGTTCGGCCACCGTGATGTCGGGGTAGTCCCGGTTGTCGGCTTTGAGAATGACCCCGGCGGCCCCAAGGTGCAACCGCTTGATCGTCAGTTCACCGTCGAGGATCGCCACCACCACCGACCCGTGGAGGGGAGTGAGGGAGCGGTCGACAATCAGTTCGTCGCCGTCGTTGATGCCGGCGCCGGACATGCTGTCCCCAGAGACCCTCACAATGAACGTGCACGTGGTGTCCTTGATGAGGTGCTTGTTGAGGTCGATCCCGCCGTCGTAGTAGTCCTGAGCCGGTGACGGGAAGCCCGCCGGAACGGAGACCGGACTGACGTCGGTCAACTGCCCGGGCGGGGTTCCCTGCAAAGGGGCAATCTGGGCTACGACTGTCACGGGATCCCTTTTACTAGAACATATCTTCGAACTTAATCAGGGTAGCACTCGGTGGCCCCCCGGATGCTAGATTTCACGAGGACGCGGCAACGCTACGGGGGCGATTTGCCGGCCGGGCTGCCGCCTGTACATGAAGTAGGACACGAGTAATGGACTGGATCTTGATCCCCGTGCTGGCCGTCGTCGCGGCTGGCTTTGGCTTCGCCGGTGGATGGGCGGCCCTGATGGTCGACCGCAAGCGGAGCACCCCGCCGGCCCCACCGGCCCGTGAGGTCGAGCCTGCCGAAGCGCCGCGGGTGAGAGAAGCCGATTGGGCCGTGTATTGGCAGAAGGACAACATCTGGGTGCTGACCAACACCGGTTCCGCCAAGGCCACGGGGGTGGATGTGCAGTTCGAGCAGTTCGCTGTCGACTCATCGCACCTGCGGAGCACCATGCAGACCTCCGGGGAAGCCACCTTCAGTGGGTACCTTCGGGGCAAGAAGCCAGCAGTCCTGATTTCCTGGACCACCGAGGACGGCGAGCAGCGTGGGCCGTTCCGTCGGGCGATTCCCCTGCAGGGCAACCGCCGCTGGCAGGACTGGTGACCCCGGCCGTCGTCGGACTCACACCGGGTCGAGTACCCGGCCAACAATCCAGGCGTGCTTGCCCACCTGACGGTGGCGGGTAAAGCCACAGTCCTCGAACAACTCGACGGTGGCGCTGAACAGGAAATGGCCGTGCGCGGTCCGGCCGGCCGTCACCTCGGGGATCGCCTCCACCAGGCCGCCTCCCCGCCGCGCGATCAGGTCCAGTGCCCCCTCGAGTGCCGCCCGGGCAATACCCTGCCCCCGGTGCTTCTTGTCGACGTAGAAGCAGGTGATCCGCCAGTCCGGGATCGGCGGCTCGTCCTTGAGATACTCCCGTTTGTGTTTGATCCGGGTGAGCTCACGGGGACTACCGAACTGGCACCAGCCCTGCGCCTTGCCGTCGTCGTCGAATACCAGCGCAGCGTGCGCGCGGTCGGAGAACACCCGTTCCCGTTTGGCCTCACGGTGGTCGAGGCCCCGTTCGGCACCTTCCGGATGGAACCCAATGCACCAGCAGCCACCGAACACGCCGTTGTTGCGTTCCATCAGTTCAGCGAAGGCGTCCCAGGTCGATGGGTCGAGGGGGCGGACGGTGTGGGGCATGGTCAGCTCACTTTGAGTTCAATTGCTTGATCATCTTTCGAAATCGGGCTTCAGCGGCTCGTTGGATTGAACTTTCAGCCTCGAAGAGGACACCGTAGGAGAACGAGTTCTCCCGGGCCCGATGCGCAGCCCGGCCTGATTTGAGAACATACTGCTGGAACAAGACGCTGTCGCGGTGGATGCCCAAGGTGTTCTGGATTTTCTCCGATGCCTTCATTGATTTACCCAACGTGCGGCCGAAACTGAATCCGGATGCCCCGGCGACCGCCCTGATCGCGTATCGCAGCCGCTTTGACCTCTTCCGCACATCATGCAGCAACTCCAACTGCGCGTCCAGATCGGCTTCACGGTTGGCTCGGCGGGCTGATTTCACCACACGCGTTTGCTGATCTTCGACCGCCCGTGGCAGCCGCGACCTGGCCTTGCCACCGTTGCTCTTGCCCTCGGCCAACGGGAGCCTGGAAGCGAAATCGTCGAGGGCGTCAAGCATTCTGAAGTACTCGGCCGAATTCAGCTCCCGGAGCACCCTGGCAAACGCTTTTTCATAGTCGGCGGCGGCAGTCCCCTCCAGTCGCCTGATGGCGTGCCTGGCGATGGTTCCCTGCGGCTGACGCGCGATGCCCTCACGAATGAGATCCTGCATTACCTCCGCGTCCCGGGCAGCGCCCAGATTCCTGCCCAACGACTGGAGCCGTCCTTCGAGGTCAGACGTCTGGTCCTTGTCCAGCAGGTGCCCGTAGGTCTTGAGCATGCTCCTCAAGGTCCTGGTGCGGACCCGCAACTGATGAAGGGCGCCTTCCTGGTGCCGGCGCACCCGGAGGTCGCAGGTCTTCAGCTCCGCGGTCACCTCGCGGAAGGAAGCGGAAAGGACATGACGAACTGACCCCGGTTTGCCGTCGAGTGGAGCCATCTCCGGTACGCCGCCCATCGCCCGGGCCAACTTCGGTTCACCGCTGGCCGGTGACGCGTTGGCGTTCAGGACGAGATGCTCTACGGCGTCGAGCAGTGCCGTTTGCTTCTTGGTCGAGAGCCGCTCAACGCCCACCGCTTCGGCTTCCCACTCCCGCCACGAGCGTTCGACACCGGTGGTCAGGTCCTGGGCATCCACGACGTCGTCGCTGAGCTCGATCAACACGTTGCCTGTCGGGTCGATCAGGTTCGTGATGGTGCAGGTGGTCGTGAGGCGGGCCACTGGTGTGAGGTTTTGATCTCGGACATGGACGCGCACCAGGTCGATCACCTCGGCAGGTGGGGCCTCGTCGGCGCCCGGAAGCGGCACCAGCACTTCGAGTCGGTGCTGCCCTGCGGGGAACTTGGTGTGCCAGCCTTCGTCCTTGCCGCCGCGGCGGCGCCGCAGGGTGATCCCGTGCCGCAGGAGCGCCCGGTCTTCGAGATCGTAGTAAACGGCTTCCAGCACCACCGTTCCCCCGTCCACCCCTATCACTCCGTCGAGACCGGAGAAGTCGGGTACCACCTCCGCTGGGCCGACGTCGTACTTGCGTTCGATCTCGAGAGTTTCGGTGTGTGCCATGAGCCCATTATTGCGCGGCGCTCCAGAGGGCGACTACGCACCAGGCTTTCCCGGTTACTCGAAGCGGGAGGGGTCACCCATTCCGTGCCGGACTACCTCAGCAACACCGCTGGAGTAGTCAATGACGGTGGTCGGCTCGGCACCGCAGTCCCCGGAATCGATAACGGCGTCCACCTGGTGGTCGAGTTCCTCCTTGATTTCCCAGCCCTGCGTCAGGGGTGTTTCCTGGTCGGGGAGCAGGAGGGTGCTCGACAGGAGCGGTTCGCCCAGCTCGGCGAGGAGTGCCTGAACCATCCGGTGATCAGGGATGCGAACCCCCACGGTCTTCTTCTTGGGGTGCAGCAGCCGGCGTGGCACTTCCTTGGTGGCGGGCAGGATGAAGGTGTAGCTTCCCGGTGTCACCGCCTTGATACTGCGGAACACGTCATTGTCGATGTGCACAAACTGGCCCAGCTGGGAAAAGTCCTTGCAGACCAGGGTGAAGTGGTGCTTGCTGTCGAGCTTCCGGATGGACCTGATGCGATCCAGCGCGTCCTTGTTTCCCAACTGGGCGCCCAGTGCATAACAGGAGTCGGTGGGGTACGCGATCAGCCCACCGGACCGGACGACGTCGACTATCTGGGCGATCGCTCGTGGCTGCGGGTCCTGCGGGTGCACATCGAAGAATTTGGCCATGCCAAGAGCATACGTCGGGCTGCGGCCCCCGAGTCATACCTGGAGGTGCACTGGCGGGAGCAAACCTGCGGGGCGCGATAACACGGAAGTAACACGGCGGGCGCTACCTTGGCGGTGTTCCGGGGATAGTGCGTCAGGTCGTTTGCCTCGGGGCCTTGTCCGCGCCGATTGATCCAGGGAAGCTTTTCTCCGAGAAGCCTTTATCCCCCAGAACCCCAGAGGTAGAGTGCCACAATGATTGAATCTGAGTCCTCCGGCAGCCGCTCCCGCGGACAGGAACCGGAAACCACCGGTCGTTTCATCGTCGTCTTCGCCGATGCGGAACAGGATGCACCAGGTTTCCTGAGGTCCGCAGGGATGGCCAGCGTGGCCGACTCCCGCGAGTTCGGGTCCCGCGCAGCGACGCCCGACCAGACCGAGGGCGCTGACGCCACCGTCTTCTCCCGGCTGGGGGTGGCAGTGGTATCGGCGGACCCGCAGCAGGCACGGGCGCTGCGCTCCTCGTCCGACGAAGGCACGATCATCTCGGTGTCGCCCGAGCTGATCCACCACGTGCTGACCGAGTCACCGGGGGAGCCTTCGACTCTGTTCCAGGACACTGACGAACTGACGTGGGGACTGCAGGCGGTCGCAGCCGACACCTCACCGTGGAGTGGGGCGGGCATCCGGGTGGCGGTCCTGGACACGGGGTTCGACTCCAGTCACCCCGATTTCGCCGGACGGCAGATCACCACCGAATCGTTTGTGCCAGGGGAAACGTCCCAGGACGGCCACGGCCACGGAACCCACTGCATCGGCACGTCCTGTGGACCGCGCTCGCCGGAGGAGGGGCCAGCCTACGGGGTGGCGTTCGAAGCGGAAATCTTCGCCGGGAAGGTCCTCGGTGATTCGGGGTCCGGCAGCGACAGCGGGATCATCGCCGGCATTGACTGGGCGATGGCCAACGAATGCGCGGTCATCTCCATGTCACTCGGAGCCGACATTGCGCAGGTCCACCCGCCCTACACTGCAGTGGGGCAGCGGGCCCTGGATCAGGGGTCGCTGATCATTGCGGCCGCGGGAAACAACGCCGACCGGCGGCAGAACGATTTTGGGTTCGTGGGTGCGCCAGCCAACAGTCCGTTCATTCTGGCGGTCGGAGCGCTCGATCAGCAGCTTGAGATGGCGTTCTTCTCCGCCCGCACGCTGCCGGTCCGCGGTGGGCAAGTGGACGTGGCGGGCCCCGGATTCCAGGTCTATTCGTCCTGGCTGATGCCAGACCGGTACCGGAGCATCAGCGGAACGTCGATGGCCACGCCCCACGCGGCCGGCATCGCCGCGCTCTGGGCACAGGCCACGGGCTACCGGGGTCGGGAACTGTGGTCGCTCCTGGCGCAGGAGAGCCAACGCCTCCTGCTGCCCTCGGTCGACGTCGGCTCCGGCCTCGTGTTGGCGCCGCAGGACTAGCGACGGACGGTCCACGACAGATGAACTTCACCGTCACGGTGCAGGACTCGCACCGTTCCGAAATCCAGGACGTCGCTGAACGGTTGCGGGCCCGCGGGCTGGAGGTCGATCGTGTCCTGGAAGCCGTCGGCATGATCACCGGTTCCGCACCCGAGGACCGCCAGGCGGAGCTTGAGGCAGTGGACGGAGTGTCGTCAGTGGACGGCGAGGTGCGGTTCCTGCTGCCTCCGCCGGACAGCGACATCCAGTAGCTCCGGCGGACTACTGGCCGTTCCCGTCGGCCGTCGAACCGGTCTTGCCGCCGACGTCGTCGAGCACGTTCTGCGCCTGGCGGTCCACCAACCCGGTGAACAGTTGCTGCGCTGCGCCGAACGTGATGGCCCAGGCGACTATCTGGGCCGGGTTGTCGAGGTCACTGAGACCCGGGACAAAGCCGCCCCGCATCAGCTGCAGCCCCAGGACAGCGGTCAGCGCGCCGGCCGGCAGCTTCAGGATCGCGAGGGCCAGCGGCAGTCCGTAGGGAGTCGAGGTCCCCCGGACGTTCCTGAGCGACGCGGCACCCGAGACGGCCGCGGCGATCAGCCCGAACGCCTCAATGAAGAAAACGTCCCACGGACGGGGACGGTCGCCGGTGGGGCAGGCGGACCCTCCGGACGGCTCGAAGCACAACCGCAGCTCCTCGGGGCGGAACCAGCCGGCGACGGCGAGCGCCACTGCCAGGATCGTCAGCACCAGTGCGCCCATGAAGAGCACATTGCGGAAGCTGCGGACCCGTGAGAACTCCTCCCGGGACTCCAGACATGAGGCCCTGAACGCGGCCACCAGTGTCATCCGTGCCGACTCGTCGAGCGGGGCTCCTGCTGCGGCTTCCACCACCTTCTCAACGGCGACCCGGTGCGGATCCAGCCGCGGCAGATGCCGCCGCACGTGGGCCTGGATGCCCGGCAGCTGCGACTGGACGTAGCTCAGCGGGGCCCTGAGCAACAGCGCCACCTGCGCGGCATCCAACTGGCTGAGGACCCGTTCCACCACCGCCCCGTTGAAGGAGGTCTGGATGGCGGGCGACCGTTCCGATGCCACGGCTGTGGCCGCGTTCAGATGCCACAGGATCGCGTGATCGAGGGCGGTCTTCGCGCTGGCCTGACCGGGGCTCAGCCCGACGGGCGGGTCCGTCAGGCTGATCCATTCGGCGAGGGTCCGCAGTTGGGCGGCCGTGGTGATCGACTGTTCCCGCCAGGTGCGGTTGGTCGGCGGTCCCAGTGGGGGTGGCAACAGCGGCTGGGATGTGACGGGCTCAGACATGACACCCCCTAGTCGAACGAGGGGTGGAGGCTGACACCGTAGCCCGGTGCCGGGTCCCGCAGGGTCGGTTCCTGGGCCTGTTGCAACGGTCTGATCAGTTCGGTGATCCGCGCGGACGGGCGCACCCCGCACTCACGCTTCAGGGTGGCCAGGTAGGTGCGGTAGCTGCGCATCGCTGAACCGTTGTTCCCGGCGGCCAGATGGATGCGCAGCAGGGAGCGCTGGGCGCTTTCCAGCAGGGGATCGAGCGCCACCGCAGCGGTGGCGGCGTCCAGGGCTGCTGGCAGCTGTCCGCTGGCCAGGTACGTGTCCGCGAGGGTTTCCAGGGCGGCAAGGCGCTGCCGGAAGATCCGGTCCTGGTCGGGCAGCAGCCAGTCCTCGTCCCACCCCGGCAGCAGGTCGGCGCTCCGCAGCTCAGCCGCGAATCCCTGCGGGACGGTCGCCCCCGCGTCCACGAGGTCGATCTTGCCCAGCAGCTCGTCCACGTCGATGGTGATGCCGGGGGCGAGGGCCAGCGGGTCGCTGACCGGGTGCAGCAGCCCGGGGAGCTGGTGTGCAATGTTCCACAGGCAGGCCCGCAGGCTCCCCGAGGCCTGGGCATCGGTCCGGTTGGGCCACAGGAGGCCGGCAATGTAGCTTCGTCGTCGACCGCCGCGAAGCGCGAGTGCCGCGATCAGGCGCTGCTGCCGGAAGGCCACGGTGACTGGCTGGTGATCCCGTTCAAGGCACCAGTACCCCAACATCTTCAAGTTCCACTGGACCGGAGTGTTCGATGACATGCCCCGTCCCCACTTCCTGCTTCATCGGGGAGAGGCGTCCCCTATCCGCTGAAACGGTTGACCGCTGTCAGTGCTAGCATCCTCAGACTTCAGAACCTTGTCAATGCTTCAGATGGGAGTTCACCCGTAGAGGATTACCCCCGTATTGGCCACGGATTCCGGGCGCCGAAGGACCGCAATAAATCAGCGTTTGTCGCGGATGATGTTGGTGATCCGGGCGGTCGACAGGCGGCGGCCGTCCTCGTCGGTCATCACCACCTCGTGGGTGGTCAGGGTACGGCCCAGGTGGACGGCGGTGGCGGTGCCGGTGACCATCCCCGACGATGCCGACCGGTGGTGCGTCGCGCTGATCTCAATGCCCATCGCCTGCCGTTCGCGCCCCGCGTGGAGGCCGGCGGCGAAGGAGCCCAGGGTCTCCGCGAGGACCAGGTGGGCCCCGCCGTGGAGGATACCCGCCACCTGTTCGTTCCCCTCGACCGGCATGGTGGCGACCAGGCGTTCCGGCGTCATCTCCGTGAACACGATCCCCATCTTCGCGGCCAGACGCCCGATACCGTGACCGCTGAGCCACTCGTGCATCTCTTCCGGCACACCAGCAGCGGTGAGCTCGGCTGCATAGGGGTTGGCGGTCGGTTCCTGTCCGGACGGCTCCGGAGTGTAATTATGGGTCATGGCAACTAGGCTGGCACCTGTGAGTCAAACAACCAAACCCGATGTTCCCCCGGCCGCTGCGACTCTGACGGACGCTCCTCCGACGGCCACCGGGCCCGCTGACGGATCCCGCAAACGCCTGCTGGTGATCGACGGCCACTCGATGGCCTACCGCGCGTTCTACGCGTTGCCTGCCGAGAACTTTTCCACCGACACTGGACAGCACACCAATGCCGTCTACGGGTTCACCGCGATGCTGATCAACCTGATCAGGGACCAGAAGCCCACCCATGTGGCGGTGGCGCTCGATCTGAGCACCCCGACGTTCCGTACCGAGGAGTACACCGAGTACAAGGCCGGCCGTGCCAAGACGCCGACGGAATTCCACGGCCAGGTGGACCTGATCATCAAGGTGATGCAGGCGATGCACATCCCCACCCTGTCGATGGAGGGCTACGAGGCCGACGACATCATCGCCACCCTCTCCGTCCGGGCCGCAGCCGAAGGCTGGGACGTGCAGGTGGTCAGTGGTGACCGCGACGCCTTCCAGCTGGTCAACGACCGCGTGACGGTGCTGTACCCGAAGCAGGGCGTCACCAACATCCCGCAGATGGATGCGCAGGCGGTGGAGGAAAAGTACCTCGTCCCGCCCAACCAGTACTCGGATCTGGCAGCCCTGGTGGGGGAGACCGCCGACAACCTCCCGGGGGTTCCCGGGGTCGGACCGAAGACCGCCGCCAAGTGGATCAAGCTCTACGGCGGGCTGGACGGCATCCTCGAGAACCTCGACGCCATCAAGGGGAAGGTGGGTGACTCACTCAGGGAGAACATCGAGCTGGTCAAGCGCAACCGCCGCCTGAACCAGCTGCACCTTGACCTGGAGCTGCCGGTGGAACTGGACACCATGGTGTCCCGGACCCCCGACCGTCCGGCCGTGGAGGAACTGTTCGATTCCCTCCAGTTCAACGTCCTCCGCAAGCGCCTGTTCGACCTGTTCGGTGAGGAGGACTCCGCTGAGTCGCACGACGAAATGACCCCTCCCGAGCATGTGGTCCTCACCGATGCTGCTGCGCTGACCTCCTGGCTTAACGCCACGAACCAGGCCATCGCCGCCGTCCAGCTGGTGACCCAGGCGACCACGGGGGACGACGACGTCGTAGGGCTGGCCATCGTCACCTCGACAGACGCGGCGTACGTTGACCTGGAAACGCTCGACGCCGAAGCGGATCAGGTGCTCTCCACGTGGCTGGCCGACCTGAGCGCTCCGAAGGTGGCCCACGATTTCAAGGCCGCCTACAAGCTGCTCGCCGCCCGCGGACTGAAACTCGCGGGGGTCGTCGACGACACCGCCATTTCCGGCTACCTGATCCAGCCCGACCGCCGCGCCTACGACCTCGGCGATCTCAGCCAGTCACACCTGAAAATGTCGATAGCACCCCCGGCAGAGTCTACGGGCGGTCAGCTCGCACTCCAGCTGGAGGAGGAGGACGTCGCCTCACCCGCCATCGCCCGCGCCTTCGCGGCCCTGCAGCTCAGTGAATACTTCGCCGGCCAGCTGGTGGAACGCGGCGCCAACCAGCTGCTGGGCGGGCTTGAACTGCCACTGGCCCAGGTGCTCGCCGAAATGGAACTCACCGGCGTCCCCGTGGCCATGGACCGGCTCGACCAGCTGTTCGACGACTTCTCGGCGACCATGAGCACCACCAGCGCCGAGGCGTTCAGGATCATCGGCAAGGAGATCAACCTGGGCTCACCGAAGCAGCTCCAGGCGGTCCTGTTCGACGAACTGGAACTCCCCAAGACCAAGAAGATCAAGACCGGCTACTCCACCGACGCCGACGCGCTGACGGACCTGATCGTCAAGACCGGGCACCCATTCCTGGAACAGCTCCTTGCGCACCGCGACGCCTCCAAGCTCCGCCAGACGGTGGAGGGGCTCCGGAAGTCGGTCGCCGACGACGGGCGGATCCACACCACCTACGTCCAGACCATCGCGGCGACCGGGCGGCTGTCCTCCACGAACCCGAACCTCCAGAACATCCCGGTCCGCTCGGACGAGGGTCGGCGCATCCGCGAGGTGTTCGTCGTCGGTGATGGGTTCGACTGCCTGATGACGGCCGACTATTCGCAGATCGAAATGCGGATCATGGCTCACCTCTCCGGCGACGAGGGGCTGATCCAGGCGTTCCGCGACGGCGAGGACCTGCACCGGTTCGTCGGCGCGCACATCTTCAGCGTTGCACCCGAGGATGTCACCAATGCCATGCGGTCCAAGGTGAAGGCCATGTCCTACGGCCTGGTCTACGGCCTCAGCTCGTTTGGCCTGTCCAAGCAGCTGGCCATCTCGGTGGATGAGGCACGCACCCTGATGGGCGACTACTTTGACCGGTTCGGGGCCGTCCGGGACTACCTGCGCGGCGTGGTGGAACAGGCACGCATCGACGGTTTCACCTCCACCATCGAGGGACGACGCCGGTACCTGCCCGATCTCTCCAGCGACAACCGGCAGCTCCGCGAAATGGCCGAACGCGCCGCGCTGAACGCCCCCATCCAGGGGTCGGCGGCCGACATCATCAAGAAGGCGATGCTCGGCGTCGATGCCGAGCTACGTCGGCAGGGCCTGGCATCCCGGATGCTCCTGCAGGTCCACGATGAACTGGTCCTGGAGATCGCGCCGGGCGAGAAGGACACCGTGGAACTGCTGGTGCGGGAGCAGATGGGTTCGGCCGCTGACCTGACCGTGCCCCTTGACGTCTCCGTCGGTGTGGGAGCGAGCTGGCACGAGGCCGCCCACTGACCCAAGGTGCTGGTGTGCGGGGTGCTGCGGCACTAGGCTGATGGATCGTGACTGCTTCCCAGGACCCCGCCGCCCCCGCTCCGCTACGCATCGACACCTTCACGGTGACCGCCGAAACCGATTGCACGGCCGACAGCCCCCTCGCACACTGGTTTGAGGCGATCCGGTTCGGGTTCCACGAGACCCGGACCGAACCGGAGGACCTGCCAACGTACGCCGGCGCCTTCGCCTCCGACGGGCGCACCCTCTGGGGAGCCTATGACGACGCCGCAGGCACCCACGCCTGGGATCCCCGGATCCCGGTCGCCACCTACGGCACCATGGTCAACTCCCTCAATGTGGGCAACGGCCAGCTGATCGACGCGCATCTGATCACTGCCGTGACCGTGCGTCCCACCCACCGCCGGCGTGGTTTGCTCCGCCGGATGATGACCGCAGACCTCGACGGGGCGGCGGCCAAGGGGTTCGCTGTCGCGGCGCTGACCGCGTCCGAGGCGACCATTTACGGTAGGTTCGGTTTCGGCACCGCCACGTTCACCCGCAACATCGAGGTCGACGTGAAGGAACGGTTCGCCCTCCGTCCGCCTGCCTACGGCGCCACCGAGGTGGTGTCCCCGGCGTCCGCCGCTGCCCTGTCGGAGCAGATCTTCGGCCGGTTCCACCACGTCACCACCGGGTCCCTCGGCCGCCAGTTCTCCTACCCGCAGCGCGCCTCGGGGCGGTGGGGTGAGGAACGGCCCGTCGAGGACAAGGGAGTGCGGACCGCCGTCCACTACGACGACGACGGTCGCCCCGACGGCTACGTCTCCTACAAGTTCTCCGGCTGGGGCACCACTCCCTACACGATGAAGATCATCGACCTGGTCGCCGCCTCGGGCGCCGCCTACCTGGAACTGTGGCGGTACCTGGGATCAATCGACCTGATCGAGCGGATCACCTTCAACCTCGCCCCCGTGAACGATCCGTTGCCCTGGGCGCTGGCGGACCGCCGCTGCTACAAACTGACCGGCGACGAGGACGTGCTCTGGCTGCGGATTCTTGATCCAGTGAAGGCGCTTGCCGCCCGCGGCTACCAGGGCGCCGGCACGGTCACCCTGGAGATCGTCGACCCGCTCGGCTACGCCGCTGGCCGGTACCGGTTGTCCGCCGCGGACGGAACGGGTGAGCTGACGCGCCTGGACGACGACGCCGACACCGAGTTGCGGGTCGATGTTGCCGCGCTCGGATCGCTCTACCTCGGGGGCGTCCCCGCGCACACCCTGGCCGCGGTCGGTCACATCGTCGAGCAGGGACCTGACGGAGAGGGCAGCATCGACCGCCTCGACCGGATCTTCCAGACGCCGTCGGACCCCTACTGCATCACCCACTTCTAGATGCTCTCCGACCAGCCGTCGCCCTTTTGACCTGTGTTGTCGCAGACGGCTAGACTAGACGGGCGTGTAATGCGCACTGCGAAACGGGTTTTCTGACTGTTCCTGGTCGGCCGTTTCCTCTCCAAAAGTCCACTTCCGGACGGGTTCCACTCGAATCAGCAGGGTTTCCTGTTGTCTTGGCGCCCGCCGGATCAACTAATCATCCACAACGGAGTCCCAACTACATGACCATCACCACCACCGAGAAGCCAGGTGCACCGCAGGTCGCGATCAACGACATCGGCACCGCTGAGGACTTCCTCGCAGCCATTGACGCCACCATCAAGTACTTCAACGACGGAGACCTCGTTGAAGGAACGGTCGTCAAGGTTGACCGCGACGAAGTTCTGCTCGACATCGGTTACAAGACCGAGGGTGTCATCCCTTCCCGTGAGCTGTCCATCAAGCATGACGTTGATCCCGGAGACGTTGTCTCCGTTGGCGATCAGGTCGAAGCCCTGGTGCTCACCAAAGAGGACAAAGAAGGCCGCCTGATTCTCTCCAAGAAGCGCGCTCAGTACGAGCGTGCCTGGGGCGACATCGAGAAGGTCAAGGAAGAAGACGGCGTCGTCACCGGTACGGTCATCGAGGTTGTCAAGGGTGGACTCATCCTGGACATCGGCCTCCGCGGCTTCCTGCCTGCGTCCCTGGTCGAAATGCGTCGTGTACGCGACCTGGCTCCGTACATCGGCCAGAAGATCGAAGCGAAAATCATCGAGCTGGACAAGAACCGCAACAACGTAGTCCTGTCCCGCCGTGCATGGCTCGAGCAGACCCAGTCCGAGGTGCGTTCCACGTTCCTCAACAAGCTGGAAAAGGGCCAGGTTCGTCCCGGCGTTGTCTCCTCGATCGTCAACTTCGGTGCCTTCGTGGACCTCGGCGGCGTCGACGGACTCGTTCACGTTTCCGAGCTGTCCTGGAAGCACATCGACCACCCATCCGAGGTTGTCGAAGTTGGCCAGGAAGTCACCGTTGAGGTGCTTGAGGTCGATCTGGACCGCGAGCGCGTCTCACTGTCGCTCAAGGCCACCCAGGAAGATCCATGGCAGACCTTCGCCCGCACCCACGCCCTTGGGCAGGTTGTTCCGGGTAAGGTCACCAAGCTGGTTCCGTTCGGTGCGTTCGTTCGTGTCGAAGACGGCATCGAAGGCCTCGTTCACATCTCCGAGCTGGCTGTCCGCCACGTGGAGCTGGCAGAGCAGGTTGTCTCGGTTGGAGACGAACTGTTCGTCAAGGTCATCGACATCGACCTCGAGCGTCGCCGGATCTCGCTCTCCCTCAAGCAGGCCAACGAGGGCGTCGACGCCGACAGCACCGAGTTCGACCCAGCCCTGTACGGTATGGCTGCCGAGTACGACGAAGAAGGCAACTACAAGTACCCCGAGGGCTTCGACCCAGAGTCGAACGAATGGCTCGAGGGCTACGACACCCAGCGCGCCACCTGGGAAGCTCAGTACGCTGAGGCCCAGTCACGCTGGGAAGCACACAAGAAGCAGGTTGTGCAGCACGCATCTGACGATGCAGCTGCGGCCAACGAGCCTGTCGAGTCCAGCTCGACCAGCTACTCGTCCGAGCCAGGCGCTGCTGAGAGCAACAACAGCAGCAGCAACAACAGCAACGTCGGCACGGGTACGCTCGCGTCAGACGAAGCACTTGCTGCACTGCGCGAAAAGCTGACCGGCAACTAGGTCCAGCGCTAGTACCTGAAAAGGCCCCCACCGCGAGGTGGGGGCCTTTTCTGTGTCTGGAATGCCGGATGATGCTGCCTGTTCCACCCACCCTCCCACCGGCGGCGGGCCGTCAGTGGGATTGTCTAGACAGTCCCACTGACCGCCCGTGTTCAGTGGGACGGAGCGGTGGGTGCGGCAGGCTCTTCCTGGCCCGGGCGGCCCAGAGCGGAAGACTGCTCGGTGGCTCGCACCTCCCGTGCCTTGGTGTAGGAGGGCTCCCGCAGGGCGCGGGTCCAGGCATAGGTTTCCGACCCCGGCAGCGGATGCTGCACCGGGTCGAACCGGGTGCTCGCCTGTTCGGGGTCGTGGCGCAACCTCACCGTACCGAACCGGATCCAGGAGCCCATCGGCTGGCTGAAGCAGAGGGCCAGTTCCAGGGGACGCTTTGCCAGTCCTGCGCTGAGGCCCTCCGGTGTGGCGGCGAGGTTCCCGCTCGGGTCAAGTGGAAAGGCGCCCAGAAGCACAGCCGACTTTGGTCCGCGGTAGGGCAGCAGCGAGGTGAACTTGGCTGCCATCACGTTGCGCTGGGGGAGCAGCGCGAACCTGCCCGGAACTGAGGCGCCGGTTGAGGCCAGCAACACGTCAAAATGCCCCGAGCTGTGAGGAACCCGGAGGGCCAACCCCAGGATGTCTGGACTCCAGCGGGGGAGGCCCACTGAACGGGACAGCCGTGCGATGACCTCCACTTCGCCCAAGCCGTCGATCCAGGAAATGCCGCTCGGCATGGCTGGACCCGTCCGGGTCAGTGTCCCCGACAGCATCACGCCGTCCGGGTGGATGGGACGGCGCGGCCTGACAGTTTTCAGGCCGGCGAATACTCCGGCAAAGGCGGACCCGAGTGCTGAGGGAGGGCGCATGAACTAGTTCTCCACTGGGCTGGTTGAGCCGGTTTTGCGGCGTGAGGTGAGGTGCTGGAGGGCGTAGAGAGCCAGCCCGATTCCGACAAGTATTGCTGCCCGCAACCAGATGTCGGCGCTCTGCTGGGTCATCAACAGGATGCAGGAGGCGATGGCCAGGTACGGGAAAATTGCGGGGATGCGGAAGTGCTGGTGGTCGACGTGGTCCTTGCGGAGCACCAGGACGGCGATGTTGGTGCTGAGGAAGACGAACAGGAGGAGCACCACGACTGTTTCGGCCAGGGATTCCAGGTCGCCGGTGCTGGAGAGGATCATCGCTGCAGCAGTGGTGACAAGGATTGCTACCCATGGGGTCCGACGGTTGGGGAGCACCCGGCCGAGCACTGACGGAAGCAGGCCCTGCTCAGCCATTCCGAACGTCAGGCGGCTTGCCATGATCATGGTGAGCAACGAACCGTTGGCGACGGCGATCAGCGCCACCAGGCCGAAGATCCATTCAGGGATCCCGAACCCGGTGGCGTTGACGACGTCGAGCAGGGGAGAGGTGGAACCGGCAAGGTCCGCTGCGGGCACCGCGGCCGAGGCTGCCAACCCGATCAGCACGTACACCACGCCAGCGGTCAGCAGGGCCCCGAAGAGCGCCCGGGGGAACACCCGGCTCACATCCCTGACTTCCTCGGCGACATTCGCCGACACCTCGAACCCGACGAATGAGTAGTAGGCGATGAGGGTTCCGGCCAGCACTGCGGAGGCCGGTCCGACGCCGTCGGGGAACTGGGTCACCCGGCTGAGGTCCCCGTTTCCCTGGGCCAGGAACAGGCCGACGACGACGATCACGAGCACCAGGCCCGAGACCTCGACGACGGTCATCACCACGTTGGTGCGCACTGATTCCCGGATGCCGCGGGCGTTCAACGCGGCGACCAGCAGCAGGAAAACCAGCGACGCGGGAACGGGAGGGACGTCGATGAAGGCCGACAGGTAGGCGCCGGAGAAGGCTTGCGCCAGCCCGGCAGCGCTGGTGACCCCGGCCGCGAGCATGCAGAATCCGACCAGGAAGGACACAATCGGCTTCCTGTAGGCACGTTCAGCGAAGACGGCTGCTCCACCGGCTTTCGGGTACTTGGTCACCAGTTCGGCGTAGGATCCGGCGGTCAGCAGCGCCAGGCCCAGAGCGACGAGCAGCGGCACCCAGATCGCACCGCCTGCTTCGCCGGCAACCACACCCACCAGCACGTAGATTCCAGCACCCAGCACATCCCCGAGGATGAAGAGAAAGAGTAGGGGGCCGGTGATGCCCTGTTTGAGCTTGGACGCCGGTGCCGACTGTGGTGCTGAGTGCTGGGCTGTGGTGGACATGACGGAAGTATATTCCAGAAACTAAGGTTACTTAGCATGTCCGGTTTGTGGCAGCCTGATTAGGTTCGCGTTGACACCGTCACAGTGAATTTGGGGTTGCGGGCTGCCTGGCGGGTGGGGCCCACCAGCTGGGTCAGGGACGCCCGATACTGCAGGTGGCTGTTCCACACAGTCCAGAGTTCGCCGCCCGGACGCAGGACCCTCCCAGCGTCGGCGAACAGCTTCAGCGCGATCCCCGAGTGCACAGTTCCTTCCAGATGGAAGGGAGGGTTCAGGACGATCAGGTCGGCCGACGAGTCGGCCAGTGATGACAGCGCATCGTCGCGCACCACAGAGATCCGATCGCCCACGCCGTTGGCGTCGGCTGTCGCGCGGGACGATGCCACGGCCGACGCCGACTGGTCGGTTGCCGTGACCTGCAGGGTGGGCCGGGTCAGCGCCAGGTAGGCAGCGATGGTGCCGTTGCCCGACCCGAGGTCAATCGCGTGCCCGGCGACCCGGGCGTCGGAGAGGGCAGGAAGCAGATACCGGGTGCCCGCATCGAGCTTCGCCCCGCCGAAGGTGCTGCCATAGGCCCGCAGGATCAGCGGGGAGGGCAGGCCGACGTCGTGTCTTTCCTCAACGGGAAACCCGCTGTCGGCGGATTGCACCGGCCCGGACGCCGTCAGCACCCGGGACTTCTGGCGGGCCAGTCCCGCCGTAACGGTGCCGAAGTGGCGGCCGAGCACACCGTTCATGGCGGTGGTCATGTGCTTCACCCGGCCGCCCGCGAACACCTGGACGCCGGGTTCGGCATGGCGGGCGATTGTCCACGCGATCTCATCCAATGCGGCCAGTGAGCGGGGGAGTTGCAGCAGGACAATCCGGGCATCGGCCAACAGGGCACCGTTCAGTGAATGGTGGGCGAAGCGGTCGAGTAGACCCACCGCTTCCGCGTTCCGGGTCAGCGCGAGCTCGCCGGACAGCGGGTCCTGGTGGGTGCGGATCCCCGTCGCACCGTGCAGGGCGGCAGCTCGCAGGGTCAGCGCCCCATAGTGGTCACCGATCACGACGACGCCGGCCGGGTCGGCGGCGATGGCGTCGCCAGCGGTGTCCAGGAGCAGTCGGTCAGTGGCGTCGAACGCGAACAGGTTGGGGGCTTCCACGTCGGGAGCCCGCCGAAGGTCGTCGAAGGAAAAGTCAGTCACAATCCACCCATTTCAGGTCTTGCAGTTCGGCACCGGATTGCCCGGCGGTCAGGGAGGCGAGCCGTGCGGTGAAGCCCTCAACCGATGCATCCCCGGCGGGCACTGCCACCTGGATCAACGCACGGTCGGTGAGGTAGTCGGTACCCAGCACCTCGGTGCCGGCGGCTCGGAGGTCGTTCTCGACGCGGCCCGCGTCGGCGTGCGCCACCGGGACCGTCAACTGCTGCAGCAGCCGCCGCTGCACGGTGGGTGCCGCGTCCAGGGCCTGGGAGACAGCGTCGGAGTAGGCGCGGACCAGGCCGCCGGCGCCCAGGAGGACACCACCGAAGTATCTCACCACCACGACGGCGAGGTCGCTCAGATCGGTGGCACCCCCGGTGGTCACGCGTCTAAGGATGGCGTCCAGCATCGGCGCGCCGGCGGTGCCGGACGGCTCTCCGTCGTCGTTGGCCCGCTGGATGGAACGGTCCGGTCCGATGACAAATGCGCTGCAGTGGTGACGTGCGTCGTGGAATTCCCGCCGGAGGTCGGTGAGGAGCTGCCGCGCGCCATCCTCGGTGTCGACGCGCCGGACGACTGCGACAAAACGGGACCGGCGGACCTCGGTCTCGTGACGGTGTTCGCCCCGGACCGTCGTATAGCCGGTTATCTCACTGTCGCTCACCGGACAAGCTTACGGGCTTCCCGCGCACAGGGATTCGGGGGGTACTAGGGTGGAGGACATGCTCAGAATCGGCCTCACCGGCGGGATCGCCGCCGGTAAATCTCTCGTCGCTGCCCGCCTGGAAGAGCTCGGAGCGGTGCTGGTCGATGCGGATGTCCTGGCCCGGGAGGCCGTTGAACCGGGATCTGCGGGGCTCGCGGCGGTCGTCGCGGAGTTCGGTCCGGAGATGCTCCTGCCCGACGGCGGGCTGAACCGACCCGCGCTGGCGAAAGCCATCTTCGGAAACCCTTCGCGCCGGATGACGCTGAACTCGATCATCCATCCGCTGGTCCGCGACCGCGCCCGTGAGCTGACCGCCGCCGCTGCGCCGGACGCCGTCGTCGTGCAGGACATCCCCTTGCTGGTCGAGACCGGCCAGCAGAACCAGTTCCATCTGGTGGTAGTCGTCGACGCGTCCGATGAGGTGCGCGTGGGGCGGCTGACCACCCACCGCGGGATGAGCGACGCCGACGCGCGTGCCCGGCTCGCGGCGCAGGCGACGCGGGCCGAGCGGGCCGCCGCGGCCGACGTCGTCATCCCCAATGAGGGGACGGCCGAGGAACTGCTGGCCGCTGTGGACCGTTTGTGGCATCAGCGGGTGGTCCCGTTCAACACCAACCTGGTCAGCGGCGTGCGGGCGGGACGGACGGGTGGGCCGCAACTCGCCGCGTACCGGGATGACTGGCCAGCGCAGGCTGAGAGAATCATGGGACGGCTGCGGCTGGCGGATCCCCTGGTGCTCGGCGTGGACCATATCGGCTCGACGGCGGTTCCCGGCCTGCCAGCCAAGGACGTCATTGATCTACAGGTCACCGTCGCGACGCTTGAGGACGCTGACAGGATTGCCGGCAAGCTCACTGCCGCGGGCTTTCCCCTCGTCGAGGGCATTGTGCGGGATGAGCCGAAACCGGCCATCCCCGATCCGGACCGGTGGGCGAAACGCCTCCATGCCAACGCCGACCCGGGCCGCCCGGTGAACGTGCATGTCCGGGTTCAGGACTCCCCGGGGTGGCGTTACGCGCTGTCCTTCCGGGACTGGCTCCGGTCCGATCCCGGGGCCGTGGCCCTGTATCTGGCGGAGAAGGAACGCTGTGCGGCCGAGCACGCTGCCGACCAGGGAACCGACGGCTACGCGCAGTGCAAGGAAGCGTGGTTCACCGAGGTGGCCGACCCGCTGCTGAACCGGTGGATCGCCGACACCGGCTGGCAGCCGGGACCGCCTTCTGCCGTCGGCTAACTCTCTGACCTGAGGACAGTAATTGTCCGGGGGAGGGTCTAACGTATTTGTATGAGCCTTGCGCAGCAAATTAACCGGGTGGTCGCCCCGTTCGAAGTGATCAGTGATTTCAAACCAGCCGGTGACCAGCCAGCCGCGATCGCCGAACTGAGCGAACGGATCAAGGGCGGCGAGAAGGACGTGGTGCTCCTGGGCGCCACCGGCACCGGCAAGAGCGCGACGACGGCGTGGCTGATCGAGCAGGTCCAGCGCCCCACCCTCGTGATGGTGCAGAACAAGACCCTCGCCGCGCAGCTGGCCAACGAGTTTCGTGAACTGCTGCCCAACAACGCCGTCGAGTACTTCGTCTCCTATTACGACTACTACCAGCCCGAGGCGTACGTACCGCAGACGGATACCTTCATTGAGAAGGACTCGTCGGTGAACGAGGAGGTGGAGCGGCTCCGCCACTCGGCCACTAACGCCCTGCTGACCCGCCGGGACGTCATCGTGGTCGCCACCGTGTCCTGCATCTACGGCCTGGGCACCCCCGAGGAGTATGTGGCTGGAATGGTCACGCTGGAGACCGGCCAGCAGATGAACCGGGATGACCTGCTGCGGAAGTTTGTCTCCATGCAGTACACCCGCAACGACATTGACTTCCACCGTGGCACGTTCAGGGTGCGCGGCGACACCGTGGAGATCATCCCGATGTACGAGGAGCTGGCGATCCGCATCGAGTTCTTCGGCGACGAGGTCGAGAAGATCTACACGCTGCATCCCCTGACCGGTGAGATTGTCCGGGAAGAAACCGAGATGTATGTGTTCCCGGCGTCGCACTATGTTGCGGGTCCGGAACGGATGAACCGGGCGGTCAAGCAGATCGAGGACGAGCTGCAGGTCCGGCTCGACGAACTGGAGTCGCAGAACAAACTGGTCGAGGCGCAGCGCCTCCGGATGCGCACCACGTACGACCTGGAAATGATGCAGCAGATGGGGTTCTGCAACGGCATCGAGAACTACTCGCGCCACATCGACGGGCGCGGCCCGGGGTCGGCGTCCCACTGCCTCCTCGACTACTTCCCGGACGATTTCCTGCTCGTGGTGGATGAATCCCACGTGACCATCCCGCAGATCGGTGCCATGTACGAGGGGGACATGTCCCGGAAGCGTACCCTCGTGGACCACGGCTTCCGGTTGCCTTCCGCCATGGACAACAGGCCCCTGAAGTGGGATGAGTTCCTTGAGCGGATCGGCCAGACCGTCTACCTGTCGGCGACCCCGGGCAAGTACGAGCTCGGCAAGTCGGACGGGTTTGTGCAGCAGATCATCCGGCCGACCGGACTGATCGACCCGGAGGTGGTGGTCAAGCCGAGCAAGGGCCAGATCGACGACCTGCTGGGCGAGATCCGCACCAGGGTGGAACTCAACGAACGCGTCCTGGTCACCACGCTTACCAAACGGATGGCCGAGGACCTCACCGGTTATCTGCTGGAACACGGGGTGAAGGTGGAATACCTTCACTCCGACGTCGACACCCTGCGCCGGGTCGAGCTGCTGCGCGAGCTGCGGCTCGGCACCTTCGACGTGCTGGTGGGCATTAATCTGCTCCGTGAGGGCCTCGATCTCCCGGAGGTGTCGCTGGTCAGTATTCTCGACGCCGACAAGGAGGGGTTCCTGCGCAGTGCCACATCCCTGATCCAGACGATCGGCCGTGCCGCCCGTAACGTCTCGGGCGAGGTGCACATGTACGCGGACCGGATCACCGATTCGATGGCCAAAGCGATCGACGAAACGAACCGTCGCCGCGAAATCCAGGTCGCCTACAACCTCAAACACGGGGTGGACCCCCAGCCGCTGCGGAAGCGGATCGCCGACATCACCGATTCCATCGCGCAGGAAGACGCCGACACCCGGGCCCTGCTGGAGGAAACGGGCAGGAAACGCAAGGGCGGCAAGACGGCCAAGGGTGGGACCCCGGTCCGCCACGACGGCCTTGCGGCCGTGCCCGCGGAAGACCTGACCGATCTGATCAGCCAGCTCACCGACCAGATGCACTCCGCGGCAGCCGACCTGCACTTCGAACTGGCCGCCCGGTTGCGGGACGAGGTCGGTGACCTCAAGAAGGAACTGCGGCAGATGCAGACAGCCGGACACGCCTAAGCTCCATGACAGGTCGCCGTCCGCCCAGCACCGGTCCGTTCACCGAGATCCGGGTGCACGGGGTCGGAGACCACGACTACCTGAGCGCGCTGGGACGGCCCCCCGTCAGGCGGCTCAACTCGTGGGTTGAAACGGCCGACGCACCGGCGCTCCCACCGCACCGGCTGCGGATCGTCAACTGGTCCCGATCGAACCGCAGGAACACCGGATTCCTCTGGTACCTGGCGTTCCCTTTCACCCTGATCAACGTGGCTGGGCGCATGCACGGCGGCGGCGTAGCAGGAGCGGGCAGTGCAGTAGCGGGCGGTGCGCTGCTGCGGGCGTCCGTCGGACTGGTGGGACTCATCCTCACTGTCAGCCAGCTGGCCTGGCTGGTGGTGCTCGGCGAGACCGTGCTGCGCCACCTACCGGCGGAGGTCAGCGGATCGGCCGCGGGGAGGACGACGGCGATCGTCGCTGCTGTCGCCCTCGCCGCTTGGCTGCTGTACCGGTGGCGGACGGTCATCAGCCGCCAGGGGGACGCGGAACCGGGTGACACGCACCCAGATGGCACGCACCACGGTGACGCCCGGCGGGTTTTTACCCACCTGGGGCTGATCGTGGGGGCAGGGGTGGCCATCGCCTGGACACGTCCGGCGCAATTGGCCTACGGCGGGTGGCCCTCCGTCCCCACCCCCATGTCGGCCAGCGCGTCTGGGCCGGTCCCCACTGTGGAGCGGCTGGACGCGATGGCTCTCTGGATCGCGCTCAGCACGGGGGGTGCTGTCCTCGCCGCGGCACTTCTCGTGGTCCGGTACTGGGCGGGGCGTCCGGAGGCCCGCCCGAATCGTGCCCCGGAAGCCGCAGCCGGGGTACTGCTGGTGGCGGCGGTCCTGCTGCTGCACAGTGTGACCTCCCTGCTACGCATGGTGCTCGACAACATCCTGGCGTACATCACCGGCCTGTTCGGCGCGTCCGGTGCTGGTGGCTCCACTCCTGGCCGCAACACCAGCCATGCGATCCTGCTCGCCTACGACAGTACAGCCGAGGCAGGAGACAGCCGGCTCGATCTCTTCCCCTTCCTCGCGCTGATCGTCGTGGCGGCCGTCGCCCTCGCCGCCGCCGTCGTCCTTTCCCTCACCCGGACGCTGGGCCTCAGCCCGCTCTGGGGGACACCGGTTGTCCGCGCCCGCTGGCTGCACCGCCTGACCCGCGGCGCACCCACCCTGGTGCCCCGGATCATGCCCGTCGCAGGACTGGTGGCCACTGCCGGAATCGCCGCCGCGGTCGCCCTCGGGGAGGGACGGTTGGGCGGTCCGTGGCTCGCTCTGGCCATTCTTGCCCTTCATCTGGCGGGCGCCGCGGTCATCCTGGTGCTGTTGCTCGGCCAGCTCGCGCCGGTACGCAGCGTGCTCGGGAAAATCGCCGACATTGCCGGCTTTTGGCCCATCCGTGACCATCCACTCGCCGGAGTCTCCTACCGGGATGCAGTGGTGGAAGGAATCCGGGCCGAAACCCGGCGGGCCGACGTCGGGCAGGTGGTGTTGGTGGCGCACAGCCAAGGCTCGGTGATCTGCGCGTGGCTGCTGGCCCACACGCGGACATCGGAGGCTGGCAGGCTGTTCCTTGCCACCGCCGGTTCTCCACTTGCTTCCCTGTACGGTGCGTTTTTCCCTGCCTATTTCAACGGTGACCTCTTTCGCCGGGTCAGCGGCAATACCCCCGGCAACGGCTGGGTGAACCTGTGGCGGGACACCGACCCTATTGGAACTGCCGTCCCGTGTGCCGACAACCGGCAACTCGCTGACCCTGACCCGGCCGGGAGACTCCGCCGACACAGCGACTATTGGACGACTGCGGAGCTGACCGAGGAAATTGAAAGGTTACGGCAGTTATTTCCCGATCAGCTGAGTAGTTAGGCTACGATGATGCGGACGTAAGGGAGTATCCCGAAGCGCTACGAACGTCAACACGCAGGGCATCGTTGCCCTGCCGGGCGTAGCGGCCGACTGGCAGGTGCCGCGGCGGAGAGACTTGCGGACACCGCTGCACCCTCCGAAAGGTCCCTCATGCCCGAACCCACGCTGGAATTGCCGCTGGCTTTCGAGGTCGGCACATTCATTGTGCTTGGCCTCATCCTTCTCTTCGACCTGCTCCTGGTGGTCAAGCGCCCCCACGAGCCGTCCATGAAGGAAGCCGGCCTCTGGGTCACGTTCTACGTGTCCCTTGCCCTGGTCTTCGCCGTCCTGATGTTTATCTTCACCGGCCCGGACTACGGCGGCCAGTTCGTGGCGGGTTGGGTCACCGAGTACAGCCTCAGCATCGATAACCTGTTCGTGTTCATCATCATCATGGCCCGGTTCTCGGTACCCCGGAAGTACCAGCAGGAAGTGCTCATGGTGGGCATCATCATCGCGCTGGTGCTCCGCGGAATCTTCATCCTCCTGGGCGCTGCATTGATCAGCAACTTCAGCTGGATCTTCTACATCTTCGGCGTTTTCCTTCTCTACACGGCGTACCAGCAGGCCAAGGACACCGGTGGGGATGAGGAGCACGGCAGCGAGAACAAGCTGATCGGGAAGCTGCGCACCGTCCTGCCGATGACCGATAAGTACGACGGCAACAAGATCCGCACCGTCGTCGACGGCAGGAAGGTCTTCACCCCGATGCTCATCGTGTTCGTCACGATCGGCCTCACCGACCTGCTCTTCGCCGTCGACTCCATCCCCGCCATCTTCGGTCTGACCGAGAGCGCGTTCATCGTCTTCACTGCCAACATCTTCGCCCTGATGGGTCTGCGTCAGCTGTACTTCCTGCTTGGTGGTCTGATGACCCGTCTGATCTACCTGAAGCACGCACTTTCGGTGATCCTCGCGTTCATCGGCATCAAGCTGATCCTCCACGCCATGCACGAGAACGAGCTTCCGTTCATCAACGGCGGGCAGCACATCGAGTGGGCACCGATCATCCCCACGTTCGTCTCGCTGGGTATCATCCTCGGCACCATTGTGATCGCCGTCGTTCTGAGCCTGCTCAGCCCGAAGGCCAAGCAGGCTGCCATCGACGCCCAGCTGGAAGAGGACGCCCGCAAGGCCCGCGCGGCCGACGTCGACAACTAGCCAGTTCGGCTCTACCGCACCATCAGCGCGCCACCCCGGCCCGCCAGCACCGGATGACCGGTACTGGCGGGCCGGCTGCGTGTCGGGGAGAGCTATCCGGTCAGCGGGTTACCGGGTCAGGCTGGCCATCCGGTCAGGCGCAGCAGCCGGTTGAAGATCGCTTCGCCATCGTCGGAGATGCCGTCGTGGTGGAAGTCGGCTGTTTCCCACGCCTGTAGCCCGTTGACGGCCCGCGCGGTTTCCATCGACAGGTCGTGGTCCACGTAGATGTCCTCCTGGTATACGGCGGCCGCGGCGGGAACTGTGTTGCGCGCCAGCTGGTCGGCGTCGTACAGGCTACCCCAGTCGGTCCTGGTGGCCAGGAGGTCAGCGGTTTCCCGCAGGGGGACCAGCGCGGGGTCCTGCTGGAAGTACCAGGGGTACACCATCTCACCGGTGAGGAGCAGCTCGTCAGCTGTGGGGAGGAACTGGGGGTAGTCGGCCAGCACCCGGTCCGCGGACCATCCGGACGCCGCACCCTGACAGTAGATCGACTCATGCATCAGCGCGTACAGCGGGTTGGAGGACCGGCTGACCTGCGCCCATACCGCGTCGAGGAACACGTCGGAGAGTCGCTCGCCGTCGGGCGTCGTGATGAACGCGTCCTCCAGCAGGTAGTGGAGCGCGTCGACCCGGGTGTTGCCGCCGAGGAAGGAGCCGATCATCTGGAGGCGTTCGACGGTGAGCTGTTCGCCGGTGGGCAGCCGCTCGTCGACGGCGGCGACGTGTCGGGCGATCCGGGTGAGGATGTCGTGATCCCCGGGGTACTTGGCAAAGTACTCGCGGTTCCGTGCCTCGACCAGCTGGTAGGTCGCGGTGTAGACCCGGTCGGGTGACCCTTCGAGCGGAGCGAGCCCACCGGTGATCAGGGCACGGTCCATGCCTTCAGGGGCGAACGAGAGGTACGTCAGTGCGCAGAACCCCCCGAAGCTTTGCCCGAAGACCGTCCAGGGCGCTCCGACCAGCTGACGGCGGATCAGTTCGGCATCCGCCACGATCGAGTCGGCCCGGAAGTGGGTGAGGTACTCGGCCTGTGCTCCGGCGTCGCCGCGGACCGGCAGCGTCTTGGCATCCGCCGGAGTGGACAGGCCGGTGCCCCGCTGATCGAGCATCAGAATCCTGAAGTGCTTGGCTGCGGCTTTCATCCAGCCACCCAGCTGGGTGACTCTGGCGCCGCGTCCGCCTGGACCGCCCTGCAGGAACAATAGCCAGGGAAGCCCGGCAACGTCGTCGTCGTCGTGATCCAGGGAGCTGTACTCGCGGGCGAAGACGGTGATCGTTTCGCCGTCGGGCATTGAGTGGTCCAGCGGGACGGTGAAGTGGTGGCCGGTGGTGCGGGCGCCGTGCATCAGGTGGGTGGTACCGCGGTGGTGGGGGACGACGTCGGCCTCTGGCTGCCCGCTCATGTGGTGGCTCCGCTGGCGACGGCGGTGAGGGTCGGGCCGGTGAGACGGTAAGTGGTCCACTCGTCCTGGGGCAAGGCGCCGAGGCTGTCGTAGAAGCTGATGGACGGTTCGTTCCAGTTGAGGACCGACCATTCGACCCGGGCATAGCCGCGTTCGGCGGCGATGCGGGCCAGGTTCTGCAGGAGGGCCTTGCCGTGTCCTTCGCCCCGGGCCTCGGGGCGGACGTAGAGATCCTCAAGATAGATGCCGTTGACGCCCTCCCAGGTGGAATAGTTCAGGAACCAGAGTGCGAAACCCTGGATAGCACCGTCTGATTCGGCGACGTGGGCGAACACGCTCGGTGCATCGCCGAAGAGTGCCTGGTGAAGCTGCTCGGGTGTGTTCCGAACGGCGTCGGGTTCCTTCTCGTAGATGGCCAGGTCGTGGATGAGCTGGAGGATGGTGGGTACATCCTCCGGGCGGGCGTCTCGGATAGTCATGTCTTCAACCCTAGCGATTCCGTCTGCGACCGGTAGCCGGGGTGGCTTTGGTGGGTGTCTGGGGATGCTCGAGGTTTGTATCTGTCTGAACCGTTTACCTCGTTGGGGCGCCTCGGCGGAGCGCTGGTCTGGTCGTTCAACGATCTGCTGGACGGCTCCGGTTCACGGGTGGGTCGATGGCCCGCCCTGGGTGCCCCCGTTTGGCGGGTGGGTCGATGGCTCGCCCTGGCGGATTGTTGCGGTGGCCTGATGAGGGGCGACGGCTCGCGTTGGCGGGTGGGTCGATGGTTCGGGTTGGCGGATTGTGGCGGCGGCCTGATGTGGGGCGACGGCTCGCGTTGGCGGGTGGGCCGATGGTTCGGGTTGGCGAAGAGCTGGTCTGTCGTTCAATGATCTGCTGGACGGTTCCGGTTCACGGGTCTCTCGAAGACTCGCCCTGGCGGCCCCGGTTGGCGGGTGGGTCGATAGCTCGCCTCGGCGGATTGTGGCGGTGGCCTGAAGTGGGGCGACGCTTCGCGTTTGCGGGTGGGTTGACGGCTCGCCTTGGCGGATTGTCGAGGTGGCACGATGTGTGGGTTGTTTTGAGACGCGCATGTGCGCCACTTGAGGGCTGCTGGAACAGTAACAACTGCTCAGAAAAAAGTTCGAAAAAGTTTCTTGAGCATCTCTGATCTGCCCCTTATTTTGTCAGTGGCGGGTGATCGAATAGAGGTATGAAAGGCAGTGAAGCTTCTTCTACCCGACCGGTGATTCCTCCCGGATCCGGCGCGGATCCCGCTTCTAATACCGGGACCGCGGACGCGTCCGCGGAGACCGCCGCCGATACATCTACGGAGGCGCCCACCGGGTCTTCTTCTGGGTATGGGTCGGCTGGTCCGTTGGGTGTTGAGTCGGTGTGGACTGCTCCGGTCGTGGACCCGCCGGAGCCCGCCTCTGACACAGACTCGGCTGAGGATGCCGCTGATCCGAACAATGCAGAACCGGCTAAGTCCGGCCCGGACGATCCAGATTCTCCGGAGTCCGACTCAACAGGACCCGATGCAGCGGGACCGGAATCGACGGAGCCAGATTCGGGCGGTTCTGGTTCTGAGTGGTTGTTTTCTGAAGCGTGGGAACTCTTTCACTTCGGGGATGACCCGGATGTGCGGGTGCGCTCCAGTAGTGAGCCTCCCGCACTGACTGGGCAGTTGCAGATGGCTCCTGTGGGCGGTTTGGACGCGGCTCAGGTGTTGGACACGTTGAAGGACATCGACGAGGCACGGTCCTGGCTGGACGCCCAGGAAGCCAAGGTCGTGACCCGGGCCCTTGACCTGCAAACCGAACACACCCGCCACGATCCGAGGGACTGGGGGTACGAGAAAACCGTCACCGCGTCCGAGGTCAGCGCAGCCCTGCACATACCGGAACGCACGGCGGGGTTCCTCGTCGAGCACAGCACCCTGTTGACCCGGTACTGCCCGGCGACGCTGGAAGCGTTGGAGGCCGGGAAGCTCAGTAAACGGCATGCGTGGGCTGTGGTCGAGGAAGCGACCAGCATCCCCGACACTGACCCTGCGGTGACGGCTGATTTTGAGGCCCGGCTCATTGACATGGCGTTGGAGCCTGTCAAGTTGTTTGTGTAAGCGGGTGGCCGCTGGATGGTTTTCATAGGTGGGGGTTGATGCGGTCGGGGTAAGCGAGGGCGAGCTGGGCGAGGGCTTGTTTCCAGTTGGTGGTGACTTGGCCTTCGACGAGGCGTCCGTCGGCTTTGCGTTTAGCGTCATGGCCGAGACCGCGTTCTTTGGCTCGTTCGCGGGCGCGTTTGTCTTCGATGTTGCAGATTGCCAGCCAGAGCAGTTTCACAACTGCGTCGTCGGAGGGGAAATGGCCGCGGTTTTTGATGATTTTTCGGAGCTGGAAGTTCAAAGACTCGATCGCGTTGGTGGTGTAAATGACCCTGCGCAGCATCGGCGGGAAGGCTAGGAACGGGGTGAATCGGTCCCATGCGTCTTCGAAGGCCCGGACGGTGTTCGGGTTTTTCTTGCCTAGCTCTGAGGCCGCGAATTCCTCCAGCGCGGCCCGCGCCGCGGTCTCGTTCGGGGCCTGGTAGACGGCTTTCAGAGCAGCCGCGACGGCTTTGCGCTGCCCGTAGGACACGAACCGCATCGAGGCCCGGATCAGGTGCACCACGCAGGTCTGCACGAGCGAATCGGGCCAGGTTGCTTCGATCGCTTCGGGGAACCCGGTGAGCCCATCGCAGCACACGATCAGCACGTCCTTCACACCCCGGTTGGCCAGCTCGGCGCAGACACCGGCCCAGAACTTCGCGCCCTCGGTGGCTTGGACCCAGATGCCCAGGACGTGCTTGATTCCTTCCATGTCGACCCCGACGGCTATGTGGGCGGCTTTGTTGCGTACGTGTGCTCCGTCGCGGACCTTGACCACAATCGCGTCGAGGTAAATGACCGGGTAGAAGGCCTCCAGCGGCCGTCGCTGCCAGGCGGTGACTTCCTCGAGGACTTCATCGGTGATTTTCGAGATCGTTTCGCGGCTGATCTCCGTGCCGATCGTGGACACGAGGTGATGTTCGATGTCACGCACTGTCATCCCGCCGGCATAAAGGCTCACGATCATCTCATCGAGCCCGCCCAAGCGCCTGGAGCCTTTCGGGACCAGGGACGGGGTGAACGTGCCGTCCCGATCCCGCGGGATCGCCAATTCAACGTCCCCGACAGCGGTCCCGACGGTTTTGGGGAAGGCACCATTGCGTGAGTTCGGGAACAAAGCCGCGTCTGGGTCGCCCTTGTCATACCCGAGGTGGTCACCGAGCTCGGCCTGCAGACCCCGTTCCAGACCCGCCTTGATCAGCCGTTGGATCAGACCGTCCTTGCCTTCGAGCTCGACCTGGCCGGAATCGATCATGGAATACAACTCATTCAGGGCACCCGAGGCCTCCAACGCCTCCACACCCTCACGCTGAGAACGTCTGCGCTCCTCACGAGCTTCCTTATCAATCATGGACATCAGTATCTCGGCTTCCTGCTAAGGGTCACCCTGCCCTTACACAAAATATTTGACACCCTCCGTCGTTGACGACGGTGGCGAAGTTCCGGCAGCAAGCGAACCGGCTCCGCGAAGAACTCCACCCCGAAACCATCACCGTCAGGCGTAAGAGGGCGGTGAAGGAACGCGGGGTGTTCCTGACCCCCAGCTACGACGGGATGGCCTGGCTCGAAGCCTACCTACCCGTCGATCAGGCTGCCGGGATTTTCCACCGCGTCGACACCGCCGCCCGCAACCTCCAAGGCCCCGACGAACCACGCACCCTCACCCAGCTACGCGCCGACGTCCTCGCAGACGTCCTGACCAGTGCCGGTGCCACCGGACACATGACGGACAGCCAAGGGCCCACCACCGTAGATCCCAGCGCTGTAGAACCCACCGCTGGCGATCCCTCCACCGACGGTCGAACCGCCGTTGACGCTACCGGAGGCAGGACCGGCAGAACCAGCGAGACGCGCGGGATGATCGAATCGGATGGGACGGAAGGACCTGATAGCCCGGAAGTATCGGATGGGTCGGTCGGCCGCAGTGGTGCAGGTGCCTTCTGGGGTGTGCAGGCGAAGGTATTCGTCACCGTCCCGGTAATGACCCTCCTGGGCGGGGACGCACCGGGAGAGTTGGAAGGGTACGGTCCGATTGACCCCGACACCGCCCGGAGACTCGCCGGACATGCCCCATCGTTCACCCGGATTCTTACCCACCCGTTCACCGGGGCGAGGCTTGGGGCCGATGCCACCACGTATCGGGTGCCGAAGGACCTCCAGGACGCGGTCAGGGTCAGGGATCGGACGTGTAGGCATCCGGGGTGTAACCGGTTGGCGGTGTTCTGCGAACTCGACCACACGAAACCTTGGTCGCTGGGCGGGAGAACCAGCTATTCGAATCTGGCGGCGTTGTGTAAACGGCACCACAAGCTCAAATCCGAGGGCTACTGGCACTACCGACAACCCGAACCCGGAATGATCATCGCCATCTCACCCGCCGGCGAAACCTACCTCACCCGACCAGACCAACCACCGGCACCAAAGGAAGACCCACCACCCTTCTAAGCACAACCCCTTCTACGCCGTGCACCGCTCGGTCGTGCAGCACCCGGAAGTCCCTGCATGCGGATGGTTTTCTGCTGACCTGCTGACCTGCTGACCGAACCTGGAGGCTGACCATGCCTAGAGAAGGCAAGCCGAAAGGGCAGCGGAGAAGGGCTAGAAGGAGCGTGGATGAAGGGCTAGGTCAAGCTCAACGGGCCGATCGAAGGGAGAGTCGTCGGGAGGCCGGTGGCCGGCGGAACCCAGCGAGGAGGCCCAACCCCTGTCAGGTCAACCCGGCCTGGGCGCCCCGCTACAACTCGCCAAACTCCGCTCGCGCGAGCCCGCTACCAGTCGCCTCATTCGGGGCGCCTCAAGCCGCTAGCGCGACCCGTTTCCAGTCGCTGGACGCCGGAACGGCCGGACATGCCCAAGACCGAGCTAGGGAGCCCCGACTCCGGTCACCGTGACAACTGGGACACCGGCTTCGTCGGAGGCAGCAAGGTCGATGACTGCGTTGATGCCCCAGTCATGGTTACCGAACGGGTCCTTGAAGATCTGGCGGACTTTCCAGCTGCCGGGCACCTTCTCGATGATGAGCAGGGCTGGACCGCGAGCCTCGGGGCCGTCGTCGATATCTTCGTAATCGCCGAAGTAGCCGTCGAGGGCTTCAGTCCATCGGTCGGTGTCCCAGCCGGAGCCGCCGTCGAGGGCGCCCAGCGCCACATCGTCTTCGTCGGCGAAAAGCTTGACCCGCTGGAACATCTCGTTGCGGACCATCACCCGGAAGGCACGCTCGTTGGAGGTCACCGAGTCCGGTTCCGGCGGCAGGTCGACAGTGGTGTCGCCGTCGGGACGCCCGCCAGCAGCCAACAGCTCCCACTCCTCAAGCAGGCTGGAGTCGACCTGGCGGATCAGTTCACCAAGCCACTCGATGATGTCGGTGAGGTCCTCCCGGAGGGCCTCGGTGGGAACAGTCTGGCGCAGTGCCTTGTAGCAGTCCGCAAGGTAGCGCAGCAGGATGCCCTCGGACCGGGTGAGGGAGTAGAACGCAATGTACTCGCCGAAGTTCATGGCCCGCTCGTACATGTCCCGGACCACCGACTTCGGGGTCAGCTCAAAGTCGCCCAGCCAGGGTGCGCCACTGCGGTACACGTCGAACGCCTGGAACAGCAGCTCCGCCATCGGCTGCGGGTAGGTGACTTCCTCAAGGAGCGCCATCCGCTGGTCATACTCGATGCCGTCCGCCTTCATGGCACCGATTGCCTCGCCGCGGGCCTTTTTCTCCTGGGCGTTGAGGACCTGGCGTGGTTTCTCCAGCGTTGCCTCGATCACCGAGACGACGTCGAGCGCGTAGGTGGGACTTTCGGGGTCGAGCAGCTCCAGGCTGGCCAGCGCAAACGGGGACAGTGGCTGGTTCAGTGCGAAGTTGGCCTGCAGGTGCACTTTCAGGCGGATGGAGCGCCCGTCGGCGTCGGGCTCGGGAAGCCGCTCGACAATACCCGCGGTAACCAGCGACCGGTAGATACCGATCGCCTTTCGGGTCAGCTGCAGCTGGGAGGCGCGGGTCTCATGGTTTTCATTGAGCAGCCGCTGGGCCGCCGAGAACGGGTTCCCGGGACGTTCCAGCAGGTTCAGCAGCATCGAGTGACTGACGGCGAAGCTCGACGTCAGCGGCTCGGGGGTGCCAGCTGCCAACCGCTCATAGGTGGGTTTCCCCCACGAGACGAAACCGGTGGGCGGCTTCTTCCGGACCACCTGGCGGAGCTTCTTCTGGTCGTCACCGAACTTGCCGACGGCTTTGGCCATCGCCCGGGTGTTCTCGACCACGTGATCCGGTGCCTGGACGACGACGGTTCCCGCCGTGTCATAGCCGGCCCGCCCGGCACGGCCGGCGATCTGATGGAACTCGCGGGCGTTGAGCAGGCGGGTGCGGACGCCGTCGTACTTGCTCAGGGCCGTCAACAGGACGGTGCGGATGGGGACGTTGATGCCCACACCCAGCGTGTCGGTCCCGCAGATGACCTTCAGCAGCCCGGCCTGCGCCAGTTGCTCGACCAAGCGGCGGTACTTGGGCAGCATGCCCGCGTGGTGGACCCCGATACCATGCCGGACCAGCCGGTTCAGTGTCTTCCCGAAGCCGGAGGAGAACCGGAACGTGGCGATCAGGTCGGCGATCCTGTCCTTCTCCTCCCGGGAGCAGACGTTGACGCTCATCAGGTTCTGCGCGCGTTCGATGGCTTCGGCCTGGCTGAAATGCACCACATACACCGGTGCCTGCCGGGTACTCAGCAGCTCCTCCAGGGATTCCTGCACGGTCGTCTCGACGTAGTAGAAGTGCAGGGGGATGGGGCGTTCGGCGCTGCTGATAGTGGTGCTGGCGCGGCCGGTGAGCGAGGTGAGCGCCTCCTCGAAACGGGTCATGTCGCCCAGGGTCGCCGACATCAGCAGGAACTGGGCCTGCGGCAGCTCCAACAGAGGGACTTGCCACGCCCAGCCGCGCTGCGGGTCCGAGTAGAAGTGGAACTCGTCCATGATGACGGTGCCGACGTCGGCCTGCGCACCCTCACGGAGGGCAATGTTCGCCAGAATCTCGGCCGTGCAGCAGATGATCGGGGCATCCTGGTTTACGCCGGAATCGCCGGTGATCATGCCGACGTTCTCGGCGCCGAACGTCTCGCAGAGGGCGAAGAACTTTTCGGACACCAGCGCCTTGATCGGCGCGGTGTAGTAGCTGCGCTTGCCCCGGGCAATGGCGTCGAAGTGCGCTGCAACGGCCACCAGTGACTTTCCCGAGCCGGTGGGCGTCGCGAGGATCACGTTGTTGCCCGAGACCAGCTCAAGCACTGCCTCGTCCTGCGCCGGGTACAGGTTCATTCCCTCGCTGGTGGTCCACGCGAGGAACGCGCTGTAGACATCGTCGGCCTGGTCCGTGCCTGCGGGGAGGTGTTCCTGAATTCTCATAGGACTCCAGCCTATCTGCTGCCGCCTTACCGGGGCGCTGGCTGGCCCATTCGGCGGCCCGATACGCTGGAGGCATGCAATGGGATCCCACACAGTACTCACTGTTCTCCGACCACCGCGGCCGGCCGTTCCTCGACCTGGTCGGTCGGATCAACCATGCCGCTCCAAGGGTCGTCGTCGACCTCGGATGCGGGCCGGGGGACCTCACCCGGCTGCTGGCTGAACGCTGGCCCGACGCCGGGGTGCTGGGCATCGACTCGTCGGCCGACATGGTGGGGCGCGCCAATGAGCAATCCGATCCGCCGCCACATCTGCAGTTCGAGACCGGTGATATCCGGGACTTCTCGCCCGCTGACGACGTCGACGTCGTCGTCACCAACGCCGTCCTGCAGTGGGTGCCCGGTCAGGCCGAGCTGGTGCAGAAGTGGGCGCGAGCGCTTCGCCCCGGTGCCTGGCTGGCCCTCCAGGTCCCCGGCAACTTCGGATCCCCGGCGCACACCCTGATGCGCGAACTCGCCGGATCGAACGCCTGGCGGGACAAGCTCGGGGGAGTGCTGCGGCATACCGACGTCGTGTCGGAGCCGGAGGAGTACCTGCGGATGCTCAGCGAGGCGGGCATGACCGCCGACGTCTGGGAGACCACTTACCAGCACGTCCTCGCGGGACCCGATCCGGTCCTGCAATGGCTCACGGGCACCGGACTACGCCCGGTACTGCATGCGCTATCCGACGACGACGCCGCGGCCTTCGTGGACCAGTACACCGCCCTGCTGCGCGGGGCCTACCCCGAGGAACCATGGGGGACAGTCTTCGGGTTCCGCCGGATCTTCGCGGTCGGCGTGAAGAACCGCGAGGACTAGGCTCCCACCAGGACTGGCTCCACCGGTCGCGCGCTTCGGAGAGGACTCTAAGGGAGGCCACTAAGGTTGACCTCCGAGGTCTGGCCGATGCCTTGTGCAGCTGTGGTGGGTCCCGTCACTCTCTTGTGCAGTTGTGGTGGGTCGGGGCGTGTCCCACCCACCACAGGTGCCCAAAAGATCGCGAGGATCGAGGCGCGCGGGCCGATCACTCGCCACAGGTGCCCATAGGCCGCTGCTACCAGCCGCGGGCGCGCCACTCGTCGAGGTGCGGCCGCTCGGCTCCGAGGGTGGTGCCCTTCCCATGGCCGGGATGCACGATGGTGTCGTCCGGCAAATAATCAAAGATCCGCTCGGACACGTCGTTCATCAGCGATTCGAACCGGGCGGCGTCGCCCTGCGTGTTTCCCACACCCCCTGGGAACAGGGAGTCTCCGGTGAACAGGTGCGCGGGGCCCTGCGGGTCCCGGTACAGCAACGCCACACTGCCCGGTGTGTGCCCGCGCAGCTTGATCGCCTCAAGGTCAAAGCCCTCGAAGTTGCCGATATCGCCGTGGGCGAGGGAAACGTCGGTGGGAACTGAGATATCCGGAACGTCCTCGGTCCCGGCGGCGGTCCGCGCCTTCGTCTGCCCGACGACGTCGGCCAGCGCCCGCACATGGTCCCAGTGCGAGTGGGTGGTGATGATCAACGCCAGCTTGGTGTCGGCCGTGCTGTCGGCGGCGGCATCCTGCAGCAACTGCCCGATGGCGGCCGCGTCGTCGGCAGCGTCGATCAGCACCTGGGCACCGGTCGACTTGGAGGTGAGCAGGTACACGTTGTTGTCCATCTCGCTGACGGAAATGGAGCGGATGGTGAGGTCCTGGAGATTATGCATGGGCCAAGTCTAGGCACGCCGGGAAGCGGGTGGGTCTATCGGGCGTAATCAACGCGTGGAACAATGGCTGCATCTGCACTGCGCCCGAAAAGCGGGAGGACAGCGCACTGAAGAGTCCGAAGACCGAAAGGCAACAGTGAATCCTGGCGCAACAGGCAGCACCGACGTCACCGGCTGGCTGCGCATCGACCAGGCAAGCTCGGTTCCCCCGTATGAACAACTCCGCGTCCAGATCCTGGACGCTGCGAACGACGGGACGCTGCCCGTGGGCACCCGGCTGCCACCGGTGCGAACCCTCGCCGGCCACTTGGGCGTCGCAGTCAACACCGTCGCGCGGGCCTACCGGGAACTGGAACAGGCAAACATCGTCGTCACCCGGTCCCGGGCTGGCACTGTCGTTGCGGCAGCCGGGGACGAAGCGCGCCAGCGAGCCGCCGAAGCGGCTGACGGCTACGCCGATGTGATCAAGGCCAACGGCCTGACAGAGGACGAAGCTGTCGCGTATTTACGGGCTGCTCTGCGCCGTCGGTGAACATCCCGGCGCAACCCGCCGACGACACGCTGAAAACACGGTGATCGAACATGTATTCGAACGTAGTTTCAATTAGAGTAGTTGGGTGTCTATTGCAACCTCGCTTGAATCAGAGTTTTCCGACCCCCGCATGACCCAGGATCTGTCACGCCTGGTCGTCAAGGGGGCGCGAGAGCACAACCTCCGCAACGTCGACCTGGACCTGCCCCGGGATGCCATGATCGTGTTTACCGGTCTGTCCGGGTCCGGTAAGTCGTCCCTTGCCTTCGACACCATCTTCGCCGAAGGTCAGCGCCGCTACGTGGAGTCCCTCTCCGCTTACGCACGGCAGTTCCTCGGCCAGGTGGACAAGCCCGACGTCGACTTCATCGAGGGTCTCTCGCCGGCGGTGTCCATCGACCAGAAGTCCACCAACAAGAACCCTCGGTCCACAGTCGGCACCATCACCGAGATCTACGACTACATGCGGCTGCTCTGGGCCCGCGTGGGACGCCCGCACTGCCCCACCTGTGGTGAGCCGGTAGCCAAGCAGACCCCCCAGCAGATTGTCGACCAGCTGCTCGAGCTTGAGGAGGGCACCCGCTTCCAGGTCCTCGCCCCCGTAGTTCGCGGACGCAAGGGCGAGTTCGTCGATCTGTTCCAGGAACTCACCGCCAAGGGCTACGCCCGGGCCCGGGTGGACGGTGACGTCATCCAGCTGTCCGACCCACCGAAGCTCGGCAAGCAGTACAAGCACACCATCGAGGTGATCGTCGACCGCCTGGTGGTCAAGGACGGCATCCGCCAGCGTCTCACCGACTCGGTGGAAACCGCGCTCAAGCTCGCCGACGGCCGTGTCCTCGCCGACTTCGTCGACCTCCCCGAGAAGGACGCCAAGCGCATCAGGGCCTTCTCCGAGCACCTCGCCTGCCCCAACGAGCACCCGCTGGCGATCGACGAGATCGAGCCACGCTCCTTCTCCTTCAACAACCCCTTCGGCGCCTGCCCGGCCTGCACCGGCATCGGCACCAAGCTGGAGGTTGACGAGGAACTGGTGGTCCCCAACCCCGACCTGACCCTTGCGGAAGGCGCCATCGCCCCCTGGTCGCTGGGCACCGCGACCCTCGAATACTGGACCCGGCTCCTCGAAGGCCTGTCCAAGGAACTGAACTTCAGGATGGACGTGCCCTGGCGGAAGCTGCCGGACCGCGCCCGCGAAGCCGCCCTGTACGGCAAGGACCACAAGGTGGTAGTCCAGTACAAGAACCGCTTCGGACGCGAACGGAAGTACAGCACCGGCTTTGAAGGCGCAGTGCAGTACATCCACCGCAAGCACCTGGAAACCGAGTCGGATCATGCCCGTGACCGCTACGAGGAGTACATGCGGCAGATCCCGTGCCCCACGTGTGGGGGAGCCCGGCTGAACCCCGCGTCCCTGTCGGTGCTGATCAACGGCAAGTCGATCGCCTCGGTCGCGGCAATGCCCATGCGTGACTGCAGCGACTTCCTGAACAACCTGGTCCTGACCGGCCGGGAAGCCCAGATCGCATCCCAGGTGCTCAAGGAGATCCAGGCGCGCCTGCAGTTCCTGCTCGACGTCGGCCTGGAGTACCTGAACCTTGAACGGTCCTCCGGTACCCTCTCCGGTGGCGAAGCCCAGCGGATCCGGCTTGCCACCCAGATTGGCTCAGGCCTGGTCGGAGTGCTTTACGTCCTCGACGAGCCCTCCATCGGCCTGCACCAGCGGGACAACCGCCGCCTGATCGAAACCCTCGCCCGGCTCCGCAACCTGGGTAATACCCTGATCGTGGTCGAGCACGACGAGGACACCATCCAGGAAGCCGACTGGATTGTCGACATCGGTCCGGGCGCGGGGGAGCACGGCGGCGAGGTGGTCCACTCGGGGCTGCTCGAAGACCTGCTCACCAACGAGCGCTCGATCACCGGTGACTACCTGTCGGGGCGACGGAAGATCGAGATCCCCAAGAAACGCCGGAAAATCGATAAGTCACGCCAGCTCAAGGTGATCGGGGCGCGTGAACACAACTTGACCTCGTTCGACATCGCATTCCCCCTGGGGGTGCTGACCGCCGTGACCGGTGTCAGTGGATCGGGAAAGTCGACCCTGGTCAACGAGATCCTCTACAAGGTCCTCGCCAACAAGCTGAACGGCGCCAAGCAGGTAGCCGGCCGGCACAAGCGGATCGACGGTCTGGAGCACCTCGACAAGGTGGTCCACGTCGACCAGAGCCCGATCGGCCGGACGCCGCGCTCCAACCCCGCCACCTACACCGGCGTCTTCGACAACATCAGGAAGCTCTTCGCCGAGACCACCGAGGCGAAGGTGCGCGGCTACCTTCCCGGCAGGTTCTCGTTCAATGTGAAGGGTGGCCGCTGCGAAGCCTGCTCCGGGGACGGCACCCTGAAGATCGAAATGAACTTCCTCCCCGACGTCTATGTACCGTGCGAGGTCTGTCACGGACAGCGCTACAACCGGGAAACCCTTGAGGTCCACTACAAGGGCAAGACCATCGCCGACGTGCTGAACATGCCGATCGAGGAGGGGGCAGAGTTCTTCGCCGCCTTCAGCCCGATCGCCAGGCACCTCAACACGCTGGTGGAGGTGGGCCTGGGCTACGTGCGGCTGGGTCAGCCAGCTACCACCCTGTCCGGTGGCGAGGCTCAGCGCGTGAAGCTGGCCAGCGAGCTGCAGAAGCGGTCCAACGGACGCAGCATCTACGTACTCGATGAGCCGACCACTGGTCTGCACTTCGAGGACATCCGCAAGCTCCTGCTCGTCCTCCAGGGACTCGTCGACAAGGGGAACACGGTGATCACCATCGAGCACAACCTCGACGTGATCAAGAGCGCCGACTGGGTGATCGACCTCGGGCCCGACGGCGGATCCGGCGGCGGCCAGATCATCGCGACCGGTACCCCCGAGCAGGTGGCCAAGTCGACGAAGAGCTACACCGGCACCTTCCTCGCCGAAACCCTCGGACGATAGGAAACGGCCGATATATTCCGTGGAGGGAATGCAGTTTTCCACTGGGGACCGGCTGTGGGAAACTTGGCCGGTGATGAACTACCGCCTGCTCGTACTCTTTGACCTCGATGGAACTCTCGTCGACCCCGCAGGCGCCATCACCGGTGGAATCACCGCGTCGCTGCAGGCCCACGGGCTTCCTGAGGCGTCGGAAGACCAGCTGCGCGCCATGGTGGGGCCACCTTTGGTGACCTCCCTGCGCGAAATCGCAGGGGTTCCGGAGCAGCTCCTGGACCCGGTCATCGCCCACTACCGGGAGGGCTACCGCCGGCATGGCATGGCCGGTAGCAGGCCCTACCCGGGAGTCATTGAGGTGGTGGAACGGCTGCGTGCCGCCGGACATCTGGTGGCGGTCGCCACCCAGAAGCCGCAGGGGCTGGCGGGCGAGCTGCTCCGCGTCCAGCAGATGGACGGGCTCTTCGAATCCATCAACGGGTCGACAGACGAGGAACAGGCTCCGGGTCCGGGCGGCAAGACCCCCATCATCGCCGCGGCACTCGCCCGCCATGAGGGCAGGTACGACGACGCCGTCATGGTTGGTGACCGGTCGCACGACATCAGCGGTGCGGCAGCCAACGGGCTCGACTGCATTCCGGTGGGCTGGGGCTTTGGCTCACCCGAGGAGTTCAGTGCCGCGGGCGCCACCGAAACGGCCGAGACAGCAGAGGCTCTGCTGGACCTGATCCTTGCACGGGTGCCGCAGGAGGTGCGCCATGGGCATCTATGACCTCACCCGCAGCAGCACCCGGGGACTCATCGCCGGGCTCTGCCGGCCCACTGTCGAAGGCCTGGCCAACGTCCCGGCGGACGGCCCGCTGATTGTCGCGGCCAACCACCTGTCTTTCCTTGACAGCGTCCTGATCCAGGCCCTGATGCCCCGGCCGGTCGCGTTCTTCGCCAAGGCCGAGTACTTCACAGGCCGCGGCCTGAAGGGCAAGGCCATGCGCTCCTTCTTCGAGGGGGTCGGCTCGATCCCGGTGGAACGCGGTCAGCAGGCGGCAAGCGTGCAGGCGCTGAAAACCCTTCACGAACTGTTGGAGGGCGGCAACGGGATCGGCATCTACCCGGAGGGCACCCGGTCCCGGGACGGGCTGCTGTACCGGGGGCGGACCGGAGTCGGCTGGCTCGCGCTCACCACCGGCGCGCCAGTGCTTCCCGTCGGACTCATCGGCACCGAGAACCTGCAGCCAGCGGGCCAGAAACGGATCAAACCGCAACACTTCACCATGAGGATCGGTGTGCCCCTGTACTTTGAGAAAACCGGCCCCGGGCATTCACTGCCCGCCCGCCGGCAGGTCACTGATACCATCATGGATTCGATTGCCCACCTGAGCGGCCAGCAACGTTCGGCCAGCTACAACCAGAGCCCGGTCCTCGACTAATGGCAGATCCCCGCAGCTACCGCCCGCAGACCGGAGAAATCCCGGTGGATCCGGGCGTCTACCGGTTCCGTGACGAACACTCACGGGTGGTCTACGTCGGCAAGGCCAAGAACCTGCGCTCCCGGCTGAACTCCTACTTCGCCAACCCCCAGGGCCTGCTGCCCCGTACCCGGGCGATGGTGTTCACCGCTGCAAGCGTCGAGTGGACGGTCGTCGGCAGCGAGCTCGAAGCGTTGCAGCTCGAGTACACCTGGATCAAGGAGTTCAACCCCCGCTTCAACGTCATGTTCCGTGACGACAAGTCCTACCCCTACCTGGCCGTCACGATGGGTGAGAAATACCCGCGCGTCCAGGTCATGCGCGGCGACCGGCGGAAGGACACGCGCTACTTCGGCCCCTTCTACCCCGCCAAGGCGATCCGCGAAACGGTCGACACCCTGCTCCGTGTCTTCCCCGTCCGTACCTGCAGCAGCGGCGTCTTCAAACGGGCCGAGCGCACGGGCAGGCCCTGCCTGCTCGGGTACATCGACAAGTGCTCGGCACCCTGCGTCGGACGCATCAGCCCCGAGGACCACAAGGAGCTGGCCGCCCAGTTCTGTGATTTCATGGGCGGGCAGGCCACCCGGTTCATCGTCGACCTGGAGAAGCGGATGGCTGCCGCCGTCGCCGACCTGGACTACGAGTCCGCGGCAAGGATCCGTGACGATATCGCCGCCCTGAAACGGGTCTTTGAACGCAACACGGTGGTGCTGTCCGAGGACACCGATGCCGACATCTTTGCCCTGAAGGAGGATGAGCTGGAGGCGGCGGTCCAGGTCTTCCACGTGCGCGGCGGCAGGATCCGTGGCCAGCGCGGCTGGATGGTCGAGAAGGTCGAGGACATGACCACCGCCGACCTGGTGGAGCACCTCCTGCAGCAGGTCTACGGCGACGGCAGCAGCAGCAACAACCAGATCCCCCGTGAGGTGCTCGTCCCCGAGCTGCCCAGCAACGCGGACGAGATGTCCGTCTGGCTCGCCGGTCTCCGGGGCGCCAAGGTGGACCTCCGGGTCCCGCGGCGCGGTGACAAGGCCACCCTGCTCGGCACCGTGGAGCAGAACGCCGCCGACGCCCTCCGGCTGCACAAGAGCCGCCGCGCCGGCGACCTCACCACCCGGTCGGCCGCCCTCCAGGAATTGCAGGAGGCACTGGACCTGCCCCAGCCCCTCATGCGCATCGAGTGCTTCGACATCTCCCACGTGCAGGGCACCAATGTGGTCGCATCGATGGTGGTGGTCGAGGACGGGTTGCCGCGCAAGGCCGACTACCGTCGGTTCTCCATCACGGGCGACGCCGCCCGGGACGACACCGCCTCGATGTACGACGTGATCCAGCGCCGCTTCCGCAACTACCTGGCGGAGAAGGCTGCACCCGCACTCCCGCCCGCCAGCATCGGCGACGGCGGTGCGCCGCCGGTCCCGCTGGCCGACACCACCACCGCCCCCACGCGCCAGAAGTTCGCCTACCCACCCAATCTGGTGGTGGTCGACGGCGGCCAGCCGCAGGTGCACGCCGCCGCGCGGGCCCTGAAGGACCTGGGGATCGACGACGTGTTTGTGATCGGCCTCGCGAAACGGCTGGAGGAGGTCTGGCTCCCGGACAGCGACTTCCCGGTCATCCTGCCCCGCGCCTCCGAGGGTCTCTTCCTGCTGCAACGGATCCGCGACGAAGCACACCGGTTTGCCATCGCTTTCCACCGGCAGAAGCGGGGCAAGTCGATGACGGCCTCGGCGCTGGACGCGATCCCGGGCCTGGGCCCGGCGAAGCGAAAGGCCCTGCTGGCCCACTTCGGGTCGGTGAAGAAGGTGCGCGCCGCCTCGGTCGAGGAGCTCCAGGCCGTGCCCGGGGTGGGACCGTCCCTCGCCGAAACGGTGCAGCGCGCCCTGGCCGCCGCGACGGCCGACGGCTCCACCAACGCACCGGCCCCGGCCGTGAATATGGCCACCGGCGAAATCCTTGATTCTTAGCTAGGGTAGAGCGTGGGGGAAATCCGCAAGAACCGCTAAAACCTGCCGGGATGGAACACGCAAATGACTGAGGGCGAAGCCACCCTGACTCCGATCAAACCTGCCGAATCGGAACTGCTGGTGGTGACCGGCATGTCCGGTGCCGGCAGGAGCACTGCCGCCAACGCGCTGGAAGACCACGGCTGGTACGTGGTGGAAAACCTTCCACCCCAGATGCTGGGCACCCTGACCGATCTGGTCGCCCGCATGCCCCAGTCCATCCCCAAGCTCGCCGTCGTCGTCGACGTCCGCAGCCAGGAGCTGTTCCACGACATCCGCAGTTCCCTTGACGCCCTCCGCGTCTCGGGCGTCAACTATCGGGTCCTCTTCCTCGATGCCAACGATGACACCCTCGTCCGCCGGTTCGAACAGGGCCGGCGCCCCCACCCGTTGCAGGACGAGGGCCGGATCCTCGACGGCATCGCCGCAGAGCGGGAAATCCTCAAGGAACTCAAGGAAGCCGCCGAGCTGGTGGTCGACACCTCGGAATTGAACGTGCACGCCCTGGCCACCGCCATCACCGAGCTGTTCTCCGAGTCGGGCCCGATCGTCCTGCGGATCAACGTCATGAGCTTCGGCTTCAAGTACGGCCTCCCGGTCGACTCCAACTATGTGGCGGATGTGCGCTTCATCCCCAACCCGCACTGGGTCCCCGTCCTCCGGCCGCAGACCGGACTGGACCAGCCGGTCCGCGACTACGTACTGGGAGCCACCGGCGCGGCCGAGTTCGTCAACCGGTACGTGCACGCGCTCGAACCTGTGCTTGACGGTTACCGACGTGAGAATAAGCACTATGCGACGATCGCGATTGGCTGCACCGGCGGCAAGCACCGTTCGGTAGCGGTCACCGAGGAGATCGCCAAACGCCTGGCCCAGTACCCCCATCTGCAGGTGACTGCCCACCACCGTGACCTGGGCAGGGAATAGTGGCACTCCTCACCGGGTCCCTGCCGCTGCTCCCCGCTGCGGCGGCCAGCCGGCGCGGCTCCGGCCCGCAGGAGAACGCCCCCTCGGTGGTGGCGCTCGGCGGCGGGCACGGCCTGTCGTCGTCGCTGTCGGCGTTGCGGCTGCTCACCTCCGAACTCACGGCCATCGTCACCGTGGCCGACGACGGCGGCTCGTCCGGCAAGCTGCGCAAGGAACTCGGGGTACTGCCACCCGGTGACCTGAGGATGGCCCTGGCCGCGCTCTGCGATGACACGGACTGGGGCAGGACCTGGCGCGACGTCATGCAGCACCGCTTCACGTCCAAAGAGGGAGTCGACGGATCCCTGGACAACCACGCGCTCGGCAACCTGCTGATCGTGACCCTCTGGGAGCTGCTGGGAGACCCCGTGGCCGGCCTGCAGTGGGCCGGTGCACTGCTCGGCGCGCGGGGCCGGGTCCTCCCGATGGCCAGCGTTCCGTTGACCATCGAGGGTGACGTGCTCACCGAGGAGAACGGCTCGCTGCGGCTGCGAACCGTCAGTGGGCAATCCCAGCTGGCCGTGGCGGGCAGCGCGGCGAACGTCAACAATGTCCGTCTGCTCCCGGCCGGCGCCCCCGCCTGTGTTGACGCGCTCACCGCCGTGGAGCTTGCCGACTGGGTTATCCTCGGTCCCGGCTCCTGGTACACCTCGGTGCTGCCGCACCTGCTGCTGCCGGAACTGCGGGATGCCCTCTGCAGCACTACCGCCAAGCGGTGCCTCACCATGAACCTGAGCAATGAGACCAAGGAAACCGCCGGCATGTCGGCGGTCGACCATCTTGAAGTCATCAAGCGGTACGCCCCCGATTTCACCGTCGACGTCGTCATCGCCGATCCCGCAGTCATCGGCAACCGCGAGCAGTTCATCGCTGCCGTCGCCGAGATGGGAGGTCGTGCCGTGTTGGGTAAGGTAGGTTCTTCAACGGGCAAACCTGTTCATGATCCCCTGCGCCTCGCAACGGCGTTCCATGACATGTTTGGTGAAAACTAATCGATCTGAGGTTGTATTTGTGGCGCTGACTGCGGACGTGAAAGAGGAGCTGTCGCACCTCTCTGTCAAGAAGTCATCGGTGCGCAAAGCCGAGGTGTCGGCCCTGCTGCGATTCGCGGGGGGCCTGCACATCATTTCCGGCCGGATTGTCATCGAAGCGGAGGTTGACCTCGCGTCGACCGCGCGTCGGCTGCGCACCACCATCGCCGAAGTGTATGGGCACAACAGCGAGATCATCGTCGTCTCCGGCGGCGGACTGCGCCGCGGCAACCGGTATGTGGTCCGGGTGGTGCGCGACGGCGAATCCCTCGCCCGGCAGACCGGCCTCCTCGACAACCGTGGGCGGCCCGTCCGCGGACTGCCCTCGGCCGTGGTGAACGGGTCAACTGCCGACGCTGAAGCGGTGTGGCGCGGCGCCTTTCTCGCCCACGGCTCCCTGACCGAACCGGGGCGCTCCTCGTCCCTCGAGGTCACCTGTCCCGGCCCGGAGTCCGCGCTGGCCCTGGTGGGCGCCGCACGCCGCCTCGGCATCGCTGCCAAAGCACGCGAGGTCAGGGGAGTGGACCGGGTGGTCATCCGGGACGGGGACACCATCGCCGCCCTGCTGACCCGCATGGGAGCGCACGACGCGCTGATGGTCTGGGAGGAACGCAGGATGCGCAAGGAAGTGCGCGCAACAGCGAACCGCCTCGCCAACTTCGACGACGCCAACCTCCGCAGGTCCGCGCAGGCGGCGGTTGCTGCGGGCGCGCGGGTGGAGCGTGCCATCGAAATCCTGGGGGAGGGTGTACCCGACCATCTCAAATACGCGGGTGAGCTGCGGGTCGCCCACAAGCAGGCCAGCCTCGACGAGCTGGGCAGCCTGGCCAACCCCCCGATGACCAAGGACGCGATCGCTGGACGCATCCGCCGGCTGCTCGCAATGGCCGACAAGCGTGCCATAGAGATTGGAATACCGGGAACCGAAGCCAATGTGACAGCCGACATGTTGGACGAGTGAATCTCTGCATAGGATGGAAGAGGCACGGGAATACCACCGACTACGGCGGGGTTCCCTGCAATATTGAACCAACTACGGTGTCTGACCGGTTGCGGTGCCAAATCACCCGCTGTGTCGGACCGACCTGGAGGAATTCGTGAGCGAGTACGTACTGCCCGAACTGAACTATGACTATGCTGCCCTGGAGCCGCACATCTCCGCACGCATCATGGAGCTCCACCACAGCAAGCACCACGCTGCCTACGTCAAGGGCGCCAACGACGCCATGGCCCAGCTGGCCGAGGCCCGTGAGAAGGGTGACTTCGGAAACATCTCGAAGCTCTCCAAGGACCTTGCCTTCCACACTGGCGGCCACATCAACCACTCAGTCTTCTGGAACAACCTGTCCCCGGACGGCGGCGACTCTCCCGAGGGTGAGCTTGCCGCAGCCATCGACGACGCCTTCGGCTCGTTCGACAAGTTCCGCGCCCAGTTCAGCGCGGCCGCCCTCGCCCTGCAGGGCTCCGGGTGGGCGTTCCTCGCCTACGAGCCCATCGGTGGCAACCTGGTCATCGAGCAGCTCTACGATCAGCAGGGCAACGTCGCGGTGGGCACCACCCCGCTGCTCATGCTGGACATGTGGGAGCACGCCTTCTACCTGGACTACGTCAACGTCAAGGCTGACTACGTCAAGGCCTTCTGGAACATCGTGAACTGGGCCGACGTCGCCAAGCGCTTCGCCGCTGCCCGCACGTCAGCCACCTCGCTGATCGTCGTCGGCTAGTCACACCAGGCACAGCGCCCTCTGGGCGTACCCGGGACGCCGCCCCCGCGGCGGCGTCCCGGACCTTACCAGCAACACAGTTCAAGGAGATAGAACGAATGACTACTCGTGTAGGAATCAACGGCTTCGGTCGAATCGGGCGCAATTTCTTCCGCGCCGCACTGGAGCAGGGTGCTGACCTGGAAATCGTCGCCGTCAACGACCTGACCAGCCCCGAGGCCCTGGCCCACCTGCTGAAGTATGACTCCGTCACGGGTCGCCTGGCAGCCACCGTCGAGGTCAACGACGGCAACATCGTGGTGGACGGCAAGTCCATCAAGGTCCTCGCGGAGCGCGACCCCGCCAACCTGCCGTGGAAAGACCTCGGAGTGGACATCGTCATCGAATCCACCGGGTTCTTTACCAAGGCCTCCGACGCGCAGAAGCACATCGACGCCGGCGCCAAGAAGGTCATCATCTCGGCTCCAGCCACCGATGAGGACTTCACCGTTGTACTGGGCGTCAACGACGACCAGTACGATCCCGAGACCCACAACATCATCTCCAACGCCTCCTGCACCACCAACTGCCTTGGGCCGCTGGCCAAGGTACTCAACGACAGCTTCGGCGTCGAGCGTGGCCTGATGACCACCATCCACGCCTACACCGCAGACCAGAACCTGCAGGACGGCCCCCACAAGGACTTGCGCCGCGCCCGCGCCGCAGCCCTGAACATGGTGCCCACCTCCACTGGTGCTGCCAAGGCCATCGGCCTGGTGCTGCCGGAACTGAAGGGCAAGCTGGATGGCTACGCCATCCGGGTTCCGGTCCCCACCGGCTCGGCCACCGACCTGACCGTCACGGTGTCCCGCGAGGTCACCGTCGAGGAAGTCAACGCCGCCTTCAAGGCAGCCGCGTCAGAGGGCAAGATGAAGGGCTACCTCACCTACACTGACGCGCCGATCGTGTCCTCGGACATCGTGGGCGATCCGTCGTCCTCCATCTTCGACTCGGGTCTGACCAAGGTCATCGGCAACCAGGTGAAGGTTGTGGGCTGGTACGACAACGAGTGGGGCTACTCCAGCCGTCTCGTCGACCTGACCAGCATCGTCGCCTCCAAGCTCTCCTAGCACCGAAGGACCGAAGTGGCCTCCTCCCTTGATGACCTCCTGCAGCTCGGCGTCCGTGGACGCACCGTCCTGGTCCGGTCGGACCTGAACGTCCCGCTCGACACCTCGGGGTCCGCCCCGCGGGTGACCGATGATGGCCGGCTCAGGGCCTCCCTGCCGGTGCTGCAGAAGCTCACCCAGGAGGGGGCCGCGGTGATCGTGATGGCCCATCTGGGGCGCCCGAAGGGTGCACCCGATGAACGCTATTCGCTGAAGCCAGCGGTCGACCGGCTGGCTGACCTGGCGGATTTCCCCGTCACGCTCGCCACTGACACCACCGGGGAGAACGCCAGGGAGCAGGCCGCAGGGCTTGCCTCCGGCAGCGTACTGGTCCTGGAGAACGTGCGGTTCGATGCACGGGAGACCAGCAAGGACGACGGCGAACGGCAGGCCTTCGCGGCCGAGCTGGCAGCACTGACCGGCGACGACGGCGCCTACGTGAACGACGCCTTCGGCGCGGTCCACCGGAAACACGCGAGCGTCTACGACATCGCTGCGATCCTCCCGTCCTACCAGGGTGACCTGGTCAGGACCGAGGTGGAAGTGCTGCAGCGCCTCACCGGCGAACCGGTTGCTCCCTTCGTGGTGGTACTCGGCGGTTCCAAGGTGTCCGACAAGCTTGCGGTGATCGAAAACCTGCTGGGCACCGCAGACCGCATCCTCGTGGGCGGCGGCATGGTGTTCACCTTCCTCGCCGCGCAGGGCCACAAGGTGGGAGCGAGCCTCCTGGAGGAAGACCAGCTCGACGTGGTCAGGAGCTACCTCGAACGGGCGCAGCAGGCCGGCACCGAGTTCGTGCTCCCCACCGACATCGTGGTGGCCGCGAAATTCGCTGCCGACGCCGAACACGAGACCGTCGCAGCGGATGCCATTGAAGGAAGCTCCTTCGGCTCCGACGGCATCGGCCTCGACATCGGGCCCGCATCGGGCGCAGCATTTGCCGAGTCCATCGCGACCGCAGGGACTGTGTTCTGGAACGGCCCCATGGGCGTATTCGAGTTCGACGCGTTCGCGGGCGGGACCAAAGCCGTGGCGCAGGCCCTCACCGAAGCGACCACCCGCGGGGCACTGACAGTGGTCGGCGGTGGCGACTCCGCCGCAGCGGTCCGCTCACTTGGTTTCACCGACGACCAGTTTGGCCATATTTCGACCGGCGGAGGTGCCAGCCTCGAGTACCTCGAAGGCAAGGAACTCCCCGGACTGACCGCCCTCGGGCAGTAGGAGCAGCACATGACTTCCTCGACCAACGGCAAGTACGACCGCCGTCCCCTGATCGCCGGCAACTGGAAGATGAACCTGGACCATGTCCAGGGGATCACGCTCCTCCAGAAGCTTGCCTGGACCCTCGACGATGCGGGGCACGACTACCAGCGCACCGAAGTGGCAGTCTTCCCACCGTTCACTGACCTCCGCGGGGTACAGACCCTCGTCCGCGGCGACGACCTGCAGGTCGTGTACGGCGGCCAGGATCTGTCCCCACACGACTCAGGGGCCTACACCGGCGACATTTCCGGCCAGTTCCTGGACAAGCTCGATTGCACCTATGTCCTCGTCGGCCACTCCGAGCGGCGTGCCATCCACCACGAGACCGACGAGCTGCTCGCCAGCAAGGTCAAGGCCGCCTTCCGGCACAACCTGACCCCTATCCTCTGCGCCGGCGAAGGCCTTGAGGTGCGGCAGGCGGGCAACCATTTGGAGCACACCCTCAGCCAGCTGCGGAACGGAATCGAAGGACTCAGCGCCGCCCAGGTCGCCGAACTCGTCGTCGCCTACGAGCCGGTCTGGGCCATCGGCACCGGCGAAGTTGCCGGACCCGAGGATGCCCAGGAGATGTGCGCCGCCCTGCGTGCTGAACTGACCACCCTGTACGACGCGGAAACTGCCGGGAAGGTGCGCCTGCTCTACGGCGGATCCGTCAAGGCCGCAAACGCGGGCTCCATCCTCAAGGGCCGCGACGTCGACGGCTTGCTGGTCGGTGGTGCCAGCCTGGACGCTGCCGAGTTTGCTAGTATTGTCAGGTTCGAACATCTTCTGGTCACTGACTAAGAACGCTTCCTGCTGTCGGCCGATCGCGCACGTCAGTTACCCCTGAAAGGCCACTGTGGACATTCTCCGAATCATCTTGTTGGTTCTCCTTGCCATCACGAGCATGCTGCTCGTTCTGCTGATCCTGCTGCACAAGGGCCGCGGCGGTGGCATGTCCGACATGTTCGGCGGCGGTATGACCACGAGCATGGGCTCATCAGGCGTCGCTGAGCGGAACCTCAACCGTTTCACCGTGGCGCTGGGCCTGACCTGGGGCATTGTCATCGTGGCCCTGGGACTGCTGCAGCGGTTCGCCGCCTGACCTCTCCACCCGGCCGCCGGAGTCTGTCTCCGGAGCCAAAAGTTTTCAGCTTTCCCGCGTTGACCATCATTTCCTGGCCACTTCATTGGGCGTAGACTGACCCTGTTGTCGGAGCCTAGTCCAGGAGCAATCCATGGTTAACGCGGGAAACGCATTTAAGGGCACACGAATCGGAACTGACTCATACGGGGGAATGGCTGGCTGGCAAGCCGAATCCGGACGGAGTCCTGCTGTCGTGGACCGAACGGTGGTGAGCTATTGGTGCATCCAGAACCACGAGACCAAACCGACCTTTGCCAAACTGCATGAGGACGAGATTCCCGAAGTCTGGGAATGCGGGACGTGCGGTCGTGCCGCAGGCAGGTTGCCGGGGGTGGAGCCCCTGGTGGATGGCGTCGAACCGTTCAAAAGCCACCTGCAGTATGCGAAAGAGCGCCGCACCGAAGCCGAGGCCGCAGTCGTCCTGGAGCAGGCGCTCTGCAACCTGCGGGCGCGGCGGTCAGGTCTCCGGCTTACCTAGCCGGGCGCGTCCTCAGACAGCCTCGTCGTCGGGTTCTTCATCTCCGGAGTCGATCAGCCGGCCCGGGAGCTGGGCTGCCGCCTCCTGGTCGATGAGCCACAGCGTTTTGCGCTGTCCGCGCGCACCGGACGCGGGGACCTGCACCGTCCCGGCACCTGCCAGGGCTAGTCCCACAGCTCCTGCTTTGTCCTGACCGCCCGCGGCGATCCAGATCTCCTGCGCCGAGTTCAGTGCCTCAAGGGTCAGGGAGATACGCAACGGAGGAGGTTTCGGCGCGTCGGCCACCCCCACGACAGTCTGCTCCTTGGTCCTGATGCCGGACATCTCCGGGAACAGGGACGCTATGTGGGCGTCGGGCCCCACCCCCAGGAGCAGGACATCGAACCGGGGGAGTCGGGGATCCTGGCTGTCTCCCGCACGGTCGCCATCGTCCCCCTCGTTGGCGAGGGCCCGTTCGGCGTCGGCGGCGTCCTGCAGCCGCGCGGCATAGTCGGCGGCAGCGGCGTCCTGGTCTGCGAAATCATCGCTCGACCCGAATTCGTGGACCTGGGACTCGGCGAGGCCCAGCTTCCCGAGGAGGGCCTGACGCGCCTGGACCGCATTGCGGTCTGGGTCGCTGGCACTGAGGAAGCGCTCATCTCCCCACCAGAAGTCGACCCGGCTCCAGTCCACGGCCGAGCAGGCTGGCGAATCGGCGACGGCGGCTAGCGCCGCGGTGCCAAGGGCCCCGCCGGTGAGTACCACTGTCGCTGATCCGCGCTCGTTCTGCACGTCGACCAGCCGGGTGATCAGCCGGGCAGCGACGGTGGCTGCGAGCAACGACGAATCCGGATGGATACTTACTTTAGGTTCAGCGTTCACTAGGACGCACGCTCCTTAGGTTGGTCCGCGCGAGCCCCTCCATGATCACCTCGCCGAATACCTCATCCGGGTCGAGACGGCGGAGCTCTTCTGCGAGACAGTCTTGCAGGCTCCGCCGCGGCAAGGAAATTCGCTGCACGGGCTGACCCGGCTGGTAAAGCTCGGCGACCGCCTGGTGCGGCCGGTTCAGTTCGACGTCGCCAGCGGGCCGGGACAACCTCACCCGCCGCAGTCCGGTGCCCGCGGGACCGGCAGCGATGGTGACCGGTGCGTCCAGCGCCAGGGTGAGCCAGGCGGCGAGCAACACGGTGCTGGGTGAATCGACTGCTCCCTCTACCGTGACTGCGGTAATCGGTGAGTCGTCCAATTGGTCGAGGACAGCGGCGAGCTGGATCCGCCAGTTCGTCAGCCGGGTCCAGGCCAGGTCGGTGTCACCGGCCGCGTAGGTACCACGGATCGTCGACAGGGCCGCCACTGGGTCCGGCTCGTTGGCTGCGTCGGTGATCCGCCGGTGGGCAATACTGCCGATGGACGTCCGGGATGCGTTCTCCGGCGCCCCGTGAGGCCACCAGGCCACAATGGGGGCATCAGGGAGCAACAGCGCCGACACGAGTGACTCGTTTTCCTCGGCGAGCTGCCCGTAGCCCTTGAGCACGATCACATCGGAGGCACCGGCGTCACCGCCCACCCGGATCTGCGCGTCCAGCCGGGTCTCTTCCTCAGCGGAGCCGAGGGCGAGCACGATGATCCGGCAGGGGTGCTCGCGGCTCGCGAGGTTCGCGGCGAGGATCGCTTCCTCCTCATGGCCGGACGAGGTGATCACCACCAGGGTGAGCACCCGCCCCAGTGCGACGACGCCGCCCTTGTCGCGCAGGGTCATGATTTCCTTGGACACCTTCGAGGTGGTGGTGTCGGGCAGTTCGACGATCATGGCCTGCGCCACGTCCTTCCATCACGGGCGAGGAGCTCGTCAGCGGAGGCCGGGCCCCAGCTTCCCGGCACGTACTTCTCCGGCTGGTCGCCGAGGGACGCCCAGTATTCCTCGAAGGGATCAAGAATCTTCCAGGACAGTTCCACCTCTTCGTGCCGGGGGAACAGCGGCGGTTCGCCCAGCAGCACGTCGAGGATCAGCCGCTCATAGGCTTCGGGGCTCGATTCGGTGAACGAGTGACCGTAGCCGAAGTCCATGGTGACGTCCCGGACTTCCATCTGGGTGCCGGGCACCTTGGAACCGAACCTGATGGTCGCACCCTCGTCCGGCTGCACGCGGATGACGACGGCGTTCTGACCGAAGTCGTCCTCACCGTGGTCGCGGAACAGGAGGTTCGGCGCACGCTTGAAAACGACGGCGATCTCGGTCACCCGGCGGCCCAACCGTTTGCCCGCCCGGAGGTAGAAGGGCACGCCGCTCCACCTGCGGGTATGGATGTCGAGGCGGAGGGCGGCGAAGCTTTCGGAGGTGGACTGTGGCGGGATTCCCTCTTCCTCCAGGAAGCCCCTGACGTGCTCGCCGCCCTGCCAGCCGGCGTCGTACTGGCCACGGGCGGAGGACTTGGAGAGGTCATCGGGCAGTTTCACCGCGGCGAGGACCTTCTCCTTCTCCGCCCGGAGGTCGTTGGCGTTGAAGGAGATGGGTTCTTCCATAGCGGTCAGCGCCAGGAGCTGCAGCAGGTGGTTCTGGATCACGTCGCGGGCCGCTCCGACCCCGTCGTAGTATCCGGCCCGACTGCCAATGCCGATGTCCTCGGCCATGGTGATCTGGACGTGGTCCACATAGTTGGCGTTCCACAGCGGCTCGAAGAGCTGGTTCGCGAACCGGAGGGCCAGGATGTTCTGGACGGTTTCCTTGCCCAGATAGTGGTCGATCCGGAATACGGCGTCCGGAGGAAAGACCTGTTCCACCACGGCGTTGAGCTCGCGGGCCGACTGCAGGTTGTGCCCGAAGGGCTTTTCGATGACCACCCGCCGCCACTGGCCCTCATTGGGCTGGGCGAGTCCGTGCTCCGAGAGCTTCTGGCAGACCAGTTCGAAGTCCTTCGGCGGGATGGACAGGTAGAACGCGTGGTTCCCCCGGGTCCCGCGGCTGGAGTCCAGCTCCTGGAGGGTGACTTCCAGCCGCCCGAAGGCGTCGTCGTCGTCGAAGTTTCCCTGCACGAACCGGATCCCGGCGGAGAGCTGTTCCCAGACGGTCTCATCGAACGGGGTCCGCGAGTGCGCGGTGACAGACTCGCGCACCTCCTCGACGAACCTCTCGTCGTCCCAGTTCCGCCGGCCGAACCCGATCAGGGCGAAGCTCGGCGGCAGCAGCCCCCGGTTCGCCAGATCGTAGATTGCCGGCATCAGCTTCTTGCGCGCCAGGTCGCCGGTGACCCCGAAGAGCACCAGCGACGACGGCCCGGCGATCCGGCTGAGCCGGCGGTCGCGCGGGTCCCGCAGCGGGTTGGCAGGGCGCGCGTCGGTTGAGTCGGGCACTATACGGTGCCGTTCTCGTTGGAGGCCCGCTGGCCTGCGGCACCGCTGAGCAGGTGCGTAACCACCTGGACGAGCTGGTCCAGGCCGGCCGCCCGGTCTGTCAAATGGAGGCGGAGCACCGGTCGTCCCTTGCCTGCAAGGACCTGGGCGTCGCCGGCCGCCTGGGCGGTGATCAGTTCACCGAAGGTGAAGGGACGCTCGGGGATGTCCAGGTCTTCGGCCGCTGCACCGGTGATGGTGAGGAACACGCCCTGCGCCGGACCGCCCTTGTGGAACTGGCCGGTGGAGTGCAGGAACCTGGGGCCCCAGCCAAACGTGACGGGACGCCCCGTCAGGGACGCGAGGGGTGACCTGATGTCCTCCAACCGCGACTGCACCGACCGGTCCAGGTAGGCCTGGACTGCCAGGTACCCGTTGGGCTCAAGGGTAGCGAAAAGCTGCTGCAGGGCGTCGCCCAGCGTACTGGCGTCGCCGAGCAGTCCATCGTCGGCGCGGATTTCGACGGCACCGTCGACGAAGTTCGCGGGGGTGGACTCGGGTTGTGCGTCGAGCAGACCTCGGGCGGCCGTCTTGGCGGCCTCCACATCGGGCTGGTCGAAGGGGTTGATGCCCAGGAGGCGACCGGCGACCGCGGTGGCGAACTCCCAGACGAGCAGTTGGCTGCCGAGGCTGCCGCTGACGGTGACCTGGTTCCCCACCGGCTCAATATCGGCGTCCGGCGCGGTCAGCCGGACGGCGAGGACGTCGCCGTCGCCAGCAAGGATTTCCGGAGCGCCTTCCTCGGCGACCACCGGGAGTACACCGGTGCCCAGCTTGCCGGTCGATTCGGCGATCAACTGCTCAGCCCAGTCGGCGAGCCCGGGGATCCCCGAGGCCTCATCGGCAAAGACAATCTTGTCCCGCAGGGGGCTCGTGCCGCCCAGCACCGCTCCCAGGCGTAACCCGATGTTCGTCGGATCGTCTTCACCGAGGAACTCGGCGGTCTCCTCCGCGTCGTCCAGCAGGGCGTCGAGGTCGACTCCCGCAAGACCGGAGGGGACCAGGCCGAACGCGGTCAGCGCCGAGTACCTGCCGCCGACGTTGGGGTCAGCGTTGAACACGGCGCGGTAACCGGCCTCACGGGCTGAGGCGTCCAGCGGAGACCCCGGGTCAGTGACAATGACCACCCGGCTCAGCGGGTCGATACCCGCCGCGGTGAACGCAGCCTCGAAGATCCGGCGCTGGGAGTCGGTTTCGACGGTCGACCCCGACTTCGAGGAGACCACCACTGCCGTCTCCGCCACCCGGTCCTCGACCGTCCGGCGGACCTGGTCCGGGTCGGTGGAGTCAAGCACCGTCAGCTCCACTCCGGCGGTCCGGGTGATCACTTCGGGCGCCAGGGAGGAACCTCCCATGCCGCACAGGACGATCCGGCTCACGCCGTCCGCCCGCAGGGAATCCCGCAGTTCCATGATGCCCGGGACGAGGCCGCGGGACGCGTCGACGAGGTCAACCCAGCCCAGCCGGACCGCTGCCTCCGCCTCGGCGTCGTGACCCCACAGGGTGGGGTCCTTGGCCATCAGCCGCGATGCCACCCGGTCCTCGACGAGGGTGCCGGTGACGCGGTCGATGGCTTCCAGGGCGGCGCCAGCCGCCGCGAGCGTCATGGAACTCATCTGGTTTAGCCCTTCGCCTTGTCCAATGCGGTCTGGACGGTTTCGAGGAGCTCGTTCCAGCTCACTACGAACTTGTCCAGGCCTTCGATTTCCAGCTGTTCAACCACTTCGACGTAGGAAACGCCGATGTTCTCGAGATTGTTGAGGACCGTGTTCGCGTCCTCGTAGGACCCGGTGATGGTGTCCCCGGTGATGACGCCGTGGTCAGCCGTGGCCTCCAGGGTCTTTTCGGGCATCGTGTTGACGACGCCGGGTGCCACCAGCTCGGTGACGTACAGGGTGTCCGGCAGTGCCGGATCCTTCACACCGGTCGAGGCCCATAGGGGGCGCTGCCGACGGGCACCTGCTGCCGCAAGCACTTCCCACCGCTCGGTGCCGAACAGCTCCTCGTACACCTGGTAGGCCAGGCGTGCGTTGGCGAGCCCTGCCTTGCCCTTGAGTGCTGCCGCCTCGTCAGTGCCAATGGCGTCCAGGCGCTTGTCCACTTCACTGTCCACGCGGGACACGAAGAAGGAGGCGACCGAGTGGATGGTGGACAGGTCGAACCCGTTCTCCTTGGCCTGCTCGATGCCCAGCATGAAGGCGTTGATGACGGCACGGTAGCGTTCCAGCGAGAAGATGAGCGTCACGTTGACGCTGATCCCCTCGGCGATCGTCGCCGCGATGGCCTCGAGCCCCTCCACCGTGGCGGGGATCTTGATGAGGACGTTGGAGCGCTGCACCTTGGCGTGGAGCCGTTTCGCCTCCGCGATCGTGCCCTCGGTGTCCTTGGACAGGCGTGGGTCCACCTCGATGGACACCCGTCCGTCAACGCCGTCGGTGCTCTTCGCCTCGGCCGCGAAAATGTCGCAGGCCTGGGCGACGTCGTGGGTGGTGATGTCAAAGACGGCGTCGTTGACGGGGATGTTGGCGGCTGCGAGGGCCTCAATCTGGGTGGCGTACGAGTCGCCCTGCTGCAGTGCGGCAGCGAAGATGCTCGGGTTGGTGGTCACACCAACCACGTTGCGCTCCTCGATCAGGTGCTTGAAGGCGCCCGAGTTGATGCGCTCCCGGGAGAGGTCGTCGAGCCAGATGGAAACGCCTGCGGCGGAAAGGTCCGCCGTGGGGGTGGAAGTCATTGTGGATCTCCTTGAATTGTCGACTGTTACTGCTGGTCGCCGGTTTCGGATGACATGGGGCCGGACCAGGCCGGCGTGCCGTTCGGCGCCCGGTGGTTCCCTGCGGCGGCGATGGAGTCGCGGGCGGCCTGGGTCACGGCGTCGGCGGTGATGCCGAACTCGTTGAACAGGCGCTTGTAGTCGGCTGACGCACCGAAGTGCTCCAGCGAGACCGACCGGCCGGCATCGCCGATGAGTTCACGCCAGCCCAGGGCCACGCCGGCCTCGACCGACACCCGTGCCAGGACGTTGCCGGGCAGTACCGACTCGCGGTACGCCTCGTCCTGCCGGTTGAACCACTCGAGGCTCGGCATCGACACCACGCGGGCCGCGATGCCTTCGGCCTGAAGCGTTGCGCGCGCCTCAACAGCCAGCTGGACCTCCGACCCGGTGCCGATCAGGATGACCTCGGGGGTACCCCCCGCTGCTTCGGCCAGGATGTACGCGCCCCGGGCAGCGCCCTCGGCGGAACCGAAGGTGTCGCCGTCGGCTGCGCCCTCGCCCCGCTCGTACGTCGGGATGTTCTGCCGGGTCAGCACAATACCGGCCGGGTTTTCGGTATTCTCCAGGATGGTGCGCCACGCGACGGCAACCTCGTTGGCGTCACCCGGGCGGACGACGTCGAGACCCGGGATCGCCCGGAGTGCCGCGAGCTGTTCCACGGGCTGGTGGGTGGGGCCGTCCTCGCCCAGGCCGATCGAATCGTGGGTCCACACGTAGATGGATGGAACGCCCATCAGCGCGCCCAACCGGACGGCGGGTCGCTGGTAGTCGCTGAAGATGAGGAAGGTGCCGGAGAAGGCGCGGGTGCTGCTGTGCATGACAATGCCGTTGACGATCGCGGCTGCCGCGTGCTCCCGGATGCCGAAGTGCAGCACCCGGCCGTACGGGTTGCCCTGCCAGGCGTCTGTCTGCTTGCCGACGGGGACGAACGACGGCGATCCCTCGATAGTGGTGTTGTTCGATTCCGCGAGGTCAGCTGAGCCGCCCCACAGTTCGGGAAGGACCGGGCCGATTGCCGAGAGCACCTTGCCCGACGCCGCACGTGTTGACATGTCTTTGCCGGCCTCGAAGGTGGGGAGGGCATCGTCCCAGTTATCGGGAAGCTTGCGGGAAGCGATCCGGTCCAGGAGCTTCGCGTTGTCCGGGTTGGCCTGCTGCCAGGCGGTGAACGACTGCTCCCACTCGGTCCGCAGCGCCTTGCCGCGGTCTCCGACCTGCCGTGCATGATCCAGCACCTCCGCGGCCACGTCGAAGTGCTTGGCCGGGTCGAGGCCGAGCGTCTCCTTCAGGGCTGCCACCTCATCGGCGCCGAGAGCGGAGCCGTGGATCTTGCCGGTGTTCTGCTTGGTGGGGGCGGGCCAGCCGATGATGGTGCGCAGGGACACGATCGACGGCTTCGAGGTCTCTGCCCGTGCAGCCGTGAGGGCCCTGTGGAGCTCTTCGATGTCTTCGACGTACTCGCCGGTCTTGGTCCAGTCGACGCGCTGGACGTGCCAGCCGTACGCCTCGTACCGGCCCAGCACGTTCTCGGTGAACGCGATGTCGGTGTCGTCCTCAATCGAGATGTGGTTCTCGTCATAGAGCACCACCAGGTTACCGAGTTCCTGGTGCCCGGCGAGGGAGGAGGCTTCGGCAGTGACACCCTCCTGCAGGTCGCCGTCGGAAGCGATGACCCAGATGGTGTGGTCGAACGGGCTCTCGCCCACTGCGGCGTCGGGGTCCATCATGCCGCGCATGCGGCGCTGGGCGTAGGCGAAGCCCACCGCTGAGGCCAGGCCCTGGCCGAGTGGCCCGGTGGTGATCTCAACGCCGGGCGTGTGCCGGTACTCCGGGTGGCCCGGGGTCTTGGAGCCCCAGGTGCGCAGGGACTGCAGGTCCTCAAGCTCCAGGCCGTAGCCGGAGAGGAAGAGCTGGATGTAGAGGGTGAGCGAGGTGTGGCCGGGGGAGAGGACGAAACGGTCCCTGCCGGTCCATTCGGGCTGCGAAGGGTCGTGCCTGATCAGCTTCTGGAAGAGCAGGTAGGCGGCGGGCGCCAGGCTCATCGCCGTGCCGGGGTGGCCGTTTCCCACCTTCTCCACCGCGTCGGCTGCCAGTACCCGCACGGCATCCACCGCACGGTTGTCCAGGTCAGTCCAGGTCAGTTCTTGCGTATCAAGCTGCGGCACGAAACCTCAGCCCCTCTCTGTGCTCCACGGCCAGCACCACGGCGCCTCAAGTGGGACTGGCGATTGCCGTCCTCTAGCACCGGACCAGCTGGCCGTTCACCGTTGAAAATCTGCATTGTCTGAAAATCTGCATGTCGCTGCCCACGCTCCGCTCAACCGGCAAAATACACCAGCTGAAACGGCCCGGGCGTTACCATCAACCCTATCGCTTTGGGCTGCCAATCAAATTCATTGTCCACATAGTGACGCAGGGAGTCACGCGCCGTCGACCTGGGCCGATACTTCTACACGCTGTAAAATCTGGGATCGGCGGGGCAGTATGATGAGAGAGGACTTTCCCCCCAGCAGAAACGGCAGTGTTACCTCGTGAAGACCGAGCAGGATCCGCGCCTTGCCAGTACAACGGGCAGCAGTACGGGTTTCAAACGCAAGGCGAAGGCCTATCTCGCTCTGACCAAACCGCGGGTCATTGAGCTGCTGCTGGTCACCACGCTCCCGACCATGATCTTCGCCCAGGGCGGCCTGCCCGGTCTCTGGCTGATCATCTCCACCATGGTGGGCGGGGCCCTGGCGGCAGGCAGCGCCGGCTCGTTCAACTGCTACATCGACCGCGACATCGACAAGGTGATGCACCGCACCGAGAAGCGCCCGCTCGTCACCGGAGAGGTGTCCCCACGGGAGGCGCTGATCTTCTCCTGGGTCCTCGGCATAGCCGCCATCACCGTGCTGTGGTTCGGCGCGAACCCGCTGGCGGCCGCGCTGGGCGTCGCGGCGATCTTCTTCTACGTGGTCGTGTACTCGCTGATCCTCAAGCGCCGCACCTCGCAGAACATCGTGTGGGGCGGCGCCGCGGGCTGCATGCCGGTGCTGATCGCCTGGGCCGCGGTGACCAACACCGTTGAGTGGCCCGCCGTCGTCCTCTTCCTCATCATCTTCCTGTGGACGCCGCCGCACTACTGGCCGCTGTCCATGAAATACAGCGACGACTACAACGCGGCAAAGGTGCCCATGCTGGGAGCCATCGCCGGGGCCCGCGTGGTCTCCGTCCAGGTGGTCCTGTACGCCTACGCCACCGTTGCCTGCTCCCTGCTGCTGATCCCCGTGGGCGGTGCCGGCTGGGTGTTCACCGTGGCCGCCATCGCCTCCGGAATCTGGTTCCTGTCGGAAACGCACAAGCTCCACGCCTCGGCCGTCCGCGGGACCGTCACCGACAAGGGCTCGATGAAGGTCTTCCACGGCTCCATCAGCTACCTCACCGTGGTGTTCCTGGCACTGGCCATCGACCCCTTCATCGGCGGCCCGGTCTTCTAACGCTGCCGCCCGTCATCTTCTAACGCTGCCGCCCGTCAAGGGCAATACAGCTAGCATGAGCACATGGTGTTCAACGGTCTTATCGCGTATCCGGTCACTCCCTTCCACGAGAACGGTGACGTCAACTTCCCCGAGCTGTCCTCGCTGGTGACGTCCCTGGCGTCCTCGGGAGTTGATGCGATAGCGGTGCTGGGGTCATCAGGCAGTTTCGCCTACCTGAACGCCGGGGAACGGTCCCGGGTTGCGGCGACCGCCGTCGACGCCGTCAGCGCATCCGACGCTGACGTCCCGGTGGTCGTGGGGATCAGTTCGGTGGGCACCCGGGAGGTGCTGGATGCCGCCCGCGACGCGGAGCGCGTCGGCGCCTCGGGGGTGGTGCTGTCACCGGTCTCCTACGTGCCGCTGAACAATGACGAGGTAGCAGCGCAGACCGCAGCCGTCTGCGATGTGACCGACCTGCCGATCTGCCTGTACAACAACCCGGGTACCACCCAGTTCCACTACGACCTGGAGTTGGTGGCCGAACTCCTTGACCTGCCCAACGTCGTCGCCTTCAAGGACACCGCCGCCGACGTCGTCACCTTCAGGCAGCGCTACGACCGGTTGCGGTCCCTGACCGGCCAGCCGGTGAGTCACGGGCTCAGCGGGGACCTGCTGATTGCGTCGGGCGACGTCGCGGCCGACGCCTGGCACACCGGACCGGCCGCACTGCTCCCCGTCGCCTACACCGAGTTCCGCGCGGCTGTCCTCAGCGGTGATACCGCCCGCATCGACGAGTCGCGGAAACTTCTGCTCCCCGTGGTCCAGGCGGTCCTGCGGTTGCGGAAACTGAGCGGGCTCCACTCGCTGGCGAAGGCGTGCGGCGTGAACGCCGGCGAACCCCGGCTACCCGTCCTGCCTGTCCCGGGCAGCGAGCAGCGCGACCTTGCCCGCCTGGTCGACGCGCTGGAGGTTACCGGGCGTCTCTGAGGTCCGCGGGCTGGGCTTCGACGCGAGGGGTGCCCAAGTCCAGAGTGGCGTGCTCCTGGCGGCTCACCGCGAGGTACAGGCTGTTCGCCATCGCGGCTGTCAGGACCGAGGCCCCCAGCATGTGCAGGGCCACCAGGGCTACTGGGAGGTGCAGGAAATGCTGCAGGTAGCCGACGGCGCCCTGCGCCAGCACCACGGCGGCGAGGAGTACCACCGATTTCCTCAGCCGCGGTGCTGTGGACTCGCGGTAGACCAGCACCAGCGCGACGGCGACCGTCAGCACCAGCAGGTAGACCGGCGCCGCGTGGATGCGGGTCATCAGGTCCGGGTCAAGGTTGTTCCGGGCGGCGCCGGCGTCGCCCGCGTGGGGTCCGGAACCGGTGACGATGACCCCGAGGAAGACGGTGACAGCGGTGAGCACCGCTGCGGCGCTCAGGATCTGGCGCAGCAGCCGCGACCCGAGCGGAGCGGCCGATCTTGCCGCCTGCGCGGTGCTGAGCCGGACCCGGTTGACCAGCACCGTTGCCAGCACGATCAGGACCATCGAGACGATGAAGTGCCAGCCCACCACCCAGGGGTTGAGCTGGGTCAGGACGGTGATACCGCCGAGGATGGCCTGGGCCGGGATGCCTGCGGCCAGGGCGATCGCCAGCCGGAACAGGTCCTTGCGTTCCTTGCGGAGGTTCCAGAGTGAGACCACCATGGCAATGGCGATGGCCGTCAGGACGAAAGTGAGCAGCCGGTTCCCGAACTCGATCACTCCGTGGATCCCCATTTCCGGGGTATTCACTATCGAGGTGGCCGTGCACCGGGGCCATTCGGGGCACCCCAGGCCCGAGGCAGTGAGCCGGACGGCGCCCCCGGTGACCACAATCAGGATCTGGGAGATCAGCGACGCCAGGGCCAGCCGACGGACGAGCCGGGAGGTGGTGCGGGGGAGCTTTGCCGTGACGCGGCTCCAGCCGGTGGGTGCGGGGTGTGTCATGAAACTAACTCCATTTGAACCAGCGGATTGCGGCAAGGCTGGACAGGACTGCCCAGGCCGCGAGAATGAGCAGGGCGGGGAGGTTGAACGCCCCGTCGATGAGCGCCGAGCGTAGTCCGTCGCCAAGTGCCGCTGACGGCAGGATATCGACAAACGGTCGGATCGCGTCGGGCAGCAGGGTCCCCGGCAGGACGATGCCGCCGCCGACCGCCAGCAGGATCCACAGCAGGTTGGTCACCGCCAGGGTGGCCTCGGGGCGGAGCGTCCCAGCCACCAGGAGGCCCAGGGCCGTGAACGCGGCAGCGCCCAGGATCAGCTGCACCAGCCCGATGAGCAGGCCGGTGGGGTCGGGCCGCCACCCCAGGAGTGCCGCGGCCGTGCCGATCACCACCAGTTGCACCGCCAGCACCACGACGACGCCGAGCGCCTTGCCCAGGATCAACCCAGGTTTGCCCAGGGGAGTGGTCGAGAGGAACCGCAACACCCCGTACCGCCGGTCGAACCCGGTGGCGATGCCCTGTCCGGTGAACGCTGTTGACATGGCGCACAGCGCGATGATGCCCGGTGTTGCGGCGTCGATCCGGCTCGATGCCATCCCGTCGAGGAACGGGGTGAGGACCAGGACCACGAGCCCCAGCAGCGGCAGGGCAATGGCGAGGACCAGCTGCTCGCCATTGCGGAGCATCGCCAGTGCCTCATAGCGGCCCTGCAGGAGGATTCGTTTGGTCAGCGGAGCGGCGGTACTCATCGGATGTCCCGTCCGGAAATGTCGAGGAAGACGTCTTCCAGGGAGCGTGGCTCCATGGTGATGGCAACCGGCAGGATTCCGGCCTCTTCCCACCACCGCGCCAGCGACGTCAGATCGGCAGGGGTGAAGCAGCCGGCCACCGAGTATCGTCCCGGCTCGGTTTCCCGCAGGGTGAGGGCAGGAAAGGCTGCTGCCGGGAGGTCCAGGTTGGGGGCGGCCTGGAACCGCAGGTCACGGTAGGTATCGCCGGCGTCGTCGGCGGTCAGGTCGGCGACGGTGCCGTGGGTGACCGTCCGGCCGCCGTCGAGAATGTAGACGTAGTCGGCGAGCTTCTGGGCGTCGTCGAGCAGGTGGGTGGTGAGGATGATCGCCAGCCCCTCGGCGCGGAGTTCGCGGATCAGGTCGAAGACGATGGTGCGTGACTGTGGGTCCAGGCCGGCGCTTGGCTCATCAAGGAAAAGGACTTCGGGGTTGCCGATCAGCGCGCAGGCCAGAGCGAGGCGCTGCTTCTGGCCGCCGGACAGCCGCCGGATGCCGGTACCGGCGTAGGAGTTGATGCCCAGCCGGTCGGCCAGTTCGGCGACGGGCCGCGGGGAGCCGTACATGGCCGCGACGTGGTGCAGCAAAGCCAGCGGCCGCGCCGACGGCGGCAGCCCGCCTTCCTGCAGCATGACTCCCACCCTGCTGCGCAGTGCCGCCCCGGCGTTGAACGGGTCTTCTCCCAGCAATCTGACGGACCCACCGTTGGGGCGCTGCAGACCCTGAGCGCATTCAAGGGTGGTGGTCTTGCCGGCACCGTTAGCGCCCAGCAGGACCGTCACCTGTCCGGGGTAGGCTCGAAGGTGGACGCCGTCGAGCACCCTGACCATCTTGCCGTCGAGCGAGGAAACGGGTCCAAAGTCCTTGACGAGCGCTGTGACTTCAAGCGCGGGAGACGGGTTTGGCACTCGATTATTCTACGCCATGTAGTACAGGTGCCCTCCCTGGCGATGGTGCGCTGGATAGCCTCACCTTACTGGCACCAAGGAACAGATTAGGACATGATTGTGTTGTCTATTCAATGGACGTGAAAACTCTGTGACCGGCACCGGAGCGCAGATATCGGAGGAGGCGGAATGAGCCAGGCACGCCTGGGCAGCACCTTCCCAGCTACTCCACGCCCGGCCGACGACGTCGCGCACACCCCGTCCCTTCCCACCGCGCCGCGGGCCTCCCGGGCACCGGCTCGGTCCGACGCCGAGGACCGGACCCGCAGCAAGGTCCTGGCAGCGGTCCTGGAACACGGCCCCGTCAGCGCCGCCGAACTCGGCGAACGCCTCGGCTTCACCCCCGCAGCAGTTCGGCGCCATCTGGACGCGCTGTCCCGCAAGCAGCTCATCGAGGTGAAACTCGTCGGGAACCCGTCTTCCGGTGCTGGCCGACCCGCCCGGCGCTACGTCCTGAGCCAGCGCGGACAGACCGAACTCGGCACCGATTACCTCTCCATCGCCAAGGCGGCACTCGCCCAGTTGCAGGAGATGGCGGGCCCCGACGCCGTCGAGCAGTTCGCCCGCACCCGGTTCGCCGAAATGGAAACCCGCTACCGTCCCCTGGTGGAAGCCGCCGGCCCGGACCTCGAAGACCGCGCCCGCGCCCTGGCCGGCGCCTTGACCACCGACGGCTTTGTGGGATCCACCACAGTTGTTGGCCGGAATGCCCCCAACACTGCCATGCTGGCAGTCCAGCTCTGCCAGGGGCACTGTCCCGTCCAGGAGCTGGCCGCCGAGTTCCCCTCGTTCTGCGACCAGGAGACCGAAGTGTTCTCCCGGCTGCTTGGCGTCGACGTGCGGCGGCTGTCGACGCTCGCCCGCGGCGGCCACGTCTGCACCACCCATATTCCCGTGGGCCGGGTTACACCGGCCCCCGCCGGAGCTGACACCTCCGAGCTAGAACCGACCGTATCCACCCATCAGCAAGAAAGGCCGTGATGACGGATCAAGTAGACCAGAAGACAATGGCTGAGGCAGCCGTTCCGGAAGCAGTAATCAGCGACATCCTGGAGCGCAACCCCGAGCTCGAAGGCATCGGTAACTATGCCTTCGGTTGGTCCGACAAGAACGACGTCGGCGCCAACGCCAAGCGTGGACTCAGCGAAGAGGTGGTCCGCGACATCTCGGCCAAGAAGGACGAGCCCGAGTGGATGCTCGACCTGCGCCTGAAGGGCCTGAAGTACTTCGATCGGAAGCCCATGCCCGCATGGGGTGCCGACCTGTCGGGCATCGACTTCGACAACATCAAGTACTTCGTGCGTTCCACGGAGAAGCAGGCCGGCAGCTGGGAGGAACTCCCGGAGGACATCAAGAACACCTACGAGAAGCTCGGCATCCCCGAGGCCGAGCGTAACCGTCTGGTCTCCGGCGTGGCAGCCCAGTACGAGTCCGAGGTGGTCTACCACCAGATCAACGAGGAACTCGAACGCCAGGGTGTCATCTTCATGGACACCGACACCGCGCTGAAGGAACACCCCGAGTTCTTCGAGGAGTACTTCGGTTCCATCATCCCGGTGGGCGACAACAAGTTCGCCTCACTGAACACGGCGGTCTGGTCCGGCGGCTCGTTCGTCTACGTGCCTCCCGGCGTTCACGTCGAGATCCCGCTGCAGGCCTACTTCCGAATCAACACCGAGAACATGGGCCAGTTTGAGCGCACCCTCATCATCGCTGACGAGGGCTCCTACGTGCACTACATCGAGGGCTGCACCGCCCCGATCTACACGTCGGACTCCCTGCACTCGGCCGTCGTCGAGATCGTGGTGAAGAAGGACGCCCGCGTCCGTTACACCACCATCCAGAACTGGTCGAACAACGTGTACAACCTGGTCACCAAGCGGGCCATCGCCCACGAGGGCGCCACCATGGAGTGGGTCGACGGCAACATCGGCTCGAAGGTCACCATGAAGTACCCGGCCGTCTACCTGGTCGGCGAGCATGCCAAGGGTGAGACCCTGTCGATCGCGTTCGCCGGCGAGGGCCAGCACCAGGACACCGGGTCGAAGATGGTACACATCGCGCCAAACACCAAGTCATCGATCATTTCCAAGTCGGTGGCCCGGGGCGGTGGGCGAGCCGCCTACCGCGGCCTGGTCCAGGTTCGCGAGGGCGCCAAGCACTCGGCGAACACCGTGCGCTGTGACGCACTGCTGGTCGACACGATCTCGCGGTCCGACACGTACCCGTACGTGGATATCCGTGAGGACGACGTCACCATGGGCCACGAGGCAACCGTCTCGCGGGTCAGCGAAGAACAGCTGTTCTACCTGATGTCCCGCGGCATGCCCGAGGACGAAGCCATGGCAATGATCGTGCGCGGGTTCATCGAGCCGATCGCCCGTGAGCTCCCCATGGAGTACGCACTCGAACTGAACCGCCTGATCGAACTCCAGATGGAAGGGGCCGTGGGCTAACACATGGCTGAAGCTACCCAGCTGGACGCACCAGCGTCCGCAGAAAAAATTGCCATCGACGGTTTCACCGAGGAGGGGGAGAACCTTTCCCCCTTCAATGAGGGAACTGTCCAGCACGGCGCCAAGAAGCACAGCCACGGCGACGCTCCGGTCATCCCGGAAGCCTCCCGCGGGGAACGGCTGAAGTCCTACAAGCTCGCCGACTTCGCGCCGCTGAACGGCCGCGAAGAGGACTGGCGGTTCACACCGCTGAAGCGTCTGCGCGGTCTGCACAACCAGCCGCTGACCGGCACGGGTCCCACTGTCGAGGTGACCGGTGCGACGAACGTCCTGGTCGAGACGGTGGGCCGTGACGACTCACGGATCGGCTCCGCTTCAGTTCCCGATGACCGGGTCTCGGCTGCGGCCTGGGAAGCGTTCACCGAGGCGACAGTGGTGACCATTCCGGTGGAAACCGTCGCCGACGGTGACGTGCAGATCTCGATCAATGGTGTCGACGAGGCTCCTGCCGCGCAGCACCTGATCATCACCGCCGAACGTTTCTCGAAGGCGGTGGTGGTCCTGGACCACCATGGGAAGACCACTCTCGCGCAGAACGTCGAGATCGTCGTCGGCGACGGTGCCGAGCTCACTGTTGTCAGTGTGCAGGAATGGGACGACGACGCCGTCCACACCTCCACCCAGCAGGCCAAGATCGGGCGGAACGCGAAGTTCAAGCACGTGGTCGTCAGCCTCGGCGGCGACCTGGTGCGCATGACGCCGTCGTCGCTGTTCACCGGCCCCGGCTCAGAGGTGGAGATGTACGGACTGTACTTCGCCGACGCCGGCCAGCACCTGGAGCAGCGGTTGCTCGTTGACCACGCCGTCCCCAACTGCAAGTCCCGTGTCACGTACAAGGGTGCACTGCAGGGCCAGGATGCCCACACCGTCTGGGTCGGCGACGTGCTGATCCGTAAGGCGGCCGAGGGAACCGACACGTACGAGACGAACCGTAACCTCCTGCTGACCGACGGTACCCGTTCGGACTCGGTCCCCAACCTGGAGATCGAAACCGGACTGATCGAGGGTGCCGGCCACGCCAGCGCCACCGGCCGGTTCGACGACGAGCACCTGTTCTACCTGATGGCACGCGGCATCGACGAGAAGACCGCCCGCCGTCTGGTGGTCCGCGGTTTCCTCAACGAAGTCATCCAGCAGATCAAGGTGCCAGCGCTCGAGGAACGGCTCACCGACGCCGTCGAACGGGAACTTGCGGCAGGAAACATCTAATGACCGACGCACCGAAGGGCGAGCTGGTCTGCAATGTCAACGACATTGAAGTCCGGCAGGCCCTGCGCATCCTGATCGACGACTACCCGGTGGCAGTGGTGAAAGACTCCGAGGGCGCGATCCACGCCTTGGGAGACACCTGCTCCCACGCCGACATTTCTCTCTCCGAGGGCGACGTCGAGGGTTGTGTTATCGAGTGCTGGGGCCACGGGTCGCAGTTCGACCTGCGCAGCGGCGCCCCACTGCAGCTGCCAGCCTACGAACCCGTCCCGGTGTTTGCCCTGGAAATCCACGGCGACGAGGTCTACGTGGACATCACCACCGTCACCAACGGTGCCGCTGTCCCCGACCTCGGTTAGCCACCCCCACACTTTTCGATCGCCCCGGCGGTGATCGAACCCGAACCCACATTGCACTCCCTGCCACGCAGGGCGCGAAGGAGAACCACAGATGTCCACCCTTGAAATCAAGGACCTCCACGTCAGCATCGAGACGGAGCAGGGGGCCCGGAAGCAGATCCTCAAAGGCGTCAGCCTGACCATCAACACCGGTGAGTCACACGCCATCATGGGCCCCAACGGCTCCGGCAAGTCGACCCTCGCCTCCACGATCGCCGGCCACCCCCGGTACCTTGTGGACAGCGGATCCATCACCCTCGACGGTGAGGATGTCCTCGACATGAGCGTTGACGAGCGGGCCCGCGCCGGACTGTTCCTGGCCATGCAGTACCCCGTCGAGGTGCCCGGCGTGACCATGACCAACTTCCTGCGCACCGCGAAGACCGCGCTGGACGGCAAGGCCCCGAGCCTGCGCCACTGGACCAAGGACGTCAAGGAAGCGATGTCGCAGCTGCGCATCGATGCCGACTTCGCCCAGCGCAACGTCAACGAGGGCTTCTCCGGCGGCGAGAAGAAGCGCGTCGAGATCCTCCAGCTTGAGCTCTTCAAACCCCGCTTCGCCATCCTCGACGAGACCGACTCCGGCCTCGACGTCGACGCGCTCAAGGTAGTCTCCGAGGGCGTCAACCGCGAGCACTCCAAGGGCGGAATGGGTACCCTGTTGATTACCCACTACACACGGATCCTGCGCTACATCAAGCCTGACTTCGTGCACGTGTTCGTTGACGGCAGGATCGCCGAGCAGGGTGGCCCGGAGCTGGCTGACCGCCTCGAAGCGGAAGGCTACGACCGCTTTGGAACCCCTGCCGCGGCTTCCGTCGACGCACCGGCCGGCGCCTAAGTTCGTTGGTATTGAGCTCGGTAACGTTTCGAGAAGGTAGACAACAATGAGTGAAGTGAACGCGGGACAGACCGCGATAGACGACGTCGAGGAAGCCCTCAAGGACGTGATTGACCCCGAGCTGGGTGTCAACATCGTCGACCTGGGGCTTCTGTACGGCCTGAAATACGCCGACGACGGCGCCCTCCTGATCGACATGACGCTCACGACGGCGGCCTGCCCGCTGACGGACGTCATCGAGGAGCAGGTGGGACAGTCTCTCGACGGCATCGTCGATGACTGGCGCCTGAACTGGGTGTGGATGCCGCCATGGGGTCCCGAAAAGATCACCGAAGACGGTCGCGACCAGATGCGGGCCCTCGGGTTCAACATCTAGGCTCCGGACCGTACCGACAAGGGCGCTGCACCACTGGTGTAGCGCCCTTGTTGTATCCCGGCTCAGTCCTCGCTGGCGCCGGCTGCTGCCGATGGGCCCGCCTCGCCCAGCCCCCGCGCGGCCAGCGCCTCACCGGTCTGGTGCGCGTAGGCGACGGCGCCGATGACCACCGGGATGACCAGGGCCCGCGGATTTCGTTCCAGACCGCGCGCCCTCGCAGCATCGCGCACGTCGGCGACGGAACCCACCAGGTAGGGCACGCTGCGGGTCATGAGCGCGAGGGTCAGCCCGAACCGCTCCGGGTCCGCACCCAGCCGGCGGAACGGAACGGCGAGGGAGACCAGCCCGTCCAGCAGGCGCTGCCCCTCGGTGGTCAGGGTGAGCAGACGGGCGGCCAGGAGACAGGTACCAATGTTCCCGACGAGTAGCAGCGCCGCCGCAGGGCCGTTGACGATCAGCTGATACCCGGCAAGGATGACCAGCATCGGCCAGACCGGTGCCAACGGTCGCCACAGGTGTATCGGGGATAACCGTGCCCCCACCAGGTAGCCGACCGTGACCAGTGCCAGGGCCGCACCGGTGACGGCAGGACGGTTGGCGAACAGCACGCCCGTCGACAGCAGCAGGACGCCGAGCCCCTTCGACCACAGGGGTGCGCGGTGCAGCAGGGAGTCACCGTCCACATAGGTGCCCAGCAGGCTCCCGTGCCCCCTCACCGGTCGTCTCCCGGCAGCTTCCCGGCGTCCAGGTGCAGACCCCGGTAGTGGTCGATGGCGGTGCGGGGGTCGCCGTCGAACACGAGCCGACCGTCGTCGATCACCAGCACCCGGTCACTGTCGGCGGCGAATTCCAGGTCGTGGGTGGTGAAGACAAGCTGCTGATCCAGGCCGCTGAACAGCCGGCGGACCCTGCGCTCATTGCGCAGGTCCAGCAGGGTGGTGGGTTCGTCGGCCACCAGGATGCGGGGGTCGACGGCGAGGACGGCTGCCAGGGCCATCAGCTGCCGTTCACCACCCGAGAGGTCATAGATACTCTGCTCGGCCAGGGGTGCCAGCCCGAACCGTTCCAGGACGCCCAGGGCGGTGGTCCGACGTTCGGTGGGGTTGCGGAGACGGGCGCGCAGCGACAATTCAACGTCTTCGAGTCCCGTGGGCATCACAAGCTGCGACAGGGGATCCGTAAAGACGAACCCGACCCGCTGGCGGACCGCTCGGCCGGCCTTGACCGTGTCCAGTCCCTCAACCAGCACCCGTCCCGCCGTCGGGGTAACCAGCCCGTTGATCAGCTTCAGGAGGGTGGATTTGCCTGAGCCGTTGGCGCCGATCACGGCGATCCGCCGCTCGGCGAGGGTGACGCTTAGGGGCTCCAGGATCCGTCGGTCACCGTCCGGCCCCGGCACGCTGACCGTTGCCCCCTCGAAAACGATCATCGCTGGTGGGTGCCGCCAATCAGGCGGGGGAACGCGCGGTGCACGCTCAGGCCGATGGCAGCGGCGATCAGGTTCTTCAGCACGTCGCCGGGCAGATAGATGATGTCGGCGGCGACGGCTGCCACGAAGTCGAGCTTTCCGTTGATCATCAGGCCCGCAATACCGAGGGGGTGGATGACGAGCAGACTGGCGGTCAGGCAGGCCGCAAAGAGTGCTGCATAACGGAACCTACGGACCCTGGCCAGCACCAGTCGGGCCAGGAACCCCGCGACCAGCGCCGCGAGGGGGAAGGCCAGCAGGTAGCCGGCAGACGGACCGGCGAGAACCCCCACGCCTCCGCTGAAGCCGCTGAAAATGGGAAGACCGGCCAGTCCCACGACCAAATACAGTGCCACCGCAGCGAAACCGCGGCCCGGGCCGAGCACAATCCCTGTCACCATGACGGCGAGGGTCTGGAGGGTCACCGGCACACCGAGCGGGCCGGCGGGGATAGCGGGTAGGATTGCAAGAGCGGCCACCAAGGCCGCGAAGACCGCGATCAGCGAAAGATCCGTGGCATTCCAGCGGCGCCTGGCGTGAGTGGGACTATCCACAGCGGCGGCCGCCGGAACCTGATTCTTCAGACGCATGATGGCTCTTTCTGTTAGTTATCGACAACAGCGTGCCGTTACTTACTGAGATTAGTGCCCCCGGATTCAAATTCGCTTGTAGGTTTCCTACAAAAACTAGGCTTCCAGCAAACACCCGATGATGCGGACCCGATCCATTGAAAGGCCACGTAATTGATTACCGTCTCGAACTTAGAGCTGCGCGCGGGAGCACGCCTGCTTATGGATGCGGTGTCATTCCGTGTTGACCGCGGGGACAAGATTGGCCTGGTAGGGCGCAACGGCGCCGGCAAGACCACGCTCACGCGCGTCATGGCGGGGGAGGGGCTGCCCGCTGGCGGCACCGTGACCCGCAAGGGAGAGATCGGGTACCTGCCCCAGGATCCGCGCACCCCCGACATGACCCAGCTGGCACGCGACCGCATCCTGTCCGCCCGCAACCTCGACGTCGTCGTCACGAAGCTCCGCGCGGCCCAGGAAGACATGGCCAGCGAGAACAACGCGGTGCGCGACAAGGCAATGGCGCGCTATGACCGGATTGAGGCGGAGTTCCTCGCCCACGGCGGTTACGCGGCGGAGGCCGAAGCTGCTGCCATCTCCTCCAACCTCGCCCTCCCGGACCGCATCCTCAACCAGTCCTTGAGCACTCTTTCCGGTGGCCAGCGCCGTCGTGTCGAGCTCGCCCGCATCCTCTACTCGGGTGCCGAGACCATGCTCCTCGACGAGCCCACCAACCACCTCGACGCCGACTCCATCACCTGGCTGCGCGAGTTCCTGAAGAACCACCAGGGCGGACTGATCGTGATCAGCCATGACGTGGACCTCCTGGAGGCGACAGTGAACAAGGTGTTCCACCTGGACGCCAACCGCGCCACCATCGACATCTACAACATCGGCTGGAAGCGCTACCTGCAGCAGCGCGAAACCGATGAGCGCGCCCGCAAGCGTGAGCGGGCCAATACGGAGAAGAAGGCCCAGGTCCTCATGGACCAGGCCAACAAGATGCGAGCGAAGGCCACGAAGGCCGTCGCCGCGCAGAACATGGCCAAGCGTGCCGAACGTCTGCTGGGCGGGCTGGAAGCGGTCCGTGCGCAGGACCGCGTCGCCGCCCTGCGGTTCCCTGAACCCTCGCCGTGTGGCAAGACGCCGATGACCGCTGAGGGCCTCAGCAAGTCGTACGGGTCACTGGAGATCTTCACCGACGTCGACCTGGCCATCGACCGGGGCTCGAAGGTTGTCATCCTGGGACTCAACGGTGCCGGCAAGACGACCCTGCTCAGGATGCTGGCAGGGGTCGACAAGCCCGATACTGGCGAGGTCATCCCCGGCCACGGCCTGAAGGTGGGCTACTACGCCCAGGAGCACGAAACCCTCGACACCGAGCGGACCGTGCTGGAGAACATGCGCTCGTCCGCGCCGGACATGAAGGACGCGGAGGTCCGGGGCGTCCTCGGCTCGTTCCTGTTCACCGGTGACGACGTCGACAAGCCTGCCGGGGTGCTTTCCGGCGGTGAGAAGACGCGCCTGGCCCTGGCAACGATCGTCGCGTCGTCGGCGAATGTCCTGCTGCTCGACGAACCGACCAACAACCTCGACCCCGCGAGCCGCGCCGAAATCCTCGGTGCGCTCCGCAACTACAGCGGCGCCGTCGTTCTGGTCAGCCACGACGAGGGCGCGGTGGAGGCGCTGAACCCCGAGCGGGTAGTTTTGCTGCCCGACGGCGTCGAAGACCTCTGGAGCGATGACTACCTCGACCTGGTGACGATGGCCTAGCGGTAATCCGCTAGTAGCCGCGCGCGTCGAGGAAGGCGTCCTCTTCTTCCTCGGCCGTCGGCCGACGGTGTCGCCTGACCGGCGCAGCCTGGACTGTGCCATTGGCTTCTGCCAGGTCCTCCTCGTCGGAACGCTGTTGCTGCCGGGCGGCGTAGCCGAAGCCGACGAACAGGAGGGCCCCGAAGGCGAACCACTGCATCGAGTAGGACAGGTGCGGTCCCGAGTCCAGATACGGACGGGGAAAAATCTGGGGCGACGTTGCAGGACTGGGGCTTTCCGCCGACATCAGGCCGTAGGCACCGGTCTGAAGGTCGTAGCCGACCACCTCCTGGTACCGGGTGAGGTCAATCGAGGCGATTTGCCCGTCCGGCGCTCCGCGGTCCAGCTCCGGCTCACCAGGTTTGATCCTCGCGGTCACTGTGACCTCACCCTCGGGCGGCTGCGGGAAGGCGTCGGGACGCCCCGCCTCATCGTTGCCGATCGGAAGCCAGCCCCGGTTGATGATGACCGCTGACCCGTCGGCGAGCTGCAGGGGCACCAGCACCTCGTAGCCGGGGCGCCCACTGAAGGGTCGGTTCCGCACGATGAGCTGGTTGGCGGTGTCGTAGGTGCCGGTCAGCTCGATGGGCAGCCACTCCTCCGCCGGGTCGAAGGACCTGAAGTCGGTGGACCCCGCAGCGTAAGGCGCGGCCGGTTGATCGTAGTTCGCCTCGATCCGCTCGATCGTGTCAGCGAGCTGATCCCGGCGGTCCAGCTGCCACATCCCGAGGGCACCGCACGCCAGGGCCAGGACGCTCACGAGTGCCAGCCAGCCGAGCCAGCGGGGTGAGAAAAGGAAACGGTACATCTACTCGGTGTTCCCGCCCGCGGTGTCCCCGCCTAGGGGCAGGGTCTCCTTCCACAGGCCACGGGTCTGCAGGTAGTCCTCAAGCCAGTCCCGGTGGTCGGCACAGGCCACCCAGATCTTGCGGCGGTCCGGCGTGTGGATCTTGGGGTTGTTCCAGAGCAGCTGCCAGGCGGCAGGCAGCCGGCAGCCTTTACGTGAGCACACAGCTTCCGCTGGCCGTTCGTTTGGGGCAGGGTTCAGCTGCTGCAGCTGGTCGAGAAGGTTCATGCGGTGGGTCGGCCCTTGTCACGGTCGATGTGGTCGCGGTCAATGTCCTGGCTGGCAGTGGGATCGGCGTCGTCAATAATCTCGCCCTGCAGCACATCGTTGGCGGGCTCCGCCGCTGCGGGAGCCATGGGCTCGATCGCGGGAACCGGAACATTGTCGATCAGTGACTGACTGTGTGGCAGGTCGCTGGTGTCCGAGCCGCCGTTGGCGACAATGACGGCGAAGTACGGGAGGACCACCGCGCCGGCGATCATCACCCACTGCAGCCAGCCATCAACGAAGAACACCAGAATAATGCACACCAGGCGGATCCCCATCGAGATGGAGTACTTGATCATCCGCCCGCGTACTTCATCGCTGTGGGGGGTTCGTGCGTCAGTAATACTGTGTACGTCAGCGCCGTGCCGGATCTGCTTACTCATCACACTCCAAGGGACTTCTCAATTGTCTCACCCAGTGCCCCAGTTGTTAAAAGCCCCAGCGACACCAAAGGTTCCCCCCGGCCGCAAACTTGCGGTTGCGCGGGTGCCAGCTAGGATCGGCAGGGATAGTTGGAGCAATGATTCTGGAGGAATCCGTGGCAGACGCCGAGCAGGGACGCAGTGTTTTGGTAACCGGAGGCAACCGCGGCATTGGGCTCGCCATTGCGCAGGCCTTCGTCGAGAACGGCGACCGGGTGGCCATCACGTACCGCAGCGGTGACGTTCCCGAGGGCATGCTGGGCGTCAAGGCCGATGTCACCAGCGAGGAGCAGGTCGATGCCGCGTTCACCGCCGTTGAGGAAGCCCACGGCCCTGTGCAGGTGCTGGTCGCCAACGCCGGGATCACCCGCGACACCCTGCTGATGCGGATGACCGAATCCGACTTCACCGACGTGATCGACACCAACCTGACCGGAGCGTTCCGTGTCATCAAGCGTGCGTCGAAGGGCATGATCCGGCTGCGCCAGGGACGCGTGGTCCTCATCTCCTCCGTCACTGGCCTCTACGGTGCACCGGGCCAGATCAACTACTCGGCCTCCAAGGCGGGCCTGATCGGCATTGCCCGCTCCCTGACCCGCGAGCTCGGCTCCCGCGGGATCACCGCCAATGTGGTGGCCCCAGGCTTCATCAACACCGATATGACCGCCGAACTGCCCGAGGACACCCGCAAGAACTACCTCGCGACCATCCCGGCCCGCCGCTTCGCCGAGCCCACCGAGGTGGCCAACGTGGTGAAGTGGATTGCCAGCGACGAAGCCGCCTACATCTCCGGCGCTGTCATCCCGGTCGACGGCGGCCTGGGCATGGGCCACTAGCGTCGTCCGACGGCGCATCTGCAGCAATCACCACCACCTTCATCGAACCTAAGGAGTACCCATGGCTGCGCTGACCGGCACAACCGCAATCGTTACTGGATCATCACGGGGAATCGGGGCTGATGTCGCGAAACTACTCGCCGACCAGGGTGCCGCGGTCGTCGTCAACTACCGCCAGAAGGCACCCCGCGCGGCGAAGGTGGTGGCCGGTATCGAGGCGGCCGGCGGCAAGGCCGTCGCCGTGGGCGCCGACCTGACCACCGCTGAGGGATCGGCAGCGCTGATCCAGGCGGCCGTCGACAATTTCGGCGGGCTGGGACTGCTGGTCCTCAACGCGTCCGGCGGCATGGAGTCAGGGGTCGAGGAAGACTATGCCCTGAAGCTCAACCGCGACGCCCAGGTCAACATGCTGCGCGCCGCGATGGAGGTCATGCCTACCGGGTCGCGGGTGGTCTTCATCACCAGCCACCAGGCGCACTTCATCAACGAGGTCCCCACCATGGAGGCCTACGAGGCCGTGGCCCGCAGCAAGCGTGCCGGCGAGGATGCGCTCCGCGAGCTGCTCCCCGAGTTGGAAGCCAAGGGCATCACCCTCGTGGTGGTCTCCGGCGACATGATCGAGGGCACTGTCACCGCCACCCTGCTCGACCGGGCCACCCCGGGAGCCATTGAGGCGCGGCGCGAGCAGGCCGGGAAGCTCTACTCGGTCGCCGAGTTCGCTGCGGAGATCGCCAACATGGCCACTGCTGATGTGCCCAGCGGCCACACTGAGTACGTCGGTGGGCACGAATACTTCACCAAGTAGAGGCTTCGTTCGCTGCCCCCGGATGGGTCCGGGGGCGGTGAAGTCCATCCACGCGAGGATCGGTCAGTGCCGGCTGAAGTGCCTGACCAGATCCAGGTAGGGCAAATCGATCGAGGCGTCCGCGGCCGCACGGACCGCAGGTTTAGCATTGAACGCCACGCCCAGGGCTGCCGCGGTCAGCATGTCCAGGTCATTCGCCCCGTCGCCGACGGCAATGGTCCGCTCCAGCGGAACGCCCGCCTCAGCAGCCCAGCGCCGCAGGGCGCGTTCCTTTGCCACGCGGTCCACCACGGGGCCCACCACCTCACCGGTGAGGTGGCCGTCAGCACTGATACCCAGTAGATTCGCCTCGGCGAACGTCAGGCCGAGCTGCGCCGCGAGCGGGTCCAGCAGCTGGGTGAACCCACCGGAAACCGCGGCCACCGCGTGGCCGGCCATCAGATAGTGCCGCACCAGCTCCGCAGCGCCGTCGCTGAGTTCGATTCTCGCGCCCACCTCGGTGAGAACGCTGGCGGGCAGCCCCTTCAACACCGCCACCCGTGAACGCAGGCTCTCGGTGAAGTCAATCTCTCCCCGCATCGCCGCCTCCGTGACCGCAGCGACCTCGGCCTCCCGCCCGGCATGCGCAGCGAGGAGCTCGATCACCTCCTGCCGGATGAGGGTCGAGTCCACGTCCATGATCAGCAGTTTCCGGCCCTCCGCCAGCAGCTCCGGAGGGACGACGGCGACCCCCAGTTCGCGCGTCACATGCGGATCTACAACCTTCCGCAGGTCCGCTGCGTCGCCGTCAAACGAAACGATCAACGTGGATGCCCGGAAACGGGAATCGCCGCCATTTTCGAGCTCGACGATCTGGGCGCCCGTGCCCTGCACGGACCCCTGAACAGCGATCAGGAAGTCATCGGTGAGTTCCACACCGTAACTGACCACACCGAATTCCCTGGGCATATTCCTCCGCTTTCAGTCGTCGTCGTGCACCTGCGGCGCAGTCAGCGCCTCACCAGCCATTATTGCCGGGCCCGGAGTGTGCCCCGAAATCCCCGACCCGGAAAGTCACCTCCCGGAGGCGCAGCCCCGGCAGCGGCACGCCGTTTCGCGTTTGCCCCGGCAGTTGGCCTAATGTCTAGTGCTATGAGTGATGTTCTTGAGCTAGCTGGGGTAAGCCTTGTCCGGGGCGGCAAGAAGCTGTTGGACAGTGTGGACTGGCAGGTCAAGGAGGGCGAACGCTGGGTGATCATGGGCCCCAACGGTGCCGGCAAAACCACCCTGCTGCAGGTAGCCGGGGCGCGGATCCACCCCACCACCGGTGTGGCAGGCATTCTCGACGAGGTACTCGGTGCCGTCGACGTCTTCGAACTACGACCGCGCATCGGGCTCGCCTCCGCGGCCCTGGCCGCACAGATCCCCGAGCATGAAACGGTGCTGAACGTCGTCGTCACCGCCTCCTACGGCGTCACCGGCCGGTGGCGGGAGCAGTACGAGAAGCAGGATGCGCGTCGCGCTTTTGCCCTGCTCGACACGTGGGGCATGTCGACCTTCATGAACCGCAAGTTCTCCTCCCTCAGCGAGGGGGAACGCAAACGGGTCCAGATTGCGCGCGCGCTGATGACCGACCCCGAGCTGTTGCTGCTGGATGAGCCAGGCGCAGGACTCGACCTCGCCGGGCGGGAGGACCTGATCAGCCGGCTCACCACCCTGGCGCAGGACGAGGAAGCACCCGTCATGATCCTGGTCACCCACCACCTCGAAGAAGTGCCCCCGGGATTCACCCACGCCATGCTTATGCGCGACGGCGGAATTGTGGCGTCCGGCCCCATCGACACCGTCTTCACCGAGGAGAACCTCAGTGCGGCGTTCGACGTGCCGCTGGACGTCCGCCAGCAGGACGGCCGCTACACGGCTGTTGCCCGCACCAGCGCCTGATATCTAGGGGAACCTGCTCATGGAACTATTGCAGGGCGCCCTGATCTTTATCGCCGGGCTGTGGGCGGGAGCCATCAATTCGGTGGTCGGCTCCGGCACCCTCGTCACCTTCCCCGTACTGCTCGCCCTCGGGTTTGCCCCCGTAACGGCAACCATCAGCAACGCCATGGGCCTGATTGCCGGCGGCGTCTCGGGCACTTGGGGGTACCGCCGGGAACTTGCCGGCCTCCGCTCGACCATCCTCCGCCTCCTGCCCGCCTCAATCCTGGGCGGTATCACCGGGGCGGCACTGCTGCTGAATCTGCCCGAGCAGGTGTTCGAGTTCGCCGCGCCGGTGCTGATCATCATCGCCCTCGGATTCGTGATCTTCCAGCCCGCGTTGCAGCGCCGGGTGCTGCTCCGGGCAGAGCGGAAGGAATCCGCTGGCTCGCACCCGGTCGGGCTGACCATCCTGGTGTACCTGGCCGGTGTCTACGGAGGCTATTTCGTGGCAGCGCAGGGGATCCTGCTGGTCGGCATTCTCGGAATCTTCCTTCACGGAACCATCCAGAACGCCACGGCGGTAAAGAACCTCCTGGTACTTGCCGTGAACGTGGTGGCGGGTATCTCCTACATGCTCTTCGCCTTTGACCGGATCAACTGGTGGGTGGTGCTGGTCATCGCGGTCAGCTCGCTCATCGGCGGCTTCCTGGGTGCGCTGATCGGCCGCCGGCTGCGGCCGGTGGTGTTGCGCTCCATCATCGTCGCGCTCGGACTGGTGGCCCTGTACATCATGGTTGCGCGGTTGGTCACCGGATGAGCATCCACCGCCTCGTTGACCCGGCCGACCCCCGGGTATCGGATTACACCTCGCTCACCGACACCCAGTTGCGCCGCCGCCGGGAACCCGCCGAGGGCCTGTACATCGCTGAAAGCACCAAGGTGCTGCGCCGCGCCATCGACGCCGGCCACACCCCGCGGTCCTTCTTCCTCACCGACAAGTGGCTGCCCGACCTGCAGGACCTGGTGGACAGGTTCCCGGACGTCCCGGCCTATGTGGGGACCGAGCAGATCCTTGAGCAGATCACCGGGTTCCACTTGCACCGGGGCGCCCTGGCCGCGATGGACCGGCCGAAGCCGCTGGCGCTGGCCGACGTCGTGCACGGCGCCCGCCGGATCGCGGTCCTGGAGGACATCGTCGACCACACCAATCTCGGGGCCATTTTCCGTTCCGCTGCTGCGCTCGGCGTGGACGCCGTCCTGATCAGTCCCCGGTGTGCCGACCCGCTCTACCGGAGGGCGATCCGGGTCAGTATGGGAGCCGTCTTCCAGGTGCCCTGGGTGCGGCTGACCGACTGGCCAGCCCAGCTGGCGGATCTGCAGGCCGCAGGGTTTGTGGTGGCTTCTCTGGCGTTGGGGGAGCGGTCCGTTGACCTCGACGAGCTCAGCGCGGCACGCCACGAACGGCTGGCACTGGTGCTCGGCACCGAGGGCGACGGTCTCACCCAGGCCACCCTTGACCTCGCCGACCATAGCGTGAAGATCCCGATGCGGGCGGGTGTGGATTCGCTCAATGTGGCCGCCGCCAGTGCCGTCGCGTTCTGGGAATGCCGCATCAGCTAGGCGGGCCACGCGGGGCCTCTGGCCTTTTAGCCGCGGAGGCGCGGGGTGCGGTAGAGTAGGTAGCTGGTCCCCGGGCCAAGCAACTTTTCCAACCCCCTTGTGCCTGGCCAAATCCAGGCAACTAACGAAGGTAACACTGTGAAGTCTGATATCCACCCCAAGTACTCAACGGTTGTCTTCCGCGACCTCGCGTCCGAGAAGTCTTTCCTGACCCGGTCCACTGTGACCTCCAAGAAGACCATTGAATGGGAAGACGGGAACACCTACCCACTGGTCGAGGTCGAAATCTCCTCCGAATCGCACCCTTTCTACACCGGCAAGCAGCGGATCATGGACTCCGCCGGCCGCGTGGAGCGCTTCAACGCCCGTTTCAAGGGCTTCGGCAAGAAGTAATGCCGACTGCAGCCTAGTTCTGCCGGATGGGCCCGGACCACTTCGGTGGTCCGGGCCCATTTCTCGTTCACCACCCGATACGTCTCCAAGGAGCCCCAGATGACCAGCCAACTCCCCACGGGAGACCTGCACGGCGAGTACAAGGTGCCCGGCGGGAAGCTTGTCGCCGCTGACTTCACCGTCGACGGCGGTTCCCTGACCGGGGTGTCCATCAACGGTGACTTCTTCCTTGAGCCCGACGAGGCGCTCGACGACATCAACCGCTCCCTGGAGGGTCAACCCGTGACTGCCACGCACGGTGAGCTGAGTGCCGCCGTCGCGCAGGGCCTGGACCCGGCAGCGCAGCTGTTCGGCTTCTCCCCGGAGGCGGTGGCGACGGCGGTCCGCCGCGCGCTGGGGCTGGCCACCGGGTGGGCTGATCACCAGTGGGACGTCATCGGCCCCACACCCCTGTCCACCGAGATGCATGTGGCGATGGACGAGGTGCTGACCCGTGATGTGGGCGACGGCCGTCGCAACCCGACCCTGCGGTTCTGGGAGTGGGAATCGCCATCGGTGGTGATCGGCAGCTTCCAGTCCGTGCGCAACGAGGTGGATCCCGACGGCGTGGCGCGGCACGGGGTCAGCGTGGTCCGGCGGGTCAGCGGCGGGGGAGCGATGTTCATGGAACACGGCAACGCCATCACCTACTCCCTGTACCTACCGCAAACCCTCGTGGATTCGCTGAGCTTCGCCGAGTCCTACCCGTTCCTGGATGCCTGGGTGATGGAGGCCCTGCGGACGCTCGGCATTGAGGCCTGGTACCAGCCGCTGAACGACATTGCCACCGACGTCGGCAAGATCGGCGGGGCAGCGCAGAAGCGGCTGAGCAACGGTGGCATGCTCCACCACGTCACCATGTCCTACGACATCGACGCCGACAAGATGCTCGAGGTGCTGCGGATCGGCAAGGAGAAGCTTTCCGACAAGGGCGCGCGGAGCGCCAAGAAGCGGGTCGACCCCCTCCGCCGCCAGACTGGTCGCAGCCGCGAGGACATCATCAAGGTCATGATCGACACGTTCAAAGCGCGGTACGGCGCCCAGGATGCGACCTTCACCGACGATGAGCTGTCCCGGGCGAGCAAGCTCGTGGAGGAGAAGTTCGGCACCTTCGAGTGGCTCTACCGGGTGCCGTAGAGACCTGATCCTTCCCTACCGCGCCTGCAACTCCTGGGCCCGCAACGAGCGCAGCAAGTGGTCGCGTTCCTCCAACACGATCCGTCGCAGTGCAGCGGGGGCCCCGTGGTGCTCGGCGAGCCACCCGTCGGCCGCCTGCAACACCCGGTGCTCCTCGGCGGGCACCCCTGCGGCCAGGTCCTGGGAGCCGGGGAACAATCCACGCACAATCCGGCTGGCCATCTCGATCCCCCTGGTGTCCCACACCCGCCCGATCTCCGCGAAGTACTGCTCCAGGTAGGGGGCCCGCAGTTCGTCCGGGCCTTCAGCGAACCCGGCGATCGTTGCCGAGAGCAGCTCGTTGGACAGCCTGGTGCCGAACACCGCCTCCTGCCACGCCTTCTCTTTGATCGCCGGGTCGGGAATCGAGGTGGAGGCCCGGGTAAACCCGGCCTTCCCAGCCGCGGTGCGGTCGCGTTCCAGCTCGGCCTCCAGGTCCTCCGCCGAGGCGTGTGCCTGGGCGGCAAGGGCCTGCCAGAGGAGCCAGCGCAGTTCGGCGTCGACGGCGAGTCCGGGCACGCTGTCCTGACCATCCAGCAACGCCCGGAAAAGCCCCGATTGGGTGTCGCTGTGACGCCCGAGTGCGGCGGCCGCCCGTGCCCAGACCAGCTGCAGGTCCGAGGCTGGCTTGGCGGCGCGGAGCCCCTCCACCACAAACCCGAACAACCGCTCCCGCAGCTGGTCGCGCACGTCCACCGAGGCATAGTGTTCGACTGCATAGTGCGCGTTGCGCAGCATGACCTGCAAAGCGCCGATGCCTGTCTCACCCGGAGCAGCCAGCTGCACGGCGCCGACATAGTCCGCCGCGGAGAGCGCGGCGTCGCGGGTGTTCGACCACAGGGCGGCCTGGCAGACCGCGCGTGCCAGCGGCTCTTCCAGCTGCCCCACACTTGTCAGCAGGGTCGCCAGTGAGCGGTCGTCGAAGCGGATCTTCGCGTAGGTCAGGTCGTCGTCGTTGATCAGGAGGAGATCGGGCTGGAGCGTACCGCTCAGTTCCGGCACCTCGGTGAGAGCCCCCTCGATGCGTACGTCGACGGCGCCCGTGCGGATCAAAGACCCGGCGACCCGGCTGTAGAGTCCCAGCCGGATCTGGTGGGGGCGCAACGCTGACTCTCCGGTGACCGGGTCGATGGCGTCCTGGTGGATCACTACCGAATGGTAGGCGCCGTCGTCGTCGACGGTCACTGCGGCACCCAGCGAAGGCACACCGGAGGTCTGGAGCCACTGCCGGGCCCAGCCTGTCATGTCCTGGCCGGTGGCGTCGGCCAGGGCGGAGAGCAGGTCGGCCAGCCGGGTATTCCCGAAGGCGTGGGTCCTGAAGTAGGCCCGGGCCGCTTCGAAGAACGCGTCGCTGCCGGCGTACGCCACCAGCTGCTTCAGCACCGAAGCACCCTTGGCGTAGGTGATGCCGTCGAAGTTCTGCTTTGCAGCTTCCAGGTCAACAATGTCAGCGGTGATCGGGTGGGTGGAGGGTAGCTGGTCCTGGAGGTAGGCCCACGCCTTGCGGCGGTTGGCGAAACTCACCCACGAGGTGGCGGAGCCGGTCGCCTCAGCCACCGCGAGGGCACCCATGTAGTCGGCGAACGATTCCTTCAACCACAGGTCGTCCCACCAGAACATGGTCACCAGGTCGCCGAACCACATGTGGGCCATCTCGTGCAGGATGGTGTTGGCGCGGGCTTCGTACTCGTCGTGGGTGGCTTTGGACCGGAAGATGTAGCTCTCGGTGAACGTCACCAATCCGGGATTCTCCATGGCGCCAAGGTTGTACTCGGGTACGAACGCCTGCTCATATTTACCGAACGGATAGGGATATTCGAACCGCTCGTGGAAGTACCCAAGCCCCCGCTTGGTGACGTCGAAGATGGTGTCGGTGTCGAACGCGCTGGCCAGGGACGCCCTGCAGTAGAGGCCCAGCGGGATCTCCAGGGTGGACCCGTCGGACAGGGTGCCTGACCAGTGATCGGTGGCCGAGAAGTAGGGTCCGGCGAGGACAGTGGTGATGTAGGTGGAGATCCGTTCGGTCGGTGCGAACCGCCACACTGCGGTGCTTTCCCCGGCAGCAGGGGTCGTCTCGCCAGTGCGCGAAACCTCGGCCCCGTTGGATGCGACGATCCACCCGCTCGGTGCGGTTACGGAGAAGGTGAAGGACGCCTTCAGGTCCGGCTGCTCAAAGTTGGCGAAGACCCGGCGGGCATCGGCTGGCTCGTACTGGGTGTAGAGGTAGGTTTCGCCGTCGGCCGGGTCGGTGAAACGGTGCATTCCCTCGCCGCTTCGGCTGTAGAGGGCGGAACCCGTCACCGTCACGGTGTTCTCTGCCGCCAGTTCCGGCAGGTTGATCCGGGCGCCGTCGACGACGACGGCGGGGTCCAGTTCGCTGCCGTTCAGGGTGACCGAGTGGACCTCCCCGGAGATGAAGTCCATGAAGGTGTCACTACCCGGTTCGGTGCAGGTGAACCTGACGGTTGACTGGGACAGGAACCCGGCAGCCTCGGGGTCGGCAGCCGCACTGAGGTCGAGGTGGACCTCGTAGCTGTCGACGCTCAGGAGACTGGACCGGTGGGCTGCTTCATCGCGGCGGAGATTCTCGTTCATCACCCGGTCATTCAATCACGGCTGGCAGCCGGGATCTCAGTTATGCGAACAGGGCCTCCAGGGGAGCGAGCGGGACTACCCCGTCGGCCTTTGCCGGGAGGTCCTCATCAACCGTGACGAGCGCATCGGCCTGAAGCCGGGTGACCGCGAGGTACTCGGCGTCGTCGATGGTCGCCCAGCCCTGGTCCCGCGCGATCGTCCAGGCAGTCCGGCGGGACACCCGGTCTCCGAGGAGGCGCAGCTTCAGTTCGGTCATCCGGTCGTGGAGTTTCAGGGCCTCCGCTTCGGTGAGCTCCCCGCTGCGGACGGCCTCGTACAGAATGGCGAGGGCCTGCGAACGGATGCTGTTGGGAGCCACCAGTTGGTGCTCAGCGCTGGGTCGCCTGTCCTGGCCGACGAGGTGAAGGAGCGTCGGTGGGTCGATCACGAAGCGGGTCATGCGGGCACTCTACGCTCTCCCGGAACGTCGTGGACAGGCCGGCGCCATGACGGGAAAAGTGGTGCTGGCGCCGGTCTATGGCGCGTGCCACACTCTTCGGCTATGACCTCCTTTACCGGATCCGATGACCTGCAGGCTGCTACTTTCAGCGACGTCAATCTGGAGGCCGCCACGTTCAACGACGTCAATCTGCGGCGGGCGCGCTTCACGAATGCCGATCTCGGCGGTGTGGTGATGAGGGCAGTGGACCTCGCGGGTGCCGACCTGGATGCGCCCTGGCTGCTGGACGGTGAGCGGTCCTTCCTGGTCAACGGTGTGGACGTCGCCCCGCTGGTGGAGGCCGAGCTGGTCAAACACTTCCCCGGGAGGGCCGGGAGGCGCCCCACGGATCCAGAGGGTCTCCGGGAGAACTGGGCGGCTCTCGAACGTGCCTGGGCCGCAACCCTGGCGCGGGTTGCCATTATGCCCGAGGGCACCGCCGATGAGTCAGTGGACGGCGAGTGGTCGTTCGCGCAGACGCTCCGCCACCTGGTGCTGGCCACTGATGTCTGGTTGCGGAAGGCGGTGCTGGGAATCAGGCACCCGTTCCACCCGCTCGGCCAGCCCCACAGCGAGTACGAGACCGACGGGTATGACCTGTCGATTTTCACTGAGGGCACCCCTTCCTACGAGTCGGTCCTCGCGGCACGCGCCGACCGGGTGGCGATGGTGCGCACCTTCATCGCGTCCGCAACACCGGAGGACCTCCTCGTCCCGCGGGCCAATCCCTGGGCACCGGAGTACCCGGAAACCACGCTCTCCTGCCTCCGCACCATCCTGGAGGAAGAGTGGGAACACCTCCGGTACGCGACCCGGGACCTGGATGCCCTTCAGGCCTCCGCGTAACGCCACGCGAGTGACCCACCGCACAATATGTAATACAAGAAATCCGTGGCAATGTTGAGCCCATGTCCGATCTCTTCCAAGATTATGCCGCTGCCGCCAGCCGCACGCCCGCCTTCGACGAAATGTTCGCGTCCGGCCAGCAGGCCCGTGGTGAGTACAGCCAGGTAGCCGCCGCCCTCAGCGAACTGAACCTCGCCGATGTCACAGCGCGTGCCGATTCCATGGCCAGGACCTTCCTGGATCGTGGAGTTACTTTTGACTACGCGGGGGAGGAGAGGCCCTTCCCGCTGGACATTGTTCCCCGGGTCATCTCCGGTACCGACTGGCAGGTCCTTGAGCAGGGCGTCACCCAGCGGGTCCGGGCTCTGGAAGCGTTCCTGAACGATGTCTACGACAAGATGTCAGTGGTCGCCGACGGCGTGATTCCCCGCCGATTGATCACCTCCAGCGCCCACTTCCACCGCCAGGTGTCCGGGTTCGACCCGGCCGGTGGCGTGCGCGTGCACATTTCCGGGATCGACGTCGTCCGGGATCAGGAGGGTACCTTCCGGGTTCTCGAGGACAACGTCCGGGTCCCCAGCGGGGTGAGCTACGTGCTGGAGAACCGCCGCGCAATGGCCAAGGGCCTGCCGGAGGCTTTCGGGCAGCAGCACATTCGCCCGGTGGAGGAATACCCACGGCGGCTTCTCGCGGCGCTTCGCAAGACCGCGCCGTCGTCGGCGGAAGACCCCACCGTCGTCGTGCTCACCCCTGGCGTGTTCAACTCCGCGTACTTCGAACACACCCTGCTCGCTGGCCTGATGGGCGTCGAACTGGTGGAGGGCCGAGACCTGATCTGCCGCGGAAACCGGGTGTACATGCGGACCACCGCCGGTGAACAGCGCGTGGACGTCATCTACAAGCGGATCGACGACGAATTCCTCGACCCCTTGCAGTTCCGCTCCGATTCGATGCTCGGCTGCCCGGGCCTGGTCAATGCGGCACGTGCCGGCACCGTGACCATCGCCAACGCGGTGGGCAACGGAGTGGCCGACGACAAGCTGGTGTACACCTATGTTCCCGACCTGATCCGCTACTACCTCAGTGAGGAGCCGATCATCGCCAACGTCGATACCTATCGGCTGGAGGATCCCGAGGCCCGTGAGGAAGTGCTCGACCGGCTGGACGAACTGGTCGTCAAACCGGTGGACGGTTCGGGAGGCAAGGGCCTGGTCATTGGGCCGGACGCGTCGAAGGAAGAACTCGATGCTCTGCGGGAGCGGGTGACCGCTGACCCCCGCGGCTGGATTGCGCAGCCGGTGCTGCAGCTGTCCACGGTGCCGACCATGTCCGGCGGCCAGTTCAGCCCCCGCCACGTGGACCTGCGGCCGTTCGCTGTGAACGACGGCGACGACGTCTGGGTGCTGCCCGGCGGCCTGACCCGGGTGGCTATGAAGGAAGGCTCACTGATCGTGAACTCCAGCCAGGGTGGCGGCTCGAAGGACACCTGGGTGGTTGACGAGCAGAACCAGACCCCGGTGCGACCGGTGGTCGAGACGGTCCGGCGCCCGGTGCAGGAGAGGGTCTGGCCGATCGAATCGGGCTGGCAGGATCGCCAGCCGGAGCAGCAACAGCAACAGCTGGGGTGTGCCGATGCCCTGGCCGGGGACGACCGTGGGAACCATGGAGAGGACACCGTCAATGCTTAGCCGGATCGCTGAGGCCCTGTTCTGGATCGGCCGCTATGTCGAACGTGCCGACGGCACCGCCCGTATTCTGGACGTCCACCTGGAGCGACTGAACCAGATGCCCCGCGGCGAGCAGCGCGATGTGTCCCGCCAGCTGCTGGGTGTGATGGGCAGCCGGGTGGACGGTGACGAGCTCGAGCTTTCGGACCTCCTGCAGGCGCTGGCCTACGACCGGACCAGCACCACCTCGATTGCTGGCGCGCTCGGCGCCGCCAGGGAGAATGCCCGCCGGGCCCGCGAAACCGTGTCCGGCAGTGTCTGGGAGAGCCTCAACACCACCTGGTACGGCCTCACCCAGCATCGCAAGGATGTGGTCGGTACGTACCGGTTCTGCCACTGGGTGGTGGAGCGGACCGCGATGATTCGGGGGCTCTCGGACACCACGATGAGCCATGACGAGAGTTGGCAGTTCCTTGTGCTGGGCCGCAGCCTGGAACGGGCCGACATGACCGCACGGATGCTGTCCACTCACGACGTCCACGCGGCGGGACTGTCCTGGGTGAACATGTTGCGGTGTGCCGGAGCGTACGAGTCGTTCCTGCGGACGCGTCGGGCATCGTTCGGCGACCAGCAGGCCGCCGAGTTCCTGCTGCTCGACCGGTTGTTCCCCCGGTCGATCGTCTACGCGCTCAGCGACGCCGAGAAGTGCCTGACGAACCTCAACCCTGCCTATCGCCGGGTCGGGTTCATCAACGACGCCAGCCGCATTGTGGGGCAGGCCCGCACGTTCCTTGAGTTCCACCAGACCGACGACCTGATGTCGGAGCTGCCAGAACATATGGAACGGGTTCAGAAGGCCTGCGCAAAGGCTTCGGACGCGATTTCACGCACCTACTTTTCCCAGGCAGACGAACTGGCCTGGGTGGGAGAACTTTCATGACCCGCTTGCTCATCACGCACCGCACCGGCTACAACTACGTGCGCAAGGTGACCCTGTCCTACAACGAGGCACGGATGACTCCGCTCACCGACCCCCAGCAGGTGGTCCTCGAGTCCACACTGAAGGTGTCGCCGTCGAGCGCTGCCGTGTCCACCTATAAGGACTACTGGGGGACCCGGGTGACCGCGTTCGATATGCAGAGCGCCCACGAGTCCCTTGAGGTGACGGCGGTGACCACCGTCGAGGTGAGCCGGATGGAACGGATCCCGACCGACGACGAGGTGGTCACCTGGGAACAGCTCAGGTCCGACGACGTCGCGAACGAGTACGGTGACTGGCTCCCGCAGACAGCCCTGACCGAACCTGACCCGGAGGTGAGCGGTAAGGCCCTCGAGCTCATTGAGGGCCGCAACCCGCACCAGACAGTTCACGCGATTTTTGCGTGGATCAAGGAGGAAATGTCCTACGTACAGGGCGTGACCGGGGTGCAGACCAACGCGAAGGATGCCTGGGAATCCAGGAAGGGCGTCTGCCAGGACCTGGCGCACCTTGCGATTGGTGCGTTCAGAAGTGTCGGTATTCCTGCGCGCTACATCTCCGGTTACCTGCATCCGCGCAGTAGTGCGGCGGTCGGGGAGAAGGTCGCCGGTCAGTCGCACGCCTGGGTTGAATGGTGGGACGGCGAATGGCGCGGCTGGGATCCGACAAACAAGGGCCCGGTCAGTGACTTCCACGTCTCGGTGGCCCGTGGACGCGACTACAAGGACGTGTCCCCGCTGAAGGGGATCCTGTCCGGTGGCGGTGGGTCGACCCTGAACGTGACTGTGGAAATCACCCGCGTCGCCTAGCGCTGGGGTTTTTGGTCTGTTGATTCGGGCCCTTTTCTGGTTCGGTTCCTGAGGCTGTGCCCAGTCCAGGCGTCGCCCTCAGCCTGGCTAAATCAGGCGATAAATGCGGCAGTGTCAGTGGGGTCTCGGGCAGGTTCCGGGCCGGTTCGCCAGGTCAGGCTGTGCTCGATGGATCCAGTTCGGTCAGCTCGATTAAACCTCCACAACGCCGGGAACAAAGCTGCCTATGAGCCACGTGGACTGTGGCCGGCCTCGCGGATTGTGTTCGCTGTGGGCTTAATTTGTATCTGTGATTATTCCTCTGTTCGGCGCCTAAAAATGTCAGTGGCGGGTGATGTGATGGAGGTATGAAGCGGCAGGAGAACGCAGATCAGATCACCGGTTTCCCGGTGCCTGATCCTGCTGTTCCGGGCTCTGTTCCCGTAGATGTTCCTGCCAGCAAGGGACCGGGAGCTGGTCGTCCAACAACATCACATTCCTCGGCAGTACTGGACCCGGCCGAACCGCATTCAGGAGCCCTGGATTCATCAGGTGACCCCGCGTCGCTGTTCAACCTCGGAAAAGCGATCGGTCTGGAGCCGTCCCTTGGTAAAGTCGGTCACCGTCCGGTCGCTGGCGACACTCCACCTACTGAGGTCGAGGTCGCCGGCCCGGAAACACTGGTGGCCATGCTGCGTCGTGGTGATGGCCCGGATCCCGAGGCTGACGCACTTGAGACTGCGCCGGACACCGCTGGGCCCGGTACGGCTGGGCCTGGGACGGCTGAGTTGTTGGTGGCTGCTGATCGGTTGATGTCGTGGGTGGTGGCCCGGCAGGCGGAATTGGTCGCCGCGTTACACACTGAGGTTCAGGACGAGGCAGCGGCCCTCGCCGCGTCCCGCCCCGGTGGGACGGTGGGGGCGGGGTTGGGGTTCACGTTGACCGCCGAGGAACTGGTGCCGCTGCTGAACCTCTCTGGACGTGCCGCTCACCGGCTGCTGGGTCAGAGCCTGACACTGGTGGAGGATCTGCCGAAGACCCTGCAATGCCTGGGGGCGGGGATGCTCACCCCCCGGCAAGCCCAGATCATCCTCGACGAGGCACTGACCATCCCCGCCGAGGCATTACCAGCGTTCGAAGATGAAGTCCTCAAAACGGGGGCACACCTGATGGCGCCGCGGCTGAAAGCCAAGTGCACGCGGGTCAGGGAAAAGCTCCACCCCGAATCGGCGGTCACCCGCAGGCGTGCAGCAACCGCAGACCGGCGCATCGAGGTGACCCCCGATCAGGACGGGATGGCGTGGCTTTCGGCGTATCTGCCCGCGGAGCGGGCCTGCGGCATCGAGAACCGGGTCACGTTCATGGCCCGGGCCTTGCAGAACCCGCAGGAAACCCGGACCCTCACCCAACTCAAAGCCGACGTCTTCGGCGATCTCCTCACCCACCACTGCGACCCAAACGCATACGGGGCGGCGGCAAATAAAAGCGGGGCTGCGGCGACTACGGGTACGGGTGCCAGCGAGGTGCCTGCTGAGACCGCGGATGCCAGTGAAGTCCCTGCTGAGAGTGCTGGCCTGGTTGATTTGGCGTCGGTGATGGGTGTTCAGCCAGTGGTGTTCGTGACCGTACCCGTGCTGACCCTGCTCGGCGGGGACGAACCAGCCGACCTTGAGGGTTTCGGACCGATCGACCCGGACACCGCCCGGAACCTCGCCGCCCACGCCAAAGGATTCACCAGGATCCTCACCCACCCGGAAACCGGGACAGTACTCAGCGTCGGCCGGGACCGCTACAAAGTCCCCAAAGACCTCCGCAAAACCGTCCTAGTCAGAGACAAAACCTGCCGACACCCCGGCTGCAACCGGCCCGGCCCGGTATGCGACCTCGACCACACCATCCCCTGGCATCAGGGTGGTAATACCAGCTACGACAACCTCGCGGCCGTCTGCCGGAAGCACCACATGCTCAAATCCGCTGGCTACTGGCACTACCACCAACCCGAACCCGGCACCCTCACCGCCACCTCACTGAGCGGCAAAACCTACACCACCCTGCCCCAACCACCCCCGTTCTAACAGGGATTGCGGGGAAGCAGGGCCAAGCGGTGGTTAGGTAGCAATTCCCAGCCAGCGTTCCTCAGTCAGGTAAGACTTTCTGACCCTTGACTAGGTAGCGCTATCTGTTTCTCAACCAGGTAGGACGATCTGACCCTTGCTGAGGATAGTAAGTCCCGAGTCGGTCACCGTGTAGCCGCGGCTGAGGTCCTGGGCCCGGTCCACGCCAATAGACGCTCCGGCAGGCACCCGAACGTTCTTGTCGATAATCGCTCTCCGGATCACCGCACCAGGGCCCACAGACACCTTGTCCATCAGCACCGAACCGGACACCGAGGCACCTTCATCGACAAACACGTCAGTCGCGAGGATCGAGCCCTGCACCTCGCCACCGGAGACCACAGCACCGTTGGAGACGATCGAGTCGTTGGCAAAGCCGGAACCACCCGACGCGCTGCGCACGAACTTCGCCGGGGGAGAGACACTCTGCCGGGTGTAGATCGGCCACTTCAGGTTGTACAGGTTGAACAGGGGCAATGGCGAGATGAGGTCCATGTTGGCGTCGTAGTACGAGTCGAGCGTTCCGACGTCGCGCCAATACTGACGGTCCCGGTCGGTGGACCCGGGAATGTCGTTGGAGGTGAAGTCGTAGACGGCTGCGTCACCACGCTCGACGAAGTAGGGGATGATGTCCCCGCCCATGTCGTGCTTGGTGTTCAGTCGGGCGGCGTCCTCCTCAAGGGCCTTGACCAGCGCGTCCGCCGTGAAGACGTAGTTGCCCATCGAGGCAAGGAAACTGTTGGGATCATCTGGCAGCCCCGGTGTCGTCTTCGGCTTCTCGACGAAACCCGAGATCCTGCCGGACCCGTCGGTCTGGATCACGCCGAACTGGTCGACCAGGTTCATCGGCTGACGCACCGCTGCGACACTGGCCGACGCGCCACTGGCGATGTGAGCCGTGACCATCTGCTCGAAGTCCATCCGGTAGACGTGGTCGGCACCGATAACCACGACGATGTCCGGGTCAGCGTCATGGATCAGGTTCAGGGACTGGTAGATCGCATTCGCGCTGCCCAGGAACCAGCTCTTGCCGCGTCGCTGCTGTGCAGGGACGGAGGCCACGTACTGCTGCAGCTGCGTGGACATGCGCCAGGTTTCGGAGATGTGGCGGTCAAGGCTGTGCGACTTGTACTGGGTGAGCACCACGATTTCCAGGTACCCGGAGTTCACCAGGTTCGACAACGCGAAGTCGATCAAACGGTATATCCCACCGAAGGGTACCGCTGGCTTAGCACGGTCGGCCGTCAGCGGCATCAGCCGCTTCCCTTCGCCGCCGGCGAGGACGATCGCCAATACCTTTTTCACTGCCACGTGTGGCCCCCTGTACTGCTATAGCTCTTCATTGAGTTTGTACCCTTGATTGACTCACACTAGATGAGATGGACGCGCTGCACTACGTTTGGAAACGTGCGTATAGACATTGTGACAAAAGAATTCCCACCCGAGATCTACGGCGGCGCCGGAGTGCACGTCGCCGAGCTGAGCCGGGTGCTGGCCAGCCAAGTGGATTTGCGGGTCCACTGCTTCGGCGCGGAGCGTGACCCCAACTATCACGGCGCCACCGTGAGCACCTACCGGACACCCGCAGAACTCGCGTCCTCAAACGCCGCCGTACAGACCTTCGGGACCGACCTGGCGATGTTGGACGGGCTGGCGGGCACCGATCTGGTCCACTCGCACACCTGGTACGCCAACATGGCCGGACACCTCGCGTCCCTGTTGCACGGGGTCCCTCATGTGCTGAGCGCGCACAGCCTCGAACCGCTGCGCCCCTGGAAGGCCGAGCAGCTGGGTGGGGGCTACGCGCTGTCCTCGTGGGCCGAGCGGACCTCCTATGAGGCCGCTGCTGCCGTGATTGCGGTCTCCCACGGGATGCGAGCGGACATCCTGCGAAGCTACCCCGGGGTCGACCCTGCCAAGGTGAAAGTGGTCCACAACGGCATCGACGTCGCCACGTGGGAACGCAATGCTGATCACGATGCGGTACGGGCGCTCGGCATCGACCCTGACCGACCGAGCGTGGTGTTCGTGGGGCGCAATACCCGGCAGAAGGGTGTCCCCTATCTGCTGCGTGCCGCAGCGCTACTGGAGCCGGGAGTGCAGCTGGTGCTCTGCCTGGGCGCCGCCGACACCCCCGAGCTGGCCGCTGAAACCGCTGAACTCATCGCCGAACTTGAGGAAAAGCGCGGATCGGTGATCCTGATCGAACGGATGCTGCCCCGCAATGAGGTCATCAGCGTGCTCAGCACCGCCACCGTATTCGCGTGCCCGTCAATCTATGAACCGCTGGGCATCGTCAATCTGGAGGCGATGGCGTGTGGCGCAGCGGTGGTCGCCAGCGCCACCGGCGGTATCCCCGAGGTGGTCGACGACGGCGTGACCGGCACCCTGGTGCCACTGGAGCAGGTCACCGACGGGACCGGAATCCCGCTCGACCCCGAACGGTTCGTCAATGACTTCGCCGCAGCCGTCAACGCCCTTGTAGCCGACCCCTCACGGGCCCGCCAGATGGGTGAGGCAGGTCGCCGGCGTGCCGAGGAACACTTCTCCTGGGACTCGATCGCCGAGTCGACCCTTGAGGTTTACCGCGCGGCAATCGGATGACCAGTCTTGGACTGCAGTTGCCGGGATCCCATGGCTTCAGGGATCCCGGGCCGGTCGACAGCCCGCTGGCCGCCAGCGTAAGGTTTCGTACCACCATCGACCCGGGAGGACCCACCAGTGACCGACACCCCTAGCCCCATCAGTTCCGACTCACCGGACTCACCGGATTCACCTGACTCAGCTGCGTCAGCTGGCTCGCCCGATGAGGTGCAGCTCCCCGAGCCCAATGAGACCGAGGTGGACGAAGCGGTGATGGACGAGTCGGCTGAAAATCCGGCGCTCGACGTCGGTCAGGTCACCACCCCCGTGGACAAAGAGAACGAGGATACCGACCCGCGCCAGGCGTAGACCGGGACCGACACCTCGGCGGCGGCTCTCCGCCTGAACCAAGTCCAGGAAAAGACAACGGTTCAGGCGAAGAGCGCAGCTCCAGACGTCCGGCTTCAGCGCTTGGCTTTGGCCTTCTTCTCGCGTGCCAGTACCGTCTTCTCATCGATCGGGAAGCTCCCGCTCGCCCGTTGCTGCCGGGCATAGGCCATCGCCTCGTCCTGGCGTTCCTTCTCCGCGCCGGTAGCGATCGCTGCGCGAAGGTGCTCCGGTCCGTAACCGAAAGCATCCACCAGGTCGACGGCGTGTGGCCGGATCTTCACCAGCAGACGGTTGATGTACGGGGACAGGGTCCGGGCGCGCTGGGTGGAAAGCCTGCCGTGCATGAGGTACCAGGCCAGGTTGCGTTCGATCAGACACAGCCCAAACAGGTCCCGCAGCCAGGTGAGCACCTGCTTGGTGCCCGCGTCCTCCACCCGGTGGACGGCAGCGGTGAATGCTTCCCACTGCAACAGCTCCGCGTGGGCCTTGGCCGTCTCGATGAGCTCGTTCTGGTGCTCGTTGAACTTCTTCGCTGCCGCCTCCTGGGACAGCTTCCGGACGCCGCGGAGTTCGCCGGCCAGGTCAGCAACCATCGCCTCCACCCGGTCCGACAACAGCTCGTGCTGGGTGTGCTCGTCCCGCAGCGCGATAGCCGATTTGCGCTCGGACCCGCCGTCGACCACTGTCTGCACAACCCGCCGCAGTCCCGTCCGGTGCAGCGTCTTCTCCGCACGCTGCGTAACGACGTAGCGCGCGAGCACGCCGAAGTCGACGCCGCTGAATTCCTTGGCGTAGTCGGCCAGCAGGCGCTTGGCGACGAGCTGCAGCAGCACATTGTTGTCGCCCTCGAAGGTTGCGTACACGTCCATGTCGGCGCGCAGTGAGGTAAACCGGTTCTCCGTGAGGAATCCGGCGCCGCCGCAGGCCTCGCGGCACTCCTGCAGGGTGTCGAGCGCATGCCAGGTCGACAGCGGCTTCAGCGCGGCTGCCAGCGTCTCAAGGTCCTGCCGGTCCTCGTCCGTGTCGTGCGCACCCGAGAAGACGTCGTCGAACTTGGCCAGCAGCTCCTCGTGGGCGAACGACGCGGCGTAGGTCGCCGCAATGCGGGGGAGGAGGCGGCGCTGGTGCTGCTGGTAGTCCAGGAGGACCTCTTCGGTGAGGTCCGAACCGGCGTTGAACTGCCTGCGCTCCACTGAGTACTGGACGGCGGTTTTCAGGGCCAGCTTGGTGACGGCCACAGCCGCCCCGTCGAGGGACACCCGGCCCTGCACCAGGGTGCCAAGCATGGTGAAGAACCGCCGGCCGGGGGAGGCGATGGGCGAGGTGTAGACGCCGTCCTCATCCACGTTGCCGTACCGGTTCAGCAGGTTGGTGCGGGGAATCCGCACGCGGGTGAAGTGGAGGCGGCCGTTGTCGATCCCGTTCAGCCCACCCTTGAGCCCGTCGTCCTCGCCTCCGATGCCCGGCATGAAGTTGCCGTCGGCGTCCCTGAGCTGCACATAGAACGCGTGAACGCCGTGGTTGACACCGTTCGTGATGAGCTGCGCAAAGAGCACCGCCGCCCGGCCGTCGATGGCGGCATTGCCGATGTAATCCTTCCACGCGGCCCGGAACGGCGTGTGGATTTCAAACTCGTCGGTGTCCGGCTGGTAGACGGCGGTAGTGGCGATGCTCGCGACGTCGGAGCCGTGACCCGTCTCGGTCATGGCGAAGCAGCCGGGAATGTCCATGTTCATGATGCCCGGGATCCACGCGCGGTGATGCTCCTCGGTCCCCAGGTGCAGCACCGCGCTGCCGAAGAGGCCCCACTGCACTCCCGCCTTGATCTGCAGGGACGGGTCGGCAACCACCAGCTCCTCGAAGCCTGCGATGTTGGCGCCGTGATCGTCCTCCCCGCCGAGGCTCGCCGGGAAGGCACGGTGTACCGCCTTGTTCTGCACCAGGTAGTGCAGTTGGTCGAAGCAGCGGCTCCGCTGCTCGGCGTGGGACTCGCCCTCCACCCGGTGGACTTCCGGCCGGCCGGCCAGCTCCCGCGCGATCCGGCGGGTCGCTGCCCACCGGCCCAGCAGGAGCTCGCCCAGGGCTGCGACGTCGACGACGGCGCGGTCGTCGTCAGCGATGGTGGCGGTGGCCGGAACCTTGAGTTCGGGCCGTGTGGCTGTCTGTGTCATGGGGTGTCCTCCAGAACGGATGTGATCGTGTCAGGTGATGGAACGTGGTTGGCGATGCCCTCGAAGAGCCAGGTGGTGAGCTGTTCGCTGAGTTGGGCTTCGGTTGGTTTGGTGGGGCCTTCGGGGGTGGCGAGCCAGAGCTCACCGGCGGCCCGGACCATGCCGATGGCCGCCTGTGGCCAGAGGGTGAGTGCGGGACCACCAAGCTGCCGTGCCCGCGGGTCAGACGCCAGAAAAGACTTCATCGGGCTGGCCAGCATGTCGGTGACCGCTTCGAAGAAGTGGCTGAGCAACTCGGAGCTGTGAGGGTCTGCCGGATTGGTGAGCGCATCGGCGGCGCCGAGCCGGGTCACGAAGGCGTAGACATTCGGCGAGGTCTGCGCCATCTGCAGGTAGGCGGAGACCATCGCGTGGAGCCCTTCGCGCGCAGACGCGGCCTGCCGCGCTGCCGCGAGCACCTTGTCCTGCATCTGCGCGATCACTACCTCGCCCATGGCCTGCTGCAACCCCGCTTTGTCACCGAAGTACCTGTAGTACACGGACTTGGAGGTGCCGGCGGCCGTGGCAATGTCCTCCATCGACGCGGCATAGCCGAGTGAGTGCACGGCTCGCCGCGCTGTTTTGACTAGCGCACGACGTCGTTTGTCCCGATGGGCTTGCCACCGGCTGGAGCGACCATCGCCGGCCGCAGCATCCGGCGGGACGGGAGGTCTGGGCTTGAGCGCCTGCTTGTTCACGATACTCAGCGTATCAGGTACGCTGGGTATCGGTAACTGATTGGAACCAGAAGGAGAAGCACAGCATGGTCGACCAGGCAGCAGGGCAGCGCAGCGCGCAGTCCTCCCCATCCGTCCGCAACGCGGTTGTCATCGGCGGGAACCGGATTCCCTTCGCCCGCTCCGGTGGCCCCTACGCCTACTCGTCCAACAAGGACATGCTGACCGCGGCACTGGACGGTCTCGTGGCCCGGTTCGGGTTGCAGGGTGAGCGGATCGGCGAGGTTGCGGCCGGCGCCGTGCTGAAGCACTCACGCGACTTCAACCTGACCCGCGAGGCGGTACTGGGATCGGCCCTCGCCGCTGATACCCCCGCCTATGACGTGCAGCAGGCCTGCGCGACCGGACTCGAAACCGTGATCGGGTTGGCGAACAAGATCAAGCTCGGCCAGATCGAATCGGGCATCGCCGGTGGTGTCGACTCCGCGTCCGATGCACCCATCGCCGTCAGTGAAGGGCTGCGCCGTGTCCTCCTGGACCTGTCCCGGGCCAAAACCACGCCGCAGAAGCTGTCTATCCTGCGCCGGCTCCGTCCCCGGGACCTTGCCCCCAACGCACCGACCACCGGGGAGCCGCGCACCGGCCTGTCGATGGGCGAGCACCAGGCCATCACCACCGCCCGGTGGGAGATCTCCCGCGAAGCGCAGGACGAACTGGCCCTGAACAGCCACCACAACCTGGCCGCCGCCTACGAGCGGGGATTCTTCAGCGACCTGGTCACTCCCTACCGCGGGGTTACCCGTGACGCCAACGTCCGGGCCGACACGTCGATGGAAAAGCTGGGCAAGCTCAAGCCAGTGTTCGGCAAGGACCTGGACGCACCACCCACAATGACCGCCGGCAACTCGACGCCGCTCACTGACGGCGCCGCCACCGTCCTCCTCGGATCCGAGGACTATGCCCGCAGGAACAACCTGCCGATGCTCGCGAACGTGGTGGACGCCGAAGCTGCAGCAGTGGACTTTGTCCACGGCGCCGAAGGCCTGCTGATGGCCCCGGTGTACGCGATGCCTCGCATGCTCCAGCGCAACGGACTCACCTTCGACGACTTCGACTTCTTCGAGATCCACGAGGCATTTGCTGGCACTGTCCTCAGCTCGCTCGCCGCCTGGGAGAACGAGGACTTCTGCCGGAACACCCTCGGGCTGGACGGCGCGCTTGGCAAGGTCGACCGGAGCAAGCTCAACGTCAACGGCTCGTCACTGGCAGCCGGCCACCCGTTCGCCGCCACCGGCGGACGGATTGTGGCCTCGCTGGCCAAGGCTCTTGCCGAAAAGGGGTCCGGCCGCGGTCTGATCTCCGTCTGCGCCGCTGGCGGCATGGGCGTCGTCGCTATCCTGGAGGCACGCGAGAAGTGACCGACAAGTATCTGACCCTCGTCAACTCCGGTCCAGCCGGGAAAGTCGCCCGCAAGCTCGGGCTCCCCAAGCCTGCAGTGCTGCGCCGGTACCGTCACGGTGCACCGTTGGTCCCCGGCCCCCTCCTTGTGCTCGGCTCGACAGCGGCAGCGGATAGCCTCGCCACCGAGTTGCTCGGCTGGGACCAGGATGTCCGCCGTCACGCGCGACCGGGCGAGAAGCTCGGCGCCATCGTCGTCGTGCTCGAACACCTCGCCGACCCGGGCGAGCTAGCCGCCCCCGTCCTCGAGCTCGGTCAGGCGCTGCGTCAGCTCGAACGGGGCGGCCGGATTGTCACGGTGTCCCGCCCCGCGCGTGAGACGGCAAATCCCGCTGAGGCGGCCGCCCGCCAGGGCGTGGACGGCATCGTCCGGTCAATCGGTCGTGAACTGCGCGCTGGGGCCACCGCCAACGGGATCGTGCTGCGCGACGGCGCACCCATTACCGCTGCCGCCGGAACGCTTCGCTTCCTGCTCTCGGGCAAGAGCGCCTTCGTGAACGGGCAGTTCATCACGGTGGGCGACGCCGGTCAGGATGCTACCCAGGATGAGGACCGCCCCCTACAGGGACAGACCGCCGTCGTCACGGGCGCAGCCCGGGGCATCGGGGCGGAAATCGCGGCGGTGCTCAGCCGCGACGGCGCCTCGGTGGTGGTGGTTGACGTCCCCGCAGCGGGTGAACAGCTCGCCGCCGTCGCCAACCGGATCGGAGGCACAGCCCTGCAGCTGGACATCACCGCCGACGACGCCGCGGCCAGGATCCTCGACCATGTGCAGCAGCGGTACGGATCACTGGACCTGCTGGTGCACAACGCGGGAATCACCCGGGACAAGCTGCTGGCCAACATGGACTCGGCCCGGTGGAACTCAGTGCTGGCGGTGAACCTGGCCTCGCAGCTGCGAGTCAACGAGTCGCTGCTTGCTTCAGACGTGTTTGCCGCGTCCGGACGGATCGTCTGCCTCGCCTCCACCAGCGGCATCGCCGGCAACCGGGGCCAGTCCAACTACGCAGCCTCGAAGGCGGGCGTGATCGGCATGGTCCGGAGCACCGGCAGTTCCCTTGAGGGCACCGGGCGCACCATCAACGCCGTCGCACCCGGCTTCATCGAAACCGAAATGACTGCCCGGATGCCGTTCGCTACCCGCGAGGTCGCGCGGCGCCTCAGCAGCCTCCAGCAGGGCGGGCAGCCGATCGACGTTGCCGAAGCCATTGCGTTCCTCGCCTCGCCGGCAGCCGCCGGGGTCAACGGTGAGGTGGTCCGCGTCTGCGGACAGTCGCTGGTGGGCGCGTGAGGGACGTTGCCCTGGACTCGGTTCCGGGGCTGCCATCGCTATACCGCAGCGCCCTGCTCAGCAGCATCCCGCTGCCGTGGGGCGACGGATCAGCGCAACGCACCTCCGACGCGTCAGCTGCTGCCCTGCCGGACGTCCGCCATCGCGTGTCTGGTGTCCAGGCCATGGTCGGGGACCTGACCCGGTTCCAGCAGTTGATCGGCGCCCCGGCACAGGATGTGTTGCCCTCGGGCTACCTCCACACCATTGCCTTCCCCGTGGCCATGAGCGTGATGGCCCGCAAGGACTTCCCGTTGCCGCTGCTCGGCATGATCCATCTGCGGAACGCGGTGGAGCACCGGCGTGTTATCGGCTTCGGCGAGCAGCTCGACATCGCTGCCTGGGCCGAGGACCTGAGGCCACATCACGCCGGCACGCAGGTGGACCTGGTCACCGAGGTGAGCAGCTCCGGGGCGGTGGTGTGGACGGGACGCTCCACCTATCTGGCGAAGGGTACCCGGCTCGCCGGGCCTGCCCCCGAAGCAAAAGAAGAGCGTCAGCCGTTCACGGCGCCCCCGCTCACGGCAGTCTGGAATCTCCCGGGCAGCATCGGCCGCAGCTATGCGGCAGTGTCGGGGGACTACAACCCGATTCACCTCACCGCGCTGACCGCTAAGGCACTCGGAATGCAGCGGGCCATCGCGCACGGCATGTACCTTGCCTCCCGGATGGTGCAGGAAACCAAGCCGGCAGGGGTCGATTCGTTCTCGTGGAGCATCGACTTCCGCTCACCCGTCCTGCTACCCGCCCGGGTGGCAATCGCCGTCGCACAGCAGAGCGACGCGCGGGGATGGCAGGGTGCTGCCATCACCGGCTGGAACCAGCGCCGTGGGCGTGAGCACTTCGTTGGCAGGCTCGCAAGGCTGGCCGACCTTCACGCCTAAACTGGGAGCATGAGCGAGAACACATCCCTGCTGAACCGCGCCCGCACCCTCGACGCCGAGGATCCCCTCGCCGGATACCGGGCGCGGTTCGAGGGGCACGACGATCCGGACATTGTTGCCTACCTGGACGGCAACTCACTCGGCCGGCCCCTCACTGATACGCTGCAGCGGCTTGAATCGTTCGTGCGAGAGCAGTGGGCCGGCAGGCTTATTCGCGGCTGGGACGAGGGCTGGCTGGGATTGCCTGAACAGGTGGGAGACCTGATCGGGCGGGTAGCGATCGGCGCGGCGGCCGGACAGTGCACGGTGGCCGATTCGACGAGCGTCCTGCTCTACAAGCTGGCCCGCGCGGCGGTCGCTGCCCGCCCGGACCGCACCGAGATCGTCATTGACCGGGACAATTTCCCCACCGACCGCTTCATTATGGAGGGCATCGCCGCGGAGCGAGGGCTGCAACTGCGCTGGGTGGACCTGCAGTACGACGGCGGTGCCACCGCAGCCGAGGTCGCAGCGGTCGTCGGGCCGCAGACCGCCCTCGTTGTCCTTAGCCATGTGGCCTACCGGTCGGGCCACTTGGCCGACATCCCGGCCATCACCGCGGTGGTGCACGACGCCGGCGCGCTCGTGCTGTGGGACCTGAGCCATTCCGTGGGTTCAGTGCCCGCTGAACTCGACCAGTGGAACGTCGACTACGCCACGGGGTGCAGCTACAAATACCTCAACGGCGGACCGGGTGCTCCCGCCTGGGCGTACGTGGCGCAACGGCACCTCGCGGACTTCCAGCAACCGATCCAGGGCTGGCTCGGCAGCGCCGATCCGTTCGGGATGGGCTCCGACTACGAACCGGCACCCGGCATCCGCCGGCTGGTTTCGGGCACCCCGCCGATCATCGGCATGCTGGCGATGCAGGACATGCTGGCCCTGATCGGCGAAGTCGGCATGCCAGCCGTCCGGGCAAAGTCGATCGCCCTCACCTCGTTTGCCATCGAGGCCGTCGAGGAACTGATGTCCGGCACCGGCGTCGTCGTCTCCTCGCCCCGGGACCCACAGGAGCGCGGCAGCCACATCACGATCGACCACCCGGCGTTCCGGGACCTGGTGCCGGAACTGTGGGCGAAGGGCGTTATCCCCGACTACCGCAACCCGGCCGGGATCCGGCTGGGGCTCTCGCCCCTGTCAACGTCGTTTGAGGAAACCTACCTCGGCATCCTGCAGATCGCCGAGAGCCTGCCCCGGTCCTGAACGGGCGACGTCGGCTGACGGGTCATCAGCCGACGTCGCCCGCTACTCAGTCGGGGAGCGGCTCCCGGGTGCCCGTCACGGCCCAGTATCCTACCGCCCTGGCTTTGTAGATGGCCGGGTTGTGGGAGGAGACGGTTCTGGCGTTCCGCCAGTGCCGGTCCAGGGACCGCCCGGCAGAGGTCGCCGACGCTCCGCCCACCTCGAACAGGCGACTGGTGGCGTGGAGCACCTGGCTGACCGAGACAACCTGTGCCTGGCTCACGGCGATCTCGGCGGCATCCACCGCGGCCCTCGCGTCCTCAGGCCGGCCCAGGGCGAGGGACCAGCGGGCGGCCTCCAGCTTCCGCGCTGCCGCTGCGACAGTCGCCGCGGCAGCGAAGGAGGTGCTCGACAACTCGCCGAGGACCGCCAGCACCTGCGGGTCCTCACGGGGCAGGGCAGCCGTCGCGTTCACGTACGACCGGGTGCGTGGTCTCACGAAGGAGGCGGCGTCGTCGGCCGCGGCCCGGGCAATACCCGCGAGTGCCGCCACAAGCACCAGCTGGAAGAACGCGGGCACGTGGTTCGGCGCCCCTGGGGTGTACTGGCGGACGTTCTCCGACGCCACCGCCACCTCCGAGAAGTGCGTGGTGCCGCTGCCGGTGAGCCGCTGCCCGATCCCGTCCCAGTCGTCGAGGCGATCCACTCCTGGCGCGGTGGCAGGCACCGCGTATCCCACGCGTTTCCCGTCGTGCACAGCGCTGCCTGCGATCCAGTCGGCGAACAGCGCTCCGGTGCTGTAGTACTTCGAGCCGTTCAGGACGAGCCCGGCGTCAGTTGAGGTAAGGGTGGTGCTGATGTCCCGCAGGGAGGTACCGGTCAGCTCGCTGGACGCGTTGCCCACCATCGCTCCGCCCGCAATGTCACGGAGCCAGCTATCCCGGGACGCCGAGGCATCACGCAGGAGCACCCCCTCGACATAGGCGAAGTGCCCGCGCCACAGCTGGGTCAGGTTGGAGTCTGCGGCGGCCAGCTCCGTGAGGAGCTCAAACAGCTGTGGCAGGGTCGCTCCCAGGCCGCCATGGGTCGCCGGGACCCGCAGTGCCCCGAATCCCGCATTCTTGAGCAGCTCCACCTCCGCGAAAGGAAGCTCGCGCCGGAGTTCCCGGTCCACCGCACCGGCGCCGATCTCGTCGAAAATCGGGCGGAAGCGCTCCAGCAGGTCGGTCATGACCGGCTCCCTGCATAGGAAGGGGAAGCTGCTGGCTCGAGGGCAGATCCGTGGTCAAGATTCGCTCCTCCGCGGTACCGGGCGCCGGGGTGCTCGTCGAACAGACGTGTGTTCCCGCTGCCAAACAGGCGTTCCCGGAGGGTGGATTCCTCGTAGGAGGTCCGGTAGCGGCCGCGCCGCTGCAGTTCCGGAATCACCTGGGTGATGAAGTCCTCGGCGGTCCCGGGAGTGAGGAACTGCCGCAGGTTAAAGCCATCGAGGTCAGTGGCGTCGATCCACCGTTCGATCTCGTCAGCGACCTCCACCGCCGTGCCGATGGCCACAAAGGGACCCCGGTCAAACCGGGTGATCCTCTCCAGTGCTTCCCCCACGGTGGTCCCCGGTGGGTGCCGCCTGCTGCTGGGCTGGCTGTCTCTTCCCGGTCGATTCTCCCGGGCGAGGATGTCGTCGATGACTTCATCCGCGCGGTAGGCTGCGAGGTCGATTCCACCCCCACCGGCGTGGGCCAGGTACCCCTCCGCGCTCGAGAGCTTCCGGTACTCCTCGGCTTTGCGCTGGGCCTCCTTGTGGGTGCGACCAACGATCACGACCGCGCTGGCGAAGGCCTTGATGTGGTCAGCCTTTCTCCCCTTGTCGACGGCGAGACGACGGAGGTCCTGGACATTCTCCCGGTAGGCCGCGGCATCACGGCCGCCCACGAAGACGCCCTCCGCATGTTTCGCGGCGAACTCCTTGCCAGCCGTCGAGCTGCCGGCCTGGAACAGCACTGGGGTGCGCTGGACCGACGGCGAGCTGAGGTGTGGACCCGCCACCGTGTAGTTGGGCCCCCGGTGGTTGATGTACCTCACCTTGGCGGGGTCGGTGTAGATACGACGTTCCCTGTCTTCGATCACGGCGTCGTCGTCCCACGACCCTTCCCACAGTTTGTACAGCACGTCCAGGTACTCGTCGGCAATCGCATAGCGCTGGTCGTGTTCCACCTCGTCGGCCAGCCCGAAGTTGCGGGCCGCGTTCGGCAGGTAGGAGGTGACGATGTTCCAGCCGAACCTGCCCTTCGTCAGGTGGTCCAGCGTCGAGGCCCGCCGGGCGAAGGCGAACGGGGGTTCGTAGGTAGTGGAGAAGGTTGCCGCGAAGCCGAGGTGCTTGGTGACGGCGGCCATCGCCGGGATGATCAGCAGCGGATCGTTGCTGGGGATCTGCACCGCTTCCCGCAGCGCCGTGTCGGGGCCGTTGCGGTAACCGTCGTAAGTTCCGATCACATCGGCGAGGAAGACGCTGTCGAACAGTCCGGCTTCCAGGATCTGGGCGGTCTCCACCCAGAAGTCGAGGTCATTGAACCGGTGGCGGTTGTTCTCCGGATGCACCCACAGGCCGTGGGAAATGTGGCCGACGCAGTTCATTTCGAAGAGGTTGAAGGAGATCTGGCGGGTCATGAGCGGGTTCCGTCCTGTTTGGTAGCTGGGAAGTGCCGGGTGGTGGGGAGTTGTGGGATGGCGTTGATGAGCTGCCGGGTGTAATCGTGCTGGGGTGCGTCGAAGACGGTGGCGACCGGTCCCCGTTCGAGGATCGCTCCGTCCTTCATGACCAGGACGTCCTTACTCATGTGTTGGATCACCCCAAGGTCATGAGAGATGAACAGGTAACTCAGGCCCAGGCGGTGCTGTAGGTCGGCGAGGAGGTCAAGGATCCTTGCCTGGACCGACACATCAAGTGCCGAGACGGGCTCATCGCAGATGATGACTTCCGGTTCGGCTGCGAGGGCGCGGGCAATGGCTACCCGTTGCCGCTGTCCGCCCGACAGCTCGATCGGACGGCTGCTGATCTTGTCTTCATCGAGACCCACCAGGTCCAACAATTCAACGATTCGCGCGTAACGCCCGGCCCGCGGCACTCCGGCCGCAGTGACAGCCTGGCCGATCACCTGCCGCACAGTCTTTCGGGGGTCGAAGGAGTGGAGCGGGTCCTGGTAGATCATCTGGACCGATCGACGTGCACGGCGATCTTTTTGTTTACGGTGTTCCGCCCAGGGGCGACCGCCGATCAGCGTCGCTCCGGTGTCAGGGATTTCGACACCGAGCACGATGCGGGCGACGGTACTCTTCCCGGAACCTGACTCACCGACAATGCCGAGGGTGTCGCCCTTCTTGAGTTCGAACGACACCCCGGCCACTGCGGTGCGTACCGCGCCAACACCGTTGGGATAGGTTTTGGAGATCTCGTCGACGCTGATCAGCACCTGACGTTCGGCTGGTGTTTCAAGGCTGGCTGATTCCGGTGCGGTTGTCTCGACGGGTTCGACGGCGATCCCGTGATCGCCCGTTAAACGGGAGCCCCTGGAGGAGGCGGAGGGCACCGCCGCGAGCAGAGCCTTGGTATAGGGGTGCTGAGGGTCTTGAAGGACGGCTTCCATGGTCCCTTCCTCAACAATTTCTCCCTGGCGCATCACCGCGACCCGGTCCGCGAGGTGCGCGACGACGGCCAGATCATGGCTGACGACGAGCATCCCCGTGCTGGAATCCTTGAGGTCCCCCAGCAAACGGAGTACCTGGGCGGCGATGGTGGCGTCGAGCGCCGTCGTCGGCTCATCGGCTATCAGCAGCCCAGGGCCGGCCGCAATCGCTGATGCGATAAGGGCCCGTTGGCGCAACCCGCCCGATAGTTGGTGAGGGTATTGGCTGGCGCGCACTTCGGGGTCCGGAACTCCCACCGATCGGAGAAGCTCGATCACCCTGACGTAGCGTTCGGCTGGCGGGAAAAGATCGTGAAGCCGCAACACCTCTCCCACCTCTTTGCCAATCGTTCGTAAGGAATCCAGTGAGGACAGGGCGTCCTGAAGGATAAACCCAGCGTCCTTTCCCCGAACTTTGCTCCACTGCCGTTCGCCCCAGCCGCCAGAGTCGGCCCCATTGAAGGTCTGCCGATCGGCGGTCACCTGCGCACCATGGCCGGTGAGGCCGACCAGGGTGCGGGCAGTCACTGATTTCCCGGACCCTGACTCGCCGACCAGGGCGAGGCATTCGCCGGGGCTGATGGAAAGGCTCACGTTCCGGACTACGCGTCGTTGGTGGACGCCGCGGCCGAAGTCGACGGTAAGGTTTTGGATATCCACGACGGGGCCGGTTCTGTTTGAGGCTGCCGGCGCCTTACTTTGCTTCTGGAGGGTGGTGGAGGTCATTGGACTCGTCCTTCTGCTCGGCGGCGCAGTTCGCGTCCGATCACGGTGATTGAGAGAACAGTCGCGACCAGGAAAGCCGCGGGGATGGTGATCATCCATGGCGCGTTGGAGATGAAGTTTCGGCCGACGGAGAGCATCGCGCCCCATTCGGGGGCTGGGGGAGGAGTTCCGAGCCCGAGGAAACTCAATGAGGCGCCGGCTCCGATCGCTGATCCGACGCCGATGGTCGCCAACACCAGCACAGGTTTCATCACGTTCGGGATCACGTGGGTGAAAAGGACCTTCCCCGCGGGCAACCCGAGGGTTCTGGCCGCCTCGACATAGCCTGACCGTCGGACCAGGTGAGTTTGCGCCCGGGTGATGCGGGCGTAGTACGCGATGCTTCCGGCCCCAATGGCGAGAATGGCGTTTTCCGTACCACCGCCGATAATGCCAATGACCACCAGTGCGAGGAGGATTTCAGGAATGGCGAGGGTCACGTCCAGGACCCGCATCACCGACGCCTCGACGAGACGCCCGTTCAATCCGGCGAGCAAACCGATAGCAGTGCCGCCGACAACGCCGATCGCCGTGGCGCCCAGCCCGATGTAGAGCGAGGTTGCTGCACCATGAACGATGCGCGAATAGATGTCGGCACCCGAGTCGTCAGTTCCGAAGATGGCTGCAGCACCGGGGGCCTCAAAGCTTCTGGACGGGTTGACAGTGTACGGGTCGGCGCTGGCAAGGACCCCGGGTGCTACCACTGCCGCTGCCAACCACAGCAGGAAAAGTGATGCCAACAGAAGGCCCGGTCTTAGCCTCCACCGCCGTCGCTGGCGGGCATGCGGTGAAGTATCGCGGGGCGCTGCGGGCAGCCCGGTTACCGTCTGGGTATGAGCGGATCCCGCGGACGTGGTGGCGCCTGGAATGACGGTCATGCTGTCACCACTTTCGGGTCAATGAGGGTATAGAGAAGGTCGATTATCAGGTTGACCACCACATACACAGCGGCGCAGAGCAGAACGATGCCGATGATCACCGGCAGATCCTTGTTGTAGACGGAGGCAAGGGTCAGTGCTCCAATTCCCTGTCGGCTGAAGAGAGTCTCGACGATGACTGACCCGCCGAGGAGGGATGCGACCACGAAACCGGACAATGTCATCACCGGGATCGCGGCATGCCGGACAGCGTGCAGGACCCGCACCGGCAGATCACGCATTCCTCGGGCGCGGGCCGTCAGGATGAACGGCTGCTCCAGGACATCCTCAAGCTCGTTCCGGAACACCTGCGACAGCGTCCCAAAGACCGCCAGCGCCAGAGTGAGCGCAGGAAGGACAAGTGCGGAGAAGCCGTTGTCTCCTCCGATCGGAAACCACTGCAGGGTGAAGGAAAAGACGATGAGCAGAGCGAAGCCGATAATGAAGGTCGGCGTTGCCGCCAAGACCACCTCCACCCCGGAGACAAGCGACCGGACCCAGTTCGACCGCTGCGCTGAGAGCACCGCCACCGCGAAAGTGAGGGGCAAAGCGAGAACCGTAGCGGCAGCGGCGAGCATCCCGGTGGCCCCTATCTGCTGGCCGATCGCCTCGCTGACGGGTATGCGGAGCCGATAGGACTGGCCCAGGTCTCCCTGGAAGAGATTCCCGAGGTAGCCGGCGTACTGAACGATAAAGGGCTCATCCAGCAAATAGTCGCTGCGAACCTGCGCTATGGTCTCTGCGGTCGGCCTGGCGTCCGGGCCGCCCAGGATCAGCAACGCCGTGTCGCCCGGAATAAGATACACCGCCAGGAAGGTCATCGTCGCAGCCCCCCAGAGAACACCGACCCCAACGAGTAGCCGGAGCAGAATACGCCGCACGGTGTGCATCTACTCTGCCTTCCACGCGTAGGTCAGGACGGGCACGGGATGGGAGGTGTCGACTGCGACATCCTGCACAGCTGTGGAGTAGGCGAACTGGCTGTGGTTCTCATAAAGAGGGAGCCCCGGCACAATGTCCAACAGCCGGTGCTGGACCTCGGAGTAGGCGTCCTCAGCGATAGGACCGTCGTCGGCCTCGCGAGCTGTCCGCAACAAATCATCCAACGCCGGATCATCAACGTAGGAAGAGTTCTGACCGATTCTCTCACCGGTGATCTCCGAGGAGTGATACCTGATGAACAGCACATCGGTGGTGTTGGTGTGCCACACTCCGGCCAGCGCATCGTAGTCCCCGGCGTACCGCAGCTCGCTCAACTGTGCCTGCGGCAACTGGATGATCTGGAGGTCGAAGCCAGCCTTCCTCGCCTCGCCCTGCAGCTGAACCAGCAGGGGGCTAGGAGTGGTGCTCTCGACGGTGGGCACCTCAATGACGAGCCGCTCCCCGTCCTTGATACGGAATCCGTCGCTGTCGCGTTCGGTCCATCCCGCCTCGTCCAGGAGCTCGTTGGCGCGATCAAGGTCGTACTCTAAAGTTCCCTCAACCGTGGGGTCATAATATTTGCTGGCCGTGGAGAGGAAGCTGTCGGTGGGGGAGTAGGTCCCAAAACCGAGGCTCTCGGCCACGGCCTGCGTGTCTACCGCCGCTACGAAGGCCTGACGTACAGCGAGGTCATCAAACGGTGCCCTGTTCAGGTTGAAGCTCAGAACGTTCGGGCTGCCGCCACGAATCAGGTTCTGGTACTCGAAGGCCGGGTTCTCCTGCACTGCTGCGGCGTTCTGGGGTGCGAGGTTCTCCGTCAGGTCGTACTGGCCCGAGACCAGAGACTGGTGGCGGATGACTGGCTCGCTGACCAGGGTGACCTCGACGCCGTCGAGGTAGGCCTCACCGTCGCCTTCCAGCCACTCGGGTGCCCAGTCGTAGCCTTCCCGCTTGGTGTAGCTGATGCCCTGACCCGGCCGGTAATCAGCAACCGTGAACGGGCCTGTTCCAATCGGTTCCTGGCACAGCGTCTCAGGGGATTCTTCGATTGCCTTTCCGGAGTTCATGCCCAGCCACGACTGGGCCAGCGTGTAGAGGAAGGGAGTGTAGGCGTACTCCAGGTGAGCCTCGAACGTGTACTCATCAATCACCGTGCCATCCACGTAGGGCGCAATGTAGGCGGCCGCAAGGGGGGATTTGGTCGCAGGATCCCTCATATGCTCGAAGTTCTGACCGAGCACCTCGGCGTTCCAGGGGGAGCCGTCACTGAAAGTGACACCCTCCTTGAGGTGAAAGGTGTACGTCTTGCCGTCGTCTGAAATCTCCCACGACTCGGCGAGATAGGGAGCTATTTCGCCGTCGTCGTCAAGGGTGACCACATTGTCGTAGATCAGCCGCCCCAGGAACTGCTGCTGGGTTGCTGAAATGCCGTGCCCGTCGAGGCAGCCCGGCTCCGCCGAAATGGATACGTCGAGGATGCCACCCGACACAGGGACCGCGGCCGGATCAGCAGCCGGGTTGGCGGACGCTGAGCAACCGCTCATCAGGGTGGCTACGAGCAGCGATGTGAGAACGGCAATCCTGCGCGGTGGTCGCGGGGAATTTTGGGCAGGATGAAGCGCTGAATTGATCATGTGCTATTCCTTGATGCGGTCCGGGGCACACTAAAGGCACTGCCCGGAGAAAGAATGAATGGGGTGTCGAATTAGCGCTGAATAGTTAGCGCGAAGTTACTAGGAAATAGAACGGCTGGCCGGACAACTCACGAGGTACGCCTTTCGAAGTGCTCTTGCCTGCGCCGGCTCGGTCGGGGAATCACCGAGGCGAAGGCCGCTTCGTCATCCGAACCACCCACGAACATGGGGTTGGTGCGCGATCCAGTCGGAGCTTTACGACCGCGTCTCTTGAAGCTGCCCCCAGTATATGCACAATGTGCAGACCGGCAATTAATAGGAAGTAACTTTCATCAATTGCGGGTCATAACTGTGCGAACACCAGGGCCGTTTGTTTGGGCGAGGAATTTGCTCTCACTTGTGGGCACCATTCGCTCAGACATGCTGGTCAACAATGACCGGATTCCCGTCCGGGTCGACCACCACGAAACTTGCGGGACCGGTCGTCTCCTCATCCGCTTCCGCCAGGAAATCAGCGCCGGAGGCCCTCAATTGTCGCTGCAGATCCCGGACATCAGTGAAGGTTTCAAGGGGCCCCGCGTTTTGATCCCACCCCGGGTTGAAAGTCAACGAGTTTCTCTCGAACATCCCCTGGAACAGTCCGAGGACAGTCTCACCGTTCTTGAGGATCAACCGGTTCTGGGCGATGTCCCCGCCATGTTTGGTGAACCCGAGAGATTCGTAGAAGGTGGCCGAAGCCTGGATGTCCTTGACGGCAAGGCTGACGGAAAATGCTCCGAGTTCCACGCTGTACTCCGCTCTGCTGGGTTGCTGGATGCCTTTGATAGTAGCCGGGGCAGCCGCCGCCCGAAGGCGGCGGACAGCGCCCAGGGTGCGTCCGTCGACTACGAGAATTGCATCCTGGGGCACCCAACGGGCGTGAGAGACTACGCGTTCCTCGTGGTGCTAAACAGCACCGGTTCTCGCGACTCTGGTGAGTATCAGCCCCGCAAGCCACGGAGGAACCCATGAGCTATGTCACCACCCAAGATGGCAGCCAAATCTTCTATAAGGATTGGGGGCCAGCTGGCGGCGCGCCCGTCCTCCTCAGTCACGGATGGCCACTCAACAGCGACGCGTGGGAAGCCACAGCATCCTTCCTCGCTGGGCACGGCTACCGGGCCATCGCCCATGACCGGCGGGGACACGGAAAGTCCACCCAGACCTGGACTGGCAACGAGATGGATACCTACGCTGACGACCTTAATGCCGTTCTGACCACTCTGGACGTCACCGGGGTCACGCTGGTGGGTCACTCCACCGGCGGCGGAGAGATTGTGCGCTACGTTGCCCGACACGGCAGTGCCCGGGTCGCGAAAATGATCCTCGTGTCAGCGGTACCGCCCTTCATGCTTCGCACCGAGGACAACCCAGCGGGGCTTCCGATCGACGTCTTCGACGGGATCCGCGCTGGCGAGGCAGCAAACCGGTCACAGTTGTACCGGGACTTTGCCGATGGTCCGTTCTTCGGTCACAACCGGACCGGCACCGTTCCGCAGGGGACCCGTGACGCCTTCTGGTTGCAGGGGCTCGCCGCGGGGACCCACAACACGTACGAGTGCATTGCCGCGTTCAGCGCCACCGATTTCAGGGAGGACCTGACCCGGGTTGATGTGCCGACCCTGATCATTCAGGGCGACGACGACCAGATCGTGCCGTTCGACCTGAGCGGGAAGCTCTCGGTCCAGTTGATCCCGGACGCCGAACTCATCGTGTACGAAGGCGGCGCGCACGGCCTCCCCGACACTGAACGCGAACGGCTTCACTCCGACATCCTGTCCTTCATCTCCACCTAAACGTTCCATCGTAAGGAACCAATCGTCATGAGCAGCTTCAAGACACCAAACACCATTGTCCTGGTCCACGGACTGTGGGTCACACCCCGCAGCTGGGAAGACTGGAAAGCCCGCTTCGAGGCCAAAGGCTTCACAGTTCACACACCGGCCTATCCCGGTTTCGACATTGAGGTCGAGGCACTGCGCGAGAACCCTGACGTGATAGCCAAGCTCACAGTGCCAGAAACTGTCGAACATCTGGCTGGCGTGATCGAGGCCCTCCCCGAGCCCCCCATCATCATGGGGCACTCCTTCGGCGGGGCACTTACCCAGTTGCTGCTCGCCCGGGGACTCGGTGCCGCCGGGGCAGCAATCAATTCAGCCCCCACCGAAGGCGTACGGGTCACACCGCTATCCCAGGCGCGGTCCCTGTTTCCAGCCCTGAAGAACCCGGCGAACTACCGCAAGGCTGTCGGGTTCACGGCCGACGAGTGGCACTACGCCTTCGCCAACACCATCAGCCGTGAAGAGTCCGACGCAGCCTACGAGCGCTACGCCATTGCCGCCCCGGGGAACTGGGTCTGGGCCTATGGTCTGCTGGCGAACTTCAAACCCGGACACCAGGAGACGTGGGTGGACTACTCGATCGACAGGGCGCCGCTGCTGTTCATCGGTGGGGGAGACGACCACATCATGCCCCCATCGGTGAACAAATCGAACGCCAAGCACTGGGGAAAGTCGCCCGCCCTCACCGAGTACCACGAGTTTCCGGGCCGCTCCCACTGGACCTGTGCTGAGCCCGGATGGGAGGCAGTCGCCGACTACGCACTGGACTGGACACTCGCACATGCCCAGGAAATGCCGTCCTCGGCTACCGCGTGACCAATTGGGGAGACATCCAGTTCCCTTTCCAGAGAATCGGCCCGTTGCTATCATCATCCCGATAACCCAGATTGGTCTCAGGATCGGGACTCAATGGTCAGGCACACGCCGCCAGGTAGTTTCGTTGGACGATTCGACGACAGAGCCTGGCTTGCTGCACTCATTGCGTCGGCCGCTGATGGCTCGGGAGCGGCCGGGGTGCTCCGAGGCGAGGCCGGGATCGGTAAGACCTCGCTGGTCCTGTCAGTGCTCGCCGGGTTTCCCGGGCTACGGGTGCAGCCGCTCACCGGCGTCGAAACCGAGTCCGACCTTCCCTACGGCGCGTTGCAGCGCTTCGTGCTGGCCCACCGGGGATGGCTGGAGATTCTCCCTCCTGACCAGCGGGCGGCGTTGCTCGCTGCCTGCGGGCTGACCCCGGGGGCTCCTGCACCCCGTCCGCTGGTCGGTCTGGGCGTCCTGGGGCTCCTGTCCGGATTATCTGCCGGACAACCCCTCGTATGGTTCTGCGACGACGCCCAGTGGCTGGATTCCGAGTCGCTTGCCGCCTTTGCCTTCGCCGGGCGGCGTCTGACCACCGAACGGGTGGCCTTGCTGTTTGTTGCCCGGAGCGACGACGACGAAGCCACCGTTCTCGATGACTTTCCGACCCACACCCTCGGCGGCCTCACCGAGGGCGAGGCGACCACGCTGCTCACTTCCTCCTCACCCCACCCGGTGGACCCGCGCGTGGCCCAACGCCTGGTCCGATCATCGGGCGGGAACCCTCTCGTGCTGGTGCAGCTTCCGGGCGCACTGACCCACCATCAGCTCAGTGGGGAAGAAGCGCTTCCCGATCCGATCCCGGCCGGACGGTGGTTGCAAGGCCACTATCTCCGGGAAATCGAGGCGGCGGACACCGGGACACGGCTCTGGCTGTTGACCGCGGCCGCCGAACCCGACGGAAATCTGGAGGTCATCACCGCGGCCAGCGAGGCGCTGGGACTGGGAAGGGACGCCTCGTGCGCGGCAGAAACCGCCGGCCTGGTGCGTGTCGACAGAACCGTCGAGTTCCGCCATCCGCTGGTCCGGTCCGCGATCTACCACGGCGCGCCCCGCCACGACGTCCGTGCGGTGCACGCCCAGTTGGCAACGGTGGCCCAGCAGCGGGGCGAGACCTACCGGCAGATCCTGCACCGCTGTGCCGCGACCATAGGTCCCGACGATGAGGTTGCTGCCGCGCTCGAAGGCCAGGCCCAACCACGCGGCGGGCACGACTATACGACCCGCGCCACGCTCCTGCTCCGGGCGGCTGCCCTCACCTCATCCGCACCGACGAGGACCTCGCGCCTGCTTGCCGCCAGTGAATACGCGATTGCCGCAGGATCAGGAGTGCAGGCCAGCGCGCTCCTCAAAAGTATCGACCCGAACCTTCTGGACGACGTCGGACGGGGACGGCTGATCATCGCCCACTGTGAAATGGACATCGCCGCTCCCAGCCAGGGCCCCCAGTTCCCCCTCCGCGCCCGCCGGCTGCTTTCGGCGGCCCGACTTTTCCGCGCTACCGAACCCGATCGAGCCCGGCAGGCGATCATTTCAGCCTTCTGGGCGCTGGTGCTGGCCGATGAGTTGGTGCAGGGGACATCGTCGCGCGAAATCGCTGAAGAGGCGCGGCTGATCTGCGGTACCCGCCCGAGCGGGCACCTGCCAACCCAGGCGCTCGTCGCATTGAGTACCCTGGTGCTCGACGGACGGGCAGCGGCAGCGCCCCTCGTGGGTGAGGCCAGTCGAATGGCGACCACGGCGCTGGTGTCCGAGGAGGACGTTCTGCAGTCCTGCGTGTGTATCGCCTATGCAGCGGACCTCCTGCATGACCCGGCGTCGAGTTCAGCAGTCATTCTGCGGGCAGAGCAGATCGCCCGGGGCTGCGGGGCGACTCTGGCACTGTGCCGCATTCTGCTGTTGGGGGCTTACGAGAGTGTGCTGCTGGGCGAGGTCAGCGCGGGGAGGGAAAAGTTGCGGAACGCGGCGTCCCTCGTCACCTTTATGGGTTTGCCGCCCCGATGCGCGAACATAGTGACGTCGCTGCCCGCCCTGCGGGGCTGGAGCGGTACCGAGTCTGCGCCTGTCGAGGAGAACCTGACCGCGGAGGCGAAAGCGGTGGGGTACGGCATCAGTGTGTCGTCGCATCTCATCGGTACCATGCTCCTGCGTGCGTCCCAGGGCCGATATGTGGAGGCATGGGATGCTGGACGCCTGGTCAAATATGACGACCCGTTCTACGTCGGGGCGCACTATCTCCCCGACCTGATCGAATGTGCGTCACGGGCCGGGGACTACCCCGCGGCCGCTCACCTCCTGCAAAAACTCAAGAGCGAGGAATGCACGGCCGAAAGCCGCATGGCGGCCGGTCTCAGGGAGCGAAGCCTCGCGCTTCTGGCGGCAGATGAGTCAACCATCCACTTTGACCGGGCGTTAGACCTGCTCGCTCAGCCCGGTCTCGAGATGGACTCCGCCCGCACCCACCTGTTGTACGGGGAGTGGCTACGCCGACGACGGAGACGCTCGGCGGCAGCCCGCCATCTGTCCACCGCGCTCGACCTTTTTCGCGAACTCGACGCACCCTGCTGGGCGAACCGCGCGAGCAGGGAACTCGCCGCGCTGGGAGAGTTCCACCCTCAGACCCTTCGTGTGGCGACCACCCTGCTGACATCCCAGGAACTGGCAGTTGCCTCCCTCGCCAGAGACGGCTTCACCAACTCTGACATTGCGGTGCGGCTGTTCGTGAGTCCCAACACAGTCGACTACCACCTCCGCAAGGTGTTCCGGAAGGTCGGCGTGAGGTCCCGCCGGCAATTGCAGGGCATCGACCTCAGCGCCTGACCCTATTCTTCAACTGTCTGCGGATCGGCACCAACCCGGTATCAGTTGACTGGATGGTCAGGACCGACAGATAGCCACCAGCAGCACATCCGGGTCGAGTACCTCAGCCAAGGACTGAGACTATCCTTCGCATTCGGCGCAGTACTTGTCGCCGTTCTTCTCGCGTGCAAGCTGGGTGCGGTGCTTCACCAGGAAGCAGGACATGCAGGTGAACTCGTCTTCACGCTCGGGGATGACCGAGATGAGGAGTTCTTCCTCCAGGACAGCGCCGGGGAGATCGAAGCCTTCAGCAGTGTCGCTCTCGTCGGTGTCAATCGTTGACGACTGGGTGGTGGCGCTGCGTTGAGCCTGAATCGCTTCGAGCGATTCGTTGACAGGCTGGTCCTCGGGCCTGACGCGTGGTTCGTCGTAGTCTGTTGCCATGCGGGCGTTGCTTCTCCTTCAGTTGTGTGATCAACCAGAGTACAGGGATCACCAGCCGGAATTGGCCGGCTTACGCTATAAGCGTCTAGGGGGGCCATTAAGTTCCTTCGGGGTCTAAATTCCTTCGGCGTCGCCGAGGTTCCTTCAGGATCGACCCGTGATGAGTGTACGGGGCTACCGCGAGCGAACCTCGCCGTCCAGGCTCGTGACTTTCGCCACACATCCAGCAATGAGTCTCAGGATGCTCACGATGTAGACGGAAATCAGTAGCTCCAACCCCGTCGCTAAGGCCATTTGCTCATCCGCCTAGTAAGCGGATGACTAGGCTGGGTGGATGGCAACAGTGATTCTCGTGCGGCACGGACGTACGACAGCGAATGCGTCAGGACTCCTGGCCGGGCGGACGGCCGGCGTCAGCCTTGACCAGGTGGGACGCGACCAGGCGGCCCTCACCGGCGAACGACTCGCCGTCGTCCCGGTCGTCGCAGTGGTGTCCAGCCCCCTGGAACGCTGCCAGCAGACCGCGGAGCTCATCCTCGCCCGCCAGAGCGGCACCCCGGCGACGCCGACCGACGTCGACCTCACCGAGTGCGACTACGGCCAGTGGCAGGGCCGCACCCTCACTGAGCTCGCGACGGAGGAGCTGTGGTCGGTGGTGCAGTCCCAACCGTCAGCAGTCACCTTTCCCGGAGGCGAATCCATGGCGGCGATGCAGGCCCGCTCCGTGGCGGCGATTCGCCGCCTTGACGCAGCCTTCGAAGCCGAGCATGGCCCCGACGCCGTGTGGGTGGCGGTCAGCCACGGAGACATCATCAAGTCGATCCTCGCCGACGCGCTCGGCGTCCATCTGGACCTGTTTCAGCGCATCAACGTGAACCCCGCTTCCGTGTCGATCGTGCGGTACGGCGCGAGCCGACCGAGCGTCATCGCCACCAATACTGACGGAGGGGACCTGTCGTGGTTGTCGAAGAGCTCACCTGCCGGAGATGCGCCGGTGGGCGGCGGAGCAGGACATCAGACACCACCGGCCCCCATCGCATAAAATAATCACTATGCCCACAAAAGTTCACGAGTTTACTTGGCCCGATCGCGTCGTCGTTGGCACCATTGGCCTTCCGGGGGAGCGAACCTTCTATCTACAGGTACGCGCGGGCTCGCAGATCGTGAGTATCGCGATGGAGAAACAGCAGTCGGCCCAGCTGGCGGAGAAGATCGACGAGATCCTGGATCAGCTCGGCACGCTTGAGGGAAATCCCTTCAGCATTCCCGCGAGCACCCCCATTGAACTGGTTGACAACGACCAGTTGGAGCCCGTCGAGGAACAGTTCCGTACTGGCGCCATGAGCCTGGGGTGGGACCCCTCGACCGTGCAGGTGGTCATTGAGGCGTACCCGATCACCGAACTGGACACCGACGACGACGAATCCCTCGCCGATGTTGAGGCAGAGGTTGAAGTGACCGAGATGCTCCTCGTCCGGATGCCGGTGGGGACAGCCCGCGCGTTCGCCAAGCGCACGCGTGAGGTAGTGGGCGCCGGGCGACCAACCTGTCCACTGTGCGGCCAGCCGATCGACCCCGGTGGACACACCTGCGCCACTCCTGAGGGCTGATGCCAGCGCCCGACCTCGCGACCGCGGAGCTCACGCTCACCGGTCGCATCACGACTGCGTCCAACGCCACCTTCCTCGGGAGTATCGGTGAGGCCGCAGTGGTCTACAAGCCGATTGCCGGAGAGCACCCGCTCTGGGACTTTCCCAGCGGGACACTGGCCCACCGGGAGGTTGCCGCCTACCTCGTCTCCCAGGTCATGGGATGGGACGTGGTGCCGCATACCTGGCTGCGCGACGGCCCGATGGGTGAGGGGATGGTGCAGCTGTGGCAGGAACAGGACCCCGCCCAGGCCGCCGTGGACCTGGTGGCCGCTGACGAGGTGCCTGAGGCTGGTTGGAAAAGTGTCCTGAGCGGACGGGACGAGAACGATCGGATTGTCAGCCTCATCCACGAAGACTCGCCAGCCCTCCGGCGGATGGCAGTGTTCGACGTCGTCGTCAATAACGCTGACCGGAAGGGCGACCACATTCTCGCAATGCCCGATGGGCACCGCCACGGTGTGGACCACGGGCTCACCTTCCACAGCGAGAACAAACTTCGAACGGTGTTGTGGGGTTGGCTGGGCGACGAGCTGACCGACGACGAACTCGACGGCATTGACCGAGTCAGTGAAGGCCTCTCAGGCGAGCTGGGGGCCGCTCTGGCCGGGCTGCTCACCGGCGAAGAGCTTGAGGCGCTGAGCGCGCGCTGCAGCCGGCTGCGCAGCGTCGGTCGATTCCCTGCGCCGAGCGGAGAAATGTCGGCGGTGCCCTGGCCACTGTTCTAGCGGGTGTGCTCCCGGCGTGGCTTCCCGCTGATTAGCACCCTGTGTCAGGCTGGTGGAATGGATCTAGAAGTCTCGCCCGGGATCACCATTCCCGAGCGCGAGCTCAGCTGGCGTTTCTCCCGGTCGTCAGGGCCAGGCGGGCAACACGTTAACACCACGGATACCCGGGCGGAACTGTCCTGGAATGTCGCCGAGTCGACCGCCATCTCGGACGGGCAACGGGACTTGCTGCTCACCCGACTCGGTGACCGGGTTGTCGCGGGATCGGTCACCGTCGCCGCCTCCGAGCAGCGTTCCCAGCTCCGCAACCGTGAAACAGCCCTGCGTAAGCTTGCCGAGCTGGTAAACCGGGGACTGTCTGCTGGCCCGCGCCAGCGTCGCGCCACCCGGCCCACTCGAGGTTCCGTCCGACGGCACCTCGCCGCCAAGCAGCAGCGCTCGACGACGAAACAGAACCGGCAGCGCCCCTCGTCCGAGTAGCCCATTCTCGATTGGTTACTCGTTCTTCTCGTTCGCTCAAAATGTCCTTCGCATCAGCCGGTCCAGCATCAGACCCCGATCAGTGTTCCACCCGGTAGCGGAGGTGAGCTTCACTGGCGTATCCCGAGGTCTCGAGCCGTTCCAGATTGACCCGCTGCCCCAGTCCAGCGAAGAGTGAGATCCCATCTCCGAGCAGGACTGGCACGACGTCCAGGTGGATCTCATCGACGAGGCCCATCTGCAGGCAGGCCCGCGAGACTTGTCCTCCCAGCAAGCTGACCCATTTGTCTCCCGCCGCTGCCTTCGCTGACGCAACGGCACGAGCTAGGTCGTCCACGACGAAGGTGTAGATGGTGCCGTCCTTTTCGATCGGGCTATGTTCCCGTCGGGTCATCAGATACACGGGCACTTTCAACATCCCGCCGTACGGCTGCTCGCCCTCCTCGATCGTCTGGGTTTTGTTCGCTCCACCAACGATCGCACCAATCTGATCCATCACTCTTTGAACGACTATCTCGTCCTCGGGCGCGGAAGGAAGTCCAAACATCCAGTCGACTCCTCCGTCGACATCGGCCATTAATCCATCGAGGGTTACCGTTGCATGAATGATCACTGTTGCCATCGTGATGCTCCTCAGGGGCTCTGAAAGGTGAGTCGGCAAACTCACCATAAGAATAATCGCATTCATGAAGAGGTGAGTCAATGGGCTCACCATATGGGATAGTGGGTGTCATGGCCCGCAACGTTTCCCCGTATCACCAGCAAATTGCGTCGCAGAATCGTGAAGACATCCTCAATGCGGCCACCACATTGTTTCTCGACGCCGGGTACGACAGGACGTCCCTCGCGAAGGTAGCTGAGAGCGCCGGAGTGTCGAAGGCTACGCTGTTCAAACAGTTCCCGGTGAAGGGCGAATTGTTCGAGGCGACAGTGATCGCTGCTTGTTCAACGCCCGAAATTGAGTTGGGCAGCCCACCAGTCAATGATTTCTTCGCAGGGCTCATCCAGATCGGCTGTGCCTACGGTGAAATACTTGACCGCCCGCAGATCGCCTGCCTGATGCGAACCATCATCGCGGAAGGCCCCCGATTCCCGGAGCTCAGGGAGCGAGCCTTCGATTTCGGGACTCTTCCCGTGCTGCGCGCGCTCCGTCAGTACCTGGCAGAAGTCCATGCCGCAGGAACAGCGGAGATCGATGACCTGGAAGTAGCAGCGACGCAGTTCCTTGGCATGATTGCATCCGCCGTGTTCTGGCCCCGGCTCGTGCATGGAACCTGGTCGATCTCGAGTGAAGAACGCCTCCGCGCAATACGTGAAGCCGCGCGGACAACATCCGCCCGCTACACGGGCACGGTGCCTCTCTGATGCTGACCGTGGACTCATGGACTCCGTGAAGCATCAGCATTTTGCAGCCGGGTAAGGCCCAACCTAGGGTGGCTTAACTGTCGAGCGGCTCGGCCTGGAATTTGGCGGCGAACCGGTACATGAATGCTGCCATGGCGTCCCGGTTGACCGGTGTCAGCGCCCTGTAGATCTTGGTGCTTCCGGAGGTCCACCCAGTACTGATCCCGGTGGATGCCAGCCAGGACATTTCCTTGTAGAACTGCTGCTTGGTGGACACGTCAGCGAACGGTGACGTGTCCGGCTCGATGAAATTGGGGCCTCCGGCCAGGCGGTACATGAACGCCGCCATCGCATCACGGTTCACGGGGTCCAGAGCCCGGTAGGTCCTGGTGCCATTCTTCGCGGTCCACCCGGTACTGATACCCCTGGATGCCAGCCACGCCATCTCTTTGTAGAACTCCTGCTTGGTGGAGACGTCGGCGAACGGGGACTTCGCTGGGGGCGTGTAGGCCGGGCTGCCGGCCATCCGGTACATGAAGGCTGCCATCGCATCCCGGTTCACTGTGGTCAGCGGCCGGTACGTCTTGGTGCCGTTCTTCTCGGTCCACCCTGTGCTGATGCCTTCGGCAGCCATCCAGGACATCTCACGATGGAACTGAGTTCCGAGGGGGACATCCGTGAACGGCGTCGGCACGGTGTCCGTCTGCGCCGAGGTGCTGGAGACCGTGGTGTAGCCGGCCTTGGTCCCGGTTGCCTTTACGCTCAGGCGCTTGGTAGCGTCCGCGGCGACCGGCCTGTAGGTGACCGAATTGGCGCCGGAGATGTTCGCCCCATCGCGCAACCACTGGTAGGTCACTGTCGTCCCTGCTGCCCACGTACCGGGCTTGGCGGTCAGCGTGTATCCGATCGCCGCGAAGCCGCTGACGGTAGGCTGAACGGCGGACAGGGCCCCAGGGAGCACCGCCTTCGTCGCGGTCGAGGTGCGGGCCGTGGATGGCATCCCCGAGCTCTTGCCTGTGACCCTGAGGGTGAGAGTTTTACCCAGATCGGCCGGCACCGGAGTGTAGGTCGCACCGGTGGCTCCGGAGATCGCTGATCCGCTGCGCAACCACTGGTAGGTCAGGGTCACGGGCGCGGGCAGCCAGGTGCCAACCCTCGCCGTCAGTTTCTCGCCCACTTGGGCAGTATCACCGTTGGTGATGGTCGGTGTCGGGGCGACGACGTCGTTGGCCGGGTCGGTGACTGCCGCTGTCGGCGCAGAGGTTTGGGTTGCGGAATCGTAGCCAGCTTTGGTGCCTGTGACCCTCACGCTGAGCTTCTTTCCAGTGTCTGCTGTTGTTACCACATGAGTGATTGCAGAGGCACCGGAGATGGCCTGGCCGTCACGCAGCCACTGGTAGGCCAAATTGACGGGTGCCGGAGTCCACGTCCCCGGTACTGCCCTGAGAGTGGAGCCGACGCGGGAGTTGCCGCTGACCGTTGGAGTTGCGCTTACCACGTCGGGCCGGGCGGGGGCAGCGGCGACGACGGCTGCGGCAGCGTCAACGATTCCGGTTCCGCATCCTCCGGAGCACGCTCCCGGGAGAGAGCGGGCGGTGTCCTTCATCGTCTGCTCTAGCTGGGCGGGGGTCAGTTGCATGTTGGCCGAGAGCATCAGGGCCGCTGTGCCGGCCACATGGGGTGCCGCCATGGATGTGCCCTGCTTGAGCTCGTACATCTCCTCGCCCTGGACCTGATGGCCGGCATTGTCGGTGGAGATGATGGCGCTTTCATAACCGGTGTAGGAGTCGCCGCCCGGGGCACTGACGTCGATCTCTTCGCCGTAGTTCGAGTAAGGGGCCTGGGAGCCTTCGCGCCCGGTTGCTCCCACTGCTATGACGTTCTGGCAGTTCGCGGGGGAGGCGAACATGGCCGGGCTAGAGCCGTTACCGGCTGCTGCCACGACAACTGTTCCCCGGCCCACAGCGTAGTTTATGGCGTTCTGGTAGGTGGTGCTGCACATGCCCTCGCCAGCCAGGCTCAGGTTGATGACCCGGGCTGGGGTGGGGTTGGTCGGAACACCGGCAACCGGGCCACCGGCGGCCCAGATGATGGCGGGGGCGATGTCGCTGGACCAGCCACCACACGCGCCCACTGCACGAATGTGCTGGACTGTGGAGTTGTAGGCGACGCCTGCCACACCCATGGCGTTGTTTGCTTCCGCTCCGATGATTCCTGCGACGTGGGTGCCGTGCCAGGATGACGGCCCTCCCTCACACGAGTCTCCCGGGTCGTTGGGGTCCGCGTCCCGGCCGTCGCCGTCGACGCTTGTCGCTGTGTCTGTGATGAAGTCCCACCCGGGAATGCTGTTTCGGGCAAGGTCGCTGTGCGGGGTGCTGCCAGTGTCAATGACGGCGACGGTGATGCCCGCACCGGTGGCGGTTTTCCAGGCGTCAGGTACGCGCATTCCGCCCTGTGCTTCGAACAGGTTCCACTGCCAGTTGGAGTAGGTGTCGTTAGTTGCCGCAGCAGGCTTCGCGAACTGGTCAACTTCCGCGTACTCGACGTCGGCCTGCGCCTCAAGGGTCGCGATGACCTCGCTGACCTGGTTGACGGTGAGATCTTCGGTGGCTTCCACGATGACGCCGCCGTCGCCGGTGGGTCGGACTTCCTCAACCACGATGCCGAGCTCCCCGGTGGCATCGAAGGTGTCGATGCGGTCCGCGGAGCTGGTCTGTGCCATGTCCCTGAACTTCACAATGAAGCGGTCCGGCGGCAGTCCTGTGACGGAAGGTTCTTTTGAGGGTGCGGGCTCGGGCACAGCGGGCTGGGCTACGGCGGGGGAGGCGGTCAGCGATCCGAGCAGCAACCCTGCGATGGATAGTGCAGTTACTGACGTCAGCAGGCGACGTGGGCTGGCTGGCATGATTTTTCCTTGAGGCAAGGCCAGTCCGCTCCTCAGCCTGCTGGCTACGGAACCTTCCGACAGTCAAGATGCGTTGGCACCCAGGTGTACGGACAGATCGTGGCATCTCCCCAGACGGAACTATATCCGCGGGAGGGATCGAAAAGAAGGCGGCGCGGTACTCGGAGAGGTATTCGCCGACAGGGGTCGAACGTGAATCAGGGCGCATCACTACCGCCCTTCCCCCACAACCCCTTGTCTCCCGTATCTGGGCGCGAGTATCGTGATCGCCACCGAACCCTTGAACCGGAAAGACGGCGGCCATGGACCCCTCAACTCCGATCATGTTGATAGCGACCCCAGACCCGGTCTCGGCGCACGTTCTCGGAGACGAGTTACGTCGACGCTACGGGGCCGACTACGAGGTGGTGCTCTGCGCCGATCACGCCCACGGTCGGGCGGTGCTGGAGGGGCTCCGGCGCTGGAATCGCCCAGTTGCCCTGATCCTCGGCTGCTACGGACCGGATGACCGCGGCGGTCTTGAATTTCTGCGCCGAGCCTACGGCTATCACCCGGCCGCCAAGCGTGGCGTCGTTGTGACGTGGGGAGACTTTGAGAGTGCCCCCACGGTATTCAAGGCGATCTCGCAGGGATACGCCGAATTGGTGATCATACGACCCCAGGGAGTGCGCGACGAAGAGTTCCATGGGGCGATCACCGATGCGCTCGACGACTGGCATCTAGCCCAGGGAAGTGGATTCGAGGCGGTCAGGTTGATCGGCGAGATGGGCGACGAACGAACTCACGCGTTGCGCGATTCCCTGAGCCGGAACCACATCCCGGTGGGCTTCCACCCGGTCGGGTCCGAGACGGCAGCAGGCACGCTGGAAAGTCTTGGCCTCCACAACCCTGAACTGCCGGTCATGGTGTTGCAGTTCACCGCCTCACCACGGGTCCTTGAGAACCCCAGCGATCTGGAGATCGCGGAAGCGATAGGCGTGACGCAACCGCCACCGGTGGGCAAAATTTTCGACGTGGTTGTGGTGGGAGCCGGTCCATCCGGCCTGGCGACCGCTGTGTATGCCTCCTCCGAGGGTCTTTCGACCATGGTGGTCGAGGGGGACGCGGTCGGCGGCCAAGCCGGGACAAGCTCGCTGATCCGCAATTACCCCGGATTCTCCCGCGGCGTGAGCGGCGCGCACCTGGCCTATCGCTCGTTTCACCAAGCCTGGACCTTGGGGGCCGACTTCCTGTTTCTGCGGAAGGTAGAAGGGCTCAACGTAGCCGGAGACCTGTACGAGGTGTCGATTTCGGACGGCAGTGTCGTGCGGTGCCGAACAGTGGTGGTGGCCACCGGAGCGGACTATCGTCGCGTCGGCATACCCGAGCTGGAGGATCTGGTCGGCAGGGGAGTGTTCTATGGGGCCACGGTGTCTGAAGCGCCCTCGATGGCCGGAAAGCAAGTCTGTGTGGTGGGCGGTGGCAACTCGGCGGGGCAAGCGGTTCTGCATCTGGCGAAGTACGCCAGAAAAGTGATCCTGCTGGTGCGTGGACCCACCTTGTCGGCCAGCATGTCCGACTACCTCATCTCCCAGCTGGAGGCCACCCGCAATGTCGTGATCCGCTGCAGCACGACGATCATTGGGGCCCGTCATCAGGACGGATTCCTTGCCGCCGTCAAGGTCGGCCCACCCGGAACCGCGGTCCCGACGACGGACGAAGAGATCGAAGCGAACGGCTTGTTCGTGCTGATTGGTTCGGTGCCCAGGACCTCCTGGCTGCCCCTCACCGTCAAACGCGATGGGGCCGGCTTCCTGCTCACTGGCGCCAATCACGACACCGACGACGCCCAGTTGTCCAGGCAGCCGATGGCCCTGGAAACCAGTCTGCCGGGCATATTCGCGATCGGCGACGTGCGGCGCGGGTCGATCAAAAGGGTTGCCACTGCAGTGGGGGACGGGGCCACCGTGGTCTCGATGCTTCACACCTATCTGGCCGAACACTCCAAGCCGCCCACACACCCGTCGCCCAGCGAGGAGACCGAACCCGTAGATCAGCGCAGGGATGTCCACTCCAGGTGAGGTCACCGCGGTAATTCCAGCGATGCGTCGGCTACTCTACGTCGCCGCATTCCTGGTATTCCTCGCTGGGCTGGTGCTGTTCGTCTTTCCGCTCCGGACTGCGGAATGGTTCGCGTGGACAGTCGACCCACCCATGACCGCAGTCTTCCTCGGGGCGGCATACTGGTCGGCTGCGGGCCTGGAAATAGCGGGTGCCCGCTCAATGTCATGGGACTCAGCAAAGCTGGCGGTCTGGCCAGTATTCATCTTCACGACGTTGACCCTTGGAGTCACCCTGCTGCACCTCGATCGATTTCACCTGTCGTCGAACAACGGCACACTGGCCCAGGTCGCCGCATGGGCGTGGCTGGCAATCTATGCCCTGGTGCCCGTGGCGATGCTTGTCATCAGCTTGATCCAGATCCGGTCCCTCGGCCCTTCCCGGAGATCCATCGAGGCAGGTCGGCCGGTGCTACCTCGTGGGTTGCGGTTATTTATGGCGGTAATCGCCGGTTTTTTGCTGATCTACGGCGTGGCGCTCTTGGCCGTACCCACTTTTGCCGCCGCGTGGTGGCCGTGGAGCCTGTCCGAGCTCACCGCGAGGGCGATCGGGGCGTGGCTCGTGGGTCTGGGGTGGTCGGCCGCGCAGGGTCAGTTCAGCAACGATCGTCGGGCTATCCGTCCGGTGGCCCTGACCTCGGTCAGCTTCGTCATGCTGCAGGCCCTCGCCCTGTTGCGGTATGGCGACGAGCTGACCTGGCCGAGCGCCCCAGCGATTGGCTATGTCATCGTCCTGCTCGCCATCGGGGTCGCCGGTGGTTGGGCGCTGCTCCTGGCCCGGTCACCGGTCGCCCGTGTGGGAATCAGATGAGGTCGCGCGTCCGAGACAGGGCCCGCCTGATTGTGGGCACAAAAAAACCCCGGCGAACCGGGGTTTTCTCATTGTGCGCGGAGGGGGACTTGAACCCCCACCCTCGTTAGAGGACTAGCACCTCAAGCTAGCGCGTCTGCCATTCCGCCACCCGCGCAGGTGATGTTTTCCGTGGCTCAAACCCTCGGAAGCAGCGAAAAAAACTCTAACACGATGAAGGCCCAAGAGTTTAATCGGCACCCTCAGCAGGGGTCCGAGCCAAAGTGGTTAGGCTGGTGGAACAGACCAGTTGCCTCAGGAGGCCCCACGTGACGAACATCTTGCCCGAAGACGAAGTTGTCCGCATCTGCCAGGAACTCATCCGCATTGACACCTCCAACTATGGCGACAATGTTGGCCCTGGCGAACGAGCGGCAGCGGAGTACACGGCGGGCCTGATCGAGGAAGTCGGACTGGGGACGCAGATCTTCGAGTCCGAGCCCGGCCGCGCATCGGTGATTGCACGGATGCCCGGATCCGATCCGTCCCTGCCCGCCCTCGTGGTGCACGGCCACCTCGACGTCGTCCCCGCCCAGAAGGAAGACTGGACGGTCGACCCCTTCAGCGGCGAGGAGAAGGACGGGCTCATCTGGGGCCGCGGCGCCGTGGACATGAAGGATATGGACGCGATGATCCTCTCGGTCCTCCGCGGCATGCAGCGCGAGAAGATCCAGCCCAAGCGCGACCTGATCTTCGGCTTCTTCGCCGACGAGGAGGCCGGCGGCAAGTACGGAGCCTCCTGGCTCGTTGACAACAAGCCCGAGCTGTTCGACGGGGCTACCGAGGCCATCTCCGAGGTCGGCGGCTTCTCCGCCACCATCGGCGGACAGCGAACCTACCTGCTGCAGACCGCCGAGAAGGGCATTTCCTGGCTCCGCCTGGTGGCTCACGGCCGCGCCGGCCACGGCTCACAGATCAACACGGACAACGCGGTGACCCGTCTCGCTCGTGCCGTCACCCGGGTGGGGGAGTACAAGTGGCCAATTGAACTGACCCCCACCACCCGCCAGTTCCTGGAGGGTGTGACTGAACTCACGGGCGTCGAATTCGACGCCGACAACCCCGACACCCTGCTCGCCGAACTCGGCACCGTCGCGCGTTTCGTGGGTGCAACGCTGCAGAACACCTCTAACCCGACGGTGCTCAAGAGCGGCTACAAGCACAACGTCATCCCCGGCACCGCCGAGGCCCTGATCGATGTGCGGACCCTTCCCGGCCAGGAGGAGCAGGTCCTCGCCACCATCAAGGAACTAGCGGGCGACGGCGTCGACGTCACCTACGACCACAAGGACGTCTCCCTCGAGGTGCCTTTCGCCGGAAACCTGGTCGACTCAATGATCGATGCCCTCCACAGCCAGGATCCGGGCGCCAAGGTCCTGCCCTACACGCTGTCCGGCGGCACCGACAACAAGTCGCTCAGCCGCCTGGGCATTACCGGTTACGGCTTCGCCCCCCTCCAACTCCCGGACGAACTCGACTTCACCGGGATGTTCCACGGGGTCGACGAGCGGGTCCCCACTGAGTCCCTCAAGTTCGGCTCACGCGTCCTCAACCGCCTGCTCACCACCTACTAGGACCGACGGCGAACACCCCAGTGGACACACCAGCCGACATCCTCCCGGACAGCCTCCTCGACACGTTCCGGGAGCGCGCCGCAGGCTACGACTCCCGGAACGAGTTCTTCCACGCCGACCTCGCCGACCTCAGGGAGGCCGGTTATCTGGCACTGATGGCCGCTGTTGACGACGGCGGCCGTGGGTTGGGCATCGAAGCGGCGGCCGCCTGCCAGCGGCGTCTGGCATCGGCCGCGCCGGCCACGGCACTGGCCATCAACATGCACCTGGTGTGGACAGGGGTCGCGCTGCTCCTCCAGCGCCGGGGTGATACCTCCCTGGACTTCGTCCTCCGCGAGGCCGCCCAGGGGGAGCTGTACGCGTTCGGGCTGTCCGAGCCGGGCAACGATGCGGTCCTTTTCGATTCCCTCACCACTGCGGCGCCCCAGGCTGGCGGCGGGTATTCCTTCACGGGTACCAAGATCTTCACCAGCCTCGCCCCGGCCTGGACCCGCCTGGGAGTTTTCGGCAAGACCACGACCCCCGACGGAGCCGAGCAGCTGGTACACGGCTTCGTGACCCGGGGGACACCCGGGGTGCACACGGCGCAGGACTGGGACACCCTCGGGATGCGTGCCAGCCAGTCCCACACCACCCGGCTCGACGACGTCGTCGTCCCCGCCGAACGGATCTTCAGGCACCTGCCCGTCGGCCCAAACGCCGACCCACTGGTGTTCGCCATCTTCGCGGCGTTTGAGACGCTTCTGTCGGCGGTGTACACGGGAATCGGCGACCGGTCGCTGGCGTTGGCGATCGAGTCCGCCAATCAGCGGACCACCGGCAAGGGGCTACCACTGGCACAGACCCCTGAGGTCCGTTGGCAGGTTGCTGACGCAGCGATGGCGATGGATTCGCTCGACGCGCAGCTGCAGTCAGTGGCACGGGACCTTGACGCCGGCACCGACCACGGCGCCCGCTGGTTCGCGAAGCTGGTCGGATTGAAGTTGCGCGCTACGGGGGTGGCCCGCGAGGTCACTGACGCCGCCTTGCATCTGGCGGGAGGGCAGGGCTTCCGGACTGGAAGCGAGATCGGCCGGCTGCACCGCGACGTGCTCGCGGGCCAGTACCATCCGTCGTCCACCGAGTCCGCTCACCGGACTGTGGCGACCGCCTGGCTCGGCCCGCTGGAGGACGGGTAGCGGCCCTGGCGTCCTACGCCGTGCGCTCCACCCGCATCACCTTGCGGCGCATCCAGTAGCGGCGCCCGCCGCCGATGTAGATGCAGCTGCGCTCCAGCTCCCACTTGCCGTACTCGGCGTGTTCGGTGAGCGCCTGACGTGCGGCGTTGATCGGCTCGCCCGCGTTGACAGTCAGTACCAGGTACTCGTAGCGGCGTCCGACGTCGCGCTTTGGCGCTGTCGTTGCGTTCAGAAATTGTTCGCGCATTTTCCTCCAATTTTGACCACTTTACCGATAACGTCTACCCATGAGTATTGATCCGCGTGTCGCGCTCCAAACCCTGGTTTCGGCGCTTGAGGAGCATCTTAACGCGGCCGCGTCCCGTCGCGGTGAGGAGGACCCTGCCGTGGAGGCCGCCTACCTCGCCATCGCCGACGCCTTCGATACCTACGAGGAAGTCCTGTACGACGCCCACGGGGAAGTGACCCCGCTGGTCATCTATGAAGAGGGCGACGACGACGACGACGAATCCTAGGACGGCGCCGACACTTCATTGAGTACCTCGGAGATCTGCTGCGGCAGCGGCTCCTGCGCCGCGGCGAGCACATCCTTGAGTTGATGGCTGGTCCTGGCCCCGACGAGCGCGGCGGCCACGGTGGGCCGGTGCATCACCCAGCGCAGGGCAACCTCCAGCGGCGCCAGATCCAGGCCCTTCGCCGCAGTCACCACCGCCTCAACGACGCGGTGCGGTCGGCCGGTGAGATATGGCTCCACGTAGGGCGCCCACAGGTCCGACGCCGCCCGGGAATCCGCTGGGGTCTGCCCCCTGTACTTGCCGGTCAGCACGCCGCGGCCCAAGGGAGCCCAGGCGAGTACCCCCACACCCAGGGCCAGTGCGGCAGGTGTGGCTTCCCGCTCCACAGTGCGGTTCAACAGCGAGTACTCGGCCTCGTGAGCAACGACCGGGAAACCGGCGGACGCCGCCGCGAGGGCCAGCTCCCAGCCAGCCTGGTTGGACACCCCGACGTACCGGGCGCGCCCGGTACGGTAGGCGACTTCCAGCGCACTGAGCGTCTCCTCCAGCGGCACTCCGGCCTGCCGGACCGGCGCCAGCCATAAGTCCACGTGGTCAGTCCCGAGCCGGGCCAGTGAGGCATCGAGGGAGTCGAGCAGCCCCTTGCGGGAGGCATCGGCACGGCGGACACCTCCGTGGGAGCGGGTAAGCCCGCCCTGCACGGCGAGGACCAGCTCGGAACGGGCGACAAGGTCTCCGATCAGGTCTCCCAGCATCGCCTCCGCCCGGCCATCCGAGTAGCGGGCCGCGGTGCCGACCAGCGTGCCGCCGGCCTCGGTGAACAGTCGTAGCTGTTCACGGGCCGTTTCCTCGTCCGCATCCTGACCCCAGGTCATGGTGCCCAATCCCACACGGGATACCGTCAGTCCGCTGCTGCCCACGTTTTGCCACTGCATACGGTAAGCCTAAAGCCTCCGGCTGGTCGGCAGCCTCCCGGCCCTTGGCAGGTGGGTGCTCTAAGGTCTTAGATGTGAATTGGATCGAAGCTGCCATCCTGGGCCTGGTGCAGGGCCTGACAGAATTTCTCCCCATCTCTTCCAGCGCCCACCTGCGCATCGTTGGCGAGTTCCTGCCCAACGCCCAGGATCCGGGTGCCGCGTTCACCGCGATCACCCAGCTGGGCACCGAGACGGCGGTGGTGGTGTTCTTCTGGCGGGACATTGTCCGGATCATCAAGGCCTGGACCGGATCGCTCGTTGGAAAGGTCCCCTCCAGTGACCCGGATGTGAAGATGGGCTGGCTGGTAATCCTCGGCAGCCTCCCCATCGGCATTCTCGGGTTACTGTTCCAGGACCAGATCGAGAGCACACTGCGCAGCATGTGGCTGACCGCGACCATGCTGATCGTGTTCGGGTTGATCCTGGCTGTCGCCGACGCCGTCGGCAAACAGGACCGCACGCTGGAGCAGCTAACCTTCCGGCACGGCATCTTCTACGGTTTCGCCCAGGCACTGGCCCTGATCCCCGGGGTGTCCCGGTCGGGTGGCACCATCACGGCCGGCCTGTTCATGGGCTACAACCGTGAGGCCGCAGCCCGCTACTCCTTCCTGCTGGCGATCCCCGCGGTCTTCGCCAGCGGGTTCTTCCAGCTCGTCAAAAGCTTCGACGAACCCGGTCCCTACGGTCTGGGGGAGACGGCCCTGGCCACGGGGATTGCGTTCGTGGTCGGTTTCGTCATCATCGGCTGGTTCCTCAAATTCGTTTCGACCCGCAGCTATGGGCTCTTCGTCTGGTACCGGATCCTGCTGGGGCTGGCGCTGTTCCTGCTGCTCGGATTCGGCATTATCAACCCCTGAGCCAACCCCTGGACCAAGCCCTGACCAGGGCCAGACCGGACCCCACTGGTCTGGCGCGCCCGGCGGAGAACGTATTGTAGAAGACGTGATTGCGTGGAACTCTCGACCTATTCCTGCCCTGCCTGGCCAAACCGCCAGCATCGGCCTGTACGACACCAAACAGCAGCAGCTGGTGACCCTGCCGCCCGAACCCGGGCAAGGACTTTATGTCTGCGGAATTACCCCGTATGACGCTACCCATATGGGTCACGCAGCCACGTATGTCGCGTTCGATCTCCTGAACCGTCTGTGGCGGGATTCCGGTGCCGTCGTAAATTATGTCCAGAACGTCACCGACATTGACGACCCTTTGCTGGAGCGGGCAACCGCCACCGGGGTGGACTGGATGGACCTGGCCACCGCGCAGACCGATCTGTTCCGTGAAGACATGTACGAGCTGAACGTCATCCCACCTGAGCACTATATCGGGGCGGTCGAGTCCATCGAATGGATCGTGCCGGTGATTGAATCCCTGTTGGAGCGCGGCATCGCGTACCCGGTGGCGGGCGACGGCTCCGATCCCGACGGCGATATCTACTTTTCAGTGAACGCCGCGCGGGATGCGCTATCGGGTCCCGAAGCGTGGTTCCTCGGAGCGGTGTCCCACCTCGGGGAAGACGAAATGACCGGGCTCTTTGCCGAACGCGGTGGCGACCCGGAACGGCCGGGCAAGCGGCACCCGATGGACCCCCTGCTGTGGCGGGTTGCCCGGACCGGCGAGCCGGACTGGGACGGCAACACCCTCGGTCGGGGACGGCCCGGCTGGCACATCGAATGCGCGGTGATCGCCCAGCGGTTCCTGAACCTGCCCTTCACCGTGCAGGCCGGAGGCTCCGACCTGGTGTTCCCTCACCACGAAATGAGTGCTGCCCACGCTGAAGCGGCCACCGGCACCCCGCTGGCCCGTCACTACGCCCATGCCGGGATGGTGGGGCTCGACGGCGAGAAGATGAGCAAGTCCCGTGGCAACCTGGTGCTGGTGTCCACCCTGCGCCGCGACGGGATCGACCCCGCGGCCATCCGGCTCGCGATCCTGAACCATCACTACCGCTCCGACTGGTCCTGGACCGACAAGGTGATTCCCCGCGCGCAGGACCAGCTGGCCAGCTGGCGCCTCGCGCTGGGCTCCGCCACCACGGAATCGGCGGCAGCGCTTACCCAGGAGTTGCGTAGCGCGCTGGCCAACGATCTCGACGCCCCGGCCGCCGTCGCGGCCGTCGACCGGTGGGCAGCAGTCGCCCCCGGGACCGGTGGCACAGCTGACGGTGCGGATGCCGTCGTCGCTGCCCTGGACGCCCTCCTGGGCATCCGGCTCACCAGGTAACCGGCGAGCCTGGGCCCGACGAACAACCGTTCGGGCCTGGGTGGGGGCACTGAAAAGCAGGCCCCCTCGTCAGAGCTGGGTATCAGGGACGCCGAGAGGTCAGTCCTTGCGGCGCTTCTTGAGGTACCGCTCGAACTCGCGGGCGATCGATTCCCCGCTGGCCTCGGGAAGTTCGGCGGTGTCCTTCGCTTCCTCTAGCTGGCGCACGTAGGCAGCCACCTCGGGATCCTCGATGGCCAGCTCGTCGACACCGCGCTCCCACGCCTCCGACTCCTCCACCAGCAGGTGCATGTCCAGTGACAGGTGAAGCATCTCCTCGAGCCGGTTTAACAGCGCCAGCTGCGCCTTGGGCGAGGGGGACTGCCCCACATAGTGGGGCACCGCTGCCCAGAGGGACAGGGTCGGAATATCGGCGAGCAAACCGACCTCGCTGAGCACTCCGACAATCCCGATGGGCCCCTCGTAGGTGGAGGGCTCGACGTTGAGGTTTTCCCGGACCAGTTCATCGTCCGACGTGACGGTGACCGGGATGGGGCGGGTGTGCGGAACATCGGCGAGGAGCGCACCGACCAGGATGATGCAGTCGACGTCCAGTTCCTTGGCGGAGGCAATCAGCTCCGCGGTGTAGGCGCGCCACTTGTAGGACGGTTCCACCCCGTGGACCAGGATCAGGTCCACGTTGGTGTCAGGAACCGATGCCTTGCTGATCCGGGTGGTGGGCCATTTGATCTTGCGCTGGCCCTTGGAGTTCCGTGACACCACGGGGCGGGTGAACTGGAAGTCGTAGAACTCATCGGCGTCGATCGTCGCGACCTTTTCGCTGCCCCAGTACCTGCCCATGAACTTCAGGGCGTCACTGGCCGCTTCACCGGCGTCGTTCCAGCCTTCGAAGGCGGCCAGCATAATCGTCACCCTACGATCGGGCACAGCACTATCCTCGAAAAGGCCACGGACTCCGGGCTGGACGCTCTCATCAAAGGTACTCACCACTTCACCCTAAACCTCACCACGCGGTGTTGGCAGGTATTGACTGGCGCTTCGCGCAGAGCCAAAGGAGCCGTTACCGCGCGGACAGGCCCCGTAGACTGGACCCATGGCTACATCCGATCCCAGTACAGCTGCGCCGATTTCCGGACAGGCAACCCGCGAGAACGCAGGGGAGCTGCACGACGGGGCCCTTCCGGAGGGGCTGCTTCAGGCGGTGCTCTGGGACATGGACGGCACGATTGTCGACACTGAGCCTTACTGGATCCAGGCAGAGAAGGATCTGGTCGCGGCGCATGGCGGCACCTGGTCCACCACCCAGGCCGAGGCCCTGGTAGGTCAGGCACTGTCCTTCTCGGCTGGTGCGTTGCAGGAAGCGGGCGTCGCCCTGTCCATCCGTGACATCATCGACCACCTCATCGCCGAGGTAGAGGCCCGGGTAGCTGAATCCGCCCCCTGGCGCCCGGGAGCACGCGAACTGCTCGCGGAACTCGTGGCGCAGGGCATTCCGTGCGCCATGGTCACCATGTCCGAGAGGCCCCTGGCCGACGAAGTGGTGCGTCAGCTCCCACCGGGCACCTTCGATTTCCTGGTCACCGGGGATATGGTCCAGCAGGGCAAGCCCGACCCCGAGCCTTACCAGCTGGCCTTCGACGCCCTCGGCGGGGCCGACGGGGCCCTGATGAAGCACCGCGTGGTGGCCATCGAAGACTCCCTTCCGGGCGCCACCTCCGCCGAAGCCGCCGGGCTGGTGGCCCTCGCCGTACCGCACATGGGCCCCTTGCCCACGGATCGCGGCTGGTACGAGTGGCCCACCCTGGCAAACCGGACGGTCGCCGACCTCACCCGGTTGGTCCTCGGCCACCGCGGAGCCCCCGTGGGACAGGCCGCCCTGTGACCTCACCCGAACCCCAGGCGTTGCAGCGGCGCGAAGGGCTGTCGCTGGGCCGGTTGTGGGGGATCCCCATTGTGCTGGCCTGGTCCTGGTTCATCATCGCCGTCTTCGTGGTGATGGTCTTCGGACCCCAGGTGGAACGCGCGTTCCCCGGGATCGGGTTCGGCGCCTACGGGGTGGCCCTGAGTTACGCGCTGCTGCTCGCCGCATCAGTCCTGGTCCATGAGCTGGCCCACGCCCTGTCGGCGCGCGTCTTCGGCTGGCCGACCGCCCGCATAGTGCTGAACCTCTGGGGCGGACACACGCAGTTTGAACACTTTAATGCCAGCCCCGGCCGTTCCCTGATCGTCGCGCTGGCCGGGCCTGCCGCAAACTTCCTTCTGGCGCTCGGCGGCTGGCTCGCCCTCCCACTGTTCGAACCACAGTCGGTGGGGCGCTTGCTTGCCGACATCTTTGTCTGGGCCAACCTCTTGGTCGCCGTGTTCAACGTGTTGCCCGGCCTTCCCCTTGACGGCGGCCGGATCGTTGAGTCGGCGGTCTGGAAGGCTACCGGCAATCAGGACAAGGGAACGGTCGCCGCGGGCTGGGCTGGCCGGCTCATCGTCATCCTCCTCGTCGTTGCCGTGCTCGGCCTGCCCCTGCTGGCCGGTGGCACCCCGGACCTGACGGTCGTCATCATCGCCGCCGTGATGGGCGCGTTCCTCTGGATGGGGGCGACTGCCGCCATCCGCAACGCACAGATGCGCCTGCGCCTACCCGAGGTCAGCGCGGGACGACTGAAGCAGCCCGCTCTGAGTATCGCCGCTGGAACGACGGTGCAGGCCGTCCGCCGGCTCGTCCGGGATAACCCGGGAGCGGCGGTTGTCCTCACGGGTGCCACCGGGGTGCCCGAGGCTGTCGTGGACACCGGCGCAATGCTCAGCGTGCCCGACGACGCGGCGGACAGGACCCCGATCAATGCCGTGGCCCGGGCCCTTTCCCCTGGCGCCTACGTCCCCGAGTCGGCGCAGGGCCAGGAGCTGGTCCAGTTCCTGGCGAAACTGCCCGGCAGCGAATACGCGGTCATCGACCGCCAGGGCCGCGTCACCGGTCTGCTGCACCAGGCGACCGTCATCTCGGCGATCACCGGCAAACCCCATCCCGGCCAGCATTCCTAAACCGCCGCCGACGGCGCGCACCCACCACCCCACGAGCTAAGGACAATCGACGATGAACACCCCCGGAACCACCCCCGCGGACCACCCACCCCACGGTGCCGCCGCCCGCCGGGGCCCGTTCCGCGCGGGTGAGCGAGTACAGCTGACCGACGAGAAGGGCAGGATGAACACCATCACCCTGACCCCTGGCGGCGCGTTCCACACCCACAAGGGGTTCCTGCTGCATGACGGGCTGATTGGTTCCCTCGAGGGCACGGTCCTCGAAAACACCAGCGGCCAGCTCTACCAGGCGCTGCGCCCGCTGCTCTCCGACTTTGTCCTGTCCATGCCGCGCGGGGCCGCAGTGGTCTACCCCAAGGACGCGGGACAGATCATCACCATGGCGGACATCTACCCGGGGGCCCGCGTGGTCGAGGCTGGTGTCGGGTCGGGGGCGCTGTCCATCTCTCTCCTCCGGGCCGTCGGCGACGCCGGTTACCTCCACTCTTTTGAACGCCGCTCCGAATTCGCCGACATCGCTCAAGGCAACGTCGAAACAATTTTCGGCGGCCCCCACCCGGCCTGGAAAATCTCCCTGGGAGATTTCCAGGAACAAGTGGTCGAGCAGGAAGAACCGGGAAGCGTCGACCGGGTGGTCCTCGACATGCTCGCCCCGTGGGAGTGCCTGGACGCCGTCGCCACGGTGCTCGCCCCCGGCGGTGTCTGGATCAGCTACGTGGCCACCGTGACCCAGCTGTCCCGGACGGCTGAAGCGATCCGGGCTGACGGCCGGTTCACCGAACCGGACGGCTGGGAGTCGATGGTGCGCGGCTGGCACCTTGAAGGACTCGCTGTGCGGCCCGATCACCGGATGGTGGCACACACCGGCTTCCTGCTGATCACCCGCCGCCTGGCACACGGGGTCACCGGCCTGACCACCAAGCGGCGTCCCTCCAAAACCGATTTCAGCGCCGAGGACCTCAACGCCTGGACCCCGCAGGCGGTCGGCGAACGTGAGGTCTCCGACAAGCGGCTGCGGAGGGTCGCCCGTGACGCCAGTTCCACCATCCAGCGCGGCGCACTGCCAGCCGACGAGGCCCAGGCCCGCCGCGACCAGGTCGCAGCCGACAACCTGCGGACGCCGGACGAGCCTTCCGGCCAGTAGCCGACGCCCCTCATGCAGCCGACTTTCAGGTATTACCCGGCGCTCTGCGCTATGGTCGAAGGAGAGCAATAACCAAGCACTGAAGGTGGCGATACGCATGGCTGACTTCGAGAACGTTGATCCAACGGAACCATCGGCTGGCGAAGCGCATCAGGCCGGTGCGGCGGCCAGCCAGCTGGCGGCGACCCAGCGCCAGTTGAACGTCCTGCGGGACCGGTTGCGCAACATCGACCGGCAGCTCGCGTCCGCGGCCCAGAACAACACCAAACTGGTGGCCGCTCTCGAAACCGCGCGGGCCGAGATCGTGCGGCTCAAGGGCGCCCTCGAGAATGAGGGGGCCACACCGTTCAGCTTCGGCACGATCATCCAGATCAATGCCCAGCGGGCTACGGAGCCGGGGTCAACGGCGGCGGCCACCTCCCAGGAGAGCGCCGACATCCTGCAGTCCGGCAGGAAACTCCGGGTCGCCGTGAGCCCCCTGATCAACCTGGCGCAGCTGATGCCCGGCCAGGAGGTGCTGCTGAACGAATCCCTCACCATCGTCGCAGGCCTGGCCTTCGAGCGGGCCGGCGAACTGGTGACTGTCAAGGAACTGCTGGGCTCCGACCGTGCCCTCGTCATCGGACGCGCCGACGAGGAGCGGGTGGTTCGGCTGAACGGGCCCCTCCAGGCGGAGCGGATCCGCGTCGGCGACGCCCTCTCTGTCGACAACCGGTCCGGGTATGCGCTGGAGAAAATCCCGCGCAGCGAAGTGGAAAACCTGGTCCTCGAAGAGGTACCGGACATCGCCTACGAGGACATTGGCGGCCTCGGCCCCCAGATTGAACAGATCCGTGACGCCGTCGAACTACCGTTCCTGCACCCGGACCTGTACCGGGAACACGGGCTGAAAGCCCCGAAGGGGATCCTGCTGTACGGCCCGCCGGGCTGCGGCAAGACCCTCATCGCCAAGGCGGTAGCGAACTCCCTGGCCGCACGGGTGATGGAACGGACCGGGTCCAGCGAAACCCGGAGCTACTTCCTGAACATCAAGGGCCCGGAGCTGCTGGACAAGTATGTCGGTGAAACGGAACGCCACATCCGGCTGATCTTCGCCCGCGCCCGCGAGAAGGCGTCGGACGGCAGCCCTGTCGTGGTGTTCTTCGACGAGATGGACTCCCTCTTTAGGACCCGGGGCACCGGCGTGTCCTCCGACGTCGAGACCACCATCGTTCCGCAGTTGCTCAGCGAGATCGACGGCGTCGAGAAGCTGGAGAACGTCATTGTGATCGGTGCGTCCAACCGGGAAGACATGATCGACCCGGCGATTCTCCGGCCCGGCCGGCTGGACGTGAAGATCAAGATCCACCGCCCCGACGCGGAGGGAGCTGCAGAGATTTTCGGCAAGTACATCACCGAGAATCTGCCCCTGCACGCCGACGACCTGGGCGAGCACGGCGGCAGCCGTGCCGCCACGGTACAGGCAATCATCCGGCGCACTGTCGAGAAAATGTACTCCACCGAGAAATCGAATGAATATCTTGAGGTGACCTACGCCAACGGGGACACCGAGATGCTCTACTTCAAGGATTTCAACTCGGGGGCTGTCATCCAGAATGTGGTCGACCGGGCGAAGAAATACGCGATCAAGGACCTGCTGCTGGACAACCAGAAGGGTCTGCGGATCGAGCATTTCCTGCGCGCCGTCGTCGACGAATTCCGCGAGCACGAGGATCTTCCCAACACCACCAACCCGGACGACTGGGCGCGGATCTCCGGGAAGAAGGGGGAGCGGATCACCTATATCCGCACCATCGTGCAGGGCAAGGCGGGCCAGGAACCTGGGAAGACCATCGAAACCACTGCCAACACCGGACAGTATCTGTGACACCAGCCGGACCGCCGACCGATCCCTCTGTCCTCGACCCTGAACGGTTCTCCGCCCACCGCGTGATGGGCACCGAAACCGAGTACGGCATCATCGCCCCGTCCATCCCGGACGCGAACGCCACCATCCTGTCCTCGCAGGTGGTCAACGCGTACGCAGCGACCCTCCGCGAAGGTCTCGGCAACCTGGCGGGCACCCGGTGGGACTACACCGACGAGGCCCCGCTGGCGGACGCGCGGGGTTGGCACCAGGCCCGGCACTCAGCCGATCCGTCCCAGCTGACCGACACCCCACCGGTCCTGACCGCTGAACAGGTCGCCATGGTGGACCCGCCGCTCGACGACGTCGGCCCCCTGGACTCCGCGGTGCTGATGAATCTGGTGCTGAACAATGGTGCCCGGCTCTACGTCGACCACGCACACCCCGAATACTCGTCTCCGGAAGTGACCAACCCCCTGGACGCGGTCCTCTGGGACCGTGCCGGCGACGCCGTCGCCCTGACGGCGATGCGGCGGATCGCCGCCACCCCGGGCTTCGCCCCCGTCCACCTGTACAAGAACAACACCGACAACAAGAGCGTGTCCTACGGCTCGCACGAGAACTACCTGGTGCCCCGCAGTGTCCCGTTCCACCACCTCGCCGCGGTACTGATCCCGTTCTTCGTCACGCGACAGACCCTCTGCGGGTCAGGCCGGGTCGGTATCGGGGCGTTCAACCAGGCACCCGGGTTCCAGCTCAGCCAGCGGGCCGACTTCTTCGAAAACGAGATCGGGCTGGAAACCACAGTCCGGCGTCCCATCATCAATACCCGGGACGAGCCGCACGCCGTAGCAGAAAAATACCGGCGCCTGCACGTGATCATTGGGGACGCGAACCTCAGCGAGACGTCCAACTACCTCAAGATGGGGACCACGTCGCTGGTGCTGTCCCTGATTGACCGGCAGAATGCCCCGGTCCCGGAAATCCACGATCCGGTCCGCGAACTGCAGGCGGTCAGTCACGATCCCACCCTGAAGCACCGCGTCAGGCTGGTGGATGGCCGCTCGGTGACAGCACTGGATGTGCAGGAAATGTACCTCGACGCCTGCCTCCGCGAGTCCGACCGGCAGGGCGGCACCGACCCGCAAAGCGCAGATCTGCTGCACCGGTGGGGGTCGTTGATCGATGTGCTGCGTGGAAACCCCCTCGACGCGGCAGGGCAGCTCGACTGGGTGGCGAAACTCAAGGTCCTCGAGGCGTACCGGAGTCGCGACGGGATGGCGTGGGACGACCCGCGGCTGGCCCTGGTGGACCTCCAGTACTCGGACCTGCGACCGGAGAAGAGCATCTACCACCGATTGTCAGCGAGGGGTGACATCGACCGGCTGGTCAACGACGAGCAGGTCTCCGCCGCCGTCTCGAACCCACCGGAGGACACCCGGGCCTACTTCAGGGGGCACTGCATCAGCAGCTTCCCGCGGGAGGTGGTGGGTGCCAGCTGGGATTCAATCATCTTTGAACTCCCCTCCCAGCGGCGCCTGCAACGGATCCAGACCCGGGAACCACTGCGGGGCACCGCCGCGCTGACCAGGGAATTGTTCGCCGCGTCGGCTGACGCGGAAGAATTTGTTTCGCGGCTATTGAGCAGGCCACAATCCAACATGGCACCATAGAGTTCACTAGGTATTGCGCATCACATCCTCAGCAATGAAAGGTGCCAGCCATGGCTACACAGGACCGCAGAAACACCGGGTCACGCCCCGCGGAACAGGACGAGGAACAGGACACCGGAGTTCCCGACACTTCAGGGGCACCCGAGGGCGGAACACCCACGGCACAAACCCAGGGCGTCGACGACCTGCTGGATGAAATCGACGGGGTCCTCGAATCCAACGCCGAGGAATTCGTCCGCGGATTCGTCCAGAAGGGCGGGCAGTAACCTCCATGAAGTTAGAGGACGCCACCGCGTCGATCGGCCGTGCCGCCTCCACCTCGTTCAGCGGGTACCTCGGGGCGAACCATCCGGAACTGCTGCCCTCCAGCCGCTCCGCCGGGGGACTCACCCCGGCCAGCGCCCCCACGGTCGCGCCGCATGCCACCACGATCGTGTCGATGACCTACGCAGGCGGCGTCCTCATGGCTGGTGACCGGCGGGCGACGATGGGTAACATCATCGCCAGCCGGCACATCGAGAAGGTTTTCCCCGCTGACATGTACTCGGTATTAGGAATCGCCGGGAGCGCCGGCATAGCCCTCGACATCATGCGTCTCTTCCAGGTGGAGCTGGAACACTACGAGAAGATCGAGGGCGACCTGATGAGCCTCGACGGCAAGGCCAACCGGTTGGCCGCGATGATCCGGGCAAACCTGCCGCTGGCACTCCAGGGCCTCGCCGTGGTCCCCCTGTTCGCCGGATTCGACACCGCCCAGCGGGTCGGCCGGCTGTTCTCCTACGACGTGACCGGTGGCCGTTACGAGGAACAGGAACACCACAGTGTCGGATCCGGCGCCGCCTTCGCCCGCGGTGCACTGAAGAAGCTGTGGAAACCGAACCTTGACGAGGACCGCGCGGTACGGGTGGCAGTGGAGTCGCTCTACGACGCGGCAGACGACGATTCCGCGACGGGCGGTCCCGATGTGGTCCGCCAGCTGTGGCCGGTGGTCTACACGGCGAACAGCGCAGGCGCCCGCCGGGTACCGGAGCGGGAACTGGCCCTGGCCGCCGCCCAGGTGATTGACTCACGGTCCGTGGCGGGCCGGGAGGCATGAGCATGACCCAACAGTTCTATGTGTCTCCTGAGCAGCTCACCCGGGACCGCGCCGACTTCGCCCGGAAGGGAATCGCCCGCGGCCGTTCGGTGGTGGTGCTGAGCTGCCGGGACGGGATCGCGCTGGTTGCAGAGAATCCCTCACCGTCGCTGCACAAGGTCGGCGAGATCTATGACCGGATCGCTTTCGCCGCCGTCGGGAAATACAACGAGTTCGAGAGCCTGCGGCAGGCAGGGGTCCGCTACGCCGACGTGCGGGGCTACTCCTACGACCGCGGCGACGTGACGGCCCGTGGGCTGGCCAGCGTCTACGCGCAGAGTCTGGGCGCCGTGTTCACCGCCGACAGCAAACCCTTCGAAGTGGAACTTGCCGTTGCCGAGGTGGGTTCCCACCCCGACTCGGACCACCTGTACCGGCTGACCTTCGACGGGTCGATCGCCGACGAACAACGGTTCATCGTGATGGGTGGACAGGCAGACGCCGTGGTGGACGCACTCTCGAGCCGCTGGGACGCCGACCATGACTTCGGCGAAGCGGTGAGGACGGCCGTCGATGCCCTGCGTAACGACGGTGGAGGCGCCGTCGGGGGCGTCAGCGAACCCCGGGTCCGCCTGGACGCCGGCGCCCTGGAGGTCGCAGTCCTGGACCGTGACCCGCTGACCACCCGCGGTGCGCGGCGTGCGTTCCGACGGTTCCTCCCAGCTGAAGTCGCCACCATGCTCGAAGGGACGCAGCACTGATGGACCGCAGGATCTTCGGCATTGAAACCGAGTTCGGGATCGCCTATTCCGGGCCGAACTCCCGTCCCCTCTCACCCGAGGAGGTGGCCCGCTACCTGTTCCGTAAAGTGGTCAGCTGGGGGAGGTCCTCCAACGTTTTCCTCACCAACGGGTCCCGGCTGTACCTCGACGTCGGTTCACACCCCGAGTACGCGACCGCCGAGTGCGACGACGTCGCCCAACTGATCGCCCATGACCGGGCGGGGGAGCTGATCCTTGAGGACCTCGTCGCCGAGGCACAACGGCGGTTGGCCCACGAAGGGTACGACGGGCGGGTGTACCTGTTCAAGAACAACACCGACTCCGCAGGGAACTCCTATGGCAGCCACGAGAACTACCTCATTCCCCGGAAGCTGGAGTTCAGCCGCCTGGCCGACATTCTGATCCCGTTCCTGGTCACCCGGCAACTGCTGGTCGGGGCCGGAAAGGTCCTCAAGACACAGACCGGCGCCATCTACGCCTTCTCGCAGCGCGCCGACCACATCTGGGAGGGTGTCTCCTCCGCGACCACCCGGTCACGGCCCATCATCAACACCCGGGACGAACCCCACGCCGACGCCGAGTACTATCGCCGGCTCCACGTGATCGCCGGGGACTCGAACATGTCCGAAACCACCGCCATGCTCAAGGTGGGGTCGGTGGACCTGATCCTGCGGATGATCGAGGCGGGCGTCATCATGAAGGACTTCCGGCTGGAAAACCCGATTCGCAGCATCAGGGAAATCTCCCACGACCTCACCGGCAAACAACCGCTCAAACTGGCCAGCGGCCGCCGCATCTCTGCGCTTGAAATGCAGCGGGAGTACCTGTCCCGGGTCCGCCAGTTTGTCGACACGAATGGCGCCCACACCCCTCACGTCGAGCGGATCCTTGAACTGTGGGGCCGCACCCTGGACGCCGTTGACACCGGGGACCACTGGCTCGTCGACCGCGAAATCGACTGGGCCATCAAGAAGAAGTTGATCGACAGTTACCGCGGCCGCCACGGGCTGGGGCTCGAATCGGCGCGGGTGGCGCAACTCGACCTCACCTACCACGACATTTCCCGGGAACGCGGCCTGTACTTCCTGCTCCAGCAGCGCGGAGAAACTGACCGGGTGGTGGACGACGTCGACATCAAGAACGCGGTGGACATCCCACCCCAGACCACCCGGGCGCGTCTGCGGGGCGAGTTTGTGCGGCGCGCCAAGGAAGCCAACCGGGACTTCACCGTCGACTGGGTGCACCTCAAACTCAACGACCGCGCCCAGCAGACGATCCTCTGCAAGGACCCGTTCCAGTCGGTCGACGAACGGGTCGAAGCGCTGCTCGCGCAGCTGTGAATACGCAGGGAAACTGCCGGAGGAACAGGTGCGCGGGAGAAACCTCAGTTGCTCAACCGTTAGGCTGGTGAGGTTCATTCATCAGTTACGGCCCGTCTGTCGCGGCCGGATGGCATGCACCACCGATCAACAGTGAAAGAAGCACCGTGCGAAAAGCTCTCACCCTGACTCTGCCCCTCCTGCTTGCGCTGACTGCCTGTGGTGGTGACGCTGGCTCCGATGGCCCTGGGGGGAAGACCGCCGGGGACGCCGCGATCCTGGAATCCGTTCGCGTTGACGGCGGCACCGATGAGGAAGCCCCCGAGGTAACCTTCGAGTCGCCTCTGGAGGTCACCGGCCCCGCAGCCGCAGCCATCACCACCGGCGAGGGCGAACCCATCGCCGACGGCGACCGCGTCTCGTTCCACCTGGTGGGGCTCAACGCCGAGGACGGCTCAGTGCTCGGAGACACCTACTCCGCCGGCCAGCCGCAGACCCTCGACCTGACTGAGCAGCTCCAGGAGGTTGACCCGGAGCTGTACGAGGTGCTGCTGGGCACCCCCATCGGCTCTCAGATCGCCTACACCACAGTCCTTGAGGGTCAGGACCCGCAGCAGCTGATCGTCATGCGCGTGCTGAGTGCCGAAGAGGCACCCCCCGTTCCCGAGGTCCTCAGCCCCGAAGCGGTTGAGGAACTCGACGCCGACGGCCAGCTGCCCACGTTCACCTTCGACGACGACGACGCGCCGGTCATTGAGATCCCCGACAATGAGCCCTCTGACGACCTGGTCATCAAGGTTCTTGAGGCCGGCGACGGCGAAGTGGTCACCGAGGCCGACACCATCGCCGCCAACTACGCTGGCTGGCGCTGGGAAGACGGAGAGCAGTTCGACTCCAGCTACCCCGGCGGCGAGCCCGTCGAGTTCCCCCTGACCGGCGTCATCGAAGGCTGGACCAAGGGCCTCGCCGGCCAGACCGTGGGCAGCAAGGTGCTGCTGGTCATCCCCGCCCCCATGGGCTACGGCGACCCGGCACCCGAGGGACGCCCGTCCGGCACCCTCGCGTTCTATGTAGAAATCGTCGAGAAGGTCGCCGCCGAATAGTTTCGGCGACACCTGTTCACCACCATCTCAAGGAGAAATATGTCTATCGGATCAAACGGAACCGACCGCACCAAGCCGGAGATCGAATTCCCCGGCACCGAAGTCCCCACCGAACTGGTCATCTCTGACCTGATCGAGGGCTCCGGCGACGAGGCCAAGGCCGGGGACACCGTCTCCGCCCACTACGTGGGTGTCGCCTTCTCCACCGGGGAAGAGTTCGACTCCTCCTGGAACCGGGGTGCACCGCTGGACTTCAAGGTGGGCATCGGCCAGGTCATCCAGGGTTGGGACCAGGGCCTGCTCGGCATGAAGGTCGGCGGACGTCGCCGGCTGGAAATCCCGGCGAACCTCGCCTACGGTGACCGCGGCGCGGGTGGGGCAATCGCTCCCGGCGAATCGCTGATCTTCGTGGTCGACCTGATGGGCCTGCGCTAACCGCAGTACTGTTCGACCGATGGCCGGGGCACAGTGTGCCCCGGCCATCGTCTTGCAGGTACTCTTGCCAACGTGTCAGCTAAACGAACGGAACGCCTCCTCACCCTGGTCATGCTGCTGCTCTCCACGCAGCGCGGCTACACCAAGGAAGAGCTGTTCAGGGAAATCGAACTCTACGCCGGGGCACCCACACCCTCGGCCCGGGAAAAACTCTTCGACCGGGACAAGGCGATGCTCCGCGAACAAGGCATCCCCGTCCAGTCCTTCAGCGATGATCCCGCCTTCGATCACGACAACTCCATCCGCCGCTACCGGATCGACGCCGCCGAGTACCGGCTGCCCGCCGTGACCTTCAGCGCCGAGGAATCAGCCGCGCTGACCCTCGCCGCCGGCATGTGGGATGTAGCCACCCTCGACTCGGCAGCCGCCCGGGCCCTGCGGAAGCTGCAGGACCGCGGCGCGGCCGACGACGGCCCCGCGCCCCTTCCCGTGGAACCCCGCATCCGGACCAATGAGCCGCACTGGGACGAGGTGTGGCGTGCCACCACCTCCCGCCGCCCGATCTCCTTCGGCTATCGGGCTGCAAGCACCGGGCGGGAAGAACCACGCACCCTCCAACCCTGGGGGATGGGCAGCCGCTACGGGCACTGGTACGTGGTGGGCCTGGACCTGGACCGCGGCGAGGAACGGTACTTCAGGCTCTCCCGGATAACGACGGCACCGAAGCTCCTGGAGGGCACCTATGAGGTGCCCGAGAACTTCGCGATGCTCGATTCACTTGACTCCCTCGACCGTGCAGGCGACCCCTTCGAAGCAGTAGTGGCTGTGCAGCCCGATACCTGCCACCTGCTGCGCACCCGCCGCGGCGCAGTCCTGGACGGTGCCGATGGCGGCCGGGATATGCTGCGCTTCCCCTACGGCGATCCGGGTGACACCGCCGCCGACATCGCCGCCTTCGGACCCCGCGCCCGGGCCGTCGCCCCAGCCGACCTGGTGGATCAGGTACGCGACCGGTTGATCCGCGCGGCCGCCGCTCAGGAGGGACCCTTCCCGGTGGTCGAGTTCACCGGTCCGGCGCCACGGCCAGTCCGCCGCAAGGCCTCAGCCGACACGCGGCTACGGAGACTGCTCGACCTGGTGCCCTACCTCCTGGACCATCCCGGGGCGGACATGGAAGAGACCGCCAGGCGGTTCGGTGTCACCCGCGACCAGCTGGCCGCCGACCTTGAGCTGCTGTTCGTCAGCGGACCCCGCTACTACCCGGACGGCCTGATCGAGGTCAGCCTCGACGGGGACCGCATTTTCCTCAGCAACGCTGACAACCTCGCGGCACCGGTCCGCCTGAACCTCGACGAGGCCTGCACCCTCATCGTGGGGCTGGACACGCTCCGCCGGCTGCCCGGTCTGGATCCCGGGTCCGCAGCGGCCAGCGCCCACGCCAAACTCACCGAGGCTGCCGGGGACGCCGGTCGGGCAGGGAAAGCCATCGCCACCACCCTGACCGACGATGCAGTGGGGCCCACCCTCGAAACCCTCCAGACCGCCCTCCGCGACCGGGTTCAGCTGGAACTGACCTATCTGGTGCCCGCCCGCGACGAGGTCACCTACCGGACTGTGGAACCGATCCGCGCCTTCTCCCGCGACGACGTCTGGTATCTCCAGGCCTGGTGCATCGGCGCGGAGGCAGTCAGGAACTTCCGGCTGGACCGGATCCAGGACGCCCGGGTCACCACGGTTCCCGTTCAGGCAGGGCCCCGGCCGGTGCCGGTCGGCGACGCGGTGTTCCGCCCGGCCGCGGGCGACGAGCTGGTGACCTTCATCCTCCAGGATCCCGCCCGCTGGGTCGCCGAGCACTACGACGCCGCCCGGACCGTCGAGCTGCCCGAGGGACGGTTGGCAGCAGAGATACGGGTAGCTACCACCTCGTGGATCCCGGGCCTGGTCGGCAGGCTCGGAGGGGACGCCATGGTCAGCGCCCCCGAGGATCTGTCACGGGAGTGCTCGGCCTGGCTGTCCGCTGCCCGGCTGAACTATCCCTAACCGCTCTGGCCGGTACCGTGCGCATCAGTCAGCAGGGGTCCCGCGGCGCTGTCCCCGCGACAGCCAGGACTCCCTTAGACTTGAATCATGCCTTGGTGGACGTGGATTGTGATCTGGGTGGCCCTGCTTGCGCTGACCCTCCTGGTACTTGCCGCGCTCGGGTACTACCTCTTCCGGAAGGTCAAAGCCCTCCTCAAAGAGGTGGAGCATGCCGGTGAGGTATTCGACCGGTCGACCACCCCCGCGGCCAGCCCGGACGAAGCCGTCCGGGAATTCGTGCCTGCAGCGTTCCGCGACCCCGCGGACGTCAGGGATGAGCGGGCTGTGGGTAAGGCCCTGCGGGTTGCCAGGCGCCGGGAACGCCGCGTGCACCGCCGGGTGAACCGCTCCCAGCCCGTGAGCCTGAGAGATCTCCCGCATGTCTAGGGCCCGGTCCGTGCAGGATCAGAGGGTGACCCATGCAGGGAATCGCCCTAGCGAGAACTATGAAAGGATTTCATCATGAGACCTGAAGGCTGGGCACTAGTTGCCATTGTAGTTGTCGCACTGCTGCTTTTCGGAGCGCCCAAGCTGCCGGGCCTGGCCCGGAGCGTCGGCCAGTCCCTCCGGATTTTCAAGTCCGAGGTGAAGCAGATGAAGGACGACGGTCCGTCCGAGGCGGCCGACGACGGCGCACCCGTCGAGGGACGCGTTGTCCCGCCGGCACGCAGCCGCTCAGACCACCCCGATCAGCAGGGTCCGGCCACACCCGGACAGCACAATCCGCCGGGTCCAGCCGATCCGACGTCGCGCACACCCTAGGGTGAGCTGGCGGTGCTGAAGGTGCGCGGCAGAGGTCGCAAATCCAACCCCGAGGCGCGGATGGCTCTCCGGGAGCACCTGCTGGAAGCCCGGAATCGCCTGATCAAATCGGCGATCGCGCTGGTCCTCGGGACGGTGGTGGGGTTCTTCATCTACAACCCTGTCCTCACCGCGCTGTCACAGCCGATCCTGGACATCAACGCCCGCGAGGGCCGGGAAGCGGTCCTGAACTTCGCCGGGGTCGCCTCGCCGTTCGACCTGCTCGTGCAGATCTCGGTCTTTATCGGGATCATCCTGGCGAGCCCGGTCTGGCTGTACCAACTATGGGCGTTCATCACCCCCGGGCTGAAAACCAAGGAACGCCGGGTGGCGTTGTCCTTCATCGCCGTCGCCGTGCCCCTGTTCCTCGCGGGGATCTACCTCGCCTGGCTGGTGCTGCCGAACGCGGTCCGGGTACTGACCGATTTCACCCCCAGCGGGTTCTCGAACTTCATCCTCGTCACCGAGTACATCACCTTTGTGTTGCGCCTCATGCTCGCCTTCGGGATCGCCTTCCTGCTCCCGGTGGTGCTGTTCGGGCTGAACCTGGTGGGAATCCTCACCGGCCGGCAAATCCTGAAAGCCTGGCGGATCACCGTCTTCCTGATTTGCGTCTTCGCCGCCATGGCTGCACCCGGCGGCGACGCGCTCGGCATGCTCTACCTGGCCGCCCCGATGGTGGTGCTCTTCTTTATCGCCATCATGCTGTGCCTCGTGAACGACAAGCGGCGAGACCGCCGGCGGGCCGCACAGGACGCCGAGGTGGAAGCCAGCGCCGACACCGCGTCCCCCCTCGACGAGCTTTAGGCGCCCGAGCCGAACGGTGCAAACCCGCCAGCCGGGACAGATTAGGCTTGAACCATGACCTCCCCTGCCGAGCGGTACCAGCTAGCACAGGCGCGCACCGCACACTCAGCAACCGCGCTGTTCCAGTTCGAGCAGACCCTGGGATTCGACCTGGACCAGTTTCAGCGGGATGCCTGTGTCTGCCTTGAAGCGGGCCGCGGCGTGCTGGTCGCGGCGCCCACCGGCGCAGGCAAGACGGTCGTCGGAGAGTTCGCCGTGTATCTGGCCCTGGAAAAGGGTCTCAAGGCGTTCTATACCACCCCCATCAAAGCCCTCAGCAATCAGAAGTACTCGGAACTGTGCGCGGTCTACGGCTCGGACCGGGTGGGTCTGCTCACCGGCGATACGACGATCAACCCGGACGCCCCCGTCGTCGTCATGACCACCGAAGTGTTGCGGAACATGCTGTACGCGAACTCGGATACCCTCGACGACCTCGGGTACGTGGTCATGGACGAGGTGCACTATCTGGCGGACCGGTTCCGTGGGGCCGTATGGGAAGAAGTGATCATCCACCTGCCCTCCGAGGTCCGGCTCGTGTCACTGAGCGCGACGGTATCCAACGCCGAGGAGTTCGGGGCGTGGCTGGACACCGTCCGCGGCCACACCGACGTGGTGGTCTCCGAGCACCGCCCCGTTCCCCTCTGGCAGCACGTGATGGTGGGCCAGAACCTCCTGGACCTGTTCGCCGGGGAGGTGGCCTTCGACGAAGCAGCCCCCGCCGGAGCCGAGTCCGGCGCGCAGGACCGGTACGAGGTCAACCCCGAACTCCTGGAACTGGCCAGTTCGGAAACCCGGCTGACCCAGCGGGCCAACTGGGGAGCGGGCGGTGGCTCACGGCGGGGGAGGGGCCCGGCGAAACGGCCGCCGCAGGCTGTATCCCGCGTGCGGCGTGCCACCCGCCCCCAGGTGATCAGCGCCCTGGACAAGGACGGATTGCTCCCCGCGATCACCTTCATCTTTTCCCGCAACGGCTGCGAGGCAGCCGTCAGCCAGTGCCTCGATGCCGGGTTGTGGCTCACCACTGAGGCCGAACGGGAGATCATCAGCCTGCGGGTGGACGAGGCAGCGGTCGACCTGCCGCCGGAGGACCTGGCGGTGCTCGGCTTCTGGGAATGGCGGGAAGGGTTGATCCGCGGTTTCTCCGCCCACCACGCCGGGATGCTGCCCACCTTCAAGGAAGTCGTGGAGAAGCTCTTCGCCATGGGGCTGGTGAAAGCCGTCTTCGCAACTGAAACCCTGGCGCTCGGCGTGAACATGCCCGCCCGGTCGGTGGTGCTGGAGAAGCTCGACAAGTTCAACGGCGAGGCGCACGTGAACGTGACAGCGGGGGAGTACACCCAGCTGACCGGCCGCGCAGGCCGCCGGGGCATCGACGTGGAAGGTCACGCCGTCGTCCTCTGGCAGCCCGGCACCGACCCCGGTGCGGTGGCTGGGCTGGCGTCCCGGCGTACCTACCCGCTGAATTCCAGCTTCCGTCCCACCTACAACATGAGCATCAACCTGCTCGCCCAGTTTGGGCAGGACCGCTCCCGCGAGATCCTCGAAACCTCCTTTGCCCAGTTCCAGGCGGACCGCTCGGTGGTGGGGCTCGCGAAGCAGGTGCGGACCCGTGAGGAGTCCCTTAAGGGCTACGAACAGTCGATGACCTGCCACCTGGGGGACTTCACCGAGTACTCGAAGCTACGCCGGGAACTGTCGGACCTCGAGACCCTCGCCGCTAAAGCCTCGTCCCGGAACCGCCGGTCAGCAGCCGCGTCGTCCCTGGAAATGCTGCGGCCCGGTGATGTCATTGATGTGCCGGCCGGTCGGGTCCAGGGGTACGCAGTGGTCCTCAGCCCTGACAACTCCCGGGAGCCGCGGCCCACCGTGCTGACCGAAGACAAACAGATCCGACGCGTGGGTGTGCAGGACCTCACCGGGCCGCTGGACGTCCTGTCCCACATCAGGATCCCCAAGAACTTCAATGCCCGTAGCCCCAAGGACAGGCGCGACCTCAGCTCGTCGCTCCGCAACGCGCTGCACGACAAACGTCCGCCCCGCCGCGGTACGGGCCCCCAGGACGGCTTCCTCTCCGGCGCCACCGACCGCCAGGAGGCGGCCATCACTGAACTGCGCCGGAAACTCAGGGCTCACCCCTGCCACGGCTGCAGCGACCGGGAGCAGCACGCCCGGTGGGCCGAACGGTGGTGGAAGCTCCGCCGCGAAACCGACCGGCTAACCAGCCAGATCCGGGGGCGCACCAATACCATCGCCAAGACCTTCGACCGGGTCTCCGATGTCCTGCTCCATTACGGGTACCTGCAGGACACGCCGTCGGGCACCACCATCACCGCTGCCGGCCGCAAGCTGCGCCGGGTGTATGGCGAGAAGGACCTCCTGATCGCGCTGTCCCTCGAGCACGGCGCCTTCGACGGTCTGGACGCCGCCGAAACAGCGGCGCTGGCCTCTGTCCTCGTGTACCAGGCGAAGCGCGAGGAGCGCGGACTGCGCCCGAAAATGCCGGGGGCAACCCTGGACCACTCGATCGACGTCGTCGTCCGCCAGTGGTCCGCACTGACCGACCTTGAGGAACAGTTCAAGTTGCCGGTCACCGGGGAGCCCGAGCTGGGTCTCGTCTGGCCCATGTACAAGTGGGCCAGGGGGAAGGCCCTCCAGCCCGCCCTCAGCGGAACCGACCTGGCCGCCGGAGATTTCGTCCGGTGGACCAAGCAGGTCATCGACCTACTCGATCAGCTGGCCAAGATCGACGACCTGCCGAACGGGCAGCGCCGACGATGCATCGATGCCATTGGACTCATCCGTCGCGGCGTGGTGGCCTACTCGGCCATCGGCGACTAGAAATCACCTTCCCCCACCTGTCTGGAGCACGCATGACCCCGCCCCGCCCTGTTCTATACCGCAACGGCTCCGTCTATAGCGCAGCGGATCCGTTTGCGACGGCCCTGCTGGTCGACGGCGACACGGTCGCCTGGATCGGCTCCGAGCATGCCGCCGAGTCACTCGCAGATTCCACCATGACGGTCGTCGACCTCGCTGGCGCACTGATCACCCCCGGATTCGTCGACTCCCACGTCCACACCACCGAGACCGGTCTGGCCCTGGAGTCCATTGACCTCGGAGGCTGCGGCAGCCTCAACGAACTGCTGGACCGGGTCGCCGCCGCCGCGAGGAGCGGTGTGGGTACCGTTCTGGGCCACGGCTGGGACGAATCCCGCTGGCCGGACCGGACCGTGCCCACGGCTGCGCAGCTGGACCTGGCCGGCGACGGGAAACCCGTGTACCTGACGCGCGCCGACGTCCATTCGGCGGTGGTGTCCGGCTCGCTGGCGTCCACCCTCGGGCTGGCAGCCCTCGACGGCTGGGACAACGGCTTCGTGGTGCGGGACGCCCACGTCACCGCCCGGCTGGCCTCACGGAACCTCGATGACGCTCAGCGAACCTCATACCAACGGGCAGCCCTCCGGCGGGCGGCAGCCAACGGAATCGTTGCTGTCGCCGAGATGGGCGCACCGCACATCTCGCCCGCCGCCGACCTTCAGACGCTGCTGCGGCTCGGCCAGAACCCGACGGATGAGCCGCTCCCCGAGGTGCTGGCCTACTGGGGTCAGGCCGTCGGGTCGGCGTCCGAGCTAAGGGACATCCTGGAGATCTTCGACGGGCGCCTGGCCGGACTTGGAGGCGACCTGAACGTCGACGGGTCGATCGGTTCCCGCACTGCGGCCCTGAGAGAGCCCTACTCGGACGACTCCCACCAGGGCACCGTGTTCCTGGATGCTGATGCCGTCGCCGCTCATCTGGGCGCCGCGACGAGTATCGGGTTGCAGTCCGGTTTCCACGTGATCGGAGACGCCGGACTGGACGTGGTGCTCGACGGCTTGTCGCGCACGGCGGGGGAGCACGGCATCGAGAAGGTACGAAAGGCCCGCCACCGTCTGGAGCACGTGGAGCTTGCCGACAGCGACGCCATCGCCCAGTTGGTCCACTTCGGCGTGACCGTCAGCGCCCAACCGGCGTTCGACGCCCGTTGGGGAGCCGCCGACGGCCTCTACAGCCAGCGGCTGGGGGAGGCCCGGATGGCCGGCATGAACCCTTTTGCCAGTTTCCTTGCGGCAGGGGTACCCCTGACCTTCGGATCCGACAGCCCCGTCACCTCGCTCGACCCGTGGTCCACCCTGCGGGCCGCTGTCCTGCACAACAACCCGGCCCAGCGCATCTCCGCCCGAGCCGCTTTCATCGCCCATACCCGGGCGGGGTGGCGGGCGGTGGGGTCCGGGAACCCCCTCCTCGGCCAGCTGGTGCCGGGCGCTCCGGCGTCCTACGCGGTATGGGAGGTGGAGGAACTGATGGTGCAGACGGCGGACAGCCGGGTCCAGTCCTGGAGCACCGATCCGCGGGCCGGAACACCCTTGCTGCCCGCCCTTGATACAGCCTCGGATCCCCTCTGCCTGGAAACGGTGCACCACGGCCGGCAGCTGTACCAGGCCGAAGGTTTCAACGAATTACCCTCTACCCTTCAGCCCGCGTCCTGACCTGCGGAAACATGAGTTTCCGCAGGTCAGCGGGCTGTTGACACGAACTCCACAGCGCGTAGGCTGTGGTGTCAACGGGTTGAGAAAGTCAGGAACCATAGCTCACCCGACCGAACCGGTTTGATTTCATGCCTGAGGCAGCCACCACCACTGAAGATGGCTAGACATGTGTCACGGTATCGGTGCTCATAAAACGGGTAGGTTCGCGCGTCAGTAGAAAACAGCTGGATCGTTGTCGATCCGTGCTGGCCCGAAGGCGCGCGAACCTACCCAAATCATGATGACGACCTGACCCCACCGGCTTTTCGATCCTGCGCGGGCATCCAATATACTGGGCGTTTGGTTCCGACCCCCGGGACGTGCGCTGCGGCGCACCTGCTACTTGACCAAAGGTTGCCTGCGTGCGAGTCGTCACCATCATTCCCACCTACAACGAGATCGAGTCGCTGCCTCTGACGGTTGCCCGTCTCCGCAGTGCCGTGCCCCACTCGGATGTCCTGGTGGTGGATGACAACAGTCCTGACGGCACGGGCGACCTGGCTGACACGCTCGCCGCCGCCGACCCCCAGATCCACGTGCTGCACCGTCAAGGCAAGGCGGGGCTCGGGGCCGCCTACATCGCCGGGTTCACCTGGGGGCTCGACGCCGGCTACGACGTGCTGGTGGAGATGGACGCTGACGGCTCACACCGCCCTGAACAGTTGCAGTCGCTGCTGGAGAAGGTGGCTGACGCGGACCTGGTGATCGGTTCCCGATGGGTTCCGGGAGGGTCGGTGGTGAATTGGCCGCGACGCCGGAAACTCCTGTCCAGGGCGGGCAGCACCTACTCCAGGATCATGCTCGGCATCAACGTCAGGGACATCACCGCCGGGTACCGGGCGTTCCGCCGCGAGACCCTTGAAAAACTCGATCTGACCCAGGTGGATTCAGTCGGTTATGGCTTCCAGGTGGACATGACCTTCCGGGTCGCCAAACTGGGCCTGAAGATCGTTGAGGTGCCGATCACGTTCGTCGAGCGCGAATTTGGGGCGTCGAAGATGAGCGGCGGCATCGTCCTGGAAGCCATCGGAAATGTCACCCGGTGGGGCTTTGCTGCACGCTGGCGTGCTCTCACCACCCGCGGTGAGCCCAGCAACATCACCGGTTAGCCAGGACACATCACCGGTTAGCCAGGACACGAAAAAGCCGGGCCTACTGCCCGGAAGCAGGAGACCCGGCTTTGTCAGTGCATCTAGGCGGACTGACGTTCTCCGCGGCGTTCCCGAAGAATGGTCAGGCGGTCCTGGAGGATCTGCTCCAGCTCGTCCATGCTGCGGCGTTCCAGCAGCATGTCCCAGTGCGTACGCACCGGCTTGTCACCTGAGGTGTCGGGGCGCTCTCCGTCGACGAGCAGCGCTTCCTTGCCGGTCTTGGATACCCAGACCGGTGGGACGTCAGCTTCCGCCGCAAAGGTGACGAACACCCGCTCGCCGTCTCCGCAGCGGTATTCGACCCGCTGACGGGGAGCCGGCTCAACCCCGGACTCTGTCTCCATGCTCTGCGCTCCGAGGCGCATTCCGCGCAAGCTACGATCGCTCATGTATTCTCCTACTCAACAATTTGGCATCCGTAACGGCGGATGGTGGTGTGGCGTTTTCCGCCACGTCCTGCCATCTACATAACGCTGTGGAATTTGAGTCTGTTCCCGATCACAGCAGCGAAACTACGGCAAACACACAATTATACGCCGGAGTGGTGGCCAAACAGAAACGGCCGGCTAGCGGTTGGCTAGCCAGCCGTCATCGGTCGGGGAATTCACCGGGGTCAGGTCCGGTAGGGGACGGTCAGGCGGTGGCGGTTCTAGGCCCTGTAGGTAGGTGAGGCGCCTTCGCCGTCGGGAGCGTCAGCCGTCGTGTTACCGAGGACGTTACCAATTCCCTTGAGCGCTTCGCCAACCTCGCTGGGAATGATCCACAGCTTGTTGGAGGACCCTTCGGCGAGCTTCGGAAGCGTCTGGAGGTACTGGTACGCGAGCAGCTTCTGGGTCGGGTTGCCCTTGTGAATGGCGTCGAAGACCTTCTGGATGGCTTGGGACTCACCGTCGGCGCGCAGGATGGCTGCCTTGGCATCACCCTCCGCGGCGAGGATCGCCGCCTGCCGCTGACCCTCGGCGGTGAGAATCTGGGACTGCTTGGTGCCCTCGGCGGTCAGGATGGCCGCGCGGCGGTCCCGCTCCGCGCGCATCTGCTTCTCCATCGAGTCCTGGATGGACAGGGGAGGATCGATGGCCTTCAGCTCCACCCGCGACACGCGGATGCCCCAGCGCCCGGTGGCTTCATCGAGCACCCCACGGAGTTGTCCGTTGATCTGGTCACGGGAGGTCAGCGCCTCTTCGAGGTTCAGACCACCGACGACGTTACGCAGGGTAGTGGTGGTCAGCTGTTCAACGGCCTGGATGTAATTGGCAATCTCGTAGGTTGCCGCCCGCGGGTCAGTGACCTGGAAGTAGACCACCGTGTCGATCGAAACCACCAGGTTGTCCTCGGTGATGACGGGCTGCGGTGGGAAGGACACGACCTGCTCGCGCAGATCAAGCAGGGGAAGCAACCGGTCCACGAAGGGGATCAGGATCGTCAGGCCTGGCTGGAGGGTTCGCTGGTACTTTCCCAGCCGTTCCACCACGCCAGCGCGGGCCTGAGGAATGATCCTGACCGATTTAACCAGCACGATCAGGACGAAGATGATCAGGGCAATCAGGACGACTGTTAGTCCGATGGCCCCTGCGTCGCTAGGCATGTGTTCCCCTTTGAGGTTGGTGGCACAGGTCCAGTGTCACGGGTAAGTGCCACTGGGATGGGTAGACGGTTGGCGATGGAGCCTAGACGGCGCCGGAGTCGGCGGCCTTCGGCTGAGCAGGTGCTGAGATCAGGGCGGTGGCCCCGTCGATTCGTGAAACTGCGACGCGTTCGCCGGCAGGGATCAGGGAGCCGTCGACAGTCCGGGCAGACCAGGTGTCGCCGCCGATCTTCACGGTGCCGGATTCCCCGGTCACCACGTCGAGGGTCAGCGCTGATTCGCCGATCAACCGGTCGATGTTGCTCAGCTGCTCGGGGGAGCCACGCTTCAGGTGTTTCAGGGCAACCGGCCGAACCACCAGCACCATGAGCAGGGACACCACGCAGAACACCACCACCTGCAGGAAGAATGCCGCGCCGATGAAGGTGCTGATCATGGCGGCGAGGGCGCCCATAGCCATCATGATGAAGAACAGGTCGAGAGTCAGGGTTTCCACAGCGGCAAGCCCCAGGAACAGGACGAGCCAGAGTATCCAGCCGTTCTCCATAAGCCACTCAAACATGTCTTCCCCTTGGGCTAGGGCGCCATTGGGCGCACGTACTGCGTACCTCCATCATGCCAAAGCAGAGTGACGAAACCTAGGGATGGGAAGCACGACAGGGCGGTTGTTATACATCCGCAAGGGTCGCGGTCCCCGCTGACCGCCCGAACACCTGGACGGTGAAGCGGGCTCTAGCCCCGGTCCACTCCGGGAGACTGGCGAGCCGGTCCAAGAGCACGGCCTGGTCCAGATGGTGTCCGGCGGGACCCATCAGGGCCGCGTTGTAGACGTCGGTGCGCGAGAGGCGCAGCGGATAGTCAACAACTACCGCCTCCATCTCATGGAACAAACCGGCCAGTGTGGTGGACACCCCGTCGGCCTTGTCTCCGGGCACCACGAGCAGGCCGGCGTCGTCGGCGATCTCCGCCAGGTGACCAGGCAGGGGGGTCACCACCACCAGCACGCCGCCGGGCCGCAGCACCCGGTGGAACTCCTCAGGATTGCGGGGAGCGAAAATGTTCGTCAAGAGGTCGACCGCGCCGTCCTGGATGGGCAGCGGGCGCCAGACATCCCAGACCAGGCAGACGCCGTCGTCGTCGAGAAGCCGTGCGGCACGGCGCAGGGCGAACTTGGAGATGTCCAGGGCCACCAGGGAGGCTTCCGGGTGGCCGCGGCGCAACCCGTCAAGGTAGTAGCCGGTGCCTGCTCCGGCGTCCAGGATTACCCGCGGCGCCACGGCCCGCCGCTGCGCCAGGACTGAGACCGTGTCCCGGAGTCGGTCGTAGTGGCCCGCACCGAGGAAGTCGGTCCGGGCCTGCACCATTGCGGCAGTATCGGGCAGGAACGGCGTGCCCCGGCCGGTGAGCAGGTTGAAGTACCCCTGCTTCGCCGCATCAAACCGGTGCCCGGTTGCGCACCCGAGGGTCCGGCCCGTTGCCGAGAGTTCAAGCGCCACCGAGCACACGGGGCAGCGCAAAATGTTCTCCGGGAGGCGGGGCATGCCTTCATCCTAGGGCCCGGGACGCTGCCCCCGTGTCCGAATTGGGAAGTCCCGATGACTGATCTAGTCTCGAACCTGTGAAACCACATGAGCTGAACCTCCTCCAGTCCGTAAGTTCACCGTCGCTCTCACCCGACGCGCAGCACTGCGTCGTCTCAGTGACCCGACCCGATTTCCAGGCCGACTCCTATGTCGGACAACTGTGGGACCTTCCGGTCGCCGGTGGCCACGCCCGCCGGCTGACCCGCGGCTTCCGCGACACCGCACCCCAGTATTCGCCCGACGGCAGGCTCCTCGCGTTTCTCCGGTCAGCGCCGGGTGGAAAGCCACAGCTGATGATGGTCGATAGCCGCGGCGGCGAACCGCAGGCACTCACCGACCAGAAAATGGGAGTCGGGGCGTTCAACTTCTCGCCGGATTCGTCGAAGATCGTTTTCACCTCCCGGGTGCCCGAGCATGGCCGGTACGGAACCGTCGACGGCGTCGGGCCCGGCCTTGAAGACCCCCGCCGGATCAGCACGTTCAAGTACCGTATGAACGGCCTGGGCTACACGGTGGACAAGCGCAACCACATTTTCGTCCTTGACCTGCCGGACCTGGATGCGGCACCGTTCGTGGAACCGGTAGGCCGTGCCAAGGAAGCGGCGGCAGCCGAGGGTGCGGACACGCCGGAAGGGTCGACGGGGGCTGGCTCCAAGGGTCTCCCCGCCGCGGTCCAGCTGACCACCGCCAACACCGACCACAACGAGCCGGTGTTTTCCCGCGACGGGCAGCGGATCCTGTTCACCGCTGCGCTACACCCGGACGCCGACACCACGCTGTACACCGACATTCACTCGATGGCGGTGGACGGAACTGGCCTGTCGCGGCTGACCAACAACGGGGCGGGCACCCGGCTTGGCTGCAACCGCCCGGTGGAAAGCCTCGACGGCAAATGGCTCTTCTTCCTGGGCAGCGACCTGTCCGAGGACGGACTCGACTTCCTGGCCCGCAACACGGCGCTGTACGTCGCGCCGGTGGACGCACCCGGCGAGACGCGCGCCCTCACCGACGCGGAGACTGTCGACCTCGGGGAGGTCGGTGACATCGTGCCCCGGGGCGACGACTCGGTGCTCGTGTTCAACCGCACCCGGGGGAAGGGGACCCTCCTGGAGGTCTCGGCTGACGGCACGCTGACGGAGCTCCTGGAGGGCGAGCTGATCGTCACGGGCGCTGCAGCGGCCGGCGATGTGGTCGTCGCCTCCTACACGGACGCGCACACCATGGGCGACGTGGCGGTGGTGTCAGGGGGAGCCCTCTCCCCGATGACCGACTTCTCCAGCGACCTGCGCGAGCAGACCACTGTGGTGACACCGGTGGAGGAGACCTTCACCGCTGGCGATGGTCACCCGGTGCACGGGTGGGTCCTCGAACCCGCTGGGGAGGGCCCCCACCCGGTCCTGCTGAACATCCACGGCGGCCCGTTTGCCCAGTACGGCTGGGGCTACTTCGACGAGGCGCAGGTGTACGTCGATGCTGGCTACGCGGTGGTCATGTGCAACCCGCGGGGCGCTGCGGGCTACGGGCAGGAGCACGGACGGGTCATCAAGGGAGCCATGGGCACCGTCGACCTGCAGGACGTGCTGGGCTTCCTGGAGGGCGCGCTGGAGAAGTACCCGGCGATGGACCGGGAACGGCTGGGGGTGATGGGCGGATCTTATGGTGGCTACCTGACCGCGTGGACCATCTCCCAGGACCATCGGTTCACTGCGGCGGTGGTGGAGCGCGGGTACCTCGACCCACCATCCTTCGTCGGGTCGTCGGACATTGGCTGGTTCTTTTCCGACGCCTACACCGGGTCCGATCCGGAACAGATCAAGGCACAGAACCCGTTCGCGCATGTGGACAAGGTGCAGACCCCCACTTTCGTTGTGCACTCGGAGGAGGATCTGCGCTGCCCACTGGAACAGGCACAGCGTTATTACACGGCGTTGAAGCTGCGGGGCGTGCCTACCGAACTGTTGGTCTTCCCGGGGGAGACCCACGAGCTGTCGCGGGCCGGATCGCCGTGGCACCGCCGGCAGCGGTTCGAGCACATCCTGCAGTGGTGGGCGACCTACCTGCCCACGCCGCAGAACCAGCCCGTCTGACGGTCTAGCTGGGGTTTGCCGGCGGCAGCACGGCGTGGCGGGGGAGCAGGATTTCGAAACACGCTCCCCAGCCCGGTCGTGTCACCAGCGACGCGCTGCCGCCGTGCGCCTCGGCGATCGCGGCCACGATGGACAAGCCCAGGCCAGCGCCGCCAGTTTTCGCGGTGTCCCGTCCCGAGCCGCGCTTAAAACGGGTGAAGATCTGGTCCGCGTCCTGCGCGGGGATGCCGGGGCCAGAGTCCAGCACCCACAGACGCACCGCCTCGGGCGAGACATCGGCGCCGAGCCGGATCGTGGCGCCCGCCTCGGTGAACTTGACCGCGTTGTCTGCCAGCTGGAGCAGCGCCTGGGTCACCCGGTGCCGGTCAGCGAGAATGACCGTCGGCTCGGGCGCGTCGACCTGCCAGTCCCGGTCGGCGAGGGCCGTCATCTTCCGGTACACGCTCAGCACCAGTTCCTGCACCTCGACCCGGTCGAGGGCCAGGAAGTCCGGCCGCTCGGCGCGGGCCAGCACGAACAGGTCCGAGACGATCTGGTTCATCCGGTCCACCTCATCGGTGACCAGCGCAACCGTTGCAGCGCGCTCCTCGGGGGTCTCGTCGAGATCGAGCAACTCCATATGTCCGCGGATCACCGTCAGGGGCGTCCTCAGCTCGTGGCTGGTGTCGTCAAGAAACTGCCGCTGGGTGGTGAAGGACTGTTCAAGCCGTGCCAGCATGTCGTTGAAAGCGTCGGCGATCTGGGATGCCTCATCCTTGCCGGTGGTTTCGATCCGCCGGCTGAGGTCGGTGTCCGAAATGATCCGCGCCGTCTCCGCCAGGGACTTCAGGGGGCGAAGCACTCGCCCGGCAAGGGCCAGGCTGAGGAGCGAGGCCAGGATGGTGGTGCCCAGCTGAACCACGAGCTGCGTCTGGACCGCCCGGTCAATCTCGCTCTGTTCATTGGCGGGGAAGTTCGCGACCACGAAAAGTCCGTCGTAAGGATCACCGTCGAACGGCACCGCCACGTAGCTGGTCTTCCCTGCCGGCGTATCGATGGTCCCCTTCTCCATCTCTTCAAGCCCCAGCCAGTAGTCCACTGTGCTGCGGAACTCTTCGGGATCGGGCACCTGCTGTGCGCGGCGGGATTCGTAAAGTTCACCGTCGAGGAAGGCCAGCAGCGTTTCACCCTCGTCGGCGATCTCGCGGGAGAAGTAGACATCGAAGATGGCCGAGAGGTCCTCACCGAACGGTTCACCGGTTCGCGGGTCAACGCCTCCGGCGAGCAGCCTGAACTCCTCCGCCTCACGGTCAAGGCTGATGCTGATCTCTTCGTTGAGCCGTTCAAACAGGACCAGGCGCAGCAACAGGACCGATCCCACCGAGGAAAGGACCAGGAGCACTACGACCACGGCGACGATCCGCACGCGGATGCTCGACGTCCAGCGCCACGGGCTAGTGCTTTTCATACCGCAAGGGTAAGCCCCAGCCATCGGCTGCTGGACAACTTTACGCGGCGGGTGCAGCATTTCACCTGACTGGTCAGGAATCGAGAAGCGCCGTTACTACTGCCGATTTAGGGTGTCTGCCATGAACCTCACCATCCACTGGACCTTCCTCCCGCACACCGACCCGGATGCCAGCGTTGCCTTCTACCGCGACGTGCTGGGCTTCGAGGTCCGCAACGACGTCGGCTACGGCGGCCTGCGGTGGATCACTGTCGGCCCGCCCGAACAGCCGGGGACATCCATCGTGCTGGAACCGCCGTCGGCCGACCCTGGTCTGTCCGAGGCGGAGCGGCGCACCATTGCAGAGCTGATGGCGAAGGGCAGCTACGCACGCATCGTCCTGGGTACCACGGACCTGGACGGCACCTTCGAGCGGGTGCTCGCCAGCGGTGCGGAGGTGGTGCAGGAGCCGACCGAGCAGCCGTTCGGGGTGCGCGACTGCGCCTTCCGTGACCCCTCAGGCAACCTCGTCCGGATCAACGAACTCGGCTGACACGTCGGGGCGTTGCCACCGCACCGGCCGCTGCAGCACAATCAGTCGTAGTGTGAAGGTGGAGAGCACCAGGCCAACGACGCCGTCGGGCACCGCCGCGCGGGCAGGACGGCAGGAGGAGACACAATGAGCACGCCGACGAGGACCGAAACTCCTCCATCCGCTTCACACACCGCCGATCAGCACGACCTGATCCGGGTGCAGGGCGCCCGCGAAAACAACCTCAAGGATGTTTTCGTGGAGATCCCGAAGCGCCGGCTGACCGTGTTCACCGGCGTGTCGGGCTCAGGGAAGAGTTCGCTGGTGTTCGCCACCATTGCCGCCGAGTCGCAGCGGATGATCAATGAGACCTACAGCGCGTTCGTGCAGGGTTTCATGCCGAACCTGGCCCGGCCCGACGTCGACCATCTGGAGGGGCTGACCACGGCGATCATCGTTGACCAGGAACGGATGGGCGCGAATCCCCGGTCGACTGTGGGAACAGCCACCGACGCCAACGCCATGCTCAGGATTTTGTTCAGCCGCCTGGGGTCGCCCTATGTGGGCCCACCGACGGCGTTCTCCTTCAACGTCCCTACCCGGAAGGCGAGCGGGGTGATGAGCACCGACAAGGGTGGCAGGATCGAGAAGAGTGTCGTCAAGGACGCGGTCTACCTGGGTGGCATGTGCCCTCGCTGCGAGGGCATGGGATCGGTGTCCGACTTCAACCTCAAGGCGCTGTTCGACGAGACCAAGTCGCTGGGGGAGGGGGCGCTGACCATCCCCGGCTACAGCATGGACGGCTGGTACGGCCGCATTTTCGCCGGGGCCGGCTTCGACATCGACAAGCCGCTCGCGAAGTTCACCAAGCGGGAACTCGACGATCTCCTCTACAAGGAACCCACCAAGGTCAAGGTCGAGGGAATCAACCTCACCTTTGAGGGGGTCATCCCGAAGATCCAGAAGTCGATGCTGTCCAAGGACGTCGAGGCCATGCAGCCCCACATCAGGGCGTTCGTGGAACGGGCCATCACCTTCCAGCCATGCCCCGAGTGTGAGGGCACCCGCCTCAGTCCCGAGGCTCGGTCGTCGAAGATCCAGGGAAAAAACATTGCCGACCTGTGCGTCATGCAGATCGATGAGCTGGCCGTCTGGGTGCGGGGCCTCGACGAACCCTCGGTTGCCCCGCTGCTGCGCGGCCTGCAGCACCTCCTCGACTCGTTCGCCGAAATTGGACTGGGCTATCTGTCCCTCGACCGGCCCGCGGGCACCCTGTCCGGGGGAGAGGCGCAGCGGACCAAGATGATCCGGCACCTGGGCTCCTCGCTGACCGACATCACCTACGTCTTCGACGAACCGACCATCGGCCTGCACCCCCACGACATTGAACGGATGAACGGCCTGTTGCTCCAGCTGCGGGACAAGGGGAACACGGTGCTCGTTGTCGAGCACAAACCCGAGACCATCGCCATCGCCGACCATGTGATTGATCTGGGTCCCGGCGCCGGCTCCCAGGGCGGCAGCGTCTGCTTCGAAGGCAGCGTCGACGGGCTGCGGACCAGTGACACCATCACCGGGCGCCACCTCGATGACCGGGCTGCCGTCAAGGAGACGGTGCGGGCGCCGTCGGGAACGCTTGCCGTACGGGGTGCCACGATGCACAACCTGCGGGACGTGGACGTTGACGTGCCGCTCGGCGTGCTGTGTGTGGTCACCGGGGTGGCCGGGTCGGGCAAGAGCTCGCTGATCCACGGATCGGTGGCAGGCCGCGACGGCGTCGTCGTGATCGACCAGGGTGCGATCAAGGGGTCCCGGCGCAGCAACCCCGCCACGTACACGGGGTTGCTGGAACCGATCCGCAAGGCGTTCGCGAAAGCCAACGGGGTGAAGCCGGCACTGTTCAGCTCCAACTCGGAGGGTGCGTGCCCCACCTGCAATGGTGCCGGGATCATCTTTACCGAGCTGGGTGTGATGGCCACTGTCGAATCCACCTGCGAGGACTGTGAGGGCAGGAGATTCCAGGCGTCGGTGCTCGAGTACACCCTCGGTGGCCGCAATATCTCCGAGGTACTGTCGATGTCGATGACCGAGGCTGAAGCATTTTTTAGCGACGGGGACGCCAAGACGCCCGCAGCACACAAGATCCTCGCCCGGCTCGTCGATGTGGGGCTGGGCTATCTCACCCTCGGGCAGCCGCTCACCACCCTGTCCGGCGGTGAGCGGCAGCGCGTCAAACTGGCAACCCAGATGGCCGACAAGGGTGACGTTTATGTGCTGGACGAGCCGACGACCGGCCTGCATCTGGCCGATGTCCAGAACCTGCTCGGACTGCTGGACCGGCTCGTCGACTCCGGTAAGTCGGTCATCGTGATTGAACACCACCAGGCGGTGATGGCCCACGCCGACTGGATCATCGACCTGGGTCCGGGTGCCGGGAACGACGGCGGCCTGGTGGTCTTTGAGGGAACGCCGGCTGATCTGGTCGCGGCCAGGTCGACACTTACCGGGGAGCATCTGGCGACCTACGTCGGCGGTTGAGACCGGCGCTGTGGCCCGGGCCAGGTCACCCGGCGGTCACCGGGTCCAGTGCCTCGGCGAATGCGCCGCGGTGGGCGGCCGCCCGGTGGCGGCGGGGGAGCAGAGGCCCCTCGCCAAAGAGCTTGTCCCGCAGGGTGCCTGGCCGGTAATCGGTCTGGGCGAGGCCCCGCCTCCGCAGTTCGGGAAGGACTCCGTCGATGAAGTCCTGGTAGGAGCCCGGAATGGTCTGGTTGATGATGTTGATACCGTCCACTCCGGCTTCCTGCCAGGATTCCAGCTGGTCAACGATTTGTTCAGGCGTACCAGCGATCTGTTGGTTGTAGGCGCGGTAGCGGGCCACATCGGCGATGGTGGGGTTGCCTCCAGGCACCGACGCGAACAGTGCCTCCAGGACGCCGCGGGCGCCGTCGGTGCGGACATCGCCAAGTGTGGTGTCGAGGGGCAGGCCGCCCAGGTCAACCCCGATGCCTCCGCCGATGTGCGCCACGATCATGTCAAGATCAAGGTACTCGTCGAGTTCGGCCTGCTTGGACCTGACCTCCGCTTCGGTGGACCCGACGACGAAGGACAACCCGGCGAAGAACTTGATGTCCTCGTCGCGCCGGCCCAGTGTCCTGGCAAGGGCACGCACTGACGCAGTCGTTTTCCGTGCATACTCGACGTTCGGCGCGAAGAGGAAGGCGGCTTCGGCGTTGGCAGCGGCGAAGTGCTGGCCCCGTCCCGAGGATCCGGCCTGGAAGAGGAGCGGGGTGCGCTGGGGCGAGGGAGCCACCAGGTGCGGGCCCTCCACCGAGTAACGCGGCCCCAGATGATTGATTTTGTGCACTTTTGAGGGGTCAGCATGGCGTCCGGTGGCCTTGTCCTGGACCAAAGCACCGTCGTCCCAGGACCCTTCCCAGAGCTTGTAGCAGACCTCCAGATACTCGTCGGCCCAGTCGTAGCGGCTGTCGTGTTCCACCAGGCCATCGTTGCCGAAGTTCCTGAACGAGTTTTCCAGCACGCTGGTGACGATGTTCCAGGCGACACGCCCGCCACTGAGGTGATCCAGGGTAGACAGTTGCCGGGCGAACTGGAATGGGTGGGCCTGGACGACTGAGCTGGTCAGTGCGAGACCGAGGTGCTCGGTCGATGCCGCCAGTGCCGACTGCAGGACCAGCGGGTCGTTCGCCGGTACCTGGAGCCCCCGTTCCACGTGCGAGCTCCAGCCGCCACCATGGTTGCCGTAGAGTCCGACGACGTCGGCAAGGAAGAGCGCATCGAACTTGGCCTCTTCGAGAGTCCGTGCGAGGTCGGTCCAAAGCCGCAGGTCGTTGAAGCGGTGCTGCTCGGCGGCCGGATGGCGCCATTGTCCGCCGAGGATGTGGCTGGTGGTGTTCATGGCGAACGCGCTGAGGAGCAGACGGGGTCGTTCGGTGAAAACGCTCATGACGGGGTACCTCCGGTTGTTGACGATGGTGTGGTTGCGGCGTCGCCGATGCTGTTCAGGCCCACGGGGATGGTGCCATTGATGAGGTAGTCACCAACGGAGCGTGCTTTGAAGAGGGCCGGGTTGTGGGTGGCAACTGTTCTCGCGTTGCGCCAGTGGCGGTCCAGCGCCTTGTCCCTGCCGACGGCTGAAGCGCCAGCAACGTCGAACAGTTCGCTGGTGATGGCGAGGACCAGCGGTGGAACTGCCACATGGGCTTGTTCGACGGCGAGTTCAGCGCGGAGGAAGGCAGACTCGGGGGGCAATTGCAGGGCGGGATCGACGGCTGCGTCGAGGTCGCGGGCCGCGATGGTTACTATCGCGTCGGCTGCGTAGGCTTTCGACGCGATCAGGCCGACGTGTTCCTGGATCTGTGACTCGTCACGGAACAAGCCTCCCGATCCTGTGTTGAAGGTCCGGGTCCGGGCGCGCACCAGTCCGACGGCGTCGCGCAGGGCGGCACGTCCAATGCCGGCCAGCACAGCCAGGAGGAAAAGCTGGAAGAACGCGGGTTCCAGCGTACTGGTCACCTGTCGTTGCAAGATGTCCTCCGCCACCACGGGCACCCGGTTGAAGCGCGCAGTTCCGGTCCCGGTCAGGGGCTGGCCGAACCCATCCCAGTCGTCGATGATGGTGACGCCCGGGTCCCCAGCGGGCACCAGCGCGTACTGACGCCCCTCAACACCCTCGGTGCTGGCCATGACCACCACCCAGTCAGCGAAGATGCTGCCGGTGGTGTAGAACTTCTCACCGGTCAGGTACCACTGGCCCTGCTCGTTGTGCAGCCTGGTCCGGGTGGTCCCCAGCGCGTTTCCCCCACGTTCTGTGGCCGCATTGCCGAAGATCTGGCCGGCCGCAATGCGCGGGAACCAACGGTCCTTGAAGGCTGGGGACTGCAGGCATGCCGTCTCGACAAAAGAGAAGTGGGAGCGCAACAAGTGTGCGACATTCGAGTCGGCGGCAGCCAGTTCGATCAGGAGGCGAAACAAGTGTTCATGACTTACCGGGTCTCCGCCGAAGGCCGCTGGTACCCGTAGGGTGGTGAACCCTGCTTCCCTGAGCCACCCCACCTGTTCATAGGGCAGGATCCGGTTCTTTTCGCGGTGCAGCGCCCCCTCGGCAATCCGGTCGAAGACCGGCCGGAACCTGGCGGCAAGCTTTGCGTACCGCGCTTCACCCGAGCCGGAGTGGGCCCTGGGGGATTCGATCCTGGGGCTCTGGTTACTGGTGGTCGTGGTCATCGATTGTCCTTACGTGGCTGAGAGGGCGTGGAGCCGGCTGGAGAGTGGGGTCTGTTGCCGAAGGCGGTGGCCAGGGTTGGCGGCGAGCAGCAACTGGGTATATTCGGTCGCCGGACTTCCGAAGACCTGCGCGGTGGCCCCCGTTTCGAGGAGTTTCCCCTGCCGCATGACGCCAACGGTGGTGGAGATCCGTTCGACGACGTGAAGGTCGTGGGAAATGAACAGGTAGGTCAGTCCGAGACTGTCCTGCAGGCTCCGCAACAGGTCGAGTATCTGCGCCTGGGTGAGGACATCCAGGGCCGAGAGCGCCTCATCCAGAACCAGGGTCCGCGCACCCAACGCGAGGGCCCGTGCGATCGCGACGCGCTGGCGCTGCCCTCCCGATAACTCGTGGGGGCGCTTGCTGGCGAAACCGGGCGCAAGGTCGACCTGCTCAAAGAGTTCGCCGACGCGTCTGGCCCGCTCGGCCCGGCTACCGATGCGGTAGTTCAGGAGCGGCTCGCCAACGATGTCCCGGATGGGCAGACGGGGGTCGAGGGCCGAGTCGGGGTTCTGGTAGACCAGCTGCAGGTTCCGCCAGAGTTCGCGTTTCTGGCGGCGGGTGGCGGTTGTGACGTCGTCGCCGTGGACGCGAATCTGTCCTGCCCCCGGATCGAGCAGCCGGAGGATCAGGCGTGCGGTGGTCGATTTGCCGGACCCGGACTCACCGACCAGAGCAAAGGTGGTTCCCGCAGCGATGCTGAACGACACGTCGTCGACCGCCCGATGCACTTCGCCCGCCCTGCTGAAGTCACGGGTGAGGCCGGTGACCTCAATCGCCGGGGTGGCTGACGTGCGATCCAGTTCCAGTCCGGGCCGGGGCTCGGCCGGAAGGCGGTGCGGTGAGGCCTCGCGGAGCAGCCGCACCGTATAGTCCTGCTCGGGCGCGGCGAGGATGTCGCCGACAGGACGGTCCTCGACGATGCGGCCACGGTGCATCACCACGATGCGTACGGCGTGATCAGTGGCGACCGCAAGGTCATGGGTGACAAAGATCACCGCGGTGCCGAATTCCCGCGCTAGGCGTTCGAAGATGTCGAGGATCCTCGCCTGCACTGTGACGTCGAGCGCCGACGTCGGCTCGTCAGCGATCAACAGATCAGGTTGCAGGCTGAACGCGATCGCGATGAGCACACGCTGCTTCAGGCCGCCAGACAGCTCGTGGGGGTATTGCTTCAATCGTTCCTCCGGGCGGTCAATTCCCACCAGAGTGAGCAACCGGACGACGTCCGCCCTGACCTCCGCGCGTGATCGTCGCGGACCGTCTGGGTGTAGCCGGAAGACTTCGGCCACCTGGGACCCGATGGTCTTCACCGGGTCGAGCGATGCACCGGGGTCTTGCGGCACCAGCGAGATCCGAACCCCCCGGAGTCTTTCCAGGTCCCTTTCACTCGCGTCGGTGAGGTTCGTGTCCCCGAGCATGACGGATCCGGCTGTGCGCCGCGCAGCCGCTGGGAGCAACCCGATGATGGACTTCACCAGGGTCGATTTCCCGGATCCTGACTCACCGACCACTGCCACAATCTCACCACGCCGGATGGTGAGATCAGCGTCGTTGACGGCGGTCGTAGCGGTGGGGCCGTGCCCGTAGACGATCTCCAAGCCCTCGATAACGAGCAACGGATCACGCTCCGGGTGGGTAGCTGGTTCGCTGGTGTTCACAGTGTGCTCCTGGCTAGATACGGAAGGTTTTCAGAAGTTGGCGTCCCAGGGCGGCGAGCAGGACGACCGTCAGCACAATCACGACACCCGGCAGGGTGGTAAGCCACCACGCAGTGCCAAGGTACTGCCGCCCTTCGGCGATCAGCAGGCCCCATTCAGGGGTCGGTGGGGGAGCGCCGAAGCCCAGGAAGCCAAGCCCGGAGATGGCGAGGATGGCGGCACCGAGGTCTACCGCCAGCAGCGCGAGGACGGGCCCGCTTGCGTTCGGCAGAATATGGCGGACGACGACGGACCGGTAGGTGCCACCGTTAAGGAAGGACGCCTCAACGAAGTCGAGGTTACGCACCCGCAGCACCTCCGACCTGACCACACGGGCGAAGGACGCAACCGAGGCGATGCCGATCCCGATCCCGAGCGAGATGGGGCCGGGGGAGAACGCGGTGACGATGACCAGCGATATCAGGAACCCCGGGACGGCGAGCAGCACGTCAACGAGCCGCATGGCCGCGGAGTCGGCCACCCGTCCTGCGGTGGCGGCGATCAGTCCGATGATCGTTCCCGCGACCAGCCCGATCACGACGGCCAGACCCGCGGTTAGAAGAGTCTGCCGGGTCCCGAATACCACCCGGGTGAAAACGTCACGACCCAAATGGTCAGTTCCAAACAGGTGGTGTGCGTCCGGAGCCCGGAAATTTTCGCTGGGCACCCCGTCGAACGGCGAATAGGCGGTGAACCATTCGGGGACTATGGCCCAGGCAGCGATCACGGCCAGGGGAAGCGCCGTCAGCCACAGGGACGGATTCCTCAGTCGCCGTCGACCGGAAGGGGAAGCTGGCGCGACAGCGGCAGGCTGCCCGGCACCGTCACGCACGGGTGCCCCGGCGGGGAAATCATGAGTAGTGGACACGGTGAAACCTCAATCGAAGGTAGATCATCAGGCGGTCAGGGCCCGTGGGGCACCCTGCCCATTGCTTTTGAGGATGCGGGGATCGAGCAGCGGATACAGCAGGTCGACTACCAGATTGACGACAACGAAAACCGAAGCCGTCAGGAGGACCAGCCCCTGCACCAGTGGCACGTCCTGGGTAGTGACAGCCGTCAGGACCACCGAGCCCAGACCGGATCGCGCAAAGACAGTCTCAGTGATCACGGATCCGGCGAAGAGCGTTCCGACGGTGATGCCCATGACCGTCAGTGCGGGGCCGGCCGCGTTCTTCAGGGCATGGCGGAAAAATATCCAGGACCGTGACGCACCCTTTGCGCGCAGGACATCGATAAACGGCTGGTCGTAGACCTGGTTCATGCTCTTGAGCAGCACCTGGGCCAGGGGCGCCGAGACAACCGCCGCAAGGACCAATACCGGTATGGCCAGGGACAGCACGGATCCATCGGGGAACAGCGACATCACTCCCCAGCGGATCGAGAGCAGATCCAGCAGCACCAGGCCGAGCCAGAACACCGGTACGGCAGCGAGCAGGGGTGGCAGGTTCACCAGGACCCGGCGGAGAATCGCCGACCGGGTCAGGGTGGCGGCGGCAACGACGATGACGGCCATCAGGCCGGCGACGATGAAGGCCGAGCCAGCCAAGGCAACCGTCGACCCGGCCACACCGCTGATCCGGTCCAGCACCGATTGTCCCGATGCCAGGGAGTAGCCGAAATTGCCCGACAGCACACCCACGAGTTGGTTCAGGTACTGCACCAACAACGGCTGGTCATAGCCGTATTGGCTCTTCATCGTGTCGATTGCTGCCTGGTCCACCGCAGAATCTGCAGTCAGGAAGATGGTCACTGGATCGCTGGGCAGCAGTTGAACCGCGAGGAAAACCAGGGTGTAGGCGAGCCACACCACCAGGATCGCCTGGCCCACCCGGTGCGCGAGATAGCGGGCCACCGGTGCTACCCACCTGTCTTCCAGGCGCCCTGGAAGACAGGTGCCGTCCCCGAGGTGAACTCCACCCGGGTATCCCGGTGCGCGCCGTAGACCTGGACCTCGTCCCACAACACCAGGGAGTAGGCCTTATCCACGACCAGTGCGTGTTGCTCCGCGGCTAATAGTTCATCACGCTCCGGACCGGGCGTGGCGGCGCGTTCGGCGGCGAAAATCTCATTGAGTTCGTCGTCGCTGGTATGGGTCATGGTGTTATTGGCTGGCTCGAAGATGGGGCCGAGGCCGCCGTAGATGAACTGGCGGGTGCCGAAAAACTCGACCGAGGGGTCCGGCATCGCTGTCGCCAGGAAGGTGTTGTCGCCGGCCCGGTTGATCAGCTTCACACCGATCTCCCGCCACTGCTGCTCGATCAGCTCGAACGCGGGTTTGATGACCACCGAATTGTTGGAGCTGGTGACGGTGACTTCCAACGCCACGCCGTCCTTCTCCCGAATGCCGTCCGCCCCGACTGTCCATCCGGCGTCGTCGAGCAGTTGCCTGGCCTTGTCAGGCTGGTATTCAAGTTCAGCGGACAGGTCGGTGAAGCCTGGTGCCTGGCGGTTCAGCACCGACGCAGCGAGATCATAGCTGTCGGACAGGACTGTCTCCTTGAGGGACTGCCGGTCGATGCCGATCTGCAGGGCGCGGCGGACGTTCACGTCGTCGAGCTTCCCGCTCCCGATCCGGACCGCCGCCATATTCACGGTCAGGTCCACCCCCTGCGCGGGGAGGACCTGGTTCCCTGATGCCGCGATGGTCCCCTCGTCCAGGGGCTGGAGGCCACGTGCCAGATCCACCTGCCCCGATTGGATCGCGCCCGCCCGGTGGGCGACCTCCGGCAGATACTTGATGACCACCTTGTCCAGGTAGGGGTCCCCCTGGTTCTCAGCCGATTCCGGAGCCCAGGCGTAGTCGGGACGCTTCGCCAGGACCACTTCCTCATCGGGCTGCTCCGATTCGAAGGTGAATGGTCCCGATCCGGAGATCTCGGCGATGGCTGATTGCCCGGCGGCGTCCAACTTCAGTGTTGCGGGGGAGACCAGCCCGGCAGTGACCGATGAGGTGGCGCGCAGGAAGTTGGCGTTGGGAGAGGTCAGGGTCACCCGGACCTGGTCTTCGCCGATCACCTCGGCCTTCTCGTAACCCGCGAAGTCCACGTTTGGCTGGATTTGGGCTGCTTCGATGCCCAGACCGAGGGCATCGAAGTTCAGCTTGACGGCTTCGGCGTCGAGCGGGCTGCCGTCGCTGAACGTGACACCGGGTCGAATGGTGAAGGTGAACTCGGTGGCGTCGTCGCTGCTGGAGAATTCGGACGCGATCCAGGGGACCAGTTCGGATGTACCTGCATCGAAATAGGTCAGGCGGTCCAGCACGCTGTTGAGCACATTTGATTTCTCATAGAACCGGGCGGCCTGGGTCTGCCAGTTGTTGATCGGCGTCACCTCGGCGTAGACCAGGGTTCCTCCCTCAACGGGTTCGCCGGCCACAGGGTTCTGCCCGGTAGCTGGGCCAGCGGCTGAACCGCAGCCAGCCAGGGCCAGCGCTGCGATCCCCAGCAGTGCTGTCAGACGGAGCGAGTGACGCGCTGGGACACGTCGTGGTGGGGTTCTGTTGGGGCGGGAAGTCATGCCGATCCTCTCAGTCATGATCGAGCTTCCCTATCCGCGCACGCTGAAGGATCGGACCCCAAAACGAGGGGGCGGAACCAACGGGGGATAAGGCTATCTCCATCGGTCCTGGCAGTAGCACCGGCCCCAAAGGGTGGTTGCTGCGGCTTCAACGAGCCAGGTCTCTCAGCCGCTCTGGATGGTTGTTCAGTCCCGGGGAGCGATACCCGAAAAGGACTATGGTGATCTAATCGCACAATGATTGGCCGATCAAGAACACCCTCGATCCGGACGACTTCCAACGAAACATTCGTCTCTGGAGATTGCAGGGAATGGGATGTACAGTGCCGGGTATGACTGGGATCGGGACGGATTGGCGTGCGGTCGACGGCGCCTTAACGGCATGGTTCGACGCGCCATCGCTGAGCGAGGGTGCAGCGCTGGCGGGGCGCATCATGGAGCTCTCACCCGGTCAAGTGGTGGACGTCCGCGCGACAGGCGTGCGGGTCCGCGCGGATTCGGCAGACCACACCGGGGCGGTGTCGGCCGCGGCGCGTGACCTCGGGTTGGCCGCGAACACTGCAGGGCTGCAGCACGTGAATGTCGTGTTTGAATCAACGAACCCGCCGGCGCTCCGGACCTTCTGGCAGCGTGCGTTCGCCTACGTGCCCGCAGCGGACGGCGGTCTGGCTGATCCGCTAAAGCGCGATCCGGCACTGCGGATCCAGTCCACGGCCGAGGTCCGGCCCCTGAGAAACCGCATCCACCTCGACGTCGTACGGCCTGCCGAAGCGGTCGGACAGGCCGGTCTCGGCGAAGCCTCAGGACCGTACGGGGTCTGTTACGCCGATCCCGACGGCAACGAGGTTGATCTGGTACCCGGCGGAGCGCTGGGTGAGGGGAGTGGGACCGCCGACTGGCTAGCGGTGTTCAGCGCTATGGCGTGCTACCGGACCACCTCACCACCACAGCAGCGCGACCTGGCCGCTGCAGCAGCGTCGCTGGCCGACGCCGCAGGCTTTCCCCTGGTGATCGACCTGCGACCCGGGCTGGTGATCCTGGACAGCGGCAAGGACCAGTGGGAAGACAACCCCGACGGCGTGGACTTCACTGACCTCGCCGTGAAACTCCAGGGCGCCGCACGCCGGCTCGGGGCAACTGCTGATCCGGCGCTGCCACGCTTTGCCCAACTGTTCCTCGACGCCGCCGATCTACCTCTGGTGCAGGCATTCTGGATCGCCGCGCTCGGATACGTCGCGGACCCGCGGGACGGGGTCAGCGACATTGTCGATCCTTTGCGTCTGAATCCGGTTCTGGTGTTTCAGGAACTTGACGCGACGGACGCTGATCGACGCCGCCAGCGGAACCGAATCCATGTTGAGCTTGTCGTGCCGTCGGATGCCGTTCAACCGCGACTCGCTGCGTGCCTCGCCGCGGGTGGCAGGCTCCTTGAGGAATCTGCTGGGCGCTGGCGCGTGGCCGATCCCGAGGGTAACGAACTGGCCATCGTCAGCGGATCCTAACAAGCCCGTCCTGCCCCTTCCGCCGCGTTTGATAAAGCGCCGATAATCTACATTATGTCAACTAATGAATGGATTCCCTACTCCGCTGCCAAGCGACTCGACTGTCCCCCACGAATTTCAGGAGCCGGTTTTCGTTGTTTGGCAGACCACTTCGCAACTGGCAAAGCTGGATTCGGGTCAGCGCCTGGGCGTCGACCAGGTGATCAGCGGACTGCCTGGTGCGTTCGGCGTCGGCGGTCCACGGCGTCGGAAACTGCCACGCCGATGAGAGGAAGAACCGCCCCCATCGCGGCAATGAAGGCGGGAAGGAGGAAGCTCACCGTTGCCAGCAGCACCAGGGCTCCGATTCCTGCGAGATCAGATGGGGTGCGTCGGTTCAGTACCTGTCGGATGAGAAAGCCCCGGGCGGCAAGGAAAAGGGCCGGCCCACTATAGAGAAGAAGAACAGTTGATAGATCGGGTCGGATTGCCGGATCGTTGATTACAAGCTGATCACCCACCGCCACCAGGATCAAGCCTGCCAATAACAAGACCAAGGTGTTACCAGCCAAAATACCGGGCCGGAATTGATCATCGACGGACTTGAGCCTGTCCAGAATGTCCTGTTCGAGGCCATGAAAATAGCACCACCAAATAGCGACGCTTCCGGCCAAACTTATGGTCCCCGTCAGAAATATGAAGGGATCCTGCAGGTTGCCTGCAATTGCCAGGCCGGTTGAAAGGATCGTCTCGCCGAGCGCGATCAGGTAGAACAACCCGAACCGCTCGAAGATCCTCTCCCCCGGCAGCGGAACACTGCTTCCTTCGGTCTTTCGCCCAGGCAACCGGTGCGCAAGCATATGGCCGCCAAGATCGATTGCGGCAGCTAAACCCCAGAACATCAAACGCAGCTCCGGACCGAAGAAGACGCCGGCAATCCAAAACGGCGTGCTCATCCACCCCCAGATCAGAGTGCGCACGAAATGGCTGTGAGTGGTTCGGTCAAGTCCGGCAGTGAGCATCCAGACACCCCGGCCCAGCTGGACCAGGAGATAGCTCCCAGCAAAGAGCCAGCCGAACGCGCCAAACGCTGATCCGATTGAGGCGTTCATAAACAGCGTGACAAGCATGACGACCAGGAGCATCCATTGCACCTCAAGCCGCGAAGTGTCCAGTAACGTCGCGGACCAGGTCGTGTACACCCACACCTTGTAGACCGCAAGCAGAAGCACAAATGTCTCGCCTGCCCCCACCCAGGAAGGATGCTCCAGCAAATGATGCGATAGCTGCCACAACGCGAGGACAAAGACCAGATCGAAGAATAGCTCAAGGCGGGTGACCCCGTCTCCGGAAGTCGCGGAGCGCATCAGCGACCTGGCACGGATCATCGGTATCCTCCATTGGCCAGGAGCTGACAGATGCCCCTCCTGTTGTCGACAAGACTGACGACGGTCAGCAGAGAAGTCAAGGGAGCACTCGCCAGCGTGACGTCGGCGAGACTACAGCAGTTCGCTAGCCCTGGCCCGATGAGCCCGAACCGCCGGATCCAGCCGGTGTGGAAAGATTTCGGTGGTTTGAATCGTGGGAACAGGTTGTCCGTGTGCTGATCATCGGATCGGTGTCCTACGCCGCACTGGTCCTGGTGTTGCGGGCCTCGGGCAAACGCACGCTCGGCCAGCTCAACGCCTTCGATTTCATCGTCACGGTGGCCCTCGGATCCACCCTGGCGACAATCCTGCTCAGCGCCGATGTCACCTTTGCCCAGGGATTCACCGCCCTGGCGTTGCTCGCATCCCTCCAGTTCATTGTCGCCTGGCTTTCGGCACGGTGGCCATGGGTCCGCTCACTCGTTACTGCGAGGCCGGTTGCCCTGGTCATTGACGGGGAGCTCCAAGGCAGCCAGCTCCGACGGAACCGTCTGACCGAATCCGAGGTGCTGCAGGCGATTCGCAGTACCGGTTCCGGCGCAGTATCGGACATCGCAGCAGTGGTTCTGGAAACCAACGGCACCCTCAGCGTCATTCCGCGCAGCGCTCTGGGGGGCGGATCCGCGCTGTCCGGGGTAGAGAACTGGAGCGACAGTCCCCTGCCCACGAACGGCACCCCGTGACGGCTCCGGCTGGCCCCAAATCGCCGCCGCAGCTGACCGACCGGCTGCGCTCTGCTGAGGAATTCGCGCGCAGGCTCGACAAACCGATGGGGATTCTCGGCATCATCTTTTTGTTCATCGTGCTGGGCCAGGTTCTGGCGGAAGACCCGACCCTGGTCCTCGCCTTCGGCGTTGTCGGCTGGGTCTTCTGGGCAATCTTCGTAGGCGAGTTCCTGTTGCGCGCCTATATCGGCAGTTTCAGCGGCGCGTTCTGGCGAAAGAACTGGTGGCAGCTGATCTTCCTGCTGGTTCCTTTCCTGCGATTCTTTCGGGCCCTGCAGGCGTTCCGGTTGATCAGGGTCGCCCGGTTTGCCCGGTTCGGCGGCATCCTTTCAGCTGGCATCAGGGGGTCGCGCTCGGCCGGCAGGCTGCTTTCCAGCAGGATTGGGTGGCTCGCGGCCGTGACCGCCGTCGTCATCCTCGCTGCCAGTCAACTGCTCTACGCCACGGGGTCCCACGAGTCCTACACCGAGGCCCTCTTCGAGGCCTCGATGGCCACCATCACCGGAACCGGAATCACCCCCACCGACCACTTTGCCCGGATCCTCCAGGTGCTGCTCGCCATCTACTCGGTAGCAGTGTTCGCCACCCTGGCTGGCTCCCTGGGCGCCTTCTTCCTGAGGGACCAGTCGCCAGTAGTCGACGGTACCGGCGCCACTCCCCCGGCCGACCAGCCTGGGATCGCTGTGGACCGCTAACACCCACCCTTGGCTGCCTCGCCCCCGGTCCTTCCCGAGCAGGCCACCCGCCGACATACTGGTGGCACGGACTCACTCACCATCGACCAGCTCCTCGAAGCAGACCTCGCCGACTTGCGGAAACTGGCCTAGGCTATCCATGCCAGATTTGGCATTCCCGACTACGCCACCGGTGCCGCCATTGTTGCCGCCATCGCTGAAGCCGCTGCAGCGAAAAACCACCACCCGTCCATCACCCTGACCACGTCGTATGTCGACCTTTCCCTGATCAGCCACGACGTCGGCGGGGTGACTCAGCGTGATGTGGACCTGGCGCGGGCGGTCAGCGACATTGCGCGGGAGATGGGCTTGCCACCTAGTCCCGAAGCGTTGGGTGGACTGGAGCTCTCCCTGGATACCGCCAACCTCGCCGCCGTGGGACCCTTCTGGGCGGCCCTCCTCACGGGCAACGCTGACGCGCAGGAGGGTGACGACATCGTTGACCCCAATGGCCGGATGCCGGTCCTCTGGTTCCAGTCCACCGACCCGCACGACACTCCACGGCAGCGCTTCCACGTTGATCTGTGGGTCCCCCACGACGTGGCCGAGCAGCGCATCGCCGCTGCCGTTGCTGCGGGTGGACGCGTGGTCGACGACGAACAGGCGCCCGCCTTCGTCGTCCTGGCCGATCCTGAGGGCAACAAAGCCTGCGTGTGTACCTGCCTGAACCGGTGACCTGCACGTGATGGGCGCCAACCGCCGCCCGCCTGCTCGGGCAGTGGCAGCTGCTTGCCGATAAGCGCCGGTTCGGACTAGGGTCCGGGCATGGACATCATTCTGGTACCCGGATTCTGGCTGGATGCATCGTCGTGGGATGAGGTGACTCCGCCGCTCGTGGCGGCTGGACACCAGGTTCATCCCCTTACCCTGCCCGGGCTTGAGGCGAAGGACGCACCCCGGTCCGGGGTCGGACTTCGCCAGCACATCGACGCGGTGGTGAAGGCAATCGATGACGTCGGCGGGCCGGTGGTACTGGTGGGTCATTCCGGCGGCGGAGCCATCATCTACGGCGCGCTCGATCAGCGCCCCGATAGGGTGCTGCGGGCGATTTACGTTGACAGCGGTCCCCTCGGTGACGGCGGAAACATCAACGACGAACTGCCATCCGACGGCGACGACATTCCGCTCCCCGCCTGGAAGGTCTTCGAGGAGGATGACCTCATCGATCTGGACGATGGACTGCGCGCAGCGTTCATCGCCCGTGCCATCCCGCAGCCGAAGGGCGTCGCCACCGACCGCCAGGTACTGCACGACGAACGCCGCCTCACTGTTCCCACGACCGTGATCTGCTGCGAATTCACCTCGGAGCAGCTCAAACGATGGATGGCTGCCGGGGATCCGTTCGTCGCCGAACTGGCCCGTGTCCAGGATGTCGACTACGTCGACCTGCCCACCGGACACTGGCCCCAGTTCACCCGTCCCGCGGATCTCGGCACAGTGCTTCTCGCCGCCGTCGACAGGACGTCCTGAGCTGACCAAAGAACTGGAATTACCCAGTGCTGCGAGCAGACTGTCCATCCCGGCCCAACAGGGTCACCCGGGGCGCGCCCTGACCGTCCACGCCGTCGCATCGATCCCGAACGGGGCGGCCGGAAGCAACCCGGCGCAGGCATGCCGCAACTCTTCACGGCCTAGCACGTCCAGGCGCCTGACATAGTCTCCCGCCGGCCCGACACCGAGGGTATAGGGCTCCCACCAGGCAGCGAACGACTCGAACTCCACCCGCACTGTCATACTGCCCTGCTCGATTTCTCCCAGTCCGGCAGCATCGAACAGGGCGGCCAACTGCCCCTTGGCCGTGCCAGCGAGGTCCGCTTCGGTCGGCGCCCGATCGTCGATCGATTGGACCGCCTCCCAGAACGTGGCGAGTGGACCTTTCGCGCCGGCGTGGTCCCACACGCAGGCTGCAACGATCCCACCGCTGCGGGTGACCCGCGACATTTCCCGCAGGCCTGCAACAGGGTCTGCCATGAAATGAACCACCAGTTGCGCGAGGGCGACGTCGAAGGAACCGTCCCGGAAAGGCAGGTCCTCGGCGGTGCCCCTACGAATGTCAACGCCGGGTAGCCGTACCCGGGCAGCATCGACAAACGGGGCCGACGGATCGACCCCCGCGACCTGCTCCGGGCCCACCAGTGACGCGAGTTGAGCGGTCAACGCTCCGGGGCCACACCCGACGTCCAGCACCCGCTGGCCGTGGTGGACTCCGGCAAGACTGACGAACTCCCGGGCCAACGGCACCGAATACTGTCCCATGAAGCGGTCATAGGAGTCGGCGCCAACGGCGAATCCCATGTACACCCCACTCTGGCGCTACCTGCGTGCGAGCTCAGGCTCCGCTGATGTTGACCAGCCAGTCGACCCCGAACTGGTCCTTGCACATACCGAAGCTGTCGCCCCAGGGTGCCCGCTCCAGCGGCACGGTGACGGTGCCTGAACCCGAGAGCTTCTCCCAATAGCCGCGCAGTTCCTCCTCGTCTTCGCCGCTTAGTGACACCGAAAAGTTGTCGCCCTCCGTGTAGGACATACCGTTGGGAATATCGGCGCCCATCAACAGGAGGCCGCCATCAGTTTCGAGCTGCCCGTGCATGATCTTTTCGGCGTCGGATGGGTCCTGGCTCATCTGGTTTTCACCGAAAGTGCTCAGTGAGAGCTCCCCGGAGAAGACCGAGTGGTAGAAGGTCATTGCCTCCCGGGCGTTGCCATTGAAATTGAGGTAGGGATTCAATCGAGTGGTCATCACAAACTCCTGACAGTGCTGGAGGGGTGAAGGCTAGACAGCGGTCATTGATGGCAGACCCCGGGGAGCCTGCCCGACCCCGGCCGTGTCGGCCCGGGGCCAGGAACAGCTAAGCGGTCGCGAACCGCTTAGCTGTTCGCGCGCGGTGCTTCTCAGCTTCAATCTCCCGGTCCTTGGGAGGAGCCGTGGTTACCAGATCGTCGAGCAGGTGCGCCGTCACGTGGGCGATGCGCTCGACGGCGGTGTCGAACACCTCCTGGTTTGCCTTCGAGGGACGGGTGGAACCGCTCACCTTGCGAACGTATTGCAGGGCGGCAGCATGGATTTCCTCGTCGGTGGCAGACGGCTCGAAATTGGACAGAGGTCGGATGTTTCTGCACATATTCCATAGCGTAGGCCGACTTCAGCGCGGGGGGAATAGCTGGTCCGGTTCAGCTATTCGACTGATGAATGCCTACAGTTGGAGGACTCCCAAGCGAAGGATCCTGATGCATTTCGAACGACACGGCAGTGGCAAACCCCTCCTCCTGGTGCACGGACTCGGCTCAAGCCTCCGCACCTGGGACCCGATCATGCCAGCGCTGACCGCCGAGCGTGACGTGATCGCCGTCGACCTCCCAGGGTTTGGCCAGACCGCCCCCTTGGTGGGCCCGGCGAATATTGGAACACTTACCGACGCCCTTGGTCAGTTCATCGAGACTGAGGGCTTTCAGGGCATAGACCTGGTCGGAAGTTCGATGGGCGCACGGATGGTGCTCGAGCTCTCCCGGCGCGGGCACCCGGGCACTGCCATTGCGCTGGACCCGGGTGGATTCTGGACCGGTGGCCAGCGGCTGGTGTTCGGTGTCAGTATCACTGCCTCGGTCGCCCTGGTGCGGGCCATCCAGCCTGCGCTGCCTTTCCTGACCAGGTCAGCGGCCGGTCGGACCGCCCTCCTGGCGCAGTTCTCGGCGCACCCGTGGAAGCTCGACCCCGAGCTGGTCCTGACCGAATTGCAGGGCTACTCCGCGTCCCCCAGCCTCGACGAGGCCCGACGCTCCCTCATCGAGGGACCGGTGCAGCAGGGAGCACCCAGCGGATCCCTTCCCGGCCGGGTGGTCATCGGATGGGGTCGGCAGGACCGCGTCACCCTCCCCAGCCAGGCGGCGACGGCGCAGAAGCGCTTCCCCGACGCATCGCTGCACTGGTTCGACGCGAGCGGGCACTTCCCCCACTGGGACCAGCCCGCCCAGACCGCGCGGCTGATCCTCGACAGCACCTCCTGAGCGCTGAAGTCGATGACTCCCTCACAAGACCTGCCGTCGACCACCCGCCCGGCGGTAACAGGTGGGCGGGCCGCAGGCTGGCTGCTGGCCGATCTTGCCCTGGTTGTTGCCTTCGCGGCGACCGGGCGCTCGACCCACGAATCCGGGCTGGCGATCCTGGGCATCCTCAGCACCGCCGGGCCTTTCCTCGCTGCCTGCCTGCTCACGTGGGTTGTGTTGAGGGCCTGGCGCTCGCCTGCCGCGCCCTGGCCCACCGGGGTGCTGGTCTGGCTCGGCACAGCCGTGGGAGGCCTTGCACTCCGGGCGCTGTTCGGAGGAGGGATGGCGGTGAGTTTCCTCGTGGTCGCCGTCGTCGTGCTGGGCGTGGTCCTGCTGCTCCCCCGCACGGTGGCGACGCTGGTCCTGCGGCGGCGTGCTACTTCGCGATAAGTTAGCTGCAAGCCTCTACCACCCATCAGTTCCACCTCTGCCAGGGAGACCTCCAATGATTACCGCTTTCGTCCTGATCCAAACCGACGCCTCCCGGATTCCCGAGTGCGCCCAGGAAATTTCCGAGATCGACGGCATCAGCGAGGTCTATTCGGTCACCGGTGAGTGGGACCTCATTGCGATTGCCCGGGTCAGCAGGCACGAGGACCTGGCCGACGTCATCGCCGACCGCCTGTCCAAGATCGAAGGAGTGGAGTCCACCACCACCCAGATCGCTTTCCGGTCCTATTCTCAGCACGATCTCGATACTGCGTTCTCGCTGGGCTTCGAAGGCTGAGGATGCGGGTCGAGATCGCGGTGCAGGACGCCGCTGGCGCGGCCATCGCGCACGACGCCGGCGCAGTGCGCGCCGAGCTCTGCGTGGGGCTGCCGCTGGGAGGACTGACGCCCTCCGCCGGGTTGATCCGCCGGATCAGGGCCCTGGTCCCGGAACTCCCGCTGCACGTGCTGATTCGCCCCCGTCCTGGAGGGTTCACCTACTCCCCCACCGAGCTCGACGTGATGGCCGCGGATATCGAGGCGGTCGCGGCCGTGGGGGTGGCGGGCGTCGTCGTCGGGGTCCTGACCGCCGGCGACACCGTCGACGCCGAAGCGCTGGGGGCCCTGAGGCAGGTGGCGCCCGCGCTCGAGTACACCTTCCACCGGGCAATCGACCACACCCCTTCGCCCGTCCACGCCCTTGACGCGATCTCCGCGGCAGGGTTTAGCAGGGTCCTCACCTCCGGCGGCGCGCCCTCCGCGGCACAGGGCCTTGAGACGCTCGCGGCGATGGTTGCTGCGCAGAGCGGTCTGACCATCCTGGCGGGTGGTGGCGTGGCCCTGGACGACCTGCCGGCCCTGTCCCGCGTCGGCATCACCGAGGTCCACCTCTCGGCGAAGGCAACCCACCGTCCGCCCGGAGGCGGGATTTCCCTGGGAGCGGCGGACACGGAGGGCAACAGCTACCAGGTCACCGACCCGCTGCAGGTTGCAGCGGTGATCGAGCAGGCGATCCAGCTGCCTTAGGCAGCGCCAGCGGTCACTCGCACCCACTTGTCCAGCGCGGCCTGGGCCGCCCCGGAATCGATCGACGTCTCGGCACGCCGCATCGCTGCCGTGATCCTCTCCACCAGGGGCGCCTCATGGTCGGTAGCGAACGCTACGAGTCCGGCAGCTGCATTGAGTACGACGGCGTCCCGTACCGGCCCGCGCTCCCCCGCGAGCAGCGCCCGCACCACTGCAGCGTTGCTGGCCCCGTCAGCGCCACGCAGCGCTTCGACCGGGGCAACCGGCAACCCGAAGTCGGCGGGGTGGACAGTGTGCTCGGTGACCGTTCCGTCCCTGACCTCCCACACAGTTGACGAGCCGCTGGTGGTGAGCTTGTCCCTGCCATCGCTTCCCCTGAAGACCAGGGCGCGGGTCCCCCGCGCAGCGAGCACGCCAGCCATCAGGGGCGCCATCCGCTCGCTGGCGCAGCCCATGGCCTGCGCATCGACGCCTGCGGGATTACTGAGCGGTCCCAGGAAGTTGAAAGCGGTGGGGACCCCCAGTTCACGCCGCGGAACCGCTACGTGACGCATGGACGGGTGAAACACCTGGGCGAAACAGAACGTGATCCCGGCTTCTTCGGCCGAGCGGGCGACGTCGGCGATTGAGAGGTCCAGCCGGACGCCCAGCGCCTCGATGACGTCGGCAGCGCCAGCGGATGAGGAAGCACTCCGGTTGCCATGCTTGACCACCTTCGCCCCCGCGCCTACCGCCACCAGGGAGGACATGGTGGAGATGTTGAGGGTGTTTAGACCATCCCCTCCGGTACCGACAATATCGAGGGTGGGGCCGGGGACCTCGATACGGTGCGCGCGGGCGAGCATCGCTTCAACCAACCCGACGAGCTCGCCGACGGTTTCCCCCTTGCTCCGCAGGCCCACCAGGAACCCCGCCACCTGGGCGTGGCTGGCCTCGCCCTCCATGATCTGGTCCATCGCCCAGCGGGTCTGGGCGGAGGATAAATCGTCCCCCCGGATCAGGGCTGAGATCAGGACAGGCCAGGTCGGGGAAGCGTTGTCGGGGCTGGAAATCGTCGTCACACCTCAAGGTTATCTACGAATTGTAGAAAGTCATCTGTTGGCATCTTCCGCGCCGTTACTGGGATGGCGCGTCCCCAACGTCCACGGGGACGCGCCGGGACGGCATCAGCATTGGTGAACTGGTGCTTTTTAGAGACATAATGGCTCTGTGACATCTGCGACTCAAGCCCCCAGTACCACGGCGCATCCCACGCTGAACCGCCCCAACATGGTTTCCGTCGGAACCGTCGTTTGGCTGTCCAGTGAGCTGATGTTTTTCGCCGGACTATTCGCCATGTACTTCACCCTGCGCTCCACCTCGAGTGAGCTATGGGCAATGGAGACCGAAAAGCTGAACGTTCCGTTCGCCCTGATCAACACAATCATCCTCGTCTTGAGTTCGGTGACCTGCCAGTTCGGTGTGTTTGCCGCAGAACGGTTGCAGCCTCGCCGCACCGGCAGTGTGTTCTCCCCCGCGAGGTGGGGCATGATCGAATGGTTCCTCCTGACGTTCATCATGGGCTCCATTTTCGTTGCAGTGCAGGGCTACGAGTACGCGGTACTGGTCTCTGAGGGTGTCTCGCTCTCCTCCAACGCGTATGGCTCGTCGTTCTACATCACCACCGGTTTCCACGGGCTCCACGTCCTCGGCGGGCTGATCGCCTTCCTGTTCATCATCGGACGAGGGTTCGCCGCCAAACGATTTGGCCACTTTGAGGCCACCTCGGCGATTGTGGTGTCGTATTACTGGCACTTTGTCGACGTCGTCTGGATTGCATTGTTCATCATTATTTATTTCCTGAAGTAACCCTTAGTTGAACCCTCTTCTACTAGGTGTAGAATTCCATCAAGCGGTACCGGCAGTGATTGCACGACAGAAGGCAGGAACCAGCAAGTGAAGGCACTTTCGCAAAGGCGACGTCATCCCCTGGCAGCGGTAGCTTTGTTGCTCATCGGATTACTCTTCACGGGCGGCGTCTACGCCCTGGCGAGCAGCACCAACGAAGCCAAGGCACAGACCTTCTCGGCTGATCAGGTGGACGAGGGCGAGAAGCTGTTCGTAGCGAACTGCGCCACCTGTCACGGGATGGGCGCAGTCGGTTCGGAGAACGGACCGTCCCTGGTAGGGGTCGGCGCAGCTTCAGTCGACTTCCAGGTAGGCACCGGGCGTATGCCGATGCAGATGCAGGGCCCTCAGGCCCAGGTCAAGCCACCTCAGTTCGATGACGAGCAGACCATGCAGATGGCAGCTTACGTGGCATCGCTTGGCGCTGGCCCGGCCATCCCGGGCGAGGACATGCTGGACACTTCCGACGCCGATCCCGCCAACGGTGGCGTGGTCTTCCGCGTCAATTGCGCCATGTGCCACAACGCTGCCGCTGCCGGCGGCGCCCTGACACGGGGCAAGTACGCTCCCGCCCTCTCAGGCTCGACGGCCAAGCACACCTATGAGGCAATGGTCACCGGACCGCAGAACATGCCGGTCTTCAGCGACGCCAACATCACCCCCGAGGACAAGCGCGACGTGATCGCGTTCCTTGAGACCATCGACGAGCAGGGGTCCCCCGGTGGAGCTGACCTCGGTTCGCTCGGCCCGGTCTCCGAAGGCCTCTTTATCTGGGTAGCGGGACTCGGCGTGATTATCGCCTTCACCGTCTGGCTCACCGCGCGATCGTCCTAGACCACGATGGCGCACCACAGGCCGCCCACGGGCGACACCTACAAACTTAACAACAGACCACAAGCAGTGTTTTTCCAGAAGGATGCGAGGGATCATGGCCGATCATAGTCACGGCAGTCCAGAGAGTACTGGCGTCGTAGCTAGGCCCGGTCAGGGCGATGTGCAGAAGTTCCAGAACCCTGGACTGCCACCGCACCGTCCTCGGCTGGCCGACAGGGATCCCCGCGCTGAAAAGCGTGCCGAACGGCAGGTAGCGATTCTCTTCCTGGTGTCGATCATCGGCACCGTGCTGTTCTTCGTCGGGTACTTCCTCATTCCCCTCGACGAGACCATCGAGACCCTTCGCCTCCAGAACCTCACACTGGGCCTCGGCACCGCGTTTGCGATGCTCGGCATCGGCGTCGGCATCGTCCACTGGGCCAAGACCCTGATGCCGGATCACGAAGTGTCCGAGGACCGCCACGAGATCCGCACCGAAGCAGACCGCGCGGATGCCGAGAAGATCATCAACGACATCGTTGAGGAGACGGGCATCAAGCGGCGCCCGCTGATCCGCAATACCCTGCTTGGTGCGATGCTCCTGGCCCCGCTACCCGCCGTCTTCATCTTCCGCGACCTGGGCCCCCTGCCCGGTGACGCACTCCGTCACACCTACTGGGATGCCGGGACGCGGCTTGCTCGGGACCCCAGCGGTACTCCGATCAAGGCTTCCGACGTGACCATCGGGTCGGCGTTCCACGTCATCCCCGAGGGACTCTCGGATTCCGAGCACTACCTCGAGGAAAAGGCCAAGGCCGTTGTCTTGCTGATGCGCCTGAACCCCGATTCCCTGAACCCCTCCCCGGGGCGAGAGGACTGGGGTTACCAGGGCATCGTCGCCTACTCCAAGATCTGCACGCACGTGGGTTGCCCTGTTGCTCTGTACGAACAGCAGACCCACCACCTGCTCTGCCCGTGCCACCAGTCCACCTTCGACCTCACGCAGGAATGCAAGGTCATCTTCGGACCAGCAACACGACCGCTACCGCAGCTGCCCATCGCCGTTGATGACGAGGGCTACCTCATCGCTACCAGCGATTTTCAAGAACCAGTAGGACCAAGTTTCTGGGAGCGTGGCTGACATGAGCAGCACGACAACGCAAAGTACCTACCAGCCCAAGACCAACGTTGGGAAGATCACCAACTACGTTGACTCCCGCGTCGGTGGATCAGGGATCGTCAAGGAGTTCGGCCGGAAGATCTTCCCGGACCACTGGACCTTCATGTTCGGTGAGGTGGCGCTGTACTCATTCGTCATCCTGCTCCTCTCCGGCACCTTTTTGACCTTCTTCTTCGACCCGTCGATGGCGGAGACGCACTACGAGGGCAGCTACATCCCACTCCGCGGGGTCGAGATGTCCGAGGCGTACGCCACCGCTCTGAACATCTCCTTCGATGTTCGCGGCGGCCTGTTCATGCGTCAGGTCCACCACTGGTCGGCACTGCTCTTTGTTGCCGCCGTGTCGGTGCACATGCTCCGGGTCTTCTTCACCGGCGCTTTCCGCCGTCCCCGCGAACTGAACTGGGTGGTGGGCTGCGTCCTGCTCATCCTGGCGATGGCTGCAGGGTTCACTGGCTACTCCCTTCCCGATGACCTGCTCTCCGGTAACGGCCTCCGCATCATCGACGGCGTGATCAAGGCGGTACCGGTTGTAGGTACCTACATCAGCTTCTTCCTCTTCGGTGGGGAGTTCCCCGGCACCGTGGTCATCCCGAGGCTGTATGTGCTGCATATTCTCCTGATTCCAGCGATCATCCTGCTGATGATCGTGATCCACCTCTTCATGGTTGTGACCCACAAGCACACCCAGTTCCCCGGCCCAGGCCGCACTAACGACAACGTGGTCGGCTTCCCCGTCGGCCCCGTGTACGCCGCCAAGGCCGGCGGATTCTTCTTCATCGTGTTCGGCATCATCGCCGCCATCTCGGCAGCGTTCACGATCAACCCGATCTGGAACTACGGACCGTACGACCCATCCCCCGTGTCCGCTGGAACCCAGCCCGACTGGTACATCGGCTGGGTTGACGGCGCACTGCGTCTGATGCCGGGCTGGATTGCAGGAATTCCGCTCGAGTGGAACATCCCGATGCCGTGGGGCGTCAACACCCTGTCGTTGAACGTGCTCCTCCCGGCGCTGGTTCCTGCAGGAATTGTCTTCACCCTCATGTTCGCCTGGCCATGGATCGAGTCATGGCTCACCAAGGACAAGCGGGAGCACCACCTGCTGGACCGTCCGCGTAACGCACCGTTCCGCACGGCGGTCGGCGTCTCCGGTGTCGTGTTCTACTGCGTCATGTGGGCAGCGGCCAGCTCCGACCTCATCGCCACGCACTTCTTCGTCTCCCTCAACGACGTCACGTACTGGCTGCGGGTGTTGTTCTTCGTCGGACCGATCATCGGGTTCATGGTTGCACAGCGCATCGCGCTGGCCCTGCAGCGCAAGGACCGGGAGATCGCCCTCCACGGCCGGGAGACCGGTCGGATTGTGCGGCTCCCCCACGGCGAGTTCATCGAGGTTCACGAACCACTTGACGAATACAAGCGCTACAACCTGGTCAACTACGAGTCCCACAGCGTGCTTCCTGCCGAAGCCGACGTCAACGGTCACGTCACCCGGACCGAAAAGGCTCGCGGCCGGTTGTCCCGCTTCTTCTTCGAGGACCGGGTTGCACCGGTAACTCCCGCCGAACTCGAGGCAGCCCACTCGCATGGGCACCACGATGCAATTGCCGAACAGCACGACAAGGCAGCCGTCTCCAAGTAACATGTCAACGAAAGGGCCCGATCCAGCACCAGCTGGGTCGGGCCCTTTCGTTTACCTCGTGGGAAGAGCGACCACCTGAGCCACCCTAAGGGCTGTTGAGTCGCTTGGCGGTGTAGGCGCGGGGCGAACGAACACCGGGGCGCTGAAGAGGCACCCACAGCTTGTAGCGGTCGGCGCGGTAGTAGGACACCGAGTAGTCAATCATCGACCGGGCCACATACGCATGGCGCTGGATCTTGAGCAGCGGCGCACCGAGGTCGACGTTGAGCAGGCGCGCGATGGAGGCTGAGGCTGCAGTTGCCTCGATGGTGTCCTCCCCCCACTCCATGACCAGGCCAAACCTTTCACTCAACACGTTGTACAGCGACGTGGGAGCCGGCTCATCAAGGATCCCGGGCACCCGATGCGCCGGGATGAAGTTCTCATCGACGCTCATCGGCTCGCCGTCGGCGAGTAGCTGGCGCCGGAACCGTACGACGGGGTGCCCCTGCTCCAGTTGGAGTTCCCTGGCGATCAGCGGGGTGGCCCCGATCTGTTCGAAGCTGAGGACCCGCGCATCGGGAACCATACCCCGACGGTGCATCTCCTCGCTGTACGAGGTGAGCTTCATCTGCAGATCCAGCTTCGTGTGCGCGACAAAGGTGCCCAGGCCGACAATCCGCTCCAGTACCTCTTCGGCTACCAGGGCGTCGATGGCGTGGCGCACAGTCATGCGTGCCACCCCGAAATGTTGGGTCAGTTCACGCTCCGAGGGGATGGCAGTTCCCGGCTCGGCATGGGCAGTAATCAGCTCGCGCAGGATCTCCCGCAGCTGCACATGTTTGGGGGCGGTCGAATCGGGGCGGAGCCCTTCCTCGAGTAACCGCAGTAGCGTGCTCGACACCGGTGGCGACCTTTCCTGCAGCTGCAACAACTGGCTGCTTCCAGTCTAAAGGTGTCCCCCCACAGCGTTGATTCCACCGGCCCCCCAGGGGTATCGTTGACTATCGTTATATATCGTTGAAGACGACTGAGGAGAGCATCATGCGAAATTCCTACCCACCAAGTGGATTCGGCGGCAACAACATCGACGGGATGTGGCAGGCAGTCGAAGAGCTCCGGTCACGGTTTGAGAAACGCTCGGGGACACGCGCTGGCCGGGGTGAGGTCCGCTCCGCCATCCTTGCCCTGTTGGCGGAAAGGCCCATGCACGGGTACCAGATCATCCATGAAATTGAGGAACGCAGCGGGGGCAGCTGGAAGCCCAGCGCGGGATCCGTCTATCCCACGCTCCAGCTGCTCGCGGATGAGGGTTTCATCAGTGCCGAGGAGTCCAACGGTCGAAAGATCTTTTCGTTGACCGAGGCGGGCCGTGAGGAGGTGGCGGGTGCCGGCAGTAGCCCCTGGGGGCCATCCGAGCACTCGGGCGCTGCTGGGTTCGGTGCTCTGCCCAAGGCCGGAGTTGAACTGGCCCAGGCCGCGGCCCAGGTGGGGCGGACCGGGACACCGGCGCAGGTTCAGGAGGCAGTCAAGGTGCTCAATGATGCGCGCCGCCGGTTGTACTCGATCCTCGCCCAAGACTGACCGGCGTGAGCTTGGACCGCCGGGGTACGGCGGATTCGCTCCCCGGCGTGGGTGCCACGCGCGCCCGCTACCGGCGCATCGTGCGGTTCGCGGCGTGGCATCTCGCCGTAACCTGGTGGTTCGAGCTGGTCCTTCCTCGCATTGGGCTGGGACGAATCGCCGAGCGTACCAGGACCCGACGGATGCTGCGCTTCGCACGACGCTTCAGGGTATTGGCGGTGGACCTGGGTGGGCTGATGATCAAGGTGGGCCAGTTCCTGTCGTCGAGACTCGATGTTCTGCCACCCGAGATCACCGCGGAACTCGAAGGGCTTCAGGACGAGGTGCCGCCGGTACCCTTTCCTGCTATCCGGATCCTCGCCGAAGCGGAGTTAGGAGGGCCGCTCGAGACGGTCTTCGCGTCCATCGAAGAGTCCCCTATCGCCGCGGCGTCATTCGGGCAGGCGCACCGCGCACAGCTTCGTGCACTGGATGCGGCCGACACGGGGCTGGCCGACGTCGTCGTCAAGGTCCAGCGGCCCGGCATCGACGCGATCATCGACATTGACCTTGCGGCGCTGCGGAAGGTGGACGGCTGGCTTAGCCGCGTCCGCATCGTGTCCTCGCGGGCCGACGTACCTGCCCTGGTGGAAGAGTTTGCGCAGATCAGTCTGATGGAGATTGACTACCTGCGGGAGGCCCAGAACCTGGAACGGTTTGCCTCCGACTTTGACGAGAACGATCGGGTGGGAGTGCCCGAGGTCGTCTGGGAACGGAGCACCCGCCGCGTTCTGACACTTGAGGATGTCACAGCGATCAAGATCACCGATACGGCGGCCCTGGCGGCCGCTGGGATCGATCCTGCACAGGTAGCCCCCGTGTTCGCATCCGTCATGTTCGACCAGATGTTCACCAACGGTTTCTTCCATGCCGATCCGCACCCCGGCAACATTTTTGTGACGCCTGACCGGCAGAATCCTGGAGCACCCACCACCTGGAAGCTCACCTTCATCGACTTCGGGATGATGGGCGAGGTCCCGCCCAGCACCCGAGATGGGCTGCGGAAACTGCTGATCGCCGCTGCGACCCGCGATGGGAAGGGACTGGTCGCCGCCATCAAGGACGTGGGCGTGCTGGTTCCCTCGGCGGATACCGGTGAACTGGAGCGGGCGATGACCCACCTGTTTGCCCGGTTTGGCGGCATGGGATTCGCTGAACTGCGGGAGGTGGATCCCAAGGAGTTCCTTGATTTTGCTGTTGAATTCGGGGATCTGGTCCGCTCGTTGCCTTTCCAGCTACCCGAGAACTTCCTGTTGATCATCCGTGCCATGTCGCTGACGTCAGGGGTGGCAAGTTCACTCGACCCCCGGTTCAACCTGTGGGATTCCGTTGAACCCTACGCCGCCCAGCTCCTGCGGGACGAGCGCGGCAACATTGTTCAGGATGTGGCCCAACAGGCCCTCACGGCGGCTTCGGTGGCCGTGCGGCTTCCACAACGCATCGACGGGCTCATTACTCGGGTGGAGGACGGCTCCCTAACCGTCGCCAACCCCCGACTGGAGCAACGGCTCACTCGCCTGGACCGCACGGCTCAGCGTTCCGCTTCGGCACTGGTCTTCGCGGCGTTGCTGATCGCTGGCTCGGTGGTGAGGGCCGATGACACAGGCCTGGGAAACGTGCTGATGCTCGCCTCGGCGCTCCCCCTCCTGCACGGACTCTGGGCTGGCCGTCGGGGCCTGTAGCACCACCGCGGTTGCGGGTCCGCCACGGCAGGGCCGCGGGGCCGGCACCACCCCGGCCCTGTCTGAGCTCCCAGTAACCATGTCTGAGCTCTCAGTACCCTGCCAGAGTCACCAGCACCTCGTCAGAATCACCAGCGCGGAGCCTCAGGTCCCGGCCGAGCGATAGCCGCACCCCGCTCGCTAGCCCTACCCCGAGCGAAGGTCGGACCCACAGCGGGGCCGCGACTCTCGACGAGCCTCCCGCGACCAGGGTCCGCTATCGTTAGCCGACACGGCCTGCCGTTAACGACGTTGGGCCCCCACCCGGAGGTGGGGGCCCATCGTTGCAATGCTTGACTAGAGCCTTGCAATCCTTGATTTAGTGGGCGTGGTCCCCACGGCTGTATTCGAAGACCCAGCCAACCAGGGCGATCACGCAGAGGCCGAGGCTGATGTAGAGCACCCACCAGCCCACTGCGAGGCCCAGGAAGCCGCCAGCAGCCGACAGACCGAGCACGAGGGGCCACCAGCTCCAGGGACTGAAATGACCCTGTTCACCTGACCCTTCATGGATCTCGGCGTCGAGCCTGTCCTCGGGCCGCATTCCGATCCTGCGGCCGGTGAACCCCAGGTAGAACCCGATCATTGCGGCGAGTCCGCCGACCAGCAGGATGCCGAGGAACCCGACGTATTCGGTCCACCCGGTGAGGTAGCCGTAGACCACTCCGACGAGTACGAAGAAAGGTGCTCCCCAGAAGAAGAGTCCGGTCTCAACCTTCATGTGCTAGGCGTCCTTCCGGTCGGCCGCGCCAAGTGCCTGTCCTACGGCAGAGCTTGGCGTGTGCTGCTGCTGCAGCTCGGGGTGGTGGAGATCCAGTGCGGGACGCTCTGACCGGATCCGGGGCAGTGACGTGAAGTTGTGGCGTGGGGGAGGGCAGGAGGTCGCCCATTCCAGCGAGGCACCGAAGCCCCAAGGGTCGTCGACCTCGACCTTCTTGCCGCTGCGCCAGGTGATGTACACGTTCCAGAAGAACGGAATCAGTGAGGCACCGAGAACGAAGGACGCGATGGTCGAGAACTGGTTCATCGCTGTGAACCCGTCCTCGGGCAGGTAGTCCGCGTAACGACGGGGCATACCGATGACGCCCAGCCAGTGCTGGATCAGGAAGGTGCCGTGGAAACCAACGAACAGCATCCAGAAGTGGATCTTTCCGAGACGCTCGTTCAGCATCTTTCCTGTCCACTTTGGCCACCAGAAGTAGAAGCCAGCGAACATCGCGAAGACGACGGTACCGAAGACCACGTAGTGGAAGTGGGCCACCACGAAGTAGGTGTCCGAGACGTGGAAGTCGAGCGGAGGTGAAGCCAGGATGATGCCGGTGAGTCCGCCGAACAGGAAGGTCACCAGGAACCCGAGGCTCCAGAGCATGGGCGTCTCGAACGTGATCGAGCCACGCCACATGGTGCCTATCCAGTTGAAGAATTTCACGCCAGTTGGCACCGCGATCAGCATCGTCATGAAGGCGAAGAACGGCAGGAGCACCGCACCGGTGACGTACATGTGGTGGGCCCAGACGGTCACCGACAGAGCGGCGATGGCGATCGTCGCGTAGACGAGCCCCTTGTAGCCGAAGATGGGTTTCCGGCTGAAGACCGGGAAGATCTCGGACACGATGCCGAAGAACGGCAGCGCGATGATGTACACCTCGGGGTGCCCGAAGAACCAGAACAGGTGCTGCCAGAGGATCGCTCCCCCGTTGTCCGGGTCGAAGATGTGTGCACCAAACCGGCGGTCCGCGCCGAGGGCGAAGAGTGCCGCGGCCAGTGGCGGGAAAGCCATCAGCACGAGGATCGCCGTGACTAGGGTGTTCCAGGTAAAGATCGGCATCCGCCACATGGTCATGCCAGGGGCACGCATGCAGATGATCGTGGTGATGAAGTTGACCGCGCCCAGGATGGTACCGAAACCCGACAACGCCAGGCCGAACACCCACAGGTCACCACCGAGCCCCGGGGAGAAGGTGGTGTTGGACAGCGGCGCATAGGCGAACCAGCCGAAGGACGCAGCACCCTGGGGGGTGATGAAGCCGGATACGGCGATGGTGCTGCCGAAGAGGAAGAACCAGAAGGCCAGCGCGTTCAAGCGTGGGAACGCGACGTCGGGGGCGCCGATCTGAAGCGGCATGATGACGTTGGCGAAACCGGCGAACAGTGGGGTCGCGAACATCAGCAGCATGACCGTGCCGTGCATCGTGAACAGCTGGTTGTACTGTTCCTTGGTCTGCAGGATCTGCATTCCTGGCTCAAAGAGCTCCGCACGGATGACGAGCGCCATCACGCCGGCCAGGCAGAAGAAGATGAAGGACGCAATCAGGTACATGTACCCGATGGTCTTGTGGTCGGTGGAGGTAATCCAGCTGACCACAACGCGGCCCTTGGACCGCGGGACGACCCGGGGCGCAACGGTGGTGCCGGAGTCGTCAGCTGTGTATTCGTAAGTGGACATCAGCCGTTACTCCCTGCTGGTTCAAGTTCGTTGTCGGAAGACGAGTTGCGATCGTATTCTTCACCGAGTTGGCCATCCTCAAGGGTGGCCATGTGCGCATCAAACTCTTCCTGCGAAACCACTGCAACGTTGAAGAGCATCTCCGAGTGGTATTCACCGCACAGCTCGGCGCACTTCCCGTCGAAGGTGCCTTCCCGTGTGGGGGTGAGGGTGATGTAGTTGGTGCGACCGGGAATCATGTCACGCTTCTGCAGGAACGCTGGCACCCAGAAGGAGTGCAGCACATCGCGGGCGTTGAGCTGGAGCTCGACGGTCTGGTTAACCGGCAGGTAAAGGGTGGGAAGTGTCTCGGGGACACCTTCCTCACCGGTCAGGTTGGCCTGGACTCCGCTGAAGTACTTGTCTTCGTTCACGTAGTTGAAGTCCCATGACCACTGCTTGCCACGGACATCGACTACCAGGTCCGGGTTGTCCACGCGGGCATCAATGGCCTGCTGGTCCCGGTCAGTGAAGTAGAAGAAGACGAGAACCATGAACAGGGGAATCGTCAGGTAGAAGACCTCAAGGGGAAGGTTGTAGCTGACCTGGCGGGGAAATCCTGTCTCATTCCGTCGCCGACGGTAGGCAACGATGCACCAGATGATGAGACCCCAAGTGATGACGCCGACTATCAGTGCCGCAATCCAGGAGTTCACCCACAGATCAATGATCCGGCCGGTGTGGTTGGTGTTGTCGCGCTCGGCGGGCAACCAACCCCTTTGGACTTCAGCTGAACAGCCCGACAGAAACAACGCGCCTACCAGCATGAGGCTGGAGATCTTGGTGACCCTTGCGCGCCGGGTGCCGGTTCGGTGCTGCGAACTCACAGACGGCCCTTCCTTTTCTTACGTGTCTGCCACCCGTGGCGGCGTTACCCCGTGTGCGCAAAAGGCACACATTTAGTTTTACTACTTACTGTAGAGCTTACCCGTAACCGCCGCCATCGGATGACACAAAGACGGCCTGCCGCGGAACTTTTGGCAGGTCATCCTGGGTGTTTGTTTGGGCAGCAAACACGTGCTAGTGGAACGAATCGCCGCAGGCGCAGGACCCACCCGCATTGGGGTTGTCGATGGTGAAGCCCTGCTTGGAGATGGTGTCCTCGAAGTCGATCGAGGCGCCCGCAAGGTAAGGGACACTCATCCGGTCGACAATGACCTCGACGCCGTCGAACTCCCGGACGGCGTCGCCGTCGAGGGTGCGCTCGTCGAAGTACAGCTGGTAGATCAGGCCTGAACAGCCGCCGGGCTGCACGGCAACGCGGAGGCGCAGATCGGTGCGGCCTTCCTGCTCCAGGAGGCTGCGTACCTTGTCGGCTGCAACATCGGAGAGCATCACCTCATGGGCGGCCAATTCCGCCTCGGTGGTTCCGGTGGTGGTTTCGCTGGTGGAAGTACTCATAACTGGTTTCTCCTCGCTGTGGACACGCGTCGCGGTTTTGTGTCCTACCTAATGGTACGTCGGCAGTCCCGTCCGCGACCAACCCCGGCCAGGGCAGGTCGCGGACGGCGTCCCCGGCCGGGTTGGTCAGAGACCCTCGGCATTGATGCGGGAGAGCATCAATGCCTCGGCAAGGACAGCTTTCTGGAACTCTGCGAGATGCAGCGACTCGTTGGCGCTGTGTGCGCGGGAGTCGGGATCCTCAACCCCGGTGATCAGGATCTGCGCGGAGGGGTACACCTCGGTCAGGTCGGCGATGAAGGGAATCGAGCCTCCCATTCCGGCTTCAACGGCCGGGACCCCCCACGCTTCCTGGAGCGCCCACAGGGCGGTCTGGGCGGCCGGTGCAGCCGTGTCGGCGGCGAAGGCGCTACCGGTCTCCCCCTCGGTGAACGTCACGGTTGCACCAAATGGCGCGTGACGCGCCACATGGTCCTTGACCGCAGCCATCGCCGATGCCGGATCCTGGCCCGGCGCCAGGCGCAGGCTGAATTTGGCGCGGGCCCGTGGGAGCAGGGTGTTGGAGGACAGGGCAACTGTGGGTGCGTCCAGCCCGATGATGGACAGCGCGGGCTTGGTCCAGAGCCGCGAGGCGATGGATCCGGTACCGGCAAGTTGGACGCCGTCGAGCACCGAGGCGTCGGCACGGTAGTCGGCCTCCGGATAATCGACTGTGGCGTCGTCGCCGCCAGCGAGCCCTGCGATGGCGACATCGCCGGCGTCGTCGTGGAACGTGGCGATCAGCCGGGCGAGGAGCGTCGGTGCGTCCAGCACCGGTCCCCCGAACATGCCCGAGTGGACCGCGTGTTCAAGGACCTGCACCTCGACGGTACCGTCGACCAGACCGCGCAGGCTCGTGGTCAGGGCGGGGACACCGACCTTCCAGTTGCTGGAATCGGCGACCACAATCACGTCAGCCTGGAGCAGGTCCCGATGGGTGTCGAGGAACGTACGGAAGGTCGGCGAACCGGCCTCCTCCTCGCCCTCGATGAACAGGGTGACGCCGACGCCGAAGTCCTGCCCGAGGACATCGTCCAGCGCGCGGAGGGCCCCGATGTGCGCCATGATGCCCGCTTTGTCATCGGCTGCTCCCCTGCCGTAAAGCCGGCCCTCGCGTTCGACGGCGGTGAACGGCTCGCTCTCCCACAGCGCAGGGTCGCCCGGCGGTTGCACGTCGTGGTGGGCGTAGAGAAGCACCGTCGGTTTCCCTGGTGCGGCGGGCCGGCGGGCGACGACGGCGGGACCGCCCTCGACCCCGTCGGTGGTGACCCGGAGGATCTGGACGTCGTTGAGGCCGGTGGCACGAATCAGGTCCGAGACGGCTGTGGCGCTGCGGTCCAGCTCGGCCGGGTCGAAAGCTTCCCAGGCGATCCCGGGGATGGCGACAAGGTCAATGAGGTCAGTGACCACCTGGTCGAAGCCGGCGGCGACGGCGGCGCGGAGGTCTCCAGCCGAAAAGTCGTGGGGGGATGCGAGTTGTTCATCAGTCATGTAAGTCGACCTTACACAGTGGCGTTGTGGAGTGACCGCAGCGAAGTGACCGGGCGCACGTGACCGGCGCGGCGGGTATCCTTGAAGGGTGTTTGGACGTAAAAAAGAGGCCCCCGAGGCCCCCGTAGACCAGTTGCCCGAAGAGCGCCCCGTTGGCAAGGGAGTGCCGACGCCGCGCCGTAGCTCGCAGGAAGCCGCGCGGAAACGCCCGCTCGTCCCCGATGACCGGAAGGCCGCGAAGGCGGCCAGCAGGGATGCGCAGCGGGCCGAGAGGCTCCGGATGCGCCAGGCCCTCGATACCGGCGACGAGCGTTACCTGCCCCTGCGCGACAAGGGCCCGGCCCGCCGTTACATCAGGGATTTTGTCGACGCCCGCTGGAATCTCGGTGAGTTCCTCATGGTCGCAGCGCTGGTGTTTGTGATCCTCAGCTTCGTGCAGAACCTCCAGGTGCAGGCACTCGTGCTCAACGCCTTCTGGGTGCTCATCCTCGCCGTCGTCCTGGACTGCTTCCTACTGCGCCGCAGCCTCAAGAAACGCCTCACCGCCAAGTTCGGCGAGCCCGCCCGCGGCGATCTCTGGTACGGGGTCACTCGCGGCCTCCAGCTCCGACGGCTCCGGCTGCCCAAGCCCCTGGTGAAGCGCGGCGAATACCCGGCCTAGGCTCCTACCTCTCACTCCCCGCCCGGACACATCCGGCGGGGAGTGAGAGTTTTAAGGGCTAATGGCGTGCTGCGAGCAACTCTTCCAGCCGCCGGTTGATCTGCCGTGCCCAGAAGGGGCCCTCGTAAAGAAATCCGGTGTAGCCCTGCACCAGGGTGGCGCCGGCGTCGAGGCGTTCCAGGACGTCCTCGGCGGTTTCTACTCCGCCGACCGACACGATGGCCAGCTGATCGCCAGCCGCGGCGCGGAGCCGTCGCAGCACTTCAAGGGAGCGCTGCTTCAGCGGAGCTCCGCTCAGCCCTCCCACCCCGCACTTCATCACCAGCGCGTTGTCGCTGGCCAGACCCGAGCGGGTGATGGTGGTGTTCGTGGCGATCACCCCGTCCAGACCCAGGTCGACGGCGAGGGCCGCGACGTCGTCGATGTCCTGGTCCTCCAGATCGGGGGCGATCTTCACGAGCAGCGGCACCGGACGCCCCGCACTGTCGTTGGCTGCCTTCCGGACCGCGGTCAGGAGCGGCCGCAAGGATTCGACGTTCTGCAGGAGCCGGAGGCCCGGAGTGTTGGGTGAGCTGACGTTGACCACTAGGTAGTCAGCGGCGGGCGCCAGTTCCCTCGCGCTGACCAGATAGTCCGCGACCGCGTCCCGCAGATTGACCGCCTTGGTCTTGCCAATATTGACACCAATGATCGGCCGGTTGGCCACATACCGCCGTTCCAGCCGGGTCCGCGCCGCCCTCAGCCGTGGGGCGACGGCCGCCGCGCCGTCATTGTTGAATCCCATCCGGTTGATCACGGCGCGGTCTTCCACCAGGCGGAACAGGCGGGGTGCTGGGTTGCCCGGCTGCGCCTGGCCGGTAATCGTGCCGACCTCCACGTGACCGAATCCGAGACTGGTCAAGGCGGTAATGCCGTGACCCCCCTTGTCGAACCCGGCTGCCAGACCAAACGGGGAGGGGAACGTAATCCCGAACGCCGAGGTCTGCAGTCCCGGGTGCGGTTTCGTCAGATGACGCAGCGCGGGGCCAGCGGGGGTGCGCTCCGCGACACGAATCAGCCGGAACCCGATCTGGTGGGCCCGTTCGGCGTCCATACGGGAGAAGACTGCTCGAAAAAAGGCAGGGTAGATTCGCATGCTCTAAAACTCCCACGCGGGGGCTGCCAACAACAACTCGCACCCGCCCGCCCCGGCAC
>NZ_JABFOE010000050.1 GCF_013116745.1 Arthrobacter sp. 260
TCATAGGACTCTAGCTCAGCTGGAATGTAGGCTTGGCCATTGGGATCTAGGTCCTTACACGCAAGCTCCTGAGCTGGTGAAACACGCTACAAAAATCAGCACCCCAAATAAACTCACCTGAAGCACCCTTTTACCCCCCCATCATTCAAGCCACCCAGCTACAGACTCGAGGTGAAGGCTTATGGATGATCAATGGATATACGTTGTCTACTATGCGGATCAGTCAGCGCCGATTGAGTTGTTAAAAGCCTTCTCATCCCAGCGGCGAGC
>NZ_JABFOE010000051.1 GCF_013116745.1 Arthrobacter sp. 260
GTGTTTAAGCGTCCCCCGGATCATTTTGTTGGTCCGATGATTCAAAAAGCCGGTTTGCAAGGGCATATCATTGGCGGTGCGCAGGTATCGAAAAAACATGCGGGGTTTATCATTAATTTAGGCAATGCAACGGCGACCGATTATCTTGATATGATCCATCTTATCCAAAAGACGGTTAAAGCCAAGTTTGGCGTTGACTTAGAGCCTGAAGTTCGGATCATTGGCGAACCGTTACACTAAGCAATATTTTAAAATCTATTTGAAAGGGG
>NZ_JABFOE010000052.1 GCF_013116745.1 Arthrobacter sp. 260
CATTTAAATGGTCAACCAATCCGGTCACAAACCGATTGACGAGATTGTCGGTTTCCCCAAAATGAGTCAGCAATTGGCGGTCGATTTTCTGTGGCTGGCGGGTGACCGTCATAAAATAAAGCCGCATAAAATAATAAAACTGCTTTTCGGCCTTCAGCTGCGAGTCAGATAAGTTCGGGAATTGTTCTGATGTAAAAATCAGATCAGGCAGGTCCTCATGTCCGGAAAATAGCAATTGCATTCGGCGATTAGGTAATAAGGGATGACCT
>NZ_JABFOE010000053.1 GCF_013116745.1 Arthrobacter sp. 260
TTCCTTTTGCTTATCAGCGTTGTCGCGTTCCTCGTAGACGCGCAGGAAAACGCCATTATCAAACTTATCGTAAACGCGAACCTGTGGCGCCTGCTTTGAGCCGAATTCTTCGCGTTCTTCTCGGCTCCACATGATGCGAAGCTGTACCAGTTCAGCGCCATCGTACACCCAGCCAAGCACGTTGCGCGGCGACACTGCCACGGCATAGGGCATCTTTCCCGCTTGGTCTTTCACGCTCAAGCCCGCAATCATTGGCGGAGTGTCGAC
>NZ_JABFOE010000054.1 GCF_013116745.1 Arthrobacter sp. 260
GTTGTTGCTAATGAAAAGAATGACTTGCGTGAATACCGCATCATTACTGAAAACAACAAGGTTGTTAAAGTCGAGGATGCTTACGATGCTAAGCATGATGCAGACTATGATAAGATGATGGATTTCCTTAAGGACTATCGTTAATTTAAAAATTTGAATATAAATACAAAAAAGAACAGAATCGATTTTGATTCTGTTCTTTTCTTTTACCATTTGAAGTTGGACCTTGGAATAGGCCGCCATCTTGCCAGCCGATGCCGTAATCC
>NZ_JABFOE010000055.1 GCF_013116745.1 Arthrobacter sp. 260
GTTTTACACCTTAAGCTAGAAGGACCTATCAGCGAACGCGGATTAGACAACCCTTTTGAAGAATTAGATTTAGGTCCGTTTATGCCGGAAGGAACTCTTGGCTTACGCGGTATTGTTAAAGCTATTGAAGCTGCTAAAACCGATGAAAAAATAAAAGGCATCTATTTAGATATAAAAGACCTTCAGGCAGGATTTGCTGCCACGCAAGAAATTCGTGATGCTATTTTGGATTTCAAAAAATCAGGCAAGTTTGTTTATTCTTATTC
>NZ_JABFOE010000056.1 GCF_013116745.1 Arthrobacter sp. 260
GATTAATGGCTGCCAGTCGCGCTACCGATGTTGTGAAGCCGGTGTGATTCAGCGCTTCACTGATCGTTGAAAGTGTGTCACCCCACTGAATGTTGTAATTCGTCGAGCCTGTCCCGGAAGCTTTAATCTGTGCTTCGATTTGGCTTACTGGACGAACTTTCCAAACTCGGCCCTGATTGGTCGCTGTTTGCTGTGTTGCAGACTGTTGGTCACTTGCATGCACCACTTGGCCCTGACTTGACAAGGCGATTCCTGCAGTCCCCATT
>NZ_JABFOE010000057.1 GCF_013116745.1 Arthrobacter sp. 260
TAACTAAATAAGTCTTAGGCTTACTTTCTTGAGATGAACTTGAACTAGTCTTAACAGAATTCTTCTTAGCTGAAGATGAAGTCTTTTTAGCTTTATTAGATGATTTAATTGCCTTAGATGACTTTTTAGAAGAAACTTTCTTAACTGTTTGAACTTCTTCAGCTTTTTCAGAATGGCCTGATGATAAACGATGAACAACTGGAATCAATGCAATTAAGATAACTACCAAAATTACAATAACTGCAATCCATCTAGCAGATCCACCG
>NZ_JABFOE010000058.1 GCF_013116745.1 Arthrobacter sp. 260
GGCAGGGACCGCTCAGTCCTTTTTGCCTTTGCCTGGTTTGTCGGCCTTCCCGGCTTTTCCGGTCTTGCCGGCCTTCTTCAGGACTTTCTTGAGTTCCTTGTTGAGCGCTTTCTTGAGCTGCTTGCCCTTCACGGGCTGGTGCGGCGCCAAAAACTGCCGCGGCACGCTGCTGGCCCCCAAAGACGACAAGCCGGGCAAGAAGGAAAAAAAGAAGAACAAGCTGGAAAAAGCCTCCGGCGCCGACCAGCCCGTGAAGGGCAAGC
>NZ_JABFOE010000059.1 GCF_013116745.1 Arthrobacter sp. 260
TGTTTTGATGATATTTCACTGGAAGCTCGGCAAGAAACCAACTTTAGGAAGGTCAAAATGATTACAAGCGGCTTCATGTGTTAAAATGGTACCAGTCTCTCTCACGTGTATGGATGGTAAATTTGATGCTTTTACTTATAACTCATTAATATATTTAAAAATGTGGAGCCCCACCGAAGCTGAGCCAGACATCGCCAACGCTATGCAATCTCTCTACAATATAGAGGTTTCTCTCGCAAATAGCCTCAATTATCTTACTTAC
>NZ_JABFOE010000005.1 GCF_013116745.1 Arthrobacter sp. 260
GGGTGGTGGTGGTGGGGGTCGGCACCGGTGTGGTCTCGGTTGGTGCGGGAACGGGCGTCGTGAGCGTCGGCGTAGGAACTGGGGTGGTCAACGTTGGTGTAGGCACCGGGGTGGTCACCGTTGGTGTAGGCACCGGGGTGGTCACCGTAGGAGTGGGAACCGGCGTCGTCACCGTAGGTGTAGGCACCGGGGTGGTCACCGTAGGAGTGGGAACCGGCGTCGTCACCGTCGGTGATGGCACCGGGGTTGTCGTCGTCGGTGATGGCACCGGGGTTGTCGTCGTCGGTGATGGGACGGGCGTCGTCGTCGGCGGGACGGTCGCCGTGATGCATTCCGAGCTGGTGAAGACGTTGTTGTTCAGGGTTACAGCACCATCGCGGGCCAGTGCACGCCCGTCGATAGTCGAAGCACTATTCACAGTGATCGAGGTCTGCGCCAGAATGGTCCCCGCAAAAGCTGAGCCGGAGCCAAGGGTCGCCGAGCTACCGACCTGCCAATAAACGTTGCAGGCCTGGGCCCCGTTGATGAACTGGACGCTGCTGCTCGAACCGGTGGTGAGGGTCGATCCGGCCTGGAAGATAAATACAGCGTTGGGGTTGCCCTGGCCATTCAAGGTCAGCGCCCCATTGAGTCCGAGTGCCGTAGCGTTGGTATACACGCCTTCCACCAGGGTGAGCCCACCCAATTCCGCCGCCACGCTGGCGGTGCTCGGTTCAAGGGCCGCGTTGTTGTAGACGGTGTCAAGGTCCGATTTTGCCTGGACGGCCGCAGGGTTCGCGATGTCTTCTCCGGCTGAGACAGGGGCACCGGTGACTGACGTTCCCGGGCTCAGCCCGAGCCTGCGATTAAGGGTCGTCGCCCCGGTATTGGTGACCGTGGTGCCGGCAAGTACCGAATAGTTTGCCGCGGTGCCCAGCAGAGGAGCGTCGGCCGCAAACGCAGCTGGCTGTCCGGTAAGTGCCCCCAGGAGCACCATGAACCCAGCGGTGGTGGCTGCGACGACGCCGACCACAGCCCGCGTTTGTGGATTGCCAAGTTGCCATTTTTTCTGTGGGAATGACTAGTGCTCATGTGGATGCCTTTCAGCAGCGAGAGTGCGCCCAAGAGCGCGACCCTCGCCATGGCCACATCCACAGCGAACGATCTCGATTTAGGTCACGAGAGAGAGTAGACACAATGCGAGATGATCAAGCGAGACTAGAGTCCGAAGGGCACTTGGCTCTTCGGCTCCTTCTGTCAGAGTAACCCCTACGAGCGTAAAAAGATCCTCAATCGCGAACATTTAGTTTATTTGTCAACCCCCTGTTATCTTTTCACCGCTACTTCCGGGGTTATGCCTTCATATTCGCCGTACCTGGCAGTAGGATTCCGGCATGGCAATTGCGCGCTACCCCAGTGTGGTCATCGACTGTCCCGACGCCTCGTCGCTCGCAGCGTTCTACGGCGAAATCCTTGGTTGGCGCTCTGACGTCAATGACGGATGGGTGGATATCCGCCCGGACGACGGAAGCAACTGCATCTCGTTCCAATCGGTGGAGAACTACCGTGCGCCGGAGTGGCCCGGGCAGGACGCGCCGCAGCAGATGCACCTCGACCTGATGGTGCAGGACCTCGATCATGGCGAGTCAGTGGTGCTGGGGCTGGGTGGTACCAAGGCCGCCGTCCAGCCCGGAGAGACCTTCCGTGTCTACCTCGACCCCGCCGGGCATCCGTTCTGCCTGTGCCTGAGCTGACCCGGTGGAAGCGATCACCGATGGCTGATTCCCCCACTGGCCCGACGGGCGCAGACCCCACCGAGTTTGTCGCGGCCGTTGCACATCCCGTCCGGCGCAAGGACGCGGAGACCCTGCTGACGCTAATGGAGTCGGCAACCGGTCAGGTTCCCGTCATGTGGGGACCCACAATGGTGGGCTTTGGGCACTACCACTACCGGTATGACTCGGGCCGGACCGGTGATGCGCTCGCCGTCGGATTCTCGCCGCGCTCAGCAAACCTGGTGCTGTACGGGCTCAGCTATGGCGATGACTCAGAACGATTGCTCGCCGAACTTGGCAAACACAAGCGGGGAAGTTCGTGCATCTATATCAACAAACTTGCCGACGTTGATCTGGACATTCTGGCCCGCCTGGTCCGGGAGGGCTACGAATATTCGACGACTGTCAGGGACAGTTCCTCAGCTGACTGATCGGTGAAATCCGGCCTCGAACCGGACGCCGTCAGAATCGCTGTATAACGGTTCGACCACGTAACCAAGTTGTGCTGTCAGATAGCGCGTCGCGTCTGTAATGTCCAAGACATCTACTCACCGTCTCACTGAAAGCACCGCCCGTGAAGAAGCTCTCGCCCTTTTTTGCCCTGTCTATCTCCGCCCTCCTCCTGACGGGGTGCGCCGCCAACGTTGGGCCCGCGGCCGAGGCAACTGACTCAGACGCGAGCGCGTCCCCGACAGCGACGGCGACGGTGTCGCCAAGCACCGCATCGAGTCCAGAAGACTCCGCCGTTGCGGCACCGACCGCTGAGCCCGCAGCAGCTTCTCCCGCACCAACTACTGAGCCGACCACGCCAGAACCGACAGCTGAGGCTACTCCTGCTCCAATCACCGAGCCGACCATGGAGGCTGAGCCAACCGAGGAGCCTAGCGAGGAGCCGATCACTGAAACCTCAGAGCCTCCGATTCCCGGGCTGTCGGGTAGCTATGACGACCTGGAACTGGTTTCCACCTGGGATGGCCAGCGGGTAGTCCGCCATGTGGGTACCACCTGGAACATCGCCGGCTCGGGCTATGCGCCGGGGGCGGAGATCAAGGTGATCTTCACACCCGTTCAGAGTGACTATTCGCTGATTGGTTACCCGGTTACCTACGCCGATGCCAACGGCAATTACACCTTCGAAATCAGCCTCGGAGCCGATCTTGAACCCGGGGACTACGGAGTGATGGCTGTCCCCGTGGGACTGAGCCCTGAGGACACCGAGGCAGCCAAACGGTATTCGATCATCGAAGTGGTCTCCACCTGGGCGCCCTAGCCGACCCGGCGAAGACCACTTCGATTCCCTGACTGGCTACTACTGTTCCAGCTTCATCGCCTTCCGTAGGCTCAGCGCTCCGCCACCCTGCATGACTGCCCGGCGGTAGATCTTCTCGCCGAGGTGAAGCAGTGCGACGGCCGCGGCCAGTGCGATCACCAGTGACAGCAAAGGTTCCCACAGTGCCACGGGAGAGTTCAGCACCCGGATCGGCATTGCGACTGAAGACACCACCGGGATGTAGGAGGCGATCACCAGGAACTGGCCCGAGGCGAACAACCCGACAAAGAGTGCACCAAAGATCAGTGCCATCACCGGAGTCGAATTGTTGTTCAGGTCCTCGGGCCGGCTCGCCAGGGACCCGAGTACTGCCCAGATGGCGGCGAGGATCAGGAACCCAAAGAGGAAGAACACGAGGAACCAGCCGGAGGCAGGGATAATGCTGCCGACCAGGTCAGCGGTGTCCGTGAGGTTGAGCGCCAGCAACGCGGCGCCGCCGTAGAGGGCCAGCTGGACCATGGCCAGGATCGTGTTGCCCAATACCTTTCCATACAGCAGCTGACGGATCGGGATGGCGGTGGCCAGGATCTCCACGACCCGGTTCTGCTTCTCCTCGACCACCGAGTTGGCGATCGCCATGCCGAAGATGATCGACGCCATGTAGAACAGGAAACTGAAAACGAAGCCGGCGATGGTGGCAAGCAACTGGTTTTCAGCGCTGCCCTCCAGCAGTATCTGTTCCAGCTCGGCGCCGGAGAGCAGCTGCTCGGCTGTCGTGCCGACAGCTGCGGCATTGCTTTCCAGGACAAACGCGTTCAGCGCCTCGCCCACAAGCTGGGTGATTCCTGAGTCGATCTCGGTTTTCCCGGTGAGCTGCCAGGCGCCGTCGGACCCCTGCAGCAGCGCCGCATCGGCTTCCTCGGCCCGTACCAGTTCTACTGCGGCGTCATCGGAGTCCGCCTCGACGGCGGTGAAGGTGACGTTGCCGTCGTTGGCCTGACCCGCCTCATCGGCGAGCTGGACCACTGCTGTGGCGGAATCCGACTGGACCGCAACAGAGAAGTCGTCGCCACGGTTCATCATGAAGGCGTTGAAGACCACACCGCCAACAATCAACACCAGGGTGACCAGGGTGCTGATCGCATAACTGCGGTCCCTGACCTTGATCATGACTTCCCGCAGGGTCACGATCAGCCAGGGCGGCTGCGTCCCCGTGGACCGGGGGCGCGCATCCTGCGATGAAGGTGCGCTCCCGTCACGATCCTTGACACGTGTTTCGGTGCTCATTGGGAAACCTCCCGGTAGATTTCGCTCAGGCTTGGTCTGATCCGGCTAAATTCGTGCACGCTCCCTCGGGTCATGGCTGTGGCGAGCAGGCGTTGCGCGGTGTCATCATTGTCGATTTCCACCACGGCATCCTGGCCGGCGACGTCGATGACCCGCACCCCTGCTTCCTCGCGGACCCACCCGGCGTCGGGGGTGACCGTCAGCCGGTGACGACGGGGTGCCGACGCCCGGAGCTCCTCGCCCGAGCCTGATGCGACAAGCCGGCCCTGCTGCAGGACCACCAGGTTGTCGCACAACCGGTCGACGAGATCCAGCTGGTGGCTGGAGAACAACACGGGGACGCCCTGGGCGGTGCGATCGCGGAGGAGCTCGACCATCGAGTCCACCGCGACCGGATCAAGTCCGGAGAACGGCTCATCGAGGATCAGGACTGTCGGCCGGTGCAGCAGCGATGCGGCAATCTGGACGCGCTGCTGGTTGCCGAGGGAGAGGGACTCAAGCTTGTCCTTCCCGCGGCCGCCGAGCTGGAACCGGTCCAGCAGGTCCTGCGCCTGGGCACGGGCGTCGGAGGGGGTCATCCGGTGCAACTGGCCGAGGTAGACCAGCTGGTCGAGGATCGGCTGTTTGGGATAGAGCCCGCGTTCTTCAGGCATGTAGCCAAAGGTGGACCGGTCACTGGCGGTGATGGGCTTGCCGTCCATCAGGACTTCGCCGCCGTGGGCGGTGAGCACCCCCATGATCATCCTCATGGTGGTGGTCTTGCCCGCCCCGTTGGCGCCGACAAAACCGGTCATCTTCCCGGACGGGATAGTGAAGCTCACGTCGTCAACGGCGAGATTCTCGCCGAAGCGCCGCGTGAGGTTCTGGACCTGCAGCATTGTTTCCTCCTGGTTGTCTTCCTGGAGTCAAGCCTAGGCAGCAGGGCAACGCACCGGATGAGCCAAAAGGCTGAACCTGTTACTCCCCCGGACGGATGAGTCCGCTCTCGTAGGCGAAGACCACTGCCTGCACCCTGTCCCGCACCTGGACCTTCGCGAGGAGTGAGGAGACGTGGGACTTCACCGTGGCCTCAGCGAGGAAGAACTTGCTGGCGAGTTCGGCGTTGCTGAGGCCGGTGGCCAGGCTGGCGAGGATTTCTTTCTCCCGCTGGGTGAGGGAATCGAGGCGTTTACGGTGTTCGCTGCTCGGCTGGGCTGCCGGCGTCGTTCCTGCAGCCTCAAGGGATTTGGCGAAGCGCTCGATCACCCGGACGGTGACCTCGGGGGCGAGCAGCGCGTACCCTCCGGCGACAGCCTGCACGGCGGCGATCAGGTCATCAGGGTCGGCGTTCTTCAGGAGAAAACCACTGGCACCGCCGCGGATCGCGTCGAACAGATAGTCCTCACGCTCGAAAGTAGTCAGGATGATGACCCTGCCCCGGTGCGCCCGGGTGATCAGCTCAGTAGCCTGGATGCCGTCCATCACCGGCATCTGGACGTCCATCAGGATGACATCGACGTCGTGCTGGCTGGCGAAGTCCACGGCTTCCTGACCGTTGGTGACCTGTCCCACCACCTCAATGTCGTCCTCAATGGAGAGCATGGTGGCGAACCCTGCCCGGACCAGGGCCTGGTCGTCGGCGAGCAGCACGCGGATGGAATCCATGGGTGTCCTTCAGCAGTTAATTCAGCACGTGGTACAGATGATCAGTGGAGCAGGAATCTGGCGCGAACCCGCCAGCCGCCCTCCGAGCGCGGTCCGATTTCCGCGGTGCCCCGGTGAAGGGCCACCCGCTCACGGATTCCCTGCAGACCAAACCCGGACCCGGTTTCGGAAGTGGCGCGTGGCATCCCATTGTCCACTGTTTCGAGCTCCACCCACCGCTGCTCCCCCGCGCGTCCGGTCCGCAGGGTCATTACCGCTGACCCGGCAGTTGAATGCCGCCGCACATTGGTCAGGGATTCCTGGGCCGTGCGGAACAGCGAGAGGGCCAGCGGCGCCGAGATTTCGGCGAGCGCGCCGGGAATGTCCTCCACCCGGCCGAAGCTGACGGTGAGCCCCAGCTCCCGGTGCTGGCGGGCCAGCTCCTCGAGGTCGTCGAGTCCGGGCTCGGGACGCCGGCCCCCGTCATTCGCTGTGCCGGGCTCGGCGCTTTCAGAGCGGAGCACACCCAGGAGGTTGCGCATATCGGTCACCGCCTGGCGGCTGGCTTGTTCGATGGTGCGCAGTGACTCGACTGCAACGTCAGGGCGCTTGTCGATCACCCGGCGGGCGGCACCAGCCTGCACCCCGATCACCGAGACATGGTGCGCGACGACGTCGTGCAGTTCACGGGCGATGCGCAGGCGCTCCTCCACAACGGCCCGCCGTGCCAGTTCTTCCGCCTGCTCGCTGAGTAGCACTGCCTGTTCGGCCAGCTGGGTGCGCTGGAGCGCGTTGCGCCAGGAGGACATGCCCGCGAGGATGGCGCCGCCAAAATAGGCAAAGTTCACAACGAAGTTGTACAGCGCCACCGAGGTGAGTGGCTCGAAGATTCCGCCGGTGAACTCGGGGTTGTCCTCGTACTGGGCGAGGATGCCATCGAACGTGTTCGCCACCGTGAGGCCGAGGATAATCCACAGGGTCATCGCAACCACCACTACGGTGGTGCAGATCCATAAGGTTCTCCGATCTCTGGCCCAGGCGACGGCTGAGTAGAGGGACGCAAAGTAGGCCACCTGATAGGAGAGCTGGAGCGACACCAGGGGCGAGAGCAGGCTTAGGAGGATGAACAGGGTGGACATCACCAGCATGACGATCACCGGGTACTTCCGGCGCAGCACCAGGGGCAGGATCATGCCCGCGAGCACCAGGTGCTGAACCCAGACCGGGTGGCTGTCCTCGGTGACCATCCCGAATCCGCGAGTCAGTTCGAGCGTGAAGGCGCTGACCAAAGCAAAGACGAGCACCCCGAGGACATCCCTGCGCAGCTCCTCCCGGGTGGGGCCGGGACGTTCCCACCGGTTGTCGTCACTGTCGACGGTGTGGAGCCTGAGCCATGCGAGGAGGTTCACCGGTCGCGCCTTCGCAGTATTGGGCGCACGGAATCGATCATGGATGCCAGTGTAGTCAGCGGGCACGGGGGTCCGACTCCCCCGCCCGGTCTAGTCCGATCGGATGAGGCTTAAGACCGGCCCGCCTCCCCCCTTCGGATCGGGGCGAGGCGGGCCTGCCGGACAGACGGATCAGAGGGTTGGCGCCTGCTTCGCGTAACCAGTGGCCTGCTCGAACCCGTACGCCACCTGCAAGAGGTCAACATCCCTTCCGTGGGGCATCGTTAGCTGCAGACCAACCGGGAGCCCGGTGGTGCTGAAACCGGCGGGGACCGAGACCGCGGGAAGTCCCGTCGCCGAGATGAGGCAGGCGGACCGCATCCAGTCGAGGTAGGTTTCACACTCGACGCCCTCAACCGCTGTGGGGTAGCGCAGCGTGGCGTCGAAGGGCAACACCTGGGCCACCGGGCTGACGAAGACATCGAACCTTGTGAAGAAGTCGGCCACCTTCCCGGCCAACCGGGTCCGGGCAAGCGCGGCATCGACCAGATCGCGGCCGGTCAACGCCTTGCCCTGTTCCACGTTCCACTGCACCTCGGGTTTGATTACCTCCCCGTGCTTCTCAAGGAGCGTCCCATAGGCCAGGAGGAAATCGAACGCCCGTGTGATGCCGAAGACCTGATCAGCGTCCCGCAGGTCGGGCGCCGCCTCCTCGACGGTCGCGCCCAGGTCCACGAAGACCTGCAGCTGGGATTCCAGAACGCGCAGCACCTCTTTCTCCACGGGGACCCCCAACCCAAAGTCGGGCGACCAGCCGATCCTCAGGCCGGTGAGATCCCTGTGCAACGGGTCGCTGAACCGCTTGCTGCCCAGCGGATAGGGGTAGGGAACATCAGGATGCGCGCCGGCGACCGCGCTCATCCCCAAGGCGATATCCTCGACGTCGCGGGCCATCAGCCCGGTCCGCCCCAGCCAGGCCCACGCGTTGCGGGTGGGCGACATCGGCAGGACGCCCACTGACGGCCTGAAGCCCACAATGTTGCAGAACGAAGCCGGGATGCGCAGCGACCCGCCCATGTCGCTGCCGTCGCTCAGCGGCTGGATGCGGGCCGCTATCGCGGCGGCGGCTCCCCCGCTGCTCCCTCCGGCGCTCACAGTGGCGTCATATGGGTTGGTGGTGGTCCCGAAGATCTCGTTGAACGTGTGCGATCCGGCGGCGAACTCCGGTACGTTCGTCTTCCCGGTGGTCACCACCCCGGCAGTCTTCAGCCGGCCGATCAGCAGGTCGTCGAACGTCGGCACATGGTCCTTGAAGATCACTGACCCCTGGGTGGTTCGCATCCCCTTGGTGTTGTTGGTGTCCTTGTGGGTCATCGGCAGGCCGTGCAGTGGTGGCAGGTCGACCCCCGACGCCGTCAGCTCATCAGCTGCCGCGGCCAGCCGCTGTGCGCCGTCCCGGTCCTGGGTGATGACCGCATTGATCTTCGCGTTTACCGCGTCGATCCGGGCGAAGTGCGCCTCGAGCGCCTCCCGGGCAGAGATGTCACGACGGCGGATCGCGCCGGTGAGCGCCGTCGCCGAGAGATCCATGGGTCCGCCGGTCATCGCGCAACTTTCGAGAGGATGGCTGTCATGGCGGCACGGACGCCGGTGGTGAGGGTCGGTTCGATGTCGGGGGCGAAGTGCGGCGAGTGGTTGCCGGGAAGGGGCGTGTCGGCGTCGAGCCGTTCCTGGTTGTAGGCGCCGAACATCCAGTACACGGACGGCACCCCGATGGCCGTCGCGAACAAGCCGAAGTCCTCGCTGCCCATGACCGGCGGAACCTCGTTGACTGAGTCCTCGCCCAGCGTCAGGTGGAACTCTTTGATCAGCGCATCAGTGGTGTCGGGGTCGTTGTAGCACTCCGGGAAGCTGGAGATTTCCTCGATCGACGGCGCCGGGGCGCCGGATGCGTCGGCCTCCGCCTTGATGATGCGGCGGAGGGAATCAAGCACCCGCTCCCGCACCTCGGGGTCGAAGGTGCGCACGTTGACCGAGAACTCGGCGGTGTCAGGGATGATGTTCTCCTTCAGCCCGGCGTGGAAGGTGCCGATCGTGACGACCGCCGACTTCATCGGGTGCACTTCCCGGGCGACGATCGTCTGGATCCGCACCACCATGTGGGCGCCGAGCACGATCGGGTCGATCGACTGATCCGGCTGGGACCCGTGCGCCTGCCGGCCCTGGACGGTGATTTTCCAGGAGTCCGCCATGGCCATCGCGGTGCCGCGGCTGATGTTCACCGTCCCGGCGAGGCCCGGCCAGACGTGCTGGCCGTAGATCACCTCGGGTTTAGGTGCCTTGTCCCAGATTCCGTCCTCCACCATGGCTTTGGCCCCGGCGGCTGTTTCCTCACCCGGCTGGAAGATGAACACCACAGTGCCCGACCAGGTCTGAAGCCCCTCGCTGAGCAGCCTCGCCGCCGTCAGTGCTGCGGTGATGTGCGTGTCATGACCGCACCCGTGCATCACCGGCACCTCGGTCCCGTCGGCGAGGTGCCCCCTCGCCTGGCTGGCGTAGTCAAGGCCGGTGTCCTCCTGCATGGGCAGGCCATCAGTATCGGCGCGGAAGCCGACCACCGGGCCTTCACCATTGCGGAGGACTCCGACGACGCCGGTTCCGCCGCACAGGTACGCTTCGATTCCCAGGTCGGTGAGTGCCTTCAGGATGAAATCGGCGGTCTGGGTTTCCTGCATGGACAGTTCCGGGTGGGCGTGCAGATGACGGTACAGCTCGTGCATGGCCGTGCGGTGATCGGCGGACAGTTCGAGCGAGGTGGTCTCGGTGGTCATGGGGTTCCTATCGTGGAGGTGGTGGTGAGGACGGCGGACTAGATGCCGGGGTGTTCCTGGACGGCGGCGGCGTCGGAGTTCCTGGACCGCAGGAACCAGGCGAGCACCGCGGTCAGCAGCACCACGATGCCAGTGGCTGGCTTCGCGAGGGCGGGAACGGCGGGCACCAGGACAAACAGGACGACGACGGCAACGACGACGGCGATCACCGTCACCCGGGGCTGCTTCATCGTCACGATGAGCTGCACCAGGACGGCGCCGATGATGCTCGGGAAGATGTAGAGCCGCGCGACGTCGACAATATCGGTGGGAATGATACTGACCAGCCAGGTGCCAAGCACTCCGACGAACAGGAGCATCGAGAAGACATGGACCATAGCGGCCCCACAGATGGCCATCAGAGCCGAGAACTCTCCGCGCTTGGTTCCTGCCTTTGCACCCACTGCGGCCTGGGCCACCAGGGCTGAGGGAAGCAGCTTGTTGGCGATATTGCCGATCATGAACGCCTGGTACATGGCGGCCGGGCCGAGGACCGGGTAGTAGGTGATCGGCTCGACGAACCAGAGGACGAAGAACGCGGCAGCGACGGCGAAGAACGCCGTCCAGATCATCCCGGAGGTGATGCCCAGGTCGGTGAACAGGACCAGGTAGATGGGGGCGGCAAGGGAGAACACGAGCGCGATGATCATGGTGATGCGTCCCCAGCGGGACGTGGTGCGGTCAAACTGGTCGACGGCGGCGGTCTGTTCAGCAGTGGCTGTAAAGCTCATGGCATGTTCCTTTCGTGGAGGGTGCTGCTCAGGCCGCTGCGGGAGCGAGGCCGGCGGTGTGGGCGAAATAGGCGACCGCGAGGCCCACCAGGATGGCGATGCCGAGGCCCCATTCCCGGAGCCAGGCGGCGGACAGCGTCTTGGCGAGGAAGAGGCAGATACCCATCACCAGGGCCGACACGATCACGGTGATGATGTGCACCGGGGTTTTCCCGAGCTCGGCGATGCCCAGGCTGGCGAAGGCACCGATGAGCGCGGCGGCGGGCACGATGGCCATCAGTGCCGGGTTGACATGCCGCAGTTTGGAGTCTCCCCGCTTCAGCAGCGGGGTGAGGGCGAGGGTGGCGATCATCCACATGGCGCCGGACATGCTCATGGCCATGAAAGCGACAACGAAGACCGCCTGCGTGTAGTCCGGACCGCCCAGCGTGGCATCCATGGTGGCCGCGGCGAGCGATGCCGACGCCGACTCGGTGGCAGCGGATCCCACCAGGCCGATCCGGACCAGTACTGCAGGGGTTCCGAACAGGGTCAGGAGCGCGACGCTGACCAGGACCACCGCGAGGGAGGGTCCGATCGCTGCCACGGCGCCAGCCCTGAACGAGGTCTTCAGCTCGGCCTGCGAGATGTTGGCCGAGGGACCAGCCTTCTGGGCTGCGCGCATGTAGATCACTGATTGAAGGATGATCGCTCCGAAAACACCGATCGCCAGGATCCACAGGATGGGAATGTTGGCGATGGCGAGGATATCGGTGGATCCTCCGGGCATGACTGCGGTTTTCATGACTGCTCCAGGGGGAAAGGGGGACGGATCATTGGCGGGGATGGTCTAGGAATGGCCGGTGAGTGTTGTCTGGTCGAGGGCGATGAGTGTTTGGGTCAGGGCTGTCACACCCGTCGCGACATCGGCGAAGTCTGTCCATTCCTCGGGACAGTGGCTCTTGCCGGCTTTGGAGGGGATGAAGATCATGCCCATCGGCGCGAGGGTCGCCATGTGGACTGCGTCGTGAGTGGCGCCGCTGGGAACCGGCATCCAGGGGACGCCCAGGGTGTCGGCGACCCGCGCTGCGGTGTCGTGGACACCCGGGTGGGTGTGGACCACCTCGTTGTCAGTTGACCAGGTGAAGTCGACGTCCACACCGTGGTGGCTGGCCTGGCCGAGAATTTCCTGGGCGAGGCGGCCCTTCACGCCGGAGAGCCAGTCGGCGTCGACGCTTCGCACCTCGCTGGTCATCCTGACCAGTGAGGGAACCACGTTGGGTGAGCGGGACTCGGATTCGAGGCGGGTGGTGGTGGCTACGCCGTGGGTGGGCGCTCCGCATCCTTCCCGTCGGACGGCAAGGACCGCTTCGGCAGCGGCAACCATGGCGTCGGCGCGGTCGGTCATCGGCCTGGTCCCGGCGTGGTCGGGTGAACCGGTGAAGACCGCGAGGAGCCGCTGGATTCCCGCGATGCCCGTCACTATCCCGAGGGGAAGCCCACGCTGCTCGAGGGTGGGGCCCTGTTCGATGTGCAGTTCGAGGAACGCGTGCAATCCGGTCCTGCGGGCCCAGTGGGAGTTCAGGGTGGCCGCCGGGTCGAGACCGAAGCGTGAATAGCTTTCACCGAGGGTGACTCCCCGGTAGTCGGTACGGTCCAGGTCCTGGGCGGTCAGCTCGCCGGCCGCAGCCCGGCTGCCGAGGCAGCTCAGTCCATAGGGGTTGGATTCCTCGCCGAAGAAATCGACCACCAGGAGGTCCCGGGTGAGTGAGGTGCCACCTTCCCGCAGCTGCCGTACCGCGTCGAGCGCCCCCAAGACTCCGACAATTCCATCAAACCGGCCGCCGCCGTCGACCGTGTCCGTGTGGGAACCGGTGACGAGAGCGGGGGCATTGGGGTTGGTTCCGGGAAGCCGGCCCACGATGTTGCCGGCACCATCGGTGTGCACTTCGAGTCCGGCATCTTTCATGCGGTGAACTGTCCACTGCCGGGACTCGCGGTAGGCCTCGCTGAACACATCGCGGGTCCACCCCGGCCGTGAGGCCTCACGGTAGTCGGAGATCTCGGTAATTCCCGCTCCCAGCCGCTCGGCTGCCTCGATCGTGTGGCTCGAAGTGTGCAAAGGAAGGCCTTTCGTCGATCTTGGTCGGTGGAATACGAACTGCTTGTGCAATCGTTTGCAAACCGTTGCAAACACATAACGCTCGTACGAATATGGTCTACATCACACTACTCAGGCCTCGTTACGTCAAGGTTTCGAGGGAATTAACTTCTCGCCCCTGATTCCTTCCGTTGCGCGTAGGGACAGGTTCGCGCAAACCATTGCGCTGACGACTGCACGTGGCCGTAGACTGCGCTATAGAAGTGAAAGGGGCAAAGCTATCGCTGATCTGACAGGCGTTGAGCGCCAGAGACCGGTAACGCTGGCGACCGTTGCCCGGCATGCCCAGGTCCATGTATCAACCGTTTCGCGCGCCCTCAGCGAGGATCCCTCAGGGGTGGGGTCAGACACCGTCCGTCGGGTCCGGGAGCTGGCAGCGATGCTGGGGTACCACCGCGACGTCGGAGCGGCAGCGCTCCGCACCGGAAGTTCCCGACTGATCGGGGTTCTGGTGCCCCGCCTGACCGACCTGGTCCTGGCCACCATCTACGAGAGCATTGACGCCGCGGCGGGCACTGCCGGGTACACCACTGTCGTCTCCAATACCCTTGATGACCCGGCTCGTCGGCGCGGCCGGCTGGATGCCCTGCTGTCCCGCCGGCTCGATGGCGTGATCATCGGAGACTCGCACATCGGAGACACCGCTGCCTTCGAGTTGCAGCAGCGAGGTGTGCCGTACGTCCTGGTGATGCGTAAACTCGAGGGCCATCTGTCAGTGACCACCGACGACCACCTCGGTGGCCGCCTTGCGGCCGAACACCTGCTGTCGCTGGGACACCAACGGGTGGGAGTGATCGCCGGTGACCTCCTGGCCAGCACCGGCTTGCAGCGGACCCAGGGCTTCCGGACCGCTTTCGAGGCTGCTGGGTACCCGATCGAGGACCACTACGTGGTGAACTCCGGTTTCGGTGCCCGGGCGGGGAGGCTCGCCGGGGACCAGCTCATGAGCCTTGAGCACCCGCCGTCGGCAATCTTCGCTGTGGACGACCTGACAGCGGTTGGCGCCATGGGGGCCATTCGCGCCGTCGGGAAACACCTGCGGGAGGATGTGGCCCTGGTGGGCTACAACGACGTCGATCTGGCCGCCAACCTGCCGGTTCCGTTGACCTCCGTCCGCTCGGCGCTCACCGAGATGGGAGAGCTCAGCTTCGCCGCGCTGCAACGGCGGATCAATGGTGAGGAGACCGAATCGGTCCTCCTGAAGCCGGTGCTCATCCCCCGCGCAACGACTGTGGAACGGTGGGAGTAGGGTCTGTCGCGACGGTGTTCGCGGGAATTGCTGCGGCCATCACACCGTCTGCGGGCACCCGGCGCACCTTGGTGGGCATCGACGGGGTGGACGGCGCGGGAAAGACCACCTTCGCCGATGTGCTTGCGGAGTACCTGCGATTGCAGGGCCAGACCGTGGCGCGGGTCAGTCTGGACAACTTCCACCACCGCCGGGGTCTTCGGTATCGGCTCGGACCCTCGTCCCCTGACGGGTTCTGGCTCGATTCCTATGACTACCGGAGCCTCCACGAGCGTGTGCTTGACCCTTTGGCCCCCGGCGGCTCGGGATGGTTCCGTCCTGCCGCCCACGACCTTCTCTCCGATGCACCGGTCACCCCGCCCTGCGAGTTCGCCCCACCGGGTTCCATCGTCATCCTGGACGGTCTGTTCCTGCACCGCGATGAGGTGGTGCGCTCCTGGGACTTTTCGGTGTTCCTCGATGTCCCCTTCCAGGTAACGGCCCGGCGGATGGCAGTCCGCGATGGCTCCCCTGCCGATCCCGGCCACCCGGGGATGCGACGATACGTAGGTGGCCAGGAGATCTATTTCGCGCTGTGCAATCCCGCGGCCAGGGCAACCCTCGTGATCGACAACACCGATCCGGAATCACCGGCGGTGATCACCGCCGACGCCGCTTCCTACGTCCTACCGTCAGGGCTCACCCCTGACGGGTGAGCCTTGACCTGACCAGCCCGTGGTGAGATGAGGCCGGAAAGGTGGACTCATGTGCCGTTGGATTGCCTACTCCGGAACACCCGTCAATCTGGAGGACCTGCTGTACAAACCCGAGCGTTCCCTGGTGATGCAGAGCAAGCATTCGCGACTGGGAGCGGAAGCGATCAACGGGGACGGCTTCGGCATCGGTTGGTATTCAACGCTCCCCCGCCCAGGCCTCTTCCACAGCACCGATCCCGCGTGGAACAACATCAACCTGCGCGAACTCTCAGCTCTTGCGTGGTCGGGCCGGGTTTTTGCGCACATCCGGGCCTCAACCGGTACCGCGGTCCAGCAGACCAACTGCCACCCGTTCCGCTACGACCGGTGGCTGTGGATGCACAACGGGCTGATCAACGACTTCCCGAAGATCAAGCGTGACATGACCCTGGACATCGCTCCGGAGCTTTTCCCCCTGATCGAGGGGTCCACCGATTCCGAGCTGTTCTTCTACCTTGCGCTGACCTTTGGGCTCACTGACGACCCTCCCCGGGCTGTGGCACGAGCGGTCCACCGGATCGAGGAGATCGGCCGGAGTTACGTCGTTGAGCATCCCCTGCAGATGACGGTCGCGGTGACGGACGGTGAAACGACGTGGGCTTTCCGGTACTCCACCGAGGGGAGGTCGCGTTCGCTCTTCAGAAGCACCGACATGTCGGCGCTTCGTGCCCTCCATCCGACCCACGAACTGCTGCAAGGCCTGTCCGACGACGCCCGCCTGATAGTGTCCGAACCGTTGGGAGACCTTGAGGGCGCGTGGCAGGAGGTCCCTGAATCCTCCTACCTTGTGGTGCACGGTGCCGACGCCGACATTTACCCGTTCTCGCCTGCTCCCGCCTAGTGGGCGTTTTGCCGCGGAACCACCACGCGGCGAACGATCAGGGTGATCGCCGCTGCCACTGGGGTCGCGATGAGCGCCCCGATGAACCCCATCAGCACGGCCCCGGCGGTGGCCGAGATCAGCACGGTAGCCCCTGGAATGTGCAGCGCCTTACCCATCGCCTTCGGCGTCAGGATGTACGCCTCGACCTGCATGTACACCAGCATCGCTACCAGCACGATCAGGCCCGAGACGGGCGAACTGAGGAACGCGAAGATGCTCATGAAAACGGTTGTTACCACCGTGCCGATCAGGGGAATCAGCGTGATGAAGAACGCCGCAAACGAGATGAGACCTGCGTAGGGAACCCTGGTGAGGGTCAGGATGATCAGGCTGAACCCGGCGTTGATCGCAGCGAGCACCACCATGCCGCCTAGGTAGCGTCCGATGGAGTCGGTGATCTGTTCGGTGAGGTAGATGGTGGTATGGCGTTTGGACCGGCTGACCAGCGAGTAGAAACCCCGCTTCATACTTTTGAGCGAGGCCAGGAAGTACAGGGTAAGCACGGCGGTGAAGAACGCGGAAGACACCCCGCCGGCAATGCCTCCGCCGATCGCCAACGCGCCGCCGGCGACGACGGCCCAGAACGAGGGTTGACCGACCAGCTCGTTGAGCCAGTCAATCGCAGCATCGGCACCACCGTTGGTCAAGGTATTCAGGCTCTGTACCACGGGCTGGTCCGCCAACCTGTCGATACTGCCCGGCAGTGCACGGGCCAGCGCGAGTGCCTGCCGGATCAATGGGGGCAGCACGAGGACCAGCGTGGTGCCGGCAAGCAGGGCAAATCCCAGGGCGACGACGAAGATCGCCCTGCCCCTCGATTGGCCCGCCCGCGTCAGCAGGTTGACCAGCGGGTTGAGGGCCAGTGCGATGAACAGTGCGGCGAAGACGGTGAACACCACTGACGACATCGCCACCAGCGACATCACCAGACCCAGCGCAACAATTGCGCCGAGGGTTACCGAAAACCCCAGCGCGAACGGCGACAGGGGCTGACGGTTCCGGCGCTGCGCGTCCCGCCGTGTGGAAGGCACCTCCCCCGTCGACGGTGGGACGGGCGTGCTGAGGTTGGGGCGACCCGGCTCGCCGACAAGGTCCTTACCCGGTTGCGCGTTCATCATGACTCGATCCGTTGCCGGTGCGTCCTACGCCTACTGTCCCTCCCCTGCTTCAGGCACGGGATCACCCGCGCAGGGTGATTTGGCCTCCAACGCCCTGAGGAGAATGGCAGATGTGGACGGACAAGGGGAACCAGCAATCCGGACGCTCCTGGGCCTCTCACTCCCCGCGGCCGCAGTAGGTGTCGTCGCAGCCCTCGGACTATTCCTCGTCGAGGAAGCCGCCCACCTGCTCGAACACGTCCTCTGGGTTGACCTTCCGGGCGCCTGGGGCCTCTCCCCCGATTCCGGCTGGTGGATTTTCACCGTCCTCACCGCAACCGGGCTGGCGATCGGACTCATCCTGTCCTTTGTCCCCGGTCACGGCGGTCGGGATACGGCGACGGTCGAGCTCATCGCGCCGCCGCTGGCGCTCGCCGTCGTTCCCGGGCTTCTCCTGGTGACGGTCCTGATGCTGGCGGGCGGAGTCAGCCTGGGCCCCGAGTCCCCGATCATCGCAATCAATACCGCTGTCATCGTGGCCCTCGTCGGAAGGCTATGGCCACAGATCGGCGTGGAACTGGTGGTCATGGTGACAGCAGCGGGAACCATCGGGGCACTCTTCGGTACGCCCGTTGCCGCGGCCCTGGTGTTCACCGGGGTGGTCGCCGCAGCGAAGTCCGGCGGCGCGCTGTGGGACCGGCTTTTCCTCCCCCTCCTTGCGGCGGCCGCCGGATCACTGACGATGAGGGTGATCGATGGGCCCCAGTTTGGCGCGACGGGCATTCCCGCACTGGGGGCGCCACGGTTGTCGGATCTGCTGGCCGCCGGTGTTGTGGCCAGCGTTGCGGCGCTAATCATCCTGCTGGGCGCGATCATCTTCCGGCCGCTCCATGCCGTCTTCAGAAAATGGGGGAAACCATGGATCTACACCACCGTTGGCGGGATGATCCTCGGCGTGCTGGGAGCGGTCGGAGGCTCGGTCACGCTGTTCAAGGGTGGTCAACAGATGGCGGACCTCATCCGGGGCGCGGAGGACTACTCAGCGACCCAGCTGGTCTTCATTATCGCTGTCAAGCTCGCAGCGTTGCTGGTGGCCGCTACTGCTGGCTTCCGGGGTGGACGGATCTTTCCCGCAGTCTTCATCGGGGCTGCGGTGGGTCTCCTGGCTCAGTCCCTCCTCCCCGGCATCCCTCTCGGTCTGGCCCTTGCCAGCGGAGTTCTTGGGGCTGTGCTCGCGGAATGCCGTGACGGGTGGATTGCCCTGTTCATCGCGATCATCGTGGTCGGTGATATTTCCCTGCTCGCCGTCTTGTGCCTGGCCGTGCTGCCCGTGTGGCTTCTGGTGGCCCGCGCACCGAAGATGATTGTGTATTCGGCGGACCGTGGCCACGTCCCGGGGGCAAGCGTCTAATCCACCGCGACTCTGTCGGCCGGCCAGGCCGCGATCAGGGGTTCTCCGTGCAGCCGTCCGGTTCCGAGTTCCCACTCACGACAAAGTCCTCACAGGTATGGAAGACCGAATGGTTTACCCCGAGGGCGTAGGCGGTAGCGGCGATGGAAGCCACTGCGGCGATCACCAGGGCCCGTCGCACCAGGGGCTGGTCGGAGCCCAATGCGGGCCAGACAACCCTGGCCAGCACCCACATGGTCGCCGGTATACCCACGATGGCGATGGCATTCCCCAGGAGGTCGGTCAGTACATCCAGCGGGCTCCCGTCGTCCCTGCCGACAATGACGAGGATCAGCCACACCGTGGGCAGGAAGAGGGCGATCGCCCGGCGCAACCGATACCGTTCTCCATCCCGGCGGAAGATGACAACGAGGAGGGCCGCGGTCGCCGCAGCCCAGACCGTAAGGACCTGATCAAAAAACAGCCGGCCCCAGGCACCGAGGGTGAACGAGGGCCACCAGACCGCAACACACATGCCGACTGCGATCACGCCCTGGGTATGCGCGGGTGCGGTCGCGGCGGCCGGTCCCTGGCCGTCTGGTGTTTCCATGCCCGGTGACGCCTTCTGCCCGCCGAAGCAGTTCCCTCCTAGGCGCTGAGTGCCTTCTGCTTGATCAGGGTGTACTCCTCATCAGTGATGGTGCCGGCGTCGAGCAGTGCCCGTGCCTTATTGATTTCGTCGCTGAGGCTGACACCTGAGACCGAGCGGATGTACGCCGATTGGGCGTCCTGACGGGCGATCGCCTGCTCCTGGTTCCGGGTTGCCATTCCATCGCCCCGAACAATCAAGTACACGAGGATTGACAGGAAAGGAAGGAAAACCAGGCCGATGAGCCACACCGCCTTGTGCCAGCCCTTGAGGGCCTTGTCGCGGAAGAGATCGGCGATGACCGAGAAGAGGATCGTAACGAAGGCCAGTACCGCGTAGATCCAGAAGAGGAACCAGAAGATGTTCCAAAAACTGGTCCAAAAATCCATTGCTACTCCTAAGTGAGTGAAACTTGGTGGATGAATTCCCCGGGTGGGGTCATTCCTGGGGTCATTTAGCTGACTACTGTGCGAGCGTCTGCCGCTTGATCAGCTCGTACTCTTCCGAACTGATGGTCCCGGCGTCGAGCAGAGCCCGGGCCTTTGCAATCTCATCGCTGAGGCTCGCCCCCGAGACGGACCTGATGTAGGCGGCTTGCTCCTCGCGACGTTCGTCGGCAAACCGCTGCCCGCGCGTCGCCATGCCATCGCCCCGGGCGATGAGATACACGAGAATCGATAGGAAGGGGACGAAGACGAGGAAGACCAGCCAGACTGCCTTAAGCCAGCCGCTCAGATTCCCATCCCGGAACAGGTCGGTGATGACCGAAAAGAGCAGGGTCAGAAACGCGATCAGGGCGTAGATCCAGATCAGTAGCCAGAAGAAATCCCAGACTCTCGACAGAATTTCCATTTTTCACTCCTTTGGGCGACATGCACTGGTGGTCGGGGACGTGGGTTAGCACGTCAGGTCGGACTCAAGATCGTCAAGGGATGATCCGACGTCGGATGCTTCGCTGCGCAGGTCCTCGACGGCGTCCGGCAGCGCCGTATCTTCGGGCACGTCGTCGACCGCCGATCGGAATTCCATGACACTGGCCTCCAGGTCGTCCATCCGGTCCTGGGCCACATCCTGTGCCTCTGCCATGAGCGTTTCATAGGCATCGACGACGGCGTCCCGTGCCGACCGGACTTCCTCGACCGTGGATTCGGCCGTCAGCGCTGTACGGAAGTCCTCGACCGCCGTGGCCAAGGCTTCGGCCTCGGTGCAGGCCTGCGACACATTTTCTTCAGGGGTGGGGGAACTGCACCCGGTCAGGGCAAGAGAAATCGCTATAACTCCGGCGGCTGCGAAACCCCCGAACCGGAGAGATCTGCGCTCCATGATGCTCCTTCATCGAACGACTCCCAACACCGCAGGCGGCGATGGATGCTTATACTCCGCCAGTGTCCTGCGGCAAGATTCCTGTCGCATCACCCAGACAGGATGAACCCTGACCGGGGATCTGCTGTAGGTTGTCCATAAGTCGTGCCAAGAAGCGTATTGGTTGGCTTCCGAACAGCAAGGTCAACATGTCATCAACCCGAGGTAGTGCCTCGCCGGGCAGCGTTGCCAGCTTCCTGAAGTGGATGCAGCGGACCCGTCCCTTCCCGTACTCGCGGGAGGTTTCGGCTGCCGCGATGGCCCTGTTCTATTTGGTCGGGGGCGTGACGATGTTGCTGGTGCTGTTGTTCCCCCATCCGCCGACTCTCAATAACGCACTCCTGGCGGGTCTGGGAGTGCCGCTCGTCCTCGCTGGCATCACTATTCTCCTGCTGCGTCACCGGATTCCCGCCGCGGCTCAACCCTGGCTGCTGGCGACCGGCACGGTCGTCGTCACTATCTTGACGGCTACCGGGGGAAGTACCTCGGGGGTGGTTTCTTTCAGCTTCTTCTACCTATGGATCGTCATCTACGCCCTGCTGTTCCTCAATCCCCTGGTAGCGGCACTCCAGATAGGGTTTGCCGCCGTCACCTATCTGGGGGTGACTGTCCTCTTGGTCCGGGATGAAGCCACTCACCTGACGGTCTTCGAACCGATTGCCCTGATCACCGTGATCTCGACGACGGGCGGTGTCATCATGTGGCTGTCCCAAGCCCGCGAACAGAGCGAAATCGACCCGTTGACCCTGATCATCAATCGTCGGGGCCTGGACCGAATTCTTCACGCCGCGCTGAGCGGGGATGGCACGCCGCGCCGTTCCCTGGTGGCGGGGCTGATCGACGTCGACCATTTCAAGGAGGTGAACGATCTTCAGGGCCACGCAGCTGGAGATCAGCTTCTTGAGGAACTCACCAGTAAGTGGCAGCAGGCGCTGCGGGCGGAAGACACCCTCGGCAGGCTCGGAGGCGACGAGTTCGTGGTTCTGCTGCCCGGTTGCGCCCCCGCAGACGCGGACCTGATCCTGGAGCGCCTCCGTTCCGTTGCCTTGCAATTCAAAGTCTCCTGCTCAGTGGGGGCAGCGCTGGCCGAACCCGGCGATAGCGCGTCAATGCTTCTTGGCCGGGCGGATACCGCCCTCTACCAGGCGAAGAACCTGGGTCGTAACCAGGTCGCCTGGGCGGCGAGCTAGCAGGTTCGCTACCGAAACGTGACAGACCTGTTGCGGTTTTGTGCTCCCCCGCCAAATACTCCCGCGCCACAATGGGCCCCATGAGACTGGTGAACGGATTCGTTGGGACATCCTGGCAGTGGCTTCGCATCAATCCAGGTGCCCTGCCCTCCATCATCGCGCTGGTTGCCGTCACCGTGTTCTGGGTCGTCGGTCTCGCTGGTGGGATGTCCTTGCTCAGAGAACATCAACCCCCTCTGACCACGCTGATCGGGTTGTATCTCATGCTCGCGCTGGCCGCCTTCTCGATCATCATCGCTGTACTCGCTGCTTCCGATCTCGCCGGCCGCCTGGCCGGGAAAAGGCGTGGATACCGTCGGATCTAAGGATCCATTCGATCGGCCCACTTGGTCATATACTCAGTGCATGCCGATCACCAGCCTGACCTATGGCTTCCGCGCCCTGCACCCCTCCACGTTCCAGTGTGGGGGCGCCCTGTGAGCGGCGGTCTTGTCGCACTGCTCGACGATGTCGCGGCCCTCGCCCGGATTGCTGCCGCGTCCGTGGATGATGTCGCAGCCGGCGCTGCCAAGGCGGGAGCCAAAGCAGCGGGCGTAGTGATCGACGACGCCGCAGTAACGCCTCAGTACATGTCCGGGGCCGACCCATCCCGCGAACTGCCAATGATCAAGCGAATCTTCTGGGGCTCCCTGCGGAACAAGCTATTGATCATCCTTCCCGCGCTGCTACTGATCAGCGCCTTCATCCCGTGGATCATCCCGTTCATCCTCATGGCGGGTGGCACGTACCTCTGCTACGAGGGTGCGGAGAAGGTCTGGCACAAGCTCCGTGGCCAGCATGCGGCCGAGAAAACTCCCGCTGTCGACCGCGGTCCTGAAGCGGAGGCGAAGGTCACCAAGGGTGCCATCACCACCGACTTCATCCTGTCGTGCGAGATCATGGTGATTTCCATGAACGAGGTGGCCGACGAGTCGATCTGGGTCCGGGCGATTATCCTGGTCGTCGTGGCGATCGCCATTACCGTCATCGTGTACGGAGCGGTTGCACTGATCGTCAAGATGGACGATATCGGCCTGCACCTGACGACCAAGGATTCCGCAGGGTCCAAGCGTTTCGGTGAAATGCTGGTCAAAGGAATGCCGTCGGTCCTGGCCACGATCACGCTGATCGGGACCGTTGCCATGCTGTGGGTTGGTGGTCACATCATGTTGCAGGGTGCCTACGACCTCGGCTGGCACGCCCCCTATGATCTGGTGCATGTCCTTGAGGCGCCCTTCGCTGGAATCGCCGTCGTCGGCGGTTTCCTGGCCTGGCTTGTGAACACCCTGTGCTCAGCGGTCCTCGGACTCATCTGGGGCCTCATCGTGATGGCCATCGTGCACCCGGTCATTAAGGCGCTGCCGTTCGGCAAGAACAAGGGTGGCCACGAAGAAGGCGACCTCCGCGCCGCGATCGCTGGACACCGGCCGAAGCACGACTCGGAGCGGGCCTCCTAGGTTCGGTCACCCACCCCGCACGACCATCACCCCTCAGTCGGCACGGCTGTCGGCAGGGGCGACGATGGCGCTTTCCGGCTCAGTGGCCAACGCCAGCTGCCGCTCGCGCTTGGCCGCAGAACGGTCCGCTAGATACCCAGCGAAGATTAGGAACGCGGTGCCGACAGCCATCCACAGACGCGGCTGCTGGGCTCCGAACTGGCGGAGCTTCCGCTCCAGCCGTCGATCGATTGCCTCGCTCGTAGCAGCGAAGCGAAGCGCCGCACCACCTGTGGCGAGCCCTGTCAGGACCCTCAGGGGAAGTTGTTTACCTCCTGAGGTGACTCCCACGTAGAAACCCGACACAACGGCGGATACCACCCGCATCGTGCGGCGGTCCCGATCATTCAGCTTCGCATCGTCAACAAGCGTCAGCCCTCCCATAACGCCAACAGAAGCTATGCCAAAGACCGGCGATGCCGGGTCCGTCAACGCACTACGCAAGTGGATCGTCACGAATTGTCCTCACATGTCGCCGGAGACAAGAGCTGGCTCCGTATCTTTCAGAAACCTTTGGGTCTTGCGGAAGTGCCAGATCATCACAACGAGCAGGCAAGCCGAAACGAGTGCGAGGAGCGCCCAGAATAGCCGGAACGTAGAACCAAGGTAGATTCCGCCGGCGAATATCATCAGCTGGCCGTTAGCGATCGAGAGTTGCAGCGCCAACCCCTGCAGCATCTGAATGGCGACTCCGCGGGCTACCACTACCTGATCATCCTGAACCGGTGCGGCTCCATTGATCTGCTTCCTAATACTCCGGGAGTCGTCCTTATGGAGCAAAATGTTCACCGATGCACGATCAGGCGTGACCAGCGGATTCACCTTCTTGCTGGCGTAGACAAACCCGTAGACCAGGGTCAAAATACCCGATACCTGCAGCGCGCCGGATGCTGTGGTGGTCCAGGCTACGGGTTCGTCGAAGACCAGGACCACGATTACGGCGACGGCGACGCCGATCAGCAGGATCACTGGGGTGACCGTGGTGTAGTAGCGGCGAACGGCTACGCCCACTCCTCCGTCGGCGAGGCCAAGGGCAGCCCGTTCCGCGCGGGCCCACTTCGTCGATCGATCATCGGTCACTGTTTCCCCCACGCCGTCCGTTCTCAACGCATTGCTTGTATCGTACGTGCGGCGGGAGACTTTGGCGGCGCAGTCGGGGGGTGAACTGCACGTACAACCAGCAGTGGGTCGGCGGGGTAAAGAAAAATCCGCTGGGACGACGGCTACAAGCCGTTGTCCCAGCGGATCATTGGTGGAGCTAAGGGGATTCGAACCCCTGACCCCCTGCATGCCATGCAGGTGCGCTACCAGCTGCGCCATAGCCCCAATTCCTTGGTGCCACCCCGCCGAACCGGCCGGAGCAACTTGTTTAGTTTAGTCAACAATCGGCCCCCTGCAAAATCGGCCGGTTTCTGGCCGGTCAGTAAGGGCATCTAGCCTTCCAGCGGCGTGGATGGCATCGATGCCAACCCCACATTGTGCTCGGTCAGCTGCCACTTGTTTCGGGCTTCCGGACCCTGATCCAGCTCCTCGAGAACCGACCAATGGCAGTTGGAGACCCCCGACAGGGACGCCCAGAGTTCCGGTGGCAGTCCCATCAGCGCAGCAAGCCCCGCCCGGATCGATCCGCCGTGGCTCGTCACCACCAGGGTCTGCCCAGGGCCAAGATCCGCCACGGCCTCGAGGGTACCTTCAGCCATTCGCCGGCCCACGTCCAGACGGCTCTCGCCGCCCCCGGCAAGCATGGTGGGGTCCCCGCCATGCCACGCGGCCTGATCTGCAGGAAACCGTGACGCAATCTCGGCGAAGGACAACCCCTGCCACTGCCCCGCGTAGGTCTCCCGCAACCGGGGATCCAGCTCCACGGTGACGCCGGTCAACGACGCCAGCTCATTCGCGGTGGCAACAGTTCGGGCAAGGTCGGAGGAGTAGATACGCGAAGGCGCCAGGTACACCAGTTCAGCAGCGGCCTCCCGTGCCTGCTGTTGACCCAGCTCGTCGAGCGGGATGTCCTCCTGCCCCTGGAACAATCCCCGGGCATTCCAGTCGGTCCGCCCGTGCCGCCAGAACACGATCCTCCGGGCGCCCGCCGATCCGGCGGCGTTGAACCTCACCCGGCGTCAGGAGAGGTGGCGTCGTTGGCCAATGAAGGACCTGCTGCAGGTGTTGACGACGTCGACGCTGCGGGCGCGTCTTCCAGCTGCAGGTCAATGACCGGGCAGTCACCCCATAGGCGCTCCAGCGCATAGAAGACACGGTCCTCTTCATGCTGGACGTGAATTACGACATCCAGGTAATCCAGCAGAACCCAGCGGCCTTCGCTGCGTCCCTCCCGGCGGACGGGCTTGAGATCCCGCTTGGCCAGTTCCTCTTCGATGCCATCGACAATCGAATTGACCTGCCGTTCGCTGGATGCCGAAGCAACCAGGAAGACATCGGTAATCGCCAGCCGTTCGCTGACGTCAATAGCCACAATGTCCTGGCCAATTTTGTCCGAGGCTGCATGTGCAGCCGCCCGGGCAATTGCGATGGACGTTTCGTTAGCGCTCACGTATCTCCTTGTGTGTAGTCAGCCGTCAGGTTCAATTGAAGACCCCGGTGATCATAATGACCCCGGTGATCAGCGCCAGGGCGCCCAGACTGACAATCGAATATTGCAATAGCTGCAGGCGCTTGACCCGCCCCAGCCCCGCCGTCATGGCATCGAGTGGTTCGAGACCGTGCGCAGTGCGTGCGCCGATCGGATCGGCCCGCTCCGGGGCGGCGTTCCCGGGTTCCGGCGTCGTCATTGACGTGGAACCGGGCGTCGTCGCGCCTGGTGGTTGGAAGGCAGCGACCGGCAGCCCGACGAACCTGCCGGACGAGAAGATCGAAAGGTTGTGGGCGGCCGTCGGGTCGTCAACGCCCGGCTCGGAGCCGAGACCCACCAGGGCGTGCTGCGTTTCCTCGATGGAAGGTTGCTGCACCGTCAGGGCGCGCGTGTTCAGGGCTGCCGCCCGGTCCGCGAGGGCTTTTTGCTGCTTCAGAACTTCCGGGTCTACCGCAAAGGGATCATCGTCCCCGGACTCCTGCAGCAGGGCGACATGCTCCTGCGCCTGAGCCTGGATGGAGGGTTCGTCACTACGACGACGGCGGTCCCGCCTTCCTCCTTCACGGACCGGTCCAAGACCGGTCACGGGACGGTCGACGTCGGCGTTCGTCCCGCGCAGATCCCGTCGCTTCCGCTCGTGCGCGGAATCGTTGCCGTTCGTCATTGGTTTCTCACCCAGTAGTAGATTTCAGTTCGTTGTGTCGGACGGGATGTTCCAGACGCTGCCCGGCCACTGCCTCATCCCGGTAAAGACCGTGCTTGGCAATGTACTGGACCACGCCGTCGGGCACCAGGTACCAGACCGGATCCCCGGCAGCCACCCGCAGCCGGCAATCCGTCGAGGAAATGGCCATGGCTGGCACTTCCAGCAAACTCACGTCCCTGCCTCCCCCATCGAGTTCGTGGCCTGGTCGGGTGACCCCTACGAAATGGGCGAGGGACCACAGTTCGTCGGCGTTCTTCCAGGACAGGATCTGAGCCATGGCATCGGCGCCGGTGATGAAGAACAGTTCAGCCTCGGGCCGGGCCGCCTTCAGGTCGCGCAGCGTATCGATGGTGTAGGTGGGACCGGGGCGGTCAATATCCACGCGGCTCACCGTGAAGTTCGGGTTGGACGCCGTCGCCACGACCGTCATCAGGTAGCGATGCTCAGCCGGGCTGACTGCCCGTTCCGCTTTTTGCCACGGCTGCCCGGTGGGCACGAACACTACCTCGTCGAGGTTGAAGACTGCAGCCACTTCGCTGGCTGCGACAAGGTGCCCATGGTGGATGGGGTCGAAGGTACCGCCCATCACCCCAAGTCGCCACGGGCGGCCGTCCGCGTGTGCCCTATCGGCTGGATTCACGTCCCGTGGCTAGCGGCGCGTGGCTTCGCCGTGGTCATGCTTGTTAGGGTGCTGCTTGTGCGGGTCAGCGTGCTCCTCAACGGCGTCGTGACGGTTCCCGAGGCTGGTGAAGGCCAGGGTGATGAACATCAGCGCCAGCAGCGCTCCCATGATGATGACCCCGTACAGTACGGGATCCATCGGAAGTTCGACGTGTACCGCGTGTCCGCCGGTCTCGGCAGCGACAACTGCGGCATCGAGAAACTGAGAAAGCATAAATTCTCCCCTTGAAATCAAGTTAGTACGTGGCCGGTCAGCACAAACCGGCGGATAGGTTCCCTACCATGTTACGCGCATTGGGGCACTGTCCTAGGCCCGGACCTGCCCATCGCCCTGAAGGATCCATTTGGTAGTAGTCAGCTCACGCAATCCCATTGGCCCGCGCGCATGCATCTTCTGGGTGGAGATTCCCACCTCGGCGCCTAGTCCCAGCTCTGCCCCATCGGTGAACCGGGTCGAGGCGTTGACGATCACTGCCGCCGAATCGATACCGGCGATGAACTGCTCAGCGTTGCCCAGGTCGTTGGTGACGATCGCTTCGGTGTGGCCGGTGGTCCACCGTCGAATGTGCGCCATGGCCTCATCCAGGGAATCCACTGTCGCCACCGCGAGGTCCAGGTCCATGTACTCCCTGGCCCAGTCATCGTCGGTGGCCAGGATGGCGCTGACGCCGTCGGGCAACGCGTCGAGGGTCCGTTGGTCCGCGTGGATGCGCACCCCGGCTGCCACGAGCGCCCGCAGCACGTCGCCGGTGGCGACGGCGTCGCGGTGCACCAGCAGGGTCTCGACGGTGTTACAGACACTGGGGCGTTGGGTTTTCGCATTGAGGAGGATGTCCACGGCCATTTTAGGGTCGGCACTGCGATCAACGTAGATGTGCACGTTGCCCTCCCCGGTCTCGATCACCGGTACTGCCGAGTTGGTGACAACCGTCTGGATCAGGTCGTGGCCACCACGGGGAATCAGCACGTCCACCCGCCCGCGCGCCTTCATCAGAACGTTGGCGCCCTCACGTCCATACTCGTCGACGCTCTGCACGGCGTCGGCCGGCAGGCCCGAGGTCACCAGCGCGCCCCGGATGATGTCAAGCAGCGCCAAGTTGGTGTGTGCGGCGGCGCTGCCACCACGGAGGATGACCGCGTTGCCGCTCTTGAGCGCCAGCCCGGCGATGTCGACGGTCACGTTGGGCCTGGCCTCGTAGATCGCGGCGACGACGCCGAGGGGTACATGGACCTGGCGCATCCGGACACCGTTGGGCAGAGTCTGTCCGCGCTCAAGTGAGCCCACAGGATCGGGAAGTCCCGCGAGGTTCGTCAGGGCTGCCGCCAGCCCCTCAATGCGTTCATTGGAGAGGCTAAGACGGTCAAGGAGCGCCTTCGAGGTGCCGTTCGCGTGCCCTGCCTCAACATCGAGTGCGTTGGCGGCGAGGATCCCGGCACCGTTGGCTACCAGGGCCTCACCGATCGCGAGGAGTGCCTGGTCCTTGGCGGCCCGGTTGGCGGCGGCTAGCTGCCGTGCCGCCACGCGCGAGCGGTCAGCGATGGCGTGCACCGCAGTGGTCACATCTGTCTGCTGTTCGGTCACGGAAGTCATTGACCCAGTCTAGCGAAGCACCACGAGGTCGTTGACGTGGACCACTGAACGCTCATATTCGCGGCCCAGCTCCTTGGAGAGCTCACGGGTGGTCCGGCCCAACATCCTGGGCAGTTCGAAGGAACTGTAGTTGACCAGTCCATGTGCGACGACGCCGCCCTGCGGGTCCAGCATGGCCACCGGGTCGCCGGCTTCGAAGTCGCCTCCGACCGAGACAATGCCGGCGGGCAGCAGGGAGCGCCGCCGTTCGCCGACGGCTTTCGCTGCGCCGTCGTCGAGGGTCAGGGTGCCCCGGATGTCTGCCAGGTGGGCCAGCCACAGGAGGCGAATCGGCTTGCGTCGGCCGTTGGTGCTGAACCAGGTGCCGACGTCGGCGCCGGCCAGTGCTGCCGCCGCGTTGTCGGTTGATGTGACCAGCGCAGGGATTCCGGAGCTCGCGGCAATGGTCGCCGCCTCCACCTTGGTCACCATGCCACCGGTACCGACCCCGGCCTTGCCGGTGCGCCCGATCTCGACGCCCTCGAGGTCCTGTGGACCGCTGACCTCGGGAATCCGCTGGGCGTCGTCCTTGGGCGGTCCGTCGTACAGGGAGTCGACGTCGGAGAGCAGCACCAGCGCGTCAGCCTTTACGAGGTGCGCCACCAGGGCGGCCAGGCGGTCGTTGTCACCAAACCGGATCTCGTGGCTGGCGACGGTGTCGTTCTCGTTGACGATGGGAACAACACCGAAATTCAGCAGCCGCTCCATAGCCCGATGGGCGTTGGCGTAGTGGCCGCGGCGGATCAGATCCTCGGCGGTAAGCAGTACCTGGCTGACCGTGACGCCATGGGCACCGAACGCGGCCGTGTACCGGGCCATCAGCAGGCCCTGGCCAACACTCGCGGCGGCCTGCTGGGAGGACAGCTGGTTGGGCCGTCGTTTCAGCCCGAGCGGCGCCAGGCCGGCCGCGATGGCACCGCTGGACACCAGGATCACCTCGGTGCCCTCGTTGCGGCGGGCGGCGAGGACGTCGGACAGGCCTACCAGAGCTTCCTCGGACAGACCACCGGAGATGGAGGTCAGCGAGGATGATCCCACCTTCACGACAATCCGCTTCGCCTTTGCGAGGCCCGAACGGGTTCTCAGGGGACGTTTAGCCGTCATCGTCACCTCAGTGTCCGGTTTTTTCGTCATCCGCTGCTGGTGCCGGCTCATCAACCTGCGGCTGATCAGGATCGGCCCCCGGTCCGGTACGGGTCTTGTAGTTGACCGATTCAGTCCAGATCCCGGCCTTGCGCTCGGTCTCCAGATCGGCCCGGGCCGCGGCGCGTGCATCCTTGCGGTCCTGGTAGTCCTCGCGCTTTTCATCGCGGGTGGGTCGCACGAACTCCGCCAGGCGGATATCGGTGCCACGCGGTGACGCGAGCAGCTCCGCGCCGCCCATCATGGTTGGCTCCCAGTCGAAGACGACGCCGTCGTCCTCGCCGATCACCACAGTGTCGCCGGGCTTGGCGCCGCTCTTGAACAGCTGTTCCTCGACACCGAGCTTCGCCAGCCGGTCCGCCAGGTAGCCGACGGCTTCGTCGTTGTTGAAGTCGGTCTGCTTGACCCAGCGCTCGGGCTTCTCACCGATGACACGGAACAGCGGCAGGAGGTTTTTCTCCTCGTTCCGGATGATGAAACCGCGGGAGTTGACGGCGCGGGGGCGGAGCACGGGCGGGGTGATCTTCGGCGGGGTGGCCTTGAGCTCGGCGCGGGCGGCGGTCACGATCTCGCCCATCGCGAAGCCGAGCTGCCGGAGCCCCTCGTGGCTGGAAGCCGACACCTCGAAGACGCGGTACCCGCGTGCCTCGAGTTCGGGCCGGACGAAGGACGCCATGTCCTTGCCATCGGGGACATCGACCTTGTTCAGGGCAATCAGTTTGGGGCGCTGGTTCAGCGGGACGACGTCGCCGTCGGGGCCCGCGAAGCTCATGTCGACCGCGTACTTTTCGAGCTCGCGCTCGATGATGTCAAGGTCATTGAGCGGGTTGCGGTCGGACTCAAGCGTGGCGCAGTCCAGGACGTGGACCAGCGCGGCACAGCGCTCGACGTGGCGCAGGAAGTTGTGGCCGAGGCCCTTGCCCTCGCTGGCACCCTCGATCAAGCCGGGCACGTCGGCGATCGTGTACCGGACATCGCCGGACTCCACGACGCCAAGGTTCGGCACCAGCGTGGTGAAGGGGTAGTCAGCAATCTTGGGGCGGGCCGCGGACATGGCTGCGACGAGGCTGGACTTGCCGGCGGAGGGGAAACCAACCAGCGCGATATCGGCAATGGACTTCAGTTCCAGCACAATGTCGCGGGCGTCGCCGGGGATACCGAGCAGCGCGAAGCCGGGTGCCTTGCGCTTCTGGGAGGAGAGCGAGGAGTTGCCGAGTCCGCCCTGGCCACCGGAGGCAGCGACGAATTCGGCGCCTTCCCCGACCAGATCGGCGAGCACTTCGCCGTCCTTGGTCTTGACGACGGTGCCGTCAGGCATGGGGAGGATCAGGGTCTCGCCCTGCTTGCCTCCGCGCCAGTCGCCCATCCCGTTGCCGCCGTTGGTGGCGTGACGGTGCGGGGCGTGGTGGTAGTCCAGGAGGGTGGTGGTCTGCGAACTAACGCGCAGGATCACGCTTCCGCCGTCGCCACCGTTGCCACCATCGGGCCCGCCCAGCGGCTTGAACTTTTCACGCTTGACGGAAACGCAGCCATGACCGCCGGTACCGCCCGACACATGCAGAACCACCCGGTCAACGAAGCTTGCCACGTTGAACTCCTTCAGAATTTTTGGATTTGGTGCCGAGTGTATCCCGGCTTAAAAAGAAAGTGGGGCGAGCCGGATCGGCTCACCCCACCTCACTGCCTAATGCTTGGTTGCGCAGAAACTACTCTGCGACTGCGCCGACGATGTTGACGACGCGGCGTCCACGACGGCTACCGAACTCTACCGAGCCGGCCTCCAGTGCGAACAGCGTGTCGTCTCCGCCGCGGCCAACGCCAGCGCCGGGGTGGAAGTGGGTGCCACGCTGGCGGACGATGATCTCGCCGGCCTTGACAACCTGTCCACCGAACCGCTTGACGCCGAGGTACTGGGCGTTCGAATCGCGACCGTTGCGAGTGGAACTCGCACCCTTCTTATGTGCCATCTGCTTTGCCTACCTTTTGATAAAGAACGAAGAGGTTACTTGATGCCTGTGATCTTGACGCGGGTCAGTTCCGAACGGTGACCCTGGCGCTTCTTGTAGCCGGTCTTGTTCTTGAACTTCTGGATGACAATCTTCGGTCCACGAAGATTCTCAATGATCTCGGCAGTGACAGCGACCTTGGCCAGGTCATCTGCTGCTGAGGTTACCTTGTCGCCGTCGACCAGGAGGAGGGCGGGCAGCTGAAAGCTGCTGCCGGCCTTACCGGTGACGCGGTCAAGGGTTACGAGGTCTCCCACGGAAACCTTTTCTTGCCGGCCGCCTGCGCGGACAATCGCGTACACCACTTGGGAACTCACTTCTCTCGACAACTATGCTTGGAAAACTACTGTGTGCGTACTTACACCGGTAAACCATACTATTTGGTCCTACCGCTGACGCTGTGCATCGACGCCCCGGATAACCGGTTAGAAGGCGAACGCACCGAAGATCAAGATTACGCCAGAGCGGCGGTTTCCTGCAAATCCTCCCAGGGTGGGCGAGTCGCGGGAACCTCCGAACCGGGACGAGCCGCTCCCCCACCCCTGGCCCTCCCGTGGGAGGGCCAGCGGCACGGGAGCAGCCCACCGCTACAACTCGGAGGCGGGAACCCCTACCCCAAGGATCATTGGCTCATCCTTGGCTGGCACTGCTGCCGGGGACTTTCGGGGTGCCACGGCGGTTGCGACGAACCGTGCCACCGGCTGCTCGGCGATCTCTGCGGCATCGGGCTGCTTCCGCTCGATGGTGGCGGTCGCGGCAGTCCCCTGGGGGCTGCCGGCACGCCGGCGGTTACGGCGGGGGCTGCGAGGCTCCTCTGCAGGGCTCACCGGTTGCTGCGTGGGACCGGACGATCCGGTCTCACGCGACACAGCACGCGCCGGCTGCTGGGCGGCGGCAGTCCGTTCGTTGGTCGACTGCCGGGACCGTCGTCCACTGGCCGGCTGTTCGTTGCCCGGCCGTTCAGAAACCGGCTGTTCGGATGAGGGTTGTTCGGACACCGGCTGATCATTAGTCGGCTGTTCGGACGTGGGCTTGCGGTCGAACGCCTGGGTGAGGCTGTCGAGGGTCAGGCGACGTGCTTCCTGGACCTCGGCGTCGCTGCTCTCCGCGCGGGGGAGGCTTACCGTTTCCCCGTTGATGGTGAGCACCACTTCGGCGGCCTCGTCAGCCGCAGGGTGGCCCTGAGCCTCATGGGCGGCGTGGGTGGCTGCGGCGATGCTCGCGAGGGCCACCCGGGCCGCTTCAGCCCGTGCCTGCCGCTCGGCGTCGTTCTGCGGCGCCTCGGGAGCCTGCTGCTCCTCGTCGGCAGGTGAGGAGGACCGGCTCCGGTTGCGCTTGCGCTCGCTCCGGGACACCTTCTCCTGCCGGAGGTGCTGCTGGTGGTTGTCCGGCGAGACAACATGCCGTTTGTGTTCCACCGGCTCGTCGTGGGTGACGACTCCGCGCCCACCACAGTGCTCGCAGTTCTCACCGAAGACCTCCAGCAGGCCGGTGCCCATCCGCTTCCGGGTCATCTGGACCAGCCCCAGCGAGGTAACTTCGGCAACCTGATGCTTGGTGCGGTCACGGCCCAGGCACTCGACCATCCTACGGAGCACCAGGTCCCGGTTGGCTTCCAGGACCATGTCGATGAAGTCAATGACGATGATCCCGCCAATGTCGCGCAGGCGCAGCTGGCGGACCACTTCCTCCGCCGCCTCCAGGTTGTTCTTGGTGACGGTCTCCTCGAGGTTTCCACCGCTGCCGGTGAACTTGCCCGTGTTGACGTCAACAACCGTCATCGCCTCGGTGCGGTCAATCACGAGTGACCCGCCGGAGGGGAGGAACACCTTCCGGTCGAGTGCCTTGTGGATCTGTTCATCGATCCGGCTGGCGAAGAAGATATCCTCGTTGCCGGTCCACTTCTCCAGGCGGCCCACCAGGTCCGGGGCCACGTACATGACGTAGGCCTCGATGGTGTCCCAGGCTTCATCACCGGAGACGATCAGTTTGGAGAAGTCCTCGTTGAAGACGTCGCGGACCACCTTGATGGTCAGGTCCGGTTCCCCGTAGAGCAGCTCGGGTGCGAGCGACTTGGTGGAGCCGGACTTGGCCTCGATGTTCTCCCACTGCGACCGCAGCCGGTTGATGTCATGCGTCAGCTCTTCCTCGCTGGCACCCTCCGCAGCGGTGCGCACGATTACCCCGGCATTGTCGGGGAGGCGATCCTTGAGGATGCGCTTGAGCCGGTTGCGTTCCACATCGGGAAGCTTGCGGGAGATTCCGGTCATGGAGCCGCCCGGCACGTACACCAGGTAGCGCCCGGGCAGGGAAATCTGGCTGGTCAGGCGTGCACCCTTATGGCCGACGGGGTCCTTGGTGACCTGCACCAGGACGGTGTCGCCGGACTTCAGGGCAAGCTCGATCCGGCGGGGCTGGCCGTCGAGGCGGGAGGCATCCCAATTGACCTCGCCGGCGTACAGGACGGCGTTGCGGCCGCGGCCAATGTCGACGAACGCTGCCTCCATGCTCGGCAGCACGTTCTGGACCTTGCCCAGGTAAACGTTGCCGATCAGGGAGTCCTGCTGGGTCTTCGACACGAAGTGCTCGGCCAGCAAACCGTCTTCGAGGACAGCGATCTGGATCCTGTCGTCGCGCTGCCTGACGATCATCTGCCGGTCCACCGATTCCCGGCGTGCCAGGAATTCCGCTTCGGTGATCACCTGGCGACGGCGCCCGGTGTCGCGGGATTCGCGCCGGCGCTGCTTCTTGGCTTCCAGCCGGGTGGAGCCCTTGACGCTGGTGACCTTGTTCGAGGGTGCAGTTTCCTGGACCTGCCGGGGTGCTCGCACCCGGGTCACGGTGTTGGGTGGGTCATCATCCTGGCCGCCGGTGAGTTCAAGGTCCTGATCTCCGCGGCGGCGACGACGACGGCGCCGTGAGGTCACTCCCTCGTCGCTGTCGCTGTCCGAGCCATTATCGGCAGCCGGGCCGTTGTCGTTGCTGCCGACGTCCTGGTCGGCGCGGCCCTTGCCCCGGCTTCGGCGGTTACGACGACGGCGGCGCCCACCGGTCTCGGTGTCACCATCCTCGTCGTCCTCGGTGGTGTCCTCGTCGGTGGAGGATGGTGCGGGAGCGGTCTTGCGGGCGGGAGCTGCAACAGCCTGCAGGTCGGGAGCGTGGAACAGCGACGCGGGGATGGCAAAGGGGTCCGCTGCCGACAGGGTCGGTGGGACCTCGGGGGTTTCGGGCACCTGGACCGCTTCGGGGGTTTCCGCAGCGTCCTGCACGGCCTCGCTGGAGGCATACTGGGCCGTGGCTTCCTGGGCAGCCTCTTCCACCGCTGGGGTGGCCTGCGCGGCTGCAGCCTCCTCGGCCGCGGCTTTCTTCTGGGCTACGGTGAGCCGGCGGCGCGGGGCCTTCTTGACAGGGGTCAGCACAGCGTCTGCCGGTGACGTACCTGCCTCGGCATCTCCACTCGCAGCGTCTCCATTCGCAGCGTCGTCGCTGGGTGCGGTGATCGCGGCGTCAGCCTTGCGGGTGGACCGGCGGCGGGCCGGTGCCTTTGCCTTCGGCGCGTCGGCTGGGTCTGCAGGATCAGCGGCTGCCGAGTCCGGCGTCGTCGAACCGGTGGGTGGGGTAGACGGCGCGTCGGGGAGGACGATATCGCTGGTGGTTGCCTTGCGGCTGCGCGAGGCACGACGCTTCGGCGCAACTGGCTCGTCGACTGCCGCAATGTCGGTGGCTGCGGTGTCAATAACCGCTGCGTCGGTGGGTGACTCCTGCGGGGTCTCGGCTGCGGGCTCCACCTTCTTGCGGCGGGTCCTCGGAGCCTTCTTCAATGGAACATCGAGCTGTTCCTGCGTGGGGTCTGACGGATTCTGCTCTGTAGGGTTCTGCTGAGTATCCATATGGTGTTTTGCTCCAGCGCCCCTGCGGCGTCGGCCACATTCCGACGCCCCCGGGGGCAGTATGTCGGTTGTTCGCGGACCTTGGCGCCTCGCGTTTACCGGAAGTCGTCTAAGTGAGCTTCGAGGTCGCACCATCCGTGGGGTGCGGCATCACTCGAAGACCAGTGGCGCTTTTCCTTATCCGCTGCTTTCCCAACGGGTGGCCTGCACAGCGGATTCCCGGCACCCCATCCGTCAGGATGTTTTCACGATGCACGCGGAAGCGTCGCCGGCAGAGCCGGAAGCCTGTCACTGGACCGGCCGGGGAATGTGGTTCCCCTGCCAGCCACGTTCATTGTCTCACAGACTGTTTCTGACACTCCGCTTTTCGGCGGCCTAGAGTTTGGGCAGCTGCCCCGTGACCGGTGAATCCTGACCGGGGAGCGGGCGTGCGACGGGAACACGGGTGCCCAGCACCTGTTCGACCACGTCCTGTGCCACCTTGCGCGCGGTCAATCCGACGCGTTCGAGCACCTCGCTGCGGGTGCCGTGGTCGAGGAACTCAACCGGCAGTCCTACCTCGTTCAATGCGGTGTCCACACCGACGGCACGCATTTCCTGCCGGATCCGTGACCCGACTCCACCCGCCCTGACACCGTCCTCGATCACGATGACAATCCGGTGCTCAGCGGCCATGTCGATGACCGAGCGGCGGACGGGGAGGACCCACCGCGGATCGATGACCGTCGAGCTGATCCCCTGGGCACCCAACCGGTTGGCGACGTCCAGGGCGAGTTCGCTCATCGCGCCGACGCTAACAATGAGGACGTCGTTGCTGCTCGACCCGGTCGGGCGACGAAGCAGCACTTCGACGCCGTCGTCGAGCCGTTCAATGGCTAGCACCTCGGCGCCCACCGCTCCCTTGGAGTAGCGGACCACACTGGGGGCGTCGCCGATGGCGACAGCCTCCCGAAGCTCCTCACGCAGCCGGGTAGCGTCACGGGGAGCGGCCAGGTGCAGCCCGGGAATGATCTGGAGCATGGCCATGTCCCACATCCCGTGGTGGCTTGCGCCGTCGGGGCCGGTGACCCCGGAGCGATCCAGGACCACAGTGACCCCCGCCTTGTGCAGTGCGACATCCATCAGGAGCTGGTCGAAGCCGCGGCCCAGGAAGGTGGCGTACAGGGCAACCACCGGGTGCAGTCCGCCAAACGCCATCCCGGCGGCGCTGGTGAGCGCATGCTGCTCGGCGATTCCGACGTCGAACACGCGTTCCGGGTATTTCTCAGCGAACTTGTGCAGCCCCACAGGGATGAGCATGGCGCCGGTGATCCCGACGATGTCCTTGCGCTCGTCAGCGATCGCCGTGATCTCGTCGGCGAAGACCGAGGTCCAGGACTGCGGTCCGGCGGCGCCGACCGGCTGACCGGTTTCGGGATCGATGATGCCCACCGCGTGGAACTGGTCGTCGACGTGGGCGCGGGCCGGCGCGTAGCCGTATCCCTTCTCGGTCATCGCATGCACGATCACCGGGCCCTCATAGTTGCGTGCCTGGTGCAGTGCGTGCTCGACGGCTGCCATGTCGTGGCCGTTGATCGGGCCGATGTATTTCATCCCGAGGTCCTCGAACAACCCCTGGGGTGCCCACCAGTCCTTGATGCCCTTTTTCGTGGCGTGCAGGCTCTTGTAGGCGAAACGGCCCAGGGGGCCGCCGTTCTGGAGGCGACGCTTGGACCAGTCGAGGGTGCCCTCGTAGACGGGATGGGTGCGGACGGTGTCGAGGGTGGGCCGCAGCGAGGCCAGGTAGTCGGCAACTCCCCCGATGGTCGGCGCGTAGGACCTGCCGTTGTCGTTGACGACGATCACCACGCGGCGTCGTTTGTCGGCGGCAATGTTGTTGATGGCCTCCCAGGCCATCCCGCCGGTCAGGGCGCCGTCGCCCACCATCACGACTGTGTACCTGTCGCCTTCACCGGCGATCACCCGGGCGCGGGAAATGCCGTCGGCCCAGGACAGGGAGGAGGACGCGTGGGAGCTCTCGACGACGTCGTGCTCGGATTCCGCGCGGGACGGGTACCCGGACAGTCCACCCTGCTGGCGGAGGGTGCTGAAGTCCTGGCGGCCGGTGAGGAGTTTATGCACGTAGGACTGGTGTCCCGTGTCGAAGATCATCGCGTCGCGCGGCGAGTCGAAGACCCTGTGCATCCCAAGGGTCAGTTCGACGACCCCCAGGTTGGGACCGAGGTGCCCTCCGGTCCGGGACACGTTGGTGATCAGGAAGTCACGGATCTCCCCTGCCAGGCGCACCAGCTGGTCGTTGGTGAGCCGGCTAAGGTCCTGGGGGTGGCGGATGGTTTCCAAGAGTCCCATCGGTGCCTCCTTGCGTTGGTCAATCCCGCCGGACGTCCACCCGCGGGTCATTAACTCTAACGCGGGATCTCCGCCAAGGGTGCCCGCCGCCAAAACGCCACGGCACCCGGCGGCGTCCCGGAAGACCGGCCGGGAGCACCGTTTCAGGTGGCCGACCGGTCATCGGACCTAGCCGGCAACCGGGCGCAGCACCGCGAAGGACTCCATATGATGCGTGTGCGGGTACAGGTCGAACACGCGCAGGGTGTCCAGTTCCCAGCCGGCCTGCTGGAAGTATCCGACGTCGCGGGCAAACGATGCCGGGTCGCAGGACACGTACCCGACTGCCCGCGGACCGGCGGCGATCACCTCGGTGATCGCTGCCTGACCGGCGCCGGCACGCGGCGGATCCAGCACCACCACATCGAGTGAGGGTTTCCGCTCCTGGAGCACCCGGTCCACCTTGCCCTGCACGATGTCGACCTGGGTGCGGCCGTGCAGGTTGCGCTTTGCGTCGCGGGACGCGCCGGGAGACCCCTCAACCGCGAGGACACTGCCCGTGTCGCGCACAGCGTCGGCGATCGGCGCCGTGAAGAGCCCGGCCCCCGCGTAGAGATCGGCGGCCCGCTCCCCCGGCTGGATGGCCAGGCCATCCAGGACGGCGCCCATCAGCAGCTCCGGGGCACCCCGGTGAATCTGCCAGAACCCGTCGCCGGTAATCCGGTAGGTGTTGTCCCGCACCGTCTCAGCGAGCCAGGTCTTGCCGCGGACCCGCTCCACTGTCCCCTTTTCGGGGTCCCAGAAGGCCACTGCTGGTCCGTCGAACTGGTGGACGACTGCCGCGGTTTGTTTGCGCCGCGCGCCGGGTGCGGGGACCAGCAGCACGAGGGGCGGTCCGCCCGCTGAGCCGACCGCCACCTCGACCCGCTGGATGCCGGTGAAGTCGATGGTCCACAGCTGGAGCTCGTTGATCGCATCGATGGCCAGGGGCATCTCGGCGACCGGGATCAGTTCGTTGGACCGGTGGGCGTGCATGGCGAGGTGTCCGTCGGGTGCGACGGCGAAGCTTGCCCGGGTGCGCCACCGCAGACCGTCCGGGGATTCGCCGGGAACCGGTTCCACCTCGACCGTGCGCTTCACTCCTGCCAGCCGGCTGAGCTGTTCGCTGAAGACAGTCCCCTTGAGCTCGCGCTGGGCGGGCAGGGCGATGTGCCCAAACTCGGCACCACCCACGGGCGCGGCCCCCCGCTGGGCGGCCAGCAGCGCGTCGGCGAGGGGCCACGGGTGGTTGACCCGGTGCTCGGATGCCTCCAGCACCTCGACCACGTCCGCACGCCAGAATTTCGCGCCGTCGTCGTGCTCAGTGAGCCTGACGCGCACCCTTTCGCCGGGCAGCGCATGGCGCACAAAGATCACCCGACCCTCATGGCGCGCCACGCAGTGGCCACCGTGGGCCACCGGGCCGATGGTGAGGTCGAGGGTGGCTGACGGCTGGTCTGTCACTGTGGGTCCTTAATTACTGCTGGGATAAATACTGCTGTGGATCTGCGGAACTGGTGTTTCCCTGAAAGGTCATTGCAGGTCCTGGAATTTTCGTGCGGCGTCGGAGGATGCGAGCTGCCAGGGGACACTTGCCACCATAACCCCCGGTTCGAAGTGCAGCCGGGTCTTGATGCGGAGGGCGGTCTGATTGTGAACCAGCTGCTCCCACCATCGGCCCACCACATACTCGGGGATGTAGACGACAATCAGGTCCCGTGGGGAGTCGCTGCGGATACTCCTGATGTACTCCATGATCGGGAGGATGGTGTCCCGGTAGGGCGACGCCAGCACCGTGATCGGCACCGGAATCTCGTACCGGTCCCAGTCGCGCAGCGTCCGCTCCGTCTCCTCCGGATCCACATCCACCACGATCGCGTCCAGCTTGGACGGCCGGGACGCGCGGGCAAAGGCGAGGGCGCGCAGCACCGGCTTGCGGACGTGGGAGACCAGAATGACCGCGTGGACGCGGGACGGCAGCGCACGGGAGAAGGTGGAGTCGTCGAGGGCCAGTTCGCTGGCCACCTGGTCGTAGTGCCGCTTGATGCTGTGCATGACGGCGAACAGGACCACCATCGCCAGCACGGCCACCCATGCTCCGTACTCGAACTTGGTCACCAGGACCACCACCAGCACCGCGGCGGTAAGCACGAAACCGACAGTGTTGATGGCCCGGGACTTCTTCATCCGCCACCGCCGCTTTTTGTCGGCGGTGCTGCGCAGCTCGCGGGTCCAGTGTTTGATCAGTGCGGCCTGGCTCGCGGTGAAGGACACAAACACGCCGACAATATAGAGCTGAACCAGCTGGGTGACATCGGCGCGGAAGACAAAGATCAACAGGATGGCTCCCGCGCCGAGGGCGAGGATGCCGTTGCTGAAGGTCAGCCGGTCCCCGCGAGTGCGCAGCTGGCGCGGCAGATACCCGTCCTTGGCGAGGATTGAGGCAAGCACTGGAAAACCGTTGAACGCGGCGTGACCGGCCAGGACCAGGATGAGGGCGGTGGCGCCCACCACCAGGATGAAGGGTATCGCCGCGTCGCTGAAGATGGTGCGGGCCAGCTGGCTGACCACCGGGTTCTGAATGTAGTCCTCGGACACGGGGTTGCCGTCCAGCAGCAGTTGCTCCTGCGGGTTCTGCACCACGTGCACCTTCACCGCGTTGGCGAGGTAGATCACCCCGGCCATCATGGCCGACGCGACGACGCCGAGAATGAGCAGGCTGGACGCTGCGTTGCGGCTACGGGGAGCCTGGAAGCTCGGCACGTTGGCGCTGGGGACCTCGACACCCGTGAGGGCTGCCGCCCCGGCGGAGAAGGCGCGGAGAATCAGCAGCGCACCCGCAAGGCCCACCAGCCCGGCGTCGAGCGCGGGGTCGGGGATGATCTCGAACCGGGCGCTGGGCGCCTCCCCCAGCGTTCCGTTGAGGCGCTGGATGATGCCGACGGCGCACATGCCAAGGATCGCGGCCAGGAAGACATAGGTGGGAATGGCAAGGGCCAGGGTGTTCCGGGACACGCCGCGCAGGTTCAGCAACACCAGGACGACGACGCCGGCCACCGCCATCACCGTCTGGCCGCCCGCGAGCCCCGGCGCGAGGGCAATGAGGTAGTGGGCAGCGGCGGACACCGAAACGGCGACGGTCAACACGTAGTCCACCATCAGGGCGGACGCCACGGTCAGTCCGGCCGAGCTTCCCAGGTTGCGGCGGGCGATCTCGTAGTCGCCACCCCCGGTGGGGTACGCGTGGACGGCCTGCCGGTAGGAGGCGATCACTACCAGCAGCACCACCAGGACGGCCAACCCCACCCAGGGCGACACCGACACGGCAGCCAGCCCGGCCAGGGCCAGGGTGAGGAGAATTTCGTCGGGTGCGTAGGCCACCGAGGACAGGGCGTTGGCCGAGAACACCGGCATCGCGATCCGCTTGGGCAGGGTCTGATGCCGCAGCCGGTCGTTGCGGAACGGTTTGCCCACCAGCACCCGCTTGACGGCTTCAAAGAAAGTCAGCACAGCCCACAGACTAGCGCGTTTGTTGCTGCCACACTCCATTAGGCTGGGTGCAGCGGACGCAGGCCCCCAGCGAGTGGAGCGCGTTGACACGTAGGTTGGCAATCGGTTGGAACGGCAGGTGGCGCGAGTGGCGCATTTTGTAATTATGGGGTGCGGCCGGGTGGGCGTCAGCCTCGCCCATACCCTCGACGAGTCGGGGCACACGGTGGCCATCATCGACCAGGACGACCGCGCATTCCGCCGGCTCAGGGGCTCGTTCGGTGGCCGGAAGGTCACCGGCGTCGGTTTCGACCGGGACACGCTGAAGAACGCAGATATTGAGAACGCCTACGCCTTCGCAGCGGTGTCCAGCGGTGACAACTCGAACATCCTGGCTACCCGGGTGGCCCGTGAGATCTTCCACGTGCCGCACGTGGTGGCACGTATCTACGACCCCGGACGAGCTGAGATCTATCAGCGTCTGGGCATTCCCACGGTTGCCGCGGTCCGGTGGAGCGCCGACCAGGTGCTGCGCCGCATCCTGCCCGAACAGAGCATCAACGGGGATTTCCGGGAGACCTCGGGACGGCTGATCCTTGGCGAGCTCACTCTGCACGACGGCTGGCTGGGGCGGTCGCTTGCCGATATCGAGGCCGCGTCGGGGATCCGCGTCGCCTATCTCACGCGGTTCGGTGAGGGCATGCTGCCCACCTCGGAGACCAGCTACCAGGAAGGCGACATTGTGCACGCCATGATGAAGACCTCCGCCACGGACGAGATAGGGCGTATCCTCGCCAAGAAACCTGTGGAGGAGTCGGAGTGAGAGTAGTCATAGCGGGCGCAGGCAGCGTGGGATCCTCGATCGCCAAGGAGCTGCTCTCGAACAACCACGAAATCCTGCTGATCGATGAGAAGCCCGAGGTGATCGGCCGCAGCGGGCTCAAGGGAGCCAAATGGCTGATCGGTGACGCCTGTGAGCTGACCACCCTCAAGGACGCCCGGCTGGATGAGGCTGACGTGGTGGTCTCCGCGACCGGGGACGACAAGGTCAACCTGGTGGTGTCCCTGCTGGCGAAGAGCGAGTTCGGGGTGGGCCGGACGGTGGGCCGGGTCAACAACCCGAAGAACGACTGGATGTTCGACGACTCGTGGGGTGTTGACGTGGCCGTGAACACTCCCCGGCTGATGACGGCGTTGGTGGAAGAGGCAGTCGAGATTGGTGACCTGGTCCGGCTGCTCACCCTGCAGAGCGGTGTCACATCGATCGTCGAGTTCACCGTGCCCCAGGAATCACCGATCGTGGGCCGCACCCTTGGTTCGCTGATCCTGCCGGAGGACTGCACGGTGGTGGCAATCCTGCGGGACGACGCGTCGATTACGCCCAGCCCCGACGACGTGGTGGAACCGGGCGACGAGCTGTTCCTGATCGCAGCGATCGCCGCCGAGGACGCGCTCCGCAGCGTGCTCCTCGCCGTTCCTACTGACGACGACGACACCGGTGCGCCCGTGGACGCGCCGGGCCTGCCCTGACCGGCTACCTGTCTGTCGCGCCGGCTGGGAGCTGGGCGGGCGGGCGGGACACGAGCCACGCGAGCCACAGCCCAAGTGCGTAAAGCGGGAGTCCCATAATCAGTCGGGTGGTCCCGAGCGCCACGAAGTTCTCGGCGAAGTACAGGGGCATTTGAACGGCCAGCCTTAGCCCGAGGACCGTCACGATGATCCAGGTGGCAATGGTGTACGCCTTGACCCGCAAAGGGTCCTTCCGCCATTCGACACCCTCACCCCTGATGAAGCCGAAGAGCAGTCCGGCGATCGGCCACCGCGCCGCGATGGAGATGACCATCGCGATGATGTAGGCGCCGTTCGTGAAGAACCCGGGGACGAAAAAGTCTTCGGCATTGCCGGTGCGGTTGGCTACAAAAGCGCAGATCGCCACACCGATCAGGCCCGATAGCGCCTGCGTGAGGGGGGTCCTGGAGACGAGCCGGATGACGGTGAAGATGGCGGCGACACCCAGTGCGGCGATGAGTGAACTCGCCAGGTCCCGGTTGATGGTGAAGACCACAGTGAAGATCAGGCCGGGCAGGATGCTCTCGGCGAGCCCTCTGACCCCGCCAATCGACTGCAGGACATCGATCTGGCCGTTCTCCGAGCGTTGCATGCCGGACCGGGCGGCGTACTGTTCCGCCAGTTCGGCGGCAGTGGGTCCCTGGCGCTGAGCCGGATCGGGCTCAGGCTCGGTGCTGGGTGGTGGGGGGGTGCTCACTGCTGTGCCTCCGGACGGCCGATGATTTCGTAACGAGGATTGTAGATCGTTGGCATCCCGTCCACCGGGCTGACCATACCTTCAAAAGCTATCTGGGTTCCCGCTTCGATGCCCGGCACCCGCCGCTGTCCAATCCAGACCAGCCGTACCTGGGCCCGTAGGCGGGCCACACTGTCGCGGCGGTCGGATCCGGTGGTCACCGGCGGGGCGTCGTCGGACACGACCGCGGCGAACTGGGGTGCTGAGCTGCGGGGCAGGACGGTGATTCGCGAGATGTAGCCCCGCGCCCTGGCCCGCCCACGGGTGGGCAGCCCACCGACAGTTGAAGCGGCGCCGGGGTGCACCCCGGCGCTGTCCACTCCCGGTCGGTCAGCCAATGTGGGTGATCTCGGGACCGCGCTTCAGCGGATCGGTGAGATCAGGAGCCGGTGGCACGGGCTCGGTGGGGCGGGCCGACGCCGATTCCTTGGGCAGCCGGAGCTGCAGTAGTTCACGTGGCGGCAGCGGGTGGTCTCCCCTGACCACGACGACCTTGCGGAAGAGTTCCTCGATCGGTGCGGCCGCTTCCTTGTTGATTGCCGCGGGTCCGCCGATGACACCGCGGAGGAACCAGCGGGGGCCGTCGACGCCGAGGAACCGGGCCACCCGGAAGCCGGGCTGCCCGTCCGCCGTTTTGGCGGGGAGCTTGGCTACCAGTTCGGTGCCGAAGGTGCCGACACGATCCTGGACCGTGCCACCCTGCGAGCCGACGGAGACGCCGATCTGGGCCCGGATTTCGTCCCACAACCCATCGGTGCGGGGTGCGGCAAACGCCTGCAGTTGCAGGTTGGATCCGTTCAGGTCGAGGGTCACGGCGATGACCCGCTTGGTCTTCTCTTCCACTTCGAGGCGAAGCTGGAGACCCTCGGCTGCTCCGATGCGTAGCGCACCGAGGTCGATGTAGCCGGCGTCGGAGTCGTGTTCCGAGACGTCGAACGGCCCGTTGTCACGGGAGACGACCACGCCCGGGGCCGGGGCCGCGGGTGTTGAGGGGGCAGCGGGGGTTGGCTCGGCGTCGTCGTCGGCTGCGACTGGCGCGTCGGTGCCATCAGCGGCCGTTGCGGGTTCCGGGGCATCAGTGGGGGTGGTCGCCCCCTCAGGGGTGGGATCCGCGGCGGTCGTGTCCTCGGTGGTCGTATTCTCGGTCGCAGCGGCTGACGCTGGTGCAACCTGTTCCTCGACCGGGCTGGCGGCGGGTGTCGCCTCTTCTGCCGGGAGGTTCTCTTGCTTCTTCTTCAGGCGCCCAAAAACCATGATTGGGTTCCTTTCCTTGGTGTGTGGGACCCGTCGTGCCGGGTCCCGTAGCTGGATATCCTCTAGGTTATGCGTGGGTTGGATGCGCTGTGGGTTCGATGCTGTAACCCCCGGTGGATCCGAAGCCCGCAGCGCCGCGCACCGATTCCGGAAGCTCCTCCACCACTGTGAAGTCAGCCTGTTCCACCTGCTGGATGACCAGCTGGGCGATCCGGTCACCCCGTTTGAAGCTCAGTGACTCAGTTGTGTCGGTATTCAGCAGGGTGACGGCAATTTCCCCCCGGTAGCCGGAGTCGATGGTCCCCGGTGCGTTGACCACTGTCACCCCGTGCTTCGTCGCCAGACCGGACCGCGGATGGACCAGGCCCACATATCCTTCCGGAAGGGCAATGGCCACGCCGGTGGGCACCAGGGCCCGCTCCCCCGGTGCCAGCCGAAAATCGATGCGGGTCCGCAGGTCTGCGCCAGCATCACCCGGCTGGGCGTACGCCGGGGGTGTCATCGCGTCGTCGAGCAGTTTGATCTGCACGGGAAGTCTCCGCTGTGGGTCCAGCACGTTCTTACTCCAGCTGCGTCGTGGGTGATCGGGGTAGGCCTTCACTCTAGCGCCTTAACCTTTGTGGCTGCCGGGTGCCGACGATGCCGCGTGCTGGGATGAAGTACCCCGAAAAATCTGTCAGGGTAGGGGTATGTCAACCCCCGCTCCAGCACCATCCACCAGCCCCGTCATCTACGAGGAGCGGCTGTGGCCTGCACCGTGGATCTGGCTGGTTGCGGCCGGCGCGGCGGGAGCCTCAGTGGTCACGTTCGCCCCCATCAACCTGACCACCGGGTTCATTGCGGCCACCGTCGTCGCAGTGGTGCTGGTCACGCTCCTGGTGTTGTCCACGCCGCGCATCGTAGTGACGTCGTCGCACCTGACCGTGGGACGGGCCACCATTGAGCGGCAGTTCCTCGGGGAGGTGACGGCGTACACCGGTGAGGACGCGACCGCCCAGCGCGGGCCGCAGCTGAATGCGACCGCGTACCTGTGTATCAGGGGCTGGATTTCCCCGGTGGTCCGGGTGGCAATCACCGACCCGGCGGATCCCACTCCCTACTGGTTGACCTCCACCCGTCGCCCCGAGCAGCTCGTCGCGGCCCTGGCCAGCTGACCAGGTCCTGACGACCTACCCCTCGCAGTCGCTGCAGTAGGCCAGTGCACCGGCCTGACGGGCGATCTGGGATCGGTGACGCACCAGGAAACAGGAGGCGCAGGTGAATTCATCGGCCTGGGCGGGGAGGATCCGCACCTGGATTTCCTCGCCTGAGAGGTCGGCTCCGGGCAGTTCGAACCCGTCAGCCGCTTCTATTTCGTCCTCGTCGATCACCGGGGACTGGTGGTCGGGTCGTTGCGCTTTCAACTCGTCGATCGAGTCAGCGTCCGAGTCGTCCTGGGTGGTGCGCGGCGTATCGTAATCGGTCGCCATAATCGGTTGTTCACTCTCCGGTGTTCTGTGGTTGTGCTACTCGAAACTGTCCAACGTTCACGTCGAAACTGTTCAACGTCGAGTCCAACGCTGACTGACCGCAGTTTGTGCCCGTACGCCAGCGATTGTTGCCCACGCCGCCGGGATAGTCCAATTCCGCGTCGTCCTGGCCCGTCCGACGGCGAAAGTTCCGCGCCACACCACGGGTGTAGTAGGCATGTGGGCCAACAGGTGGCAAAGTTTCACGGTAAGGAAGCAATGTCGGCTCGGAGGATTTTCATGCAGGAACTACGGCTGGTAGGTGTTCACGAGGACGGCGGACACCTGCACTTGAACGGCGAGGACGGCTCGAATTACAGCCTGCCGGTCAACGAGGCGCTCCGCATGGCGGTTTCCCGCCCCATGGAACAGCACAAGATCACCACCCCACCGCCTCCCGCGGGCAAGCCGGTGGTGCCGTTGTCGCCCCGGGACATCCAGGCGAGGATCCGCAGCGGCGCAACGGCCCAGGACATCGTTGACGAGACCGGCCAGGAACTGGCACACGTGCTCCGCTATGAGGGTCCGGTCCGCGCCGAACGCGACTACATGGCCATCCTGGCCCAGCGCGTCGAGGTGTCCTCTCCCCTGCCGTCCCACGATGGCTACCGGTCAGCGTTTGGCGAGAACCCGGCACAGCTGGGAGAAATGGTCGATTACCGGCTGCAGGCCTACGGGGTGGATCCGAGCGGCGTCGAATGGGACGCCTGGCGCCGGCCGGACGGACTGTGGAATGTCGTCGCCCGATTTGAACTGGCATCCGACGCCCGTGTGAGTGTGGGCGAGGAGCCACCGGCCCAGTGGACGTTCAACCCCAGCCGCAAGACAGTCCTCAACACCAACCGGTGGGCCCAGCTGCTCAGCGAGCTTGAACCTCTTGACGGCCCTCTGCCGACGCGCCGGCTCAGCGCCGTGGCCGATCACGTCTTCGACTTCGAGGCCCAGAAGGCGCCCGAGGTTGCCGCCGAAGAGGCCTCCGACAACCTGTTGGACGTGCTCCGGTCCCGCCGCGGGCAGCGTCTCGGAGTGGATGAGGAGGGCGACGACGCCCTCGCGCATCTGCTGGCCAAGGGCAGTATCCCCGCGGCCCACCCCCGCCCCACCGAGGGGGACGAAGAGGCGGACGCCATCGGTTCCGCCGAGAGCATGGACGACGCCGAGGAACCGCAGCGGTTCGCTGGTCTCAGTCTGGCCCCGTCGATGCGACCCGACGACGAGGACCAGGAGCACCAGACCTACAGCGATGGCTCACCCCGCCTCTCCGAGGATGTGAGCACTGACACCCGTGAGATCAGCATCTTCGCCCGGCCCGGGCGCCCGGCACAGCCCTCTGCCGAACCGGCTGAGGCTACAGATGACCGCCCGGAGCAGGACCCGGTCCCCGCACGTTCACCGAAGGTGGCCGACGAGCCCACAGATCGCAAGATCCGGCCGAAGCGGTCCAGCGTCCCCAGCTGGGATGAGATCGTCTTCGGTACCAAGAGCGACTAGCCGACCTGAGACAAGCCGGTGTCCTGGGAAAGCCAAGCGTCGGCACACCAGTTCCTGCCCTAGGGCGAGAACGGCAGCAGCATTTCGTTGCTCTTCATCGCGTTGGCCGTCCGCAGGGTAACCCGCCGGGTGTGATGGCGCCGGCACAGGGTTTCGTAACCCGTCACCGGCGGGTGGGGAGCGTCGTCTGCGGCTCCTTCGGCAATCGGCAGTTCGGGCTGCAGCGGGTCCCGCTGCACCTGCTGGAGTTCCACATCGCCTACCACCACCTGGTCACCCTCGACCACCATGACACCGTCGATGGTCCGCGCATTGTGGGTTGCCCGGCGGCCGCACCAGCAGAGCGCCTCCACCTGGAGCACCTGGACCCGGTCCGCGAGTTCGATGAGCCGCTGCGAGCCAGGAAAGAGCCTGGTTCTGAAATCCGAGGTGATCCCGAATGCAAACACGTCGACGTCCATCTCATCGACAATGCGGGCCAGCTGGTCGATCTGCTCGCCCGTGTAGAACTGGGCCTCGTCGCAGATCAGGTAATCGACGCGCTCGGCGGCCGTGCGACGTCGGACAATCTCGGCCCAGAAGTCGGTGCTGTCGGTAACCTCCACCGCTCCCGTCTGAAGGCCCAGCCGGCTGGAGATCATTGCCTCGCCCGCCCGGTCGTGGGAGCTGAAGAGCAGGCCAGCCCGGCCCCTGGCCCGATGGTTGTGATCCATCTGCAGGGCCAGGGTCGATTTGCCGCAGTCCATGGTGCCGGAAAAGAAGATCAGTTCAGCCACGGGAGACCTTCCCGCCTGGGCGGCCCAGCGTCAGCAACGGCACTTCGCGTTCGGCGCGGGTCAGGGACCCATGCTGCCCCACAACTTCCATCGCTGATTCGCTGGTGCGGCGGCGGTCGTACAGCGCGATGGGTTCCCGTGCCGCGACCAGGAGGTCACCTATGCGGGGCAGGACCCGCTCGTCGACCTGGCCGAACAGCCCTGCCTCGATGGCCTGCTCGCGGGTAAGGATCCACGCGTACTGCCCGTAGGCCGCCTGCCAGGCCGCGATGAGGCTCTCGCGCCGGTCGGTGGACAGGCCGGGTTCCAGGTACAGGTGCAGCATCCGCGGCTCGCCGGCTGTGTGGGCGACTCCGTCGATCAGCGTGGGGTCGGTCGAGAAGTCGTAGCGGTGCGCCTCGTCGACGTCGACCATCCCGTGGTCGGCAGTCAGCAGCAGGAGGGTGTCGGAGGGCACGCGGGCGGCGAGCGTTTTGACGGCACCGTCGACATCCTCGAGCTGGGTTCCCCACTGGGAGGAACCGCAGCCGAACCGGTGGCCGGCCTTGTCCATCTCGTTGAGATAGAGGTACACGAGGGACCGCTTCGTCGCGGCGAGCTGTTCGTGTGCACTGCGCACCCGCGCTTGAAGGGTTCCGGCTGCCAGGTAGCTGCCGCCCCTGAGCGCGGCGCGGGTCATGGCGGAATCGGCGAACTTCGGGAGGGACACACTCACCACGGGGACCTGGGCGGAAACCTGTTCAAAGACCGACGGATAGGGCTGCCACCGTTGGGGGTCCACTTTCGCGTCCCAGCCGCCGAGCATGTTCACCACCTTGTCCTGCTCGGGGTCCAGGACGTCGTAGCCCACCAGGCCATGCCTGCCGGGAGGCAGGCCGGTGCCAAGGCTGGCCAGTGACGCGGCGGTCGTTGACGGGAACGCCGATCCGATGGTGCGGGCGCTGTCCAGGTGCCGGCGCAGGAACGGCGCGTGCCCCCCTCGTTTCTTCAGCAGCGCCGACCCGAGCCCGTCGACCACCACCACGCAGATACGGGACGCGGCCGGCAGGCCGAGGGCGTTGTCGAAGGGGCCGGTGGTGGAGGTGAGGTCCAGGGCCGCGGCAGCGCTGGTGAACACCTCGGCGATGGTGCTGCGGCCATAGGCGGGTGCCGCCGGAAGAGGCTCCCGGTGTCCGGTGATCTGATCCACTGAGGGCTAGCCCTGGTGGTGGGTCCGGCTGAACCGCGCACCGAGACCTGGCTGCCTGCGCGGCGCCGGAGCCAGCGTGCCGGCGGCGACGGGCGTGACCGGGTTGGCCGTGTTGACCTTCCGCAGGGCGCGGGCAAAGGACTTCGCGTTCTGGACTGCCTGCATGCCGTCGGCCTCGGCACTGACGCGCAGCACAATGTCCTCCTGCGAAATGGTGCCGGTGTAGCCGTGGTCGGCGTCGCACTGCGGGTCGCTGCAGCCGGCTGGCCCCATGTCCAGACGCTGACCGCCGGACCAGGCAATTGCCAGGGTGAGCTCACGGGCCTGGTCGGAGGGTTTGTAGTCCTGCGGCTGGGCGTACAGGTAGCTGAGCACCACCGACCGGATCTGGATGACCGGGACGGATTCGGTGGAGACCTGGGCCATCATCTGCTGCCCGTCCTCATCCAGCTGCTGGTCGTCGACGTGGGTGATCACCAGCATGTCCTCGGTGAGGACCAGCACAGTGATGTGGCGGTGCACCTCGTTCCGCTCGAAGTGGGTCTCCAGGTGCACCACATGGGAGAGCGGTTCCCTGCCGTCGAGGGCATCGTGCACCGTGTCGGCGACCAGGCGAGGGTAGAAACCAGCCCGTTCCAGGGAGGCGTCGAGGCTGCGGCGTTCAGCGGAGAGCGATGAGGTCATACATCCAGTTTCCCTTATTCGGGCGCCCGCCGCCTAACCCGGTGTCAGTCCCGCATGGCGCGCCGGGCGCTGTCGGTCCGCCGCTGCGGGTTGCCCACCAGGATGTCGGTGCTCAGGATGACCAGCCCGCCCGCCGAGACCAGCACGGGGTTGAACTCCAGCAGTGCGATCTCGGGGTGGCGGTCCTTCAGGACGGCCACCCGTTTGATCAGGTTCTCGATGGCCGCGATATCGGTAGCCGGAAGACCCTGGTACCCGAACAATTTGCGGGAGGCCCGGGGTGCACGGACCAGGTCCGAGACGTCAACGGTGGAGAGCGGCGGAATGCTGTGCGCCCAGTCGTCGAGGAGGTCGACGGCGTCGCCCGCCAGCCCGAAGGACAGCACCGGCCCCAGCAGGGGGTCCTCGATGGCACGGAGGGTGCACGCCTGACCGGAGGGTGCCATCGTTTGCACTTCCATCCCGCTGACCCCGAAGGGCGCCAGCACCTTCTCCATCTGGGCGATGTTCAGCCGGAGCGAGTCGGCATCCTCGATGTTCAGCCGGACGCCCCCGAGGTCGAGCCGGTGCCGGAGGTGCTCGTCAACGGTCTTGATGACCACCGGCCAGCCCAGCCGGTCGGCGGCCGCCACCGCCTCGTCGGCGGTGGTGAACCGGACGGCGGGAAGCAGGGTGATGCCGTAGTGGTCCAGCAGGGTGGCAGCTTCGCCCGGGTCCAGACGGGTCAGCCCGTCGCCGTCGACCCGTTCCAGCGCCTGATGGAGCAGCCCCGACGCGGCGTCCGGATCGATGTCCGCCGGCTCGTCGAACCCGCCGTTGTCCCGTGCCCGCCACCGGGCGTACGTCACGACTGCTCCCAGCGCGGCGACCGCCGCTCCTGGGCCCGAGTAGCACGGGATTCCCCGCTGGCCGGTGGACTCCCCCATCGGATTGTCGGGGACAGCGAGCAGCCCCTCGGAGCGCACCATCGGATCCAGAATGCCGGCGAAGGAAGCGACCAGCGGCTTGTTGGCCGTTTCGGCGCAGTCCCTGAGACAGGCCGCGATGGCATCGACTGTCAGGCCCGGGGAGGGCAGCAGGGCAACCACCGCCGAGTGCACCTCCTCATCCGCTAACGCCTCCAGGACCGCCGCGCGGAGGACGGGCAGCGCAACCGACTGTCCGGTGTCCAGTTCGATGTCGGTGACCAGGCGACGCACGTCCAGGGACTGGGCGGCAGCCGCGTCGGCCACCACCTTGCCCAGCGCCAGGGAGTTGCTGAACACCGCGAGGCTGGGACCTGCGGGCAGCGGCTGGCTGACGAGGATCTGGGCAATGTCCACCAGCTGGGCGGTGGTCTCGACCCGGATCACCCCCGACTGTTTGAGCATCGCATCGAGCGCACCCGACGGCGCCTGGGTGGTGCGCACTGCGTGTCCCGGGGGCAGCTGAAGGCCCATCACATCGGACTTCGCCACGATAACGGGTTTTGTCTTGGACAGGCGGCGGGCAATCCGGGAGAACTTGCGGGGGTTGCCGACCGATTCGAGGTACAGCCCGACGGCCCGGGTGGAGGGATCGTCCTCCCAGTACTGCATGGCGTCATTACCGGAGATATCAGCCCGGTTCCCGGCGGAGACGAAGGAGCTCAGTCCCAGCCCGCGCCGCCCGGCGGCCGCGTAGAGCAGGACGCCGATCGCCGCCGACTGGCTGAACAGGCCCAGGGCGCCGGCAGCGGGCAGGGCGGGAGCCATTGAGGCGTTGAGTCTGATCGCTGGGTCGGTGTTCACCAGTCCGAGCGACGCCGGTCCCACCACCCGCATCCCGTAGGCCCGAGCCCGGTGCACGAGGGTTCGCTGCCGGGCCAGGCCTGCGGCGCCGTCGTCGGCAAATCCGGCGGTGGCGACGAGCAGTCCCTTGACGCCAGCCTCCCCGCACTGGTCAACCACCGTTGCCACCTGGTCGTAGGGCACGGCGATGACCGCAAGGTCGACTGGCCCCGGCACCTCAGCGATCGATGCGAAGGAAATCATTCCCGCCAGTTCGAAGGCCTCGGGGTTCACCGCGTACACGTCGCCGGTGTAGCCGCCGTCAATGATGTGTTCCAGGAAGGAGTACCCGACGGTCCCCCACTCGCGGCTGGCGCCGATCACTGCCACCGACGACGGCGAGAGCAGGTCGGCGACGCTGCGGGCCTCAGCACGGTGCTCGCGGGATTCCATCACGGCCCGGGATTTCTCGGTGGGGTCGATGTTGAACTGCAGCATCACCACGCCGTCGTCGAAGCGGCGCTGCACCTCATACCCGGCCTCGGCGAAAACGGTGATCATCTTCCGGTTCTCCGGGAGGACCTCGGCGGAGAACCGGCTGATTCCGTTCTCCCGGGCCGCTGCCGCCAGGTGCTCCAGCAGGATGGACCCCAGCCCCCGGCCCTGATGGGCGTCGGCAATGTTGAAGGCGACCTCCGCCTCGGTCGGGTCATCGAGCCGGTCGTACCGTCCGATGCCCAGGATGTCGGTGCCCCGGGTGATCACGAAGGCGACCCGGTCGCGGTGGTCCACCTCGGTGAACCGTTTGAGCTCTTTGGTGCTCAGCGACGACTTGTAGGTGAAGAACCGCAGGTAGATGGAGTTCTCGGACTGCTGCATGTGAAAGTGCTGGACAGCGTCCGCGTCGTCGGGCGAAATGGGCCGCAAATGTGCGGTGGCGCCGTCCCGCAACACGACGTCGGCCTCCCAATATTCCGGGTAATGTCCGCCAGCAGCCATAGACTCACCCTAGTGGGCGTTCGGCGCCCACGTCATTACTGTTGGCAGCACACCCCCTTCACGACCCGAGGACCACCCGATCATGGCCAGGCGCCAAACCACAGCAGCCCCGGTGGATTACACCGAGAACATCATCGATATCGACGTCACGTCCGAGATGGAACACTCGTTCCTGGAATACGCCTATTCGGTGATTTACTCCCGGGCCCTGCCCGACGCGCGGGACGGGCTCAAGCCCGTCCAACGGCGCATCCTCTACATGATGACCGACATGGGTCTGCGGCCGGACCGCGGGCATGTGAAGTCCGCCCGTGTGGTGGGCGAGGTGATGGGAAAACTCCACCCCCACGGTGATGCGGCAATCTACGACGCGATGGTGCGCATGGCCCAGGACTTCTCCCTGCGCCTGCCCCTGATCGACGGTCACGGAAACTTTGGCTCGCTCGACGACGGCCCGGCCGCCCCCCGGTACACCGAGGCCCGGCTCGCCGCCGCGGCGCTCACCATGACTGACCACCTGGACGAAGACGTGGTGGATTTCGTCCCGAACTACGACAACCAGCTGCTGCAGCCCGAGGTACTCCCGGCCGCGTTCCCCAACCTGCTGGTCAACGGCGCCACGGGCATCGCCGTCGGCATGGCCACCAACATGGCACCCCACAACCTCGGCGAGGTGATCGCCGCCGCCCGGCACCTGATCAGCAACCCGGATGCGGGTCTTGATGACCTGATGCGTTTCATTCCCGGCCCGGACCTCCCGAGTGGCGGCAAAATTGTCGGTCTCGACGGGGTGCGCGACGCGTACGCCACCGGCCGGGGGTCGTTCAAGACCCGCGCCACGGTAGGTATCGAGCAGCTCTCCGCCCGGCGGACCGGCCTGGTGGTGACCGAGCTTCCCTACACGGTGGGCCCGGAAAAGATCATCGAGAAGATCAAGGATGCCGTCACTTCCAAGAAGCTGCAGGGCATTTCCGACATCGTGGACCTGACCGACCGACGCCACGGGCTCCGGCTGGTCATCGAACTGAAGAACGGTTTCAACCCGAACGCGGTGCTCGCCCAGCTGTACCGGTACACGCCGATGGAGGATTCCTTCGGGATCAACAATGTGACCCTGGTGGACGGGCAGCCCAGGACGCTCGGCCTGGTCGAGCTGCTGCAGGTCTACATCAAGCACCGGCTCTCGGTGGTCCGCCGGCGCACCACCTACCGGCTGGGCCGCAAGAAGGACCGGCTGCACCTGGTCGAGGGCCTGCTCATCGCGATAGTTGATATCGACGAAGTCATCCAGATCATCCGCTCCTCCGACGAGTCGGCGCAGGCCAGGGAACGCCTGATGTCGATCTACGACCTGTCCGAGCTGCAGGCCAACTACATCCTCGAACTGCGCCTGCGCCAGCTGACCAAGTACTCACGGATCGAGCTGGAGAAGGAACAGGACGAGCTGCGCCGCGAGATTGCGCTGCTGGAAGAGCTGCTCGGCTCCGAGGAACGGCTGCGGGCTCTCCTGTCGGAGGAACTTGCCCAGGTGGCAGAGAAATTCGCGACGCCGCGGCGAACGGTCCTTCTGGAGTCCGAGTCCAGCTCCCCGCTGAAGGGCACGGTCATGCCGGCGGCTGTGGCAACCGGCGGTAAGGCGGCTCCCCTGCCCCTCGAGATCGCTGACGACCCCTGCTGGGTCATTCTCTCCACGTCAGGTCAATTGGCGCGCACCTCCAGCCAGGATCCTTTCGGTGAGGCAGGGCAGCGGGTCAAGCACGATGTGTTCCGCTCGGTGCTCCCCTCCACCGCCCGGGCAGAGGTAGGTGCGGTGACGTCCGCCGGCCGGATGCTGCGCCTGCAGGTGATGGACATGCCGGCGCTGGCCCCCACCGCCGGCATTCCGAACCTGGCCGGTGGAGTCCCCGCGCAGGAGTTCATGACGCTGCTCCCGGGCGAGGTACTGGTGGGGTTGGCGCCCCTGGACACCGTGATCGCCCTGGGCACCGCGCAGGGCGTGGTGAAGCGAGTGGCTCCTGAGTACCCGCTCAACCGGGACGAGTGGGAGGTCATTTCCCTCAAGCCCAAGGACAAGCTGGTGGGTCTGGCGACGGCCGCTGACCACGATGCCCTGGTCTTCATCACCGCGCAGGCACAGCTGCTCCGTTTCCCCGCGTCGACGGTCCGGCCGCAGGGCCGCACCGCTGGCGGGATGGCAGGCATCAAGCTGGGAACGGGCGACTCGGTCATTCACTTCGGTGCCGTGACTGCCGACGACCCGGCAGCCGTCGTCGTCACCGTCGCAGCAGCGAGCGGGGCGCTGCCCGGCACCTCCGCGGGTTCGGTGAAGGTCACCGAGTTCGCCGAGTACCCGGCGAAGGGCAGGGCCACTGCTGGCGTGCGTGCCCACCGGTTCCTCAAGGATGAGGACGGGCTGGTGGTCGCCTGGGCCGGTCACGGACCGGCGAAGGCGGCCTCCTCGAGCGGCGTGTCCCGGGCGCTGCCCACTGAACACGGCCGGCGGGACGGTTCAGGAGTGGCGCTCAACCAGACAGTGGAGGCGATCGGGCCCAGCCCGGTTTGAGGCTAGATCGCCAGTTCGTAGACCCTAGTCCGGTGGGTGGGTTCGTAGCCGAGGCGTTCGTACAGCCCGAGCGCCCCTGACGGGTTCTCGGTGTCCACGCCCAGCCCGGCGTTCTCGATGCCATCCGCTGCGAACCGTCGCATCGCCTCGACAAGCAGCGCCGGGGCCAGACGGAGCCCCCGCCAGTTCCGGCGCACCCCAAGCAGATCGGTGTAGGCCTCCGTGTATCCCAGGATCTCCTTCGAGCCGGGGTCGAAGCTGGCCAGCTGGTAGGCGGCCACCTCACCGGTTTCCTCGTCGACCACCGCCAGGCTCCAGTCAGGTCTGAACTCGGGGTGCGTCACCGTGTACCGCCAGGATTCCTCGTCCCGCGGCTCACTGCCCCAGTGGTCCTGGAACGCCTCGTTGTGGGCCAGCCGCACCGCCTCGGAGAGTTCCTCAGAAAACGTTGCGATCCGCAGTCCGGCAGGGATCTGGACCGCCGGGATCTCCGTCCCCAGGGGGCGGGTCATCTCGGTGAAGTACCGCACCACAGTGTTCCCGGTCGCATCCATCAGGGCCAGCTGGGAGGGAACCCGCTCCTCCGCGTAGGTGCGCAGCACCCCTTCCGCTGCGCCGTCCTCATCGAGGCGCCGTCGGGCGCGCGCCGCCTGCCAGCCGTACAGTGCGGTCCCGATGCCGCGGCGCCGCCAGGCCGGATCCACCCCACCCATCGTGTGGATCAGGGTCGAGCCATGATTCTTCTGGATGGCTCCGACCGCGCGGGGGACGCCGTCGGCGTCCAGCCCCAGGATGGTGTCCTTCTCCGGGTCTGTCTTTGACGATTCAAGGATCTGCTCCAGGTCGGCGCGTTCCTCAACCCAGTCCGGCTTGTCCTCCTCGGCCATGCGCTTGATGAGCTCCAGCCACTGCCCGATATCGTCCGGCGTGATAGGCCGCCACTGCAGGGGCGTACCGGTGGGAAAGTAGTCCGTCACTGACTTAGTCATGGCAAAAGAGTATGGCACGCGGTCGGGTGAAGCATTTCGCCGTCGCCGATGTGACCTGTTCTACCGCATGTAGAACATTGCCCAAAAAGGGAGTAGATTTGTTTAGTAACTCACAACTGAAATGAAGGACTTGCATGGCCACCCTCGGAGAACTCGAACGCACAGTGATGGACCTGCTGTGGGGCACCCCCGGGGCTTTGACAGCCAACGCGCTGCGCGATCAGCTGGCCCTGGCCACGCACGACGCCGTCGGCAAGGAACTCGCTGTCACCACGGTCCTGACCGTCCTGTCACGCTTGGAGAAAAAGGGCCTGGTGGAGCGGGAACGCGAAACCCGCCCGCACCGCTACCGGGCCATCACCAGCCGTGAGGAACACACCGCCGAGCTGATGCACGAGGTCCTGGTCACCGCTCCGGACCGGGAGGCCGTCCTGGCACGGTTCATCGGAAGCGTATCGGACAGCGAGGCACAGGCGCTGCGTAAACTGCTCGGCAGCTGAACGGATGTTTTGGGCCGCCCATCTGCTGGCCGGGCTCGCCGTCGTTCTTGCCTGGCCAGCACCGGTAGCGCTATCGCGGGCGAAGTGGCCCACCCGGGCACCCGCTACCGCGATGATTCTCTGGCAGGCCATTGCCCTGGCCGGTGGGCTCTCGATGATCGGGGCCATGCTGGTGTGGGGGCTCGATCCGCTGGGAGACAACCTAGTGGAGGCCCTGGGCCGGCTAGGCACGATGGCCATCAGCAACGAGCCTGCCGCTGAGCTGGGTCTGGTGCATGTGTTCGCGCTCAGCGCCGCGGGGCTGCTCAGCGCCCACCTGATCTTCACGCTGCTGTTGACCTACGCCAAGATCCAGGGCCAGCGTCGGCGCCACCGGGACATGCTGAACCTGCTCAGTTCACCCGCCGCGAACCGTCCGGCCACCCTGGTGATCAACCACCCCACCCCCGTCGCGTACTGTCTGCCGGGCGGTGCCCGCTCAGTCACTGTTCTGTCGGACGGGTTGTTGGATCTCCTGACCGCTCAGGAGCTCGACGCCGTCCTGGTGCACGAGCGTGCCCACCTCCACCAACGCCACCACCTGCTCCTGTGGGCATTCGCCGCCTGGCGGTCGGCGCTGCCGTGGTTGCCGACCTCCCAGCTGGCACAGCGCGCAGTCAACGAACTGATCGAGATGCTGGCCGACGACGAGGCGCTGAAGACGGTCCGCGAGCCGGTTCTCGCCCGGGCGATCGCCATTGTGGCATCCGGGCCGCTGGCCGACTCTGACGGGGTCTACCCATCCGACGCGCTGTCCACCACCACGCTGACGCCCGGTTCCCCGAGCGGGCAGGACACCGGGTCCACGGTGAACCGGATCCACCGGCTCCTTACCCCGCAGCCAACCCTTTCGCCGGTGCAGCAGGGCGCAGCCCTCGGCACCTCTGGCCTGCTGCTGGTGGCCCCGACCCTGCTCCTGATCGCCCCCTGGATGCTGGGCTGACACATCGCGCCAGGAGCCGCCGTGGTGCCCGCCGGTCAGGCGTCGATCTGCTCCCGGTCCAGGGACGCGGCGCCCGCCACGATGAAGTCCTTGCGCGGGGCAACGTCACTGCCCATCAGCAGGTCGAACACCCGCTCAGCTGACTCGGCTTCTTGGATCCGGACCCTCCGGAGGGTCCGGTGCCGCGGGTCCATGGTGGTTTCAGCCAGCTGCTCGGCGTCCATCTCCCCCAGGCCCTTGTAGCGCTGGATGGGTTCCTTGTACCGCTTGCCCTGCTTCTCCAGGGCGGCCAGGAGCCGGTTCAGTTCCTGCTCCGAGTAGGTGTAGATCGTCTCATTGGCCTTGGACCCGTGGTTGACCACCTCCACCCGGTGCAGCGGCGGTACCGCAGCAAAAACCCGTCCCGCGTCGACCAGCGGACGCATGTACCTGAAGAACAGTGTGAGCAGCAGAGTCCGGATGTGGGCGCCGTCGACGTCGGCGTCGGTCATCAGGATCACTTTCCCGTAGCGGGCGGCGTCCAACTGGAAGCTGCGGCCGGAGCCTGCGCCCACCACCTGGATCAGGGCACCGCACTCGGCGTTGGCGAGCATGTCCCCCACCGAGGCCTTCTGGACGTTCAGAATCTTCCCGCGAATGGGAAGCAGTGCCTGGTAGTCGGATGAGCGTGCCAGCTTCGCGGTGCCAAGAGCACTGTCACCCTCGACGATGAACAGTTCGGAGCGCTCGACATCGTCAATCCGGCAGTCAGCCAGCTTGGACGGCATCGACGAGGTCTCGAGGGCGTTCTTCCGTCGCTGCGTTTCCTTGTGAACCCGCGCGGAGATGCGGGACTTCATCTCAGCGACAACCTTTTCCAGCAGCAGCGCGCTCTGCGCCTTGTCGCCGCGGGCCGTCGAGTTGAGCTTGGCGAGGATTTCCTTCTCGACCACCTTCGCCACAATGGCCCGGACCGCGGACGTGCCGAGGATTTCCTTGGTCTGTCCCTCGAACTGGGGTTCCGCCAGCCGCACCGTCAGGACGGCTGTCAGTCCAGCGAACACGTCGTCCTTTTCGATCTTGTCGCTGCCGGCCTTGAGCTTCCGGGCGTTCGCCTCGATCACCTTCCGGAAGGATTTCAGGAGGGACTGTTCGAAGCCGCTCTGGTGGGTACCACCCTTGGGCGTCGCGATGATGTTCACGAAACTCTTCACTGTGGTGTCATAACCGATTCCCCAACGCAGGGCAATGTCGACCTCGCAGTCGCGTTCCACCTCGGCAATCTCGCTGTGCCCGTTTTCGCCGAGCACCGGCACCGATTCCTTGAACCGACCTGAGCCGTGCAGGCGCCACACATCGGTCACCGCGCTGTCGGCGGCGAGGAAGGTGGTGAACTCGGAGATCCCGCCGTCGTGCTGGAATACTTCCTCCACTGGACCGGCCTCGGCGGCGGTGCCAGCGAGGCGGCGTTCGTCGCGTAGGGTGATCCGCAGACCGGGAACCAGGAAGGACGTCTGGCGGGCCCGGGACTGCAACTCCTCGTAGGAGAATTTCGCGTCGGGGGTGAAGATCTGGCGGTCAGCCCAGTAACGGATCCGGGTACCGGTGACACCGCGCTTGGTGGTGCCGACCACCTCGAGCCGGGAGCTTTCGAGGAACGGCTCGAACTTTGCGGTGGGCGAGGGGGTCTTGGCGTCGAGGAACCGGCCGGGCTCACCGCGTCTGAAGGACATCTGATAGGTCTTGCTACCGCGGTCCACCTGAACATCCAGCCGGGCGGACAGCGCATTCACCACACTCGCGCCCACACCGTGCAACCCGCCGGACGCCGTGTAGGAGCCGCCGCCGAACTTTCCGCCAGCGTGCAGCTTGGTGAACACCACCTCTACACCGCTGAGTCCGGTTTTTGGTTCGGCGTCGACGGGAATGCCCCGGCCGTCGTCGTGAATCTCGACCGACCCGTCAGGGTGAAGGATGACCTTGATGCTCTGGCCGTGCCCGGCGAGGGCCTCATCCACCGAGTTGTCGATGATCTCCCAGAGGCAGTGCATCAACCCGCGGGAATCCGTGGAGCCGATGTACATGCCCGGCCGTTTGCGGACAGCTTCGAGGCCTTCCAGGACGGAGAGGTGGCGGGCGTTGTATTCGGTGCTTGGTGGCGCCACGTTGGGTGAAACTCCTTGGCAGGTAGGACAGGGTGGAGGCGTCACCGGTAGCCGGGCGCCGCGCCGGGGACCTCCGGCCGCATTCTTCCAGCATATTCCCCCGGCCTGACGGTTCGGCGTAGGCGGGCCGCACGGTCCGGCACCAAAGGTGTGACGGCGTCGGACTATGCTACGCGCTCAGCGAAAGAACACCCAGCTTGCGATGGATCGGCAACGAATAGTGGTTATATGAACTACAGGAACCACTAAGGAGGCAATTATGACAACAGCAGTAGCAACCCGCGAAATGACCGCGCTGGACCGCTGTGACCGCTGCGGAGCCCAGGCCTATGTGCGCGCAGTACTTCAGTCCTCCGGTGGTGAGCTGCTCTTTTGTGGCCACCACGCGCGTTCCGTTGAGTCGAATCTGAGGCCGCTGACGTCCGAGTGGCAGGATGAGACCAACCGTCTGCATGCAGCACCCGGACCGGTAAGCGAAGACTAGAAGCGTCACCCGGGCCGCCAATAGCGGCCTGAAATTAGAAAGGACCCCCACACCTGAGGTGTGGGGGTCCTTTCTGGTTGGAGCCGGTGTTCGGAGGCCCCAGGGCTTGCTAGTCGAGGTAGTCGCGCAGCACCTGCGACCGGGACGGGTGACGCAGCTTGGACATTGTCTTCGATTCGATCTGGCGGATCCGCTCGCGGGTCACACCGTAGACCTTACCGATTTCGTCTAACGTCTTCGGCTGTCCGTCAGTGAGGCCGAAGCGCATTGCGACGACGCCCGCCTCCCGTTCCGACAGCGTGTCGAGCACCGAGTGCAACTGTTCCTGCAGCAGCGTGAAGCTAACGGCGTCGGCGGGTACCACGGCTTCGGAGTCCTCGATCAGGTCACCGAACTCCGAGTCGCCGTCTTCACCCAGCGGGGTATGCAGCGAGATGGGCTCGCGACCGTACTTCTGGACCTCGACAACCTTCTCGGGTGTCATGTCCAGTTCGAGCGCGAGTTCCTCAGGCGTGGGTTCGCGACCCAGGTCCTGAAGCATCTGCCGCTGTACCCGGGCCAGCTTGTTGATGACCTCGACCATGTGGACAGGGATGCGGATGGTCCGTGCCTGGTCGGCCATGGCACGGGTGATGGCCTGGCGGATCCACCAGGTGGCGTAGGTGGAGAACTTGAAGCCCTTGGTGTAGTCGAACTTCTCGACCGCGCGGATCAAGCCCAGGTTCCCCTCCTGGATGAGGTCAAGGAACAGCATGCCGCGGCCGGTGTAACGCTTGGCCAGGGAAACCACCAGACGGAGGTTCGCTTCCAGCAGGTGGTTCTTGGCGCGCTTGCCGTCGTGGATGACCCATTCCAGTTCACGGCGCAGTTTCGGATCCAGCGGCTTCGCGGCGTCCTTGTCTGCAGCGAGCTTTTCCTCGGCGAAGAGGCCAGCCTCGATGCGGAGGGCAAGATCGACTTCCTGCTCCGCGTTCAGCAGAGCCACCTTGCCGATCTGCTTCAGGTAGTCCTTGACGGGGTCCGCGGTCGCGCCGGCAGAGATAACCTGCTGGGCGGGGGCGTCGTCGTCGTCGGCGTCCGAGTAGACGAAGCCTGAGCCGGCCTTGGTTTCAGCCTCGGCGGCTGCGCGCTCGGTGGTTTCAGCGGGCTCGACGGGGTTTCCCGCGGCGTCGATCTCCGGGCTGTCGTCTTCAACCTCAGCGGCGGCGGCGTTCTGCGCTGCCGCCTTCGCGGCCCGTGCTGACAAGGGCTTCACAGCAGCGGTCTTCGGTGCCGCCTTCTTGGGGGCGGCCCGGCGTTTGGTGGTCGTTGCCCCGGGTTCTGTTACATCCGGTGCAGTTGTCTTCTTGGCCGACACAGAGAACCTTTCATACGGCGTCTGTGATGCTGCCAAGGGGGCAACACCACTATGACCCTGTCAAGTCCGTGATTGAATTCAAGGAGATTGACGGGGCTTTCCTCATTGAAGAGGAACCGTCCCGCCGCCTGCACTATTCCCCAACCATCCAGCAAAGGATGGCCGGTTGAGATACAGAACACTTCTTGACACACGAACCCGACCGGGTCTCGACTCCCATTGTCGCACGATTCGCGGGCTTCGATAAATCCTCTGCCCATCCGAAACCGCCCTCGCGCCACCGCTTAGGGGGCAGATGGGTTGCCGTTCCGCCACGCCAGATCCTTGTCCCTTGACCATTCTGCGAGCATGCCCCGCGCCACCACCTCCTCCAGCAGTTCAGCGAGCCTGTAGCCGGGTTCGACCGTCAACGCCCGCTGGAAATAGAGGTGCGCCCGGGAGCCCCTGCCGCGTGCCCACTCGATCCACCCGAGCATGGTCAGCAGGGCGGCAAGCGGCTCCCCCTCGGCAACGGCGGACAACTGGGTCAGATGGTGGTGTGCTGCATCAATGCGTTGCCATTGCAGCTGGCCACGGTACTGGCCGATCAGGACACTGCAGTAGTTGTCGGCGGCTGCCCGCTCGGGTGCGTCCCGGTCGGCGTCGGCCTGGGCTGTACCGGCGAGCCCAGTACCCCTGAGGAGACCGAGCCCGGATGCCCCCTGCAGGGCCATTGACTTCCCCAGCCCCGTGAGCACCAGTACTGAGTCCCGCAGGGTGCGGCAGGTGAGCGATGCCAGGAGGTGAGTGGTCGTTTCGAGGTCCGGGGTGGATTCCCCGGTGTGATCCTCCAGGAGGTGGTCCGCGGGCGCGGGGGGCGACGGCGCCGCAGGAACTGCAGATTTGGTGGTGAGCAACTCCTCCCAGAGCGCGAGGGTGGCAGTGAATTGGGAGGTATTCCGCCACCGCCGTCGCAGACGGGATTCCTCGGCCCGCCACCGGCAGGTGAGGTCCGCCCGATCCGTCCACGGTTCGTGGCCGCCAACTCCGACGGCGGCGGTCAACGAGTCAGCATAACTGCTCCCCCGGTAGACCAGTTCCGCGTTCAGCGGGCTGTCCTGGACGCTTGCCAGGGGGTGCCCCGGCCAGGGGCAGCACTTCGGGTCCTCACAGAAGTAGTCGCGCCAGCAGGTCTCGTTCACCAGCCAGCCATCGCGCAGGGCCAGCCCCACCTCGTCGAGTGACTGCCTGAGGCGGCCGACGATCTCGTAGTGGGGTGGTGGCCCGTGCCGGTCCCACGGCTCCCCCGTGTAAAGGATCATCAGCGTGCCGTCCGCGGAGGTGTCGGCGGTAAGAATTGAGCAAAGGCCCGACGCATAGGCAACCGGGTCAGCATCCGAATGGGGCAGGTCAACCCGCAACATTGCCCCAACCCGCTTCCCGGACATCGTGAGCAGGACCAGGCTTGATTCCGGCTGGAAACCCAACGTATGCAGGATGTAACTGAGGATGTCGGCTGGCGACGTGACCTTGAAGGGGGGCTCGGGCGGGGCTGGTGCGGATGTCATTGGTTGAGCATGCCCTCGGCCCGGCCAAAGCGGAGGCCGGGCCGACTCTATGTGCGTAACCCCAGAACGAAGACCCCTGTGGAGGAAGGTCGGGAAACCTTAGCGGCCGGCTTCGCCCTCGGGCTCGGTATCGGGATCCGGCGTTTCGCCGGCCTTCCGGTCCTCTTCCAGCAACTGCTCTGACTCGTCGGCAGCCTGCGGGCTGGCCAGGTAGGCTTCCACCGCCGCGCCGATCTCGTCCGCGTCCGCCAGCTCGCTGTTTTCCTTCACCAGCAGTGATCGGCGTTCGGCGGACCCGGCGCGCTCGTCGTAGCGCTGTTCAAGCGTGGTGACAACTCCGCGGACGTCGGCGGAACCGTCGACCTGCCGGGCGATCTGCCGTTCCACGTCACGGCCGGCTTCACGCAGCCGGTCGGTGGGCAGCACCAGCGACGCGGACGCGCCGAGGTACTCAAGAGCAGTGACCGCGGCGGGCGGGTATTCGGCTTCCGCGAGGTAGTGGGGCACGTGCACCACGTAGCCGACGACGTCGTGCCCGGACTCGATCAGGCGGAGCTCAAGGAGGTGGCCTACTGAGGCCTGCAACTCGGCGGTGGGCCGCCAGGTGTTCATTCCCTCGATCAGGTCCGCGCGGTTCCCATGAACTGTCACGCCGAGCGGGCGGGTGTGCGGGACGGGCATCGGCACGGAGTTGATCCAGGACACCAGGGGCACCTCGAACCGGTCGACGAGTCCTGTCACGGCGCTGATGAACCGTTCCCACTGCAGGTCCGGCTCAAAACCGGCAAGGAGCAGGAACGGCACTCCCATGCCGTCGTACACGCGGTGCAGTTCAAGGCGGGGCGGGTGGTAGTCGGCGAGGTGGTCCTCGGCGAACGTAATCCTGGGGCGCCGGCTGCGGTAGTCGATCAGCTGGTCGGCATCGAACACCGCCACCAGCTCATGGTCAAGGGTGGTCAGCATTTCCTCGATCACCTGGGACACCACATGCCCCGCGTCGACAAATCCGGTGAAACCAGCAAGAAGAGGAAGCCCCCGCAGCTGCTGGCCGTCGATCAGGTCGGCGTTTGAGTTGAAAAGAGTTTCAGGATTGAGCATCTCCCCTCCTAACAGGTTCGTAGCTTTCTTCAGATACCTAGTCCAACGCCGGAAGGGAGCAGATTCATTCCGCCCGACGGCAGGTTCCCTAACAGACTACGATCGATAGTGGAACGGCGCGTCATTGAGCGCCCAGCCACCAATCTGTCCAGCACATGGAAGTGAGGAACACACCCAGTGAATATCGCCAGCGAACTCAAGCTGACAGCTGTCACCAAGGACTCCAAGAAGACCGCAGGTGACGCCCTGGTAATCGGCGTCGGCCAACAATCCGGAGCGCCCGTCCTGCTCGACTCCCCGCTCCCGGCCAAGGATGCGAAGGCACTTGCCGATTCCCTGCCGATGCTCGGTATCACCGGCGCAGCCGACGAGGTACGCCGACTCCCGGGCCTCGAAGGGACCGCTGCTGAAGTGCTTGTCCTCACCGGTGTAGGCCGCCTGCCAGCGGATGGAACCCTTACCGCCGAAGCGCTGCGCCGCGCCGCGGGGGCGGCAATCCGCCAGCTCATCGGACTCGACTCGGTCACCATTGCCCTGCCTGCGGCCACAGTGGCCGACGCCGCAGCAGTGGCCGAGGGCGCAGCGATGGGAGCCTACTCCTACGACGAGCACCGGTCTGCCCGCGCAGCCAAGGACGGCTCGCCGGCCAAGCAGCCGGTCAAGAGCGTCACGATCGTGACCCCGGTGGCGCAGGACCGTCAGCTGAAGGCCGCGCTGAGCCGCGCCACCATCCTCGGCCGCGGCGTCAACATCACCCGGTCGCTGGTTAACCAGCCACCGAGCCACCTTTACCCGGAGACCTTCGCCCAGGCCGCCAAGGACCTGAGCAAGGGCCTGCCCATCAAGGTCACAGTGCTGGATGAGAAGCGCCTGGAGAAGGACGGCTACGGCGGCATTCTCGGCGTCGGCAAGGGATCATCCCGGCAGCCGCGGCTGGTCAAGGTGGAATACTCTCCCGGCTCCGCAAAGAAGAGCCTCGCCTTCGTCGGCAAGGGCATCACCTTCGATTCCGGCGGACTGTCCCTGAAGCCAGCCGCCGGCATGCAGACCATGAAGCTCGACATGGCGGGTGCCGCCGTCGTGCTCAGCGCCGTCCTGGCCATCGCCGAACTGGGCTTGCCCGTGAAGGTGACCGGCTGGCTGTGCCTCGCCGAGAACATGCCGTCAGGATCGGCCCAGCGCCCGTCGGATGTTATGACCACCTATGGCGGACGCACCGTCGAGGTGCTCAACACCGACGCCGAGGGCCGCCTCGTGATGGCCGACGCACTGGCAGCCGCCAGTGAAGAGGCCCCCGACGCGCTGATCGACATCGCCACCCTCACCGGCGCGCAGATGATTGCCCTGGGTCGACGGGTGTCGGGCGTCATGGGTGACGACGAAGTGGTTGACGCGGTGAAGGGTGCCGCCGACCGTTCAGGCGAACTGTTCTGGCCGATGCCCCTCCCCGAGGAGCTCCGACCGAGCCTGGACTCCCAGGTCGCCGATATCGCCAACATCGGCGAGAAGTTCGGCGGCATGATGACCGCCGCGGTGTTCCTGCGGGAGTTCGTTGGCGAAGTCAACGGACGCAAGATTCCCTGGGCACACCTTGACATTGCGGGACCTGCATTCAACGAGGGCGCCCCGCACGGCTACACGCCGAAGGAGGCCACCGGCGTCGGCGTCCGCACCCTGCTGGCGTACGCCGAAGACGTGGCCGCCACAAAGTAAGCCTGCTGGGCAGTCTCGCTTCCCACCCGGGGGTGAGACTGCCCACAAAGGGGCGAACATTGCCCTTCATCAAGTGGATGCTGGTGTGATCTGGGGATAGGGTGAATCCAGATCACACCAAGCATTCCGCCAAAATCATCAACCGACGGGCCCCCTGGTCCGTCACAGATTACGCGAGGGAGCGTCCAAGTGGCCGATACGGCAGCTGCGCAAGAATTCGACATCCTGGTACTGGGTGGGGGCAGTGGTGGCTATGCCGCCGCACTCCGAGCCGTCCAGCTGGGATTCACCGTGGGACTCATCGAGAAGAGCAAGCTGGGTGGTACCTGCCTGCACAACGGGTGTATTCCCACCAAAGCCCTGCTGCACTCCGCTGAGGTTGCCGACACCGCGCGTTCCTCCGAGAAGTACGGCATCAAGGCGACGTTCGATTCGATCGACATGCCAGCCGTCAATGCGTACAAGGACGGCATCATCGCCGGCAAGTACAAGGGCCTGCAGGGACTGATCAAGTCCAAGGGCATCACAGTGATCGAGGGTGCTGGCAAGCTCACCTCCACCAACACCGTCGAGGTGGACGGCACGTCCTACACCGGCAAGAACATCATCTTGGCGACCGGCTCCTACTCGCGCACCCTTCCCGGCCTGGAAATCGGCGGCAAGGTCATCACCTCCGATCACGCGCTGAAGATGGACACCCTTCCCAAGAAAGCAATCGTGCTCGGCGGCGGAGTCATCGGCTGCGAGTTCGCCTCAGTCTGGAAGTCCTTTGGCGTCGACGTCACCATCGTCGAGGGCCTCCCATCGCTCGTTCCCAACGAGGACGCCACGATCATCAAGGCATTCGAACGGGCCTTCAAGAAGCGCGGCATCAACTTCAACACCGGCACCTTCTTCGAGAAGGTCGAGCAGAACGACGACGGCGTCGTCGTCACCCTCGTGGACGGCAAGACTTTCGAGGCTGACCTCATGCTGGTCGCCGTCGGCCGCGGCCCCGTCACCGACGGTCTGGGCTACGAGGAAGCCGGCGTCACGATCGACCGCGGCTTCGTCATCACGAACGAGCGCCTGCACACCGGCGTCGGCAACATCTACGCCGTCGGCGACATCGTTCCCGGCCTGCAGCTCGCGCACCGCGGGTTCCAGCAGGGCATCTTCGTCGCCGAAGAGATCGCCGGACTGAAGCCGGTCATCGTCGAGGACGTCAACATCCCGAAGGTCACCTACAGCGAACCCGAAATCGCCTCCGTCGGGCTGACCGAGAAGGCCGCCAAGGAAAAGTTGGGCGACGACAAGGTCCTCACCCAGGAATACAACCTTGCCGGCAACGGCAAGACCTCCATCCTCGGCTCTGGCGGACTCGTCAAACTGGTCAGCGAGAAAGACGGACCGGTCATCGGGGTGCACATGATCGGCACCCGGATGGGCGAGCAGATTGGTGAAGCTCAGCTGATCGTGAACTGGGAAGCCTACCCGGAGGACGTGGCGCAGCTGATTCACGCCCACCCCACGCAGAACGAAGCACTCGGCGAGGCGCACCTCGCCCTGGCGGGTAAGGCGCTGCACGGATAACCGTGCACTAAGCTCGCACTAAGCGTTCCACCAGCATTACTCGCAACCTTGGCTCGAAGGTGTCGGGTCCCCAAAGGGATCCGACACCGCACAGCAAAACCTAATCAGGAGAAACGGGGACACTATGTCTGAATCCGTCAACTTACCCGCCCTCGGCGAAAGCGTTACCGAAGGCACCGTCACACGCTGGCTCAAGGCGGTCGGTGACCGTGTCGAGGTTGACGAGCCCCTGCTCGAGGTGTCCACCGACAAGGTCGACACCGAGATCCCTTCGCCTATCGCCGGGGTCATCGAGGAAATTCTGGTAGCCGAGGACGAGACCGCTGAAGTGGGTGCACCACTGGTGCGCATCGGCGACGGATCCGGCGGCTCCGATGAGTCGGGCAGCTCGGACGACGCTGATGCGTCGGAGGCTGCCGAGGAGCCAGCAGCTGAGGAACCGGCAGCCGAGCCCGAAACCGAGGAGAAAGCCCCCGAGCCGGAGGCCGCCGCCAGCGATGAGTCGGGCGATTCATCAGGCGAGAGCACCGAAGTGACACTTCCTGCCCTGGGCGAGAGCGTCACCGAGGGCACCGTGACCCGCTGGCTGAAGGAAGTCGGCGACGACGTCGAGGTCGACGAGCCGCTCCTGGAGGTGTCCACCGACAAGGTTGACACCGAGATCCCCTCCCCCGTGGCCGGCAAGCTGCAGGAGATCCGCGTCGCCGAGGACGAGACCGCTGAAGTGGGCGCCGTCCTGGCACTCATCGGTTCCGGAGCATCCGCGCCCGCCAAGGCCGAAGGCGGCGCCGAGCCGGTTGCCGCCGCTCCGTCCGAGGAACGCGAAGAGCCGGTCGCCGAGCCCGAGAAGGCCAAGGCAGAACCTGCCAAGGAAGAATCCGCTCCCAAGGAAGAGGCCAAGCCGGCAGCTCCCAAGGCCGCCGAGGAAAAGCCTGCGGACAAGCCAGCCGAGAAGAAGCCAGCCGAGGACACCTCGGGCGGCTCCGACGCGGCCTACGTGACTCCCCTGGTGCGCAAGCTTGCAAACCAGCAGGGCGTTGACCTGCAGTCCGTCAAGGGCACTGGCGTCGGCGGTCGCATCCGCAAGCAGGATGTTCTCGAAGCCGCCGAGGCGGCCAAGAAGACGTCCGAGCCGGCCCCAGCAGCAGCACCCGCCGCAGCTCCGGCAGCGCCGTCCGCCGAGGCCTCAAAGCTCAGGGGAACGGTCGAGAAGGCCCCACGGATCCGGCAGACCATTGCCCGCCGGATGCGCGAGTCGCTGGAGGTGTCAGCCCAGCTGACACAGGTCATCGAAGTGGACATGAGCAAGGTGGCGCGGTTGCGTGCCTCGGCGAAGGACAACTTCCAGGCCCAGAATGGCGCCAAGCTGACCTTCCTGCCGTTCATTTCCAAGGCGGTCACCGAGGCCCTGAAACAGCACCCGAAGCTGAACGCCTCGTTCGATGAGGAAGCCAAGGAAGTCACCTACCACGACGCGGAGCACCTCGCGATCGCCGTCGACACCGAGAAGGGCCTCCTGGTTCCGGTCATCAACGACGCCGGGAACCTCAACCTCGCCGGGCTGGCCAAGAAGATTGCCGACGTCGGGTCGCGGACCCGCAGCGGCAAGATCGGACCCGACGAACTGTCGGGCGGCACCTTCACCATCACGAACATCGGGTCGGTCGGCGCACTGTTCGACACCCCGATCATCAACCAGCCCCAGGTCGGTATCCTGGGCACCGGTGCGATCGTGAAGCGGCCCATCGTGGTGACCGCCGACGGTGAAGACACCATCGCGATCCGCTCCATGATGTACCTCAGCCTTACCTACGACCACCGCCTGGTGGACGGAGCCGACGCCGGCCGCTTCCTGCAGTCGCTGAAGTCCCGTCTGGAAGCCGGCGCATTCGAAGCGGATCTCGGACTCTAACCCGCTCCACCCCGAGGTCAGACACCAACCCGAAGGAGAACAGTTATGGCTACATCACGTTCAGCCCACACCGTCTGGAGTGGCAACCTGCAGTCCGGCAGCGGACAGGTCAGCCTCGACACTTCCGGAATCGGCACCTACGACGTCACCTGGAAGGCACGCTCGGAAGAGGCCGGAGGCAAGACCAGCCCGGAAGAGCTGATCGCTGCCGCCCACTCCTCCTGCTTCTCCATGGCATTCAGCCTGGCGCTCAGTGAGGAAGGCAAGACGGCCGACCGGATCGAGACCAAGGCCGAGGTAGATTTTGTGCCCGGCGAAGGAATCACCGCCATCCGGCTGATCCTCAACGCGTCCATCCCGGACATCGACGACGCCGACTTCCAGCGTCTCGCCGAATCAGCCAAGACCGGCTGCCCAGTGTCACAGGCACTGGCCGGGGTCAAGAGCATCACCCTTGAGGCGACGCTGCAGTCCTAGCTCCCCGGTAGAGCAGACAGCAAAGGCGGCCACCCGGTAACGGGTGGCCGCCTTTTGCATGCCGATTTGAGGACTAGCCCTGCTGTGGCCGCGGGGGCAGTTTTCCCGGGTTCAGCAGCGGGTAGTTGGTCCGCACGGGTGGCACGTCGGTGGGCGCCGTCGTGATCATTTCCCTGAGGACTTCCATCCCACGCTTCAGCTGTGGGTCCTCCCCCGCCGCGTGGGCCTGTGGAGGGAACGGTACCTCGATGTCGGGATCCACGCCGTAGTTCTCCACTCCCCACCCCACACCGCCCGTCATCCAGAACGCGTACCGCGGCTGGGTGACAGCCGTGCCGTCCGCGAGGGAGAACCGGCCGTCGATTCCGACGACGCCGCCCCAGGTACGCGCCCCGATCACCGGGCCGATTGCCCTGAGCTTGGACACCTGCGTGATGATGTCGCCGTCGGACCCGGCGAACTCGTCGGTCAGGATGACCACCGGTCCGCGGGGCGCGTGGGCGGGATAGGTGCCGGGCTGCTCGCCCCGGGGGAAGGACCAGGCGGTGACCTTCCGGCCAATGAGCTCGGCCACCAACTGGGAGGTGTGGCCCCCACGGTTGCTCCGCACATCCACCACCAGTGCGTCGCGCGCGGTTTCCCGGTCGAGGTCGCGGTGCAGCTGCGCCCAGCCCCTGGCCACCATGTCCGGAATGTGCAGATACCCGAAGCGTCCCTCCGAGGCCTGGTGCACGAGTGCCCGGTTGGCGGTCACCCAGTTCTGGTAGCGCAGCCGTTCCTCGCTGCGCAGCGGCACGACGGCCACCCGTCGGACCTGCGGTTCGCCCTGCTCCGGGTTCCTGACCACCGTCAGTTCGACGGTCTTGCCAGCGGCACCGGTAAGCAGCACCGAGGGTCCGTGCGCCGTCGGGACGGGGACTCCGTCGACGGCGGCGATGATGTCCCCCACCTCCACTGCTACGCCAGGGGCAGTGAGTGGGGACACAGCCTGCGGGTCGGAGGACTCGCCGGCGAAGATGCGCTGGACCGCCCAACCCTGCTCGACCGGTGCCAGTTCGGCACCGAGGAAGCCCTGTGCGCCCGTTCCCGGTTCGCCGAACAGGAGTGGGGTCACGTACGCGTGGGAGGTTCCCAGTTCGCCATGTACCTCCCAGAGGACATCCACCAGGTCATCGTGTGACCCCAGGCGTTCCACCAGCGGACGGTAGCGGTCCCGGATGGCAGGCCAGTCGAGGCCGCCCATCTCCTGATCCCAGAAGAAGTCGCGCTGCAACCGCCAGGTTTCATCGAAGGCCTGACGCCAGACGCTGACGGGATCGAGCAGGACGCGGATCCGGCCCAGGTCGACTTCCACGTTGTCCGGGGAGTCCTTGTCGACCTTGCCCTTAGTGGGGACTGCCGTGACCTTGCCGGCATGGATGACGACCACAGTGGCGCCGTCACCGCTCACCTCGAAGCTGTCCACCTCCGACACCAGGGTGTCGGCGGCGCGTTTGGCGAGGTCAAAGCGTTCAAGGCGTTTCGCCGGGTCCTTCGCCGACGTGGTAGCCCGCCCGTCGCCGGTCACACCGACACTCTCGGTCGCGGTCCACAGCAGCGCGCCGTCGACAGCGCGGAGCCCCTCGTAGTCTCCCTGCGGGACCGGTACGGCGATGATCCGCTCGGCCAGTCGTCCAGGGTCAACGGTGACGCTGACGTCCGGTTCGTCGTCGGCCTGGTCAGCGCCCAGGGTGGCAGCCGGCGCGGGATCTGCCTGGTGCACCGACGGCCCGAACGGTGACGGCGTGTCAGCCGACAGCGCCACCAGGAAGGGCTTGGTGGACACGGGGAAGCTGAGGTCAAACCGGTGGGTGTCGTACACCGGATCAAAACTGCGGTCGGAGAGGAGGGCGAGGAAACGGCCGTCGCGGGTGAACACCGGCGAATGGTCGCGGAACCGGCCATCGGTCACATTGTGGATCTCGGCACCGGGTTCCGTCCTTGCGAGCCGGACCTGGGTCCTGGCCCCTTCGCCGGTGACCGGTTCGGCCCAGGTCAGCCACTGGGAATCCGGAGAGAACGCCAGATCGTCCACCGCCCCGTGGTGGGTTGAGGCCAGGGTGAACAGGGTGCCGCTGTCGAGCAGCAGGATAAGGATCTCGCCCATCTCACCGGCGACGGCCACCCGGGTGCCATCCGGGCTGGTGGTGAGGTTGCTCGCACGGAACGGCCCGTCGAACGCCCACCGCGAGACGCCCGAGGCGGCTGCCGTGTCCTGCGCGACGACGGTATCCTCGGCTGCCGTTCCGTCGGTCGGAAATATAGCGGACGCCGCTGACTCCAGGGATGAGCCCGACGAAGGAACTGCTGTCCTGGACCGTGGGCCGGGAACGCCGGTGGCGAACACGTCCCGGATGAACAGTGACTCCTCACCGCCATGGTCAGCAATGTAGGCCACCTGGTCTGCACCGAGCGGCTGGCCGAGCCGGGCCCGGACCCCGGCGGTGGCTTCCACCACGCGCGACGGTCCGTCCTTATGGGTCAGCCAGTGCAGGGTGCCGTGGCTTTCGACGATGCTCGCTGTGCCGGTGGGCACCGGGGTGGCGGCCGCCAGGTGCCTGACCACGTTCAGTGGCTGGGGGCGGCGTCCGGTCGAGGCGGAGCCGAGCGAGATCTCCAGCCGGACGGGCGCGGCGTCGAGCGAGTCCATCAGCCAGAGAGCCCCGGCGGATTCGAAAACCATCCGCGTGCCATCTGTGGTGGCGTGCCGTACATAGAAGTCGGAGTGGTCGGTGTGTCGCTGCAGGTCCTGTCCCTGGACGGTGACCGAGTACAGGTTCCCGTAACCCTCATGGTCGGAGAGGAAGGCAAGCCGGTCTTTCACCCACAGGGGGTCGGAGATGTTCCCGTCGAGTTCCGGGAGAAACCGGGCGAAGTCCCCGGATCCGTCGGCGTCGATCCACAGCTTCCCGGCGGTACCGCCACGGTAACGCTTCCACCAGGCTGGCTCGCGGGTCAGGACGCTGGCGATGACGACCGGCTGGGTGCCGCCGGTCACCGGGCCCTGGACCAGCGCGTCAAGGGGACCATAGGGGTAGACGGTCTGCGCTGATCCGTCGAGGGGAACACGATATCCCCAGGCGTGCCGCGGGTCCTGATGGCGGAACGCACTGGTCGCGATGACATCACCCTCGGCGGTGAACCCCCGGACCTTGGTGCTCTGATGGCCCCAGTAGGTCAGGCGGCGGAAATTGCCGCCCTCGGTGTCCGCCGCCACCACTTCCGGTGCACCCGCCTGGGTGACGGTCCAGGCAATGGTGGTCCCGTCCGGAGAGAACCGGGGTCCGCGGGCAGGAAGTTGCATGGCTGAAATGCGCCAGGCCCGCCCACCCGTCAGAGGGGCGACCCAGACATCGTTTTCAGCGACAAAAGTGACCAGGTCACCGTGGACATGTGGGAAGCGCAGATAGTGTGAGGGAACCATCCCACGATCATAGTCACTGGGTACCCTGCGTCGGCCGACTGGACGCCTGCGGGAAATCCCCGGGACGCCACGGGCGCCACCTGTTCCTTTTGGACGGGGCTGGGTGGTGGGATAGGGGTATGAGAATTCTGATCTCCGGTGCGTCCGGAACCATTGGCAAGGCCTTCATGCAGCAACTGGCCCCAGGGCCCCATGTGGTGACGCGACTGGTCCGCCGGACGCCGTCCGGCCCGGATGAGATCAAGTGGGATCCCACGGCGGGCGGCCTGGACCCGGCGATCATGGACGCCACCGACGCCGTCGTGAACCTTTCAGGCGCCGGGATTGCCGGGGCGCCCTGGACACGCGGCTACAAGGAAACCCTCTACTCCTCACGCCTGACCGCCACCCGCACCCTGGTGGACAGTATGCAGCGGGCCGAATCACCGCCAGCGGTGTTCCTGAGCCAGTCGGCGTCGGGATACTACGGGGACCGCGGATCGGAGGTGCTGCCGGAATCCGCGGCGTCCGGCGACCTGCTGCTCTCCGACATCTGCCGGCGGTGGGAAGCCGAGGCGTTGCGGGCACCCGAATCCGTCCGCACCGTCCTGATGCGCACCGGTGTGGTGATGTCCACCAAGGGTGGCGCCCTGCCCAAGCTCCTGGTGCCGCTGCGGCTCTTTGTCGGCGGACCGTTGGGGTCCGGGAAGCAGTGGTGGCCATGGGTGACCCTCGACGATCAGGCCCGGGCGATGGCTTTCCTGCTGGAGGCCGAGGTCAGCGGCCCGGTCAATATAGCGTCGCCTTCCCCGGCGACCGTCGCTGAACTGACGGAGGCGCTGGGCGCCGCCCTGAACCGTCCCACCCGGTTTCGGGTGCCGGAATGGCTGCTGACCGCGGTGCTGGGACAGTTGGCGCGCGAGCTGCTCCTGCCCAGCGCACGACTCGATCCAACGGTGCTCCGGGATGCCGGATTCGAATTCCGCCAGGACTCGCTGGACGACCTTGTCCAGTGGGTCAGGGACTCCCGGCGCGCCTAGGGTTCCCGCACCTCCCGGATCAGCCACCGGTCAGCGATCCGCTGCAGGACGAAGACCAGCTGCTGGCTGACTTCCTGGGGGACCACCCGTTGCGTCCGGCCGCCGACGGTGGCCTCTGCATAGCCGGAGGTGGTGGCCGTCGCTGCGATCGCCACCGTTCCAGTGTTACCCGTTCCAGTGTTACCCGCGGCGGTGTCCTTGGCGTCGCCAGGAGGGATGTCGATTCGCTCCAGGTTGGCCAGGTCGCTGCTGAGCCCGGTCAACACGTGTCCGCGGGCAGCCAGCTCGACGACCACTTCCTCATCGGCGGCCAATGCCGCTGATTCAGGGACGAAGACGTGCCTCAGCAGGGCCGGATCGGCCGTTTCGAAGGCCCGCTCCCGGACCCGGGACAGGTGCGGCAGTACCTCCAGCGGATCAGTCCCCGCGAGGGCCTCGGGTAGGACATCGGGCGCCGTGTCGCTGGCATGCGCCGTTGGTTCTCCTGCCGGAGCTGGCCTCGGTGGGGCCGTTTTCGGTGACGGTATTGGTGGCGGTCCTGACGGAACTGTCCCACTCGGGAGGTTGACGGCTCCCGCTCTCCCTGCCTCCACGGGGTCGGGCGCACTGACCGATACGGCCCCAATCGCGACGACGACAATCGCGACGACACCCAGGGCGAGGGCAATGAACAACCCGGCCGCCACCCCGCGTACCCGGCGCTGGGATGGCGGGGCGGCCCGGCGTCGTGGACCTCCAGCGGGAGCTGCGGAGCGTGAGGTGGACCGTCTGGGAACAGGGGCGACGACCGAAGCCGGGCGTCGCCGCCGTCGTCGTTTCTTCTCCGGTTTTTCGTCCGGGTCGGGCCGCCGGGTCATGAGGCTTGGCGTGACGTCGGGGTGGACGGCCGCCACCAGGTCCAGCGGTGCTGCGGTCGCCGTTCGCTGCACGGCCCGCGCGAACTCGATCGCGGTGGGCCGGTCTTCCGGCTCTGACTCCAGCCCCCAGCTAATGAGCTCAACAAGCGCCTCGGGGGTGTCGGGCACCAGCAGTGACAGCGGCGGGCGTTGACTCGCCGGGCCGGGGATTCTCCCGGTCAGGGCAAACCAGCCCACAGCGGCGAGGGCAAACAGGTCCGCCTCGGTATTCAACCCGTCGTGGTCCCGCGGCGTTTCCTGAAACCCCGGGGTACCCGTCGCCACGTGGCTGCCTTCCCCGAGCAGGCGCGCGATTCCCAGGTCGGCGAGGAGGGGCTTGCCCAGCTCGGTGAAAAGGATGTTGCCGGGGGACACATCACCGTGCACGGCTCCCCCGTCATGCAGGTAGGCCAGTACCTGGGCCATCGGCGTCAGGACGGTCACCACCTCGCCCGGCGACAGCGGCCCCCGCACCGAGACAAGGTTCAGTAACGATCCGCCGGCCGCGTAGTCCATCCGAAGTGCGGTGCCCTGCGCGGTCTGGACCACCTCGTGGAGGGCAAGGAGGTGCTCGTGGGTAAACCGGGACAGCATCAGTTGCTCGCGGCGGACCACGTCCACGCCGCGGTCACCGCGACCGGCCGAATCCAGCACCTTGAGCGCGAAGCGCGCTCCTTGATCGTTGCAGACCAGCCAGACGGCTGCGCTGCCGCCCGTGCCCAGGAGACGTTCGCACCGGTAACCTGGCACGCTGGGTGGATTGGCGCCTGAATCGTTCAGGGGTTCCTCGCCGGTAGGTGTGCTGTCCATGCCCCTGTTGTACTGGATGACTCAAAAACCTGCAGAAGTTATCCACAGGCTTGCGGCGCCGCTCGACAGGGGCTGTGAACTTTGGTCCCCGCGCAGGTCTACCCTTAAGCCATGACACTTCAGTACTCGCGTATTGGGCTGGACCCGGAGTTTGTCGACTATGAGACCGGCTGGGACCTACAACGTGAACTCCACGCCGGCGTGGTGGCTGGCACGGCGCCGAGCACCGTGCTGCTGCTGGAACACAGCGCCGTGTATACGGCGGGGCGACGCACCGAGGACCATGAGCGGCCCTTCGACGGAACCCCAGTTGTCGCGGTGGACCGCGGTGGGAAACTCACCTGGCACGGTCCCGGCCAGCTGGTCGGCTATCCCATCCTTGCGCTCCCCGAGCCGACGCGGGTGGCTGGCTATGTCGCCATCCTCGAGGACGTGATCATCGCCGTACTGCGGGACTATGGGATCGCGGGGATCAGGATCGAGGGCCGGTCCGGAGTTTGGGTTGCGGCGGACGACCGCGGGCCGGACCGCAAGATCGCCGCCATCGGGATCCGCATCAACCGTCGGGTCACCATGCACGGGTTCGCTGTCAACTGCAGCAACGATCTGGCCCCGTTCGAGCAGATTGTCCCCTGCGGAATCAACGACGCCGGGGTGACAACGATCTCTGCGGAAACAGGCACATCGGTGACCCCGTCGGACATCGTTTCGCGGATTGAAGAGGAACTGCGCAAGAATGAACCATCACTGGTTGTCGAGGCGGCAGAGGTTTCCCGCCCGTCAAGCACAGTCAACCCTGCCGGTGCCCACCGGTCGGAAGGAGCATAACCCGTGAGTCTAGCCCCCGAAGGACGACGCCTTCTCCGAGTCGAGGCCCGCAACGCCGCGATCCCGGTGGAGCGCAAGCCCGACTGGATCAAAGCGAAGGTGAACATCGGCCCCGAGTTTGTGGCCATGAAGAACCTGGTGAAAAAGGAAGGCCTCCACACGGTGTGTGAGGAGGCCGGCTGTCCCAACATCTTCGAGTGCTGGGAAGACCGGGAGGCAACCTTCCTGATCGGCGGCTCCGAGTGCACCCGCCGCTGTGACTTCTGCCAGATCGACACCGGCAAACCCCAGCCGTTGGACCGGAGCGAACCTTTCAAGGTTGCCCAGTCGGTGAAGTCAATGAACCTCCGTTACGCCACGGTGACCGGCGTCGCCCGCGACGACCTCGCTGACGAGGGCGTCTGGCTCTACGCGGAAACCATCCGCCAGATCCACAGCATGAACCCCGGCACCGGCGTCGAGATCCTCATCCCTGACTTCTCCGGCAAACCGGAACACATCCAGGCGATCTGCGACGCCGCCCCCGAAGTCTTTGCGCACAACGTTGAGACGGTCCCCCGGATCTTCAAGCGCATCCGTCCCGCCTTCCGGTATGAGCGCTCGCTCGACGTGATCACCCAGGGCCGGGACCTCGGGATGGTCACCAAGTCCAACCTGATCCTGGGCATGGGCGAGACCCGGGAAGAAATCTCAGAGGCGATGCAGGACCTGCACGACGCCGGCTGCGACCTGATCACGATCAACCAGTACCTGCGACCAAGCGAACGCCACCTCCCCGTGGACCGCTGGGTGAAGCCTCAGGAGTTCGTCGAATTGCGCGAGGAGGCGGAGGAGATCGGTTTCCTCGGTGTCATGAGCGGGCCATTGGTCCGGTCCTCGTACCGTGCCGGCCGACTCTGGGCACGGGCCATGCGCAAGAAGGGACTCGAACTTCCTCCCGCGCTGGCCCACATCGAGGACTCCGGCTCGACGCTCCAGGAGGCGTCAAGCCTCGCCCCCACGGGCTAGCCCGCCGGGTCAGCCGTGCACCCCGGTCTGACGACCGGGGTGCTTTCGGCACGTCCACCCGCCATTTGAGGATCACGTAGAATTGAAGCACTATGGCCAACAGCATTGAATCAGACGGATCATCCACCCCCAAGCGGCGCCTTTTCTCCCGGAAGCCGAAGCCCCAGAAGGGGCCGAAGAAGACCGGGCGGATGAAGCAGATCTCCGAGGTCTTCAAGATGACCCGGCGGAACGACCCGAATGTCGTCTGGGTCATGCTGCTGGCGTTCCTCGCGATCGTCGCCGTCGGCCTGGTCATTGGTTTCCTCATCCAGAACTGGATCACGATGCTCATCATCGCGATCCCCCTGGGCTTCCTCGCGGCAGTGTTTATCCTGTCCCGGCGTGCCGAACGTGCTGCGTTCTCCCAGATAGAGGGCCAGCCGGGAGCCGCCGGGGCTGCCCTCAGCGTGCTGCGCCGTGGCTGGATCCTCCAGGATCAGCCGGTTGCCATGAACCCCCGCTCGCAGGACGCCGTGTTCCGCGCCATCGGCCGTCCCGGAATTGTCCTCGTCACCGAGGGTCCTTCAGCCCGGGTGAAGCCCCTGATCGACGCCGAGCGTCGCAAGATGGCAAGGATTGTGCCCAACGTCCAGATTCACGTCATCGAAGCCGGACGCGGCGAGGGCCAGCTTCCCCTGGCGAAGGTGGCCAAGAAGGCGCAGAAGCTCAAGAAGACCTTGACCAAGCAGGAAGTCCAGGCCGTCAACAAGCGCCTTACGGCCCTGGGTACCAAGCTCCCCATCCCCAAGGGTGTCGATCCCTTTAAGGCCCGCCCGGACCGCAAGGCCATGCGCGGACGCTAGACCCCCACTGTCGATTGGTGGCACCATCGGGGCATGACAAAATACCTCATCTCTTTCCCGAGCGAAGCCATGGTCGTCACCGACGAGGAGTTCCCCACCGTTGTCGCTGAGTCACATGCGGTAATCGAGGAAGCCAAGGCGGCCGGCGTGTATGTGTTTGGCGGCGGAATCAACGAGGACGTTGCGCCGGTCCTCGTTTCCGCTGACGGCTCAGTGAAGACCGATACCTACCCTGGCAGCGAGCTCAGGGGCGGGTTCACGGTGCTGGAACTGCCGACGCGCGATGACGCGGTCAAGTGGTCGCAAAAGATTGCAGCTGCCTGCAGGTGCTCGCAGGAGCTCCGGGAGTTCATGTACGACCCGGCCAGCTAGGTCCGGACAGGCTAGGTCCGGACAGGCTAGATCCGGACGGGCTAGATCCGGACGAGGACAGTCTGGACAGCGCGGTCGTGCACGCCGCGTTGATCCCGGTCCACAATGAGCGCTGGGACCACCAGGCAAATCAAAAGGGTTCGTATTGCGGCCTTGGCGAACCCCGCCGGACGACCGCTGAGCGTCTGCACCTGCATCCCCATCATCCGGTGGCCGATGCTGTAGCCGAAGAAGCCGACCAGCAGGATCTGGGTCACCGCGAATACGCCCAGCGTCGCGAAGCTGTTGTAGTCGAAGAACAGGTAAGAAATCAGCGAGCTGAGGGCCCAGTCGAGCAGCAAAGCGCCGACACGTCGGGCTGGCCGGGCAATCGATGCTGGCCCTTCCTTTGGCCGGCCCATCCCCTGCCCCGGCCAATAGTTGGTGTGGTTCGACGGCGAACCGCCGAGCCATGAGCCAATGTCATTTCTATCTACCACCGTCCAATCTTAACGCCTCGGCATGTCCCGGATTCCCGGCGTCGTCGTCGCACCCGGGTGCCCTTTCCGACCCGCGAGCGTAAATCAGGCTAGGCTAAAAGAGCCTTAGTCACCCGACCATCCTTAAGTAACGTGCCGGAAACAATTGCGACACCAGTGGGAAACTGCAATCTCCTACAGTTGTAACTATTGCGGCGGAGCGCTCAATGCTACTGATCTGCGCCCGGTCGTTATCCCCCACATGCGTTAGGAGCATAAACGATGTTCAAGAATGCGGACGAAGTCCTCAAGTTCATCGCTGACGAAGACGTAAAGTTTGTCGACGTCCGATTCACCGACCTTCCCGGAGTGCAGCAGCACTTCAACGTTCCCGCTAAGTCAGTCGATGCAGACTTCTTTGTGAACGGGCAGCTGTTTGACGGATCATCGATCCGCGGCTTCCAGGGAATCGCCGAGTCGGACATGCAGCTGATTCCGGACGTCACCACTGCGTTCATTGACCCCTTCCGCATTGAGAAGACGCTCGCACTGAGCTTCTCGATTGTTAACCCTCGGACCGGCGATCCCTACCACCGTGACCCACGGGGTGTGGCAGAGCGCGCCGAGGCTTACCTCAGCTCAACCGGCATCGCTGACACCGCGTTCTTCGCCCCTGAAGCCGAGTTCTACATCTTTGACAACGTGCAGTACGAATCCCTCCCCCAGGGCAGCTTCTACAAGGTTGACTCAGTCGAGGCACCCTGGAACAGCGGTCGCGAGGAAGAGGGCGGAAACCTTGGCAACAAGACTCCGTTCAAGGGTGGCTACTTCCCCGTGTCCCCCGTCGACAAGCAGGCCGACCTCCGCGACGCCATCTGCGTCGAACTGGACAATGCCGGCCTTGAGGTCGAGCGGTCGCACCACGAGGTAGGTGGCGCGGGCCAGGCGGAGATCAACTACAAGTTCACCACCATGACTCACGCAGCTGACGACCTGCAGAAGTTCAAGTACATCGTCAAGAACGTTTCCGACGCGTGGGGCAAGTCGGCAACGTTCATGCCCAAGCCGGTCTTCGGTGACAACGGTTCGGGGATGCACTGCCACCAGTCGCTGTGGAGCGCTGGCGAGCCACTGTTCTATGACGAGCGCGGCTACGCAGGACTGTCCGACATGGCCCGCTGGTACATCGGCGGCCTCCTCAAGCACGCCTCTGCTGTGCTGGCATTCACCAACCCGACGGTTAACTCCTACCGCCGCCTGGTCAAGGGCTTCGAAGCTCCGGTCAACATGGTCTACTCGCAGGGCAACCGCTCGGCCGGTATCCGCATCCCGATCACCGGTTCCAACCCGAAGGCCAAGCGCATCGAGTTCCGCGCGCCGGACCCCTCGTCCAACCCGTACCTGGCCTTCGCAGCACAGCTGATGGCCGGCCTTGACGGCATCAAGAACCGGATCGAGCCAGCTGACCCGATCGATAAGGATCTCTACGAGCTCCCCGCCGAGGAAGCCAAGGACATCCAGAAGGCTCCAGGCTCGTTGGAGGAAGCTCTGCTCGCCCTCGAGGCGGACAACGAGTTCCTGCAGGCCGGTGGCGTCTTCACCCAGGACCTGATCGACACCTGGATCGAGTACAAGCGTGAATTCGAGATCATCCCGCTGTCGCTGCGCCCGAACCCTTACGAGTTCGAGCTCTACTACGGCGTCTAGCTAAAACAAAGGGCTGTAGCGGGTTTAGTCCGCAGGCAGTCCGCAAGAGTTCGAAACGGCATAAAAGATTGGAGCCCTTCACCTCGGTGGGGGGCTCCAATCTGTGATGTCTTCCCCGGCATACTCCGGCGCCCACACCCCAGGGCTACCAGGGCTCCCGTGCTCAAGATTCATGAAACATCCTTTGAGGGTTCTTTGAGTGGTATGACAGAATGTTAGTAACCTCAAAGGAGTATCAAAGTGGACCTTGATTCCGCCCTTCATCTCATTCTGACGTCAAAAACATCCGCGGCGAAAATCGAGTCGTCGTCCCTTGAATTCAAGCAAGAGAAAAGGGAGAAAAAGGAAACTTTCCAAGACATAGCTGAAGCGTCAGTCTGCTTCGCGAATGGCGCGGGTGGGAAGATCATTCTCGGTGTCAGCGATCGAGGTACCGGTTCGGATGCGTTCCTAGGAACGGATATCGAAGCCGACGTCATGAAGGAGCGAATCTACGCGCTTACCCAGCCCTCACTTTTGGTGACTCTGGAGGAAATGACCACTGCAGACGTCCGCTTACTGATTATCGACGTACCTGCGGGCCTAGATGTCTACCAAACCCACAAGACTGCGCCTACTCGTCGCCTCGGCGACCAGTGTCTCGTTCTGCTACCTGCGGAGGTGGGACGACTCAACGACGAGCGACGAGGCGCTGACTGGTCAGCGGATGCATCCGGGCGGCCATTAGAAGATATTTTGCCCTTAGCCCTTGTGCGGCTGAGGGGGTTGCTGAGCCAAACCACATCGCCCGGACTCAGAAGTCTCGCTGAGGCCGGTGTAGACGAGATGCTGACTTCCCTCAGATTTATCCACCAGGATGGAACGCTCACTCGTGCGGCTGAGATAATGCTCTGCGGATCGACACAAGGCTTACCTGACACTCTCGTTGTTTATCAACATCGCAGCACGACCGGTGGAGAGGCTGATTTTGTCCGGCGGTGGGGCGCTCCGCTCGTACAAGCCTTTCCAGAAATAATGGACGTCATAGCCAATCGCATCGGGATTACACCGGTCACAACCGGTTCGGGCCAGCAGATCCAGATTGAGGACTATCCCCTGGCTGCCATCCGAGAGGCACTAGCAAACGCGCTCATGCATGGAGATCATAGGGAATCACGCCCCGTTTCCATCGAGCACTCCCCCGAACTGTTGACTGTACGTTCACCGGGACCGCTCGTGACTGGTGTTCTTCCCACCAATATTCTCACTCATCCGTCTAAGCCCCGTTTCAGGCACTTAGCGGATGTTTTCAGGAACATTGGTCTAGCCGAACAGCTCGGACAAGGCGTCGACCGAATGTTTAGAGAGATGATCAGGAGCGGTCGAGCTGTTCCGTCTGTCGAAGAGGTAAGTGAGGGACAGGACACCTTGATCACTTTCACTGGTGGCCCGCCAAACTCACGAGTTGCTCGATTCTTGGCAACGTTACCCCTTGCCGAGCAGAACGATACTGACACGCTTCTCGTTACGACCGTGCTCTGTGAAAAGAGGACCATTACAGCTTCCTCAATCAGTAATGTCCTCCAGCGAAGTGTCGAGGCCACTGAGTCGATCTTGCGTCGCTTGGCAACCGGCGAAGCTCATCTTCTGGAACCGACAGCTGGCACATCATCTAGGCGACACCCTAGTTATCGCCTCCAACGAACCGCACTCGTCGCGCTCGGACCCGCGCTTCGGTATCAGAAGCGCTCAGTGAATGAGAGCGACGCAAAGATAGTGGAGCATGTAAAGGACTACGGTCAGATAAATAGCAGAACGGTGCAACGACTATTCGATCTGGACGTCTTTCAGGCGCGGGACCTGCTCCGGGATCTTCTCGGACGGGAACTTCTGATTCGTATATCTGAGCAATCAAGGGGTACCGCGGTTCGCTATGGTCCTGGTCCTAAGTTCCCACTGAAGAAGGCTAGGCCGAAACCCGGACCCGCGCCTGACGAGACATTGTTTTGACGATCTCAGTTCTGTCCGATCGGAATCCGCCTTCTAATTATCTAGATGCTGACTTTGCCCATGTCGCTCCACAGGGAATCAAGTTCACTTGCATCTTCCACTACCACCCCCGCTGGAACGATTGCTATCTCAGCCTTCACCTCAGTTGTGCCGTGTTGCAGAGGCTCGAATGAAAGTGAATAGAAGCTCATAAGATCATTTTCCGCGGTTGCGCTGGGGCCGACGATGCCTGCATATTTTTGACCTTCATCACCAAGTAGCCTGAATCGTGGATGTCCACCACCCAATCCTTTGGCCGGAAACGCGACATGAATTCTTGTGCGCACGTTCCAGACTTCAAGGCTGATGAAGTAGCCTCGGTGGCGAAGCTGCCCGTCTTCCAAAATGAACTGAGGGTTCTCAGGAGTGAGTACTTTTCTAAGCTCAACGAGAGCAGGGAAATCGTCGAATTCATCCATCAGTCGAAGCTAACATCTATGACTGTGCGATGAAAGGATTCCACAGGCTTTTCGGACGATGAAGACGCCCTACTGATGGAAACTTACGGTTGAGGATGGAAACTTACGGTTGAGCCGCGGTGACCTTCCAGGGTCCTGCCGGTCAAATGCCTAGATACATCTTCCTGGGCCAACCTTGGGGTGTGCTTGAGGACGGACCCGGCCGCTGATCCTCCGATCCCGTCATACATGGACACACGCGCCAGCGAAACTCCGGGCTTGAATAGTGCAACCGCATCTTTGATGGCGTCGTAGAAAGCTCGCTGTTTCCACCTTGAGGAACCGAGGGTGCCCAAAACGCCGGGTGGGTCAGAGGGACCAAACATGCGCTCGGTCGAGTTGCTTGACCAATATTTGCCATAGCTTGCTTTGGTGATGCACGCTGACTCCCAAGCCGAAGACATCTCGCGATACTGTTCCGCCCAGGGCAACCGATCGCTCCATGACAGTTCTAGAGTGGCGAGTCGATACCTGTTGAAGTGGGCTTCCTCGTCGTATTCGATGTGAAGTCCGGTAGAGCTGACGAAGTCCCATTGGCCTGTTGTGAAACTTGTTGGAACTGTTCGGCCGGTCAGCTTGCTGTGGAGCTGGAATAGCTCCTCTTGAGCGAACGCCGGAAGGTCTGTTGTTGTTGCCCTGCCCCACCCAGCCCTTTTTCGCTGGGGGATATCAAGCAGAACAAACCCCAGCTGATTAAGGCACTCAGTGAAGTTGGCTGCTTGATTACCCATTTTCGGCTCCTTATTTCGAAGCTGATCCATGCATTCCGGTGGAGGTGCGCTCGATGAGAATAGCGGAGACTGCGGCTCGCGAGGAGTCGTCCTTGTCTGGCCAGATATGCCCATACGTATCGAGCGTGGTTTTTGCGGACGAGTGCCGAAGTCGTGTTTGAACGACCTTCACATCGAGCCCAGAGGCTATGAGTAGCGAAGCAAAGTAGTGCCGGAGGTCGTGGAACCGGAAACCGTCGGGTAGACCTTCTACCTGGACTCGTGCACGCCGGAACTGCGTCTCAATCGTGTAGGGCGCCACGGAGCGGCCCCACTCCCCCGTGACGATCGTTTCCGAACCCCACTTGGTCGGGTTGTGGTTGAGCTGCAGCGCGAGCTCCCGCGGGATCGGGATGGGCGTCTTGGACATCTCAGTCTTGAGTGGCTCGGCCGGATACTGAATTGTCGGATTGACGAAACCTCGCATGAAGTCGACGTCCTGGACCCGGAGCGCCGCTACTTCCGCGACCCTCAGCCCTGCGAAGGCGGCCAAGAGGATTGCCGGCCGCATACTCTCTGGCATTAGGTCATGAAGCGCCCACACTTGCCCGGTGGTTGCGACGTAAGGTCGCTGCTTGCCGGCGCCGGGAGACGTCCTGCGGCTCACGGGTGACTTAGGGATTAGCCCGTCATGCACTGCATCCGCAAAGAGGTGGGACAGGCGGGCGTGCAGCGCGTACACGGTCGAGTCGGCGTAACCCTCTGCCTTCAGCTTCGCGGTCCAGGACCGCACCTCCGACGGTCGCACTGACGCCAGCTCCTTCGTCCCGAACTCGGCCTCGATGTGCTTGAGGTGGGACCGGGCCTGCTTCACTGTCGACGGACGCTTGTTCTCGTAACCCTTCATCCAGGAGACGCACCATTGCGACACTGTCGTCTTCGCGGTCTTGGGGTCCACATAGGTGCCAGTAACGACCGATGTCGTTACCTCATCGAGCCATCGTTGACCGTTCAGCTTCCGGGCAAAGTGTCGCGAGTGCTCCTTGCCGGCGGCGTCCCTGTATCGGGCACGCCAGCGCCCGTCAGCCCTCTTCTTAATGCTCGCCATCAGTTTCCATCGCTCTCCGGGGCAAGGACTCACGGACATAAGATCGGGCACGTTGGATTTCTACATCCGAGCTGAGTCCCACGATTGGAAGTTCTGCATCCTGCGCCTTGCTCCAGTCCTTCTCAAAGGCCAGGAGAGCCTCGGGCAACGGCAGAGATTCCAATTTCCCACCCGATCTGACGAACTCTGCCCTCACCTCCATAAGATCCCATATCGCCTCCCGAAGGAGCACTCCGGAGATCACTGGGCCAGCGAATTCCCTGTCCAGCTTCGCCGCATCAAAGTTGGGGAAGACATGTTGAAGAGCATTTTGCCAGACGACCGTTCGTAGGAATCGGTTGTAGTTCCTAAGAGAGTCAAAGGGACCGTCTGACTGATTGCCCGTTAGCCAGTCATAAGCATCGACTAAGGGCATAGGTAACTCGGCGGACGGACTCATACTCAATTCAGACGCGTAAGGCATCCCCAGGAGCAGATAGGCAGGGGGAACTTGCAGTGCCGACGCGAAGGCGTACACCTCCCCAACGCTGAACGAGGTTCGCTTTCGGCCCGACAAAATGCCATTGAGGGTTGCGACGCCAACGGGCCACCCAAACTCATCCAAACGGACCACAAGATCCCGGATAGTGAGGCCCTGGTCGTCCCTTAGAGCATTGACGCTGTCGACGATGAGATTGGCATGGGCGGCCTCCCAGCCCCTCCACCGTTCCTTGCTCTGCCCAGCACTACTGTTTGTCATTATCTGATTATTGCATATGGGTCGAGTTGTCGCCTGTTGACATGCGTAGGCCATTCCGGGTACCGTCGTCCTGTCAGCAAAACAAGACAACTTTTCTATAGTTTATTATCAAGATTTGATAAGGAGTACTCATGGGGTCAACCCCGAATTCTCACCTGCTAACCCTCGACGAGGCAGCGGCCTTCCTTCGAAAGTCACCCGCCCAACTTCGATGGATGCGGCACCGGTCTGAAGGACCAAAGTCCGCAAAACTCCAAGGACGCGTTATGTACCGCGAGCAGGATTTAGTTGCCTGGGTCGACGCCGCATTCGAAGCGGAAGAAGCCAGATAGTGAATGCCGCATCTGGACCCACCTCTACACACAAAAACGGCCTGGACACTCCCGCCAAGAAGTCAGTCCAGACCGTCATCAGCAACGCCCTCCAGAGAGAAGGAATCGCAATGTTTGAAGCCTACTACACGTCTACGATTTGTCGGGGTATTAGCGCGAATCACGACCATAGCTACCCAACCGACGCCGTTCGGATCGAGGATTCAATATACGTCTCGCTTTCTCCTCGCGCCGTAAGAACGGCCCAGTCGTACGACGGTAAATTGGTGCGCTACTTCGCCACAATCAACCATTGGCCAGCGACCGGCCGCATGCTGGTTACCATCTATGCCGGTGCTACATCCGCCGAGATCGACTCAGCGCTATGCACAGCCGAAGCCCCACGCCAAGATCCCCGCACTTGGTTCAACCATCCATGCGAGCCGGAACGACTCCGCATTAGCCTGTGCCGCTACGTGGACGATCACTATGTCAGCGAGGTCGCCGAAGCGGTCTTCGCGGACCTCGGGAACATCGACCAGGATCACCAGCTTCAAGTGGAGCACCTCCCGCTGTCCATCAACGCCGATGCGACGGAGGCCGCAAAATGACGGACCACACGAAGACCGCACCCCAGGCCAGCAAGAAAGAGAACAGGTTGGACCCCGCCCATATTTTCTTGGGCGAAGGCACCTATCCCCCGATCTACGGCTCCAAAGTCCCGACCCGCTGCGGAAAGTTGCTGGAGCCTCGAAGCCGTCCGGGCGACAAGGAGTTCCCGACAACACCATTCGCCAAAGACGAACTATGTGACACCTGCACGCTGATGTCTTCCATCGGTGCAGTGATCCCTCCAGAGGGACTCGCAATTGAATCGCGCAAAGAGGAGACCAAATGACCCGCGACGAATTGAATGGCGTGCTGGCCAAGCTCGGCCTTCTCGAAGGACGTAGCTTCACCACAGCTCAAGGAGACGCTTGGTACGAGATCCTCGGGGCACGGAAGGCAGATGACGCACACACGGCCGTTCTCCAATTCCACTCCAAACCATTCAAGCGTGTGGCGTACCCAGGGGACATCAACGGGATCGTGGAGGACATCGAGCGGTCACGGCTCGCCTTAATCGGCTCTCTGGAGCCGAATCTCGCAGACCTGGAGTCCACTGGTAACCGAAGGCCGCTCAACAAGGAGCTTTACAGGGTCGTTCGGCAGGGAGAGCTCAGCCCTGCAGGATACCGGGAGTACCAGCGCTCACGGATGACCCTCAAGGCCTTCATGGCAGGACAGGCGGTTCTAACCAGTGCCTAGGGAACGAGCGAACCTGAGGGTGGACATGCTCGCGGATGACGACTTCCGCGGGCTGTCCGTCCCAGCCCAACACCTATACATGATCCTCATGATCCACCCGACACTGTCCTACGCCGGCGTCGCAGATTGGCGGAAAGGGCGGATCGCAGGCATGAGTTCCGGTGCCACCTCCGAGTCCGTCAACGCAGCAGCACGGGAGCTGCAGACGGAACACTTCATCTACGTCGACGAGGAATCCGAGGAAGTCTTCGTTCGGTCCTTCGTGAGGCACGACGGGCTCCTCAAGCAGCACCGGCTGCCGATCTCCATGGCGAACGACTACGCGGCAATCTCGTCGCCCAAGATCCGAACCTACTTCGTGCACGAGTTGAAACGACTGCACGAGGAGATCCCGAATGAAAAATGCTGGGAGAACGACCGTGTCAGGAAGCTTCTGCAGGCACCTTCGAAAGACATGAAAACGGCTACCCATGCCGACGGTTATGCCAAAGGTTATGGCAAAGCCTATGCCGAGGGTTATGCCACCACCTTTGCCGAATCGTCGGGCGACGCTACTAGATGCCCTACTACTACAGCTACTACTACAGCTACATCTTCTAAAGAAGATAAAACCTTCTCGTCGGAAATCGCTGAAGCGATTCCACGACCAGACGTTGAACAGCTTCTCGATCTCCTCGAAAACCTCATCTTCGAAAACGGCTTCAAGAAGCCATCAAGGAACAAGGCGAACACCTCAGCGGCTCGCCTCCTCATCGACCGGGACGGGTACACCGTTCCGCAGATCGAGTGGATGATCCGATGGGCGACCAACGACGAGTTCTGGCGGAAGAACATCCTGTCCATGTCAAAGCTGCGGGACAAGTTCCCCCAACTGCTGGCGAAGGCGGACGTGAACCGTTCGAAACCGCAGGCAGGCTTCAACGGCGAGATAGACGTGGATGCCGTGCTGGGTCTCGACACCTGGGTGCTCGGTGACCCTCCGTCTGGGCTCTCCATCCCGGAGGAAGCTGCCTGGAAGAAAGCCCAAGTAGATACCCACCGGAAGGATCGGCTCAACTTGGCCCGGAAGCGTCTGGAGGGAACCAATGCAGCCTAGGCATGATTTGGATGCGGAGATGATCGTCCTCGGTTCGGCAATGCTGGACAGCCGGGTCATCGACGATTGCGTGATCGACTCGGAGGACTTCTACCGGCCAGCCCACGAGCAGCTCTGGACTTTGATCCTGACGGAACACCGGGCCGGCAACCCAATCAATCCGGTGACATTGGCCCAGAAGCTCGTCGGGTCACCAATCACAGGTTTGACGGACAGCTACCTGCACGACTGCCTAGCCGCTCCCACCTCAGCGTTCCAGGCACCGCACTACGCCTCAATGGTGCGATCCATGGCACGCCTGAGGAGGATCGCGGACGTCGGGACCGCGCTGGTGCAAAGCTCAAGCGAGGCTGACTGGGCGACCGTGGATGAGGTTCTGGAAGCCAACAGGGCGCGACTCGACGGCGTGGTCCAGATGGAGGGCACACAGGCGAGGGTACGAACCTTTGCTGATGCCCTGAAGCTGGCCGTCGACCGGTGGGACAAACCGAAGCCACGTGCCTTCCGTACCGGTTGGCCCGAGCTTGACGACATGCTCAACGGCGGTTGGAGGCCAGGTCAGCTGACCGTCATGGGTGCACGCCCAGCGGTCGGTAAATCTTTAGTCGCTGGGTGCGCTGCGGTTGCTGCAGCCGAGTATGGGTGCGGGTTCTTCTCACTCGAAATGAGCGAAGAAGACATGGTCGACAGGCTGGTCTCCCACGCTACCGAGGTCAACCTGGCCGCAATCAGCAACCACAAGCTCAAGGACGACGACTGGTCCAGGATCAGTGACCTGGTTCAGAAGTCGGCGAACTGGCCGCTCTACGTCGAAGAGGCTTCACAGTTCTCGATGGCGCAGATCCGGTCGAAAGTCCGAACCTGGACTCGACGCGGGCCGGTACCTCTAATCGTTATCGACTACCTGCAGCTTGTAACGCCGGCCAGTCGATCTGATCAGCGAGAGCGGCAGGTCTCTCGCATTGCCGAAGACTGCAAGCACTTGGCGAAGGAATTCAACACACATGTGCTCGCCCTCGCCCAGGTCAACCGCGGATCCACTCAACGCGAGATCAAAACACCCACAATGAGTGATCTCAGGGAGTCCGGCGGGATCGAAGCCCACGCCGACAACATCATCCTTCTGCACAGGGAAGGCACCGCAGAGGACTCCATCATTGAGCTCATCATCGCGAAGAATCGACACGGCAAAACCGGGAACCTGCAACTCAATTGGAGGCCCCACGTTGCCTCCGTAAGCGGCAACCACCGCAACCCTTACGAGCGCTACGAACTGGACCAAACCGCGTGACCTACCCGCAGGCCCAAAAATCACACCTAACACCCATCGAACTGGTTGGAGCGAAATGACCGCCACCGAACAACTTCTCAACGACCACATCCACCGCCTCACCCGCGAACACCGAGTCACCTACACCGACCCAGAAACCGGCAACTCGTCGTACCCCACAGAAATGTCGCTATTCGACCAGCTGCGGCTTGAACAAGCATCAGGCCGGCGTAGCACCGGAGGCAGCGGATCAGGGTCGCGCTCCCCCATCGCAATCCAGGCAATGATCCTCTGGAACGAGATTCGGGAAGCTCTCAACACCAGGCACATCCAACACACCGCGGCCGACGAGCCTGAGGTCAGTCACGAATCAAAGCTCCAGAAGTGGGGCGTACGAGCGCTCGCCGACCCGACCGGTGTAGCACAAGAGAACTGCCTCCGCACCACAGTCGGTTGGGTCAACGCCATCAGCAACCTCATCAATCCCGTCCGCAAGATCGAGATCGTTGGAACATGCCCCGTCGAAGGCTGCCACGCCACACACGCCTGGACATGGAACGAAGACGAATGGATCCGCAACACCGCCATCACCGCGGCCGGACTCCAAGTCCAATGTGGAGCATGCGGAACCACTTGGGCTGGCGCCGATCTGCACTCCCTCCCAGCTCTTATGGAAGCGGCCGAAGAATTCGTCCTAGAACTGTCAGTGGCGAATGAGTTGGTGAACCCATGAAGAACCCCGGACTGCACCTCGCAGCACTCAGATCCTTCACCAAAAGGAAAGAACCGGCCTGTAAGGGATGGCAAGTGACCCTCCCTGAAAAGATCAGCATCGTCCACTGCTTCCGCCGAGACTCGCGTATACGGCACATCGAAGCTCCACTCTTCCTCGAAGAACCGGACGACTACCGACACGCGCTCTGTGGCGCCCAAGTAAAACTCATACTGCCAACAGCATTCGCTAACGCCGGCGACGATGAGTGCCCTCGCTGCGCAGAACAGCTCAGTCTGGACCAGTCCAACGGGCTTCGCCACCCGACACCTTGGGATGGCGTTCCATGGTGGACAGGAGCTGAAGGGCCACGGCCAAGATGACACGCTTGTAAGTCGCGGCCGGGTGGGTTAATCTTGAGGCACAGAGCATAAGTGTCTCTACGACATGATGAAGGCCGCCATTGGTTCTAATGGCGGCCTTCAGTTTGTAGACACCCTATGTTCTAATTTTCGACCCAAATGGAGCTATCCCGAGCGGCTAGGCGTTGGATCGAAGCTATTAGTTCCCTTTCCTTCGAACTACGCTGGTCGACGCTCGAAGATTGAGCCCCAGACAACACCCTTGCCATTTGCCTTTTTTGCTTTCTTGACAAGTTGTTAGAAGCTTTTTTGATCGCTGCGATCACTTCTTGTTCCTCGTCTCGTATGCTTCTTCTCATCGCATTCGCAGCTTCCTGCGCAGATGCCTCTGCTCGAAACTTGCGACCTTCCGCAAGATCCCTCACTGCATGCGAAACCTGCCTAAGAACATAAGCTACAGCGGCAACGCCGGCCGATGCGGTCATAGCAGCCGATTGGATTACCTGCAGATCCATCTCATAGGGACTCCCATAGCGAGACCGGATAACCTGAAATCTTGACAGGATTCTGTGATTCGATGAGTAGCTAGGGTCATCCGATTCGAGGAACAGTCCGAGAGCTAGAATATTTGTCACATCGCGAGTCAATCGCTCGTGGGCAACGATGCTGATCCGAGGCCGCATTTCGATTCTCACAAATATGAATGTCGAGCTCAGATCCACTTCCGCAGAGACCGTCGTAGTCGTCATTCACGAATATTACCCTCCACACTTCCGTTTAGGCACCTGCTTCAATAAGAGCACCAGCAATGTTGGTCGTCTGAGCGACATGGCGGCGGACACGTTCCCTCCTCACTGGCGAGCGAAGAGCATAACTGAGGGTTCACCCAGAGGGCGGGGGGCGATCCACGATGCGATCCAGGATCACGTGGCCCGATTAGGGCACAGCGGCCTACTCGTCGATGTGGTCATTGGGTAAACGACAATGGCCGACGATGACGGCTTCATAAACTCGTGCTCCACACCTGCAGCTTCCACACCACACAGCTCATTTGGACTAGCGAAACTCACCGTCGAACAGCTCACCGATGACATCCTCGGGCGGAACCAAGACTGACTTTGATTGTTCCAATTCTTCGATAGACGGCTACTAGACTTGCGCCGCCCAACACTATGGCACGGCGTTCCATAGTGGACAGGAGCCGAAGGGCCACGGCCAAGATGACACGCTTGTAAGTGCCCGCCAAGCGCATTAACCCGAAGGCACAGAGCATAAGTGTCTCCAAGACACGACGGTTGGCCGCCACTCTCCGAATGGTGGCCAACCGTTTTTATTTGGAATCCTGAAGCTTTTGGTGAAATTGCCCTAACGCTCGGCTCAACTCCCCTTCCACCCAGTTAGTGAGCTTCCTCATCAACACCTCCGTGGCTTGAGGGGTCAATTCGCGCATCCAAACATCCAAACCGTCGTTTGCGCTAGAGGCGACAATGAGTTCAGCCCGCCCGTCATCAGCTGTAGAGATTCCAATATTTATCTTGACCAAAACCCTCGCTGCCTTGGGCCACGTACTGGCTATCCTCAGGTAGAGTGCGCCGTCCTTACCAATTACTTCGTACCCTGTTGGCACGTGATGCGGGCCCGTAAGCAAGCTAGCGTATGCGGAGCTTTCGATAGCCCTCGGAAGATCTAAGGTGGCGAGCTGACTAGTCAGTTCATTCACCGTCATATCCCTCAGCCGAACTGCGGCCGCACGGATTTCCTCGCTCCCCGAGCTACTTGCAAAAAGTTCCCGCAGATCATCCATGATGGTTTGCGTTTCGCCCGAATAATGCAACGACGATCGGATCAATCCGATAGTGTCGACAACCCTCTCCCCTATAAAGCTCACGAATGGCTTAGAATTTCCTCGGTCCGCGGCTTCAAGCGCATCAAAGTAGGGGTTGCGCTGATCCGCAAAAATCACAAGGGGAATGCCTGGATTGCGATAGAGATAAATACTGGCGAGGGCGCGAGCCACTCGTCCATTGCCGTCTGCGAATGGGTGGATGCAAACATAGGCATAGTGAGCGTATGCGGCCTGAACGATCGGATGTGCAGCGATAAACTTCTCTGATCGCAGTTCATCGACAAGCCTCTGCATCTCGGGTGCAGTGTCAGCGACGGGAGCGTAGGCGTGCACGTGACCACCCTCCAAAGTGGGACTGTTAGGCATCGTCTTATATTTCCCCTTTGGCAGGTCATGCTTCTGCGGTCCAACCGCGGTGTAGACGGTGTAGGTGTCCTGACTGGCGCAGACCAGCGCATGCAGTTCCCTGATGAAGACCTCCGTCACGATGACAGATTGTGTCGCGGCATCTAGAACAAATTCATAGGCATTCAACGCATCCTCGAAAGCCCTCCGAACATGATCTCCGCGGGAGGCCATGGCAACCTCCCAACTGGCGGATTGCGTGGCTATCGTTCTGGTGAAGCCGCGATCGACGGAGTACAAACCCTCAATGGCGCCCGTATCGATCGCAGCAGACCGCGTGGCAGCCAATACAGCGGATTCGAGCGTCGATGCGCTGGCCCCATCTTTAGCGTGTTGGAGCAGGTCGCGGTATCGGTCGAATGCTTCGGACCTAAATTCACCGGGATACCACTCGCTGTAAGTCGGGATTGGTCGGTAAACGGCGCCATTCTGATCTGTCATAAGTCGAACCCTACCCGCATACATGCCGGCGAACAGGTCTGTCGCATTGGATATTAGCGGATGCCTCGCCATTCAACCCTCCGGTGAATTGAAACAGAGGAATGCGCACCACCCGACCGGACTATGCAGAGCGTTCCTATAGTCGAATCCACCCAGGAGCAACCTATGTCTACTCAGTACCGCAAAACGCCAGTCGTCATCGAAGCGATGCTTCTCAATGGCAACGCCCACGAAGTCATGACATGGGTTCAGCAGATCCCCCGGGGGGCCTCAGCTACCTATGATCTGGACGATAACGGGCCCATCTACATCACGACGGTCGAGGGGACGATGAAAGCGGAGCCCGGCGATTACATCATCCGGGGAGTTCAGGGTGAGTTTTACCTTTGCAAGCCGGACATCTTCGAGAAGACCTACGAGCAGGTTGGATAGCCTTGCGTCGGCTATACAGTGCTGTGTGCCAGTGGCTCGAGGCCGATGCGCAAGCAAAGGGGCAGGCCAACGAAGACCAGCCAGAAGGCGACAACTTTAGTCAAGTCGAACTTGCACACTCCTACACCAGCCACCCCGAGATGCACAGTGGCCACCGTGAGCAATCCATAGATGATGACAACGGTGGACGTGGACGGTCCATCTCACTGCGATGGAATGGAACCGCCGACAGCTGATGGCATGGCATACCTCCACCCGCTCGAAGCGCCTACCACCTGACTGGCCCAAGCTCAGGCAAGCCGTCAAACGTAGAGCCGGCGGGATATGCGAATGGGTAGCCGACGGCCACCGGTGCACAACCATAGGTAGCGAGTGCGACCACACCACCCCGGGCGACAACCACGCGCTGTCCAACCTCCAATGGTTATGCACCAATCACCACGCCGAAAAGACCCGGCAAGAGAACGCGGCACGCAACACAGCCAACGCCCAACTCAGACGCAGACCCACCGAACCACACCCAGGGAGAACACCATGACCGCAGTCACCCTCAGCAAAGCAATCGGCGGACACAACAAAGGTGCGACCATCAACGTCACACCAGGCGTCGCCGCCTACCTCACCAACACTGGACACGTCGAAGAGACCACAACTCCGGCCGTGGCTGAGGACACGGACACCAAGCCAGCCGGCAACGCAAGCCTAGAAGCATGGTACGACTACGCACTACGCAACGGACACACCGAAGCCGAACTTGACGGACTCAAGAGGGACGACATCAAGACACTCATCGGATAGACTCAAACCATCGCGAGGTCGACGGCCAACCCCACTGCGGGGTGCCTCCCCCGCGGAAAACCCCCTTACCGCCGGATAGCAACTCTCATCCTGCGTGCGCTCCTTCTGGCTTTTTCGGTGGGGCTGGGAGCTCCCTGGCTCTCTCTGTGCCGACCTTTCGATGGCTTTGTGGGCTTGAATAACCCCCGCTTCGGTAGATCGGCTCCTGCAGATGCAACCTCTTGCGAACCCTTCCAACTCTCCTAGATTTAGCGGATTATCCGTAACAACTACGGTAGACTAGAAGGATGACTGAGAGGGTGTGCGAGTACTGCGGAGAGAGCATCAATCTCCTGCGTGCTGGCGCCCGGTTCTGTTCCACGAAGCATCGTGTTTATGCGTCTCGGAAGCCTGTTTTACCGGTGGAAATGACTAGTAAAGCGCGATGGATGCGGTGGAAACCGGTTCGACGTGGGGGTCGGGTGACGAAGCTGCCCATCACCACCGAGGGGAAGCCGGCGTCTTCTACGAATACGGCTACGTGGTGTTCCTACCAGGTGGCTCGCCAGTCCACCTTGGGCACCGGCCTCGGGTTCGCCCTTGGTGAGGGTATCGGCTGCATTGACTTGGATCACTGCATCATCGACGGCGTGGTCGCCGAGTGGGCACGCGCAATCTTGGACTCATGCCCGCCGACCTATATCGAGGTCTCCCAGTCCGGTGAAGGCCTGCATATCTTCGGCCTGTTGCCTGAGGGTTCCGGTCGGAACATCCGCTCGGGAGAAATGGCGATCGAGTTCTACTCCGCCGGCCGGTACATCGCCGTAACCGGCAACAGCTTCGAGGGTTCCCCTACGAGGCTCGCAGATTTGTCCGGGGTTGTTGCCTCGGTCGTCTAGTGCCCCTGGTGGGCGCGCACAGCGTCCCGGGAGGACATCATGGCAGCTACAGCACCGCGTGGCCTGGAGGCCAAGGGTAAGCGCCTGTGGAAGGACACCACATCTAACTACGAACTCCGCGCCGATGAACTGGACACACTCGAGGACATCTGCCGTGAGGCCGACCTGATCGTTCGCCTCGAGGCAGAACTCGATGGGGCGGAGCTGATCACAACTGGTTCACAGGGGCAGGACGTTGCTAATCCCATGGTGTCGGAAATCCGGCAGCATCGGGCAACAAAGAAGGCTCTGTGGGCCAGCCTGAAACTGCCAGATGAGGGTACCGCGGGCAACCAGCAACGCGCGGCGGCACAAACACGTTGGGCCCAGACCCGTGGCAAGGTCTCGTAGCTCCGCGGCTCTCATCACTTCTGCCGAGTCGGACTTCGCGGAGATTATCCGTTGGTACGAGGATCAGCTCGCGTCTGCTTTCCCTCCTGCCGGGCTGTTGTGGGAGCCGGTAAAGATCGGTCCGACCTGGCAGTACGAGAACGGGTGGACGCTCCCCCGCTTCACACTCGGATGGCGGATCCTTGCTTGGTGTGGGTACTGGCTGAAGGACAAGCACGGGAAGCCTTGGGCGTTCACCGCTGAGCAGACCCGGTTCATCCTCTGGTACTTCGCTGTCGAAGAGTCCGGTGACTTCGTCTACCACTCGGGTGTTCTGCAGCGGTTGAAGGGTTGGGGCAAGGACCCGATCGCTGCGTGCCTGTCGATGGCGGCCATGTTCGCCGAGGTGACCTTCGACTACTGGGATGGAGACAACCCGGTGGGACGCGAGCAGTCGAACGCGTGGATCCAAATCGTTGCCGTATCACTCATTCAGACGCAGAACACGATGAAGCTCTTTCCGTCGCTGATCACTGCGGAGGCACGGAAGCACTACGGCATCCAAGTCGGCAAGCGGAACGTGTGGGGTGCTGGCGATGAGCGGCAGATCGAGGCGGTGACGTCGTCGGTAATGTCCATCGAGGGCGGCCGACCGACGTTGGTGATCCGCAACGAGACGCAGAACTGGAATTCTTCGAACTCTGGTCATGAGATGGCTGGAGCAATCGAGGGTAACGCGGCGAAGTCCGATAAGGATTCGCCGGCAAGGATGCTGGACATCTGCAATGCGTACCGGCCGGGTGAGGACTCGGTGGGTCAGCGTATGAGGGAGGCCTACGAGTCGACATTGGGTGATGAGGCAGATTTTGCCGAGTTCGGTGTCATGTATGACTCGCTTGAGGCTCCCCCGGAGGCGCCGTTGACGTTGGCCGCTGCCCCTGACGTGGTGCTTGCGGTGCGGGGTGACGCGGTGTGGTTGGACGCGGAGGGGCGCATCAGAAAGTCGATCGCGAACCCGGCGAACACTCCGAGTGAGTCGCGGCGTAAGTGGTACAACCAGATCACCGCGGCCGAGGACGCGTGGACTGAGCCGCTTGAGTTCGACCCGCTGAAGGATCCTGAAAAGGTCCTGGAACGTGGCGAGGAAATCGCCCTGTTCTTGGACTGCTCTAAGTCCGACGATGCCACCGCTTTGGTGGGCTGCCGGATGTCCGATGGACATGTGGTGACTCTCGGTATGTGGCAGCGTCCGCCTGGCAAGCGCGGGGACGGATGGTTGGCGCCCCGCGAGAAGGTCGACCAATCGGTGCGCGAAGCGTTCGACGAGTTCACAGTGGTGGGTTTCTTCGGGGACCCGTCGCATGTGAAGGACGACGAGACGATGGACCGCTACTGGGATCCGCTGTTCAACGACTGGCACCTGCAATACCGGCACAAGCTCCGTGTGTGGGCGTCAGGAAAGAAGGGTGGATCTGGCCATGCGGTCATGTTCGACATGTCGGCCCGGGACAACACCCGTTCGTTCGCTTCTGCGGTGGGCTTCACTCTCGAGGAGATCAAGTCTGCATCGTTCACCTGGGACGGCGACGCCCGGTTGCGTCGACATGTGCTGAATGCCCGTCGGTACCCGGTTGACGGGTACGTATCCATTTCGAAAGACAAACGCGAGTCGAAGAACAAGATCGACCTCGCAATCTGCATGGTCGGCGCCCGCATGGTGCGCCGGCTAATCCTGAACAGCGGCAAGAAGGGTGGTGGGCAAGTATGGTGATGCGAAAAAATGCTGTGCTGGAGCTCGCCAACGACGTCCTTGTCCCTGGCTGGCAGCAGGAACGCCAGAAACTCGACAGGATCGATAATTGGCTGCGTTGGACACCTGAAAAAGTGCGGGTGCCAACCTCGGCTGACCAGGAAGAGAAGTACCTTCGGGACCTCGCTGAGACTCCTTGGCTTAGTTTGGTCGTCACGACGGTGGCTCAGCAGTTGGTTGCTGAACTGGTTCGTTCAGCCAAGTCGCTGAATGTGGATCCGGTGTGGGAGCCGTGGGTGCGGAACCGGATGCCATCACGGCAGCGGGCCATCCACCGCGCAGCCCTTGGCTACGGGTACGCCTACACGACGGTGATGCCCGGTGACACAGGCTCCGTGATCCGGGGTTACTCGCCACGGGACATGTACGCGGTCTACGCTGACCCGGTTGAGGACGAGTACCCGATGTATTACCTGCGTGTGCGCGGCGATCACCGGTACGTGGTCGACGAGGAAACTGTCCACGTTCTCGGGCTTGAGGATGGGCGCCTCCAGTACATTGAGGAACGCTCCCACGGGGTTGGTGTGGCTCCGGCTATCCGGTACTCCAATCAGATCGACCTTGAAGGCCGCACCCCGGGCGAAGTTGAACCATTCATCCCAGCCGCTCAACGTATCAATAAGACGACATTCGACAGGTTGCTTGTTCAGCATCACTCGTCGTGGAAGGTTCGCACTGCCACCGGCCTCGAAGACCCCAAGAGCGACGAAGAGAACGAGCGCCGGAAGCTGCTGTTGCGCCAGAACGACATCCTCACGGGCGGTGAGGGGGTCAACTTCGGCACCCTCGATGAGACGAGCCCTGAGGGCCTGATCAAGGCCGAGGAAGCGGACATTGAAACGCTGGCCGCGGTCTCCCAAACCCCGGCGCACGCACTGACGGGCAAGATGATCAACCTGTCCGCTGACGCGATCACCGAGGCCCGAGCCATGCTCGACCTGAAAGCTGGAGAGCGCAAGGTCGGCTTCGGTGACTCGCACTGCCAGACATTGCGGCTCGCCTCCCATATCGAAGGGCGCGAGAACGACGCGAACGACTTCAGCCTGGTCATTGACTGGGCAGACCTCGAATCGCGTTCAATGTCGCAGGCTGCGGACGCTCTCGGCAAGATGGCGTCGATGCTCGGCATTCCTCCGGAGAAACTGTGGGATCGTATCCCCGGCATCACTCCGGATGTGGCGAAAGGCTGGCTGGACTACAAGCGGGAGAATCCTTCCGCCGAAGCCCAGTTGGCCAACTCCCTGATGGTTCAGTCCAATGGCACTGACGGCTGAGGGCAGGGAGCTCACTGAGGCCAACCGTCTCGCCCAGCTTGCTATCGCGGCCCGCGCTATGGCCGTCTCTAGCGTCCTCTGGGATGGCGTGGACGTGGGGCGATTGGATCAGTCCACGGCCCGATGGATGCCCGCCCAGCTGGCGGTGCTTCGCAGGTTCCACAATGACTCCAACCGCGTTGCTGGGGAATATCTGCGCCAGTACCGGCTAGCCGAGGTCGGACAGCCCGGGGATCCTATCCCGGGTGTGTTTGATACGGCCGAGATGCGCAACACCATGTTGCTGGCTGGCCCGGTTCGAACAAAGTTGCTGATCGCTAACGGCATGGAGCCAGATGAGGCGAAGGCAGGAACGTTCGTCAAGCTTGGCGGCATGGTTCGCCGGCAGGTGCTTGATGGCGGTCGCGGATCGGTCAACAGGACTGAACGTGGCGACCGGAGAGCCAAAGGTTGGCGGCGCGTCAGCGATAGAGACCCTTGTACGTTCTGCGCGATGCTTTGCGCTCGGGGCCCTGTCTACGGATCTGAACAGAAAGCTAACCAGGTGGGCGGCTCCGGACTCCAATTCCACGGACACTGTGGCTGTACCGCCGAGATCATCTACGGCGAGTGGACACCCACTGAGACTGAGCAGACATTCGTGAACGCCTATGACGCTGCGGCAGCGGAGGCCGACGCGGCAGGTCAGTCACGCATGCAAAGCACCATCCTCTACAGGATGCGCCGAGATGGATCCTTCAAGGACTCCCCCAAGATCCGCAACGCGAACAGCGCTGCGTAAGAGCTGCCCTGGTGGCGGCGCCAGTACGAGAAGCCCCAGGAGGGCACATGTCAGAACAGCCAGCCGAATCCACTGAATCGACCGAGGAGAACACGGAGGAAACCAAAGCCCAGGAGGCGAAGGGGACCGAAGAAGAATCCACGGAAGAGGTATTCGACGCAGAGAGGGCTCGCGAGAAGATCCGCAAAGCCAATGGCGAAGCGAAGAACCTCCGAGAACGCGCCCTCGCTGCTGAGGAGAAGGCGAAGGGCGCCGAAGGCAAAGACACGAGGATCACGACCCTGGAGGCCGAGAATCTGCGTCTGCGCGTTGGTGTCAAGCATGGACTGCCCGAGGCGCTGATCAAGCGCCTGTCGGGAACCACCGAGGAAGAGATTCTCAAGGACGCCGAAGAGCTCATGGAGTTGTTCGGCCCGAAGAAGCCTCCGACGAACCGCCCAAGCGAAAAGCTCCGCGGCGGCGGTGACCCAACTAGCGAGCCCGAAGAGCGGGACCTCGACAAGTTGGCGCAAGGCATTTTCCGTTAGATCGTGCGTCTCCGCCACGGAGGTCGCGCCAGTAACTACACACTAGGAGGCCCCCGTGGCTAACACTCTTTACACCCCGGAACAGGCGGCGCGGGCTACGCTCGCTTCCCTGCGCTGGTTGACCAACCTTCCCCGCACCGTCCGTCAGGACTTTTCCAGTGACTTCGTTGCTGGCCGGGGTCAGACCGTGAATGTGCTCGGCCCGGTTAGCGCCGGCACCGCGAAGGTCTACACCAAGGCCCAGCGCGACGCCCGCGAAGCAATCCAATTCAACGAGCTGGATCAGCAGTGGTTCCCGGTCACCCTGGATAACCAGGTGTACAACGCACTGCGACTGCCGGACGACTTCGCAACGTTCACCCTGACCAACCTTGCCCAGCAGGTCCTTCGACCTCAGGCTGAGTCGGTCGTTGATGAACTCGCTGCGCCGCTGATCGCGGAGATGGCGACCATAGCTACGGACGCGTCGATCCCTGCTGTGGCTCCGGATGGCTCGAACATCATGCAGGTCCTGATCAAGTCCCGGCAGGTACTCAACGAGCGTCGCGTCCCTACCGACAGCCGCACGTTCGCTGTCGGGGCGGACATCGAGGCCGCGATCCTATCGTTGCCCCAGCTTCAGAAGGTCAATGAGGCCGGAACTTCGGAGACCCTGCGGAACGCGACCATCGGCCGCCTGTTCGGTTGGACCATCGTGGCTGATGCTGCGCTGCCATCCGATTTCGGTATCGGCTACCACCGGGACGCGTTCGCTCACGTCACCCGTCCATCACGTCAGCCTGAGGGTGCGGCGAAGTCGGCCACGGTCGCACAGGATGGGTTCGCGCTCCGCTGGATCCAGCACTACAACCCGCTGCAGCTCGAAGACCAGTCAGTTGTGGACACCTTCTACGGTGCCGCCACACTGGACGCCAACCGGGCCGTCTCCGTCTCGCTCGCGACAGGCGTGTAATGGCGGCCCCGGCAACTCTCGCCGGGGTCGAAGAGCTCGCCGATTGGCTTGGTGAGCCGATCCCAAATGGTACGGCTGAGTCCAAGCGAGCGGTGCTCTGCCTGCGTATCGCGTCCGCCCTGGTTCGTAAGGAATCGGGGCGGACGTGGACCACTGACACGGGGACCCTTGTCGCGGATGTCCCCGAGGATGCGGTCATGGTCACTCTTTATTGTGCTGGCCGGGTGTTCGATAACCGGTCAGCACAGACGCGGGGTTCCATTGACGACCGGGACGAGGCATGGCGGGTCGATGAGTCAGGTGCTTACCTGACTGACTCCGAGAAGCGGATGCTGTCCGCCTTCAAAGCCACGTCTTTGAGGGGTCTTGGTGTTGTTGCGACGACTCGCATTGACACTGTTCCCGCCTCCCAGGGGTGGGTTCCTACGGGTACGCCCGAGGTCCAGTTTCCTTGGTATTAGGGGGTTTTCATGCGTCTTGGAGTTCTGCTCAAAAGTGGGCAGCGTGCGGCTGAACGGCTGATGGTCGATCGGTGCAAGGTTGCCCGCACCACAGGTGAGTCGGTGTTCAACCCGGCGACGGGGAAGTACGAACCTTCCCTGACCACCACCTATGAGGGTAAATGCCGGTTGCAGACTTCACGCACGCAAGCGGCCAACCCCGAGGCCGGCGGCGCGGTGTTCACCGTCGAAAGGCTCGACCTGCAACTGCCGGTCTTGGTTGAACTTTCGGTGGGTGAGGTCGCCGAGCTGGTCGAGTCAATCAATCCGATGATCGTGGGGAACAAGTACCGCGTCACCGGGTTGGCGGGCAAGACTCACGAGACGAAGCGGACCTACAGTGTGGAGGTTGTGTCGTGATCGACTCGTCAGAGCTCAACGGTTTGGCCGCGGACTTCTCCAGAGCGGGAAGTGTTGCTGTCGGGAAGGTTCGCCCGATTGTTTCCAAGGGCGCACTGAACATCAAGAACCGGATGCAGAAAGACGCTAGCGCCTCCCGACACTTCGGGCAGATCGCGCCGACCATCGACTACCACATCAACGCCACTGACGAAGGTATCGAAGCCGAGATTGGCCCGAACAAAGCTCGAGGCCGGTCAGCTTCCCTGGCCGGTCTGGCTTACTTCGGTTCGTCCCGGCCAGGCGGTGCCACCGTCATGGATCCCATCCACGCTTTGAACGACGAGGCGGGGAACTTCGTGGAGCATCTAGCTAAGGCTGTGGGGTTCATCTTCGAATGATCCGTGAACACTACCTAGCAGTCCGCGACCTCATCCCCGAGTCCGCAAGTTATGACATCCACTTCGGGAGCGTGAGCCCCAAGCACGACGAAGAAGGCAAGGAGATCCCCCTGCGTTACCCGTATGTGGTCGTGTGGGGCGACTTCGGCACGGAGCATTCGGAGTCTTTGGCCCGCGTCCCCGACCAGCTGGACCTCCGCCCGCGTGTCACCTACGCAGGCGAGGGGTATGAGCAGGTGATGTGGCTCGCCGACACGGTGCGCCCCCACCTGAACCGGGCATCCCCTGTGGTGACCGGTTGGCACCCGGGAAAGATGAACGTCTCCCCTCTCCGCCCACCCGAAGAAGACCAAGATGTGACCCTCCCCGGTTCGAACACCTACCCGTGGGCGGCTGTTGACGAGTTCCCGTTCATATCCACCCGCAACTAACAATCCCCGGCCCCATTGAGGGCCATTTTTTATGCCCGAAAGGCGATCATCATGCCCCTCATTGAGGTCTATTCCAAGACGACCGGGGAGAAGCAGTACGTCCCCGAGCACTTCCTGGCTTCGAAGAATCCAAAGCTGAACAACTTCCGCAAGACCCCGCTCCCCGAAGTTCCGGCGGCAGCAGAAACCCCGAAGAAGAAGGAGTCCTGACATGCCCCGTTTCATTGGCGATGGAAAGACCAAGTTCACCCTGCTCACCACGAAGCCAGCTAACCCGGCTGACCCGACCGCTACCGAGCTGAACGCGGGTATTGATGCGTCGTTCAAGGTTCTCGGCAGCGACTTCCTTTGGTCGGCCACAGACTCGACAGCGATCACTGAAACCCCGCTTGGCGAAAAGATCGAATCCTCCGCACCGGGCCGCGGCATCTATCAGGCAGGCCTGACCCTCTGGCGTTACTTCGCCCTGGCCGGCGGTGCGGATCCCACCGAGGACGAGGTATTCGAGGCGCTGAAGGCCAAGGGCACCACCCTGTGGGGGTACGCCCGCGAAACCGACAAGGACGCTGAGGAAGATTGGGCGGCCGGCGACGAGATCTATCTCGGAGCTGAGGTCGTCAATGACACCCCACAGCGTCTCGATGGGACCGGATTCATCAAGCGCCGGGTCCCAATGATGGTCCAGCGGGCCTACGACAACATCACTGTTGCCGCCGGGGTCTAACACCCCTCGACCGGTTGGGTGCGCGTGATTTCAGTCTCCGCGCACCCAACCGCACCACGCCTTCTCGAGACTGAGCGAAATGGAGACTGAAACCCATGACTAATTCACCAGACGAGTTCGACCTCGACGGTTGGGTGAAGGGCATCAAACGCCCTGAGCGTTCCGTGACTGTGTACCAGCGGCCCGACATCATCGCCGAGCTGGATGAGTTGGAGAGGCAGATCAAGACCGCCCGACGCGTCGCACAGGACGACGAAGGAAGCCTCGGATCCAAACGTTCGCTGCGTGCCCTTGAGGGTGAGTACCAGCGGATGGCTCAGGAGTTCTCCGACTCGGCCCTCACGATTCGTCTCCGGTTGGTTGACGCGGACGAGAAGAAGCGGATTGTCGCGAAGTCCAAGAAGGGCGACATGGCCGATTTCGCCGGCCGCATGTGGTCAGCGGCGATCATCAGTCCGAAGGTCACACCCAAGCAGGCGCTGGCCCTACTCAGCAGCATCGATGAGGTCCAACTCGCCGCCGTGCAGGAGAAGTTCGACGCCATGCAGGCGGACATGCCATCTGTGAGCGCCGATTTTTTGCCGAGGTCCTCTGGACGGGAAAGTGGCACGGAGTAGTCCAGATCCTCAAAACGTGTGAGCGGTTCGGCCGTCCGCCGTCCGCTTACATGGGCGGTCCGGAGTGGGGCGAGAAAGACCACCTATTGACTCTCGCCTACACCGTTTACGTGGATGGGTTGAACGAGATGGGCTTCCCTATCAATCAGTCCCGCCACTTCGATAACGACGGTTACTACGAGGCCGAAACCATCCAGGATCATTCACTGGCTGCCGTTGAGCAGTTCCAGAAGGACAACAAAGTTTCGAGTCCTGGCGAGCGGGTCGTGGTTCGTTACACGCGCCCGCCGGGTAAACCGCTAGCTACGTTCCCTGCGGATACCAAAACCAACAATCAGGGTAATCAACCCTGCAAACGCGACAAGAATGCTGAAGCCGTACAGGAATGACTCTGAGGAATCTTCGCCGCCTGTAGCAAATATCAAGTGAACGGCGATCCCGAGCACGAGCATGGCCAACCCGGTCACTATCGCGTTGTGCCCGCGCCGTTTGGCCTGTATCCCCCGCGTGTCAGTCATCCACCCATTGAACAGCATGTAGGGGGTTCCCGCTATGGCGGATCGCAATGTAGTCGTGCGCCTAACAGCCGAAATCGCCGGTTTCAAGCAGGCGATGGACGAAGCCACACGGGTTACGAAACAGACCCAGAAGGCTACCGAGGATGCCGGGAAGTCCGCTGACACAAACCTTGGGCGGATGGTCCAGTCTGCGCAGAAGAACCGCCAAGCGTGGGATCAGACCGGCGCCACATTCCTGAAGACAGGTGCCGTCATCGGCGGCGGCTTGGCAATGGTCACGAAGGCTGCCGTTTCGTGGGAGTCTGCGTGGGCTGGCGTCCAGAAGACCACGGACGGCTCGCCTGAGCAGATGGCCGCGCTTGAGAAAGAGCTTCGCGGACTTGCCAAGACTCTGCCGGCAACGCATGAAGAGATTGCTGGTGTGGCTGAAGCTGCAGGTCAGTTGGGTATTCAACGCGAGAACGTTGCGTCCTTCACCAAAACGATGGTTGACCTCGGGGAATCCACCAACCTGTCATCTGAGGAAGCGGCTACGGGTTTGGCGCGGTTCTCCAACGTGATGGGCACCAGCCAGGACGACGTCTCGCGTTTGGGCTCCACGCTGGTGGGGTTGGGCAATAACTTCGCCACCACTGAGTCCGAAATCCTGGCGATGTCCATGCGCCTCTCCGGTGCTGGCGTGCAGGCTGGGCTTTCTGAGGGCGAAGTGATGGGTCTCGCGGCTGCTATGTCCTCAGTGGGCATTGAGGCTGAGGCTGGCGGTAGCGCCATGTCCATCACCATGAAGCGGATCAGTAAGGCCGTCGAAGAGGGCGGCGGGTCACTCGACCTGTTCGCCAAGACTTCCGGCATGACCTCGGAGCAGTTCTCGACGGCTTGGGAGAATGACGCAGCCGGTGCCTTGACCACATTCGTTGCTGGTCTTTCTGAGACTGAAGCGATGGGCATGTCCACCAACGCTGTGTTGACCGAGCTGGGCATCACTGGCATCCGCGAGGCTGACGCACTCTTGCGCCTGTCGTCCGCTCACGAGGTAACGACGGCAGCAATGGCTCAGGGCAACGAGGAGTTCGCACGCAACACCGCCTTGCAGGAAGAGGCTGCGAAGCGGTACGAGACTACTGAATCCAAGATCAAGATCGCTTGGAACAACATCAAAGATGCTGCCATTGAGGGCGGCGCTGTAATCCTGCCCGTTATAGCTGGGCTGGCTGAGGGTGTCGCTGATATGGCGGAGTTCTTCGGGAACCTTCCGGGGCCGGTGAAGGGTGCCATGACCGGTATCGCTGGCATTGCCGGTGTTGGTGCGCTCGCCGCTGGAGCTTTCCTCACCCTGTTTCACCGGGTAATGGACACGGTCGGCGCGTTCAAAACGCTATCTGCTGATGCTCCACGGGCTGCTAGTGCCCTCGGCAAGGTCGGCAAGGCTGCTGGTGTGGCTGCTGTTATCGGCGGTGTGGTTACGGCGCTGGCTAAGTGGTCAGAGTCCAGCTACATGGCGGACATTGACACGGGTATGGGCAAAGTCTCCGACGCGCTCGCCGACATCACCACCGACGCACCCGGCGCGGCAACAGCGCTAGACTCCCTCTTCCAAGATCGCAATGGCGGGGATCTGATCGGGAATGTTGACGATCTCGGATCAGCTATCGACCGGACGTTCAACAAGACTGCGGGCCGTAAGTTCAATGACTGGGCTGAGGGCATCATTAGCTCAATAGTCCCCGTTGAGGGCTCATCCCACATACTGGCGGATTCATGGAAGCGGCTTGATCAGGGGCTCTCCGATCTGGTCACCTCGGGCAACCTTGCGGGCGCGGACGATGCGTTCAAGAGCATCCAGGAGCAGGCTGAAGCTCAGGGTGTTTCCCTTGAGGAACTGTCGGCTAAGTTCCCCCAGTACGCTGACGCTCTAGCTACTGCTAGTGCTGAGCAGAAGGAAGCGGCCTCTAGTGCTGAGGCGACTGAGGCTGCTCTTGAGCAGGAGGCTGCTGCTGCGGAGGAAGCTGCTGTTGCTTCTGCGGAAATGGAAGAAGCTCTTGCTGAGATTGGTTTGTCAGCAGACGGCACGATCGCTTCTCTGAACACCTTCATCGGTGTACTGCAGGAGTCGGGTCTTCTGACCCTGTCTGCGCGGGATGCTTCCCGTAACTTCGAGGCCGCAATCGATTCGATCCAACCCGCCATTGATGCACTCATTGAGAAGCATGGCGGTCTGGGCGAGGTCCTCAACGACACCGCATCGGGTTTTCGAGACGACACGGAGGCCGGCCGTGAGGCCGGTTCCGCGTTCGACGCTGTCGCTTCATCGGGCGCAAACATGGCGCAAGCTATGGCTGACGCTGGCGGCACACAGGAAGAGCTCCAAGCACAACTTGGCACCACCTACGGCTCGCTGATCAACGCTGCGGGCCAATTCGGCATCACAGGTGAAGCTGCGGACCTGCTGGCCCGCGACGTAATGGGCATCCCCGCCGAGGCGAACATCGAAACGTGGATGTCCGACGAAGCCCTGAAGCGGGCCGAGGCGACGACCGCGGCCATGGACAACATCCCCGGCGAGGTCGACGTCCACTCATTCATGAGTAGCGATGCGAACGACATGGCGCTGAATACCAAGGCATCAGCCGAGGACGTGCCAGACCAAGTCACAATCGACTCCTGGATGTCCGACGCGGCGTTCATCGAGGCACTGGAAACCCGGGCCGCTGCACTGAACATCCCGCCGGACGTTGCGGTTGCTTCATTCATGTCGTCCGCGGCGCGGAACGAGGCCGACAGTACGACGGCGCAGGTGCTCAATATTCCTGCCGGGACATCGATCAGCTCATACATGGACGCCTACGCGCGGTACGAGGCGCAGAACCTCAACGCTGAACTGGACCGGGCGAACGGTCGGGTTGTGACCTCCTACATGGATGTGATTACCCGGCGGTCAGTCGTGGATATGGGTGGCGGTGCTGCACTAAAGCCTGGACAGATTGGCCGGATCGCAACTGGTGGGCGCGTTCGTGCTCCATCATTCGCTGACGGTGGACGGCTCCCCGCTACAGGGTTGGGTACTGACAAGATCCTTGGCATCTCGTCTATGACCGGCGGGCCTACTGCATGGGTTGATGACCGTGAATGGGTAATCAACCGCCCCATGTCTGATAAGTGGGACGTTCTGCTGGCCGCCATAAACCGCGACGACCCGCGCCTGTCTTCTATCCCGGCGCTTGCCGGCGGTGGACGTATGTCGCGGGAGTACCCGGCGGCGCCAGCTTATGCGGGTGGCAGCGGTTCGATGACGGCGACTGTGGAAACGGCGGCGATTGCTGCGGCGGTGTCGTCTGCGGTGGCCGGAATGCGGCCAATGGTCAACATCGGCGGGCGCGAGTTCTACGGCCTCATGCAGCAAACCAACAGAGACAACGGGGGCATCTAGTGGTGGCTTACCTTGGCCCGTTCGGGTCGATGATCCCATTCAAGTGCCCGTCCGCGTTGGCTGTTTCAGCGGCCGAGCGTTCGACGCTGACCCGGCTACTGGGCGGAGCTGTGTATGAGCAGCGCGGCCCTCGCGGCCGGCGTCAATGGTCAGTCGACATCGGCACGGCCACCCCGCAGGAGATCGCAATGTTGGGTGCGCTGGTAGATGGGTTCTATGGTCCGCCGCCGTGGGTGTTCGTTGGCCCAATGCAGATGGTCACCAACCTGCTCTCGCCTGAGCAGGCGCTGCTTGATACGGGAACGTATTCGACGGGCACCACGATCACTCAGGGTGGTGCTGGGACTACGGCTGACGGGCTGCGTTATGGCCGGTCATTGAACGTGTCGGGTGGTGCTGAGGTTGCTTTACATCGCCGTGATTCTCAGACTGAGCGGCTACCAGTGGTTCCCGGCATCCCTGTCACCGCATCCATTTACGGATCCGGCGGGGCTGCTATCCGACTCGACTGGATTAGTAACACGGGCGGGTTCATCTCCAACGTGACTAGCGCTGCGGGTTCGGGGAGTTGGACTCGCCGCGTGCTCAAAGCCACCCCACCTAGTAACGCTGCGGGCGCGCAGATGGTTGTCGTCGGAGCTACCGGCTTCACCATGCCCGCGTTTACCTGGACAACCGACACCGCCCCCTGGTCACCCGGTAAGGGTTCCAACGCCGTGACGGTTGACGGGCTCGCCGAGGCCGTCCAAATGGCCGTCCAAGATGCCCCGAACATGCGACGCGGTTCGGCCTCGTTCACAATACAGGAGCTCAATTAGATGCAGACGATCGCGGGGTATCCCACCAATCTGACCAGCTCGAAGCCTACTGTGACTGTCGGTTTGAATGGCACCCCGCGCAAGGTTGCATCAGTGAATGTCACTCGCGAGCTTCCCTCGGAACTTCCGGAGCAGGTTTCTGGTGGCTCAGGGATTGCGGCAGCAACGGGCGAAGTGGTGTGGTCCACCGAGGAGGTTTCCCGGTCGAAGCGAGTAACCCCATGGGGGTCGGGTGCCTTCCCTCCGAGGACTTGGGAGACGATCACCGTCGATTCAGGTTATGGCGGTGTGGAGGCGCGGTTGTTGACGGGCCAGGTCCGCGGCGGTTCCGGTTCGCTATCGTCCCGCTTCGTGTCGTCGGCGGTTATCGACTCGATCCACATGTTGAACCAACCCGTCTCGATTCAGCCGCTCCTGAAGGATATGCCGCCATTGAACTCGGGTGGAGATTACCGGTATATCGGGATCACGCCAACGTATTTCACTGACCGTATCCTGCGTGCGTGCGGGTTTTACTCGACGCCGGCACAGGAGAATGGCTGCGTGTTTTCGGCCCCTCTCATGGGCTCTGCGTGGCCTGAGCGCGGGCTGTGTGTGTCGTCTTCGTCGGCTGACTCGTTGGGTTCGCCGTCGTGGGTTGAGGCACCGTGGGGGCAGTCAGCATTCTCGCTGGACGCTTCCTACACTGGTGCGTTCACACCGGCCTATGATGGCCGGCTGAACCAGCCCATGCAGATGAGCCTCTGTGTAGACCGTTCGTACGCGTTTCCTGGTTCGGCGTCGGGCACGTTCACGACGTGGTGGGATGCGGATCATGTGCGGATTGGCGTCACTTCATCGGGTGCCGTGACGGCAATGAAGCGTGTCGGCGGCGTGGATTCTGAGGTTTGCCGGCTGACCATTGGGTCGGGCCGCGTGTTCACTCTGCGTGTTACTCCCGCTGGTCTGTGGACGATTGTGTCATCCGATGGCCGCACGGTTAGTGGCACGTCGGCGCTCTCGTCTGGGATGACCTCGACGCCGTTCACGTCGGTGCAGGTCCGCTCCGGTCATCAGGCGGCTTACCCGATTGGTGGTGCCCAAGTTGCTTTCACGAGCGTGTACACGGCGATCAATCATGTGCGGAACACGTCGCTGACTCCTGCCGCTTACCGGTTCAGTCTGGATGCTTCGCCGGCCATTGAGAACCGTAACGCCCTGGACTTGCTGAAGGAGCAGGCGTCGGCTGAGTGCGCGGCTTTCTATCTTGATGAGTACGGTGTCGCGACATGGATCAACCGTGACCTACTGACACCTGCCGGTCCTGTCGTTGAAACGATCACGCCTTCTACAAAATTGGTTGACCTCGATTGGGAGTACAACTGGGGCGGCGTCCGGTCGAAGGTCATCATCAACTACCGAATCCCTACGACATCTAAGGCGTCGAAGTGGGTCAATGATCTGGCGTTCCGTGGTGGCGGCGATTCGATGGAGTCCGGGCAGGAAAAGGTCGAGTTCGTTTCGGCTGGCTCCGATGAGGACTGGATCATCATCGATGAGACACCCGAGAGGATCGGTGACAGCGGCACTACGGCACCGTTCAACCGTGGCTGGGGATCCTTCTACGGGGGCACGGTCACAGATGGTGAGGACCTGGACCGGCTGGCAACAGCAACCGAACTGAGCGTGTCCGTTGAACGTCTCGGCGTCAATACCCTCAAGGTCACAACGCAGGTTGGCACGTTGCCTGCTGGGACGACGCTTGAGCTGCGTATGCCGGATTCTGTGACAGGAATTTGGCCGCAACATTCCAAGGCGAACCTGCCCGTGTTCCACGCGAACCGTGTTCTGCAATGGACCGGACAGAGTAAGACTGGCGTCAACCTTGGGCCGGTCAACGCACCAGTCCTTGAGCATGACACTGGCTTTTGGGTTCATCCTGACGGCATCCAGGCACTCGCTGACTGGCTCTCCGCACAAGTTTCACAACCACGAGCCGTAATCCGCTCACTCGAAGTGCTGCCAAATGATTGCAGGCAACGCACCGATATTGTGCAGGTCGAATTCGATCTAGTCAGTCTCCGGTGCCTCGTGGTTGGGATCAATGACACTACGTCCATGTCTGGACAAGCGATCAGTAAGTCTCAGTCACTCTCACTCCGGGTCATCAGCGACACGGCAGGCGAGACCTACAACGACCTTGACGCAGCCTACGGGTACGCAAACTATAGCCAGTTCGATGCGGCGTGGTCCCCGGACACCTACAACACCCTAGACTCCGATCCGCTAAGAGAGGCGTAACCAATATGGGGACAATACCTATCGGCTCAAACAACTGGGTCACCATCGACGGCAATACTGCGGTGGCGACTGTCGCTGACATCGCCGCAATCGTGGTTTCCGGTGACGCTTCCGTGGCGACAGCTAAGGGTGAAGCGGTCGCAGGAGACGCGGACACCCTAGCCGCTGCTGCTGTGGACGCCCAGAACAGGGTCAACATTGCGAAGGCTGAGGCGGGCGACTACTCGGATTTCCGGGATGACATCATCCGCACCGAGGCGATCACGCAGGCCGGGGTCTACACCGACCAGGAGACGGCGAAGGAGCGGGTACGGCTGACTCAGGTGGAGTCCACCAACACGAACCAGGGATCCACGCTCAACAACCACGACATCCGGTTGGAAGCTGTGGAGGCTCTCGGCGGGCTCGCACCCGGTAGCCTTTCAGATGCAACGATGGCTTCCATTGCTGCTTCGGCTGGGACACAGTTCGCAACCGAACTGACCAGCCAGATCGTCGGGTCGCTCCCTGTAGTGGTCACTAATGAACCCACAGGTGGAACCGACACGGCAATGCTGAACGCCGTACTCGCGGCCAACGCGGGCAAAATGGTGCAACTCCGCGCCGGCCGAACCTACATCATCAACGATCAACTCAACGTACCTAGCGGGACGACGTTCGACCTTAACGGTTCAACCATCGATGCCACAAGCATTCCAGCAGCCACCGCGTTGGGACAGCGCACAGCGTTCCGCACCGAGGGCTCGCTAAACTCCGCGCTGCCAATTTCGGCAGCTCTTGCTCAGGGGTCGCGAACAGTTACGGGGATCAGCAGCACAACAACCCTTTCGCCCGGCGACCTCGTGTTGATGGCTAATGACGAGTCGCCGGTGCCAGGGATGACCCGCTCGGACCGCGACAAGGGTGAGCTCAATGTCATTAAGTCGGTGGACTCGGGGACTCAGGCAACTCTTTTTATTGGCTCCCTTTTCGCTTACGGGAATACTGGGTTCAATCTGAGGAAGGTAAACCCGACGAAGGACGTGCGTGTTTCCGATGGCGAGGTATTGCTAGGTGGCGTGGGGTCAGGACACTGCGGATTGCAAGCTCGATATGGAAGAAACATCTATTTCGAGAATATGCGTGTGGACGGCGCCGAAGACACAGCCGTCAACTTCCGCACCGTCTGGAACGGACAAGTGCGAGGCGGCAACATTGAGAACTCCACGAGCTCAGCCACACTTGGCACGACCGGATACGGCGTGTCCATCGTGGAGGGATCAAGGTTCTGCGACGCCGAACGCGTCGAATTCAAGAACTGCAGACACTTCATAACAGGCGGCGGCTTCTGGCCGGCGTCGAACATCGACATCAACGACTGTTTCGGAATCGGTTCGCTCAACGCCGCCTACGACACCCACGAGTCGTGCTTCTACTGGCGTCTGCGGAAAAACAAGGCGCTTGCTTGCGCGGCAGGCTTTGGTATGCGAGGGCAGTTCATCGAAGTCGATGACAACTATGTCTTCGATTCCCCAGGGCTTGGTTACTCAGCACGTACTTTCGACGGTGTTACTGAGCAGCGCGGTATTTCCTTCCGACGCAACACTGCGGTTCGGTGTGCTGGCGGAGGTATCGCATTTGAGGGTATGGCTATCGGGGCCGAACCAAACTGCCTGAAGATCGACGGGGAGGCAACCGATAACATCATCACGGATTGCGGAACGCCAACCGTAGATGGGGTCGTTTTGCGCCACTTCGACGGGATGAGGGCGTGGGGTAACACTATCCTCAGGTCGGGCCGCAACGGCATCAACATAATCGGGCTTGTAGGGACACCATCGAAGAATCTGCAAATCGGGCCGCAGCGAATCCTTGACTCCGGAAGGCATGGAATCGAGATTGCGAATGTTGACGATGGTGCTGTCAGTGGCGCGGGAGGGGAGATTCGAGGCACGGTGAATAGCGGGATGAATATCACCAACTGCAACAGGTTTAACTACACCACCCCCACCATCCGGAACCCTGGGCAAGCCGGCGTGAATATCGTCGGCGGGTCAGGCCACTGCTTCTCGAACCCTTCGATAAGCGGTGGCCTCAACGCGGGCTACGACGCGATTCGAGTGAGCGGAAGTGGTGACTTTTCAGTGATCGGCGGAAACCTAGGTTCCTCGCGGCACGCTGTGTATTCGACCGCCACAGAGAACGTCATTCTTCAAGGGGTGAATATGCGTGGAGCAGCTAGCGGCCCCAGGTTTATCGTGGAGGCCGTCAATAAGGCGGTAAGCGGCAACCTGATCTGATCGCACAAATTTACTAATATCCAGCGAGGCGATCACTGAAGCACCCCTAGTGGGTGCCATTTTTATGCCCGATTTGTGCTACCGGCCTGAACCCGGTGACTGCTACCCATCGTTCAACCACTAAGGCAAGGAAGGTCTATGCGCCTGAAACCATACGGCCCGCGAGGGGTGGCGATGCTGTTCCTCGCAGCACTGGCCCTCACGAGAGCCTTCGCTTACCTGCAGCCGAGCTCACCGGCATTCACCCCGTCAATCCTCACCGAGTGGGTCATCCCTATCTGGGTGTGGGGAATCCTCTGGCTCGGCACTGCGATCCACCTGACCATCGCCGCTTGCAGGATGAACCACGCCCTTGCTTTGGCGGCCATCCAATCGATGTCCCTGCTGTGGGCGATCGTCTACATCATCGCCGCCTGGAACCGGGCAATAGTCGATGGACTCTTCATGGCGTCTGGCACGATCATCACCGCGGTCGTCTACATTTGCTTCGCCGGCCTCATCTACTGCCTCTCCAAAATGGTGAACCTCTCCCGCAAGGACTTCGAGGTGAGGGCGCATGGATAGCTGGGGAACGATCATCACCGGGGTCCTCGCCCTCATCGGTGTGGGCCTCGGCACCTGGGCGACCTACAAGCGCGGCAAACAGTCTGACAAAGTCACCGCGACCGTGTCGAGGGAGGCCAACGCGATCACCTGGTCACAACAGCTCCTCGACCGTTTGGAGAACGTAGAGAAGGAAGTCGAGAAGCTCCGCACCGATCTGAACAAGGTCACCCGCACGTTCTCCACGGCGATCAACTTCATTGAGCGGCTCATGCTGTGGGCGATCGATGGGTGCAAGGGCCCAATGCCTGTTGTCCCCAGGACGTTGATTGAGCATCTTGACCCGGGTCTGGTGGATGAGCACCAGCGTCAGCAGTCCCACCCAAAAGCCTGACAGGTCTCACCAGGCACAATCCCAGCTCCGCATAGTCGGAGCATTTTTTATGCCCTCTGAAAGGCGTCCACCATGACTGTCCTAAAGCGCCACCCGGTAGACCGACCATCAATCAGCCAACGCTTCGCCGCCCTCAGCAATCGCGGGAGCCACCTCGGGGTGGACTATCGCCCCGACTACCCAGGGCAAACCGACTTCCCTGTGTACGCGGCGCACGACGGGTATGTGGTGTTCGCGAAAGACGGTCCCCACTCCTACGGCAACCCGTGGGAGCAGATCCCGGGCAATGGCAACAATGGCCGGTCGGTCATCCTGCAAGCAGTGGCACCACACCAAGCGTGCGCCACGTCCTACAACCACCTCGGGAACATTGCCGTCCGAGAGGGCCAGTGGGTCACCGCCGGCACGTTCCTCGGCTACATGGGCTGGTCGGGCTTTGTTATCCCCGCTGACCCGAATGGGACGCACCTACACTTCGAGCTGTTCATCGACTACGGCAACGGCCAGTACCCCGCAGGAACCAGCTACGGACGGGTCAACCCGCTTGACTACTTCGCCATCGAAACCATCGTCCCAGTTGCACCGGGGCCAGGTGGCGGATCCGGCACCACCAAACCGACAACCCCAGCACCCCAGAAACCGAAAGAGTGGTACGAAATGCCAATCCCCCAGACAGACCTCGACAAGATCACCCGCGACCTCCTGCACCAGCAGGTCCCGCTCAACAAGGGCGACAAGGCCTACCCGGCAGGCTTCAGCCTATCCGTGGAGTACCTGCTGTTCGATGCCCGGCGTCTGGCTCAGCAGAACGCGTCCCAGCTCGCATCACAGTCCGCCCAGATCAAGGGACTTATCGGAGCGATTGCCGCCATCTCAAAAGGTGAACCTTTCGATGAAGCCAAGCTCCTCGCCGGGGTGAAGTCCGCGGCCGAGGCCGGTGTGAAGAACGCGGTCGACTCAATCGAGAAGACCGAGACCACGACCGTCACCATTAAGGAAGGCTGACCATGGACGCCCTCGCAACCGTTCTCACGGCCGTCCTGACCATCGTCTCGCCGTTGGCGATCGCCTACCAGAAGAAATCCAGCTGGTCGACGCTGCTTAGGACGGCGGTCCCGATCATCGTCTCCCTGGTCATCGCCCTCGCCTACCTCTGGTACACCGGCGGTATCGTCGCGGGTGAAGACATCATCGCGGTCATCCTCGCGGTCTACGGACTGCAGCAGCTCGCCTACACCACGTTCCTCCGCTGGTGGGCTGGACTCCTGGAGAAGCACAACGACCCTGCGCGACAGGCCGATCAGGCGGCGGTGAGCGAACCTGCCGAGTTCGTGAACCTGGACGCCGATCAGTTGCGTGTACGCGAGGACCCTAGTCGGCCTGACCTGTAGGCATGGGTTTGACGAACTGTTAATGGCCCCCATCACCCCATCAGGGGTGGTGGGGGCCATTTTTCGTCGAGGATCTATGCACTTCGCTTCATCGGAGGCATACTGGTTTTGCGAGGGGGTCGGACGCTTAACCCAGGGTCCCCCGTCGGGGCATGGTGCTGTGACCACCTGCCCACTGGGCGGAGCCGGACGGCCCCAAACAGTTCCGGCTCCGCCCAGCCACCCTCGTCAACAATCTCCGATTCTGGGTAAAATCCTTAAGTCCAAACTGATACGAGCGATCGGGGCAAGTCATGAGTGAGTCCAGCCGCCTTTTACCGGAGGATCCTTTTCCAGAGGATCTCAGCGAGTTAGAGAAGGTTGAGGTCGAGGTGTTAAACAGCCGAGTCCACCGTGAATTAGACGCCGAGTACTTCGAAGACGACGGCCCGCAACCAGCGACACAGGACCGATTAGAAGAGATCCAGGAAGAGCTGGACCGCCGTGACGGGGTCGGACCGCAACGGGAATCCGTTACTCGCGAGACCGGTGAAAGTGTCGCCTAACCGCGCTCCTACTCAACCCACCTGGCTTAGTCGGCCTTTAGGCCTATCTAAAGTCTGGTGTCCGGGTGTACCGTATCCACATCGATAGACACACCATCGTTTTCGGCCGCTATCGTGCGATGGCAGTGTTCGAGGATAGCCCTCATCCCCAGGGGCAGGGGTGAGGGCTTTTCGTCGACTAAACACCTTTTGGGGGCGTTCGGCTGTTCCTTTTCATGTACGTTTCGCCCTATACTTTCGGCAGGCTTACATCCCCCAGACCCCGGGGTGTAAGTCCAAAAAGGGGTTTGAAATACCGCCAAAGTTTAGGCCAGACGCGACCAAACTCTTGCTCTGTACAACCAGCTTTACCCCGGGCATACTGGTGCCCGAGGGGTGGCCATCCGAAGGTGAGCCTGTCCCTTCTGGGTTCGGCGATCCGACCGCTGGACCAGCTGGGCGGGGTCGGTGGCCCCCACAAGCCGGCTCCGCCCAGCCCTCACAAGGCAGACGAAGGTTCGCCTTTTCTTCCTCCCCCGACTGTCAAGGTATTTTGTCGCCAGCCGGGAGTACCCTCCTGGACATGGCGCACAAGTTTCACGGTGACAGCTGGAGCCTCGCCCCCGGCACCCGCAACTGGACCCCACCCCTACAGGTGGAGGAACCAGATCCCGCCGTCGTGCACACCACCGACAAGACAATCCCCCTCTGGGCCGACCTCGCTTACCCCGATGGCCACACAGCGACAGCCAAAGGTTTTGCCCAGGCATGGACACGTGAAGTGGTCCGGATCCAATGGGTCGAGAACAGCCTTCCCCGGTACGCCTGGGTGGCTGTAGGCCAAGTTCGACGACGAACACTGAGTGGGCGGTAAGCTAACGCTTCATGAGCCGATCTCTTTCAACTGAAGAACTTGCCCAACGCTGGGGTCGGCGACAGGCCTGGATTACCGGCGAGGCACGGCGAGGCGGAATCCCTGGAGCATGGAAACTAGGTCACCTATGGCGGTTTTCCCTTCCAGAAATTGAAGCATTCGAAGTAGCGCAGCAAACGCCGAGCATCTTCGCACTCAGTAAAGGTGCAGCGGCACGGCGACGGTAGGACCGATCTTCCCAAACTTCGGATGAGGCATCTGCCGGGAAATCTTCAGGATCGGCAGGTCGCGAAATGGTCCAGCCCCTCGGCTTCTCCTGCGACTGCTGCGCGTTGCCTGATGTGGTCGCGAATGGCCTCCACGTCCTCCTTCGAGAGAGTGATCCTGTTCCGCTCTAGCCGTGTGCAGATGCCTGTTTGTCGGCACAAGCGGCGGAGAGTAGTCGGCTTCAATCCCAGTTCTGGTGCGACATCCTCGGGTGTGCGAAATACTTTTCCGGCCGCCGACGTTTCCATGGACGTTGCAATAGTGGTGCCGCTGTCATGCCTTCTTTGGAGTGTCGCCGGAAGGCCCAGCAGCCAGCCTTCCAAGTCATGGTGAAGGATGATTTGCTCCTCGCAAACGAAGCGTGCGACTAGGATTCCGTCACTCACTTGCTGGTCGATAGTGCGAACACTACAACCACACGCCTCTGCGGCTTCCTCCAGTGTGTAAGCGAGCTTAAATGCCATGCTTGAAATCCTAGGCCGGAAACGTACAAGAGGCAGCGGGCGGGGTTTAGCACCGACACCGTCCGGTAATGCCCGCTGCTACTGAAGACCTACTGATTATGTGACGTATTCACTCGGTAGGGAATCAAACCACGCTTTGAGTTCGTCCGCCCCGATGACTGGTCTGCTGGTTGGGTATCTGGCCACGAGGTTCCCGGCTTTGATGTGCGCTCGGATTACGTTGTGACTTACCCCGTAAGCGGCTGCAGCTTCGGGGATAGTGTAGGCGAGTTTTGAGGTCATATCGACAACCCTAAGGCGACCTCAACGGTGCAGCCAGAGGTAGGCTCACTGAGCATGACTTCACCTTCAGCCAACCTGACCGCAGCAGACATCGCCGAGAGATTGAACGTGGACGTAGAAACGGTTCGTCGTATGTGCCGGACGGGCATATGGTCTGCAACCAGGATCGGCAGGCTCTACCGTTTCACCGAAGACCAGTACCTCAGCATCATTGACCCCAAGCAGGCACCCGGCCCGACACAACAGCGACGGCGAACACAGCAACGCGAGAACATAGACCGGTTGTTCCGCAATCACTAAGCGTCCGATCTCAACAATAGGATCGACGGTATGAGCGAAGAATTGATGCGCGAGCGAAGCGACAAGATTGCGTACAACATCCAAGAAGCTGCGGCCGCGGTCGGCTGCAGCGCTGATACCCTCCGAGCACACATCAAAGCCGGCTACCTTATCGCCCGTTACCCGACATCGCGCCCGGTCATTGTTCGGGAGGAGCTGATAGCTTGGCTGAGTTCCCTGCCGTCGGAGCCTAAGGGGGGTCACGGCCCAGTAAGCCTGTAAGAGGTTTAGTCCGCAGAAAGTCCGCACGAGGTCCAAAACAGGGCTGATCTAGCCAACCACTGACAACGCCGAAAACCCCTAAAACAAGCGGATCTCAGCACCTACCAACACCCTGCAATAACCCCTGGTGAGTTCGAGCTCTACTACGGCGTCTAGTCTCTAGATGGCAGGAGGCCCGCACGGTGTTCCGTGTGGGCCTCCTTTTTGCCCGAAAGCGGGTCTACCGTTTGCCGTACTTCTTGTGCACGGCTTGCCGGCTTACTTCCAGCACTTGCGCGATCACCTCCCAGGAGAAACCCGCCTGACGGGCCTGGCGTACGGCTGCTGTTTCAGCCCGGGCAAGTTCCCTGCGCAACTCTTTGACGGCCCGCAACCGGTTGGCCGGCCCGCCGTCGTCGAGCGATCCAACGAGCGTTTTCATGCGTTCCACCTCCATGCCGTCAACTTTAGTTGACAGATGGGGTGGTGGGCAAGAGAACACGGGCATGGATTGGCTCAGGGTGGTGCAACAATCTCACCGAACACGTTCCATCGGTGGGATTGTCTAGACAGTCCCACTGATCGGGGCCGATGGGTGGGAAAGGTCGACGGCGGCGCACCAGGACCGCTGGGAAACTGGGGCTTCAGTACCCGTAGAAGGCGCGCTCGAAGATGGACCGCGCCCGGCGGGTCAGCCTCAGGTAGTCCTCTTCCAGCCGGGCGCCCATTCCGGGGCCGTACCCACACCAGCGGGCCACCGCTTCCAGATCCCGGCGCGACGACGGCAACAGGTCCGACGCCTTGCCGCTCCAGATCACGTTCGCCGCCCGCACCCGGCTCGACAGGCACCAGCTCTGCCGCAGGGTGGCTACATCCGCCGAGGGAAGCAGATCGGCCGCCTCGATGGCGTCCATCGCGGTGAGGGTGGAGGTGGTTTTCAGGGCGTCGTTCCCGTGGGCGTGCTGCAGCTGAAGCAGCTGCACCAGCCATTCGACGTCGCTCAGGCCGCCCCGGCCCAGTTTGAGGTGCCGCGACGGATCGGCTCCGCGGGGAAGCCGTTCCGACTCCATCCGCGCCTTCAGCCGGCGGATCTCCCGCAGGCTCTGACTCGAAATGGTCTCCGGATACCGGATGGGGTCGATCAGCTCGGTGAACGCCGCGGCCAGGTCGTCACTCCCGGCGACGGGCAACGCGCGCAGCAGTGCCTGTGACTCCCAGACCAGCGACCAGCGTCGGTAATACTCGCGGAAGGACTCCAGTGATCGCACCATCGGACCCTGCTTGCCCTCCGGCCGCAGATCGGCATCGATCTCCAGCACCCGCTCCGCCTGGATGGCAGGGGTGCAGGGCTGCTGCAGCAGCGCAGACAGCTGGCTGACAATCCGTTCGGCCTGGCCCTGCGCGGCTGCCTCATTGGCGCCGGGATGGGCCCGATGCACGTACATGACGTCCGCGTCCGAGCCGTAGGTGATCTCCCGTCCGCCCTGGCGCCCCATCGCGACGACGACGACCTCGGTCAGCGGCGCTTCGTTCGCGAACACCGCTCCCTCGGCCACATGCAGTGCGCCAAGGATGGCTGCCCGGTCAGTGGCGGACAGCGCCGCACCCACCTCGGCCTGGTCCAGCAGGCCGGAGCTGTCAGCAATCGCGATCCGCAGCAGTTCCCGACGGCGGATCAACCGGATCAGGCGCATCGCCTCCCGCGGCTCAGGGTGACGTGACATCTTCGACTGGATCTCGCCCCACTGGGCCTCGAACTCGACCGGGACCAGATCCTTGTCGTTGCCGAGCCACTTGGTCGACTCGGGTGAGACCTCCAGCAGGTCGGCGATGAAGCGGCTGCTGGAGAGGATGTGGCAGAGTCGCTCGGCGGCGGCCTTCGAGTCGCGGAGCATGCCCAGATACCAGTGGGTCTGCCCCAGCCCTTCGCTGAGCCGCCGGAAACCCAGCAGGCCGGCGTCGGGATCCACGCCGTCGGCGAGCCAGCCAAGCAGCACCGGCAGCAGCTGCCGCTGCAGGGCCGAGCGCCGGCTGATCCCGGAGGTGAGGGCCTCGATGTGCCGCATGGCCACCTTCGGGTCCAGGTAGCCCAGGGCTGCGAGGCGGGCCCGGGCCGCCTCCGGGGTGAGCTTGACCTCATCAACGCTGAGATTAGCGGCGGTGTTCAGCAGCGGACGGTAGAAGATGCTCTCGTGGAGTCCCCGCACCAGCCGCTTGGTCTGCTGCCATTGCTCCAGCAGGGCGGCAGCAGCGGGCCGGGTGGTGACCTGCGCACCCTGGGAGGACATGGCGAGGGCGCGGCGTGAGGCGTCGTCCTCGGGCATCAGGTGGGTGCGGCGCATGTTGACCAGCTGGATCCGGTGTTCCAGCACGCGCAGGTACCGGTAGGACTCGTCGAACGCCTTCGCGTCGGAGCGGCCGATATAGCCGGCCGCGCTCAGTGCAGCGATTGCCGACGTAGTGTCGCGGATTCTGATCGACTCTTCCGCTTTCCCGTGCACCAGCTGCAGCAGCTGGACGGTGAATTCGACGTCGCGCAGGCCACCCGGGCCAAGCTTCAGCTGGCGTTCCGCCTCGTGGGAGGGAATGTTGTCGGTGACCCGGCGGCGCATCGCCTGGACCGAGTCGACAAACCCTTCACGCTCCGACGAGTTCCAGACGAGGGGCGCCACTGAGTCCTCATACCGGCGGCCGAGGTCTACGTCGCCAGCGATGGTGCGGGCCTTCAGCAGTGCCTGGAACTCCCAGCTCTGGGCCCACCGTGCGTAATAGGACAGGTGGGAGTCAAGAGTTCTGACGAGGGGACCATCGCGACCCTCCGGACGCAGATTGGCGTCCACCTCCCAGAGGCCCGGTTCGATCCCACTGGACGTGATGGCCCGGGAGATCCCGGTCGCAAGTGACGTCCCGATCTTCACGGCCAGGTCCTCGGCGAGGTCCGGCGCGTCGATCACGTAGATGACGTCGACGTCAGAAATGTAGTTCAGCTCGCCGGCACCGCACTTGCCCATCCCCATCACAGCGAGGCGGACCGAGGCAATATCGGCGACGGAGAAGCTGCTCGCCAGTTCAGCCCGGGAGACGGCCAGCGCTGCCTCGACGGCCGCCGCTGCCAAATCGGCGAGTTCCTGGCCAACGGTGGGCAGGTAGTCCACCGGCGATGCCGAACACAGGTCGCGTACGGCAAGCTCCACCAGGTGGCGGCGGTAGCGGGTGCGCAGGAGGGCGTAGGCTTCCTTCCCGCCCGCCTCAGCCACGGGCGTGCCCGACGACGGGTCGGCACCGACCGCCTCCAGCAGGGAGGACCGGAGCTGCTGAGCGGAAACCCCGCCGGGGGCCCTGCTGGGGCTGACCTTGATGGTGTCGAGGTGCTCGGGCCGGCGCATCAGGAATTCTGCCAGAGCCTCCGACGCCCCGAGCAGGCGGAACAGCGGTTCGCTGCTGGCACCGCCGTCGGCCACCACCGACGCCAACCCTGGTTCAACCGCCAGGAGGCGGACGAGGGACTGCAGGGCAAGATCGGGGTTGGCCGAGCGCGCCAGCCCATCAAACAGGGACCGCTCCGGGATGTCCTTCAATTCAGGCGCATCCAGGAACCGGGTGCTTTTCTCCAGATCGGTGAAGCCCCTGCTGATGAGTTGGCGGTTCAGGCTCATGGTGGGTGCCAGCTTAGAGAATCCCGAGGTTGCGACGCAGTTCGTAGGGCGTGACCTGGATGCGGTAGTCGTGCCACTCGGCGCGCTTGTTCCGCAGGAAATTCTCGTAGACCTGCTCACCGAGAATCCCTGCGACCAGCTCCGAATCCTCCATCACCCGGATGGCGTCGTGGAGGCTCGCTGGCAGCGGGTCGTGACCCATGGCGCGGCGCTCGGTGGCCGTCAGGCTCCACACGTCGTCCTCGGCGCCGGGCGGCAGCTCGTAGCCTTCCTCGATACCCTTCAGACCGGCGCCCAGCAGCACCGAGTAGGCGAGGTAGGGGTTGCTGGCCGAGTCGATGCCGCGGTACTCGATGCGAGCAGACTGGCCCTTGTTCGGCTTGTACAGGGGGACGCGGACCAGTGCAGAACGGTTGTTGTGCCCCCAGGACAGGTAGCTGGGCGCTTCTCCCCCGCCCCAGAGGCGCTTGTAGGAGTTCACGAACTGGTTGGTGACCGCGGTGAACTCGGGCGCGTGCTTGAGGATCCCCGCGATGAATTGGCGGGCCGTCTTGGACAGCTGGAATTCGGCGCCGGCCTCGTAGAAGGCGTTGGCGTCGCCCTCGAAGAGGGAGAAGTGGGTGTGCATGCCGGAGCCGGGGTGGTCGGAGAACGGCTTGGGCATGAAGGTGGCGTAGCTGTTCTGGGTCAGCGCCACCTCCTTGATGATGGTCCTGAAGGTCATGATGTTGTCGGCGGTCTGCAGCGCGTCGGCGTAGCGCAGATCGATCTCGTTCTGCCCTGGCCCGGCTTCGTGGTGGCTGAACTCCACGGAGATCCCCACCGATTCCAGCATCGCGACGGCGGTACGCCGGAAGTCCTGCGCCACCCCGCCCGGGACGTGGTCGAAGTAGCCCGCCTGGTCCACCGGCACGGGCTGGCCGTCCGGACCCAGCTCGTCGGACTTGAGCAGGTAGAACTCGATTTCCGGGTGGGTGTAGCAGGTGAACCCCATGTCAGCGGCTTTCGCCAGGGTCCGCTTCAGCACCCCGCGGGGGTCAGCCGTGGAAGGCATCCCGTCAGGGGTGAGGATGTCGCAGAACATCCTGGACGTCGGTTCCTTCTCCCCGCGCCAGGGCAGGATCTGGAAGGTGGACGGGTCGGGCTGCGCCAGCATGTCCGATTCGAACACCCGCGCCAGGCCTTCGATGGAGGAGCCATCAAAGCCCAGCCCCTCCTCGAAGGCACCTTCCACTTCCGCCGGGGCAAGTGCCACCGACTTCAGTGATCCCACGACGTCGGTGAACCACAGGCGCACAAACCGCACATCGCGTTCCTCGATGGTACGGAGTACAAATTCCTGCTGGCGGTCCATTGCTACCCTCTTTCATGCAGTTGATTGGTGCCCGCGCATCATCACGAGTTCGGGCCACCAGTTCACTCTACTGGGCGGGGTGACTAACGGCAGGATTGTGCCGCTATGCCGGGTGGGTAAGCGTCAGAGCACCAGGCCCAGGGCGAAAGGACCGATCATGACCGTGAAGATCGTGATGAGGATGACGCCCACGATATTGAGGACAATACCGCCGCGCACCATCTCGGAAATCTTCACGTTTCCGGTGGCGTAGACGATCGCGTTCGGAGGCGTACCGACCGGGAGCATAAACGCGCAGGTGGCTGCTAGAGCCGCCGGGATGAGCAGTGTCTGCGGGTCGATCCCGATGCCGATGGCAACGCCGCCGAGGATTGGGATGAAGGTGGCCGCCGTCGCCGTGTTGCTGGTGATTTCTGTCAGCAGCAACACGATCGTCACCACAGCGGCCAACAGCAGCACGATTGGCAACGCGCCGAGCCCGCTGACCTGTTCGCCGAACCAGGCATCGAGTCCGGTCCGTGCAACAGCGCCGGCGAGAGCGAGACCGCCGCCGAACAACAGCAGCACGCCCCAGGGCAGGCCCTCTTCGGCGTCCTTCCAGACCAGGGTCATGTTGCCCTGCTTGTCGGCGGGGATCATGAAAAGTGCAATGCCCGCCGCGATTGCGATCGACGTGTCGTCGAGGGTTCCGAGCCACGGCATGGCCGACTCGATGGCTCCGATGTTCGACAGCAGCCCGGGGAAGATCCAGAGGAAAGCGGCGCTGGCGAAGACGGCGAGGACGGTCTTCTCGCCCTGGCTCATGGTGCCCAGCTTGCTGATCTCAGAGTCGATCAGTTCCTTGCCGCCCGGGATCTCCTTCAGGGAGAACTTGAAAATGACGCGGGTGATAAGCAGCCAGGCGATCCCGATGAAGACGATGACAATCGGGACACCGAGCATCATCCACTGGACGAATCCAACGTCCTCACCAAGTTCGGTGCTGATGTATCCGGCAACGATCGCGTTGGGAGGGCTTCCAAGAAGGGTACCCAGACCACCGATGGTGGCTGCCCAGGCGATCGAAAGGATGAGGGCCACACCGAAGATGCGGACCTCCTTGTCACTGACGACGTCGCTGATGGACTTACCGGCGTCCAGGTCCTTGGCGGTCTGGCCGGTCGGCGTCTTGGACCCGTGGCTGTTCTCGACGACGAGGGTCAGGATACTGAGCGCGATCGGGAGCATCATCAGGGTGGTCGCCGTATTGGAGACCCACATCGAGAGGAAAGCAGTGGAGATCATCAGGCCGAGGATGATCCGGCGTGGATGGGTGCCGACGCGTCGCAGGGTCAGCAACGCGATCCGGCGGTGCAGGTTCCATTTCTGCATCGCGATGGCGATGAGGAAGCCGCCCAGGAACAGGAACACGATCGGGTTGGCGTAGGGTGCCGTGGACTCTGCCACCGTCGCTCCGGAGAGCATCGGCAACAGGACGATCGGCAGCAGCGACGTTACTGACAGCGGAAGAGCCTCAGTCATCCACCAGACGGCCATCAGGCCGGCGATGGCCGCAACGGCGCGGGCCTCGTTGGGAAGATCTGAACCCCCCAGGGCGAAGTAAATCACCAGGGCAATGACAACCCCGAGACCCCGTACCATCCAGAGGCGACCTGCCGACCGGGTCGGCTCGCCCCCGTCGGTTGCGGCGCCCGCCGTCGCTTCGCTCGTAGTTGATTCCGCCTGATGACTCATAAGTGCAGCTCCCTCACGCCGTCGTGTTGTCCATCACAACCTAACATCGTTTCGCCAGCGGATCCTGCCGGCCTACAGGCGAGCAGGGGGTCTGAAGTAGGCTCGGGGTATGACTTCAGCAGATATTCCAGCACCCTACGGCACGGGCGCCCGGGACGCCGACGCCGGTGCGCCAGCCGCTGACGCCACGCCCCGGACACCCGCCCGAATCCGTACCCATCACCTGCAGCAGGCCAAGGCCGAGGGGCGGCGCTTCGCCATGCTCACCGCCTACGACCAGTACGCCGCAGAGATCTTTGACGATGCCGGCATCGAGGTTCTCCTCGTCGGCGATTCGGCCGCCAACAACGTCCTCGGCTACAAGACCACGCTGCCGATCACCGTGGACGAAATGATTATCTTCTCCCGCGCCGTCACGAACGGCGCGCACCGCGCGCTCGTGGTGTGCGACCTGCCGTTCGGGAGCTATGAGGTCTCCCCCGCCCAGGCCATCGAGTCGTCGGTCCGCCTGATGAAGGAGGGCGGGGTGCACGCGGTGAAGATGGAGGGCGGACGGCACTACGCTGACACCGTCCGGGCCCTGTCCGCTGCCGGAATCCCGGTGATGGCCCACATCGGCTTCACCCCGCAGAGCGAGCACGCCCTGGGCGGGTACCGGGTCCAGGGCCGCGGTGACGCCGCCCAGGAACTCATTGACGACGCCGTTGCCCTCGCCGATGCCGGGGCGTTCTGTGTCCTGATGGAGATGGTCCCCGCAGAGGTGGCCGCCGCCGTCGACCGGGCCGTCGGCGTACCCACCATCGGGATCGGCGCCGGTAATGCCACCACCGGGCAGGTACTGGTCTGGCAGGACATGGCAGGGGTCCGCACCGGGCGTCAGCCGAAATTCGTCAAGCAGTTCGCTGATGTGCGGTCAGTCCTGGCGCAGGCCGCAACCACATACGGCGAGGAAGTCCGTAACGGTACCTTCCCCGGACCGGAACACAGCTTCTGAGTTACTGCTCGTCCTCGGCGTCCCACGCCTGGTTGCGCTGCGCCACCTTTTCCAGGGCGCGCTCGGCCTCCGCCCGGGTGGGGTAGGGCCCGATCAGTTTCCGCCAGTCTGACTGTGCGTCCTCTTCGATCTCGTGGGTCTGTACGTTGTACCAGAACTCGGCCATGGGTGTCCTCCTCGATCGTGACTTTCGGCGGGACGCCGTACCGCCTATAAGATCAAGAGTATGCCTCAGCAATCCGTCAGCGCACCCGTTGGAACGCTCGTTCCGGGGACCGTCAGCCCTCAGCTGCCGGTTCCGGCCAGCATTCCCCGCCCCGAGTATGTCGGCCGCAGCGGACCGGCCCCCTTCACGGGGTCCGAGGTCAAGACTCCAGAAACCATCGAAAAGATCCGCCGGGCCAGCCGTCTGGCCGCCCAGGCCATCGTCGAGGTGGGACGCCACATTGAGCCAGGCGTCACCACCGACCAGCTGGACCGGGTGGGCCACCAGTTCCTCGTGGAGAACGGCGCGTACCCCTCCACCCTGGGCTACCGCGGGTTCCCGAAGTCCATCTGTTCCTCGCTGAACGAGGTGATCTGCCACGGCATCCCCGACACCACGGTGGTCAACGACGGCGACATCATCAACATCGACATCACCGCGTACCTGGACGGGGTCCACGGGGATACCAACCACACCTTCCTGGTGGGCGACGTCGACGACGAGTCGCGCCTCCTGGTGGAGCGCACGAAGGAATCCCTGAACCGGGCCATCAAGGCGGTAGCCCCAGGCCGGGAGATCAACGTCATTGGGCGGGCCATCGAGTCTTACGCCCGACGGTTCGGATACGGGGTGGTGCGCGACTTCACCGGGCACGGCGTCGGTGAGGCGTTCCACACCGGCCTCATCATCCCCCACTACGACGCCGCGCCGGCCTACAACCGGATCATCGAACCGGGGATGACGTTCACCATCGAGCCGATGCTCACCCTTGGAACCATCGAGTGGGACATGTGGCCGGATGAATGGACCGTGGTCACCAAGGATCGCCGGCGCACCGCACAGTTTGAGCACACCCTGCTGGTGACCGACAGCGGCGCCGAAGTTCTGACAGTCCCTTAGCCATCGGGTTCCGGCGGCACCCTGCTGCGTCGGCAACCCATGACCTACCCCTGGAGATAAACGTGGGCAAAAGTACCGAGAAGAAGCAGGGTAAGCACCTGCCCAACACCGTCATCGGGATCGACATCGGTGGGACCGGCATCAAGGGCGGCATTGTTGACCTGGTGGCCGGGGAGATTGTGGGTGAGCGATACCGTGTCCCCACCCCACAGCCGTCCACCCCGGAGGCGGTCGCCGAGGTAGTTGCGCAGATCGTCGCGGAACTCTCCACCCGGCCCAACGCACCGGCGGCGGACGTCCCGATCGGTGTCACCTTCCCGGCGATCATCCAGCACGGCATCGCCCGGTCGGCGGCCAACGTTGACCAGAGCTGGGTGAACACCGACGTCGACGGCCTGTTCAGCAAGGTCCTGGGTCGCGACGTTCACGTCATTAACGACGCCGACGCCGCCGGCCTCGCCGAAGTGCGGTACGGCGCAGGCAAGGGAGTCGACGGCACGGTCCTGGTCATCACCCTGGGCACCGGGATCGGCTCCGCGTTCATCTTCGATGGGAAGCTGGTGCCCAACGCTGAACTCGGCCACCTTGAGATTGACGGGTACGACGCCGAGACACGGGCTTCTGCGGTTGCCCGCGAACGCGACGGCATCGATTGGGACGAGTACGCCGTCCGTCTTCAGCGGTACTTCTCCCACGTCGAATTCCTGTTCTCGCCGGAACTGTTCATCGTGGGCGGCGGCATTTCCAAGCGCAGCCAGGAATACCTGCCCGGGCTCAACCTGCGCACCCGCATCATTCCGGCGCAGCTGAAGAACCAGGCCGGCATAGTGGGCGCCGCCCTGCAGGCTGCCCTGCATTTCAAACGTCTCGCGAAGCTGGCAGCGGCCGTCCCCGAGGCCTGATCCCTATGTCTGATCACCGTGGCGTGATCCTGGTGACCGGTGCCAGCCGGGGAATCGGGGCCGCGATCGCGCGGCGCTGCGCCCAAGACGGATACGCGGTTGCCGTGAACTATGCGTCGGACAGTGAAGGCGCGCGACAGACGGTTGCCGCCATTGTTGACGCAGGCGGGACCGCTGAGGCCATCGACGCGGACGTGAGCCTCGCGTCCGACGTCGTCAGGCTGTTCGACCGCGCCGCCGAGCTGGGAATGCTTGCCGCCGTCGTCAATAACGCGGGTATCACCGGCAACCTGATCGGCCCCCTGGCCGAGGTGCCGTCCGAGATCCTCCAGCGGGTGGCCGACGTCAACGTGGTGGGTCCCCTGCTGGTCTGCGGTGAGGCGGTCCGCCGTCTGTCGACCCGGCTCGGCGGCACCGGAGGGCAGATCATCAACATCTCCTCCACGGCGGTGAAGGCGGGCTCCCCCGGCACCTGGGTGCACTATGCGGCGACCAAGGGTGCTGTGGATGTACTGACCGTCGGCCTGGCGTCCGAGGTGGGGCCGGAGGGCGTTCGGGTGAACTGTGTAGCACCGGGGAGTACTCATACCGGCCTGCACGCGGCCGCCGGGATGCCGGACCGCACCGCCAGGCTGAGCCCTGGCATTCCTCTGGGGCGGGCTGCCGAGCCGGAGGAGGTGGCCGCCGCTGTCTCCTGGCTGCTCTCCCCCGAGGCGTCCTACATCACCGGGGCGATCCTGCCGGTGAGCGGCGGGCGCTGACCTGACGTACCAAGCGCAGGACGCCCGGGTCTCTGGGTGAGGAAGTGGTGCCGGTGGCGGCGTCGGCTTCCCCTCCGCAGCCACCACCGGAGCTCTGTGTTACTGCGCGGTCAGCGGCCTCTGGGTGCCGGTGGGGCCCGAGGGGCCCTCGCTGGCCTCGCGGCGCAGTTTCGCGATGGCTGACTCGAAGTCCTCGAGTGAGTCGAATCCCTGGTACACACTGGCAAACCGAAGGTAGGCTACCTGGTCAAGCTTCTGCAGCGGACCGAGGATGGCCAGCCCTACCTCATGGGCGTCGATTTCTGCTGCGCCGCTGGCCCGGATGGATTCCTCGACCTCCTGCGCCAGGAGTGCCAGGTCGTCTTCGGTGACCGGCCTGCCCTGACAGGCTTTTCGGGCACCGTTAATGACCTTGCTGCGGCTGAAAGGTTCACCGACTCCTGAGCGTTTGATTACGCTCAGGCTGGTGGTCTCGACGGTGGTGAACCGCCGGCCACACTCCGGGCACTGGCGGCGGCGCCTGATGGCTGAACCGTCGTCGGCCAACCGGCTGTCGACCACCCGCGAATCGGCGTTACGGCAAAAGGGACAAAACATGCCGCGCCTTTCAATCGGTGATGATCGGTAGCGGGGCCACCGTGTGGAACACCACCATTCTAGAACTAGATATGGGAAAACTACAACAGTGTCATTACTACATGTAGTGGTTTAGGTGAACCGAATGGAGACGGCATCGCCGTGGGCGGGGAGGTCCTCGGCGCCAGCGAGGCTGGTGATGTGCTGGCTGACTTCCGCCAGAGCCGCCCTGTCGTAATTGATCACCTGGACCGCTTTGAGGAAGGTGGTCACATTGAGCCCGGAAGCGAACGTCGCGGTCCCCCCGGTCGGCAGGACGTGGTTGGACCCGGCGCAGTAGTCGCCCAAGCTGACCGGGCTGTACTCGCCCACGAAGACAGCTCCGGCGTTCCGGATCCGCGCTGCGACCGCTGCAGCATCAGCCGTCTGGATTTCCAGGTGTTCGGCCGCATAAGCGTCGCAGACGGCGATCCCGTGTTCGACGTCGTCGACCAGAATGGTGCCGGACTGTCGGCCAGCCAGCGCCTCCCGTACCCGATCGGCATGTTTGGTGGTCGCGATCTGCGCGGCCAGTTGGACGCGGACCCGGGACGCGAGTTCTTCGGAATCGGTGATCAGCACCGACGCGGCCTGCGGATCGTGTTCGGCCTGGCTGATGAGGTCGGCGGCGATCAACCGGGGATCGGCGTCGGCGTCGGCCAGGACGGCAATCTCGGTGGTGCCAGCCTCAGCGTCAATACCGACAGTCCCCTTCAGGAGACGTTTGGCGGTCGCCACAAAAATGTTGCCCGGACCGGTAACCACATCAACGCGTTCCAAGGCGTCCTCTGCGGTGTCACCGTCCACCCCATAGGCGAACGCGGCCACGGCCTGAGCTCCGCCGATCGCGTACACCTCGGCGATGCCGAGCATCTCCGCGGCAGCGAGGATCACCGGGTGCGGGAGCCCACCGAACTCCTTCTGGGGCGGAGAAGCGATAGCGATCGACTGCACTCCTGCAGCCTGCGCGGGCACCACGTTCATCACCACCGAGGACGGGTAGACGGCCAAACCGCCCGGAACATAAAGGCCCACGCGGCGGACAGCTACCCACTTGTGAGTCACGACGGCGCCTGGCGAGATCTCCACCTCGACGTCGCCCGGGACCTGCGCGGCAGCGAAACGGCGAGCGCGGTCGATGGATTCGGCGAGCGCCAGCCGGACGTCCGGGTCAAGGTCGGCGAGGGCACGACTCAGCGCCTCCCGGGGAACCCGAGGGGTGGTCTGCTCAACGCCGTCGAACTTCAGCGCCAACTCCCGCAGCGCGGCAAGGCCACGCTCCCGGACGTCGGCGAGAATCGCGGCGACCGGGGCTTCCACCCCGGAGCCGCCCACCTCGGGGCGTGGCATGACCTCGCTAAGGGCTGCACCAGTGAGCGCACTGCCACGCAAATCGATGGTCCGGAAGTCGGTAAAAGAGTCAGTCGGGGACTGTTGAGCGAGCGAATTGTTCACCCTTCGAGTCTACCGGGCGGTACCAGTTGAGACTCCAACGAACCGTTGATGTGCTTCGGGCTGTCCGTTCCTGGGCCCGGGTCGGGGTGTGTGGTCAGGGAGTCGCTGGCTCGCTCGTCTCGGCGTCCCACCCGCTGGCGCCGTAGTCCACCAGGGGGCGGACCTCGACGCTTCCATAGAGCGGCATGCTCTCTGCGATGGCGAGTGCCCCGGCAAGTTCCGGCACGTCGACGAGATAGAAGCCGCTGATGTGCAGTGTGCCAGCTGTGGGGTCCGGTTGCTCTCGGGGCTCTGGGCCGGCAAGAGACGGCTGGACCATAACCGCCGAGCGCACGGGTTCAAGTTCACCGCTATCCAGGTAGGCACCACCTTCGCGCACCCTGGCCTCGAAATCCATCCACGCCTGGTAATCGGCGTCGCCGCCAAATCCCTCGGCGTAATCCTGCCCTTCGGGCACGTCCTTGGTCCACATCAGCAACAGGTATTTCACGGTACGGAGCCGAGGGGCAGGACCCGGCTCAACCTCCCTCACCGCATTAGACCACAGCCTGCACGGCCCGGGAAGTACTGCTACCTACTGGCCCTCGATCGCGAGGATCGTAATGTCGATCTCGCCAGGGGCCAGCCCACTGTCCTGGATTCTACGAGCGATCAGGGCTTGAAGCTGCTCGGCAAGCCCCAGGGCCCGGTGCTCGACATCCGTCGCAATGTCGGCGCTGACGTGGACCCGGTCATCAGCGACTGTGAGAACCAGTCCATCCCGGGTGACGGTCGACGGTGCGCTGGCGGCGGCGCGGGAGCCCGGCTGGGTGGAAGCCACGAGGCTCACCTTGAACTTCCGGATCATACTTTTCACCGTTGGCTCAAGGCGAAGGAGGCCCGGCTGCTCCATCAGCTCTGAGGTGAGTGAGTCGGCAAGCGCATCGAGGTCTGCGACCTGGTCCACGAGAGGCTGATCAGACATCATAAAGATCCTCCACAACAATATCGATCTGTTTCATGATGATTGACGTTTGGGCTTCGACCACTGTCCCCACACGCTCGCGCACCAGCGCCAGGGTCTCCGGGATCTTGACCGTCGAGGACAGGGCAACTGTGAGGGCGATGCGCACTTCTGTCGGGGTGGGACTGTCCAATGCTGGCCCCCGATTGTCGGCATGTATCTCGCAGCGACGGGCCCGGACGCCCGGCAGGGTCGACGCGGCGAACCGAATCAGCGCCACCAGGGCCTGCTCACTGATCTCGATTGCTCCGAGTGAGGTTCTCTTCAGCGGCGTTTTCTTACCACGACGGATTTCGGCCCGCGCGACGAGCATGATCGCTTCCTTGACCCGGCTTCCAGGCTGCAGTTCCGGGTCTATTTTGTCCCGTTCCCTCATGGACTCTGTGACGGCCGCCAGGTGATACAGCGAGTTTCTTGCGCTCTGACAGTCAGCGCACGATTGCTCATGTGCGGTCGGGGGTTCATCGATGGATGCCCAGAACTCGTCGAGTTCACGGCCGCACCCCAGGCGGGAATGGTCATTGTTCATCGCCATGGTTCCATCCCTTCTGCTAAGAATCGTTTCGCCCGGGCTATCCGTCCCCGGACTGTGCTTTCAGGCAGTTGAACGATCGCTGCAATGTCGCGGTAGGAAAACTCGTGAACTTCTTTCAGTAGCCAACACGCCCGCGGTCCCGGGGGTACTGTCTGGAGCAGATCGGACAACGCCCGCATCTGCGCCTGGTTCTCATATTCGCTGGCAGGATCCGCCAGTGGACCCTTACCGATACTAGTCCTGGACTCAGCAGACTCCTGGCCGCTGTCGTTTTCGTCGTGCGGTTGTTCGGGCCTCCGCTTGCGGGTACGGAGCAGGTCGAGGCACTTGTTGGTCGCAGTTCGATACAGCCAGGGGATGAATGCCTGGGGAACTTTCAGGTCGGGCAGCGCCCGCCAGGCACTGATGAAGGTTTCCTGAACCAGGTCTTCAGCCTCTGACCGGTCGTTGAGCATCCGCAGGCATAGCCGGTACAGCCCACCCTGGTACTCGGAAATGAGCCATTCAAAAGCCTCAACATCCCCGTCCTGCGCACGATTGATTATCGTGACTTCATCGATCTCATCCAGGGGCATCCACACCCGAGCATCGGGGTCGCCGTCCTGCTGGAACCCGCCCTGAGAATCACCCATCCCCGGGAACGATTCGTCCCCGGCGTCCTTCCCGGGCTGACGGGGGTGCTCCCGTCCGGGAGCTTTCGTCTCATCCATTTTCACTCTTCCTCGACAACACTATCCATCAACCTCGTCCGAGATTTCCATCCTTCCCGGGGCGAGAACCCGTCGAGATAGACACCAGCATAAGGTAAGCAGCCTGCTGGTCTGGGCACCGGGTTCCACCCGGTATGAAGCACCTTCCGTCGCCAATGGCCCTCCCACGTTTCTGGTCTGAGGGGGTCTAGCCCGTTGAAACTGGTGAATAAATCCGTTGGCCGGTTGCTGAACAAAAAAAGTTTCACATCTCGCGTGAGGAATGAACGGCCGCTGCGTCTTACCTATGTAAACCAGAAGCTATATGCGCCTTTGAGGAGATTAGATTCACATGTCAGACGAACAGAATTCACGTCGCACCGCCGTTGTCCCAGCTACTGGTGAAGAGCAGCAGCGCCGGGCTGACCAGAAGTCGAAGGACGCCGACCGGAAAGAAAATGTTGGGCCTCTTCAGACCGACATGGGCAACACCACCATCACCGAAACGGTGGTTCAGAAGATCGCTGGCATCGCTACCCGCGAGGTACCGGGCGTCTACGCAATGGGCAGCGCCGGCCGCCGGGCATTCAGCAATCTGACCGAACGCATCCCCGGCTCCCAGACCAACGTTAGCGGCGGCGTCAGCGTTGAAAAGGGCGAACGGCAGGCCGCGATCGACCTGACCATCGTCGTCGAGCACGACGCTTCGATTGTCGAGATCAGCCAGATGATCCGGCGGAACGTCATTTCGTCAGTCGAGGACGCCACCGGACTGGAAGTGATCGAGGTCAACATCAACGTTGCTGATGTCCACCTCCCCGAGGATGACCAGGACCAGGACAACTCGAACCACAAAGACCTTCAGTAGGTCCCACAGACGCTGACCGGCGCACCCCCTAGCGCCGGTCAGCCCAGAAGGTGCTGCGCGGAACAACATCCATCTCAGCGGATCCGCGCAGCATCTTCCCACCATCTGCCCTGCGACCCTCATCGCTCGGCTCCATCGCATCAGAAAAGGCAACCACCATGAACACGACAGCCCTTGGCCTCCTCGCAGGTCTCTTCCTGGGACTCGCAGCAGCATTCGGAGGATTCTCTGAATTTCTGATTGTCGCCGCCTTCGGTGCCCTCGGCCTCCTAGCAGCCAGGGTGATCGAAGGAAAGCTTGACCTCAGCGCACTCACCGGCCGATCGAGCTCCCGCAAATGACCGCAACCCAGCACCCACGCAGGATAGTGGGCAGTGAGCACCGCGACTCTGGCGCCCGCGGAACGCTGACCATCTCCGAGAAGGCCATCGAGAAGATCGCGGGGCAGGCCGCGGCGGAGGTTCCTGGTATCCACGGAACCTCCGGTGGCTTCCTGGGCCTCGGATCCCACAGTGATGAAGACGCCCGGCCGAAGGTCAAAGTGCAGCTGAGCGGTCGCATTGCCGCACTGCACATTAGTGCTGGGGTGAAGTACCCGGCACCTCTGCGGGTAACCACTGATCGCCTTCGCCAGGCAGTCAAGGACAAGGTGAACGCATCCTGCGGAATCGAGGTCCGCCAGATTGATATCGATGTCCAGACACTTGTCAGTGCCGCCACCACCCCGGGAAGAAGAGACCTCCTATGAGTAAGAAGCCCGTCTCACAGTCGCTACGGCGGAGATCCAGCAGGGCGCTCCCCGCTGCGATCGCCGCGCTGGTGCTCCTTACCGCCGCAGCGCTCGCAATCTGGGGATCCGTTGCCTATCTGACCACCGGCATGTGGCCGGCATTCCTTTCAGGACCCAACGATCTGGCGGCCTCCCTTAACTGGAACGCACCCATCGTCTGGGTGGCCTCAGGGGTGGCGCTCCTCCTCGGAGTGGTCCTGCTCCTCGCGTCCCTCCTCCCCGGGAAGCACACGTCCATCCGGATTGGCGGCACCCAGGAGACCAACCATGCCCTGTCTGAATCGGTGATCAGCCGCCAGGGACTGGCCAGGTTGACCGGTGCCCTTGTTGATCAAACCGACGGCATCAGATCGAGTTCAGTGGCGGCGACGGCCCGCGTAGTCAAGGTCAATGCCAGGAGCACCCTCCATGATGCCGGAACTCTGTCGACTGAGCTGAAGGCGATGTTGACGCAGGAGTTCCAATCAATGGGTCTCACCCCGGTTCCCCGGGTCCGCGTTAACGTCCGTCCCTCCGCCTAACCACCGACTCCACCGTCCCAGCTGAAAACCGATTGATCGGGCTTCGGCACGTCGCGCTCCGCCACGGAGATGCACACTACAGAGATAAGGAACCAAAATGAGGGAAACAGCCGGCACGCTCAACAGGACCTGGTTGGCCATCATTGCACTGCTGATGATTTTGGCAGGGACAGCGGGAATACTGCTTTCGAGTGGCCTCGCGGGTTCGCTAGCGGAATCCTCCGGGATCGGAATCTCCCCGGTCGGCCCCAACGAGCAGGTCTTCCCCGTTGCGCCGGGCGAGGTGCTAAACACTCCCCTGGCGGCCATTATTGTCACGGTAGTGGCTGCACTGGTGGGTCTTCTCGCCTTGGCGTGGCTCAGCGCACAGGTGCCCAAGCGCCATCAGGGAGATACCTTTCGACTCCACGGAAAGCAAGGATCGGATGGCTACACGCTGTGCGACCCCAGGGTGCTCGCCTCTGCCGTTGAATCGGAAACAGAAGCGCTACTGGGCGTCGCTTCGGCTTCCGCGATCCTTCGCGGCAGTGCCAACGAACCGGAATTGAACCTCGACATCAAGATGGATGATCGGGCGAAAGTACAGCAGGTGATCGAAAGCGTGCACCGACAGATTGCACCAAATCTGGAATCCGCTCTTGAGGTTCCGTTGCGAAAGGTCGCGGTCCTTTTGAACGTCACGCGTCGTCCGTCGAGCGATAAAACTGCAGTGATCTGACAACTATCAATAAGGTATGCCACGCCGTTGGATCGGCTTGTCGTGCCTAAACTTCACAGACTGCCTGAAGGGTGACCGATTAATATGAGGAACAAACTACTGACCGTCCTGCTCACCGCCATTGCCGGCTGGATCAAGGGACGGTCTTCCCGCCCCACCAAGTCGGGTCGGTCAAAGAGACGATAAACCACGGACCGCTGGGCTCGGGCGCAAGCTCGAGGCCAGCGGACCATGCTGGCGTCCTCCGGCTGATGGCTACTTGTTCTTGCCGCGGGCGTCGACGCTCCAGCGGGCGACAGCTGTGCCGTCACTGACTACAGTGGCCTCATCGACAAGGTTCATCGTCAGGCACACATGGTTTGGGATTACCCGTAGACGTGTTCCCAGCGCTGGAAGCTCACTGTCATCTGGCCAGATCACGGTGGCGTGGTGCTCCGACAGCGCACTGATGCGGGCTCCGGGGTGGTCCAGGAGGCGCCCGAACCCACTCGCCCAGGCCGGACGGTCGCTGCCGATGATCTTGCTTCCCGCATCCAGGACACACCGGCGCGGCGTTGACCCCTCACCCTCATGGCGGCTGACAACGGTCGCCGCTACGGTGAGCGCGATCTCGTCGAGGGTGCAACGCCCAAGTTCCAACTGCTGAGCATCGCCAAAGACATAGACACCCGGCCGAACCTCGTTTGCCGCTGACCGTCCGGCGAGCGCTGCCGTGGGTGTGGATCCTCCGCTGATCCGGGAAATGTCGAATCCTGCACGGCGAAGAAGGCTAACTGCCTCCTGAAGAGCTAGATGCTCCTGTTCTGCTGCTTTCACCGGCATCCCCGGAGCGTAGCTGTGACCAGGGAAGGTGAAGACCCCTGACACCCGCAGACCCGCAGCAGTAGCCGACTCCGCCACCTCGACAGCGTGTGATGGTCTGACACCACTGCGATGGTGACCACTGTCGATCTCCACCATGACCTCTATGCTGCCGGTCAGGTTCGAAAGTGCCGCACCCATTGCCTGGGCGGCCTCCACCGAATCTGTACCAACAGCGACCCGTGCCACGGAGCCTAGCTGGGCCAGTCTGCGAGCATGATGCGGTGTCACCCACAGGGGATACGCGATAAAGACATCCCTGGCGCCATGCTGCACAAAAACCTCAGCCTCCCCGATGGTCGCCACCGTCAATCCAACCGCTCCCGCCGCCAGTTGCAGCGAGGCGATCTCCGGCATCTTGTGAGTTTTCACATGCGGTCGAAGGTCAATCCCCTTGGCCAGCACAGCGGTCGCCATTCGGTCGATGTTTCGCCCCAGGATGTCCCGGTCAATCAGAACCTCCGGGGTCTGAACGTCAGCTGGCACAGCACTCATTGTTCCTCTTCCGTTGTTCCTTTTCCTGGGACCCGGTTCATTCGGTCTCGATCGTAGCGGTCCCTAAGCCGAGCACCCACTGATGCAGCCTCTCCCCACACCGATTCATCTTGCTTGCGGCATATCGGCGGACTGCGCTACCGTCGGCGCAACAATTCCAGTGAACCGGCCAGGCTGACCGCAGTCCCCGTTCAGCGCCGACCGCCTTCATACCAGGAGCAGCCATGTCACTTGTTCGCGTACACAACTTCTCCATCTCACTCGATGGATTCGGCACCGGGGAAGGACAACAGCTCGACGCTCCGTTCGGACACGCCGGAACGCGCTTGCTTGAGTGGGCTTTCCCAACGCGCACCTTTCAGGCGTTGGGCTTCCACGGCAAGGAGGAGGGCTCAGACGGGATCGATGAAGCTTTCGCCAGCAGCTGGGCCTCGGAGATTGGCGTAGAGGTGATGGGGCGTAACAAGTTCGCACCCCTGCGCGGGCCTTGGATCGACGAGGAGTGGAAGGGATGGTGGGGAGATGACCCGCCATTCCACACCCCGGTGATCGTCCTCACCCATCACCCGCGCCCCGAGCTGACCATGAACGGCGGCACCACTTTCCACTTCATGGACGCCAAACCCGCCGAAGTGTTCGAACGGGCGCGGGCCCTCGCCGGTGGTCAGGACGTGCGAATCGGTGGCGGGGTGTCCACCGTCCGCCAGTTCCTCGCAGCGGACCTGATCGACCACATGCATCTCGTTGTTGTCCCAATCGTGCTTGGCCGTGGCGAGCGGTTGTGGGACGGCCTGGAAGGCGTCGAAGAGCGCTTCGGTATCGAAGCCGCTTCCTCCCCCAGCGGGGTGATTCATCTGACCTTTAATCGACGGGAGCGTGCCGGAAAAGAGCAATAGGACGATAACCCTCGTTTCAAGGCAATGCTAGCCTCGTAGACACACGGTCAGATATATAGGCAAATAATGGGGGTATCGGATGATGTATGCGGGGATAATCGGAATTCTCTACATCCTGATAGTGGCAATATTCGCAATCCTGGCGATCTATGCCTTGGTGCTGGTGATAATCTTCCTTCGTCTTCGTATCGACGAAATCCGAGCCGGGCGGAGTGCCGGGCCAATCAATTGATTGGTCCTTGAATGTTCTGCAATCAGTCCTGCAGGACCATAAAGGTGAACCAGGTTTCGACGTCGCTACACGTGTCCGGGATATCGATCTCGTTTGGCGGCAGATCTCCTCCACCAAACACCAGTGTCGCGCCGGCGGGGTAGGTTATCCCGTCGAACGTCAATTGACCATTTGCCCAACCCGGTTCAGACTCGGCACGGAACAGAGGCAGCAGCTCTTGCCCGTCAGGGAGGCGAATCAGGAGGCATCCCTCCTTTTCCACTAACTTTCCGGTCGTTGCCCCCGCGGGCCCAGAGGGCTCCGGGGAGCTGAATGTGACGACGCTGGCCCGCCCGAGTTCTTTCTCCCCCGCAGGGACTTCCGCTGCTGAGGTTTCATCGGGGGCTGCGGGACTCGTCGTCGAATCCTCAACAGCTGCGATCTCCGCATCCGGTGGCGTCGCGGCGGCTTTCGTTTCCGGATGCGAAGCTGACGAAAACGAAGTAGCTGTCGATTCCGGTGGCGACGCCTCATCAACCTCAGCGCCACACCCTGATAAAACGATCAGCCCGATCAGTGCTCCAGCGAACTGCGCCCGACGCCGATATCGGCATGATGATAAAGCATTTTCCAAGATTTCCCCCACCTTGATCTTTTGGTCGCGATGTTCAAAGGGTACGCCTGCTTCTTCGGCTGGCTGAAGGAACCATTGATTGTTATCCAGTCGTTAGAGATGTCCGTGGATAGGAGGCTGCGCTATGCTCGCGTTATGGCTGAAAAAGCGAAAAGCATCGAAGAATATCTCAATGCGCTCGACCCTGAATACCGGACTGAACTCGAACGGATCCGCACCCTGGTGCAGCAGCTCGTACCGGGTACCGAAGAGGCAATAAGCTACGGCATGCCGACGCTCAAGTACAAGAATCGGGCGCTGGTATATTTCACAGCGTCCAAGAAACACATGAGCTTCTACCCGTCCTCATGGGCAATCGACGAGTTGAGGGACCAGCTCCAGCACTACAAGACCACCGAACACGCAATCGCCCATCCAAGGATCGGCCGGATTAGATGGGAGTCCAGGATTCGGCCGATGTGTCCCATTCCCGGATCGTAGTCGTATCCGGTTATAAACCTGGTTCCACCATCAGTCGGAACATAGCGCCAATAGCCTGAGCCCTTTCTGATGGGTGATAAGGGGTTCGCGGTAGAGAATTTCAGCACCGACGTTGCCTGCCCATCAGCCCGGAACCGGTGTCCCAAGGAAACACCAATACCTGTGATCGCGTAAAAGGGAAGATTGAACCCGTACCGGAAATGCGTGACCTCTTGGTCGCCGGTGCTGACCGGGACGATGCTAGAAAATCGCAGATCCCACCGGGGATGCTGTTCCGGGTTTTGGCTAAGATCCCACACTTCCTCGAGGGATGCACCGATTTGGGTCTCGACGTAAATCTGCTTTCGATCTGCGGCAGCTACCTTCTTCTTCCCCATTGTCCCCATTTCGGTAGCTTACTGGGCAAGTCAAACTCTTCGGCCCTATAGGTCTGGCAGGTGGAAGCCGGCACAACGATCCCGTTTCCTTTACGGTCCGTTTTCGCCGCCGTAAGCCGGTCCCCACCGCCACGACTTGTCCTGTGGACTTGTGCGTGGCCTTACGGAACGAAGGAGGATTATCTGCTGGTCCTTTCGCTCCTCTGTGAGCATCCCGAAAGCGCAACACATGGATGGGCTTCCTACTGCCATCTGCGCGGAAGTTCGATTAATCCGCTGTTTCACCAAAGCTCGTCCTAGTCCTCCTTCGAGCCAAGCCCGAATCGATAGGTGGAGCCCACGAGAGCTAACGCGATGAACAAAGGTGCTACGACTGCTACGACGGGGATGCCAACCAGCGAAGTGCCGGTCACATCCCCTCGCGTCGAATCGTGAAAGGCGAGGATCAACGACAGGGACATGGTTCCTATGACAAGGCCCCTGTTGAGCATGGGGGCAAAGGATCGACTCAAGACAATAACCGTCGCTGCCAAACCGGCGTACTCCCATGCCTGACCATAGGAATGCCAGAGACCGTCACGCACAGTTCCCCCAAGCCAGGCGAACCACAGGAACAACGACAAATGGGTGAGGATCCACAGCATCACAACCGCAGTAGCCTGCGCCACCAACCGCTGCGGAACGTTCAACCGATCCCACCACTCAACCACAATGGCTCACTCCGTCCGTCACTAGAATGCTCTGTCGTCCTGGCAGATGGCTCAGATACCCCGCTCGGCTGTGATTCAACTTCATCCTTGCCTAGCGTCGCTGATCATCCGACGATCCGTAGGGGGATCTCCACCGCGAAACCTGTCCATGCATTCCTATGGAGGGGTCTGCATCAAGCGCGGCGAGCCAACTATTTGGTTTGACTTGTCCGGCATTGCCAAGCCTTCTCAATTTGGCCACCAGCTGGGTCCAGGGGGTCGTTCTTCGACTAATCTGTCTCACGTTCGCCTCAGGGCCGCTTACGGTCTCCCATATTCAATGCATTCTCGGTCCCAATAATCTCGTGCGCGTCCAAGATGCCCCGCCTCACTCCCGACGCTATTACGTCTCTCAAAAGAAAAGGAAAACAGCGGCGAGAACAATAACAGAGACAAATCCCCAAATATCCATTAGCCCACCCTACCCAGAGAACCAGTGTCGACGTGCTTGACCGCTAGCGGATCCCTCAACCGAACCGACCTACATGATCCGAGTGTCTTCAGGCAAAGAATCCTGATCAGTGGACCCGTAGGATCCATAAAACTCCCTTACGAAAAGACTGGCCGACGGACCTGAAAGCTTAGCGACCCGTGGTCGAACAAGGTTCCGGGGAGTACCTTTATGGCGTGGAGACGCGCGAATCTAAGACCGTCGTCGTTCCCGGATCCCCACCGCAAGTCACTTTCGCAGTGGCGACCGAAGAGATCGCAGGACCAGCTTCGCCTGGTCCCGGACCCGATTGCCGTTGTAGATGATGAAGTCCTTCCCAGCATGGACCCCTGGTTTACCGGCACAGGCCACCGTCCTTTGGTGCAGAGCCTCAAGCTGCTGAACGGTCACAGGGAGAGGCCGTTCGTGGGGGTGCTGCCGGGCACCCAAAGGAAAGTCCCGTCCTGCATCCATTGTCAGTTCGACGTGACCGCCGAGGAGATGACTCACGGGATGGGTGTCCGAGAATTCCACCAGCGTTCCAATCGTGGCAAGAAACGCGTCCATGTCACGGACGTAGAGCCGCCCCGGATAGATGGTGTCACCAGTGAAAAGACTTGCGGTCCACTGGTCATAGAAACGTGATCGACGCTTCCTGGTGACCAGGGGAAGGGATCAGCACCAGCTCCCGACCGCCCAGATTCACCGATGCTGTCTGTGAGGGCCACTTGGTGAACCCGAAATGCTCAATGACGTCATCCAGGTCACTCCCCACGACTGTCGTGTCCGGCCGATCCAGAAACTCCTTGTCGCCGGCGGTGTGATCGCCATGCCCATGGGAATGCGCAACGATCAGCCCGTATGCCTTACGCGGATGCTCCGTTAGCCATTCAGCGATCAGCCGCTCGACGACGGCGCGCAGGGGCCACTTCAGGGGGTCCCGCGTCGCACCCGTATCGATGAGGAATGCGGTGGAGTTGCCAAACAGCAGATAGACAAACGGCCCTTCGGGGCTGGTGCGAAGGCTCTGCCGGATGATGTAGGTGTGTTGCTCCAACCGGTGAACCTGATAGCTCGGTTCATCGACGTCTGTTCCGTCGATCCAGCGGACGTTGGCGTCCACCGTGGTGGGAGCCGCAGTGACAAAATCTATTTCGTCGTTTGTCATGGCAGCACCCTAATCCATGAGGAAGCTGGCGGGTTAGCTTTGGCAGGCTGACCGTAATCAACAAGCAGTTTTACGGCTGTGGATCGATTCGCTGCCCGAACCGTGGCGGCTCGATCATCGGATCGTCTGGCGAGCGGCCGTTGACTGGTTCTTCCCGCCGCAAACGTTGGGTCAGCTGGTCGTGTGAGGTCCCGCCTGGGTCCGGGCGTACGGGGCTTGGGTCGGCGTCGTCGGCCGTGTCGTCGTCGTGCGAGGGAAGGAGAATAGTGAAGAGGAAGGCGACCGCGAAGGCCACCAGTCCTGCGCGCAAACCGACGTCACTGCGCAGGACGTTGTCTGTCCCGCCGGAGGTCACCACTGCAGCGACGATTCCAACGAAAAGGCCAACACCGGCACCGAGGGCCAGACCGCGTCCGACCCGGAGAAGAAGCCGACGAAAAATGTCGTGATGCTCAAATTTCATAGCCCACTTCTCCGGGTATCGGGACACCGTCAGATGGACGTGTGGTACCTAGGCGGTCTCGTCCGCCACCCGGATGAGGACCTTGCCGGTGACACCGCTTTCGACGGCGTCGTGCGCAGCGGCAGTCTCCTCCAGGGGGAACCAGTGCAGCGGAAGTCCGGCGGACTCCCCCACGGGCAAAGCCCCGTCGCGCAGGGCTGCGGTGATGTCCTCGGCGGCGGCGAGCAGCGGCTCGGTCCCTACCGTGTAGAGGAGCAGTCCCTGCCAGCGGACGTTCTTCGCAAAACTCGCGATGATCGGTGCCGTGAAATCGTCACCATTATTGTTCGCGTAGTAGGCGATGCTGCCATGGTTGGCCAGCACCTCAACGTCGAGCGCAGCGTTCTGGGCGGGAGCCACCTCGACCACCTGGTGGACGCCGTCGGGAGCGATCTCGCGGATCCGGTCAGCGAGGGCGTCATCGGGATACTGGACCACGTGGTGTGCACCGGCAGCGCGGGCCAGTTCGGCCTTCGCCTCGCTGCTGACGGTCGCGATCACTGTGGCGCCAGCCCAGACGGCAAGCTGAATCGCTGCATGTCCGACGGCCCCCGCTCCACCCTGCACGAGAACCACCCGACCGGTCAGCGCTTCGGGCGCAAGACGTGCTGGCCCCTGCTCGTGGACGGTGAGCGCACGGTGCGCCGTCATCGCGGGGACGCCAAGGCTGGCGGCCACGTCAAAGTCGATACCCTCAGGCAGTGCCACTACCCGGTCCGCGGGAAGGACAGCGAACTCCTGCGCCGTTCCGGTGGGACGGCCATGCGCAGCCAGGTACACCCAGACCCTGTCGCCGACCGCCAGGCCGGTCACGCCGTCGCCGAGCGATTCGATGACGCCGGCACCGTCCTGGTTGGGGACTACCTCGTCAAAGGCGAGGTCCCCCTCGGAGCGGGCCTTCCAATCGGTGGGATTGACGCCGGAAGCGGCGATGCGGACCCGGACTTCGCCGGGGCCGGGGGCAGCTGCTTCGCGCTCGACGAGGGACAGGACTGAAGATGCTCCGGTGACGGAGTAAACGATTGCTTTCATATTCAGGCCAACCGGCTCTGTCATCGGCCTATTCCCTGCGGACCGTGCGCCCGGTCCTGGGACCCACCGTTTGGGACGTGGTGCTAGCCGCGGCGTTTGCCCCAGGCCAGATCGATCAGGGCTGAAATGAACACAACCAGCGCCGCGGCTGCTGGCCAGATGGCGGCGGCACCCAGGGAATGCAGGACAAAGTCAGGTTCGGCACCGAGCATCATGCCCAGCCATTGGCCGACGACGACGGCGAGCACCGACCCCACCAGCGATCCGCCCACCGCCGCAACGATCCGCTGCCAGGCGCCGGGTAGCTCCATCCGCTGCACCAGGAGCCAGCCCACCACGATCCCGACCACCAACTGGAGCCCGGCAAGGGTAAGGTCCCCCACCAGGGGCGCCTCCTCAGGGGCAGGGTCACCATAGAGGCCGCCCCCGGGTGCAGCAAACCACCACACCACGCCCATCAGCAGGCCCAGGCCAGCCATGGCGCTGGCCCACCAGACCAGAGACGTCGGCGGAACTCCGGTGTCCTTGGTGGCCACTGAGTAAACGGGAGGTGGGTAGCTGCCGGGTTGCTCGGCGTCGGGACTGGTGGGGCGCATGACTTATACATTAACAAAGTTATGCGGCACCAGTACCTCACCTAGGGTGGGGTGCGTGACTCAACAAGCCCCCGCCGACCAGCCAATCCCCGACCCGGCAGCAGCCTTCCGTGACGCTTTCCGCCGCCATCCGGCGGGAGTCACGATCATCACCGCTGTCTATGAGGGTAAACCGTTCGGGTTCACCGCTACCTCGGTATCTTCCCTCTCCGCCGACCCGCCACGGTTCAGTTTCAACATGGCCCGCACCTCCTCGTCCTGGCCCGCCATCGCCAATACGAACTACATCGGTGTGCACATGCTGGGGCTCGCCAACCGCGAACTCGCGGATCGGTTTGCGCGCAGCCGCAACCGTTTCGACGGCGACCATTGGAAGCCCGGACCGCACGGCGTGCCCGTGCTGGAGAACGTGGCGGCGCACCTGATCGGCCGGATCAGCATGCGGCTGTCCTTCGAGAACAACGCGGTGGTGGTCGCCGAAGTGGCCTCCGGCGAAGTGGGCGCCCCCGGTGTTCCGCTGCTTTACCACGGCGGATCGTACGGGCAGCCGACAGCTCTCGACTACGAAATCTAGCGCGGCCCGCCTACACGTCCAGGCAGGCGGGCCCCAACAGCACCTTCAAGTCGCCAAAGAGTGACGACGTCGGATTGACCCTCAGCTCGACGCCGAGCCGCATGACCTCGACCTTGCGGTTGCTGTTCAGGCGAATCTGCACTTCGCTGGTACCCGGGTGGGTCCGCAGCACGTCCCGTAGGGCGACAACGGCGGTTTCGGTGGCCTTGTGGTGCGCCATCGAAATAACCACAGGGCCTGAATGGCCCTCGCTGAGGTCCGGAACACTGAGCTCCTGCGCGTTAAGGGTGACGGCGCCGTCGTCGCGCCGTTGCAGCCGGCCGCGCACGACCACGATCAGGTCCTCGGCGAGGACACCGGCGATCGGCCCGTACACCTGCCCAAAGAACATCACTTCCATTGACCCTGCGAGGTCCTCGATCTCGGCGCGCGCGTAGGCGTTGCCGCTGTTCTTCGCGATCCGCCGCTGCAGGGAGGTGATCATGCCGGCGATGGTGACCATCGCGCCGTCGGCGGGGCCCTCATCGCTGATGATCGAGGTGATCGACGAGTCCGCATGCTGGCTCAGGATGCCGTCGAGGCCCTGCAGCGGGTGGTCGGACACGTAGAGCCCGAGCATGTCGCGTTCGAAGGAGAGCTTGTCCTTCTTTTCCCACTCCGGCAGGTCCGGCACCTCGACCGAGAGACCACCGACGGACCCGGGTTCGTCGAACGCGCTGAACAGGTCGAACTGGTTCGCTGCCTCGTTGCGCTTGAGGACAATCACCGAGTCCACGGCTTCCTCATGGATCATGGCGAGGGCACGGCGCGGGTGCTTGAGCGAGTCGAACGACCCGGCCTTGATCAGGGATTCGATGGTCCGCTTGTTGCAGACCACCGCCGGAACCTTCTGCAGGAAGTCGCTGAAGGAAGTGAAGGCACCCTTCTCGGTACGTGCACCCACCATGGCGCCCACCACGTTGGCCCCAACGTTGCGGATGGCGCCCATCCCGAAGCGGATGTCGGTGCCGACCGGGGTGAAGTTCACGCTCGACTCGTTGACGTCCGGTGGCAGGACGGTGATGCCCATCCGGCGGCACTCGTTGAGGTAGATCGCCAGCTTGTCCTTGTCATCGCCCACGCTGGTGAGCAGGGCGGCCATGTACTCGGCCGGGTGGTGGGCCTTGAGGTAGGCGGTCCAGTAGGACACCAGCCCATAGGCGGCGGAGTGGGCCTTGTTGAACGCGTAGTCCGAGAAGGGCAACAGGATGTCCCACAGCGTCTTGATCGCCGCTTCGGAGTATCCGTTGTCCTTCATGCCGTTGGCGAAGCCCTCGTACTGCTTGTCCAGTTCCGACTTCTTCTTCTTGCCCATCGCACGGCGAAGGATGTCGGCACGGCCCAGCGAGTAGCCGGCGACCTTCTGGGCGATAGCCATCACCTGCTCCTGGTACACGATCAGGCCGTAGGTGGTTCCCAGGATCTCGGCAAGCGGCTCCTCCAGCTCCGGGTGGATCGGAGTGACCTCCTGAGCGCCGGTCTTCCGCAGCGCGTAGTTGGTGTGCGAGTTCGCGCCCATGGGTCCCGGCCGGTACAGCGCGATGACGGCTGAGATGTCTTCGAAGTTGTCGGGGCGCATCAGCTTCAGCAGGGCACGCATCGGCCCGCCGTCAAGCTGGAACACACCCAGGGTGTCGCCGCGGGCCAGCAACTCGTAGGAGCCCTGGTCCTCAAGGTCCAGGTCCTCCAGGACCAGATCGATGTCCTTGTTGAGCTTGATGTTCTCCACCGCGTCGGTGATGATCGTCAGGTTCCTCAGGCCAAGGAAGTCCATCTTGATCAGCCCGAGGTTCTCACAGGTCGGGTAATCGAACTGCGTGATGATCTGACCGTCCTGGTCACGGCGCATCAGCGGAATGATGTCGATCAGCGGGTCCGATGACATGATGACGCCGGCCGCGTGGACACCCCACTGGCGTTTCAGGCCCTCCAGGCCCAGAGCGGTTTCGAAGACCTTCGCCGAGTCGGCGTCGGACTTCAGCAGTTCACGCAGCTCCTCGGCTTCGGAGTAGCGCTTCGAGTTCTTGTCGTGCACATCGGTCAGGGCCAGGCCTTTACCCATGACGTCCGGCGGCATCGCCTTGGTGAGTCGCTCCCCCATCGAGAACGGGTACCCCATCACCCGGGAGGAGTCCTTCATGGCCTGCTTCGCCTTGATGGTGCCGTAGGTGACGATCATGGCCACTCGCTCGTCGCCGTACTTCTCGGTGACGTACCGGATCACCTCGGACCGGCGCCGATCATCGAAGTCGACGTCGAAGTCGGGCATTGACACACGCTCGGGGTTGAGGAACCGTTCGAAGATCAGCCCGTGTTGCAGCGGATCGAGGTCGGTGATGCGCATCGCGTAGGCGACCATCGACCCGGCACCGGAGCCACGGCCGGGGCCCACCCGGATGCCGTTGTCCTTGGCCCAGTTGATGAAGTCGGCGACCACCAGGAAGTAGCTGGGGAAGCCCATCTGGGTGATGACGCCAGTCTCATACTCGGCCTGCTTGCGGACAGCGTCGGGAATGCCCGCCGGGTAGCGGTACTGCAACCCGGTCTCGACCTCCTTGACGAACCAGGACTGCTCGCTCTCCCCCTCGGGGACGGGGAAACCGGGCATGTAGTTGGCTTTGGTGTTGAATTCGACGTCGCAGCGCTCGGCGATGAGCAGGGTGTTGTCGCAGGCCTCGGGGTGGTCCCTGAAAATGGAGCGCATTTCAGCGGGCGACTTGAGGTAGAACTCATCGGCGTCGAACTTGAACCGCTTCGGGTCGGCCATCGTGGACCCGGACTGGACACAGAGCAGCGCTGCGTGAGCCTTCGCATCCTCTGCGTGGGTGTAGTGCAGATCGTTGGTAGCCACCATCGGCAGCCCGAGTTCTTTGGCCAGCTTGATCAGGTCCGACTGGACGGCGCGCTCGATGTCCAGCCCATGGTCCATCAGCTCGCAGAAGAAGTTGTCCGCACCGAAGATGTCACGGAAGTCGGACGCCGCCTGCATCGCTTCGCGGTACAGGCCGAGCCGGAGCTTGGTCTGCACCTCCCCCGAGGGGCAGCCGGTGGTGGCGATGAGGCCCTTGCCGTAGGTCTGCAGCAGGTCCCGGTCCATCCGCGGTTTGTACAGGTAGCCTTCCAGGGACGCGAGAGAGGACATCCGGAAGAGGTTGTGCATTCCCTCGGTGGTTTCAGCCCACATGGTCATGTGCGTGTAGGCGCCAGCACCCGAGACGTCGTCGCGGCCGCCACCGCCCCACTTCACCCGGGTCTTGTCCGCACGGGCGGTGCCGGGCGTCAGATAGGCCTCAACACCGATGATCGGCTTGATCCCGGCCGACCGGGCTTTGTCCCAGAAGTCGAAGGCCCCGAAAACGAACCCGTGGTCGGTGGTGGCGAGGGCTTTCATGCCCAGTTCCTCGGTGTGAGAGAACAGATCAGTCAGCCGGGCGGCACCGTCGAGCATTGAGTATTCGGTGTGATTGTGCAGGTGGACGAAGGAATCGTCGCGGGTCGGCTTGGCTGGGGAAGCTTGGGGAGATGCTGTTGAAACCACCCTCCCATTCTAGGCCAGTCCATCTCCCCGCCCGACGGACATGCCGGGTGCGGCAGGAGACGGATCAGCTCACACGTCGCCCGCGGCGAGGGCGTCCAGCGCGTACCGGAGATCATCCGGATAGGGGCTGGTGGCGCTGACCGTCTCCCCCGACACTGGGTGCTCGAACGAGAGCTTCTGGGCGTGGAGCCACTGCCGGGTCAACCCCAGGTGGGCGGCCAGGCTGGGATCGGCGCCGTAGGTCAGGTCCCCAACACAGGGGTGGCGCAGGGCAGAGAAGTGCACCCGGATCTGGTGGGTGCGCCCGGTTTCCAGGTTCACTTCCAGAAGGCTTGCCTTCCCGAACGCCTCCAGCACCGTGTAGTGGGTCCGGGACGGTCGTCCGTCCTCCAGCACGGCGAAGCGCCAGTCGTGGGCCGGGTGCCTGCCGATGGGAGCGTCGATGGTTCCCTCCAGCGGGTCCGGGAGTCCCTGGACCAGGGCGTGATACACCTTTTCCACTGTGCGTTCCTTGAAGGCGCGCTTCAGGACTGTGTAGGCGTGCTCGGTTTTGGCGACCACCATGGCTCCGGAGGTGCCGACGTCCAGGCGGTGGACAATTCCGGCGCGTTCGGTGGCGCCCGACGTCGAAATCCGATAACCGGCTGCCGCGAGGGCGCCGACGACCGTCGGTCCCACCCAACCGGGCGAGGGATGTGCGGCAACCCCGACGGGTTTGTCGATGACCACCAGGTCGTCGTCGTCGTACAGGATGCCCATGCCGTCAACGGTCTCGACGACGACGGCGAGGGGGTCAACGGTGGCAGGGACCCTGATCTGCAGGACCGCCCCGGCGGCCGGCCGATCGGACTTGCCGATCGCCTTACCGTTGCTGGTCACGAAACCGGCCACGCACCAGGCGGCGGCGGCGGACCGGGAGACCCCCGCGACTGCTGCGAGGACCGCGTCGGCGCGGGCGCCACCAAGCTCGGCCGGGACCCGCTCGTCCCGTTCAACGGCGTTCATTTGGTGTCTTCCGGGCCGTCGACGGCCGGTTCGTCGGTGCTGCGTTGACCGTCCAGGCCGATGCCCCGGAGGGTGAGCAAGCAGATGAGGCAGACACCGGTGACGACGGCGGAGTCGGCAATGTTGAAGATGGCGAAGTTGGGGAATGCGATGAAGTCGACCACGTGGCCCTGCCCGAAGGAGGGTTCCCTCAGCAGCCGGTCGGTCAGGTTGCCCACGGCCCCACCGAGCACCAGGCCCAGCGCGACAGCCCATGACCAGGACGCCACCTTGCGGACCTGGGTGATGATGGCGATGGCCACCGCGGCCATGATGATGGTGAACACCCAGGTGTAATCGGTGCCGATGGAGAACGCCGCCCCCGGATTGCGAATGAAGTGCCAGTTCAGGATGGGCGGGAACACCGGCGTGATCTGGCCCTCGGTCATGGTGGAGACCACCCAGATCTTGGTCAGCTGGTCCGCGATATAGATGACTGCGAAACAGGCGATGAAGAGCAGCGCGTATTTAGCTCCAGTGCGCCGCCGGTGGCTGGCGCCTGTCGTCGGAGCGTGGTCGGCCGGTGAAGGTTCGTCGGAGCCGGTGGGGGTGCCGCGCTCGGGTGTCTGGTCTGTCATGGCGCTTTCGTGTGTGGCGCTGGCCGCGCCTAGCGGGAGGGGTGCATCGGTGCTGGTAACCAGCCTACGGCAGAGGCCGGCCGCCGGGGATCCCGGTGGCCGGCCTCATGGAGTGCCTGTAGCTGTGCTGCGCCGCCAAGACGGCGCAGGGACTTGACCTAGGAGGTGGTGGCCTCGGAGGCAACCGATCCGCGGGAATCCAGGTCGCGGAGCTGGCCCTCGATGTACGCCTTGAGGCGCGAGCGGTAGTCGCGTTCGAAGATCCGGAGCTGCTCGACCTTGCCCTCGAGGACAGCCTTCTGCTGCTCGAGCGCACCAAGGGTCTCGCGGGTCTTTTCCTCGGCGTCGTCAACCATGCCGGTCGCCTTGACCTGCGCTTCGGCGATGATCTTGTCGCGCTGCTCCACACCTGCGTTGACGTACTCGTCGTGGAGCTTCTGCGCCATGGCGAGAACTCCAGCGGCAGCGTCAGCGGTTCCGGCGGCGGGTGTTGCCGCTGCTGGTGCTGCGGCAGCGGTGGTGGTGTCGTCCGACTTCGCGGCGACGGCCTTCGTGTCGTCGGCCTTCGTGTCGTTGGCCTTTGCGCCGTCAGTCTTGGCGTTGTCGGCCGTGCCTGCGTCAGTCTTCACCGCGGTGGCGCTGGTCTCGTCGCTCTTGGCCGCGGGGGTCTTCGGCTCGTCCTTGACCTTCTCCGTGTGCGAGCTTGCCGCTACGGGGGCGGGCACTGCTGTGTCCGGGGCTGAATCCTGGGACGTGGAGGAGGTGGCGTCCGCGAGCTTGCGCCGCAGTTCGTCGTTCTCCTGGTTCAGGCGGCGAAGCTCGACGACGATCTCGTCGAGGAAATCGTCTACCTCGTCCTGGTCGTAGCCTTCACGGAACTTAGTGGGCTGAAACCTTTTGTTGACAACATCTTCTGGCGTCAGAGCCATCTGGTCACCTCATAGTGGTTATAAGACATGCCTGCCTATGAAGCAGACCTGACTACGGTACCGAATTGTGGACACGAAACTCTAGAATCTACACCGATTATGTGATTCAGCGTATATCTTTTGGGACTCGAAAACGAACCGTTAGACCGAGCGGGCCAGGCTGTCTGCGACGAACATGAGGATGGTGACACCCAGGAACACCACCAGGAAGGCCAGATCGAGCGACACTCCACCCAGCCGCAGCGGGGGGATGAGCCGGCGAAGGGCCTTGATCGGTGGGTCGGTGACAGTGTAGACGCCCGACGCCAGAACCAGTGCGGCCCTCTTGGGGCGCCATCCGCGCGCGAACATCTGCACGGCGTCGTAAACGATCCGAATAATCAGCGCTACCTGCACAAGCATCAGCACCAGGTAGATCAGAACAAAAACCAAACTCACGCGGCAGTCACAGTCCTAAAAACGATACTTCGAGAGGAACCCGTGAAATAAGTCAACCACGCTAGCTTTGATTGAAGAAACTAGCCTGCGCCTCGCTGGCCTTCTGGTCTTCGCCCAGCACCTCGATGTAGGAGGGCGACAGGAGGAACACTTTGTTGGTGACGCGCTCGATGCTCCCGTGAAGTCCGAACACCAGACCTGCCGAGAAGTCGACCAGACGCTTGGCGTCGGATTCACCCATGTCGGTGACATTCATGATGACGGGGATACCGTCCCTGAAGCTTTCACCAATGAGCTTGGCGTCATTGTAGGAGCGCGGGTGCACGGTGGTGATCTGGCGCAGGGCGGCTGAGTCTTCGCGTGAGGACTGCGCACGCTTGATCGGTGTCACTGGGGCCCGATACTCGTCGACCGGCGCAAGCCGCGCCGCTGGTGCGGCATCAGCATGTCGGTCGTCACGGTCGTAGTCCACTGAGTGATCCTCGTTCCTGGCATGTGTTGTCTTCTGCTCGTTTTCGTAGTGCTCATCACCGTCGGCGAGCCCAAGATAGATCATTGTCTTGCGCAGTGCGCCAGCCATGGGAAGCTCCTGTCATTTCGTTAGGTATAGTCCAGACGCTACCCCAAGGGCGGGCGTTCACCGAGGACCTGAGAGCCAATTCTGAGGTGTGTCGCGCCGGCCGCGACCGCGGCTTCGAGATCTCCGCTCATGCCTGCCGAGATGGCCGTGGCGGCGGGGAATTCGGCACGGAGCATGGCGGAGATCCCGGCGAGCTGATGGAAGGCCGCCAGGGGTTCGTGGCCCAGCGGGGCGACCGCCATCACCCCCGCCAGAGACAGTCCGTCGGTGGCCTCAATCAGGTGCCCGAGGGCGTTCACTTCCTCCGGGGACGCTCCCCCACGCTGGTGTCCGCTGACACCCTCGGTGGCACCGTCCGCGCCGGAGAGGTCAACCTGGATGAAACACTTAAGGGATGGCCGCTCAGGGCTGGTCTCCCGCTCGACGGCGACGCCCCTGCCTAGCGCCTTCACCAGGGAAGCACGGTCCACCGAATGCACCGCGTGTGCATACCGTGCCACTGACCGCGCCTTGTTGGTCTGTAGTTGACCGATAAAGTGCCAGCGCAGGCCAAGGCCCGCAAGTTCCTGAGCTTTCGCTGAAACCTCCTGATCCCGGTTCTCCCCCAGGTCTGTCACACCGAGATCGGCCAGGATCCTGATGTCGGCCACCGGGAAGTACTTCGTGACGACAATGAGCTGGGGCCGGTCAGTCCGTCCTGATTCAAGAAGGGCCGCATCAATCCGCTGGTTGACTGCCGCCAGCCGCTCGGTGAGTTCTTCCACCCGCGCGCCATCTTCCGCCCGCGAGCCAGTGGTCACTGGTTCCATACCAGGCCCACGAACCGGCCGGAGGCGGCACTGCGGCGGTGGGAGAAGAGAGACTCGTTGTCCAGGGTGCACAGCTGTGCTGGGTCGCCGACGGGATGCACCTGCACCCCCATCTGCTGGAGCTGCGACGTGACTGCCGCGGGGAGATCGAGGCCTGGGGTACCCCAGCGGGTGGTTGCCCACGCGGCCGGCACCACCGCTGCGACGTCGTCGCGCATATCGGCGGGAACCTCGTAGCAGCCGCCGCAGATCGACGGGCCAATCCAGGCGCCCAGATCCTCGGTGCCGAGCCGCCGAAGCTCGGCCACGGTGTTGGTGATGATGCCATCGAGAATCCCCTGCCGTCCCGCGTGGACGACGGCGGTCGCTCCCGCACCCCCACGGGCCGACAGCACCACGGGGACGCAGTCGGCGACCATGACGGCCAGGGGAACCGAGCCGTCGTCGCTGATCAGCGCGTCGGCAGTTACCACCGCTGCGCGATCGTCCCCGGACCCCACCGCGACAGCGTCGGCGGAATGGGTCTGGTGCATGAAACGCAGCGAGCCAGCAGGGACGTGCATGGCGGACTCCAGTTGGGCCCGACGACGAAGCACCGAAGCGGGCTCATCCCCCACATGGAGTGCGAGATTGCCCGCCTCGGCGTTCGAAAAGGCTGCCCACCGGCCCGGGTAGATTTCCTGGCGCCAGAAGAACACTGTGTCAGCTGTTATTTCAGGAAGTCCGGCACGTCGAGTTCATCGGAGCGGCTCGAGGAAAAATCCGGCTCAACGACGGCTGGCAGGTCAACGTCGAAACCCGAGTCGGCGGGAACGTTGTTGGACTGCTGTGACCGCTGCGACCAGGCTCCGAGACCCGCTGAGGCGGGAACGGCTGCTGCGGCGGCAGGCACGCTGGCTCCCACTGACGGAGCGGAGACCGGCTTGGACAGCTGTGCACTGGGCTGCGAGGTGGCATCGACCTGGTCGAAACCAGCAGCGATCACTGTCACGCGGGCCTCGTCGCCAAGAGCATCGTCGATGACCGCACCGAAGATGATGTTCGCCTCCGGGTGTGCCACTTCCTGGACGAGGCGTGCGGCCTCGTTGATCTCGAACAGACCCAGGTCCGATCCGCCCTGGATGGACAGCAGGACGCCGTGGGCGCCGTCGATCGACGCCTCGAGCAGCGGCGACGCAATGGCGAGTTCGGCTGCCTTGACCGCGCGGTCTTCGCCGCGGGCCGAGCCGATGCCCATCAGGGCCGAGCCGGCACCCTGCATCACTGACTTCACGTCGGCGAAGTCGAGGTTGATCAGGCCGGGGGTGGTGATGAGGTCGGTGATGCCCTGGACGCCAGAGAGGAGAACCTGGTCGGCCGAGCGGAAGGCGTCAAGCATCGAGACGTTGCGGTCGCTGATGGACAGCAGCCGGTCGTTCGGGATGACGATCAGGGTGTCGACCTCGTCGCGGAGGGTGTCGATCCCGGTCTCGGCCTGGTTGGACCGGCGCCGTCCCTCGAACGTGAACGGCCGGGTGACAACGCCGATGGTCAGCGCGCCGAGTGAGCGCGCGATGCGGGCGACGACGGGCGCGCCACCGGTACCGGTACCGCCACCCTCACCGGCGGTAACGAAGACCATGTCCGCGCCGCGCAGTACTTCTTCGATTTCCTCTGCGTGATCCTCGGCGGCACGGCGGCCCACCTCGGGGTCGGCGCCGGCGCCGAGGCCGCGGGTCAGTTCCCGCCCGACGTCGAGTTTCACGTCGGCGTCGCTCATCAGGAGTGCCTGCGCGTCGGTGTTGATGGCGATGAACTCAACGCCACGCAACCCCACCTCGATCATGCGATTGACGGCGTTCACGCCACCGCCGCCGATGCCTACTACCTTGATGACGGCCAAGTAATTCTGCGGTGCTGCCACGGTCCTGTGTCCCTTGTTCGAATGCGCTGTGTGGTGCTTGTCTGGCTGGATCTGTTCCCAGCCTTAGTCTTGACCAACGTTAACTCTCAACTTGAAAGTCAATGTTATGTCAAGTAACTTCTATTCAAGACGCTATGGGCAGGTGCACGCTTCTGCAATGACCGAGCCCGCGTGTCGGATTTTTCTTTAGCGAGTGACCGGTCGTGACGGCGTGCTCACGTCGAAAACCTTTGCTGGCGGGTCCGCCGGCGGGGCTTCCAGCAGCGCCTCAAGTACCAGTGCCTTCGCTTCGTTCTGCTCGGCACTCCCCCAGAAGATGGTCTGGTCGTTGGCGAGGGACAGTTCCACTGAATCCACCGAATCCGCCGAGGCGTGGTTCAGCTGGTTCAGGATGCTCTCCGGCAATGCGGCGAGAACCGCAGCAATCGAGGAGAACACCTCGCTGTTGACCGCATCGGTCCCGCCGTCGATCAGCGGAAGCTGGACCGCGTCACGGTCCGTCACGGAGGCCAGCTGGCGCCCGTCCTCGTCGATCAGCAGGAACTGCCCGCTGCTCTGGAGGATGGCGACCGGAACACGCTCCCGGATGTTGACGGCCAGTCCCGACGGCGGAACTGCGGCGACCGTGACGCTTTCGATGGGGGCGAAGCCGTCCATGAGTTCCGCGACCTGCTCATCGGAAATCTGGGGCAGGGGAATGCCGAGCAGCGGTTCCAGGGCTTCGGTGGCCTCCTCGGAGGTCACCAGGGAGTTGCCGGTGACCTCAACACTGCGGAGCGCCAGTGCCGGGGAGAAGATGAGGTAGGCCAGTAGCCCGCCGATCAACAGGACCAGCGTGATGAGTCCGAGGATGAGGTACAGCCGTCGCCGGCTCTTGCGCGGTTTCGGAAATTCGACCACCGAACCGTGGGAGTCGTCCTCGGCCGGCAGCCACGGGTCGTCGGCGGTGTCGAGGAGGGAAACTTTGCTGCTGTTGACCCGTGGGACACGAACCGGTCCAGGCTTCGCTGGGGACCCGGACGTGGACACCACCGGCGGGGTCGGCTTCCGGCGGCTCATGAGGGTCCGGTGGAGTTGCCGTGCCCGGTGAGGGCAGCCACCAGCTGGGCGCCGTACTGGGTCACGTCACCGGCACCGATGGTGAGGATAATGTCTCCCGGGACTGCACGGGCGGCGACCGCTTGCACGGCCTCGGATGGATCGGCGAGGTACCCGCCCGGTACGGTGAGCCGGTCGGTGATCAGGCGGCTGGTCACCGACGGCGTGGGGTCCTCCCGGGCGGCGTAGATGTCCAGCACGGTGGCCGAGTCGGCCAGGTTCAGGGCCGTCGCGAACTCCGCAGCGAACTCCCTGGTCCGGGAAAACAGGTGCGGCTGGAACAGCACGTGTACGCCGTGCCCGGCAGCGACGGCACGGGCAGCGTGCAGCGCAGCGGTCACTTCGGTGGGATGGTGGGCATAGTCGTCGAACACCCGCACTCCCCGACCAGTGCCCTTGGCTTCGAACCGGCGGGCAGCGCCGGTGAAGGAGGCAAGGCCTGCGGCTGCGGCTGCCGGGTCCACTCCCAGTTCGAGGGCGACGGTGAACGCCGCGGCAGCATTCCGCACGTTGTGGGCGCCGGGGACACCCAGCCGCAGTTCCTGCTCGCAGTCGAGTCCGTCCACCGAAAAGGAGAGCAGGCTGGTGGAGGCGCTACCTGCGGTGTGTGTCTCGCCGATGCGCACGTCCGCGAACTCGGAGTACCCGTAGGTCCGCGTCCGGCGGGTGTCACCGACCCGGGCAACAAGGGCGGCGGCGCCGTCGTCGTCCAGGCACGTGACGAGCACGCCGTCGTCAGAAGGCAGCAGGGCAGCGAAGCGGTCGAACACCTCGTAGACGGCGTCGGCAGTACCGTAATGGTCCAGGTGGTCTGCCTCGACATTGGTGACCACGGCAATCCGCGGCGAGTAGTTGAGGAAGGATCCGTCGGATTCGTCTGCTTCAGCGACGAAGACTGAGCCGTCCGCCCACGCGGCGTTCACGCCCAACGCGGCGACGTCGCCACCGATAGCGAAGGACGGGTCACGCCCAGCCGACTGCAGCATCACGGTGATCATGGCGGTGGTGGTGGTTTTGCCGTGGGTACCGGCGACGGCCACCACTTCCCGACCGGTCATCGCGACCGCCAACGCTTCTGACCGGTGCAGGATCCGGAGGTTGCGCTGTCGGGCTGCCGCCAGCTCAGGGTTGGTGGCCCGGATGGCTGAGGACACCACCACCGTGTCCACTTCGTCAACGTTTCCGGCCTCATGGCCCACGGTGGTGATGGCCCCGAGGCCGGCAAGGGAACTGAGCGTCGGGGATGCGGCGGCGTCCGATCCGGACACCGGCACTCCCTGACCCAGCAGGACCCGGGCCACCGCCGACATGCCGGCGCCGCCGAGTCCGATGAAGTGGACCCGGCCCAGGTCACCGGGTGCCAAAGTGGGGGCGCTCATGCTGCTGACTTCCGTGCAGCGGCGACCACGAGGCTGGCCATTTGGACGTCGGCGTCCCTGACGCCAAGGTTGGTGCTGGCGGCGGCCATCGCGGCCAGGGCCGCCTCGTTCTTCAGCAACGGGAAGACTTCCTTCTTCAGCCAGTCTGCGGTCAGTGCCGCGTCCTCGACCAGGAGGGCGCCGCCAGCAGTAATCAGATCGGCGGCGTTGCGGCGCTGTTCGCCGTTGCCGTGCGGGAGGGGGACAAACACGGCGGGCAGGCCGACGGCGCTGACCTCGCTCACGGTGGCGGCTCCTGCCCGAGCGAGCAGGAGGTCGGCCGCAGCGTAAACCGTTTCCATGTCATCGACGTACTCAACCTGGCGGTAGCCCTCAGTCTGCAGGGGCTGCCCGTCGGCACCGGTCACCTGCTTGCCGCCGCCGGTGATGTGCAGCAACTGAATCCCCTCGGCAGCGAGCAGTGGCACAACGCTCGCCACCGCGCGGTTGATGCTGAGGGCACCCGATGAGCCGCCGGTCACGATCAGGGCCGGCTGGCTGGCGTTCAGATCAAGCGCGGTCCGCGCCGCGGCCCGCGCGTCCGCCCGGTTGAGGGTGGAGATGCTCCGGCGCATCGGCATGCCTACCACCTGGGCCCCCGGCAGACCTGTGCCTTTGAACGCGGCGGCCACCGTGGTGGCGATCCGTGAACCCAACCGGTTGGCCAGGCCGGGCCGGGCGTTGGCCTCGTGGATGACCACCGGGACCTTCCGCCGCCACGCCGCCAGGTACAGCGGGGTCGAGACGTAGCCGCCCACCCCGACGACGACGTCGGCACCGGCGCGGTCGATCACCGCGGTCGCCTGCCGGACGGCGCGCACCAGGCGCGCGGGAAGTTTCACCAGGTCGATCGACGGACGCCGGGGCATCGGCACCCGGTCGATCGTTTCCAGCGGGTAGCCGGCGGCGGGAACCAGCCGGGTTTCCATGCCGGCAGCTGTGCCGACCACCGTCAGGCGGATGCTTGGATCGTGCTCGCGGAGGGCGTGGGCGATGGCCAACAGTGGACTGATGTGGCCGGCGGTGCCGCCACCTGCCAGGACCACCGAAAGGGGGCTTGTGCTCATCGGGCTGTGGGATCTCTTTCTGGGGAGCGCAGTGTGGTGACGGAGGCGACGGGCGCATCTGCCACGGGGGCGGGAGGCATCTTCCGGGCGAAAGCGAGGAGCACCCCGACGGCGGCGAGGGTGAAGGTCAGCGCCGACCCGCCGTAGGAAATGAATGGGAGGGGGACGCCGATCACGGGCAGCACGCCTGTAACCATGCCGATGTTGACGAAGGCCTGGCCGATCAGCCACACCAGGATCGAACCGAGGAGGATCCTGACGAACGGATCCGTGTAGCGGCGGGCGACCCGAATGGTGGCGACAGCGAGGATTCCGAAGAGGGCGACGACCACGAGGGTCCCTATCAGACCGAACTCCTCACCGATGATGGCGAAAATGAAGTCGTTGTGGGCTTCAGGGATCCAGTTCCACTTTTGCCGGCTCTGCCCAATGCCGACCCCCCACCAGCCTCCGGAGGCCAGCGCGAACAAGCCGTTGTTGGCTTGGAGGCAGAGGTCCTGGCCGTCGTCGCAGTTAATTCTCAGCCAGGCGCTGATCCGGTCGCTACGGTTTCCACTGGTGAGGACCATCACTATCGCGCCGGCGGCACCAGCAAGCCCGGCGATGGTGAACATCTTCATCGGCGCGCCAGCGAAGAACAGCGCGGCTGCCAGGATCATCATCAGGATGATGACGGTACCGAGGTCACCACCGAGCAGGACGAGCCCGATGGGAAGGCCACCCAGGGGGATGGCCGGGATCATTGCGTGTTTCCAGTTTCTGATCAGCCGGCCCTTCCGCGCCAGCACACTGGCGAGCCAGAGGGCGAGGGCAAGCTTCGCTGGTTCTGACGGTTGCATGCTGAACCCGCCGATCCGGATCCAGTTCTGGTTGCCGTTGATGTTCTCGCCGATGGCCAGCACCAGGACCAGCAGCACCACTGCTATGCCCAAGCCGGGCCAGGCCAACATTCGGTATCCCCGGGGACCGAAGCGGGAGAGGATGAGCATGAGCACCAGTCCTCCGGCCGCCCATCCTGACTGTTTGAGGAACAGCTCGAACTCGCTGGTTCCTTCGGCAATAGCCTCTACCGATGACGCCGAGAGCACCATCATGAGGCCGATCGCCGTGAGGGCGAGGGCCGCCCCGAGGATCATGTAGTAGCTGGCCCCGCTGGCCTGCTTGTCGCTGCCTTCGAGATACGTCCAAAACCTGCCGAAGCGGGCTCGGAGGCCTTTCGCGGGCGGGGCTGTCTCCTCGAGAGACGCGGACTGCTCGCCGGCGGCAGGAGGTGCCGTGGCGGTTGGGGTCGAAGAACGGGAATGCTGACGCATCACCGGCTTCCGGCGGACTGGCCGGGTGGGCGTGGTGACCATTAGAACTCCTTTGCGGTCTTCGCCTGCCCTTCCACGATCACGCGGACTGCCTCGATAAAGGCCTTGCCTCGGTGAGCATAGGAGGAAAACTGATCCATGGATGCTGCCGCCGGAGCCATCAGCACGGTGTCGCCGTCGCTGGCTAACCGTGCCGATTCCTTTACCGCCGATTCCATCACGCGTTCACCCTGGGGTGCGGTGGTGGTCTCGTCGGCCAACGTCACGTTTCCAGTCTCTCCCGGGCCCGCGTTGATCAGCGGAACATCTGGAGCGTGTCGGCGCAATGAGGCGATGAGGTCGGAACTGTCGGCGCCGATCAGCACCACCGCCTTCAACCGGCGGGCGTGGGTCTGCACCAGCTCGTCATAGTTGACGCCCTTGGACAGTCCCCCGGCAATCCAGATCACCGAGTGGAACGCCGCCAGGGAAGCGGCGGCAGCGTGCGGGTTGGTTGCCTTGGAGTCGTTGATCCAGAGGACCCCGTCATGGGAGGAGACCAGCTGGATGCGGTGGTCGGTGGGCTGGTAGTTGCGGATCCCGGTGCGAATCGCTGCCGGTGACACTCCTGCGGCCCGGACCAGCGCCGCAGCGGCCAGCGCGTTGGCGACGAGGTGGCGGGGCACCAGTTCGCCGAGTTCAGTGATGGCGGCAAGCTCGACGGCGGAGTCCTTGCGCTGTTCGATGAACGCGCGGTCCACCAGCAGGTTGTCGACCACGCCGAGCATGCTCACCATGGGGGTGGAGGTGGTGAAACCGATCGCACGGCACCCCTCGACGACGTCGGCGTCCTCCACCATCCGCTCGGTGGCAGGCTGTTCGGCGTTGTAGACGCAGGCAACCTTGGTGTTCGCGTAGATCTTTGCCTTGTCGGCGGTGTACTGGTCGAAACCACCGTGCCAGTCGACGTGGTCTTCCGCGACGTTCAGGCAGACACTGGCCAGCGGGGAGATCGCGTTGATCCAGTGCAGCTGGAAGCTGGAGAGTTCAACGGCGAGGAAGTCATAGCCCTGGGGATCCCTGATCGCATCGAGGATCGGGGTGCCGATGTTGCCCGCTGCTATCGCTCGGAGCCCGCCCGCCTGCAGCATTGACTCCACCAGCGTGACGGTGGTGGTCTTGCCGTTGGTCCCCGTGACGGTCAGCCATTCGGCGGTGGGCCGACCCTCGCGGATCCGAACCCGCCAGGCGAGTTCCACGTCGCCCCAGACGGGGATACCGGCGTCGGCCGCTGCACGCAGCAGGGGCTGCTGCGGGGTCCAGCCGGGTGAGGTGACCACCAGATCGGGGAGGCTGCCGTCGATCAGGGGAAGCGCGGCGGCGTGGTCGGCGCCGAGCAGCACATCGACGGCGCCCACGATGGTCAGGGTGTCCGCCTTCGCCCGGTTCTCGTCGGTGTCCGATCCGTCGACGACGACAACGCGGGCACCAAGTTCGATCAGGGTGTCGGCGACCGAGAACCCGGTGATGCCGATGCCGGTTACGGCGACCCGGAGCCCCGCCCAGTCGGAGTCCCAGGAGGTCAGGGCGTCAAGGTTGGGCGTGACGGTCATATGAGTACTACCCATTCGGCGTAGAAGATGCCCAGCGCGACTGCCACGAATAGTCCGGCCAGGATCCAGAACCTGACTACGACCGTTACTTCCTGCCAGCCCTTGAGCTCGAAGTGGTGCTGGAGCGGGGCCATCTTGAAGACACGCTTGCCGCCGGAGAGTTTGAAGTAGCCCACCTGGATGATGACCGACAGGGTGATCATGACGAACAGACCGGCGAGGATCACGAGCAGCAGCTGGGTGCGGGAGAGGATGGCGAAGCCGGCGATGGCGCCGCCGATCGCGAGGGAACCGGTGTCGCCCATAAAGATTTTCGCTGGGGAGGTGTTCCACCAGAGGAAACCGACGAGCGCGCCGCACATGGTGCCGGCGATCAGGGCCAGGTCGAGGGGATCGCGCACGGTGTAGCAGACGCTGCGGGACACTTCGTCCAGCGCACAGCTCTGGTTGGACTGCCAGATGCCCATCAGCATGTAGGCGCCGAACACCAGGACCGACGCTCCGGCGGCGAGGCCATCGAGACCGTCGGCGAGGTTCACGCCGTTGCTGGCGGCCGTGATGATCAGGTTGGACCAGATGACGAAAAGCACCGCTCCGACAATGGTCCCCGCGAACGCCAGGTCCACCGACGTGTCCCGGATGAAGGAGATGGCGGTTGACGCGGGGGTCCTGCCGTTCTCGTTGGGGAAGCCGAGGGCGAGGACGGCGAAGATGATCCCGACCAAGGTTTGCCCGGCGATCTTGGCGGGCGCGCTCAGCCCGAGGCTGCGCTGCTTGGAGATCTTGATGTAGTCGTCGAAGAACCCAACGATTCCCATCCCGACCATCAACATGAGCAGCAGCAGGCCAGACGCTGACGGCCCGTTGGATACCCCGGCCATCATCATCAGGAGGTGGGTGACGAAGTAGGCGAGGAGCACGGAGCCGACGATGACGGCGCCGCCCATCGTCGGTGTGCCGCGCTTGGTGTGGTGCGCGGTGGGTCCGTCGTCGCGGATGAACTGCCCGTACCCGCGGTTCACCAACAGGCGGATGAACAGGGGGGTTCCCACGAGGGCCAGCACAAGCCCCATGGCGGAGCCGATGAGTAGCGCAATCACAGCTGCGGCCCCCCTTGGAGGTCAGTTGGGCCGGGCGCTGATGTTCCAGGCATGGCAGTGGTGGGTTCGGTCGATGACAATGCTATCCGATCCCCCAGGAATCGAAGCCCGGAGCCGTTGGAGGATTTGAACAGCACCAGGTCGCCTGGCAGCAGTGCCGCGGTCAGCATCGTCTCGGCTTCGGCGACGTCAGCGGCGAAGAGGACCTCGTCCCCCCACGACCCTTCCAGGACCGCCCCGTTGTAGAGGGCGCGGGCGCCCATCCCGACCACCAGAAGCTTGGTGATGTTCAGGCGGACCACTACCCGACCGACGGCGTCGTGCTCGTTGATGGAGTCCTCCCCCAGCTCGAGCATTTCCCCCAGCACGGCCCAGGTTCGCCGGCCCCGGCCAAGTTCGGCCAGGGTGCGCAGCGCCGCGCGCATCGATTCCGGGTTGGCGTTGTAGGCATCGTTGATGATGGTGACGCCGTCGGCCCGTTCGGAGCGTTCCATCCGCCAGCGGCTCTGGGCCTGCAGGCGGGAGAGGGCTGCAGCGATGTCGTGGCCGGGGATGCCGAGGGCACTAGCCACCGACGCGGCGGCGAGGAGGTTGGTGATCTGGTGGGTGCCGATAAGTTTCGCGGTGACCGGGTAGGTGGTGGTTCCGCCGTCGGCGGCGGGTACCACGAGGTCAAACGCGGGGTACCCCTCAACTGTGGTGGTGACCGCGGTCGCCCGGACTGTCGGGCCGCCGTCGGGAAGCTGCGAGGAATCGGAGGTGAAATAGAGGCGTTGTGCGGCGGTGACCGACTTCATCGCGAGCACGCGGGCGTCGTCGGCGTTGATGACGGCGGTACCGGACGCCGGGAGTGCGCGGACCAGTTCCGATTTTGCGCGGGCGATGTTGTCCACGCCGCCGAACTCTCCGGCATGCGCGCTTCCGACCCCGAGGACGACACCGATATCGGGGGCCACCATGTCCGCGAGGTAGGTGATCTGCCCGATCTTGGTGGCGCCCATCTCGATGATGAGGTAGCGGGTGCCGTACTCAGCACTGAAGACGGTGAGGGGCACACCCACTTCGCCGTTGTACGACCCGATCGGCGCCACTGTGGGGGCCTGCTCGGCGAGGATGCCAGCCAGGAGGTCTTTAGTGGTGGTCTTGCCGGCGGACCCGGTGATGCCGATGACGGTCAGCGGCGAGTGGGCGCGCAGCCGCCGGACCACTTCGGCGGCGAGGCGGCCCATTGCGAGGACGACGTCGTCGACGACTACCGCCGGGTATTCGCCGGGACCGTCGGGCTGCTCCTGCGGGACGGGGTGCTCCACCAGGGCCAGCACCGCCCCGTTCCGGAACGCCTGGGGCACGAACTGATGACCGTCGGCTGTATCGCCGGGCTTGGCGACGAAGAGACCGCCGGCTTTGACCTCGCGGGAGTCCACCGAGACGGACGTCACGGCGAGGGTCTGCCGGGCTGCGGCTGCGGGGGTCAAGGCGCCCCTGGTGATTGCCGCGATTTCGGCTGCGCTTAGTTCAATCATGACGGTCTAGGATTCTATCCTGTGGCTGGGATGGACAGAGAATCCATGGCGTGTCAACGCCCGGGCCAATTCCACCCGGTCGTCGAGGGGCAGGTTCACTCCCTTAACCTCCTGCCACACCTCGTGGCCGCGGCCCGCGATCAGCACAGTGTCGGCCGGTCCCGCCAGCGCCACGGCACGGTCAATCGCCTCGGCGCGGGGGTAAACCTCAAGGATCTCGCAGGCCAGGTTCTCGGCGTCGCGTGCCTGCTGTGCACCGGCCAGGACGCCCTGCCTGATCTCTGCCTCGTCCTCGTCGTGGGGGTCGTCATCGGTGACGATCACGACGTCGGCGAGCCGGGCTGCCGTGGCTCCCATGACGGGCCGCTTGGTTTGGTCCCGCTGGCCGGTGGCACCGAAGGCGACGATCAGCCGGGCGCCCGCAGCGGGTGGGCGGACCGATTCCAGGGTGCGTGCCAGCGCATCAGGGTTATGGGCGAAGTCGACGATCGCTGCCGGGCTGTCCCCGATCAGCTGCATCCGCCCCGGTACGGCAGCCGAGAAGGGGTCGGAGCGGTCGGCTGACCGCTGCACCTCGTCGGGGTCCACTCCGGAGGCGAGCACCATCACGGTGGCGAGAGCCGCATTGGAGATGTTGAAGGTTCCGGGCAGGCCTGAATGAAGGAACAACCGCTCCCCCGCCGGCCCTCGCAGGGTGAACCGGTGGCCGAGCCCGTGGCGTGTCACGTCACCAACCGTCCAGTCCGCGTCCTGGGTCAGCCCCGCGCCCGGGTCGGTGCTGAGCGTGACGACGTCGCTGCTGGCTTCCTCGACGAGTTTCCGGCCCCACGCGTCGTCGACAATGACCACGGCGCGGCGTGACCGCTCGGTCTGGAACAGGGCAGCCTTGACCGCGAAGTACTCGTCCATGGTGCCGTGCAGGTCGAGGTGGTCCTGGGTGAGGTTAGTGAAACCGGCGACGTCGAAGCGCACGCCGTCAACCCGGCGGTACTCGATCGCGTGGGAGGACACCTCCATCGCGGCGGTGTGGATTCCCCGCTCGCGCATCAGTCCGAGGATGCCATGCACCTGGGGCGACTCCGGAGTGGTGAGCGCGCTGGCGATGGGTTGTCCACCGGCGTGGATCTCGATGGTGCCCATCAACCCGGTGGACTGGCCCAGACCCTCGAGCAGCGCGTTGATGAAGTAGGTAGTGGTGGTTTTGCCGTTGGTGCCAGTGACGCCGAACAGGGTGGGGCGGGGAGCCTCGGTGGGCTGGCTGTTGAAAATGATCGCCGAAAGGGGGCCTACCAGTGCCCGCAGGTTCTCGGACCGGAACACCGGGGTGCTGCCGGCAGCGCCCGCGGCTGCGGCAAGGCCAGCTTCGTCGGTGAGTACCGCCACCGCTCCCGCGTGCAGGGCCCGTTCCGTGAAGGCGGCTCCGTGCCTGCCGGTTCCGGGCAGGGCGATGTAAAGGTCGCCGGGGCGGACCAGCCGGGAGTCGATGGACACCCCGGTGACCGAAACCGGAACAGCACCGCTGTCGCCGTGGACGGCTGGCAACCCGGCAGGTAGACGGCTGAACGCAGCGGCCAGCGAGACCGGGGTCACCTCGGCGGGACGCATCCCTGCATCGGGCTGCGCTGCTTCATTGGGTTGCGCGGCGGGTTCTTCAATTGTTGGCACGTGTGTTGCTCCGGGCTAGTACTCGATGGGGTAGGTCTCGGGCTCGCCCGAGGACGGCGCGACGTTCCTCGCGTTCAGCACCTGTTCCATGACCTTCTGGAAGGACTCCCCCGGGATCAGATAGTACAGATCCCCCTGCGGGCGCTGCAGTGTGATCACCACGACGTATTCGGGGTCTTCCATGGGTGCCATACCGGCGTAGGTGAGGGTGAAGCCGTCGTAGCCACCCGAGGCGCTGGGGGCCTCAGCGGTACCGGTTTTGGAACCTACCCGGTACTGGTCCAGAGCCCCGGAGGCGCCCGATCCATCCACGGTGACGGTTTCAAGCATCTTCTGGAGCTGCGCCGAGGTCTCGGTGGAGACCACTTCGACTCCCTCGTCCTGCGGGACCTTGTGTTCGGTACCATCGGGGTCGATGTAAGAGTCGATCAGGCGCGGCTTCAGCCGGACGCCGTCGTTCGCGATGGTCTGGTAAACCATTGCGGTATGGAGGGCGGTCTGGGCGAGGCCCTGGCCGAACAACACCGTGTACTGCTGGCGGTCGTCCCAGTCTTCCGGCTGGGCGAGGATTCCGCTGGTTTCCCCGTTCAGCCCGACGTCGAGGGGCTGGCCGATCCCGAACTTGGTCAGCCAGTCGTAACGCTCCTGCTTGGTGAGTTGCTCACCGATCATCACCGTGCCAGTGTTCATCGACTTGGCGAAAATGCCTGCGGCTGTCCGGCGCTCCTCGCCGTGCTCGAAGGCATCCTTGAAGGTCTGGTTGTCAACGGTGTAGGTGTTGGGGAGGAGGAATTCGCTGGTGGGTTCGATGATCCCCTCCTCAAGGGCCGCGGCCATGGTGATCAGCTTTGTAGTGGAGCCGGGTTCGAAAGAGGACGTGACCGAGAGGGGTTTGCGGAACTCGGGTTCGGTGGCGCCCGGATTGTTGGGGTCCATGGTGGTCGACTCGGCCATGGCGACGATCCCGCCGGTATCCGCCTCCACGACCACGATGTTGCCCCACTGGGCGTTGTATTCCTCCACCTGGGAGGCGATGGTCTGCTGGGCGAACCACTGCAGGTCCTGGTCGATGGTCAGCTTCACCGACTGGCCGTCCTTGGCGGGAACATCCTCGTTGGTCGCATACGGGATGCGGATCCCGTCGCCACCGATCTCGAAGGTGCGGCTGCCCGGCTCCCCCGTCAGGATGTCATTCTGGGTGAGTTCGAGCCCTTCGTTTTCTTCTCCGACGAATCCGACGATGGACCCGGCGACCGGCCCCGATGGGTAGGTGCGGAGGCTAATCGCGTCAGCATAAACGCCGGGCATACGTACGGCCAGGGCTTCGTTCTTCACCTCGGGCGTGACCGACCGGGCAACATAGCCAAATTTCTTGTCCCCGATGATTGCTGCTTTCAGATCTGCCGCGTCCTGCCCGAGGATCTCCGACAGCTCGGCGAAACCTTCGTCCATGGTGACCTCTTCACGGTCACCATCGGCGTTGATCCGTGCGAAGGTATCACCCTCGGCGAGGGTCTGGTCGACGACGATATCGAAGCGTTCAACGCTGCGGGCCAGGTAGTTTCCCTTGCTATCGAGGATGTCGCCACGCACGGGCTGCACCGGGAAGGATTCCAGCCGCTTGTTCAGCCCAGCCTGGGCCATACCACCAAGGTCAAGTGCCTGCACCTGGAACAGCCGGACGCCGAGTACCAGCAACAGGATCAGGACGAAGGCCAGCCCAACCCGTAGCCGCTTCGTGCCGAGAGCCACCCGGAATTTGTCGTGCTCGGTTGCTGTAGCCACTTCAATTTCCTTCGGTGTCTTGCTGGTGATCGGTGAGCTGTGCGTTACCCGCCGGTGCCCTGCTGAGGCGCTGGGATCGACCCGCCGTTGAGTTCGATCGCCTGTGGCTGCTCGGACTGAACGACCGGCTCCTCGGCTTCCGCTACTTCAGGCTCCTCAGCGGCGGGAGCTGCTGGTTCGTCCTCGGCCGAGCTGTCAGCGGCTGGCGCCCCGGCGGCGGCGTTGCTACTGGTGGACACATCTGGTGCAGCGATCAGCGCCAACGGCTCACCACCCTTCGTCGCAGCTTCTGGGGTACCGGTAATTTTCATTGAATCTACATCAATCGCACCGAATCCCGGGGAGGCAACCATGCCGAGTTCCCGGGCCTCCGCGGCAAGGTTCTGCGGGGCCTGTTGGTCTTCCATCTGCTGGGTAAGGGCCTGGTTTTCCTGGGCCAGCGCGATCTGCTGGTTCCGCAGCTCGACGAGCTCGTATTGGCTGCTCGATACCGAGATGTTGAGCATCAGCACCGTGACCAGGGCTCCGACCAGGGCGAGCATGCTGAACACTGCAAAGGGGATGCGGCGTCGGGCCGGGCCAGCCGGGACCAGCGACAGCGGTGTCCTGACCTGCTGGGACGATGCACCACCCAGCCGAGGGGTAGCCAGCGGCGCGTAGGATTCAGCGAGTTGCTGGCTCATGATGCATTCCTGTCTTTGGTGTTACGAGAGTCATTTTTGATGCGTTCAACGGCCCGCAGCTTCGCCGATGCGGCTCGTGGGTTTTCTTCGATTTCCAGCTCGGTGGGAGCTTCAGTTCCGCGAGTCAGAGATTTGAGGTACGGCTTGTGCTCCTCGAGCTCCACCGGGAAACCCACTGGAGCGGAGGATCGGGTTCCTGCGGTGAACGCGGTCTTCACGATTTTGTCTTCCAGCGAGTGGTACGACATGGCCACCACTCGACCGCCGACGTTCAGTGCGTCGATGGCGGCGGGAACCGCGCGGGTCAGCACCGTCAGTTCCTCGTTCACCTCGATCCGCAGCGCCTGGAAGGTTCGCTTGGCGGGGTGTCCACCGGTCCGGGCTGCCCCGGCGGGGACCACCGCGCGGATGGCCTCCACCAGTTGCCCGGTCGAGGTGAAGGGCGTCTGACGCCGTGCGGAAACGATCGCCGAGGCGATCCGCCCGGCGAACTTCTCCTCGCCCCAGGCCCTGATGATTCGGAGCAGCTCAGCTTCGGGGTACGCGTTGACGACGTCGGCGGCGGTCTGACCGGTGCTGGTATCCATCCGCATATCCAGCGGGGCATCGTAGGAGTACGCGAACCCGCGGTCCCGCTCGTCGAGCTGGAGGGAGGACACACCGAGGTCGAACAGCACGCCGTCAACGGCGTCAATGCCCAGGTCGTCCAGAACGTCGGGAAGTTCGTCATAGACCGCGTGCACCAGGTCGGTTCGGCCGGCGAAGGAGGCGAGCCGCTCACCCGCGAGGGCGATGGCCTGCAGGTCGCGGTCGATGCCGACCAGGTGTGCCTGCGGGAACCGCTCAAGCATTAGTTCGGAATGTCCGCCCATACCCAGGGTGGCGTCGACAACTACCGGGGTGCGGCCAGCAGCGACGGCGGCGTTAACGGCTGGTTCGAGGAGCGAGATGCAACGTTCACGCAATACCGGGACGTGTCGGTCACCGGTAGGGCGATCGTCGCTCATCCGTTCGCTCCTTCCTCGGTCTTGCGTATTGGTTTGTTGTCACTGCGGGTTTCTTGGACCAGATCCCCATCCGACCAGGCGCTGTGCCCGCCTGGCTCCGGGGAAGGTGATCCAGGTGGAACGTGCGCCGGGCGGCTGGAGATCTCGTTCAAGAAACCATCCTGCTGTCCTGCTGTGTACTTCGGTGGTGCTGGTCCTGCTCGGTTCTAGAAGAACCCGGGTAGCGCTTCCTCGTCGGTCTCGGAGAACGTGTTCTCCTTCTCCGCCAGGTAGTTCTCCCATGCCGTCGCGTCCCAGATCTCGGCCCGGCTACCCGCACCAATCACTGCCAGTTCCCGCCCCAGACCGGCGTAGGTGCGGAGCGCCTGCGGAATGGTGATGCGCCCCTGCTTGTCCGGAACCTCATCTGACGCACCGGACAGGAAAACCCTGGCGTAATCACGTGACTGCCGTGATGACAGTGGCGCTGACCGCATCTGCTCGTGAAGCTGTTCAAACTCGGACTGACTAAAAACGTAGATGCACCGTTCCTGGCCCCTGGTCAACACCAGCCCGTCTGAAAGTTCATCACGAAATTTCGCTGGGAGGATCAACCGACCCTTCTCATCGAGGCGTGGCAGATGAGTTCCAAGGAACATCTGCCACCGCCCATCCGATCCGGAAAGCACCTCGCGGCACCACTACACTCTTATAACCACCACTTTACTCCACATCCCTCCCCCGTCAATCCATTTTGACCCTCTGTGGCGGTAATTTTCCTGGCAGTTTCCTGTGTTTGAGCGGATCTTCTGCGGTGGTGGGAAGTGGAGGGAAATCCCGCACGCGGGACCAGTCAGACCCCTCCCTGAGGGGTGAATATCAGCCCGGAGGTCGTGGCGGCCCGGTTAAACACCGATAGACCCACCGTGGCGGGTCTATCGGAGATGCTGGGTGCGGTCTTTGGGACAGCGGTGGATGAAAGTGGAGGGCTTTACGGCACCCCTACCTCGGAGCTCAGGGCTGTTCGCGTTTCCGCTCGTCCCATTTCTCTTCGAGGGTGCTCAGGAAGCCACCGCTTCGATTGACGGGTGCCGCCTTAGTGGTCCCTCGAGGCATAGGAGCCGCTTCGCTTTCCTTGGACCGGGTCGTGGCGAAGTAAACGCCCGCGCCCATCACCAGGAACCCTGCCACGCCCACCAGAATGATCTGGTTGGCGACGCCCAGCAGCAGGATCAGGATCCCTGCAACAGCCATCAGCGCGCCAATCACAATTCTGCGCGTCGACATTGATCGCGGTGTGCTCGATGCCATTGAACTGGCGAACTTCGGATCGTCGGCGTGCAACTGCTGCTCCAGCTGATCAAGCAGCCTCTGTTCGTGTTCCGAGAGTGCCATCACTGCCTCCATACGGTTAATTAACTCTGGTCCCTCACCCCAACCAACGAGTACCGAATACATCGAGTTCCCTGCCACAGGAACACCTGTGTCCGGGCCCAGATTCAACCGATACAGATGGCTAAAATTGACCTTTGCTCTAAGGATAGATCGCAATGCCCACAAGGGAAAGCCACCGGCTGCGCGGACCGGTTGGCCGCTCTGTCACGGGGTCCGCCGGATGCCTTAAGGGGAAGAATCGCGGGGCCGGCCAAAGAGCTGTGCCGGTTGGATTGCAGCCTTTCCGAACTTCCGGTTCACCTCGTCGAGCGCCGACTCCGCCAACCGCCAGTTTTCGTCGCGGCGGTCGATGGTCAGTTGGTGACCCAACCCGGATGACGGTTCCAGCTGGTCAGCGCGCACGCCGACCAGGCGAACGCTCATCGGACGCTCACCGAGGGCGGCAAGCAGGGACAGCGAGGCAACGTAGATGGCATTGGCGCTGTCGGTCGGCTCGCTTAGCCGTTTGGTCCTGGTCAGTGTGGAGAAATCGGCGTAGCGCAGCTTGATGGCCACGCCACCGCACTGCAGGTGGGCAGCGCGCAGCCTGGCCGCCGTGCGATGGGACAGCCGGAGCATCTCGGTATGCAGCGTGGGATCGTCGCTGACATCATCGGCGAAAGTCTCCTCGGCGCCGATGGTCTTCTCTTGGCGGGTGACCGTGACGGTCCGGGGGTCCCTGCCCCAGGCCAGATCGTGGACGTGCTGGCCGGTCACACCGAGCAACTTGCGCAGCGAGGACACGGGGGTCTGGGCAAGATCTTCCACCGTCCGTATCCCCAGGCGCGCCAGCACTTCCTGGGTTTTCGCGCCGACCCCCCAGAGCGCTGACACCGGAAGGGTGTGCAGGTAGGCGACCGTCTCCTCTCCGCGGATCACGAGCAAACCATTGGGCTTGGATCTGGTTGACGCGATCTTGGCGACAAACTTGGTTGTTGCCGCCCCCACACTGGCGGTGATCCCCAGCTCGCTTTTGATCCTGGTCCTGATCAGTTCGCCGATATCACGCGGTCCACCCAGCCGGCGCATCGACCCGGCAATATCAAGGAAGGCTTCATCGACGCTGAGCTGCTCGACAAAGGGGGTGATGGTGCCGAAGATGGCCATCACCGCACTGGATACCGCAGCGTATTTGTCGTGGTGGGGTTCGAGGATGACGCCCTGCGGGCACAACCGCATCGCTGCAGACATCGGCATGGCCGATCGGACCCCAAACCGCCGCGCTTCATAGGACGCTGAGAGCACCACCGACCGACCACTGGGGGAACCCACAATCACCGGCACACCGACCAGGTCCGGCCGGTCCAGCAACTCCACTGCTACATAGAACGCATCCATGTCCACATGGAGGATGGTGCACTCAGCATCCTGTAGCTTCGCCCTGGGCCCAACAATCACTGTCCAATCGTAGCCAGTCACTAGGATGGAGTGAGCCCAAAGATTGCCCCGGCCAGGGAAATGCGCGCTGCGCACTGGCGCGGACTCTTGCCCGCACCCAGAGGAGAGCCCATGACCGCCACGAATCCACTTGTCGAAGAAGGCTCGGTTGAGCAGCTGGTCACCTCGGAACAGACCGCCTACCGCGCCGGTGTGACCGCTGGCCTGGACAACTTCCTTGCCCGTCAGCGGGAAATCCTTGCCTCGATTGCCGAGGATGCCCTTGAGCCAGCCGCGGCGATCACCCGGCTGACGGCGGGTGGCAAGCGACTGCGGGCGCTGCTCTGTTACTGGGGTTTCCGGGGCGCTGGCGGTGCAGCAGGGGCCCCCGAACCTGTTCTAGCCGGCGTTGCACTTGAACTGTTCCAGGCGGCGGCGCTGATTCACGACGACGTGATCGACCGCTCCGACACCAGGCGCGGGTCACCGAGCGTCCACCGCCAGTTCGGAACCCTCCATGAGGGCAACCGGTGGCATCTGAGTCCCGACCGGTTTGGGGTGTCAGCAGCGATACTGACTGGCGACATGTGCCTGTCGTTCAGTGAGGAACAGTTTTCTGCCATCGGGGCGATCGCCGGTTCGGGAACTGAGGGCCGGGCAATCTTCAACCGGATGCGCACGGAGGTCATGGCGGGTCAGTACCTTGATCTACTGGAGGAAGCAGCAGGGCCTGACCGGACACCGTCCGAGGCCGCCGAGCGGGCTCGGCAGATTGTCCGCTTCAAATCGGCGAAGTATTCGATCGAGCATCCGCTGGGCCTCGGCGGCGCCCTCGCAGGTGCCAGCCCCGCCCAGCTCAGAGGGTATTCGGCCTTCTCGTTGCCGCTCGGCGAGGCATTCCAGCTCAGGGACGATGTGCTTGGCGTGTTCGGAGACCCGCTGGTTACTGGTAAGCCTGCAGGCGATGACCTCCGCGAGGGCAAACGTACCCTCCTGATCGCCCAGGCGCTCAAGGACGGCAGTCCCGCCGACCGTCAACTGATCAATTCCACCCTGGGCCGCGCCGATCTGGACGACGACGGCGTCAGCCGGCTACGGGACGCGATCTCCACCTCAGGAGCCCTGCAGGCGGTCGAGTCCCTGATCGCCGAGCGGTGGGATGCGTCGACCGCCGCCCTGGACCAGATCGAGCTGGACACTGTCTGCCGCTCAGCCCTTTCGGGTTTGGCAACCGCAGCGGTCAGCCGGTCGGCCTGACCGCCGCCACCAGGTTTGTTTGACTACTACTGCCTACAGCTAGCACCTACTGCTAACGCCTACTAGGGGCTAGCTGCTGTTCGCCGATCTACCAGGCGGCAGCCTGCGCACGGCGCCGGATCTCGGTCTTCCGGCCTTCACGGAGGGCGTCGATGGGGCGGCCCGGCAACGACTCGTCAGGGGTAAACAACCACCGGACAATGTCCTCATCGCTGAAGCCTGAATCGGCGAGCACGATGATAGTCCCCTTGAGGCTGTCCACCACCGCGCCCTCGAAGATGAATTCTGCGGGAACGCTTCGGACGTTGCGTTCCTTGCTGCGGAGGGCAATCAGCGACTTCTCGTCGAGGAGGCCATGGACCTTGGTGATGGGCACATCCAGTTCGAGTGCCACCTCCGGCAGGTTCAACCATGCGGGCACAAGTTCTTCGAGTTCATTCACCCCCTAAGGGTGCCAGATGTGAGGCCTCCGCTCCACTTCTGCTATCGACACGCCGACGGGGCTGTAAAGGTGTGACCCAGGACTATTGTGCTAGGCAACTTTTGGTGTAGATTCTCATGAGTCACACCAGTAACACCAGTCACTTTTTACTCTCGCGCACCATCAGATGATTTTGATTGAGGACCCGACGACCCTGGTCGATCGGGCCTGTTTCGGCCATCGGCGCGGCCCGTTCCGTTGACCATAGATTGAGGATTAGACCATGACTGCCCAGCGCCCGTCATCGCCGCTGTTCGGATCCCAGGCACGTGCCCGGGGCACCCGCCTTCCCAGCCGCTTCAACATTGCGGTATCCACCGCCGCGATCCCCGCCATGCTGTTCTCCGCCGTCGCCCTGGCCCAGCCAGCCAGCGCCGCGCCGGTGACGGTCAATGCCCAACAGGCACCACGCCTTGCCCCTGCGGTAATTGTCCCAGCGGGCCTGACGTCCGCCACCGGGAACGTTGCCGCCCGGATTCCCAGCTTTGTGGCACCCGCCCAGAGTGCCCCAAAGACCTACACGGTCAAGGCTGGCGACACCATCAGCGGCATTGCGCTCAAGCACGGAGTGGACACCAGTTCGGTCCTCACTGCGAACGGCCTCAACGCAAGCTCGCTGATCCACCCGGGTCAGAAGATCAAGCTCAGCGGTGCGCCAGCCAGCAAGGCTGCGGCGAAGCCCGCTGAGGCTGCGCAGCCGAGCGCAGCGGCCGGATATACGGTCCGGGCCGGTGACACACTCAGCGCCATCGCGGCCACGCACGGCGTCAGCCTCAGTACGGTCCTGAAGGCAAATTCGCTGTCGATGACGTCGGTGATCTACCCCGGCCAGAAGCTCAAGCTTGGCGGCTCAGCCGAGGTCTCGGTGGCTTCAACCGAGATCGCTCCGGCGGCACCCAAGCCAGCTGCACCTGCGTCCACCGGGTCCTACACCATCAAGGGCGGTGACACCCTTGGCGCCATCGCCGCAAAGCACAACGTGAGCCTCAGCGCACTCCTGAAGGCCAACAAGCTCAGCGCGACAACCATGATCCATCCCGGGAAGAAGCTGACCATCCCCGGCGCAGCCGCACCCACCACTGCACCTGCAGCGGAGACCGCACCCCCGGCAGACCTGGTGCCGTCCACATTCCTGCACTACACCTACCCCCAGCACGTGGTGTCGGAGGCAAACCGGAACAAGCACCTGCTGAATTCCCTCCCGGTTCCCAGCAATGAGGCAATGAAGACCATCGTTGCTGACACCGCCCGCTCGATGGGCGTGGATCCGAGCCTCGCACTTGCCGTGTCCTACCAGGAGTCGGGATTCAACCAGCGTGCCGTCTCCCCGGCCAACGCCATCGGTGCCATGCAGGTCATCCCCATGTCAGGCGAATGGGCATCGGACCTCGTGGGACGGAAGCTGAACCTGCTGGACCCCCACGACAACGCAACCGCCGGCGTTGCGATCCTGAAATCCCTGATCCGGACCAGCCCCAACCTGGAGGATGCCATTGCGTCCTACTACCAGGGGCAGTACTCGGTGAGCACCCACGGTATGTTCAGCGACACGAAGAGCTACGTCGCTGCGATCAAGTCACACCAGGCGAACCTGCGGTAACTCCCCCTAGGGACGACCGGTGAATCGGGGTGGAATCGGGTGTCGATTCCACCCCGTTCCATGTCTGCACTTAGGATCGAAGGGTGCATGAACGGCAGAACGACCCGCTGGTGGGCTCGGTGGTGGACGGGCGGTATCTCGTGCTGTCGCGCCTTGCGCGGGGCGGCATGTCGACCGTTTACCGTGCCACCGACCAGCGCCTTGACCGCGACGTGGCACTGAAGATCCTGTACCCCCACCTCGCCGAGGACGCCAGCTTCCTGGACCGGTTTGAACGCGAGGCGAAGTCAGCGGCACGGCTATCCCACCCCCATGTGGTGGGCGTCCTGGACCAGGGAGTCGAGGACTCCGCTGAGCGGTCACTCGCCTACCTGGTGATGGAATATGTGCCAGGCAAAACGCTTCGGGACCTGCTGCGGGAGAAGGGGCGACTGACCCCCCGAATCGCCCTGGCCATGATGGATCCCGTGGTTGAAGGACTGGGCGCGGCTCACGACGTCGGGCTGGTCCACCGCGATGTGAAACCCGAGAACGTCCTGCTCGCCAGCAACGGCCGGATCAAGATCGCCGACTTCGGCCTCGCCCGCGCGGTCTCCACCACCACCAACACCGGCACCCTGATCGGCACGGTCGCCTACCTGTCCCCCGAGCTGGTCACCGGCGGAGGTGCTGACGCCCGCAGCGACATCTACTCGGCTGGCATCATGCTGTTCGAACTCCTCACCGGAAAGCATCCCTACACCGGCGATGTTCCCATCCGGGTGGCCCTGCAGCACGCCAATTCCACGGTGCCCGCCCCCTCAACCCTGGTGCCCGGGCTCGCGGCGGACATCGACGAGCTGGTCCAGTGGTGCACATCGGTCGACCCAGAGGATCGGCCCATCGATGGCAACGCCCTCCTCGGCGAACTCAGGCACATCCGGACCACCCTAACCGACGAGCAGCTGGACTTCGAACTTCCCGACGATGACGAGGGTAAAGACGACGCCCCCACAGCGGCGACCGGTGCAGTGCCCGGCGGGACCGAAGTGATCGATTCCCTCGCCGGCAGCGGCGCCACCGAGGTGATCGGCGGACGTGGCGGCCCGAGACCAACAGAGGTGATCGGGGCTGACCAGTTCAGGACGTCGGTGATCGCCAACGACGTCCAGCACACCCGCGCGTTCCGGACGGCACCGGAACCTCAGTCCGCACCGCGGCAGGAGCCGGATTCGAAGACCCGCGACAAGGCAGCAGCGCGGGACTTCAAGGTCTATCAGAAGCAGCAGGCAAAGGCGGCCCAGCGCCCCGAAAAATCCCTGCATCCGGGACACCGGGGCCGCCGCAACGCACTCTGGATTGTCCTGTTGCTCCTCCTTGCAGGCTTGGCGGCAGGGGTCGGCTGGTTCTTCGGCGTCGGTCCCGGCGCCCTGGCCACCATGCCCGACGTCGTCAACCGCTCGGTGCCGCAGGCGGAACTGCTGCTCGCAGAGAGTGGCCTTGACTCCCCCCGCTCGGAGGAGGAGTTCCATGACGAGGTGGAGTCCGGCCTGGTGATCCGCAGCGAGCCGGCGGCGCAGACACAGCTTCGCCGCTACGAGTCAGTCGAACTGTTTGTCTCCAAGGGGCCCGAATTGTTCGCTGTCCCCAACGTGGTCAACCGCAGCGAGGCGTCGGCGACTGAACAACTCGACGGAACCGAGCTGGCGGTCGGCGAGATCACCCGGGAGTTCAGTGCCGACGTCGCAGACGGGCTGGTCATCAGCCAGACGCCCGCCGCTGGCGAGCAGTCACCGCGCGGGACAGCGGTCAACCTGGTGGTGTCGCAGGGCCCGGAGCCCATCGACGTCCCGGTGGTGTCCGGCCTGTCCAGGGCCGAGGCTGTTGAAGCGATCGAGGCCGCTGGGCTGGTCGCCGCCTTCGCACCCGACGGCGAGAACAGCCGGGACATCCCCGAGGGGGCCGTCGTCGGACAAAGCCCATCGGGCGGGCAGCTCACCCGTGGCGAGACCGTCACCCTGACGTTGTCCCTCGGCCCGCGCCTCGTGGAAGTGCCCAACGTGTTCTCCCAGCGGGAGGAAGCGGCAGTGGCCGAGCTCGAGGCGGCCGGTTTCGTCGTCGTCGTTGACTACACCTTCGGCAGTTCCGTGCTGGGGCTGGTAGCGGGCCAGGACCTGACCGGTGAACAGCCCGAGGGGTCGACGGTCACCATCACAGTCACGTAGCCGTCTCTCATTCCCGAACCACCGGGGTGCGCCCCAGAAATACTTCGGGACACAACAAAGGCGAAGCGTTTCCGCTTCGCCTTTGTTATGTGCTGCTAGCGCTTGGAGAGTGCTCCGGCAACCAGGAATGCCATCTCAAGGGACTGCATGTGGTTCAGACGGGGATCGCAGACCGATTCGTAGCGTTCCAGGAAGGCTTCCTGGTCCACTGGATCGGCGCCACCCAGGCACTCGGCGACGTCGTCGCCGGTCATTTCGACGTGCAGGCCACCCGGGAAGGTCCCCAGCGAGTTGTGAACCTCGAAGAAGCCTCGGACCTCGTCCATGACGTCGTCGAAGTTGCGGGTCTTGTAGCCGTTCGGCGACGTGACGGTGTTCCCGTGCATGGGGTCGGAAACCCACAGCACCTGGGCGCCGGAGTCGGTGACCTTCTGGACCAGCTTGGGTAGCTTCTCGCGGATGTTCCCGGCACCCATGCGGGTGATGAAGGTCAGGCGGCCCGGTTCGCGGTTGGGGTCAAGCTTGTCGATCAGGGCCAGCGCATCGTCCGGGGATGTGCCGGGGCCGAGCTTGACGCCAATCGGGTTCCGGACCCGGGAGAGGAAGTCGATGTGCGCGCTGTCGATGTCGCGGGTGCGCTCACCAATCCACAGGAAGTGGGCCGAGGTGTCGTACGGCAGGCCCGTACGGGAGTCGGTCCGGGTCAGAGCCCGCTCGTAGTCGAGCAGCAGGGCCTCATGGCTGGCGAAAAACTCCACCCGCTTCAGCGCCTCGAAGTCGGCGCCGCAGGCGTCCATGAAGCGGACGGCGCGGTCGATCTCACGGGCCAGCGACTCGTAACGCGAGTGCGCGGGGTTGGCGGTGAATCCCTTGTTCCAGTGGTGCACCAGGCGCAGGTCGGCGAAACCGCCCTGCGTGAAGGCACGAATCAGGTTCAGGGTCGAAGCCGACGTGTGGTACGCCTTGACCATGCGGGAGGCGTCATGGCCCCGCGATTCTGGGGTGAAGTCGTAGCCGTTGACCATGTCGCCGCGGTAGGCGGGGAGGGTCACGCCTTCACGGGTCTCGTCGTTCGATGAGCGGGGTTTGGCGAACTGTCCGGCCATCCGGCCCATCTTGATGACGGGAAGTGATGCGCCGTAGGTCAGTACCACTGCCATCTGGAGGATAGTGCGGACACGGGCGCTAATCCGGTCTGCGGTCGCGCCTTCGAAGGTCTCGGCGCAGTCGCCGCCCTGGAGCAGAAACGCCTTCCCCTGCGCGGCGGCGGCCAGGCGGCTGCGCAGCACGTCGACTTCACCGGCGAAGACCAGCGGTGGAAGGGTGGAGAGCTCCTTGACGGAGGCCGAATACACGCTGCTGTCCTGCCAGGTGGGCTGCTGCGAAATCGGCAGCTCGCGCCAGTGATCGAGCATGGAGTCGGTCTGCTGGCTGCTCTGCCCGGCTGAGGAAACGGTGGAATCGGTGGGTGCGAGGATATCAGTCACCAGTTAAGCGTAATGGTTCAGGCAACCCGTAGTGGCCAGGGCCGTCACGCAGCCGGGCGGCGCTGTCATATTGTGCCGGCCATTACTACCGCTTGCGGGTCAGCCAGGATGGGAGCTTGATGCTGGTGAGCTTGTCGCGGACCGAGGCCTTGTCGGTCACCAACGCGTCAGCCGCGTCCTTCCCGGTTCCACCCTTCCCGGCGTCGACGTCCACCTTGGGCCCGGTGGGTTCGTGATCGGTCGACGTCGTATCGGTAGCTTTTGTCTCTGACGCCTTCTTGTCGGAGGCTTTCTTGTCAGCGGACTTCTTTTCTGTGGCCTTCGCGGCCGCCAGCTTTTCCTTGACACTGCTCGCGTACACGTCCACGTACTCCTGGCCGGAGAGCCTCATGAGTTCGTACATGATCTCGTCGGTGACTGACCGCTGAACAAAGCGGTCCTCCGCGAGTCCCTTATACCGGGAGAAGTCCAGGGGTTCACCGACGATGATGCCGATCCGGCGAATGTTGGGGATGCGCCTGCCGATGGGCTGCACCTTGTCGGTGCCGATCATCGCCACCGGGATCACTGGCACACCCGTGGCCAGAACCAGCTTGGCAACGCCTGTCTTCCCGCGGTACAGACGTCCATCCGGGCTGCGCGTTCCCTCGGGGTAAATCCCCAGGATGCCGCCGCCGTTGAGCACCGCTTCCCCGGCGCTCAGCGAGGACGACGAAGCAGCACCGCCCGAACGGTCCATCGGGAGCTGGTTCGAGAGACGGAAGAACATCGCGGTGAGTTTGCCCTTAATACCCTTGCCCGTGAAGTACTCGGACTTGGCCAGGAAGATCACCGGGCGCGGCACCGCGATCGGCAGAAATATGGAGTCGGAGAAGGAGAGGTGGTTGCTGACCAGCACTGCTGGGCCCTCTGCGGGGACATTGTCCATTCCCTTTACCCACGGGCGGAAGAGCAGACCCAGAATCGGACCCACAATGATCCGCTTCATGAACCAATAAAACACGCTGACAGCCTTCCTAGACCCGGACGGGACCACACGGGAATCCCCCACTGATGATCGCGCTTTTCCTTGAGAGACTACTCTAAGGGGCGCCTCCGCTGGTAAGGCATCGACAGCAGGTGGCACGATGGGGCTATGACATCCAGTGCCGGCCCGGTCGCCTTCTCCAACGATGGTTTTGGGGAGGCCTCCCGCATTGGGGTAGTGATGAGCCACGGCTTCACCGGATCCCCGGTCAGCCTGTTGGAATGGGCGCGGTATCTTGCGGACCAGGGGTATGCGGTGAGGCTGCCGCTGCTTGCCGGGCACGGAACCACCTGGCAGGAGCTGGCCCGCACTCCGTGGCAGCACTGGTACGCCAGTTATGAGGCCAGCTACCGGGAACTGGAAGAATCGACCGACGTGGTTGTCGCCGCTGGACTTTCAATGGGTGGAACCCTCGCCCTGCGGCTGGCAGCATTGCAGCCGGTGGCTGGCGTCGTCGTCGTCAATCCGGGCCTGACCATCGCCGATCCGCGGGCGCGCTACGCGGGACTGCTGAAGTACGTGATGCGGTCGGTGCCGGCGATCGCCAACAACATCAAGAAGGAAGGTCTCGACGAGGGCGCCTACGCGCGGACCCCCGTCGCCGCCGTCGTTCAGCTCTCCAAACTGTTCCGGGAGACGGTGGCGCAACTGCCCAGCGTTACCGCCCCGACGCTGGTTTTTCGTTCATCAGTGGACCCGGTGGTACCGGAGAGCAGCATCGAGGTATTGCAACAGCGGATCGGGAGTGCTGAACTGGAGATTGTCCGTTTGGAGAACAGCTATCATGTTGCGACCATGGACCATGACGCGCAGTCAATTTTTGAACGCTCAGCGCAATTCATCCAGCACGTGACGGCAGGTAGCACCGCATGACATCCCGAGGTCAGGAACCCAACGAGTCCACCGACGATGCCGTGTGGCAGGATTTGGTGGCGCGGCTGGAGCAGACTCCCAGCGCGCCGGACAGGGCGGGCGAAGAAGCCCCAGCGCCGGCACCCGAACGTAACGCGGGTGTGGGGATGTCCGATCAGGAGCGGGTGCGCGCTCTGTTCGAGAATCAGCCCCGCCGCTCCCCCGCAGGTCCCCGCGACTACACCCCGAAGGAATCCGACGACGACGAGGACGAGGGGTATCACCCGCCGGAGCCACCGGCTTTGGGCACGGGCGAACCGCTTCTGGTGCTCGCCTGGTTCGGTGCCGTGGGTGGACCGATCGCCCTGCTGCTCCTCGCCATGTTCTGGCGTGCAGCACCGCTCATGATGATGCTGGGAGTGTTGGCCATCTTCCTGGGCTCGGTTGCCTTCCTCATTTTCCGGCTCCCCAAGACCCGCGACTTCGACGACAACGGCGCGGAAGTCTAGCGAGGCTTTTGCCCAGATAGACCTGCGGTTCAGTCACCCGGGAACGTGGAGCGTTTCGGCCCGTGGGGTGGCAGAGGACTTGTCGCGCCGGCCTCCTCGTTGAGCGGCGGCTCCGGCGATCACCACCAGGGCAATCCCGATGATCTGCAGGACCCCTAGCTGCTGTTGAAGAATGATCAGCCCCAGCAACACCCCAAACGCCGGCTCGAGCGCCATCAGGGTTCCGAAAGCCGTCGGGGTCATTCGGCGCAGGGCGAGCATTTCCAGGGCGAAGGGCAGCACCGGCAGCAGGACCGCAAGCCCCAACGCCGCAATGAGGATGCTTGGGGTGATCTGCCCGACCGCCTGGGGGATGCCGATGGTTGCCGCCGCGAGTGCCGCAATCGGCACGGTCAGTGACAGGGAGCCGATCCCGGTAAAGCGGTCGCCGATGCGCTGTGTCAGCAGAATGTAGACCGCCCACCCGACGGCGGCCATGGCTGCGAACCCGACCCCGGTGGGATCGAACTCTCCCCGCCACGGTTGGGTCATCAGGACCACACCGAGTAGGGCGAGCGCTGGCAATAGCAGGGCGCTTCGCCGGTGGCTGCGGATCGCTGCGACGGTCAGCGGTCCAAGGAACTCGATCGCTACGGCGGTTCCCAGGTCGATGTGCTCCAGCGCTGCGAGGAACCCGACCGTCATGACACCCGTTGCAAGGCCGAGGCCGAGGATGGTGGGGACGTCCTGCCGCCGGATCGAGCGCAACGGCGGGCGGACCAGGAGGATCAGGATGATCGCTCCCATACTCAGGCGCAGCCAGGCAGTTCCCGCGGGTCCAACGGCTCCGATCATCTCGACTGACAGGGCGGAGCCGAGCTGGACGGACAGCATCGCGGTGACCGCCAGCCCCCACGGCGGGATCGGAAGTGTTCTGGTCATGGCTGTTCCCGAGGGGTCTCCATGAGACGCCTGGCCACCTGCACATCGGGGCCGAGCCGTTCCAGGTGGGTGTACAAGTCGGCGGTGGCTTGGCCGAGCGCCTCGTCCGAGAGTGGAGCCAGCGCGTCGAGAATAAACAGCGCACTGGTGGTGTGGTCATGGAGCTGTGTTCGCCGTCCCTGGCGCCAGTTCCAGCGCCGGCAGGTGACTCCGGCGTCGTCGCACCACACCACTTCGCCCGGCTCCGGGTGTTCCACCGTCGCTTCTCCGCCGGTTGCGGTATCGAAGGGTTCGGTGCCGTTGGCGCGGATCAGCCGTGGGGCGCCAACGTAGCCGGCCAGGTCCTCTCCGCCCAGGGGGATCTGGTGCAGGACCGAGATCGCGTTATACATGTCAGTCAGACGGTTTACCCGGGGCAATCCGGTTGCGGCCCGGCGCACCAGTGCCTCAAGACTGTTCCTGGTGCGCTGCGGTTTGGCGCCGAAGGCCCGGTAGGCATCGCGCCACGCTGCCACGTGCGGCACGTCCTCCACCGGTCCGGCGGCGAGGAGCTGGACCGCGAACGCTTCGGCCTTTTGCAGGAGTGCTTCGCTGACGTCGTCGCTGGGGCCCGGCACCAGACCATCGACGGCGATGAGTACGGCCCGGTAGTCCGGGCGCAGGGCGAATACCTCGGGATCCACCCCGGCGGACTCGACCAGGTGCTGCAGCGCGCCCTGTTCACTCATTGCTTGCCTCCGATTGAATGCCCCAGCCCGACGCCAGGCTCAAAGACGGCCATGGCGAATCGGGTGGGTTCGGCTGTGTCGTTCCGGTAGGAGTGGTCAACATCCCCGGGGAAGGACAGGGCGTCTCCCGGCCCGAGCACGATTGGCTGGTCATCGACCACGACCGTGAGCGAGCCTTCCAGCACCTGTAGCAATTCCTTGGTCCCCTCAGAGTGGGGCTCGCTTGGATGGTGATCTCCGGGCACCATGACCCATTCCCAGAGTTCCACGACGTCAGGTGATTCGGTGCCCGCTACGAGAATGCCGCGCCCGCCGGCCTCCGACGTCCAGAGCGCGGCTCCCTCGCCACTCCTGGTGACGGTGACGGGTTTGGGCGCAGGCGACTCCACCAGGGCCGGAAGTCCGACCCCCAGGGCGTCGCTGATCCGCAACAGGGTCCCGACACTAGGGTTCACTGCGCCCTGTTCAACATTGATCAGCATTCGTCGGCTCACTCCTGCGGCCTCGGCCAACTGCTCGAGTGTCAGGGAGCGAGATTGCCGCTCCTGTTTGACCCGTGCCCCGATTGCCGCTGCGAGAGCGGTGGTACTTGCATCCATAAGTGCATGATACTGCACTATTAGTGCAGTATGCATCCTGCTCGTACTTCCTTGACGGCCGGATGGCTACTGTTTGGGGCGCTTAGTGCAGTTGTGGCGGGTCCTCCCGATTACGCGCCGGGTGCTTGTGCAGTTGTGGCGGGTGCGTGAATTTGCCCCGCGTTGCTTGTGCAGTTGTGGCGGGTCCTCCCGATTACGCGCCGGGCACTTGTGCAGTTGTGGCGGGTGCATGAATTTACCCCCCGCTGCTTGTGCAGTTGTGGCGGGTCCTCCCGATTACGCGCCGGGCACTTGTGCAGTTGTGGTGGGTGCATGAATTTACCCCGCGTTGCTTGTGCAGTTGTGGCGGGTGCAGGTCGCAGGCACCCACCACAAGTGAACGAATGGTGGAGCCTACCCACCACAAGTGCACACCTTAAGATCGCGGCGGGTCCCACAGCTACTCTGCGAGCGTGTCAGCAGCCAACCCCGGCGGGGTTCTCTAGGCAGTTATCCGCGACACTGTGCCGCTCACTGCGCCAGATACTCATCAGGTGCGGTTCCGACGAGACCCGGGCGAGGCCTGCCACCGGTAACCACGGCCCGCCATCAACCGAGTAGTCCCCGGCGAACAACGTGTCCAGCTGGACGAAGTAGTCGCCAGTTTCCGTATACAGATGACTCGTGGGGGTTTCGGTATCAAACCCGTCGCCTGGGACGGCGCTTCCGGGGTTGGAGGTGGTCAGGCTTGTGCCGTCACCGTAGGACCATTCATAGGAGACCGGCCAGGCACGCAGTTCGATCTGGGCGTTCTGGAACTCGAAAGTGAATTCCTGGTCATTGGCGACGGCGTAAAGGTTGCTGTGGGCGTTCCGCAACCCAAACTGGTCTGGCTGAGAAAAGACACCCGCAGCCAGAATCGGCTGACTCTCGAACTCAGTCAACGTGATGATGATCGGTGCTTCCCCGAGGGTTTCGGCAGTCGGTGCCACCGGTGGTTGTCCCGGGTAAAGGCACCCGCTCCGTCCCGTCGCCGTCTCAGTGGGTGGACTGGTGTTCCGGTTGACCTCAATCCACTGCACCAACATCCCGTCGGCCTGCGCATCACACTGGGCGTTCAGCTGCACACAGTATCCGGGATCCATGAAGTCTTGAGCGCCGGCTGTGCAGACCCGCTCGTAGATGTAATCAATCCCGTCATCGGTTGGAAGGTAAGCGTTGGTAGCTCCGGCGGCTTCCCGTTTCCCTGAACCACCAGAACCACCAGTGGATTCACGGCTGACATTCTTTGCACTCACGTTGGATTCGTCAAAGGTAATGCCAGACTCGCTTTCAGCTGCGAGAGCAGGCGCCACGGAGATAGATAGAGACGAGGCAACGCCGACAAATACTGCGATCGTAATGGCTAACCAAGTTCTGCTCATGCGACGTCACGTTCCCTCTGGTGATCCAAAATCAAGCATGATCCACCTATTTTGTTCATAGATCGCGATTAGGACATCGATGCCTGGCTCCGAGCTTGGCGACTCTCCCACAGCCTCACCGGACTGCGAGAACAAGGTCACCTCGCCTTGCCCCACTTCGACAAAAGAATTGATAGAACCAGCCGTGTTAAGTTCAAAATCAGTGGAAAAGGTAAGCACTTCGGCTTCTCCACCGGCTACCCAACCGCCGGAAGCGAATTGCTCTTGAACTCCCTCAACGACGTTGGCGCAGGTCCCGCATCCGCTATCAGTGATCTCGAGAAACTCAGCCCAGTCGTTGGTGATGTACCCGTAGCTAAAGAGTTCGAACCAGTACTCGGTGAACGCCTCCAGGCCTTCTACCGAGTTCTCGTCGGCGAGGGCGGGTTTCTCGGGCACCGGGATGTTGGCGGCTGGACCGTCTGACGACGCTGCGGTCGGTTCGGGCGCGGCGGGTTCAGACGGTGCAGTCGTATGTGTGGACAACGGGCTTGTGGGTTCCGGAGCCGAGGCGGAGGTCTCCCCCGCAGTGGGGCCCGGCGGCGATGCGTCGCCCTGACATCCCGTCACCAGTAACCCGAACACGATGGCAACTGCGACGGTCCGGCTGCGCGGGTGGAACAAACTACGGAGCGGGAGCAAGGTGCTGGGTTGGATCAAACTGCGGAGCGGGACCAGACGGCGGGGCGGGGACATGCTACGAGGCTGTGACACTGTGACTCCCGGGGATGTGGGGCCGAGTCGAAGCTATCGAAAGACAACAGAATAGCGGAATCCGAAATTTTGCCAACAGTTATCCACAGCCCGAAAGAGTCAGCTCCGGGAGGTTCGCGCGCCTCTCAATCGCGGACTGAGCCGGGACAGATCCGCCGCTCCCACCAGCCCCGCGTATGGCCCCAAAGCTGCTGCCTCCACCCGGGCAGCTGGACGAAAACCCCTGCCCGTGAGGTTCCGCGCGAACGCCCGGCGGGCCGGCTCCAGCAGCAGGTCGCCCGCAGCCCCCAGACCGCCGCCCACCACGAACGTCCCAGGGTCCAGCGCCGCCGCCAGGTTGGCCATCCCCAGCCCAAGCCACTGACCGACGTCGTCCACCAGTTCCCGGCAAGCGGGATCGCCCTCGAGCGCCAGCTTGGTCACCACGGCACCGGTGATGAGCTGGGGGTCGCCGTCGACCTCGCGCAGCAGAGCCTGCGCCACAGGCGAATTTGCCACCGCCAGTTCACGGGCCTCGCGCCCGAGTGCGTTGCCCGAAGCGTACTGCTCCCAACAGCCGCGGTTTCCGCACTCACACCTGTGCCCCTGCGGCACGATGATCTGATGCCCAAATTCTCCCGCGACGCCAAAGCGCCCACGCTCCAACGCGCCGTCCATGATCATTGCCCCGCCAATGCCTGTCCCAAGGGTGATGCAGACCAGTCGGCTCTCCCCCTGTCCGGCGCCGAACCGCCATTCGGCCCAGGCGGCGGCATCGGCGTCGTTGACCACCGTCACGCGGCGGCGGAGGATCTGCTCCAGATTGTGGCGGAGCGGCTCGTTCCGCCAGGCCAGATGGGGGCTGAACAGTACAGTCCCGTTGGTCAGGTCCATCCAACCAGCTGCCCCAATACCGACGGACCGGATGCGGTATCCCACTGACAGTTCAGCCACCAGTTCGGCGATGACCGCTTCCACGTGCCGCGGGTCCTGACCGGGTGTGTCCCGGCGTGCCTGCGCCAGGATGTTTCCCCGGATGTCGACGACGCCAGCCGCGACCTTGGTTCCACCAATATCGATCCCAATGGCGAGCCCCCGCCGCAGGAAGTTCGGCGAATCAACTGGACCGGCAGCGACCCCCGGGCGACGTCGGCCCGGTCGTCCGCCCGGCCCAGGGACGCGCGGCTGGCCCCGCGGCCGGGGCGGTGCTGCGGCGTCCGTCTGCCTGATCATGGGTGGCCCTCTTCCCTGCGTCTGCTATTGGCGTTGCCTTACCGTTACCGATTCGTACATTACTGGAGAGTATTTACACCTGTGGAACCTATAGGCTAAAGAAATCCCGCAGGTTTTGGAGATATCAAAGGAGATAGTCGTGCGCGAATACAGCGTCCCCGTCCTGGTGGACACCCCCCGTGACAGCAATATCACGGAGCTGGTTGTCAAACAGGCTTCGAAGCCCTCCAACCCGGCACTGTTCTCGAAGAAGGACAGCGCCGGAGAATGGCAGGGCATCCGGGCGACTGAATTCCTCGCCGACGTCCAGGTGCTGGCTAAAGGTCTGATGGCCAGCGGCGTGCAGGCCGGCGACCGCGTCGCAATCATGGCACGCACCCGCTATGAATGGTCACTGGTTGATTTCTCGATTTGGTTCGCCGGAGCCATCTCGGTCCCCGTCTACGAGACCTCCTCCCCGTCCCAGGTGGGCTGGATCCTTGAGGATTCAGGGGCTGTCGCTGCGTTCGTCGAATCGGCACGCCACGAGAACGTAGTCCGCCAGGCATCCGCCGCAGCCAACATCCCGGGCGCCCAGCATGTCTGGCAGCTCGACGGCAACGGACTCGACGCCCTGCGCAGCGCTGGCAGCGGCATCGACGACGCCGCCCTGGACGCCCGACGCCGGACCGCTGGCCTCGACGACGTCGCCACGATCATCTACACCTCGGGAACCACCGGCAAGCCCAAGGGGTGTGAACTGACCCATGGGAACTTCGTTGAACTCTCGGTCAACGCTCAGGCCGCTCTCCCCGAGGTCGCCCACGAAGGCGCTCAGACCATCATGTTCCTCCCCCTTGCTCACGTGTTCGCCCGGTTCATCTCGGTCCTGTGCGTCGCCGCTGGTGCCACGGTGGCCCACACCCCCGATGTGAAGAACCTGCTCCCGGACCTACAGAGCTACAAGCCCTCCTTTATCCTCGCTGTCCCCCGGGTGTTCGAGAAGGTCTACAACAATTCAATGCTCAAGGCCGAGGACGGCGGCAAGGGCAAGATCTTCCACGCCGGCGCCAAGGTGGCCATCGAATGGTCCAAGGCGGATCAGGCCGGCAAGGTCCCGTTGATGCTGAAGGTGAAACACGCCGTGTTTGACCGGATCCTGTTCAGCAAGATCCGCGAGGCGATGGGCGGCCGGGTGGAGCACGCCGTCTCCGGCGGCGCGCCACTGGGTGACCGCCTGGGCCACTTCTTCCACGGCATCGGCCTGATGGTCCTCGAGGGCTACGGTCTCACCGAGACCACCGCCCCAATCACCGTGAGCACCCCGAAGAAGATCAAGATCGGCACCGTGGGCGCCCCGCTTCCCGGCAACGCCGTGAAGATTGCCGACGACGGCGAGATCCTCGCCAAGGGTGTGTGCGTGATGCGCGGCTACTACAAGCGCGACGACCTGTCCGAGGAAGCGTTCGTCGACGGCTGGTTCCGCACCGGCGATATCGGCGAGCTCGACGACGAGGGATTCCTGAAGATCACCGGCCGCAAGAAGGAAATCATCGTCACGGCCGGCGGCAAGAACGTGATCCCAGCGCAGCTGGAAGACACCATCCGCTCCAACGCCCTGGTATCGCAGTGCGTGGTCGTCGGAGATCACCGGGCGTTCATCTCCGCGCTGATCACCCTCGACGAGGAGGCCCTGCCGGGCTGGCTGGACCGGCACCAGCTGCCGAAGGACACCACCGTCGCCCAGGCAGCCGAGCACCCACTCGTCACAGCCGAGGTGCAGCAGCTGGTGGATCAGGCCAACGCGAACGTCTCACAGGCGGAGTCGATCAAGGCCTTCCGCATCGTGGCCACCGACTTCACCGAGACCAGCGGCCACCTGACGCCGTCCCTGAAGATCAAGCGAGCCCAGGTCCTGAAGGACTACTCCTCGGTGGTCGAATCGATCTACTCGGCGCCACGCGCGTAGCGGGTTTACCCGGCCTTCAGGGACAGGAGCGCGTTTTCGACAACCTCCGTGAGGGCCGGGTGAATCCAGTATTGCCCGCTGGCCATGGTCTGGGCGTCCAGGCCGAAGGACATGGCCTGGATCAGCGGCTGGATGATCATCGAGGCTTCGTGCCCCATGATGTGGGCTCCCAGCAGTTGACCGGTGCCTTGGTGAGCGATGAGCTTCACAAAACCTGTGGTGTCTTCCATGGCCCAGCCGTAGGCGGTTGACCCGTACTGCTGCACAACGACGGTGACCTCGAACCCTTCGGCCTCCGCCTTCGCCAGCGCCTCGGTCTCCGTCAGCCCGACGACGGCGATCTGCGGGTGGGTGAACACGGCCGCCGGGACGAAGCGGTGGTCGCTGCGGCGCAGCTCGTCAGGGTGGGTCACGTTGTGCGCGACGATCCGCGCCTCATGGTTGGCGACGTGTTTGAGCTGGAACCTGTTGCTGACGTCGCCCAGCGCCCACAGCCCGTCCACCGGCACGCCATCCCGGAGCACCCGCTGGTGCGAGTCGACCACCAGGCGGCCATCGGCTTCCAGATCCAGCCCGACGTCGGCCGCTCCCAGACGGTCGGTGTTTGGCACTCTTCCAGCGGCCACCAGGACGACGTCGATGTCCAGTACGCGGTCGTCGCCGTCGCCCGCCAGCACCGCGCGGACCGAGCCGTCGTCGTTGGCGGTGAGGGAGGAGACCGTGCGGTTGAGAACTACGTCCCACTGGCGTGAGGCTTCGGCGGTGAACGCCTCGGAGACGCTGTCGTCGAGTGACCGCAGCAGGGTCCCGGAGCGGTTGACCACCGTGACCGCCGACCCGAACGCGCCGAAGATGTGCGCGAACTCCGCGGCGATGTAGCCCCCACCGAGGATCAGGATCCTGCCCGGGAGCTCCTCCAGCCGCATGATGGTGTCGGACGTGTGGACCTGCGGCAGGGTGATGCCCGGGATGTCGGGAAGGAGCGCACGCGAGCCGGCGGCGATGACCACCTGCTCGGCGTGGATTTCCTCGCCCGCGCCGGTGACGAACGACTTGTCGCCGGTGAACCGGACGTACTCCTCGTAGAGGGTGACGTTATCCAGTTCCTCGGCCCGGTAGTGTCGGCCGGCCTGGGAGATGGCGTCGATGCGGGTGAAGATCCGGTCACGGATGGCCCGCCAGTGCACGTTGCGCAGCTCCAGGTCGACGCCCAGCCGGGAGGCCTCGCGCGCATCGGTGGCCTGCTCGGCCGGGTAGACGAACATTTTCGTCGGAATGCAGCCCACATTGAGGCAGGTCCCCCCGAAGGTTCCCCCATCAATGATCGCCACCTTGCGGTTGTCCCAATCCGGTGTGATCAGGCTGTTCCCGGATCCGGATCCGACGATTACCAGGTCGTAGTGGGTCATCGGCGGCCGCCGTTAGCGGAGCGTTCTTGCAGGGACATGGTTCCTCACGGGTCAGTGGGGCGCAGCGAAGGGCGCCCGGTCTCAAGCAAAACACTAGCGCACCCTCCCCCGCGCCGAGGTACCGGTTAGGCGGGCTCCACCACGATCAGCAGGTCGCCACCCTGCACCTGCGACACCTTCTCGACGGCGACACGTTTGACCGTACCGGCGACCGGCGAGGTGATGCCCGCCTCCATCTTCATGGCCTCGATCGACGCGATCGTGCCGCCCTGTTCAACAGTGTCACCCTCGGCGACCGTAATGGTGACCGCCCCCGCGAACGGTGCAGCGATCTGACCGGGGATGGCCTTGTCGGCCTTCTCCGCCGCCTTGACGTCGCTGTGGATGCTCCGGTCCCTGACGACGACGGGACGCATCTGCCCGTTGAGGGTGCACATGACGGTGCGCATGCCCTTCTCGTCCGCCTCGGACACCGCGCTCAGCGTGGCGATGAGCCGGACACCCTTCTCCAGGGCGATCACATGCTCGCTGCCCTGCTGCAGTCCGTAGAGGTAGTCCCGGGTGTCCAGGACGGAGACGTCACCGTAGGTTTCCCGGGTGGCCAGGAAATCCTTGGTGGGCCCCGCGAACAACAGCCGGTTCAGGGTAGCGCGCCGCTGCGCGGAATCCCCGGTCAAGGCGGCCTGATCCTCGCTGCTCAGCTCGGTATCGCGGACCTTGACCTCGCGGCCCTGGAGCGCCTTGGTGCGGAAGGGTTCAGGCCAGCCGCCCGGCGGGTCGCCCAGTTCACCGCTGAGGAAGCCGATCACGGAGTCGGGGATGTCATAGTTCTGCGGGTTCTGCTCGAAGTCCGCGGGGTCCACGTTGGTGCCCACGAGTTGCAACGCCAAGTCTCCGACCACCTTGGACGACGGCGTGACCTTCACCAGCCGTCCGAGCATCCGGTCCGCCTCGGTGTACATGTCCTCGATGGCCTCGAACCGTTCCCCGAGACCCAGGGCAATGGCCTGCTGCCGTAGGTTGGACAGCTGGCCGCCAGGAATCTCGTGGCGGTAGACCCGTCCGGTGGGACCGGGGAGGCCGGATTCGAAGGGTGCATACACCCGGCGGACCGCTTCCCAGTAGGGTTCCAGCGAACACACATCTGCCAGGGAAATGCCGGTGTCGCGTTCAGTGTTGGCCAGGGCCGCGACCAGGGCCGACGCCGAGGGCTGGCTGGTGGTGCCCGCCAGCGAGGCGCTGGCGACGTCGACGGCGTCGACTCCTGCATCGACCGCGGCCAGCAAGGTGGCGAGCTGTCCGCCAGCGGTGTCGTGGGTGTGCAGGTGGACCGGCAGGTCAAAGCGTTCCCGCAGGGCGGTGACCAGCTGGGCCGCCGCGGCGGGCCGCAGCAGTCCGGCCATGTCCTTGATTGCCAGGATGTGCGCACCGGCGTCGACTATCCGCTGGGCCAGGTCCAGGTAGTAGTCGAGGGTGTAGAGCTTCTCCTCGGGGTCCAGCATGTTGGAGGTGTAGCAGAGGGCCACTTCCGCGACGGCGGTGCCGGTGGCGCGGACCGCGCGGATGGCAGGTTCCATTTGTGAGACGTCGTTCAGGGCATCGAAGATCCTGAAGATGTCGATGCCGGTCTCTGCTGCTTCCTTGACGAAGGCCTCCGTCACCTCCTCCGGGTACGGGGTGTAACCGACAGTGTTGCGTCCCCGCAGGAGCATCTGCAGGCAAATGTTGGGCAGTTCCTTCCGGAGCGCGGCGAGACGCTCCCACGGCTCCTCTCCGAGGAACCGGAGGGCAACATCGTAGGTGGCGCCGCCCCACGCCTCTACCGAGAGCAGCTGGGGCATCCGCCGGGATACGGCATCGCCGGCAGCCACAAGGTCACGGGTGCGCACCCGGGTGGCGAGCAGCGACTGGTGCGCGTCACGGAACGTGGTGTCGGTGACAGCGACGGCGGTCTGGGCGCGAAGCTCGGCGGCGAACTTCTCGGGGCCGAGCTCCTGCAGCCGCTGCCGCGATCCTGGACCGGGGGCGGCGTCGTGCTCGCCGGCAACGGGGAGCTTCTCGGCCGGGTCGATCTCAACGAGCCGCTCGCCGTGGGGTTTGTTGACAGTGACGTCGGCGAGCCAGGTGAGCAGCTTCGTGCCGCGGTCGGCGGACACCCTGGCGGTCAGCAGCTGGGGGCGCTCGTCGATGAAGTTGGTGGCGACGTCCCCGGCGATGAAGTCCGGGTCGTCGAGCACGGCCTGCAGGAACGAAATGTTGGTGGAGACCCCCCGCACCCGGAACTCGGCGAGGGCACGCCGGGCACGGGTCACCGCTGACTTGTGGTCGCGGCCGCGGCAGGTCAGCTTCACCAGCATGGAATCGAAGTGGGGGCTGATTTCGGCGCCCGCGTAGACGGTGCCGCCGTCGAGCCGCACCCCTGCTCCGCCGGCGGACCGGTAGGCGGTGATCTGCCCGACGTCGGGCCGGAAACCGTTTGCGGGGTCCTCGGTGGTGATCCGGCTTTGCAGGGCGGCGCCCCTGACCTGGACGCTGTCCTGGCTCAGGCCCAGATCGGCCAGGGATTCGCCTGCAGCGATACGGAGCTGCGCCTGCACCAGGTCGACGTCGGTGATCTCCTCGGTGACCGTGTGCTCTACCTGGATGCGGGGGTTCATCTCGATGAACACGTGTTGGCCGGCCCGCTCCCCGACCGTATCGACGAGGAACTCGACGGTTCCCGCGTTGACGTAACCCAGGGCCTTGGCGAAGGCAACGGCGTCGCGGTGCAGCGCCTGCCGGATGTCCTCGTCAAGGTTGGGCGCCGGGGCAATCTCGATGACCTTCTGGTGGCGGCGCTGGATTGAGCAGTCACGCTCGAAAAGGTGCATGACGTTGCCCTGCGCGTCGGCCAGAATCTGGACCTCGATGTGGCGGGGCCGGAGCACCGCCTGTTCCAGGAACATCGTGGGGTCGCCGAAGGCGGAATCGGCCTCGCGCATGGCTGCCTCCAGCGCGTCTTTGAGCTGCTCGCGCTTGTCCACCCGCCGCATGCCCCGCCCGCCGCCACCGGCAACCGCCTTGGCGAAAATGGGGAACCCGATCTCGTCCGCGGCGGCGATGAGCTCGTCGAGGTCTGAGCTCGGCTGCGAGGACTTCAGCACCGGGATGCCAGCCTTGCGTGCGGCCTCCAGCGCGTGGACCTTGTTGCCGGCAAGTTCGAGGACGTCTGCTGGTGGGCCGACGAAGGTGATGCCCGCCTCCTCGGCGGCCCGGGCGAGGCCGGGGTTCTCGGAGAGGAACCCGTAGCCCGGATAGATCGCATCGCAGCCGGATTCCTTGGCAACCCGGACGATTTCCTGCACGTCCAGGTAGGCACGGACGGGGTGGCCTTCCTCACCGATGAGGTAGGCCTCGTCAGCTTTCTGACGGTGGATCGAGTTGCGGTCCTCGTAAGGGAACACTGCAACTGTCTTCGCGCCGGCCTCGAAGCCAGCACGGAAGGCACGGATGGCTATTTCGCCACGGTTTGCTACCAGAATCTTCGAAAACATCGCTCTCCTGCGTACGTGCATCTCACCAGTGGATACGTGCGACCGTGTGCTACATCACGGCACTGCTCACCCTACCGCGCTGTGAGGTTCCACTCTTAACCCTTCGCAACATCGTGTTCCGGAAGCGGCGTGGGCTGGCTTCGTAACGGCACCCGGTCAACCTATGATGGGAGCGTTGTTCGACGAGATGTTAGGTATTGGGTAAGAAGTGCAAGTAGTGAGCATCAGCAGTCTCAAGGGCGGCGTCGGTAAGACTTCGGTCACTCTCGGACTGGCATCCGCAGCGCTGGCAGCCGGCATTCCGACCCTGGTGGTGGATCTGGACCCGCACGCAGATGCCACCACCGGCCTGGGCGTGAAGCCAGGCGACCGGATCGACATCGGGCGGCTATTGAGGAACGCCCGCCGCGGCGACCTCCCCGCCAATGTGGCACCGAGCGGCTGGGTAGCCTCCGCACGGCAACGCAACCTGCCGTCGTCGGGCGCCAAGCCCGTCCTCGATGTGGCCGTGGGCTCCGCCTACGCGGGTATCTATGACCGGCCCGATCTCGGCCGGCGGGACCTGCGCCGCCTGACCACTCTATTGTCCCGGGTGGAGGGCTACGGCCTTGTCCTGATTGATTGCCCGCCGTCTCTGAACGGGCTGACCCGGATGGCGTGGACCGCCAGCAACCGGGTGCTGCTGGTCGCCGAGCCGGCCCTGTTTTCCGTGGCAGGGACCGAACGAACCATGCGCGCGATCGAGCTGTTCAAGCGGGAGTTCGCCCCGAACCTGTCGACTGCGGGGATTGTCGCCAACCGGGTCCGGCCGAACTCGAATGAACATACCTTCCGGCTTGCCGAGATGCGGCAGATGTTCGGTGACCTGCTGTTGAGCCCGATCATCACCGACCAGGAGAACTGGCAGCAGATCCAGGGTGCCGCCCATTCGGTGCACCATTGGCCAGGGGAATTGGCGCGCCAGACGTCCGGCTACTTTGACGAGCTGCTGAGGAACGTGGTGGACTCGGGGCGGCTGCGGAGCCGGGTGGCACGTCGCGCCTGAGGCGTGGCGGGCGGGGCCTGCTGGGTCGAATTGACTGGCGGGCCCGACGGGATAAGTCCCTTGCCCCGGAAAAGGCGGGATTCCCTGTTGTGAGGCGGGAAGCTAGCTGATTTTGCGGGTGGCCCGGCGCTTGCTGAGTTCGTCGTCCGGGAAGTCCTGGTCCGCTGCGTGTTCGCTGGGTAGCGCAGCCAGGCTGCCTTCCACCTCGCGCCAGACCTTACCGACGGCGATGCCGAACACACCCTGTCCGCCCTGAACGAGGTCGATGACTTCCTCGGCGGAGGTGCACTCGTAGACGCTGGCGCCGTCGCTCATCAGCGTGATCTGGGCCAGGTCCTCGACGCCGCGTTCACGGAGGTGTTCGATGGCCGCACGGATCTGCTGCAGGGAGACGCCGGTGTCGAGGAGCCGCTTGACCACCTTGAGCACGAGGATGTCCCGGAAGCCGTAGAGACGCTGGGTGCCGGACCCGGAAGCGCCGCGCACCGCAGGTTCGACCAGACCGGTGCGGGCCCAGTAGTCGAGCTGGCGGTAGGTGATGCCGGCAGCTTTGCAGGCGGTGGGACCGCGATAGCCGGCGTCCTCGTCGAGGATGGGGAGGTCTTCGGTGAAGAGGAGGCCCTGTGCGCTGGCAGGGATGCCAGTTCCGGCCGCTACCGCGTTGGAACCCGTACCGGCGTCGCCTTTGGGACTCACGTGCTGCCTCCTCGTTCTGTTAACCGTTGGAATACTGGGCACGGCAGGCATTCGACACACACCAAGATTCTCAGGGTTTGCTCTCAAGTCTGCCCTGAGTTCATTGGTAGTGCAATGGAACCGTATGCTTCGACGTTAGATTGCCGGACACCCCAGGTCAAAGATGCGGGCCCTAAAGAGTTTGGCGTGTCGGGCCGTCAGCGCTCAAAATCCTCCGGCTCGACGTCAGCGAGAAACTCGCGGAACTGGCGCAGTTCGCGTTCGGCGTTCACCGGAGGGGTGGCGGGAGCTTCGTCGTCTTCCTCGGTCGCCTCGGTGATCTCGACGCCAGCCTCCTCCATGACCGAGGGCGCGCAATAGATCGGGCAGGGGACGCGGAGGGCGACGGCGATGGCGTCGGAGGCCCGGGAGCTCACCGAGGTGCCGTCGTCGAACACCAGCTCAGCGTGGAAGACCGTGTCCTCCACGCTGGTGAGCTGCACCTGCCGGACGGACCGGCCCAGGGCGTGGACCACGCTGACCATCAGGTCGTGGGTCATGGGGCGCGGCGGGACGATGCCCTGCTGGACGAACGCGATGGCGCTGGCTTCAGGCGCGCCGATCCAGATGGGAATGTGGCGTTCGCCCTGGGTCTCCTTGAGGAGGACCAGGGGCTGGTTGGAGGGCAGTTCGATTCGTACTCCGACAACTTCTACTTCAAGCATTTGTGGGCCGCCTCAGCTATCCATGCGGGAAATTTGTCCCTGCACTAGCGCCGTGTGCAGGTTGAGGCACAGCTCGCTGATCTCGCGGGCCATTTCGGCGGCGCGGGCCTTGGAGGCGACGTCACGCCGGGAGGCGACGGGTGCAACCACCCGCTCGACGAGGCCCAGTTCGCGGTCAGCGGCCGCACGGAACGGGCGGAGGTGACGGGGTTCAATGCCGTGACCTTCGAGCAGCACGCACGCCCGCGTGATCCGCAGGGCGTGTTCGTCGAATCGCCCGTCGACCGGGGCGATCAGCCCGAAGCCCACCAGGTCGAGGACCAGCGCGTGCCGGGCCCCTGCCTCAGCTGTCAGGGTTTCAAGCGTGAGTGAACGGGTATAGGAGTGCAGGTCGCGGGACAACTGCTCGGAGACCATCCGCGGCGACAGGGTCATCCCGCCGGGGAGGGACTCGGGCTTCTCGCCGCGGTCGATCGCGTCGACGTAGTCCTTGATGACCTTCAACGGCAGGTACTGGTCCCGCTGCAGCGCCAGCACGAACCGGAGGCGCTCGACGTCGTGCGGTGCGTACTTGCGGTAGCCGGCGCGGGTGCGCTGCGGCGAGATCAGGCCCTTCTCTTCAAGGAACCTGATTTTGGACGCAGTGATCTGCGGGAAGTCCTCGGACAGCTCCGTCAGGACCTCGCCGATGTTGAGCACGTTGCCGTGGACTCGCTCGGGAGCGATGCCTACGGTGCGCCGTGCTGACTGGGGTGAGGGCATGCAGCGGGACCTATTCCTGTCCGAGTGGCGGGACTGGGGGCTGCTGTGTTGCTGCGGTCTGGGCGCTGTAGAAGGTCAAACGGAACTTGCCGATCTGAATTTCATTGCCGTTGCGCAGCACCACATTGTCCACCCGGTCATTGTTGACATAGGTGCCGTTGAGGCTGCGGGTATCACTGACAGTGAACCCGCCCTCGACGCGCTCAAATTGGGCGTGCTTGCGCGACACCGTGACGTCGTCGAGGAAAATGTCGGCGTTGGGGTGACGGCCGGCGGTGGTCAGATCCTGGTCGAGGAGGAATCGCGCACCGGCGTTGGGGCCGCTGTGGGCGATGAGCAAGGCCGAACTGCTGGGTAGGGCCGTAACTGCTGCCTGCTCTTCGGGGGAAAGCTTGGGGTCCACCACGGCTGCCGGTGCCAGTGCAGGGATTCCGATGGTGGTGGTCTCCGGCGACGGCGCCTGCTGCTCTGATCCGCCATGCGTGGCTGCGTTCTCGTTGCCAACCATTGGTGTTCCCTCCCCAAAATATGTGGCCAACCAGTCGAGAGACCGATTGGCCACCGTGTCCTTGCAACGGTGATCTTGCCTAGCTGTGCCGGACGTGCCCGGTCCCTCTAGCCTACCTGCTGTGAGTACTCCGTTGAACTCAGAAGTTCATCCACAGCCGAGGGATCGGTGACCTTGATTTCGAGGAGCCATCCTTCCCCGTACGGATCGGAGTTGATCAACGCCGGGTTGTCCTCGAGGGCCTCGTTGCGTGCCACCACTTCACCGGTGACGGGGGCGTAAATGTCGCTGACGCTCTTGGTCGACTCGACCTCACCCACCACATCGGCGGCGGTAACGGGTGACCCGGCCTCGGGCATCTGGACGTACACCACATCACCGAGGGCATCCTGGGCGAAGTCGGTAATCCCAACGCGGACCACACCGTCGTTGCTGGGCGTAGTCACCCACTCGTGGTCGGAGGTGTACTGAAGATTCTCTGGAACGTTGCTCATGGGCGGCCTTTCGTCATACTCCGGTCGACTGGGCGCGACGTCCTGGGGATGCCACTGATCGAGTATAGGCATAGTGCCTGGTCAATGGGCAGGTGCGCACTACCCACTGACCGCCGAGTGAGGAAAGATCGAACCATGACCGATCTGCCCTTCCCCCTCCAGCCCATGCTCGCCAAAGCCGTCAGCGAGGTGCCCGCGCCCGACACCGTGACCGGCGGCCTGTTGTACGAACCTAAATGGGATGGCTTCCGGGCCATCATCCACCGCGACGGCGACACCGTTGACATTGGCAGCCGCGGGTCCAAGATGCTCACCCGGTATTTCCCCGAACTGGTGGAGGCGCTGAAGGTTTCCCTTCCCGAGCGCTGCGTGGTGGACGGTGAGATTGTGGTGCGCACCGGATCCCCGGGCAATGAGCGACTGGACTGGGAGGCCCTGTCCCAGCGCATCCACCCCGCGGAGAGCCGGGTCCGCCTGCTCGCGGAGGAGACACCCGCCTCGTTTATCGCGTTCGATCTGGTGGCCGACGGTTCCGAGAACCTTCTCGACTCCCCCTTCTCCGAACGCCGCGCCGCACTGGAACGGATCGCGGGCGAGTTCACCGCACCCGTCCACCTGTCACAGACCACCGATGACGTGGAGCTCGCCCGCCGCTGGCTGGTTGAGTTCGAAGGTGCGGGGCTCGACGGTGTGGTCGCCAAGCCGCTCGCTGCCGGGTACGAGCCGGGAAAGCGCCGCATGCTCAAGATCAAGCACCACCGCAGTGCCGACGTCGTCGTCCTTGGCTACCGGGTGCACACCAGCGGTGCCGGTGTCGGTTCCCTGCTGCTGGGACTGTACGACGACGGTGAGCTGCGCAACGTCGGCGGCGCTTCAGCGTTCACCAACAAGCGGCGGCTGGAGCTGGTGGAGGAACTGGAGCCCGACGTCGTGCGGGACGCCGACGGCGATGCGGTGCGTGGTGAGACCGACCGCAGCCGGTTCAGCGGGAGCAAGGATGTGTCGTTTGTGCGCCTGCACCCCCGCCGGGTAATAGAGGTCAGGTATGACCAGATGGAGGGCTCACGGTTCCGGCACACCGCCCAGTTCTCGCGGTGGCGGCCGGACCGTGACCCGGAGTCGTGCACGTTCGAGCAGTTGGAGGTCCCGGTGGCGTACGACCTGAGCGAGGTCCTCGCCTAGGTTACGTGCGGTCTGCTTGCCCTATTTATCCTTCCTGGCCTCGGTGTCCTACTTATCCTTTTTGGCCCGGCTGGGCTGGACGCGGGACGGCTCCCCCGGCATCTTGGGATAGTCCGGCGGGAATGGGAGTTCGCCCAGTCCCGAGTCGAGGTCGCGCTGCCACCAGCCCAGCAGTTCATCGATGGAGCCCGGCTTGTCATGGAAACGGGCCCATGGATCGCCAATGGTCTTGAGCCGGTCCGGCACGGTGAGGACTGTGTAGTTGCGGGGGTCGGCGTTCTCCAGTTCCTCCCACTCGATCGGGCAGGACACCGGGGCATGGGCCAGGGCACGAGGACTGTAGGCGCCGGCAATGGTGCGGTCCCGGTTGGCCTGGTTGAAGTCGACGAACACTTTCTCTCCGCGTTCTTCCTTCCACCACGCCGTCGTGACGGCGTCGGGCATCCGGCGTTCCAGTTCACGGGCGGCAGCAATCACCGCGTGGCGTACGTCCAGGAACTCCCGCACCGGTTCGATCGGCGCGAACACGTGTAGCCCACGGTTGCCTGAGGTCTTGATGAACGCCTCGAGCCCGGCCTCCTGCAGTACCTTGCGCAGCTCGATCGCGGCGGGGATGGCGTCGTCAAAATCGGTGCCAGGCTGCGGGTCAAGGTCAATCCGCAGCTGGTCCGGGTTATCCGAGTTGTCCGCCCGCGACGGCCAGGGGTGAAAGACGATCGTGTTCATCTGGGCGGCCCAGACAGCGGCGGCCGGCTCGTCGATGACGAGCTGGGGATGGGACCTGGCACTGGGATAGATCACCATCACCGACCGGATGTACTCGGGGGAACCCTTGGGCGGGTTCTTGGAGAAGAACTGCTCGCCCCCAATGCCGTCCTTGAACCGCTGCAGCGCCAGCGGACGGTCACCGTTGGCCGCGACGAAAGGCTCGCCCACCTCCACCAGGTATTTGGCCAGGTCCAGCTTCGTGATCCCAAGGTCGGGCCACAACACCCGGCTGGGACTCGAGATCCGCACATCACGGGTGCCATGGGGTCCGTCAACGGTCAGGACTGTCGCCTCAGATGCCATAGCTACAACATACTCCCGGGCCCGCTGGTTGTCCGGGAGGGAATCCCTTCCTTGCTCTGGTGAGCTGACGGTTCCCATGGATGGCAGTACCTGATCAAATGCAGCGGAAAACATTCTTAAAACATTCGTCATTAGATTGATTACTGCCGTTACAGTGGGGGCATCACGCACATACATTTATGTGCGACGGTCTCTTATATTCGCTTCTTTCAACGCTGGGCCAGCCTTCTATCGGGAGTTTTTTCCAGGCGTGGAGTGGCAGAGAGTTCATGCTCATTAACGCACTACAGGAGCACATCATGACCAGAACAACCTCCCGCGGCAAAAAACGCATTTCGATCGTTATTGCATCGCTCTTTATTATCTTGGGTATTGGCGCAGCCTATGCCTACTGGACCTCCACGGGAACTGGGACGGGAACCGCTCAAACCGGCACCAGTGAAGCCTTGGAGATTACCTCGGAAGCTGCCGTCGGCACTATTGTTCCTGACGGTCCCGGCCAGACAATCGACTTCACCGTCACCAATCCCAGCGAAGGCTCGCTCTACCTCACAGGTGTCACTGTCGAAATGGCAACGGCCCCGGGAATGCCCTGGGTCCCGACCGGTGACTGCTCCATCGACGATTACACGGCCGCCATCACCACTGCACCGACCGCGGGCGACATTCCCAGCCTGGGCACCGTCGACAACGGTGTGGCAACAGTGACCCTCGAAAGCACCGGAGTCAACCAGGACGATTGCAAGGGACAGGAAGTACCCCTGCTCTTCACGGCTTCATAACCACGAAACCAGGCTCCGTGCCTCACACCGCGCTTCTGCGGCATGAGGCACGGAGCCTGTGCCTTGATATCCGCCCCTCCCACCCGTAAGCGCGTCCGCGCCGAAGAGAAACCCACCTCTGCTGATGAGCATGCCCGCGAAGATCCACCTAGCACGTCACAAGGTTGGGATCCAGCGCGTCATCATCGGGATCATCGCCTCCATTTTGGCTGTTGCACTCACGGTTCCGCCGGGGTCCGCGTACTGGAGCAGCACAGGCACGCTATCGGCCACGACGGTTACCGGAACACTTGCTCCGCCCGAGGATGTTCAGGTGACGTCCGCGACGGCCGGCGAGGTTGACGTCGTCTGGTCCCGCGGCATCGGTCCACTCGACCCGACCGGCTACTACATCACCCGGGACAACGGTGGGGCAATCTCCCCCGCCTGCGGGAGTAACCCCGATCAGCTGATCACGGACACCCTGTGCACCGATACAGCGGTCCCCCCGGACGACTACACCTACACGGTGACCGCAGCGTTCCAGACCTGGACGGCTGTCAGTACTCCCAGCGAACCGGTGACGGTCGCCGAACCCAGCCTGCTTGGCGCTGCAGCAAACTTCTCGATCCTCGCCGGGACCATGGTGACCAATACCGGCGCAACATCTGTTAGCGGCGACGTCGGGGTCAGCCCCGGAACTGCAATCGTCGGATTTGGCCCCGGAACAGCCGGCGGCGACCTTCATTCAAACGACGCCGCCGCTGTGGCCGCGCAGGTAGCCCTTGACTCAGCATTCACCGAGCTTGCCGGCAGGCCAGCCGATGCGGCAATTGTCGACGACCTGGTCGGACAAGTCCTGACGGCCGGTACCTACAGCAGCATCGCCGCGTTGGCGTTGACCGGGAACGTCACCCTCGACGGCGAAGGGGACCCGAACGCTGTCTTCATCTTCCAGGCGGGTGCGGCTTTCAATACCGCCGCAGGCGCCACAGTCACCCTGATTGACGGTGCGCAAGCCCACAATGTCTACTGGGTAGTCACCGGCGCCGCCGGAACGGGCGCATCGTCGAACCTTGCCGGCACGATCCTCGCCCGCGGCGCCATCACCCTCGGCGCAGGGACCGCGCTCATCGGCCGGGCACTGTCCCGTGACGCTGTCACCTTGGCCAGCAACTCCGTCCGCTTCACCGAGGCCTTGCCGCCCACTATCGCGATCGACGGCGGGCCCTCCACCAGCACCAGGGACATCTCCCCCACCATCACCGGAACCACCAACTCTGCCCCCGCCAGCCCCATCACCGTGACCATTGCAGGCCAAACCCTCACCACCGTTGTAGGCGCCGGTGGAGTCTGGTCGGTCACCGCCGGCGACCTCGCCGCGGGCCAGTACTCCATCGTCGCCAAGGTCAGGGACAGCGCCGGCAACGGCAACAGCACTACCCAGACCCTTACCGTCGTCGTCAATCCGGCACCGATCGCCGTCGGTACCGCGAGCAGTTTCTCGGTGTTGGCTGCCACCAGTATCACCAACACCGGGGCCACCGCCCTCAGTGGGGACCTCGGGATCAGCCCCTCGACCGCCGTCGCCGGCTTCCCTCCGGGCACCTATGGCGGCACCCTCCACGCCGGCAACCCGACAGCGGCCACCGCCCAAGCCGACCTTGCGACCGCTTACACCGACGCCGCCAACCGTGCACCGCACACGAATGTGGTCGGCGACCTCGGCGGGCAGACGTTCCGCGTCGGGATCCATCGCACCATTGGGGCCATGTCTCTCACCGGAACGGTGACTCTCGACGGCGAAGGTGACCCCAACGCCACCTTCATCTTCCAGGCCGGCGCCGCCTTCAACACCGCGGCAGGGGCCAGCGTCGCCCTCATCAACGGTGCGCAGGCCCACAATGTCTATTGGGTGGCGACGGGAGCCGCGGGTGCAGGAGCCACCTCCCACCTGTCCGGCACCATCCTTGCCCAGGGCGCCATTACCCTCGGCGCAGGCACCACCCTGATCGGTCAGGCACTCTCACTCGACGCGGTGACGCTGGCTGACAACACCGTGCGCTTTACCGAGGCGTTGCCGCCTTCCATTGCGATCGACGGTGGCCCCAGCATCACCACCACAGACACCACTCCGACCGTTACCGGCACCACCAGTGCCGCCCCGACCAGTCCAGTTACCGTGACCATCGCCGATCAAACCCTCACCACCACCGTCGGTTCTGGCGGAGCGTGGGCGGTCACCGCTGCCGACCTGCCCGCGGGGCAGCACACCATTCTTGCCAAGGTCAAGGACAACTCCGGCAACGGCAACAGCGCCACCGCGACGGTCACCGTCGTCGTCAATCCAGCGCCCATCAGCCTGGGAACCGCCAGCACCTTCTCCGTTCTGGCAGCCACCAGCATTACCAACACCGGCGCGACGATGCTCAGCGGCGATGTCGGGATCTCCCCCTCCACCGCCGTCGCCGGTTTCCCGCCCGGCACCTACGGCGGAGCCCTTCACGCTGGCGATCCGACGGCAGCCGCGGCCCAGGCCGACCTGCTGACCGCGCTCGACGACGCATCGAGCCGCGCGCCCCACACCATTGTCTCCGGTGACCTGGGAGGGCAAACCTTCCGGGTCGGAATCCACCGCACCATCGCAGCCATGGCCCTCACCGGAACCGTAACCCTCGACGGCGAGGGCGACCCCAACGCCACCTTCATCTTCCAGGCCGGCGCCGCCTTCAACACCGCGGCGGGCGCCAGCGTGGTCCTCATTAACGGCGCGCAGGCACAGAACGTGTACTGGGTGGTGACCGGGGCTGCCGGAACCGGCGCCGGTTCCGGGCTCTCCGGCACCATTCTGGCCCAGGGAGGCATTACCCTCGGCGAGGGCACCACCCTTGCCGGCAGGGCACTTTCCCGAGACGCCGTTACGCTCTCTGGCAACACTGTCACCGGCGTGGATCCCGCGGAGTAGACGATGACCTGCGATGCAGTGCCGGATTTCGGACCCCTCGCAGGGTACGGACTATTGGTCGTGGTGGGTCTGATGTTTCTGGCCACCGTGGTGGCGTTGTGGTTCAGAAGGACGGGCACGGTCGGGATTGGTGCGCGGGTGTATGTTCCCTTGGGGTTGGTGGCCGTGCTCGCTGGCTTCCTGGTCTCTCCCCCACACGTGGCGCCCGAAAAATGTGTTGCCGCTGATAACTCGCTGACCATGACCCAGTCTGCTGCGCCGATGGTGGTGGGTCCCGGGTTCATCCCTGCCGCTATCGCCGGGCAGGTCACCTACGACGGGGTCGATGAAACGTTCATCACGTCGATCGAGGTCTCCCTGAGTTCCGTCACACCAGCCAAGGATGCGGGGCCCGGGACGTGCAACATCACCGACTATCTGGTGTTGAACAACTCGATGGCGGTCGGCTCGATGCTGCATCCCGGGGATAGCGCCTCTTTCGCCGGTGCATCGCTCGGCTTCAACGACAAGCCGAGCAATCAGGACGCCTGCGAGGGGGCAACTGTGCACCTGAGATACTCGGTGACATCCCAGTAGGACGCCGACGTTGAAAGGGCCCGGAGCAGGGCTCAGGCTGCACGGCAGTCTTGGGCCCTATGCTGTGCTCTATGGATACGTTCGTGGTCGCTGCCATCGCGGTGATGGTGGTGGGTCTGGTGTTCAACGTGGTCGCCCTCCGAGCGAACCCCGACCGGGGTCCTGAGGAACGCAAAGCCTTCGCCATTCCGATGATGCTCGCCTCGGCCTGTTACCTCGCGGGTGCAAGCTACCTCGGCATTGCGATCCTTATCTAGGGCCGGAGGTCACACCTGGGACCGCTCCGGCTCGTAGTGCACCGAGCACGAAAAAGCCCGCCAATCCCGACCCTGAGGTCTGGATTGACGGGCTTCTATCTGTCGGGATGACAGGATTTGAACCTGCGACCCCTTGACCCCCAGTCAAGTGCGCTACCAAGCTGCGCCACATCCCGATTCGCCAGCCGATAACGGCTGAACCACCTGAAGAATCCTATCGCATACCGAGGCCCTGAACGAACCGGGGCCGTACGTGGATCTCCATCCCGCAGAGCTGTGCATCTTTCCCCAGGTACTGGCGGCGTCGACGTCGGACAGTCGGCGTGTTTGCGGCGACACGCGGTCGTGGGTCTAGTACCTGGGGAAAGTTGTACGCAAGCGGACTACTTCTTCTTGCCGCGCTTCTCGCGAACCCGCATGCTGACCTCGATCGGGGTTCCTTCGAAGCCGAAGGTCTCCCGGAGGCGACGCTGGATGAAGCGGCGGTAGCCCGGGTCCAGGAACCCGGTGGTGAAGAGGACGAACTTCGGCGGACGCGAGGAGGCCTGCGTGCCGAAGAGGATGCGTGGCTGCTTTCCGCCACGGACGGGGTGCGGGTGGGCGGCAACCAGCTCGCCGAGGAACGCGTTGAGGCGTCCGGTCGGGATGCGGGTGTCCCAGGATTCCAGCGCGCGGTCCAGGGCCGGGGTCAGCCGGTCCTTGTGCCAGCCGGTCAGCGCCGAGATGTTCACCCGGGGCGCCCACTCGACGTGCGCCAGATCCTGTTCAATCTCACGCTCCAGGTAGCGGCGACGCTCGTCGTCCATCAGGTCCCACTTGTTGAACGCGAGCACCAGTGCGCGGCCGGACTCCATGGCCAGGTTGAGGATACGGATGTCCTGCTCGCTGAGCACTTCATCAACGGCCAGCAGCACGACGGCGACCTCGGCCTTTTCCAGTGCCGACTGGGTCCGCAGCGACGCGTAGAAGTCGGCGCCCTGCGCCATGTGCACGCGGCGGCGGATGCCAGCGGTGTCCACGAAACGCCAGACACGACCATCGAGTTCGATCATTTCGTCCACCGGGTCGCGGGTGGTGCCGGCCAACGGATCCACCACCACCCTGTCGCTGCCAGCCAGCTTGTTCAGCAGCGAGGACTTGCCGACGTTGGGACGCCCGATCAGTGCCACGCGGCGGGGCCCGCCGGAGCGTTCCAGTCCACCGTGGGCGGAGAACTTCGGCAGCACCTCGAGTGCCTGGTCCAGCATGTCGCCGGTGCCGCGGCCGTGGAGGGCCGAGACCGGCCACGGCTGACCGAAGCCCAGGCCCCACAGGGTGGCGGCGTCGGCTTCGTTCTGGATGTCGTCAACCTTGTTGGCGACCAGGATGACCGGCTTCTTCTTTTTGCGCAGCATCTGCACGATGGCTTCGTCAGTGGCGGTGGCGCCAACTGTCGCGTCGACGACCAGCAGGACGGCGTCGGCCATGTCGACGGCGATCTCGGCCTGGTCGGCTACCCGGGCGTGGATGCCGCGGGCGTCGTGCTCCCAGCCACCGGTGTCCACGAGGGTGAACCCGCGGCCGTTCCAGGTCGCCGAGTACATGACGCGGTCACGGGTGACGCCGGGGGTGTCCTCGACGACTGCTTCGCGGCGGCCGAGGATACGGTTCACCAGGGTGGACTTGCCCACGTTGGGCCGCCCCACGATGGCCAGGACCGGGTCGAGGCGCAGCGGCGCGTCGGCGTCGTAGTCCTCGGGCTGCAGGGCAAGCAGCGCCGCGTCCTCTTCATCGAGCTCATAGTCGTCGAGTCCTGCCCGGAGGGACCGGGCGCGGACCTCCGCCTCGTCGTCGTCGATTCCGGCCAGGCGCTCCGCAATCGAGTCCTCGCCGGTCGGCTCAAACTCTTCTGCCCCTTCAGTGTCAGGGCGGGCCTGGTTGTCAGTCATGAGTGCTTCCTTTGTGTCAGTGTGCAACGGTTCGAACGACGTCGAGCACGGCCGTGATGGTCTGCTCAAAGTCGAGGTCCGATGAATCTACGGTAACCACGCCATCTGCGGCCTGGTGAAAATTAACTACTGTCGAGTCCTTGGTGTCCCTGCCCAGGACCTGGTTGTGCAGCTCCGCCTCGGTCTGCGTGCCGCCCAGCTGGTCGCCGCGGCGGCGCAGCCGTGCTGCCTCGCTGGCGGTGAGCAGGATGCGCACTTCGGCGTCGGGCGCGACGACTGTGGTGATGTCCCTGCCCTCGGCGACGATCCGGTGGCCCGACTCAGCAATGATCTGGCGCTGCCGGCGGATGAGTTCGCTGCGGGCGCCCATGGTGGTGGCGACGGCCGAAACGGCGTCGGACACTCGGGGCTCGCGGATCGCGTCGGTGACGTCAGTGCCGCCGACAGTCACTGACTCGTGATCCGGCTTGGTGCTGATGCCCAGGTCGATCGTGCGGGCGGCGTGTTCGACGGCGGCTCCGTCGCCGAGGTCCACCCCTTCCGCGAGGCAGTGCCAGGTGACCGCACGGTACATGGCACCGGTGTCAAGGTACGCGGCGTGCAACTGGCGCGCGGCTTCCCGGCTGACGCTGGACTTGCCGGAGCCCGACGGACCGTCGATGGCGACGACGAGCGATTTGCCGATGCGGAACGAGGAATGGGGGGTGTTCACTGGACCACTTTCCAACCATTGGCGGTGAGGAACTCAAGAAGGTCGTGCCGTTTGCCGGGTACCACCGAAATTTCGGCCATGCCCACCTGACGTCCGGGCGAGTGTTCCAGCCGCAGATCCTCAAGGTTGATGCCGGCGTCGCCGATCTCGGTGAGCAGCCGCGCGATCTGGCCGGGGACGTCGTCGACCAGGACGGTCATGCGGGCGAACGCCTCGGGCGGGGTGCCGTGCTTGCCGGGGATGCGGGCCTGGCCCACGTTTCCCTCGGAAATCAGTTGGGCCATGTCCAGGCGTGAACCTGCGCCGGTCGGGTTCTCGAGGGTGCCGATCAGCCGGTTCAGGTCTTCCCGCACGCCGTACAGGATCTCAACCAGCCGTTCGGCGTTGGCGGACAGGATCTGCACCCAGAGGCGCGGATCGCTGGCGGCGATCCGGGTGACGTCGCGCAGTCCGTTGCCGGCCAGGGCGAGGGCGTGCGGGGGCGAATCCTGCAACCGGCTGGCCACCAGTGAGGAGAGCACCTGCGGCAGGTGGGAGATCAGCGCGACCGACTGGTCGTGCTCCTCGGCGCTCATACGCGCGACGACCGCGCCAAGGTCGATCGCCAGCGCTTCGGCGGTGCGGATGGCCGCGGCGGTGCTCTGCGGCCCGGCGCACACTACCCACGGCATGCTGGTAAAGAGTTCGGCGCTGGCGGCGACCGGTCCCGACTTCTCGCGACCCGCCATCGGGTGGGTCCCCACGTACCGGCCGAGCGCGGCTTCGTCGACAGCAGTCTCCAGTTGATCAAGCACCGAGGCTTTCACACTGGCGATGTCAACGACGACGGCGTTCGGGTATTCGGTGAGGGCCTTGATCCCCAGGTCTGCAGTGACGTCCGGTGGTGCAGCGATGACCACGAGCTCCGGGTCGAGGGTTTCGACCGGCGTGAGGGATCGTCCCGCACCGATATCCTCGGCCACCGCCTGGGTGGACGGTGAGATGTCGGTCAGGACGACATCGATCCCCCGTGTCCGCAGCCCCAGCCCAATGCTGGCGCCCAAAAGCCCCGTGCCCACAATGAGCACGGGACCGGACAGGTGGGTACCACCGTTGTTAACGCCAGGCATGTATTAGAGTCCCACCGCTGCCAGGAGGTGTCCGACTTCCTGGTTGCCGAGGACCCGGATGCTGCCCTGGCGCTGGTCATTGACCCGGATGGGGCCCACCTGGGTGCGGACGAGACGTTCGACGGGATGACCAACGGCTTCGAACAAGCGGCGGACCACACGGTTACGGCCGGAGTGGAGAACCACCTCTACCAGGATGTGTCCCGGGGTGGAGTCGACCAGACGGAACGAGTCGACGCTGGCAATGCCATCCTCGAGCTCGATACCTTCACGCATCTGCGCGCCGATACCGTGGGCCATCGGTCCACGCACCTGCACCAGGTAGGTCTTGGGGACCTCATAAGACGGGTGCGTGAGACGGTTGGTGAGTTCGCCGTCATTGGTCAGGAGCAGCAGCCCCTCGGTGTTGACGTCGAGACGGCCCACGTGGAAGAGCCGCTCGTTTTCATTCTTGTTCTTGAGGTAATCACTGATGCAAGGGCGACCCTCGGGGTCCTCCATGGTGCAGATGACGCCCTTCGGCTTGTTGAAGACGTAGTACACCAGGTGGTCGTTGAGCTGCAACCGGATGCCGTCCACGTGAATGGCCACTTTGGCGGGATCGACGCGCACTCCGAGGTCGGTGACGATGGTGCCGTCGACCTCGACGCGACCATCCTCGATCATTTCTTCACAGACGCGGCGCGAGGCTACTCCTGCCGAGGCCATGATCTTCTGCAGGCGCACGCCGTCGGGATTGTGGACGTCGAGCCGGTCCACGGGCAGTGCCTTGGGGCCCTGCGTCTTGGGACGGCGGACCGGTCCGAGGCTTTTGCCGAAACGTTCGCGACCGAAGGCCTTGGGCCCGGCTGGCTTCTGACGGTTACCGGTCTTCTTGGCACCGGCGGGCTTGGGGGTGCGGTTAGCAAAAGGGCGGCCCTCGCTGGAGCCTTCGGCCGAACCACGGTAACCACCGCTGGTGGGACGTTCGCCGCGGGGTGCACCGTCGCGAGCTGGCTTCCCCCGCGCTGCGCTGCCCCGGGCTGGGCCTTGGCGCTTGGCACCCTCACGGGCTGGTCCGCGACGTTCGCCAGCGCGTTCCGCTCCGAAACGGTCGGAACCGGCGCGGTCGGAACCCGTTCGGTCGGAACCTCCGCCACGGCTGGCACCGTCGCGTGATGAACCTGGGCGGGAGTCGCCGTCGCGACCGGCGCCTGCAGCCGAACCGCGACCAAAGGCGTCACGTGCTGAACGGCCGCGCGCTGACCCCGACCCGGCGCGGGGGGCACCGCCGCGTGCGGACCCGCCGCGGGGCGCGCCCTCGCGGGGACCGCCCTCGTCGCGTTTGGGGTTGTTGCGGCCGGAGCCGGAACGTGGCGCCTGTGTCATTGAATATCCTTTTAGCTAGCGTATTTAGTAAGTGGTGTCATCGAAGTCACCGAGGTTTTCCAACCCGGGTAGATGTGGTGAAAGCTGCGGCAGGTCAGCAACGCTGCCTATCCCTAATCTTTCCAGAAAGTACTGGGTTGTTCCGTACAGGATTGCGCCCGTTTCAGGATCGGTTGCCGCTTCGGCGATCAAACCGCGCAGCGCCAGGGTGCGTACCACCGAATCCACGTTCACTCCGCGGATTCCCGAAACTCTTGCCCGAGACACCGGTTGCCGGTAGGCGATGACGGCGAGGGTTTCCAAAGCTGCCTGTGACAGGCGGGCGCTTTGTCCTTCGAGCACGAACTTCGCCACTACCGGCGCAAACGTACTGCGCGAGAAAATCCGCCATCCTCCGGCGACGCTGCGTAGCTCGAAGCCACGCGGCTGTGAAGACGCCGGTTCGGTGGTGTGCCCTTCCGGGCCCTGACCAGTATAGCCGTCATACTCCTGCTGCAGTTCCACCAGCAACCCGTGCACCTCGTCGACCGGGACCAGCAGGGCGGTGGCGAGCCGTGTGGCGGTAACCGGTTCGTCGACCACCATCAGGACGGCCTCGAGGGCGGCCTTGATGCCGCCCGGCTCACTCGAGGCATCAAAGAGGGGTTCATCGACGTCGGACTGATGGTCTTTCAACTCGGTCCTTCCAGTGCAGGTGGGGTGGGGGCTGGCTGGTCGTATTCCTCACTGATCGACGCCGGTGACCAGTTCTCGACGTCGGCCGACCACCGGACCGTCAGGTTTCCCAGTGGTGCGCCCTGGTCGAAGGAGATCACTGCGTCGCGGAACATTTCCAGCAACGCGAGGAACCTGACCACGACGGTGAGCATGTCCTCGGCGTCCTGGGTGAGCTGCCGGAAGGAGAGCGGGTGTCCGCGCCGCAGGCGGATCCCCAGCAGTTCGGCCTGTTCACGAACACTGACCGTCGAACCGTGCAGGTGAGCGATACCCACCTCGGTCGGAGCGGGCTCGCGCGGTTCCAGCGCTTTGGCTGCAAGCTTCGCAAACTGTTCCGGGGTGGTGCGCCAGGTGAGGTCGGGTAGCATCGCCGCGAACTCGGGCTCCAGGCTGACCTGCCGGGGAGTCTGCTTGGCTTCCTCGGCCAGGCGCTCCCCCAGCTGTCGGGCAATTTCCTTGAAGGCTTTGTACTGGAGCAGCCGGGCGAACAGCAGATCGCGCGCTTCCAGTAGCGCGACGTCCTCGTCGTCCTCCACCTCACCGGCCGGCAGCAGCCGGGCGGCCTTCAAATCGAGCAGGGTGGCGGCAATCACCAGGAATTCGCTGGCTTCATCGAGCGAGAAGTCCGCGTCGGTACCCTGGAACGCCCTGATGTAGCCGATGAACTCGTCGGTGACGGTCGCCAGGGCTATCTCGGTGATGTCCAGCTCATGCTTGGAGATCAGCCCCAGCAGCAGGTCAAACGGCCCGTTGAAGTTCTCCAGCCGGACGGTGAAACCGGTTGGTTCGGCAGCGTCGGGGAGGGCGTCACGCATCAGAGGTGGGCTGCGCAGCGCGCTGCATCGTTAGGGGGCGCCGCCACGCGAGATCAGTTCCTTCGCCAGTCGGCGATAGGAGTCGGCCCCTGAGTGGTTGGCCGCGTAGGACGTGATGGGTTCGGCAGCGACAGTGGCATCGGCGAACTTGATGGTGCGCTTGATGACCGTTTCGAACACTTTGTCGCCGAACGCCTCGACGAGCCGTGCGATGACCTCGCGGCTGTGCAGGGTCCGCGCGTCGTACATGGTGGCCAGAACGCCGTCGACCTGAAGGCGGGGGTTCAACCGGTCCTGGACCTTTTCGATTGTCTCGACCAGCAGGGCGACCGCACGCAGCGCGAAGAACTCGCAGATCAGCGGGATGATGACGCCGTGCGCTGCGGTGAGCGCATTGACTGTTAGGAGTCCCAGTGAGGGCTGGCAGTCGATCAGGATGACGTCGTAGTCGTCCGAGACCTTCCGGAGGGCGCGGTCGAGGACCTGTTCGCGGGCCACCTCGTTGACCAGCTGCACTTCAGCGGCCGACAGGTCGATGTTGGCGGGCAACAGGTCGACATTCTCGAACGCGGTTGTCTGGATGGCGTCCTGGATCTGCACCTTGCGGTCCATGAGCACGTTGTAGACGGTGACGTCGAGCTCGTGCGGGTTGGTGCCCAGACCGGCGGAGAGTGCGCCCTGCGGGTCGAAATCGACCAACAGTACCCGGCGTCCGGCTTCGGCGAGCGCTGCGCCCAGGTTGATGGTGGAGGTGGTCTTGCCAACCCCGCCCTTCTGGTTCACCATCGCAATCACACGGGCCGGCCCGTGCGAGGACAGGACCGGTGGTTCGGGAAACACTGTGACCGGGCGGCCTGTCGGCCCGATTTCGACGTCCTTCAGAGTTGTGGAACCCTGTTCGCTACTCACGTATGTATCCACGCTTCCGTTTAATCGCGTTATTGAAATTCTTGCCTCTTACCTGCCCTCAACGTTACAACCGGTGGCGCATCCGCGCGGGGAAATCCGTTGCACCTCCCCGCGAGCCTTTAGTTTCAACCTGAGGTCTAACCTTCTTTTCAGGGCAGCGGTGGAGGCATGAAACCGGCAAGGGGATGGGCCCCTACCCTGCCGAGGGAAGGGGCCCATCTCGGGCATCTACTAAGGGTAGTCGGATTTAGCGGGTTACTCCGACGCGGCGGTCACCGTCGAGGTCATCGAGGTTGGCCACGGCCTGGTCAGTGGTGGCCGCCGATCCGTCTTCGACGTCGTCGTCCAGGTGGTTGGACGTCATGGTGGCCTCATCGAACGGCAGGTTCCCGGACAGAACCTCGTCGACGCGGCCCCGGTCGATCTCATTGGTCCACTTACCGATCAGCACGGTGGCGACGGCGTTACCGGTGAAGTTGGTGAGGGCGCGGGCTTCAGACATGAACCGGTCGATACCGACGATCAGGCCGACGCCGTCCACCAGATCGGGGCGGTGGGACTGCAGTCCACCGGCGAGCGTGGCCAAGCCGGCACCGGTGACTCCCGCAGCACCCTTCGAGGCGATGATCATGAAGATCAGCAGCGAGATCTGCTCTCCCAGGGCCAGCGGTGTGCCCATCGCCGAGGCAACGAACAGAGACGCCATGGTCAGGTAGATGGCGGTGCCGTCCAGGTTGAACGAATAGCCGGTGGGGACTGTCACGCCGACAACCGGCTTGGAAACGCCCAGGTGCTCCATCTTGGCAATCAGGCGGGGCAGGGCGGCCTCGGAGGACGAGGTCGAGAAGATGAGCAGATACTCGCGGCCCAGGTACTTCATCAGCTTGAAGATATTGACACCGGTCACCAGCTTCAGTAGCCCGCCAAGGATCACGACGATGAAGAGGACACAGGTGATGTAGAAAGCGGCCATCAGGGTGAACATACTCACGATGGCCTGGACACCGGTTTCGCCGACGACGGCGGCGATCGCGCCGAAGGCACCGATCGGTGCCAGCCACATCACCATGATGAGGATACGGAAGACGAGGGCCTGGATGTGGCCGATTCCGCGGAGGACGGGCTTGCCCGCTGCCCCCATGCTCTGCAGAGCGAAACCGACCAGCAGGGCGACGAAGAGGGTCTGCAGGATGCTGGTTCCGGTCAGTGAGGCGAGCAGCGAAACCGGGATGATGCCGAGCAGGAAGTCGGTGGTGCTGGTGGCTTCCTCGGCGGCGGGCCCATCGTACTGGGCGTTGGACAGGTCAAGGCCCTCACCGGGCTGGACGATATTGCCGACCACCAATCCGATGGCGAGGGCGAAGGTCGACATCAGCATGAAGTAGCCCAGGGCCAGCCCGCCAACCTTACCGACGGTCGCCGCCTTGGCGATCGACCCGATACCCAGCACAATGGTGCAGAAGATAATGGGAGCGATCATCATCTTGATCAGGGCAATGAAACCGGTGCCGATGGGTTTCAGGCTTTTCGCAAATTCGGGGGCCATCAGGCCCAGGATCGCGCCGAGGATCACCGCCGCAATGACTGCAATGTAGAGGAAGTGGGTCTTGTCGACCCTCTTCCTGGGCTTCCCCTGACCGGCGGCCCCAGCTGGCCGGTTAGTGGTGGGTTTCGATGGCGCCATAGCCATGCTCCTTCGGTGGATGATTCAAAGCTGTCTGTTCAATGCTCGGGCGTACAGTGATGTGAATCACCATTGCGTTCATACTGTTCGCGAACATCTTTGAAGGGAGCCGTCGAAACGGTGAGGAAATGGAGCCTGGCGCGGCAGTTCTTCATCGGTCAGTTGCTCTTTGTGCTGGCGCTGACGTCAGCCATCTCCTGGGTTCTCTATCTCGACGCCGAGCAGAGCACCTACGAAGCGTCAGCCGACCGGATGCTCGCGATCGCCACCACCTTCGCCGATGATCCGTTTGTCAGCGAGTCGATCCAGCTTCCCAACCCGAGCGCCGCATTGCAGCCGTACGCGAGCGAGGTGATGGATGATCTCGGTGTTGGCTTCATCACCATCATGGCGCCGGACCGGACGCGGTTTACCCACCGCAACCCTGAGGAGATCGGCAGACCGTACATCGGATCGGTTGAGCAGGCCCTCGACGGCCGGTCCCATACGGAAACCTTCGCCGGCACCCTGGGGCCATCGGTGCGGGCTATCGTCCCAGTGCTCGACGACGACGGGTCGGTGGCCGCAATGGTCTCCGCGGGTGTGACAGTGGACGCTGTCACCATCGCCCGAAACGCTCAACTCCCGCTCCTCTTTCTCATCGCTGCCGGTGCCGTCACGGCGGGCGCAGCGGTGTCGTTCCTGCTCAGCCGGCACCTGCGACGGGCCACTCTTGGGCTCGGCACCGACCAGCTCTCCCACATGTTCGTGTTCTATGACTCGGTGCTCCACTCAGTTCGCGAAGGCCTGATCCTGACCAATCCGCGCGGAGAACTGGTCCTTTACAACGATCAGGCCGCACAGCTGCTGGCCCTGCCTGCTGCCCGCGCCGGCCAGCCCACCCCCGCGGGCAGCCTGGACCTGCCGGCGTCGCTCAACGAACTGCTGGCGACCGGACGGCAGGCGATTGACGAATTTCACGTCACGGCCGACCGCATCCTGGTGGTTAACCAGGAAGCGGCAGTGCCCGGCGGAGGCGCACCCTCCCCCGGAGGAAAGCCGCTCGGGACGGTCACCACCCTGCGCGACCACACGGAGATTGAGTCGCTGACGGGTGAGCTGCAGACCATGAGGACCCTTACCGATGCGCTGCGTGCCCAGACCCACGAACACGCCAACCGTCTTCACACCATCGTGTCCCTGATCGAGCTGGACCGCCGGGCCGAAGCCCTGGACTTTGCCACCAGGGACCTGGCCCAGTCGCAGCAGCTCACCGACGACGTGCTGGGGGCCATCGACGAACCGTTCATCACAGCGCTGCTGGTGGGCAAGGCCGCGCAGGCCAACGAGCGGGGAATCGACCTCGAGATCACCGTCGACGGCTCAATCGACACCGCACACCTTGACCCGAGTGCCCTGGTCACCATCATTGGCAACCTCCTGGACAACGCGTTCGACGCCGCTGCTGACTCGCCTGACCGCCGCGTGGTCCTCACCCTGCAGCGCAGCGGCGGTGACGTCCACATCGTGGTGCACGATAGCGGGCCGGGTATGTCCACCAGTGGCGCTGCCGCCTTCACCCTGGGGTTCAGCACCAAGGAGTCCAACCCGGTCAGCGGGGCTGGCAGGGGCCTGGGCCTGGCCCTGGTCCGCCAGGCGGTCCAGCGGCTCGGCGGGTCAATAGCTGTCACTGACGACGACGGAGCACGCTTCACCGTGCTCTTGCCGCTGTCAGCCGATGACGCCGACCTGCCCACCGGCGCGATGGGTGCGGGACATGCCTGAGGACATCAGGGTTCTGGTGATCGAGGACGACACCATCACCGCCGAGGCCCACGCGGAGTACGTCAAACGAGTGGATGGGTTCTCCCTCATCGGGGTGGCCCACAACGGGTCCGAGGCGATGGCATTCCTCAGCTCCGGCGCTGAGCCGGTGGACCTGGTGCTGCTGGACATGAACCTGCCCGATATTCATGGACTGGACATCATTCGCCGGATCCGTGGCGCTGGATTGCCCACCGACGTCATCGCGATCACCGCGGTCCGCGAACTGCATATTGTCAGGACGGCGATCTCCTCCGGGATTGTCCAGTACCTGATCAAGCCGTTTACCTACTCGGCGTTCAGCGACAAGCTGACGAGCTACCGTTCCTTCAGGAACAATCTCGTGGCCCAGGCGTCGTCCACTACCCAATCCGAGGTGGACAATGCGCTGGCGGCCCTTCGACCACCGGCTCAGGGCAGCCTCCCCAAAGGACTCTCACAGGAGACGCTGAAGACCGTCATCCTGATGCTCAAGGGCGGCAGCACAGCAGTCTCGGCGGTCGAGGTGGCAGCTGACCTTGCACTGTCCCGCGTGACCGCCCGCCGCTACCTTGAGTATCTGGCCGACCAGGAGTCGGCGCGCCGTGCGCCGCGCTATGGCACCCGTGGCCGCCCGGAGTTCGAGTATTCCTGGATTGGCTAGCGGTCCGCGGTTCCCTGGAGAATCGGCTTCATGGCGTCGAGCACGCTCCGGTCCTCGATAGTGGAAGGCACCACGTAATCCTCCCCGGAAGCCATCTGCCGCATGGTCTTGCGGAGAATCTTCCCCGAGCGCGTCTTCGGTAACCCGTCCACCACCACCGCCTGCTTGAAGTCGGCCACCGGCCCGATCTGGGTCCGCACCAGGGTAATCAGTTCCTGTTCCAGCACGGCGGGATCAATGTCAGCGCCAGCTTTGAGCACCACGTAGCCGCTGGCGCGCTGGCCCTTCAACGGATCGGCCAGGCCAATCACTGCGCACTCGGCAACCGCCGGGTGCTGCGCCAGCACCTGTTCGATGGCGCCGGTCGACAGCCGATGCCCCGCCACATTGATGATGTCGTCGGTGCGGCCCATCACAAAGACGTAGCCCTCGTCGTCGACGTAGCCCGAATCACCGGTGACATAAAAACCCTCAAACGCGCTGAGGTATGAGCTGATATAGCGCTCATCACTTCCCCAGAGCGTGGGGAGGGTTCCCGGCGGAAGTGGGAGCCGCAACGCGATGTTGCCCTCGGTTCCTGCTGGCACCGCCTGCCCGTCGCCGTCCAGAATCACCAGGTCGTACCCGGGTTGCGGCAGCGTCGGTGACCCCGGCTTGAGCGGAAGCTCCTCGATGCCCCGTGGATTGGCGCAAATCGGCCAACCGGTCTCGGTCTGCCACCAGTTGTCAACCACGGGGACGCCAAGAATCCGGCCCGCCCATTGGTAGGTGTCAATGTCGAGCCGCTCCCCCGCGCAGAACAGCAACCGCAGGCTGGAGGTGTCATAACCGGCGAGCAGGGCCGCCTCCGGATCCACCTTCCGGACCGCCCGCAGCGCGGTAGGTGCTGTGAACAGGACGTTGATGCGGTGGTCGCTGATCAGTCTCCAGAACGCGCCGGCGTCCGGGGTGCCCACCGGTTTCCCCTCGTACAGCACGGTGGTTGCACCCGCGAGCAGCGGTGCGTAGACGATGAAGGAGTGTCCTACCACCCAGCCGACGTCGGACGCCGTCAGCATCACATCTCCCGGGCCGATGCCGAAGATGTTCTTGATCGACCAGGTCAACGCGACGGCATGGCCGCCGTTGTCCCGCACCACGCCCTTCGGCGAACCCGTGGTGCCCGACGTGTACAGGATGTAGAGCGGGTCGGTCGCGAGGACCGGCACCGGATCAGCGGGCTCCGCGCCGGTCAGCGCCTCGTCCCAGTCCAGCCAGGCAGTATCGGCGCGTGGGGTGCCCGACGCCGACCCGTACTCTGATGCCTGGTGGACGAACCCCTTCCGGGACTTCACGATCACCGTAGCCACCCGGTGGTCGCACAGTGTCAGCGCCTCGTCGACTGCGGGCAGGTATTCGAGGGGCCCGCGGGGCTCCAGGCCACCCGACGCGGTTACCACCACCGTGGGGCGGGCGTCCTGGATCCGGGAGGCGAGCTCTTTCGCGGCAAACCCGCCGAAGACCACCGAGTGGATTGCTCCGAGCCGGGCGGTGGCCAGCATCGCGATGAGCGCCTCGGGCACCATGGGCAGATAGATCACCACCCGGTCTCCCTTGGTCACGCCCTGATCACGCAGCACGCCGGCGAAGGACGCCACCTCGTCGCGGAGTTCCGCATAGGTGTACCGCCGCACCAGGCCGAGCATCGCGGAATCGTAGATCAGGGCGGTGCTGTCGCCGCGACCCGCTTCCACGTGGCGGTCCAGCGCGTTGTAGGAGGTGTTCAGTTCGCCGTCGGGAAACCAGCGGTGGAGCGGAGCCCCGGTGCTGTCCAACGCCGTGGCGGGGTCTCGGACCCAGTCGACGGCGCGCGCCGCGTCAAGCCAGAACGCGTCGGGAGCCTCAAGGCTTTGGCGGTGCAGCGTGCGATAGTCCTGGCTCATCCGGTGTCCTCCACGTCGTTGTGTTGTGCTGTCATCCTACTGAGACATCCCACCCGGGACCCGAACCGTGAGTTCGTGTGACGCTGGGATCTTGTCGGGCGCCAGACCTCGCCGCTGGGTGGAACCCAGCATGTATACACAGGCCCCACTTTTCGACGGTGAAACAGGCCTTATCTTGCACTTCCTACCCCCTGTGTATACATTTGCTAGAGAGAAGGTACCCTTTTCCAGGGCCACGTCAACGACGACAGGAGATCAGTGCGAGCGAGTGACAGAGCCTATGCAGCGCTGAAATCCGACATCATCGAGTGGCGGCTGGTTCCCGGGACCGTCCTCGCCGAGGTGGAGCAATCGGCCAGGCTTGGAGTCTCCCGGACACCCGTCAGGGAAGCACTCGCCCGCCTCGGCGCCGAGGGCCTCACTGCGGCACAGGCCGGCCGTGGTGTTGTCGTCACCGATATCTCTCTGGAGAAGATGACCCAGCTCTTCGACGTCCGGCTGGCACTGGACTGCAAGGCCGCCGAACTGGCGGCGGACCGCCGCGCTCCCGGAGTGTTCATCTCGCTCGCGGAACGCTTCGAGTCCGCAGGCACCCTCATCACCGGAGACGACCCTGACCAGCGCGACTACTATGCCCTGGTCTCCGACCTGGACCACGCGGTCGACGACGCCGCCGACAACCAGTTCCTCCGGCAGGCCCAGCACCAGCTGCGCGCCCAGCTGGTAAGAATCCGCAGACTCGCGAAGGACAACAGCGATAGGCTACTGGCCTCCGCCGCCGAACACGCCCAGATCGCCCGGTCCATCGCCAGCGGCAACGCCGACCGGGCCGCCGCGGCCACCACCCTCCACCTCCACAACAGTCTTGACCATCTACTGGCGTCTAAACACAGCTTCGACGCCGGCTCCGTCCCACCCCGAAAGGCCCACCTCAATGGTTGAACATCATCTGGTCCGTACCCACCGCAGCGATGAGAATCTGGTCCGCGAAGATCAGCTCGCCTACCGGCTGGCGTTGGTCGCCGCCGACCAGGTGGAGGTGGACGCCGACGTCGCCGACATGGTCATCAACCGGATCATCGACAACGCCTCCGTGGCGGTGGCCTCCTTCAACCGTGCTCCGGTGGTGGCAGCCCGTGCGCAGGCCACCAGCCACCCGTCGTCGTCCCACGGCGCGGGAGCCACCATCTTCGGGATCCCGGAGAAATCCTCCCCGGAGTGGGCCGCCTGGGCCAACGGCGTCGCCGTCCGCGAACTGGACTACCACGACACGTTCCTGGCCGCAGACTATTCGCACCCGGGCGACAACATCCCGCCGATCCTCGCCGTCGCCCAGCACACCGGCCGATCCGGACGGGACCTGCTGCGCGCCATCACCACCGGCTACGAGATCCAGGTGGATTTGGTCAAAGCCATCTGCCTCCACAAGCACAAGATCGACCACGTAGCGCACCTCGGCCCATCAGCTGTCGCCGGCATCGGCACCCTGCTGGATCTGGACGTCGAGACCATCTTCCAGTCCATCGGCCAGGCCCTGCACACCACCACCGCCACCCGGCAGTCCCGGAAGGGCGAGATCTCCACCTGGAAGGCCCACGCACCGGCGTTCGCCGGAAAGATGGCGGTCGAGGCCGCGGACCGGGCCATGCGCGGCCAGACCTCACCCACCCCCATCTACGAGGGTGAAGACGGATTCATCGCCTGGCTGCTGGACGGCCCCGACGGTCGCTACGAGGTGCCGCTGCCCGCCGCAGGCGAATCGAAGCGCGCCATCCTCGACACCTACACCAAGGAGCACTCGGCCGAGTACCAGGCCCAGGCCCTGATCGACCTCGCCCGCAAGCTGCATACAGCCCACCCGGAGGCCACCGATCCGGAGCTAGTGCAGTCAATCGTCATCCACACCTCGCACCACACCCACAACGTCATCGGATCCGGGGCGAACGATCCGCAGAAATACGATCCCACCGCATCCCGCGAAACCCTTGACCACTCGATCCCCTACATCTTCACGGTGGCCCTGCAGGACGGCTCCTGGCACCATGTCGATTCCTACACTCCCGAGCGGGCTGGCCGGAGCGACACCGTGGCACTCTGGCACAAGGTCACCACCCTGGAAGACCCTGAGTGGACCCGGCGCTACCACTCACTGGACATCAGCGAGAAGGCTTTCGGCGGCCGGGTGGAGATCACCCTGACCGATGGGGCAGTCATCACCGATGAGCTGGCCGTCGCCGACGCCCACCCGCTGGGCGCCCGCCCGTTCGCGCGGGAGCAGTACATTAACAAGCTCCGCACCCTGGCCGCCGGTCAGGACGGGCACCGGATTGTCGACGAAGCCGAGATTGACCGGTTCCTCGCCGTCGTCGAGCGTCTCCCCGAACTGGCCGCTGGCGAACTGGATCAGCTCAATCTGGTCGCCGCCGCCGGCGTCATCGACCCCGCCACCGCCCCGAAGGGACTGTTCTAAATGTTGTACTCATCAATTACCCCCGAGCAGAAGCGCATCGCCTTCCGGGAAGGGCTCGCCTCGGGGCGCATCCAGCAGTTCCCCGGCGCATTCAATCCGCTGTCGGCGCGGCTGATCGAGGACAAGGGGTTCGACGGCGTCTACATCTCCGGCGCGGTCCTCGCCAATGACCTGGGGCTGCCCGATATCGGCCTGACAACGCTGACCGAGGTGGCCACCCGTGCCGGGCAGATCGCCCGGATGACCGATCTGCCGTCGATTGTCGACGCCGACACCGGCTTCGGCGAGCCCATGAACGTTGCCCGCAGCATCCAGGAACTGGAGAACGCCGGGCTGGCGGGCTGCCATATCGAGGACCAGTTCAACCCCAAACGGTGCGGCCACCTTGACGGCAAGAACGTGGTGGACCTGGACACGGCCACCAAGCGCATCCGCGCCGCGGCGGACGCCCGCCGGGATCCGAACTTCCTCATCATGGCCCGCACCGACATCCGCGGCACTGACAGCCTCGACGCCGCCAAGGACAGGGCGAAGGCCCTGGTCGACGCCGGCGCCGACGCGATCTTCCCTGAGGCGATGCGGGACCTCACCGAATTCCAGGCCATCCGTGACGCCGTCGACGTCCCCATCCTCGCCAACATGACCGAGTTCGGGAAGAGCGAGCTGTTCACCCTGGACCAGCTCGCCTCCGCGGGCGTCAACATGGTCATCTATCCAGTGACCCTGCTGCGTAGTGCAATGGGCGCAGCGGAGCGTACGCTGGAAATCATCAAAGCCGACGGCACCCAGCAGGGCGCCGTCGATGCCATGCAGACGCGGGCCCGTCTCTACGAGCTGGTGGACTACGAGGCATACAACCGTTTTGACACCTCGGTTTTCAATTTTCAGGTGCCCGGCTCGCCGGCGCACACGACGCATCAGGCCCCTTCCGCCGTTGAACAGGAGTCACCATGACAGAGACCACAGAAACGCAGATCTACAAAGGGCTAGCCGGGGTCACTGTCGACACCACAGCTATCTCAATGGTCAACTCCGACACCAACTCCTTGCTGTACCGCGGATACCCGGTGCAGGAGCTGGCTGCCAAGTGCAGCTTCGAGGAAGTCGCCTACCTGATGTGGCACGGCGAGCTGCCGACGAAGGACGAGCTGGCCGAGTTCATCTCCTTTGAGCGCAGCCACCGCACGCTGGCCGACAACGTCAAGGCCGCCATCGATCTGCTGTCAACGACCTGCCACCCGATGGACGTTGCCCGCACCGCCGTCTCGGTACTCGGAGCCAACCACCCCAAGGCGTCGGACTCCTCCCCCGAAGCCAACCTCGAAAAGGCCATGGAGCTGTTCGCTGCTTTCCCAGCCGTAGTCGCGTATGACCAGCGCCGCCGTCGTGGGCAGGACATTGTTGCCCCGCGGGACGATCTCGACTACTCGGCCAACTTTCTCTGGATGACTTTTGGTGAGGAGGCGGCGCCCGAGGTGGTCAAGGCGTTCAACGTGTCGATGGTGCTCTATGCCGAGCATTCCTTCAACGCGTCGACCTTCACCGCCCGGGTCATTACGTCCACCCTGGCTGACCTCCACTCGGCGGTCACGGGGGCCATCGGCGCCCTGAAGGGACCGCTGCATGGCGGGGCCAACGAGGCTGTGATGCACACGTTCGAGGAGATCGGCATTCGCACCGATGAGTCCCGTGAGGATGCTGCTGCCCGCGCCAAGGCGTGGATGGAGGATGCTCTCGCCCAGAAGAAGAAGGTGATGGGCTTCGGCCACCGGGTCTACAAGAACGGTGACTCGCGGGTGCCCACCATGAAGTCCGCCCTGGACTCCATGATCGAGCACTTTGGTCGGCCGGAACTGCTCGGCCTGTACAGCGGACTGGAAACCGCGATGGACGAGGCGAAGAGCATCAAGCCCAACCTCGACTATCCGGCCGGCCCCACCTATCACCTGATGGGGTTCGACACCGAGATGTTCACGCCCCTGTTCATCGCCGCACGGATCACCGGGTGGACCGCGCACATCATGGAACAGACCGCTTCCAACTCCCTGATCCGCCCGCTCAGCGCCTACAACGGTCCGGAGCAGCGCCAGGTCCCCTAACCCTGTTGTCCTGATCGGGTCCCTCCATGAGTGAGGGGCCCGATCAGGTTAATGCCCAATCGGGTCAGGCGAAGACCGCGGTGCTCACGGTCTCGTTGTCCGGGTTGAGGGTGACGAGCACGTCCAGCGGGGTTCCAGCGATGACCGCTCCCAGCCAGTGTTGTGCGTCCTCCCACATCCCTTCCCACGGCAGCTTGTCGACCGGGTACCAGGCCGGCTCCACCTCGAGGGTCGGCTCGGGGGTCCCGGCCCATTCGACGGCGGTGAAGATGGCCGCGTCCATGTCGGCTGCCGGCTGGGCGGGGAAGCGCCAGCGCACCCTGCCGAGGGCGGTCAGGCTGGCCTCGTCGACGACGACTCCCGATTCCTCGGCGACCTCGCGCACCGCCGCCTGCGCTGCGGATTCGCCGGGTTCGATTCCCCCACCGAGGGTTACGATCCGCCCGACGCCGAAGCCGGACTTCTTCAGTCCGAGCAGCACTTCGCTTCCTGCCTCGGTGGTCCGGAACAGGAAGCACAGTGCGACGTGGCGGGGTTCCATGAGCCCCAAGTCTAGTCTCCCGATCCCCCGCCAAACCGTTGGCTCTGGCGAGTCAGGGGCGGCCTGAGTCACCAGAGCTCACGTCTCGGCGGGGTGTCGGTGGCTGTTTAGTCGGTGATGACGAGCGACTCCGCGATGGCTGCGAGGGCGTCGAACTCCGCCGACCCTGCGTACTGTTCCGCGTCGGCCACTGACGCGAAGACCGTGCCGCTGCCCTCCGTGTGGGGAGACAGCTGGAACTCGTTCGTCAGGGCCAGCAGGCCCACCTCGGTGCTTGAAATGACGTTGTAGAGCATGCATCCCTCGCCCGACGTCGGGTCGGTGGCCAGCACCACTCCGGTTGCCCCCACCACCTGCGCGCCCTCGAAGATCCGGAGAGCAAACCGGGCACTGACCGGCCCGCTCGGGGTGTCAATCGATACCGGGATCGATCGCACTTCGCGCCACGGCACGGAGGCCTCCTGACAGGCGCCGCCGATCCCCGATTCCCGCGCCCGCTGCAGGGTGATGACCGGGGTGCCCGCCGTGTTGACCAGGTCCACTCCGTCCGGCCCGTCCACGATTCCCCAGGCGAGCGGGATCTGGTAGCGCAGGCCGAGCTCGGGGTTGTCGAGGCCCCGCACCAGCTCCTCAGCCGTTGGTCCTGCTCCCACCAGTTCCTCCCGCAGTTCCACCGGGATACCCGCCTCGATGAAGCGCTGGTCCATCAGCTCCTGGGGTGTCCCGTTGGGGTCTTCCATGAGGAACTCCCACTTCAGGACAGCTCCGTAGGTGTCAGTATCAATGACCCATTGACCATCGACCCGCTTGGCGATGAAGTACCAGGCGTTTCCGCCGTCCTTGCCTTCGGCCGCGTAGCCCTCGTCGGTCATATCCATCGACATCCACTCGTCAGTGCACCCGATGACCGGGTAGAACTGGGGGTTGGTGGTCCACGGCGTATACGAGGAGAAGTCGCTTCCCTGCTCCATCAGCCGGTCCACGTCCTGGGGCCGGCACCCGACGTCGGCTGGTGGCCCGGTCGGGACCCCCGTAGGCTCCGCCCCGGGTTCACCGGTCGGCTCCCCCGTGGCGTCGCCGGTCGGCTCGGCTGTCGGCTCGCTGGTCAGTGTCGGCGCCCCGTCGACGGGCGTCGTCGCCTCGGGAATCGGCGCCGGTTCGGTGGTGGCAGCTGGCATCGGCCCCTGGGCGCCGAGCGTAGTGCCCACCACGATCGCGCCGGCCACGGTTGCCGCCGCGGCCGCACCAGCGAGGACGACGACTACCCTGCGCCTGCGGGAGAGCGGCACCACTACCGGCCGGTCATCGCTGAACACTCCATCGTCGTCGTCGTCATCAGTCGCCGCGAGAGGAACGGCCAGTGGAATTGGGGTGACAGGATTTACGACGGCCCGGGAAGAGTCGGTGCCCGGGACTGAGCCGGTATCGGGCCCGGTGGTGGCCCGGTCCTCTGCGCGTACCGGGTCAAGCCCCCGGATCAGATTTTCGATGTGGTCCATTTCAGGCAGCTCCTTCAGCCATCAGTGCGGTGGGCAGCAGGGCGGCGAACGCCTTGCGGGCCCGGTGCAGGCGGACTTTCGCCGCGGACGGGCTGCAGGCCAGAACCTGGGCGATGTCAGCCACGGGCAGGTCATCCCAGTACGCCAGGAGCAGGATCTCCCGTTCCTTGTCCCGCATTCCCAGAAGTGCGTCAGCCACCGTCTGCTGCTGGGCGCCCTGTTCGGTGCGCGATTCCAGCACCGCAGTGGCGCGGATCCGTTGCATGAGCATCTCGGATCGTTCCCGCCGCCGGTACTCATTGCCGATCAGATGGTGTGCCACGGCCAGAAGCCAGGCGATGGTCAGTTCCGCGGGATCCGGGTTGCGTTGCCACGCGACGCGGAAGACGTCGTTGGTCAGCTCGTCAGCCGCTTCGCGGCTGTTGATCCGGCGGTGAATATAGTTGAAAACGCGCGGGCGATGTTCCCTATGCAGTGCGGCAAAAACGCCTTCGTCATGCTGCAACACGTGGCCCCCTGGAGTGAGTAACCTGTTCATGCACAGTTAGTTTCCAGCTAACCCGCCAAGGTTACAGAGCGGCCCGGTTACGCTGCCGCCAGTTTAGAGGGCGCGTGGATGCGCAGCAGCATATACCTCGCGGAGCGTATCCGCAGTGACCAGCGTGTACACCTGCGTGGTGGTGACCGAGGCATGTCCCAGCAGCTCCTGGACTACCCGCACGTCGGCGCCACCCTCCAGGAGGTGCGTCGCGAACGAGTGCCGCAGGGTGTGCGGCGACACCTCCCCGGTGACTCCCGCCTTCTCTGCGGCCGACTTCAGGATGGTCCACGCACTTTGCCGGCTCAGCCGCCCGCCGCGCAGGTTCAGGAACAGCGCAGGGTTACCCCTGCCGTTCGCCGAAAGGGCAGGCCGTGCCCGCACCAGGTACGAGTCGATGGCCTTCGCCGCGTAGGATCCCAGCGGCACCATCCGCTCCTTGGACCCCTTGCCGAACAGGCGGACGACGGCGGGACCCTCAAGCGCCTCGTCGACCGATACGTCGTCGACGTCGAGTCCCACCGCCTCGCTGATCCGGGACCCGGTGGAGTACAGGAATTCCAGGAGCGCCCGGTCCCGCTGGCCGCCCGGGGTATCGGTGTTGACCGCCTCGAGGATCCGGGTCACCTCGTCCACCGAGATGGCCTTGGGGAGCCGTTTCCCGGCGATGGGCGGGTGCACGTCGTGGGCGGGGTCGGCCGTGCAGATCCCTTCCAGAGCCCAGAACCGGTGGAGACCACGGACGGCGACGACGGTGCGCGCGGCCGAGCGCGGGCTTAGCGGGGCGAGGCCGTCCGACCCCGTGGAGATGGCCTGCGCGAACGCTGAAATGTCGTGCCGGGTGATTAGCTGTACCTCGGTGATGGCGCGGGCGGCGATAAACCGGTGGTACCGCAGCAGGTCGCGCCGGTACGCGGCGAGCGTGTTCACCGACAGTCCGCGCTCCACGGCCATGTGCTGGAGGTATTCGCTCATCAGCCGTCCGGGGCCGGTCTCCCGCAGCTCATCGACGGCGGTGCGCGTTGCTGGGGCCGTCATGGTCGGTTCTTCAGGACCGATCCGTTGGGCCAGGTGTGGTGCTGGCTGGCATGCTCTGGCCACGGTTCGTCGGCGGGCCGCAATCGGTCGTACCCGGTGGTGCGGGCGGCCGCCGCAGCGAGGACTGCAGCAATGGCTGACGGGCTGTGGATCCGGCCTGCCAGGACACCGTCGACGGCGTCGTCCAGATCCACCCACGCCATTTCGATTTCGGCTTCCTCGTGGGTCCGTTCGTGCCGTGCATCGGGGTGGATGTCGGTGACGCCCCGCGCGAGGTAGATGCGCAGCGCTTCACTGGACGAGCCGGGCGACAGGAACAGGTCGGTGAGGACATTCCACCGGTCCGCGCGCAGGTCGGCTTCTTCGGCGAGCTCCCGGGCCGCAGCGGCCACGAAGTCTTCACCCGGAACGTCCAGCAGCCCGGCCGGGATCTCCCACAGCGTCATCCGCACCGGGTGGCGGTACTGGTTGATCAGGAGCACCTGACCCACGTCGTTCATCGCGAGGACGGCCACGGCGCCGGGATGCTCGATGTAGTCGCGCACCAGCTGTTCGTGGCCGTCGTCGTCGACCAGGGAGAACGTGTCACTGACGACGTTCCAGATCCGCCCTTCGTACACCACCGACGAGTCCAGCAGCCGCCGGGGGCTTTGCTGGTCGGCGAGGGGACGGGTCGACGGATCGCCCATGATCAGGCCTTGACTCCACGGCGGAGCAGCGCAGCCTTGACCAGGCCGGCGAACAGCGGGTGCGGCCGGGTGGGCCGTGAGCTGAGCTCCGGGTGCGCCTGGGTGGACACGTAGTACGGGTGGGTTTCCTTGGGTAGTTCAACGAATTCCACCAGGTTGCCGTCGGGGGAGGTTCCGGAGAACACCATTCCCGCGGCGGCGATCTTGTCCCGGAAGTCGTTGTTGACCTCGTAGCGGTGGCGGTGCCGTTCGCTGACAGTGGTCTTGCCGTAGGTGCGGGCCACAACCGAGCCTTCGTCGAGCTTCGCTTCCCACAGCCCGAGGCGCATGGTGCCGCCCATGTCGCCGTCACCGTCGACAATGTGCAGCTGCTCGGCCATCGTGGCGATGACCGGGTACTCCGTGTCGGGATCGAACTCGCTGGAGGATGCGCCCTCAAGGCCCACCACGTTGCGGGCGTACTCGATGACCATGCACTGCAGGCCGAGGCAGAGCCCCAGGGTGGGGACCGAGTTTTCTCGGGCGTATTTGAGGGCGCCCAGCTTGCCTTCGAGGCCGCGGATGCCGAAGCCGCCCGGCACGCAGATGGCGTCGGCTCCGTCGAGGGCCTTGGCCGCGCCTTCGGGGGTGTCGCACTCGTCGGAGGGCACCCAGCGGATGATGACCTTGGACTTGTTGGCGAATCCGCCGGCCCGCAGCGCCTCGGTGACCGACAGGTAGGCGTCCGGCAGGTCAATGTACTTGCCCACCAGCGCGATCTCGACGGTGTGCTTGGGGTGGTGCACGGCGTCGAGCAGCTTGTTCCACTTGGTCCAGTTGACGTCCTTGAACTTCAGGTCCAGGGCCTGCACGATGTAGGCGTCGAGCCCCTGGGCGTGAAGGGTCTTGGGGATGTCGTAGATGCTGGCGGCATCGGCGGCGTTCACGACGGCGTCGATGTCGACGTCGCACATCCTGCCGATCTTTTCCCGCATGGCGTCCGGGACCTCACGGTCCGACCTGATGACGATCGCGTCCGGCTGGATACCGATGGAGCGCAGCATCGCCACCGAGTGCTGGGTGGGCTTGGTCTTCAGTTCCTGGGACGGTCCGATGTACGGCACCAGGGAGACGTGCAGGAAGAACACGTTGTTGCGGCCGATGTCCTGGCGCACCTGCCGGGCGGCTTCAAGGAAGGGCTGGGACTCGATGTCACCGACGGTGCCGCCGATCTCGGTGATAATGACGTCGGGTGCCTTCTTGGCCTCGACAGGCTCGGAGGGCAGCCGCATCCGGCGTTTGATCTCGTCGGTGATGTGGGGAATGACCTGCACCGTGTCACCGAGGTACTCGCCGCGGCGTTCCTTGGCGATGACCGTCGAGTAGATCTGGCCGGTGGTGACGTTCGCTGACCCGTCGAGGCTCTCGTCGAGGAAGCGTTCATAGTGGCCGATGTCGAGGTCGGTCTCAGCGCCGTCGTCGGTCACGAAGACCTCGCCGTGCTGGAAGGGATTCATGGTGCCCGGGTCTACGTTGAGATACGGGTCGAGCTTCTGCATTGTGACGGATAGGCCACGCGCACGGAGAAGATGACCGAGGCTTGAAGCGGTGAGTCCCTTCCCGAGGGAGGAGGCTACGCCGCCCGTCACGAAGACGTGCTTGGTAGTCTTGGCGGACTTCTGGAACCGGGAATTTGTTGATTGCACCACGGAGTTCGAGCCTAGCACTTCGACGCTGTCCGCGCTGCGTCTGCGAGCAGTTCCTCGGCGTGTGCCTGTGCCGAGGCCGACTCTTCCTGGCCCGCGAGCATGCGGGCCAGTTCACGGACCCGCTCGGCTTCGGGCAGGACTTCGACGTCACTGGCGGTGACTCCGTCGCCCGCGGCGGTCGCCGACACGTTTTTCGTCACCCGGATGTGCTGGGACGCGAACGCCGCCACCTGGGGCAAATGGGTGACCACAATCACCTGCACATGCTCGGCGAGCATGGCCAGTCGCCGACCGATTTCGACAGCCGCCTTGCCCCCCACTCCCGCATCCACCTCGTCGAAGACGAACGTGGGAACGGGGTCGACGGCGGCGAGCACCACCTCGATGGCGAGCATCACGCGTGAGAGTTCACCTCCCGAGGCGCCCTTGCCCAGCGGCCGGGCTGCGGAGCCGGGGTGCGGCTGGAGGAGGAAGGCGATCGAGTCGGCACCGAACAGGCTCCGTTCACCGGGCGTCACCTCGATGACCAGGCTGGCGGCGGCCATGGCGAGGGCGGAGAGTTCGTCGGTGACCCGTTCGGCAAGGGTGGCCGCCGCGCTGGTGCGTAGATCGGTCAACTCTGCTGCCTGCTTGGCGACCGCTTCCTCGAGGGTGTCGATCTCGGCCGTGAGGGCTTCGATCCGGGTGGAATCGTCACCGAGCTCGCCGAGCCGGAGCTGCCCGGCCTCGGCCCACTCCAGGACCTCATCAATGCTGGGCGCGTATTTACGGACGAGGACGGCCAGTTCAGCCCGTCGGGATTCCACTTCGGCGAGCCGGCCCGGCCCGTCGCTGTCGAGGGAGGCGCTGTACCCGGAGAGCTCGGTGGAGATGTCGGTGAGGATGTAGCCCACCTCGGCGAGCCGGCCGGCCAGGGCGGCCAGCGCAGGGTCGTGATCCCCCGCCGACTCGAGCTGGCGTTTGGCGGCGTCAACGAGCACCGTGGCGTCCTGGTCGTCAGCGAACTCCCCCGACACCAGTGCCTGGTGGGCCTTGTACGCGGCGGTGCGGAGCTCCTCGACGTGGCCCAGCCGCATGGACTCAGCCTTGAGGTTCTCGTCCTCACCGGGCTGGGGCGCCAGCGCTTCGATTTCTTCGAGTGCTGCGTGCAGGGACTCGGCCTCGCGGAGCCGTTCCCGCGAGTCGGTGCGTAGCCGGTCCAGTTCGTCAACCGCGTCCTGCAGGCGCCGGTAGCTTTCCTGGTAGCGGGTCAGCGCTCCGGAAAGATCCGGCCCGGCGAACTTGTCGAGAGCCTCGCGCTGTGCGGCCGCGGTCTTCAGTCGCAGCTGGTCCGATTGGCCGTGCACCACCACGAGGGCGGCGCCCAGTTCCGCGAGCACTCCCGCAGGGGCAGACCTGCCTCCGACGTAGGCGCGGCTGCGGCCCTCGCCGTTGACCGTCCGCGCGACGATGAGTTCGGCTGATCCGTCCGATTCCTCAAGCTCGCCGCCTGCTTCCGCGGCGCGTAGTGCGGCGGTGCTCTGTGGGGCGAGCCTGAGGACGGCCTCGGCTGACGCTGCCTTTGCCCCGAGGCGCACCGCTCCGGCGTCGGCCCGGGCGCCGAGCAGCAGGCCCAGCGCCGTGACCACCATGGTTTTACCGGCACCGGTTTCACCGGTCACCACGGTGAACCCGCCGGAGAGGTGGAGGGTGGCGTCGGTGATGACGCCCAGGTCGCGGATGCGGATTTCTTCGATCATTTAGCTCGTGCCTCCTGCGTGGCTTGCGGGGCCGCGCCAGCCCTGCGTGGGGAGCGAAAATTTCTTGACCAGGCGTTCGGAGAACGGGGACAGCAGTGTCCGCGCCAACCGGACCGGGGTGTCGCAGCGGCGGACCTCCACGCGCGCTCCGGGTGGCAGGTGGGCCGTGCGCCGGCCATCGCACCACAGGACACCCGCCGCGTCGGTGCGGGTGAGGATTTCCACTGCCAGCACCGACGTCGGGGCGATGACCAGCGGTTTGGTGAACAGCGCGTGGGCGCTGATCGGCACCATCAGGAGGGCCTCCAGCTCGGGCCAGACCACTGGACCGCCCGACGAAAATGCGTACGCTGTGGACCCGGTGGGGGTTGCCATCACCACCCCGTCGCAGCCGAACGAGCTGACAGGACGGCCATCAACCTCCATCACCACTTCGATCATCCGTTCACGGCTGGCCTTCTCGACCGCCGCCTCGTTGAGCGCCCACGTCTGGGCGACGAGGACGTCCCCCTGCCAGACCTGGACGTCGATCGTCATGCGCTCCTCGACGGTGTAGTCCCGGTCGACGACGCGCCGCACCGTCTCCGTGAGGTCGGCCCGTTCACTTTCGGCGAGGAACCCGACATGGCCCAGGTTGACCCCCAGCAGGGGGACCTCCGATCCCCGGACCAGCTCAGCGGCGCGCAGGATGGTGCCGTCACCGCCGAGCACCATGCCCAGTTCAATGTCCTCCAGCTCGACGTCGACCCCCAGCGTTTCGGTTGGGGCGGCGAGCACCCCGTACTCGTTCTGGATGTCCTTGAGCTCCTCGACCCGCATGACGGGGGTCAGCCCGGCGCGGTGCAGCTGCGTGCAGGCCTCCTGCGCAGCCGCCATCGCGTCCCGTCGCCCGGTGTGGGCGAGAACCAGTATCCGTCGTGTCATTGAAGCTCCGTCGTATCCAGTGCGCCGTGCGGCGTGCCGGTAACTAGCCGGGCATCGGTAAATGCAGTGCTGGAGTCCAGCACCTGCAAGGTCAGGAGATCCTGCTCCTCCTCGATCCTAGGCACCAACGGTCCCGGGGGCACGGTTATCCACACAAAGAACTCAACATTTCCGTCCTGACCCGGCAGCGGACTGCGAATCAGGCCCGCAACGGTGAGCCCCAGGCCCAGCGCGTGCCGGACGACCAGGCCGACCGCCCGTCTCCGCTCCTGCTCGGATGCGACGACTCCCGAGGAGTTGAGTTTCCCCTTGCCCACCTCGAACTGGGGTTTGATGAGCAGGACCATGTCCCCACCCGGCCGGGTGGCACGTGCCAGCGGCAAGAGCACCAGGGTGAGCGAGATGAAGGACAGGTCGGCCACCGTCAGCTCAGCCGGCCCCCCGATGGCCTCGGGCTCCAGCTGGCGTACGTTGAGGCCTTCGACCACTTCCACCCGCGGGTCACGGCGGAGCTCGTCAACCAGCTGCCCGTGCCCGACGTCGACGGCGGCGACGCGCGCCGCCCCCGCCCGCAGGAGTACCTCGGTGAACCCTCCAGTCGAGGCGCCCGCGTCCAGGCACTGCTTCCCTTTCACCTGGATCGAGCTGAACTCGCGCAGGGCGCCGTCGAGCTTCACCCCGGCCCTGCTGACGAAGTCCGGGGCCCCGGCGGTGTCAACGGTCAGGTGTTCGGTCTCAGCCACTTTCGCGGCAGCCTTCACCTGGACGATGCCGTCCCGGCGGACCCGCCCGGCGGCGATCAGTTGGGAAGCCTGGGACCGGGAACGGGCGAGGCCACGCACCACGAGGGCCTGGTCAAGCCGTGTCATGGTCCTCGGCGGGATCGGCGTTGAGTTCGGCCAGCAGATCGTTGTGCAGGCCAATGTAGAGCGTGTTGTGGTCATCGACGGGAAGATCAGGGAGGGCGGTCAGCGTGCTGGTCAGCGCGTCAACGCTCCCGTCGCCGGTGGGATCCGGGGCGGGCGGGAACACCGGGGCATCCTCATCCGTCATCGCTGGGTGTCTTCGGCGAGCACCCGGGGGCCGTCGGACATCGCGAGTTCGGGCTGCGTTGCCGAGGTGGTGTCGGGGTTCGCAGTCCACCACGCGCTGCAGGCCGCACGCCAGGTGTCCAGGTCCTCGTTCTGCCCTCGCAGGTGGAGCACTCCCGCCTCCATCCAGGCAGTCGCAGCGCCACAACTGTGCACCCCGTCAGCCACGGTAACGTCCGGGTAGGGTTCGTAGAGGTCCGCGAGGCTGGCCAGCAGGAACCGCGGGCGTTCGTCGGTGACAGCGGCCAATGCCGTCTGCGCGGTGTCGACGCCGGTGAGCACCAGGGCGGTGTCCATGCGTGCCCGGTTGCCGCCCAGGATGTCGGTGTCGAGCCGGTCCCCCACGACCAGCGGCCGGCTCACCCCGAGGTGCTTCGCTGCGGTAATGAACAGGGGCGCTTCGGGTTTGCCGGCCACGACTGGCGTCTTCCCGGTGGCGGCCGTGACCGCAGCGACGAGTGACCCGTTGCCGGGAGCGATTCCACGGGTCTGCGGGATGGACAGGTCGGTGTTGGTCGCGACCCAGACCGCCCCGCCAGCGACCGCGTAGGCGGTCTCGGCGAGATCCTTCCAGGCCAGCCCGGGGTCGAAGCCCTGGATCACCGCCGCAGGGGTCGGCTCCGCTGAGGTCACCGGGATCAACCCCTGGGCAGCGACATGATCAATAAGGGTCTGGCTGCCGGTCACCAGGACCGTCGATCCCTCGGGTACCAGCGTGGCCAGCAGCTCCGCTCCCGCGAGGGCTGAACCGAACACCTGCCCTGCGGTTGCCGGTGCGCCCAACTCACGCAGGTGTGCAGCTACCTGTTCCGAGGAACGGGATGCGTTGTTGGTGATGTAGGCCAGTGCGACGCCGGCACCTGCCAGGCGTTCCAACGATTCCACTGCTTGGGGAATGGCGTGGGGCCCCGCGTACACCACACCGTCCAGGTCGGCCAGCAGTGCGTCGTAGGAGGAGATCAGTGAAACCTCAGTCATGGTTCCTCTCAGTGTCGTGCTCGACGTCGGCCGGTTGGTCGTCAACCGGTTGGATTTGCGCCCTAACCGGGGCCGGCCGGTTCAACGATCGCCAGGTCACGGGTGCGCGTGGCGCGTCCTCATCCGGAGCATCGTCAGCGGCCTGTCCCTCGCCCGCTGCGGTTGGAGAATCCTCCACTGGCATGTCGTCGTCGCTGGAGACCACTGTGGACAGCTCGTCCGATTCGTTTGTCTCATCCGGGTCGTCGTCAGTGTCGGTGTCGTAGTCGACCGTCTGCGCGGCCTGTCGTTCAGTCAGGGGGGCGCTGCCGGGGCTGCTGGCGGGCGCTGAGGCAACCCGGCGTTTGGCGGCCGAGGCATCGGGGACCTCCTCGTCGTCGCCCGCAAGGTCGAGGATGTCCGGTTCGGCGAACTCCCCGAGGCCCAGGGCGCTGTCGGCAATACCAGCCTGGCGGCGCCACTGGTCGGCTTCAGCGGTTCGCCCGACGGCAGCCAGCGCTTCGGCATAGGCACGGAAGAGACGTGGGCTGTAGCTGAAGGCGCGGTTACGGTCGAGCTGGCTGATCTCGAGGGCCCCAACGGCCGCTTCGAGCTGGCCAAGGTCAGTACGCGCCCCGGATACCACCATGGCGAGCTCCACCTTGCCGGCGGAACTGAGCCCCTCAGCCTCCTCCGAGCGGGCCAGATCCAGTGCCCGGTCGGGTCGCCCCAGCCCGCGTTCGCAGTCGGCCATCACGGGCAGGTGGTCGTTGGAGCCACTGATGCGTCGATAGGTGCGGAACTCGCGGAGAGCTTCTCCATAGTGTCCTGCAGCGTAGGCGGTGAGCCCCACTGCTTCACGCACGACGGCGAGACGCCCTCCCCGGCGGCTGGCGGCCAGTGCGTGCTGGAAAGCCAGTTCGGGCTCGTCCTCCAGAAGGCGCCCGGCCATCACCAAATGGCGTGCCACCCATTCAGCACTCTTCTCTTCAAGGTTGCGGATCTGCGCCCGGGTAACCCGGTCCAGTTCGGCACCGGTGACGTCTTCGTCGATGTTTGGGGACCGCTCACGATCGGGGCGGTTGGCACTGCGCAGGTCACGGGCGTTGAACGACCGTTTGCCGGTTTCAGTAAGCTCAGATCCACCTCGGTTTTCGTCGCGTGGCCCTCGCGTCGCACCCCCACCGCGTCCCGCGGAAAACCCACCGGCGCTTCTGCCGCCGGATGAGGATCCGCCACGTTGTCCATCCCGTTGGCCGTCGCGCGGCGCGCCTGTTCCACCTGTGGTCGGACGGGCACCGCGGTACCCCGCGGAGGATCGGTCGTCACGGGAGCCGGAGTCCCTGGGAGCGTCGCCCTGCTTGCCAAAGGACCGGCCACCCTGCGTACCTGTTCGGTCGGACCGGCGATCTGCCCGATCCGCCCCCTGATTGCGGTCTTGGTCGGCCATGGCTACGCGGTTCCTCTCATTTCAAACAGACCTGCAATGCTGCAGCGCCCGTTCGGTCTCTCTATGAATCTATATGGGTAACAGGCTTCACCGAACCTGACGATCTTGTGCCCCTACTCATTGTAGGGGCAGCGGACACCCTGACAGGGTGGGGTGGTGGGTTAAGTGCGAAAGGCCCCACCGTGGGTGGGGCCTTTCGTC
>NZ_JABFOE010000060.1 GCF_013116745.1 Arthrobacter sp. 260
CCCACGCTTCAGAAAACAACCACTCAGAACCAGAACCGCCCGAATCTGGCTCCGTTGATTCAGGGACAGTCGAATCCTGCTCCGTCGATTCTGGTCCTGTTGAGTCGGACTCCGGAGAATCTGCATCGTTCGGACCAGCCTCGTTCGGATCAGCGGCATCCTCAGCCGAGTCTCTGTCAGCGGCGGGCTCCGGCGGCGCAACGATCGGAGCCATCCACACCGACTCAACACCCAACGGACCAGCAGCCCCATACCCCGAA
>NZ_JABFOE010000061.1 GCF_013116745.1 Arthrobacter sp. 260
ACCTTGTTGAGCGGCATCATCACCAGCAATGACAACGTCTGACTTGTCCCAACGCTTCTTCCATACGGCTTCATGATCTGCTAAGTTTTCTGCAAATGACTTAGATTGAAGCTTCTTCATTAAACCTGCTGCAACATTAGCTTGATCCTTGTCTTTGACGTCACGACTAGTTACAATGATGACATCTTTTTCAAGCTCATAGCTTTCATTTTCAGCTAATTCAATTGATAGCTTTTCGCTTAATTTTGCACTTTCAGTT
>NZ_JABFOE010000062.1 GCF_013116745.1 Arthrobacter sp. 260
GGCCATAGACCACGGGCCAGGGCGCCGGGCCAACCTTGTGCGAGAAGTTGTTCGGCGTTTCATGGCCGCCTGGTGCGGCGAATGGGCCGATGTTCAGCAGCCAGGCCAGTGGCTGCTGTTGGCCAAGCGGGTGGCTATGAGTAAGGGTATGACCACGGCCCCAGGCCCAGGCTGCGGGATCATCGCCGAGAACACTGCGCAGGTGCTCCAGGCTGGCGCGCCAGGCGTCGGCGACGATCTGCGCGCGGCTCTCGCGC
>NZ_JABFOE010000063.1 GCF_013116745.1 Arthrobacter sp. 260
CTTTGCTTTCTTCAGGGATCGCATCGTAAGCCAACCCTTCCAACAAACCATTAATCGTTGTCAGCGGGGTACGCATTTCATGTGCTGCATCCGCCATGAACTGACGCCGGCGATCTTCTTGCCGTTGGATTTCCTGTTGGCTTGCTTTTAACGAGTTCACCATATCGCGAAAATCATCCGCTAATTCGGCCACTTCATCATGGCTGCGGCTTTTCATTTTAACGGTCACGTCATAATTACCTTCCGCAACCTGATG
>NZ_JABFOE010000064.1 GCF_013116745.1 Arthrobacter sp. 260
TATGAATAGCAATGGCAAAAAAGGGCTCGGCGGCCTCATGAGTGCGATTGGTAGATCTGTCACTAGCGGCGAAAGTTTCTTCATTACCACTGCCACCGGGACCGCCCCTAACGCTGAATTAGCGATTGCGCCGGGCAATCCCGGCGTCATCAAAGAGTTGACGCTTGATAGCAATCACCAGTACCGTTTGAATACTGGCGCATTTCTGGCGATGGATACCTCTGTCAGTTATCACATGGTCAGTCAAAAGGTTGG
>NZ_JABFOE010000065.1 GCF_013116745.1 Arthrobacter sp. 260
TTGATAATCTGCTGGTTCATTTAGCAAAGTGCTGCATGCCTGTGCCTGGGGATGCAATTGTCGGCTATGCGACGAAAGGCCGTGGGGTCACAGTTCATCGCGCGGATTGCCCAAACGTTCAAAGTTCGCGGGAAATGTCGGGTCGTTTGATTGACGTTCGCTGGGAAAACGAAGCGGTACAAAAGCAGCTCTTTAATACGGACCTTGAAATTTACGGTTACAATCGCAGTGGGCTGTTAAATGATGTCTTACAGG
>NZ_JABFOE010000066.1 GCF_013116745.1 Arthrobacter sp. 260
CCCATAACGCGCTCGCCAGCCCAGAAACCTGCGTGTAAGGGCCTTGAGACTAAATGGCCATAGCCCAGCCATTTAGTCTCAAGGCCACTTACACTTCGGTTTCTAACCGGGCTGGCGAGCGCTCACTAATTTGCCTCCAGTTGACACCTTGCAGGCCAGCACGTAAACTAATAGAGGTGTAATAATTTAAAAAAAGCATCAAAGATTTTGATCAACTTGATGATTGAATCGCTTAGATGATGCGGAGGTGAAAT
>NZ_JABFOE010000067.1 GCF_013116745.1 Arthrobacter sp. 260
TCTTAATTTTTACTATCAAGATATCGTCAGAGCTTGTTTTCCTAACGCTCAGATTGTCATCGATCGTTTTCATATGATTCAAATGCTTACGCGTTCTTTCAACTCACTAAGAGTCCAAGTCATGAAGACCTTTGATAAAAGATCCAGACAGTATCAGCTACTCAAATCTCCCTGGAAATTATACTTGAAGAAGTTTGATGAGCTTGAAAAAGTTCATCCTCGCTACAACTGGCATTACAAAGACTGCTTAACTC
>NZ_JABFOE010000068.1 GCF_013116745.1 Arthrobacter sp. 260
TCAATATCCAGCAAGTCTAACGCATGGCTTGAGTCGAAAAGAAATCTTGAATCGCCTGCGCAATCGGCTTGATCAGCCTCGCTATGAACATTGTTTGCGGGTTGAAGCAACGGCTATCGAATTGGCAAAGCGTTTTGATCAAGATGTGGATCGAGCAGGCTTGGCCGGCTTACTGCATGATTATGGTAAAGAAATCTCGGTTGAAACATATAAACGCGTGATTATCGAAGACGGCTTTGACCCCAAGTTACTGC
>NZ_JABFOE010000069.1 GCF_013116745.1 Arthrobacter sp. 260
GTCCACGCCGGCCGGTGGGCGCTACTAAAGACACGGTAGCGAAGTGGGCGCAGACGCTCGTCAAGGAAGTGGAAGCGGACCTGCGCGACGTGATCCGAGGCGCGTTTGGCGGGGAGGCCGGGGGCCTGTGAACGTCGTCTACGTCTACGCCGACAGCCCGGCCGAGTGGAATTGTAGTGAGTGGCGGTGTTCCATCCCGGCCCGCGCGGTCAACGCCACGCGCCTGCACCGGGCGCAGCTGCTGCCCATGAAGG
>NZ_JABFOE010000006.1 GCF_013116745.1 Arthrobacter sp. 260
CCGCTAAACCTGCCCCCGGCGCGCCCACCCCCGGGTCGCCTGCGGAACAGGAGCTGGCCAGGACGCGGAGCTACTTCAGGTGGTTCCTGCTGGCGATGCTCGGTGCTGTCCTCACGGGCACCCTTCCCCTGCCGTGGAAGGTGATCGGCCTCGTCCTGGGTCTGGTGGCCCTGGTGCTGGGGATCTTCGCCCTCGTTCGGGCGGTGCGGGACAAGCTTCCGGCTCTGCTCCGCATCACCACAATGGTGGGTCTTGGAGCAACAGCGTTCCTGGTGCTGGGTACCGGCGCCCAGGTGGCCCTGTGGCCGGTCACCGTCGAATACGAGGAGTGCATGAGCACCGCCCTCACCAATGCTGCCCAGGCCAAGTGCCAGGACGACCTGATGAACCTCGGCGGGTTCCTCCCCGGCGGCTCCTGAGCAGTCCCAGTCTGGGAAGTCCCGGTCTAGGCGCGCTTCTCCCGCTCCAGCAGCGGTCCGGCGGCATAGCCGACGACGACGCCGACCGCCACCTCGCCGGCGATGAACAGCCCCACCCAGAGCGGGTTGGGCCCCAGATCCACCAGCCGGCCCAGGCCGAGCGAGGCGTGGGAGAGCCAGGCAACAACCGCTGCCATGGCTCCGGCGGCCAGGCCGATCAGCACGGCCGCGCAGACGGTCGAGACGCTGGCGGTGAACCAGCGGGCCTCCATCTTGATTTCCAGCCACTCGTCGAGGTGGTTTTCGCCTTCCCTGAAGAACCACCACCCCGCCAGCAGTCCAGCCAGAACCGGGATGGCGAGGGCGGCCAGACCGTATTCGAGGGTGCCGGGCGGCACTGCGCCCAGCACGGGCAGGGCCGGGAGCGGCCCGGCGCTGGTGGTCAGCGGGGTGATCGCGCTGCCCGAGCCCAGGGCGAATCCTGCACCGGACGCCCAGGAGAGGGTCCACACCACCAGGTTGGGGAGGAAACCGAGCTGCGCCAGGGTGAGGGCGCTGCCGCCGATGATCCCAGCGTCAAGACGCTGGTAGACGGCCGCCATCTCGGCCCAGCGGAAGCCGAATGTGACAGCGAGCAGTACCGCTGACAGCCCCAGGGAGATGGTGAGGGCAACGAATCCGGCGCGCAGACAGGACCAGGCGTAGGACCCGGCCCACCGCGAGTGCTGGCTGGTGCGTGCCAGCCAGGCGACGCCATCGACGCCGATCAGCCGGCTCCACGCCCCGGCCTCACGGTAGGCACCGATCACCAGGCCAAGGCCCGCCGACAGCAGCGGGATGAGGGCGCCAGCGGCCAGCTGGATCGCCGCTTCAGCGGTGGAGCTGAGGTAGGCGACCGAGGCGCCGATCACTGCGTAGATGCCGAGTGCGCCCACCACGCCCTGCCAGAGCTGGTCGGAGTACGAGGCCCGGGCGAGCCGCCGGCCAGCACGCCAGGACAGCAGGAACGGGATGAGCGTCAGGCCCAGCGGCACTAGCGAGAGGATGCCGGTAGTGCCGGCGCCGTCGGGCTCAGCCGCCGCAAAGGTTACTTCCAGGGGCACCCCGTGGATGAGGAGCCAGATCTGCCCTCCCAGCTGCGCCATGGCGTCGGGGGTCCTGTCGCCGAACCCTCCCGCCAACCACACGGCGGCCAGGGGTACCAGGATCAGTAGCCCGGAGATCACTGCTGACTGGGCCAGCTCAAACACACCCTGTAACCACAGGGGCATGGGCAGGGCTCGCCGACCGGGCATACGGAGAGGAAGTTTCATCACCTCAATGGTGCCACCGGGAGCCGCGTTGCATGTCCAGCGACTCGGGCCGGGACTAGACCAGCAGGTCCATCAGTCCCTTGACCAGCGCGGCCCCGGCACCAAGGAATGCGATCACAATCACAAAGAACCGGGCGTGATCGTCCTTGATGAAGCGGCCAAGTTTCTCCCCGGTGAAGATTCCGATCACGATCACGACGCCGATGGCCGACCACATCCACCACTGGAGTGCGGGGGCGTCGGTGGGATCGAGGCTGAGCTTGACGATCAGGGTCATCAGCCCGATCACCACGAAGAACGGTTGCAGCGTCGCGGCGAACTGCCGCTGGGGCCAACGGGACAGCAGCGCGTAGGCGCTGACCGCCGGCCCGCCCACCCCTGCCATCGAGTTGGTCAGGCCCGCGGTAAACCCGGCCACCACCTTCGGCGTATTGCCCTTGACCACCACTGACGAGCGTTGCAGCACCAGCGACACCGATAGCGCAACCAGGACGACCGCTCCAACGGTCACCGAGAGCGGAGCGGACGGAAGCATCACAGCGGCCACCGAGCCGGGCACCGACCCGAAGAGGGAGGGGATCGCCAGCCACCTGAACATGCTCCAGTCGATGTCTTTCCAGACCCGTCCCACAATGAGAGTGGAGGACACCACCCCGCAAATGTTGACGAGGATCACACCCTCATGCGGCCCGAGAATGATCACCAGGAACGGCGCGATGAGCAGGGCGAAGCCAAGGCCGGCGATCCGCTGCGCTACCGCGCCGAGCAGGATGGAGAAGAGAACGATGAAGAAGATGCCGGTGGTCACAGATGACACAGTACGCCTGGGCAACTGTATTTCCTGTTCCGTGACGGACCGCCGGTACGGGGCCGCTAGGCTTGGATGATGCCAACAGCGACCACAGCACTGCACATCGCCGACTGGCGCAACCAGGTTTTCGAGCTCTACCGCCAGGTGCGCGAGAGCGCGGCGGCCGGATCGTCGTCGGCGGCGCATGACCTGTGGCGCGCGGGCCGCGACAGGCTGTTCGCCACCCACCCGGCGTCGCCCCTGGACGACACGGCGAAGGCGTCCTTCGACGGCCTCGCGGTAGCCCCGTACCAGGCGGACTACCGGTTCGAGGCAGTGATCGACGACGACGGCGTGGGCGAGGAAATGGACGTCCCCACCGGCACCGACGGGACCGTGACGTTCCAGCGGCTCGGCACCGTGGGCCTCGACGGCGTGGGCCGGCTGGCCCTGTGGCGGCTCGCTTCCTACGGCGGCGGGCTGTTCCTGCCATTGCGCGACGGCTCGGGTGGCCAGGATGACGGCACCTACGGGGGTGGGCGTTACGTGCTGGATACGGTCAAGGGCGCGCACCTCGGAATGGCTGGCGACAAGGTGGTCATCGACCTGAACTTTGCCTACAACCCGTCCTGCGCCTACGACGAGGCATGGGCCTGCCCACTTCCAGGGCCGGACAACCGGGTGGACGCGGAACTGCGCGTCGGTGAGCTGTACTCCACCTACTAGCGGGTGTTCCGCGCGCCGACGGGCAAGTAAGCAGCAGGCTTTATCATGGACTAAACACTCCTGTTACCCCCTTTGGAGGAACCCATTACGGATACTGCTGCCCAACACGATATCTATTTCGGGGCTCCCGAGCCGGTCAACGAGGCCGAAGTCCTCGAGTCGGCGTCCCGCGCCGCGGTCGCGCGTTTCACTGACCGCACCGACATCACCACCGTCAAGCGCCGCTTCACCCTGATCAACCAGAGCGTGACCCCGCACCAGGCCATGGTCGAGGACCTCCTGTTCATCCGCGCCGCGCTCGACGACGCCGGCATCGAGTACCTGCTGGTCCGCGGCAACGACGAGCGTCCCGTCATCGCGATCGACCTCAAGTACCGCGAACGGCTGCGGGACGCACTGGTCTCCGCCTGCCGCGACGAACCGTTCTACTCACGCACCGTAGACACCAAACGCCGCACCACCCTGCTGGTCACCGACGGCTCGCTCTCGCACAGCGCGAAGGCCCGCATCTTCCGCCTGTTCCGGCCCCGCATCGAACCGATCGGCGGCCTGTCCTTCGGCCCGTCCGCCGGCGTGCAAATTGAACTGTGGTCGCTCGACGGCGACGCCATCGAACTACCGGTGGAGAACTCCCTCACCCGCCGCACCCTGCCCTCCTCGGAGGTGGTCCGCGGCTCGGTCGAACGGCACGGCCTGATGTGGCCGACCATCGACAACATGTTCGCCGACCATGCCACCGACATCGACTTCGAGATTGATCTGGTCTTCTCCTGGGTGGACGGCAGTTCAGCCGAGTACCAGGCCGCCCGCGCCGCCCGGATGAAGGACGCAGTGGTAGGTGAGGGCGACGACCATGAGGCCCGTTTCCGGCAGATCAACGAGCTGAAGTACGCCCTGCGGTCCGTGTACATGTTCGCGCCGTGGATCCGCCGGATCTTCATTGCCACCGACTCGGACGCCCCTGAGTGGCTGGCCGATCACCCCTCGGTGACCCTGGTCCGGTCGGAAGAGCATTTCAGGGACCCATCGGTCCTCCCGACCCACAACTCGCAGGCGGTCGAGAGCCAGCTGCAGCACATTCCCGGATTGTCGGAACACTTCCTGTACTCCAACGACGACATGTTCTTCGGCCGCCCGGTGTCCCCCGAAATGTTCTTCTCCCCCGGCGGGATCACCAAGTTCATCCAGGCCGATACCCGGATTGGGTTGGGCGACAACGACGCCGAACGCAGCGGCTTCGAGAATGCTGCCCGGGTGAACCGGAGGCTGCTGCACGAACGCTTCGGCAGGATCACCACCCGCCACCTGGAGCACACGGCGGCTCCACTGCGCCGGAGCGTGCTGCTGGAGATGGAGGAGGAGTTCTCCGCCGAGTTTGCGGCGACCGCCGCCTCACGGTTCCGTGCCAAGGACAACATCTCGGTGACCAACTCGCTGTACCACTACTACGCACTGCTCACCGGACGGGCTGTCACCCAGGAATCGGCCAAGGTCCAGTACATCGACACCACCATGCGGTCGGGGCTGCGGAGCCTGAACAAACTGCTCGACAAACGGCACACCGATTTCTTCTGCCTCAATGACGGGAGCTTCCCTGAAGTGCCCGCCGACGAGCGGGCGCACCTGGTGACAGATTTCCTGGAGAAGTACTTCCCGATCAAGGCACCCTGGGAGAAGTAGGCCGCACGGTTCCGGCAGCCGGGGGCGAGCCCGCCCCCGGCTGAGAGGCTAGGCCCCGGTGAGCTGGCGGGCCGGTGCCGCGTCGGCGATCCGCACGCCCGCCGCGTCCAGCCGGCGGCGGGTTTCGACCAGCGGGACGGTCTCGCCGACCGGCCGGTAGGCGCCGATGGGGACCACCGAGTGCACGATCGTGTCCTCGTAGACGTGCACCAAGTTGTACGCCTGGGCGCCGTCCTGCCCGCGGGTGCCGCCGCCGTCGTACCCCAGGTCCTGCGTGTAGCAGGTGGCCGACGCCACCGACACCGGCACACCGGCGAAAGTGGCGGTGGTGGAGTAGTGCAGGTGACCCGCCAGGATGCCACGGACATCGGACCCTGCGACGACGTCGGCGAGCTGCCGCTGGCCGCGCAGCTCCACGAGGACCGAGAGATCCTGGATGCAGGGGATCGGGGGATGGTGCAGGGCCAGCAGGGTGCCGTGGGGTGCCGGGGTGAGCAGTTCGTTGGCCAGCCACACCAGCTGGTCGTGGCTGAACTCGCCGTAGTGGTGACCCGGCACCGTGGAGTCGAGGGTGATGATCCGCAGCCCGTTGATGAGGTAGCTGCGGTCAACGGGGGACGCGTCCGGCGCCTGGTCCAGCAGCCCGACCCGGAAATTGGCGCGGTCGTCGTGGTTGCCCATCGCCCAGATCACCTCGGCGCCGAGCTTCGCTGCGGCGGGCTCAACTATCGCGCGCAGCTTCGTGTAGGCGTCGGCCTCGCCCTTGTCGGCGAGGTCACCGGTGAAAACCAGCGCCTCGGGTCTGGCGCCCGACGTTTCGAGCTCGTCAAAGATCTGACGCAACCGGGCTTCGCTATCCACCGCCCCGTACAGTGGCCCGGACCCGCCGAGCAGGTGAGTGTCGCTGAGGTGGAGGATAAACTGCTGCGGCCGAGGATGCTCGGCCGTCCGGTAATTCATGGTGACCTTCTAGGTAGCTGGCGGTGACCGTTTACAACCTAATTGACCTCCATCAAAGCAGAGATCAAACCAATACAGGGTGAACACAGTACGGCAAGTCGGATAACGGTGCGAGATTGACCCTTCCCGGGGGCTCCGCGGCCGGGCCGAAGCCCGGCCGCGGAGTACTCCCTACCGGCGGACCAGCGAGGTTTCGGTGAACCCGCCCGGCGCGAGGTAGACCTTATCGTGGCCCTTGCCATGGCCTTTCCCGCCGTCCGGCCCCTTGCTGCTGGAACCCTTGCCGCCGGAGTCCCTGCTACCCGGCACCTTCACCGGCTGGCCGGCCGCGTCGAAGGCCTGCTGTTCCAGCCGATAGCCGCGGGGTACGTCAACCGTATGCAGCGACTTCTTCCCGGAAGCGCTGACATAGATGGTGGACTCCCCCGCCGGCCCATCAACCGTCACCGAGGAGATCACCGGTTGGAGTAGGAGCGCATCGATCGACGCGGCTCCCCGGACCAAGGCTGTCACTGTTCGTTCGCCCTTTGCCAGCTCCCGGTCCAGGCTGAACGGCTGCAGCAGGCCCGGCGCGTCGGTGATGCCCTGCTCACCGGCGCCACCGTTGGGGGTGGTGCCGAGCTTCCGCTTCCCGGACCAGGAGGTGGTCCCCGCCTCCTCGATGGTGCGGTTCACGATCGGGTACACGTTCCGGTCCTGCTGGTGTGCCGGCACCGGGATGCGGAGCCGTGCGCCGTTGCCGAGCTGCGCGAACGCACCGCCCGAGATGTTGGCTTCGCCTGTCCACGCGGACTCGGCCGTCACCATTGAGCCGTTCCCCCTGATGGCACCGGACTCCGCCTCCACCACCGTGAGCCCGTCGGTGGCGACTGTCTCATTGATGCCCAGGGCGTCAGCCTTCAGCTCCGGGTGGGCGTCGAGCACCAGCATCGACAGCAGCCCGTGGATGGTGGATTCGGCTCCCGAGTTGAAGTTCACGGACCCGTCCGCCTGGACACCGTCGAAGGTGACACCGGTGGCTGGGTTGTAGGTGGGCTCGCCGCTGCGATTGGCGCCGAAGTACCAGCCGCCCATCACCGCCGCCAGCTCGTACAGCCCGGTCGCGCCGGTCGCCTCGGCCGTGGCAACCAGGCTTTGCAGCCGTGAGTCCACGCCGTTGGCGATCTGGACCTGTTCCGACGGCGTGGGGGTCCACGCGTTGTCAGGCCCGCCAGCGGCGATCAACTGCGCGGTGAACCCTGCGGTGTCACGCACAGCGGCGTCAGCCAGGTCCTGACGGTCCAGCACCACCGAGGCATCGGCGACGGCGGCCGGAGCCATGCCGCCCCAGGCGTGCCAGAAGGTCTGGGACTTGGTCCACGGCAGGATGGCGCCGAAGGGCCACGCCTGGGTATCACCCGATGACATTTCGGCGATGCCCTCGCTGAGGCGAACCAGTGCGGTCCGCGCCACCTCATCCGTTGGCGCCGCCTCGACGTACGCCGACAGTCCCAGCACGGCCTCGGCTGACGAGTCGGCGCCGTCGGCGATCAGCCAGGCGGGGACCTGTTTGCCGTCGGCCATCTCGTACTGGCCGTACTGGCCCAGTGACTGCCGGTTCAGCGCATCCAGGGACAGGTGGAGGCGGTCCTGCAGGAACGCGGCGAACTCGGGGTCGGCGTCGCGGAACGCCGCGTACCCCTCGCCGAGCGCCCACACCGTGCGGGCCACCCAGTAGGACTCGGCGGAATCGCTGGGATCGGGAAGCTCGATCGGTTCGGCGCTCGGGTTGAGATCCCCGTCGGTCTGCTGCCACAGCACCACATTGCCTGCGTTGGGGCCGTCAGTGGTCTGCAGGTAGGCCAGCGAACGCAGGGTCTGGAAGGCTGATTCCCTGCTCGCCTCGCTGCCGGTCTGCTGCCAGTGCCTGAGGTAGACCACAGCTGTGCGGGAGATGTCATCGGCGTTGTAGGCGCCCTGGCTCCAGTTCCCCTCGGCGTCGAGGTTGCCGCCGCCGATCTTGCGGTAGGTGCCGTCGTCGTTCCGGTCGGCATAGGTCCACGGCGCCAGCGCCGCCGGCTGTTCCTCCGAACGGTAGGTGCTGTGGCCCTCGATCGTGGGAACTGGCACCTCCTCGAGCAACCAGTCCAGATGGGAGGTGTTGGTCACGGGCGCAGTCTCCGCAGGGGCCGGTGCCAGGAAGGTGGAACCCGCCGGAGCCAGGGAGACGGGGCCCGGTGCTGCCGCGACCGGTGCCATCCCGACGCCGACAAACGCGAGTGCCGCGCTAACCGCCAGGCACGGGATGCGTGCGGCCCGGGGGCTCATGCCACTACCCGATCGAGGCGGGCCACACCGATTTTGGAGTCCGCCATGCCGTAGAAGACGAATAGCTGACCGTCAATCTCCTCAATGGCGGTCGGGAAGACTACGTTGGGCACAATGCCCGACTTCTCGTCGTCCGTCTCGGGCTGCAGCAGGGGTTCACGGCTGCGGGCAATCACGATCGAAGGGTCATCAGCGGAGAGGATCATTGCCGCCGCCGAGTAATTGACCTTCTGCTGGTGGTCGAACGCGGATTTCTCCAGCGCTCCGGCCACCCCGTGGTGGATGATCAGCCAGCCCTCGTCCACCCGGATCGGTGGTGGGCCGCCGCCGATCTTGAGCTCCTCGAACTCGAACTCACTCATCGCCACGAGGGTGTGTTTGCCCATGTGCACCAGGTTCCGGATGTCCCTCTCGACGTCCTCCACCGACACATAGGAAATCCAGATGCCGGGCCGGTTGTCGGTGATCCCGGCGGGAAGGTGTTCGCCCTCGCCTTCACGGATCCAGCCCAGGTCCCACATGGGGCGGTGCAGGAGCGCGTAGGAGGGGACGCCGTCGGGGTCGTTGACCGGTTCGGGGAAGAACACCCCGTCCTTGTTGGGGAACAGGTTCAGGTCCATCGACAGCTCAGCCTTGTATTCGAAGAAGCACGGGCCCAGTCGCTGCCACGACCTGAGGTCGGTGGAGTGGGCGAAGGCCATCCGCGGCCCCAGCGGGCCGTACGCCACGTAGGTCATCAGGTGCAGGCCCAGCGAGGGGACCCAGGTGGTGCGGGGGTCCTCGGTGCCCGCATTGTTGGTGCCGCGTTCCCAGCCTTCGTCGGGGGCGAGGACCACTCCCATCCGGTCCACCCCGGTGGGCACCCCATTTTCGATGATGATTTTCGCCAGACCCACGCGGGACACGTTGCCCTTGGAGACGAGACGCGGCAGCAGGTACAGCTCTCCGTCCGGGCCGCGGCCGCTGGCCGGGTTGAGGACACCGTCAGCTTCGAACTCGTTGCCCTCCTCGGGAGTCATGATGACACCGGCACGCGTGAGCGTGAACGGAACGGTGGGTAGTGAGGTCACAGGTGTTGCAATGCTTTGCGAAGTCATGGTTGGTCAGCCCTTTGCGCTTGATCCGATATTGGTGGAGATGAACTGTCGTTGGAAGACGATGAACAGTGCGACGGCGGGTGCCGCGAGCACGCAGGCACCGGCCAGGATGGCGCCGAACGGGTTGGCTGCGGTCGCCGCGACGTTGGAGATGTAGTTTGCGAGCGACACCGCGAGCGGTTGGAACGCGGTGTCCTTGGTGACCAGGAACGGCCACAGGAATTCGTTCCACGGCCCGATGAAGGTCAGCAGGATGGCTGTCACGATGGCTGGCCGCACCAGGGGGATGGCGATCTGCAGCAGGATCCGCAGTTCAGACGCACCGTCGATCCGGGCCGCCTCGAACAGGGAGGCGGGCAATTGCAGGAAGTACTGCCTGAACACGAAAACCGCTGTGGAGTTGATTGCGAACGGCAGGATCATCCCCAGGTAGCTGTCCGCCAGCCCGTAGTCACGCACAATCAGCACGTACAACGGGATCAGCAGCAGCTGGAAGGGCACCATCTGCACCAGCAGCAGCAGCGCGAACACCGCACCGCGGCCACGGAACTGCAGCTGCGCCAGAGCGTACCCCACCGGAATGCCGAAGAGGACCGTGCACGCAATCACCCCTCCGGTGAAGATCCCCGAGTTGACCAGGCCCCGAAAGAGGTTGATCGACTCGTCGATCAACACATAGTTCGCCCCGGTGATGTTCTCGAAGTTGGGGAATGCCCCCGCCACGGAGGTGTCGGGTTCGGTCTGCAGGGAACCGATAAACATGTAATAGAAGGGAAACAGGAACACAAACGCGCCGACGGCGAGCAGGATGAAGCTGACCGGCCGCAGCCCGCGCTGCTTCTCGGTCGATGAGGCGCGGGGAGCCGGAGTGACGGCCGGGGTGACCGGCGTCGTGCTGAGGGTCGGCTGGTAGTCCTTGGCCATTTCAGTCGTCCTTTCCGCCGATAAAGCGGCGTTGGAGGAATGCCAGGAGCAGAACGCCGAGCACCAGGATGACGCCCAGTGCCGCTGCGGTGTCGGGGTTGCCCTGCAGGATGCCCTCTTGGTACATGAGGAACACCGGTGACGTCGAGGCGCCGTCCGGTCCGCCACCCCCGGTGAGGAGGTAGGGCTCGGTGAAGAGGTTCGCGCCGGTGATGGTGGCGAGCAGCGTCACCAGGAAGCTGGCCGGCCGCACGCTGGGGACCGTGATGGACCAGAACTGCCTGACCTTGCCCGCTCCGTCCACCGAGGCGGACTCGTAGAGTTCCTCGGGGATGTTCTGCAGCGCGGCCAGATAGAGCAGGATGAAGAATCCGAGCTGCTTCCAGGTCACATACAGGGCGATAGTGGGCATGGCCAGGCCCGAGTTGACCAGCCAGGACGGGTCCGGACCCAGTGGGCCGAGGATCGAGTTGACCAGGCCGTTCTGGGCAAATAGGAACAGCCACACCCCGACGACTGCGACGCTGGCCGTCACGTAGGGAACGTAGTAGCTGACCCTGAAGAAGGTGCGGAACCGGGTGACCCGGTTCAGCGCGTTAGCCAGTATCAGGGAGAGTCCCACGGTGAGCGGAACGTTGATGATCAGGAAAACGCCGATGTTGGCGAACGACCGGCCGACGTCGGGATCCGTGAGGACTGCTGCGTAGTTGTCGAAGCCGACGAAGGGCCGTTCGACGGCGACGCCCGGAGCGGTGAAGAAGAAGTCGTGAAACGAAATGTAGACGGCGTAGCCGAGGGGAAACGCGAGCACCGCGAGGATGAAAATCACGTATGGTGCGCTGAACACGATCCCGAGGGGCTGACGTCCCAGCAGGTTTTTGCGCCGGCGGGGGGCGGGAGCCGGGCTGGTGCCCGGATCCCGCGGCTTACCGACGGTGGTTGAAGTGGTCACCGTCGGTCCGCCTACTCTTCGGAGGCGAGATTGGTGATTTCCTCTGCGGCAGTGGTGAACGCGTCATCGACTGTCTCGTTGCCGAAGATCACCGAGGCGCCGTAGGCGTCACGGAAGGTCTGCCAGATCTCCACCGAGTTGGGCACGTTCGGTACCTCGACGGCCCGTGAGGCCTGGTCGGCGAATTCGGTGTAGGCCGGGTTGGCCTCGAAGTACTCGGCGTACGCCTCGGTCAGGTCGGCACGGATCGGCATCTGGCCGGTGGCCTCGAGCAGGGCACCGTCCTGTTCCTCGCTGGTGGCGAACTTCATCAGATCCCAGGCCGTCTGCTTGTTGTCGCAGGCCGAGTAGATGGCCATGTTCTTCGCGTCGGAGAAGGTGTAGCTTTCATCGCCCTCTGCCAGCCCCGGAACCGGTGCGGTTCCCCAGTTCACGTCGTCACCGTAGACCGGGATGGCCCACGGACCAGAAATGGCGATCGCTGCCTTGCCATCGACGAAGGAGTCGCCGGTGTAGGCCTCCTGTGAGGAGAGTCCTTCCTCATACATGGTTTGCCACATGCCAGCCACAGCCTTGCCCTCTTCGGTGTTGAAAGCTGCCTCCCCGTCAACGACCAGCTGGGATCCGCCGGACGCGGCGGCAAAGAAGGGGTAGAAGTCGAACCAGGACTGGTAGAACTCACCGGCCGGCGACGGCCACATGGCGTACTCTGCGGCACCGGACTCGACGAGGGTGCGGGAGGTCTCCAGGAGTTCGTCCTGCGTCCCGAGGGCCGGGTTCTCGGGGTCGAGGCCTGCCGCCTCGAACAGGTCCTTGTTGTAGTACAGGACCACTGGGTTCGATTTCCAGGGCAGCTGGTAGTACTGGCCGTCAGCCGACTTGTACTGGTCGGCGACGTCACCGCTGCGGGATTCGACGTACTCCACCCCGTCCTCGAAGGTGTCCAGCGGGACCAGCCCGCCCATTTCCTGGAACTGCGGGACGGCGACAGGCGCCGTGTTCATCACGATGCACGGGGCGTTGCCGGCGGTGATGGCCGCGGCAATCACCTCTTCGGAGCTGGTGCCCGCGGGGATCTCCTGGGCGGTGACCTCCTGGTCCGGGTTGTCAGCGTTCCAGGCTTCCACCATGGCTTCGCCCCAGGCGACTTCCTGCTGGTTGTTCGAGTACCAGATGGTGATGGGGCCGCTGGTGAGTTCCCCGTCCGCTGCTGCGTCCCCGCCGCCGCCACCGCAGGCGGCGAGGCCGAGACCCATCATGGCGGTGGCCGTGATGGCCAGTGCTCGTTTGGTGTATCGCGTCATTGCGTTTTCTCCTAGATCACATTTTGCTTCTGTTGGTGATGTGCTGTTACTGACTGCCAGTGGTGTTCCGGCCGTGGGGTGCCGCGGAGGACCCGCGGGTAATAAGTCGTGGGGCGGGAAGGACGACGTCCTCGCCGTCGTGGGTGCCTTCGAGCTGGTTGAGCAGGACCTGGGCTGCGGCGCTCCCCCAGCGCAGCGGGTCACTGCCAATACTGCTCAGGGCCGGGGTGAGGTACTGGGCGTACTCGGTGTTGTCGTAGCCGGTAACCGAGAGGTCATGGGGGATGCGCAGTCCCTGCTGTTGGGCGTAAGCCTGGCCTGCGGTGGCCATGATGTCATTTGCGTACACGATGGCGGTCGGTGGATTTGCCCGTCCCAGCAGGTCGGCGGTCGCGGCCACCCCCTGGACGGCGCCGAAGTCGGCCTCGACGAAAAGGTCGGTTGCCAGACCGTTCAGTTCGAGGGTGTTTGCCCAGGCGTTCCGGCGGCTGAGGCCGTGGATGTAGTGCTGGCTTCCGCCCACATGGGCGATCCGGGTGTGGCCCAGGTCGATGAGGTGCTGGACGGCCTCGCTGATGCCCTCGGTGTCATCCATGCAGACCGCGGGAAAGGGTGAGGGTGTTTCCGGCCGGTTCAGCGTGACGGCCGCGAGCCCCAGCTCCAGGAGCAGGGCGATCCGGGAATCGTTGGTGCGCATGTCGCTGAGGATGACCCCGTCCACGCGGCCCTCGTGGGCCAGCCTGCGGTAGCTGGACTCCTCGGAGCCGGTCTTGGTGGCGACGGTCAGCACCAGGGAGTAGCCGCGGTCGGCCAGCGTGGTTTCGATACCGGCGATGAACGAGGGAAAGAACGGGTCGCTTCCCAGAAGCCGGGGGTCCCGGGCAACGACCAGGCCCAGCGCATAGGCCTTCGAGGAGGACAACGACCTGGCACGGAGGCTGGGTGTCCAGCCGAGGGCTGCCGCGGTGCTGAGGATGCGCCTGCGGGTGTCCTCGCTGACCCCCGCCTGGCCGTTGAGTGCATAGGACACTGCCCCTTTGCTCACGCCAGCGGCACGCGCTACGTCGCTGATCGTTACCCGCATCGCTGTCGACTTCCTCGTCTAGGTGGTCCGGGGTAACGAGGTGCTGAAGCACGCCGTACAGTGATTCATATCACTTAACCGGTTAAGTAGCCTTAACTAAACCGGTTCAGTTGCCGATAGTCAAGGACGTCTTCGGGATGTGGGGGAATTCGCGCCGGTGGTGCAGCAGTCTTTCTGCGTCGCCGGGGCGAATATATGCCGCAGGCTGCGGTAGAAAACAAACAGGTTAATTCAGCGCCAACGAAGGCGTAGTACAAGGAGATCCGATGAAGTCGTTTGCATGTGGTGATGTGGTTCCCGGTTGCGACGCCCGCTGGGTGTGCAGCACCGAGGACGAAATCCTGGTCCAGGTGGGAGCGCATGCCGCTGCCGCCCACGGGTTGACCACCATCCCGGACGAGCTGGTCCAGTCGGTCCGCGGTGCCATCCAGCCGGTGAGTTGAGCTCCACCGCCGACCCCTCCCAGTCCGGTGCCCTGGCGGCGCCGGACTGGGACTCGTTGCTGGCGGCCGCCTGCCGGGGAGAAGGTCTGGCCACCGCCTACCAGCCGATCGTCGATACATCCCGGGGCACCGTCGTCGGGTACGAGGCGCTCGCACGCTTCCCCGGATTCGCTGAACGGAACCCGGAGGCCTGGTTTGCAGCTGCACGCCGCCATGGCAGGAGCGCGGACCTGGAGTCAGCCACCCTCAAGGTGGCCCTGCGGGAGCGGGCCAGCCTGCCTCCCAACTGCTTTCTGACCCTCAACGTCTCCCCCGAGCTGTTGACCACCGAGGAGATCCGCAGCGTCTGGCGCCAGGAGGGCAACCTCGGTGGCCTGATCGTCGAACTCACCGAGCAGACTCCCATCGACTCCTACCTTGAGCTGGAACCGGATCTGCACCAGCTGCGGTCAGCGGGCGCCCTGATCGCGGTCGACGATGCGGGTGCAGGCTATGCGGGCCTGCGCCACCTGCTGCAGCTGCGCCCCTCGATGATCAAGATTGACCGCGAACTGATCCTCGACGTCGACCGCGATGAGGCAAAACGTGCACTGATCGAGATGCTCGGCATTTTCGCTGGCCGGGTCGACGCCTGGATCCTCGCCGAAGGTGTGGAGCGGGTCGAGGAGCTCGACACCCTGGTCAGTCTCGGCGTTCCCCTGGTCCAGGGGTACCTCCTGGCCCGGCCCGGGCCGCCGTGGGCAGGGGTGGAACTTGAGGTGGCGCACCGCCTCGCCGCCCGGCAGGCAAGCGTCGAGCGCACGGTCCTGCGCGACGTCGTCGAGCACGCGCCCGCCGTCCTGTCCCTGACCCAGGCAGTGGACGCTTTCACTCGCGACCCCGGGCTGGGATCGGTGGTGCTGATCGACGCCGACCTGCGGCCGGTCTCACTGGTGACGCCCGACGCCGCTGCCCTCGGCGTGGTGAGCCAGGGGATGCGCGCCAACCTTGACACTCCGCTCGGGGACGCCCTCGACCGCTCGATGACCCGTGAGCCCTCCTACCGGTTCGACCCACTGCTGGTGACCGACAACGCCGGACGGTTTGCCGGGATCGCCCGACTGGAACGGATGATCACCGCGCTGACCGCGCCGGTGCCGGTTCCCTAGCTATCTGGGTACACCTAGCTGCCGGCGCCGAGTAACCCGTCGGGTTCGGAGATGAAGCCCTGCTCCACCATGAAGTCAAAGGCAACGTCCGCTGGCTCCTCGCCTTCGACATCGACGCGCCGGTTCATTGCCCGCAACGCCTCATCGGTCAGGGTGGGTGCGATTGCCCCGAAAACCTCCTCCAGTGCAGGGTATGCCTGCAGGGTCTCGGAGAAGAAGACCGGCGCCGCGTTATAGGCGGGGAAGAAGCCCAGGTCGTCCTCCAGGATGGTCAGGTCCAGAGCGTCGATCCGGCCGTCAGTCGAGAACACCTCACCAAAGTTGCAGTCGCCGTTATCGGTCGCCGTGTAGACGGCGCCGGTGTCGAAGATACTGATGTTGTCATCGGGGACCCCCTCGGATGCGCCGCGCTCCATCCCGTAGTGGGCCAGCATCGGGTTCATGCCGTCCGGCCGGGAGTTGAACTCGGCCTCCACGCAGAACGTCCGCTCCTCCACCGGCAGCTTTGCGATCTCGGAGATGGTACTGATCCCACCCAACTCCTCGACTGCCTCACTCCGCACCGCTATCGCATACGTGTTGTTCAGAGGCGCCGAATCCCCCCAGGTGAGACCGTTCTCCAGGTCCGCCTCGTAGACGGCCGCGAACTGCTCCTCCTGGTTCGGGAACCCCTCGGACATGCCGAGATAGGTGAGCCAGGCCGTGCCGGTGTACTCCCAGGTGACATCCGCCTGTCCGGCGAGCAGCAGCTCCCGGACGGGCTGGCTGCCGGGCACATTGGTGAGGTCAGTGACGTCAAACCCAGCTGCCTGTCCGGCAAGGACCGAGATCTTGCCGAGAATCAGCTGCTCGGTGAAGTTCTTCGACGTGACGGTCAGCGGCTCGCCGTCCACAATCTCTTCAATGCTGCCGGGTCCCGCGACGGGAACGTAGGAGGTGGCGGGCTGCAGACCGCAGCCCGAGGCCAGCAACCCGGCCGACAGGATCGCAGCGGCGCCGCCGAGACGACGGGTCAGGGTGCGGGTCGCCGTAGCGGGTATTGCCGCGGCGGTGGGGGTAGTGGTGAAACGCATCAGAGTCCTTTCGGGCGGGCGACGTGTTCAACGACGCGCCCAATCCAGTCGACCAGGAGGGCGAGCAGGGCCACGAGGACCGAGCCGACCACCAGGACGCTGACAAGGTTGAGGTTGACTCCGGTAATGATCAGAATGCCCAGGCCACCGCCATTGATGAATGCTGCGAGCGCTGCGGTGCCGACGAGGAGGACCAGCGCGGTGCGGATCCCCGCGAGCATCACCGGGACCGCCAGGGGAAGTTCCACCCTGAACAGCACGGCTAGGGCACTCATGCCCATGCCCCGCCCTGCTTCGACCAGCCGTTCGTCCACCTGGTTGATGCCCACCATGGTGTTGCGCAGGACCGGCAGCAGCGCGTAGAGCACCAGTGCGGTGATCGCCGCGTTGAAGCCGAACCCCTGCCAGGAGGCGAGGAGCACGATCAGGCCGATCGCGGGAGCTGCCTGGCCCACGTTGACGACGGCGAGCACCGGTCCGGTCAGCCGCCGGAATGGACCGCGGGTCAGCACGATCCCCAGCGGAATCGCGATCAGCAGCACGATCACTGCCGATACCGCCGTCAGGGCGAGGTGTTCGAGGGTGTAACCGAGGAGGGAATCGGGGTTCAGGGTGTTGAGCTCGGTCTCCGACAGGTCTGCCGTCAGCGCCCAGGCCACCAGGGCAGCGAGGGCCAGCAGGATTCCAGCCAGCTGGTAGATCAGCGGGCGCCAGGAGGGTCCGGCTACATCCGATTGGGCGGCGAGTGCCTGGGGAGTCTGGGCGGGCGCGGCAGCGCTCACTGCCCGTTTCCTTCGGTGACTGCCTGCAGGGTTCCGGTGTTGACTCCCACCGGACGTCCGGAGGAGTGCGCCGACCGGGCGTGCGTGTGGGCGCGTCCGATCGCATCCATCACCGTCTCGACGTCGATCACGCCCAGGAAGGCGTCCCGCTTCCCCGTGACGAGGGCAGCGCCGGCGCTGGAGACCAGCATGGTGTCCAGCGCGTCATTGAGGGTCGCGCGGTCGCCGACCACCGGGAGTTTGGCGTCACGGTCGTCGGTAACCCGGTCCAGCCGGGTGAGCTGGCGGCGGGTGAGCCACTGGATGGGGCGGTTCTTCCCGTCGACGATCACTGCGTGGTCGTGCTGGGCCTGGTCGAGCCGGGAGAGGACATCGCTGGCAAGGTCGCCGCTGCTGGCCACCACGGCGTCGGCCAGGTCCACCTCGTTGACCCGGGTCAGGGTGAGCTGCTTCAGGCCGGCACCGGAACCGATAAAGTTTTCGACAAACTCGTTCGCTGGGTTCGCGAGGATCCTTTCGGGGGTGTCGTACTGCACCAGCTGGGCTCCGTCGGTGAAGATGGCAATCCAGTCGCCGAGCTTCACTGCCTCGTCGAAGTCGTGGGTCACGCAGACGATCGTTTTCTGCAGTTCGGCCTGGATGTTCAGCAGCTCATCCTGGAGCCGCTGACGGGTGATCGGGTCCACGGCGCCGAACGGCTCATCCATCAACAGGACCGGGGGGTCCGCTGCGAGCGCGCGGGCCACCCCCACCCGCTGCTGCTGCCCACCGGAGAGTTCCTTGGGGAAACGGTCCCGGTACTGGGCAGCGTCCAGGGACACCAGCTCCAGCAGCTCATCGACCCGGGCGGCGATCCTGTCCTTGCTCCAGCCGAGCATCTTCGGCACGATCCCAATGTTCGCTGAGACAGTCATGTGGGGGAACAGGCCACCAGCCTGGATGACATAGCCGATCCGGCGTCGCAGGCTGTCCCCGTTGATGTCGGTGACGTCGTCGTCGTCCAGGACGATCCGTCCCTCAGTCGGCTCGATGAGCCGGTTGATCATTTTGAGGGTGGTGGTTTTGCCGCAGCCCGAGGGGCCAACCAGCATGACAATCTTACCGGCGGGAATTTCCAGGGTGAGACCGTCCACCGCCGGGCTGTCCTGCCCCGGGTAGCGTTTGGTGACCTTGTCCAACAGGATGCTGGCCCCGGTAATGGCGTTCCCGGGCGTCCCGGAGTTGTCGGTTGCTGTGGATTGGATCTCAGACACGGATACCTCGCGGGGTGGTTAGTCGGCCGAGGCCGATGAGCAGAACGTCGAGTATTAGGGCAAGAATGATGACGGCGATGACGCCGGTGGCAACGGACTCCAGGGCGTTGGCGCCGCCCAGGCGGGACAGCCCGGAGAAGATGAAGCCTCCCAGCCCGGGGCCCAGTGCATAGGCGGTGATCGCGGCGATGCCCATCACCATCTGCGCCGAAACGCGGATCCCGGCGAGGATCACCGGCCAGGCCAGCGGCAGCTCCACCTGCAGGAGCGTGCGGAAGCGGCTCATGCCGATCCCCCTGGCGGATTCCACCACGCCGTGGTCAATGCCGGTCAGGCCGACAACCGCGTTCCGAAGGATCGGGAGCGCTGCGAAGAACGACACCACGATCACGGCGGGCGTGACACCGAACCCAAACGGAGCGATCATGAGCCCAATGAAGGCGAAGGACGGGATGGTCAGGCCGACGGCGGAGACGCTATTGGCGAGCGACCTGAAGAGGTTGCTGCGGTACACGAGCGCCGCGAGTCCCACCGCAATAACGGTTCCGAGGATCAGGCATTGGACCACCAGGGAAAAGTGCTGCCAGCTAGCAAACAGGATTTGAGGCAGCCGGTCTCCAAAGAAATCCAACAAATCAATACCCTCTTCACCTTGGTTACGTATCAGCCCGCAGGCACATTTTCAGTAGTTTCGAGGCGCATTGAATTGGCCTTCCGTCCACACTAGGCACAGCAATGTAAAGGAACCATCACGCCATGGTCACGGTTTGCCGTCGATGTCAGTGTGAGGCACATCACCTTGAGGTGACCGTGACCTTTGCCCCGGACGGAGCGTCTTACCTGCAGGAGCGCCTCTTTTGGGCGCCCCCGCATCACCGATTTATCCACCGACTTCAGCATCAAGGAGCATCACGATGAGCACCCAGCCACAGGACAAAAAGCCGACCACGACGGGCTCCACCCCTCAGGCGCTCGCCAACCGCCAGCCCGCTACTGCGGCAGCCACGGCACCCCATGGGAAACGTCAGCACGACGGCGGGCGCGGCGCGACGGCCATCGCTGACAACGTGGTGGCGAAGATCGCCGGCATTGCTATCCGCGACATCCCCGGCGTCCATGCACTCGGCGGGGGAGCTGCGCGCGCGCTCGGTTCGATCCGCGGCGCTGTCGGCCAGAAGGAAGACCACACCCAGGGCATCAGTGTCGAGGTCGGCCAGACCCAGGTGGCAGTCGATGTCACCCTCGTCGTCGAGTACCCGCACCCGCTGAAGGAGGTGGCGGATCAGGTCCGCGACGCCATCTACTCTGCCGTGGAGGACCTCGTCGGCATGGAGGTCACCGAGGTGAACGTGACCATCAGTGACATCCACGTCCCCGGTGATGACACCCGCGACGGCAACGCCGAGTCCGCCCCGACCGAATCCCGCGTCTCGTGAGCCCCACGACAGCCGGTATCGCCACCGGAGCCACCCTGGCCTTCGCTGCACTGATCTTCGGTTTTTGGGGTTTCGTGCTGGTCGCCGTGTTCATGGTGATCGGTGCCGTTGCCGGTCGCACCGCCGAAGGTAAGCTTGACCCAGGCTCAGTCCTGGATGCCCTGCGGGGCCGGCGTTCGGCGTCGTGACCGCTACCAACCGGAGCGCCGCTCCGGGACGCACCGGGCACACCCGGATCACCAAGTCGGCACTGACCCACACCGCCGAGGCCGTGGCAGCAGCCACCTTCGGCGTCCCCCGGAGTGAGGTGCGGGTCGTGCTGGCCGACGACGACGGCGCCCTCGGCATCACGGTCTCGGTCCCCCTTCCCGCGCCCATCCTCCTGCAGGCGGCACAGGATCCCTCAGCGGTGGAACACGGCGGCGGAACGGTGTTTGACCGAGCGGACCGCGCCCGGAACGGAATCCGTGAAACAGCCCAGCAGGTCACCGGGTCCCAGGTGGGCCGGATCAATATCCGGCTGACCGGGATCCGGCCTCCCGCGGAAAGGAAACTGGCATGAGCGAAACACTTCACACCCGCCGGCTTCTCCGCCGCGAAACGCATTCCTCACGTGCCGTCGCGTCGGTGAGTGCCGCCGTCGTCCTGCTGGCCGGGTTGGCGTGGCTGGGCACCGAGGCCGTTCTCTCAGTGGTGAACCAGCCACCACTGATCATCAGTCCACCCGCCCTGCTCAACTGGGCGGCAGGCCTCCCCAGCACCGTCCTCCCCTGGGGGCTGACCCTCGCCGGTCTGGGTCTGGCACTGGTGGGACTGATGTTTCTGCTGGTCGCCCTGACACCGGGCACCCGAGACCTCCATGTGGTGGGCCGGGACCGGACGGCCGTGGTGGTCGATTCGGAAGTCATCGCGGCTGCCGTGTCCCGCCGAACCCGCCAGGAGGCGGGGCTGGACCCGGACCAGGTGTCCACCCGGGTGGACCGGCGCCGCATCACCGTCGACGTCCGCCCGACCAGTGGGTCTCCTCTTGACGAAACGCTCATCCGCGCGGCAGTCGAGGACGAACTCTCCGGGTACAGGATCCGTCCTGAACCAGGCGTTAGGATCAACCTCAGGCATGAAGGAGCACTAGGCATATGAGTTCCACCCATCGCTGGCTCAACCGGACCCTTCTGGTCCTGCTGGGGCTGGTACTTCTCGCCGTCGGCGCGCTCACCGCTGCTGCCGGCCTGCTCCCCGAGGTAGCCGGTACCTGGACCTCCGTGGGCACAGCCGCTGTGGAGGGCCTCCCCGGCATTCTGGCGGCCGCTCCCCTGAACACCGAGACCAGCTGGTGGACCGTCGCCGCGCTGGCCCTGGTGCTGGCGTGCGCTGCCCTGCTGTTCGGGTGGATTGCCTCGCAGGGCGGCGGGCGCACCCGCACTCTGGCGCAGCAGGACACCGGCGCGGGTACCACCACCGTCGAGACCTCCCTCGTGGAGGACGCTCTCCGTTCGAGCCTCGAGGGGAACGGGCAGATCCTGTCCGTCGGAGTGACCTCCTGGCGGGTACGTCGGCAGACCGGCCTTCGCGTCCGGGTCCAGCCGCGCCGCGGGGCGTCTCCCGCAGCCGTGGTCGCCGCGGCCGAGGAGGCGATCAGCGGTCTGGACACCCTGCTTGGCGTGCGCCACCCCATCCTCGTCAGCGTCCACGCGGGGGCCCGGGCGCGCCTCACCCGCACGCGGAGAGTCGATTGACGGCCCCGGCCCGCCCCCGTCTGAACCTCAACGATGCCCATGACTCGTTCCTGGTGGAGCGCGCGGCGGACGGCGACGTCGCCTCCTTCGAGGCCATTGCACGCCGGTACGGGCCGCTGATGCGCGGCTACGCCCGGCGACTCACCGGTTCGGCGGCGGACGCCGACGACGCCGTGCAGGAGACCCTGCTCCAGGCCTGGAACCAGCTCGGCGACCTGCAGGATGGCGCCGCCGTCAAGCCGTGGCTCATGCGCATCTGCGGCCGGAAAAGCATTGACCTGATCAGGAAACGCCGGCCGGTGGACGACCTTGACGACGTCGAACCACCCGATCCGGCACCCGGTCCGGAGCGGGCCGTCGAACAGGGCTCTCAGATGCAGTCCCTGGTGGCAGCACTCCGGAAGCTTCCGGACGAGCAGCGCCAGTGTTGGGTGCTCAAGGAGATGGGCGGGCAATCCTACGAGGACATCGCCGAAACGCTGGAGATCAGCACCGACAGCGTTCGCGGCAGGCTATCGAGAGCACGAACCACCCTGATGAAGGAAATGGAGGACTGGCGATGAGCAACGACATCCCTGATCCCGGTTGCGGCCACAGCCTCGACGAGCTTGAAGAGTACCTGCGGACCGGTCAGTCGACAGCAGAGCAGCACTACGAACGCTGCCCCGAATGTCAGGCAGGGTTGGCTGGGCTGCGTGCGCTGCACCGGCTGACCGGCGAACTCGCGGCGGCCGATACCGAACAGGCAGGGTCGGCTGACGAGCCCTGGCTGCAGTCAATTCTGGGCAACCTGCGGCTGGAGATGCGGTCCGGTCGGAGTATTCCGCTGTCGGGCGAGGACCCGGAGGACTCCTTCGCTCAGACCGAGGGCAGCCTCGTCGCGTTGATCCGCTCGACCGGCGACGACGTCGCCGGTGCCACGATCGGCAAATGCCGCCTGCACGGGAACATCACCGAGCCGGGCGGCGAGGTCCGGATCGAGGTAAACGTGACTGCATTCTTCGGCTACCCGCTCCCGGCCATGGTCGAGTCCCTCCGGACACGGATCGCCGACACGGTGAGAACCCAGACGGAGCTGAACCTGACCGACGTCGACGTATCGGTGACCGACGTTCACGAGCGCGTGGGTGGGGACCCGAGAGGAGAGGTGAATGAGTAAGGACCAACTGGCACTCCGGGTCGAGGAGATCATCACCGGGGTCGAAGGAGTGGCTGGCCTGTACCCGGCACGTTCGGCGATCCTGGCGGGGATTGCCAGAACCTTAGGCGCCGATGAAACTCTGGTGGACGTTGACGTTTCCGGCTCCCGGCTGGCGGTCAGGGCCCGGATCGCCGCACTCACTGACACGGCGGCGCCGCGACTGGTCCGTGAGGTGGCCGCAGCCATCCGGGCCGGACTGGCCCGGGAACCGGATACCAGCTCCCTGCAGGTGACCGTGGAGATCACGGTCTGTGGGTTCGCGGACACGCAGTTCTCCTAGTTTCCGCGTCCGGTCAGCCAGAAACGGCCCCGCAGCCCAGACCCGCCGCTTGCAACCGGCGGGTCTGGGCCCCGGGGCCGTTTTTCGTCCTGTGCGGGCGGGTTAACCGCCGAAGAGTGGTGCGACCGCCCCGACAAGCTGGTTGATGCCGAGCACAATGAACAGCAGCGCGACAACCGCCAGGGCGATATTCGTGTGGAGTTTGTTCGCATACTTCCTTGGGATCCGCTTACCGTTCAGCAGGCCCAAAAGAGTGACAGCGAGGAATGGCATGAACAGTGATCCGAGGACACCGTACGCGAGGATCAGTCCGATCGGCTGGCCCAGGGCGAACAGGATCATCGGCGGGAAGGTCAGCCACAGGACGTAGAACCTGAAGTACTTGCCGCCCACCCGGGTGTCCGGGTGGCCGGATTCCTTGCCGCGGATGTTGCCCCAGAAGTCGGCGAACATCAGGGAGACACCGTTCCAGACGCCGATGATCGAGGAGAAGGAGGCGGCCCAGAAGCCGACCAGGAACCCGATCCCGACGACGTCGCCGTACTCATCGCGGAGCACGGTGGACAGGTCGAGCAGCCCTTCGTCACCGGCGCTCAGGCTGACCCCGGCGGAGCGGACCACTTCGGCGCCGACGATGAGCATCGCGATGACGAAGATGCCGGTCATCACGTATGCCATCGAGTTGTCGATGCGCATCACCTTCATCCACTTGGGCGTGTACCAGCCCTTTTCGCGCAACCAGTAGCCGTAGGCGGCGAGCGTGATGGTGCCGCCAACACCGCCGGCGAGCGCCAGCGTGTACAGCAGGCCACCCTCGGGGATGATCGGCACCAGTCCGGTGACCATTTCCGGAAGGTTCGGCGCCGCGATGATGGCCAGGCCCACCACGGTGATGAACATGATGCCGACCAGGGCGGCGGTGATCTTCTCGAAGGTGGCGTAGCGGCCGAACCAGACCATCACGAAGCCGGCGAGGCCCATTACGATGGCCCACGCCCAGAGCGGGAAGATCGGGAACAGCGCGGCGAGGGGCAGCGCGGCGCTCGACATCGCCGTCGCACCGTAGACGAAGCCCCAGATCATGATGTACGGCCCGAAGTACCAGGTGGTCCATTTGCCCAGGGACCGCCAGCCCTCGAAGATCGTGTAGCCGGTGGCCAGGGTAAACCGCCCGGCACCCTCGACGAGGATGATCTTCAGGAAGACACCGAGGATGACAGCCCAGAGGAGGCCGTACCCGTACCGGGAACCGGCCACCAGGGTGGCCACCATATCGGCGGCGCCGACACCGGTGGCGGCCACCACCAGACCTGGTCCGACGATCTTCCATTTGGCGGGCTTGCCGCCGTCGTCGTCCACGCGGTCGGCGTGGTTCAGTTTCTCGGCAGGCACGTGGCCCGACTTCTCTGGGGGCATCTCGCCGGGCATCAAAGATCCTTCAGGTTTGGGGGCGGGGAGCCCGTGCCGTCAGGGAACGGGCCCTAGGTATCCTCTCATGGATCGAGGTTCCGCCTGTGAGCTGACCCACATGATCGCAGGGCCCTGCAGCCAGTTTCATGGCCGTGTGTCAGCGGCCCTAGCGCGCGGGACCGGCCGGACGTAGGCTCGAAACGGAAAAGTCCAGCGCGAAAGGAACATCATGGGTTTCACAGCAAGTCAGGTGCCGCTTCGGTTGGCTACCGGTGCTTTTATTCTGAACTCTGGGATCGGCAAGCTTCACCTCGATCCGGGTTCCGCCGCCTACCTTCAGGGGATGGCCGCGAAGGCGATTCCCCAGGTGTCCCAGCTGGAACCGGAGAAGTTCGGCAAGTATCTTTCCTACTCCGAGATCGGAATCGGCGCAGCATTGCTGTCTCCTTTCGTTCCCGCACGGCTGGCGGGTCTCGCCCTGGGCGCATTTGCCGGTGGCACCATGCTGATGTACTTCCGCACACCGGAGATGACCGAATCCGATGGCATCCGTCCCAGCCAGGAGGGCACCCCCGTAGCGAAGGACATCTGGATGGTCGGCATTGCGCTGGCCCTGATCCTCGGTCGCAAGAAGAAGTAGCCAAGCCGGGAGGGTCCGCAGGCCCGGGCGGCACTTCCCGCGCGGAGGGTGCGCCCGGATCGCCTAGTGTTGCTTGCATGGACTCCCCGATCGAAAGCTACCTCAAACGTATCCACCAGGAGATCGCCGAGCTCAAGGATGGCAAGCCCTACAGCACCATCCCCGCCATGGCGAACGTCGATCCGAACAACTTCGGCATCTGCCTCACCACTGTGGACGGCTACATCTACGAGGTGGGAGACACCCGGGACGAGTTCAGCATCCAGTCCATCTCGAAGCCCTTCACCTACGGCCTGGCCCTCGCCGATCTGGGGATGGACGCCGTGGACGAAAAAGTTGACGTCGAACCGTCCGGCGACTCGTTCAACGAGATCTCGCTCGCCGAAGGTACCGGCCGCCCCTCCAACGCGATGATCAACGCCGGCGCCCTGACCGCCACCTCCCTGATCAAGGGATCCGGCGGTAACGGCCGGTTCAAGCGGATCCTCAACACCTACTCGGCCTTCGCCGGCCGGCAACTGAGCGTCAACACCGAGATCTACGAGTCCGAGCTCAAGCACGGGCACCGCAACCGGGCGCTCGCCCACCTGCTGCGCTCATTCAATATCATCGAGGACGATCCGCAGCCGGTGATCGAGGACTACTTCCGGCAGTGCTCGGTGCTGGTGAACTGCCTCGACCTCTCGGTGATGGCGGCTACCCTCGCCAACAGCGGCCGCAACCCGCTCACCGGGCGCCAGGTGCTGGAGATCGGGCCGATCGAACGGGTCCTGTCCGTGATGACCACCTGCGGCATGTACGACGACGCCGGCGCCTGGATCAGCACCGTTGGCATGCCCGCCAAGAGCGGCGTCGCAGGCGGCACCATCGCTGTCCTGCCTGGCCAGGTGGGACTCGCCGTGTACTCCCCTCCCCTGGATGAGCACGGCAGCAGCGTGCGCGGCATGGCGACCAGCCAGCGCCTCTCCCGGGACATGGAACTCCACTTTGTCCGGGCCGCCCGGACCGGCAAGTCGGCCATCCGGTCCACCTACGACATCTCAGCGTCGCCGTCGGGCATCCGCCGCAACGACGAGGCGATGGACATCCTCAGGGACAACGGCCACCGCGCCCGCGTGATCGAACTCAACGGCGACCTGCTGTTCGCCGGCACCGAGTCGATGATCCGCGAGCTGAGCTCCCTCGACCGGACCGTCGAGCTGATCATCCTGGACCTTCGCCGCGTGGACGAAGTAGCCGATGTCTCCCTGCGCCTACTCGCTGAAACCCGGGAGAACCTGGTCAGCGAGGGCCGCGAACTGGTCCTGATCGACAGCGACGGCACCCTCGCCGAGACCTTCCAGGACGTGGACCGCGAGGTCCCCACGTTCGACACCCGCACCGCCGCCGTCGAATGGTGTGAAGACCGGCTGATCGCCGCCTACGGCGATGACCTGTACCTTCCCACGGTGGTCCGGGTCACCGACTGCCCCGCGCTGAGCCCGCTGACCGCTGACGACGCGTCGGCGCTTGCCGACCGGATGGAGGAGCGCGAGTACGACGACGGCCACGTGATCCGCCGCGTCGGCCAACGGTTCGGCGGTGTGTTCTTCATCCTGTCCGGGAAGATTACGACGTCGGTCCCCGGTCCCACCGGAGGACGGGTCCGCCTCACCACCCTCAGCGCTGGCATGACCTTCGGCGAACTCGCGCTCGGTAGCGACGACCGCCAGGAAACCACGGTGAAAGCCGAGGGCGGAGTCAAGGTCATGGTGCTGACCGCCGACGCCATTTCCACCCTCGAATCCGAGGATCCGCGGCTCGCCGTCGAACTCTGGAAGGCCCTGACCCGCGACGCCTACACCCGCGTGGACCTCTACCTCCGCGAAACCGCGGTCCGGGTCCGCGACTAGGCCCGGTAATTACACAACGCGTTCGTGACGTATTTATTGCACTTTAGGTTAGGCGTGCCTTACCTTTGAGCAATGACCTCCGTTCTCACTGGTTCCGACGTTGGCCTCACGGCTACGGATCTGACCATCTCCTACGATTCACGGCCCGCCGTGCACCAGGCAGGGTTCACGCTGGAGCCGGGCAAGGTGACCGCTTTCATCGGGCCGAACGGGAGCGGGAAGTCCACGCTGCTGCGCACCGTCGCCCGGCTGCATAAGCCGGACAGCGGATCGGTGACCCTGGGCGAGCGCGTTGATGCCTTCGCGTTATCTTCTCGGGACTTCGCCAAGCGCGTTACCCTCCTCACCCAGGGCCGCCCCACCCCCGGCGGGACCACTGTGAAAGAGGTGGTCGATTACGGCCGCCACCCCCACCGAAGCCGCTGGACCGCTAAAGACCCCGACGGCGCGGCGGTGGTGGAACGCGCGATGCGTCTCACCAACACCCACGAGCTCACCGACTCCCCCGTGGCTGCGCTCTCCGGTGGCCAGTTGCAGCGCGTGTGGCTCGCCTCCTGCCTGGCCCAGGACACCCAGGTACTGCTCCTTGACGAGCCCACCACCTACCTCGACCTGCGCTATCAGGTCGAAATCCTCGACGTCATCCGTGACCTCGCCGTCGAACATGGCGTGACCGTCGGCGTCGTCCTCCACGACCTGGATCAGGCGGCGGCGATCGCCGACCACCTGGTGCTGCTCGAGGCGGGGACCATCACCACTGCAGGCTCGGCAGCTCACGTGTTGACCGCCGAAAACCTGACCCGGGCCTTCGGCGTCCGGGTCGACGTGACCATCGATGCAGCCACCGGGTCCCTGACCACCCGGGCTGTCGGACGTCACACCTACCTCTCCCTCACCCCCTAGTTCGAATTACCTAGAGAAAGAAACACCATGCGCAAAACACGACTCCTTGCTGCCCTGACGGCGGGGGCCATGCTGGCCATCAGCGGCTGCGGCACCACCGAGGATGCCGCTTCCAGCGACTCTTCAGCCGACACCGGATCCGGCGAGTCCATCACGATCGTCGACTCCCGTGGCAAGGAAGTGGTCCTCGACGGCCCCGCGACCCGGGTGGCAGGTTCGGAATGGGGAGTCATCGAAAACATGGTGTCACTCGGCGTGATGCCGGTGGGCGCCGCCGACATCGAAGGCTACGAAACCTGGGTGAGCTCGGCCCCGCTGGACGACACGGTCACGGACATCGGTACCCGCGGAGAGCCCAGCATCGACACCCTCGTCGCACTGGAACCGGATCTCCTGCTCGTCACCGACTCGCTGGTCGACGGAGCCATCGAACAGATCGAAGAAACCATCCCCGTCATCGTGGTCCCCGGCGGAGACGCCGCTGACAACATCGGCCAGATGTTCGAGACGATCGGCCTGATCGCCAAGGCCACCGGCACCGAGGACGCAGCCGAGGAGCTGAAAGCCAACTTCGAGGCCAAGGTAGAGGAAGACCGTGCCGCGGTCGAAGCAGCCGGAGCCACCGGCGACGCTGTTGCCTTCTCCGACTCGTACGTCGACGCGGGAAGCGTCTCGATCCGTCCCTACGCCGAGGGTTCGCTGGTTTCCGACGTCTTCGCCGAGATCGGACTGGAGAACGCCTGGTCAATGGAGGGCGATCCCGCCTATGGTCTGGCACAGACCGACGTCGAGGGGCTGACTGAGCTTGGCGACGCACACTTCTGGTACATGGCCAATGACGCCTTCGGTGATCCGTACACGGACGAGTTGGCCGACAACGCCATCTGGATGGACCTCCCCTTCGTGACCGAGGACAAGGTAGTGCGGTTCCCTGACTCCATCTGGACCTTTGGCGGTCCTACCTCAATGGAACAGATCATCGACGCAGCCGTCGACGCGCTGAACTAACCACTCCCATGCCGCAGACGACTCTCACCCGCCCCGCCCCCGCCACCCCACGCGGACCGGCCAGCACCGCCTCACGCGTTCCCCTGTTCGCTGTGGCGGCGGGGTTGGTGGGTGCTGTGGTCGTCCTATCGGTGATTCATCTAGGTCAGGGCACGGCCGCAGTCACCCTGTCCGACCTGTGGCAGCTGGTCACCGGTAGCGCCACCGACGAGGCCACGGCAGTGGTGACCGCCTCACGGGTGCCGCGCCTCGCGGCCGGAATTCTGGTCGGCGTGGCCCTGGGCGTTGCCGGCGCAGTGATGCAGTCGGTGTCCCGCAACATCCTCGCGTCCCCCGATACCCTCGCGGTAAACGCCGGAGCACATCTCGCGGTGGTGGCAGTGGCAGCCTTCGGGCTGCCGCTGCCCCTTTTCGGCGCGGTCGGCGTTGCGTTCGCCGGCGGGCTGGCCGCAGCAGCCCTGGTCCTGGCACTGTCCGGGGCCGGTGCCGCCGGGACGGTCCGCCTCGTCCTTGCCGGGTCGGCGATCGCCCTGGCGTTCAGTGCACTCACCACCACCCTGCTGCTGCTGTTTGCCCAGGAAACCCGTGGGCTCTACGCCTGGCAGGCCGGGTCCCTCGGACAGAGCGGAATCGACAAGTTCCTCCTCCTCGGTCCGCTGACCGGGGTGGTCATCCTGGTGCTCCTGCTCACATCGCGGTCGCTGGACCTGCTCACGCTCGGCGACGACCAGGCTCGGATGCTCGGCGTCAACGTCCGGCGCACCCAGGTGATTGCCATCGTCCTGACGGTCCTGCTGGCGGCGGCAGCGGTCACCATGGCAGGACCCATCGGGTTCATCGGCCTGGCCGCCCCGGCGCTGGTCCGGTTGGCGGCGTCGGCGGTCCCCGGTCTGCACAAACACGCCGCAATGATTCCGGTGTCGGCGCTCACCGGCGTCGTCCTGGTGCTCGGCGCCGATGTGGGCCTGCGCGCAGCGGTCGGAGCGCAAAGCGCCGTCGAGGTACCCACCGGGGTCATCACCACCATGTTTGGTGCGATCTTTCTGGTGCTGCTGGCGCAACGCCTGCGGACAGCCGGCCCAGTGCGCGAGCCCCGCCGCATCAGCATGGCCGCATCCCGCTCGCGCGGCCGGGTCATCCTCATCATCGCGGGGATCGCCGCCCTCACCGTCGCCACCGCCTTTGCCAGCGTCCTGATCGGCGACACCAAACTCCTCCTGGGTGACCTCGCCAACTGGGCTGCCGGTCAGGCCGGACCAGTGGTGTCCAACGTGATGGATACCCGCCTGCCGCGGGTCGGCGCCGCACTGCTCGCGGGGGCCTCCCTGGCACTGGCTGGCACCACCGTGCAGGCAGTGACCCGGAACCCGCTCGCCGAACCAGCGATTCTCGGTGTCAGCGGCGGGGCCGGGCTCGGCGCGATCGCCGTCATCACCTTCGTTCCGATCGCCGGGTTCTGGTTCATCAGCGCCGGCGCTGGCCTCGGCGCCGCCGTGACCGCCGCGATCGTCTTCGGCCTCGCCCTCCGCGGCGGTCTCCAGACGGACCGGCTGATCCTGATCGGCTTCGGCGTTTCAGCGGCAGCCACCGCAGGGATCACCCTCCTGATTGTCCTCACCGACCCCTGGAACGAAGCGAAGGCGCTGACCTGGCTGTCCGGTTCCACCTACGGCAGGTCCCTGCAACACCTGGTGCCAATGATCGTCGCGCTGATCCTCACGGCTCCGATCATCGCCAGTGCCCACCGCACCCACGACCTGCTGGCGCTCGACGAAGACACCCCCCGCCTGCTCGGCATCCGGGTCCCGACGGCCAGGGCCATCCTCATTGTCTGCGTCGTTGTGCTGACCGGCTCCGCGGTGGCAGGCATCGGTGTGATCGGCTTCGTCGGTCTGGTGGCACCCCACGCGGCACGCGCGCTGATCGGCCACCGGCACAAGCTCGCACTACCGACCGCCATGCTGCTCGGCGCCCTGCTCGTCTGCCTCGCGGACATGCTCGGGCGGACGGTGATCGCGCCGTCCCAGCTCCCCGCCGGACTGCTGACCGCGATCCTCGGCGCGCCGTACTTCATCTATCTGCTCTACCGCAGCCGCCGGAACACCTGATCGCCTGACAGACTGGGCGGATGGTGATGTTCGAAGAACTCGACTGCAAAAAGACCCGACTCGGCGAGATCAGCCTCAGGCGGCGCTGGGACCGGACCTTCGACAAGGAGGTCTACGAGGTCAAACTCGACGACGACTTCCTGATGTCCAGCCTCTTCACCGTCGCCGAGATTGAGCTGACGACACTGGCACTCGCCGAGCTCCCGGGCGACGGGCTCGATGTCGTCGTCGGCGGGTTGGGGCTCGGCTACACGGCGCAGGCGGTCCTCGACAGCCCGAAGGCCAGGTCGTTGCTGATCGTTGAAGCGCTCGGCGAAGTCATCGAATGGCACCAGACCGGGCTGATCCCGGCGGGCAGAACCCTGACCGCTGATCCCCGCAACCGCTATGTCCACGGTGACTTCTTCGCGCTGGCGGCCTCCGCCGAGGGGTTCGATCCCGAGGCACCGGGCCGGCAGTTCCACGCGGTGATCCTCGACGTCGACCACTCCCCCCGGCATGTCCTCCACCCCAGCCACGCGCCGTTCTACGACCCGGCCGGGACACAGCGGCTGGCAGGCCACCTGCACCCCGGCGGGGTCTTCGCCCTCTGGTCCAACGACCCGCCCGACGACGACTACCTCGCGGTCCTCGGCAAGGTGTTCACCGAGGTGCGTGCCGTCGTCGTCAGTTTCGACAACCCGCTGCAGGGCAGGGACTCGACCAACACGGTGTATCTGGGCCGCAAGGCGCTGGACTCACAGAGCTGACTCACGCTTCGTGACGCTAGAGCCTCGCGATCCGTTCAATGTCCTCGCGGAATTCCTGCGCGACGGACGCCGAGACGGTGGTCCGGGTCTCGGCGATCGCCTTCAGGTAATCATCGCTTGATGGACCCGGCGCCGGCGTGCCGCTGTCAGCCCCTCCGAAGACCGCCTGCTCCAGAGCCCGTTGGGAGGCTTTGCGTGCCGCGAATTCTATGTCAGCAGGGGAAAAACCGTCGGAGGTGTCCACGAGCCGGGCAAGGTCAATGTCGGCTGCCACCTCGGACGGGATATACCGCTGCCAGATGGCGTGCCGGGCGGCACTGTCGGGCAGCCCGATGGGGATGACGTAGTCGAAGCGTCCGTGGCGGAGAAAAGCGGTGTCAAGGGCCCGAATGAAGTTCGTGGCGCACACCAGGAGGCGGCCCGGCTGCTCCCGGAAGGCAGGAATGATCTTGAGCAGTTCGTTGGTCACGCCCTGCAAAGGTGACGGCGGCTCTCCTTGCCGTTGCGCGGCAATTTCCTCGACCTCGTCAATGAACACCACTGCGTGTTCCAGTTCGGCAATTTCGAGGAAGGTCTCCCGCAACGCGCCCGCCAGCCCTTTGGAGTCAGTGGCCAGCCTTGACGGGAACACCTCGACGAAGGGCCACTCCAACCGTGAGGCGATGGCCTTGGCGAACGTGGTTTTACCGGTTCCCGGCGGACCGAACAGCATCACTGCGCGCGGCGGCACCACCCCGTACTGGTCGGCGAGGTCGGGGTTGGCGAGGGGTAGGACCAGCCTGCGTTCGAGCAGTTCTTTCTCGCGCTGCATGCCGCCCACGTTGCTCCACAGGTTCCTCGGCATCAACCGTCCACCGAGTTCGCTGAGCAGGCCCATCTCCTGGCGTTGCACAGGGATGTCCCGTTCAAAGTACCGCAGGTGTTTCCGGTCATGGAATCCTGAGTTGAGCAACGCGTCCACGCGCTGTTCGGCATCGGGCACCAGGGTGGAGAGTTTCGTCAGGCCATGCGGGGCCATCCTGCCCTCGATGGCTGCAAGCAGCGCGCTGCCGATCCCCTGGTTCCTCCAGGCCTCGTCAATGGCGAAGAACACGATCCATCCCTGGTCGTGCGCAGCGCGGGCTACCGCCGTGCCGACCACCGTCTCACCATGGACGGCGACGACGGCGTGATCCTTCTGGCAGGAGGCGAGGACCTCGGAGAGGGCGTACACCGGTTCGACACCAGCACTGCGGGACTCCTCCCACAGGTGCAGAATTGCGTCCATGTCCGCGGAGTGAAAGTCCTTGATTCTCCAGCCGGTCATACGGGTGACTCCTTCGTCGTGTGTCGAGTGCGGCGCAAGTGAAACGCGCCCTGCGCTGATCATGGCATACGGCTGGACGGTACCGGAGATTGTGACTGTCAGAGGGTGCTGCCAAGATGCTGAGATGCAGCTCAACCGGTTTCCCATCCGGCGGGTCACCGCCCACCCGGCCCATCCGCTCGATCCAGGCACCTGGCCGGCGACCCTGCCGCCGGTAACGCAACTCCTGAATGGCGGGATGGACCTCGGCGCCGCGACGGTGCTGGTGGGCGAGAACGGCTCCGGCAAGTCGACCCTGGTGGAGGCTATCGCGCTGGCATTCGGATTGTCCCCGGAGGGAGGGTCGACCGGCGCACGGCATTCCACCCGACCCTCCGAGTCCGACCTGGCGGAGCACATCCAGCTGGTCAGGAATCCGGGCGGCACCAAGCGCGGTTACTTCCTGCGCGCCGAGACGATGCACGGGTTTTTCACCTACCTGGAACAGAATCCGGGGATGTCCAGCATCGACCGCCAGTTCCACTCGATGTCCCACGGGGAATCGTTCCTGGAACTGACAGTGGACCGGTTCCGCGGGCCCGGTCTGTGGGTGCTGGATGAGCCGGAATCGGCGCTGTCCTTCGGCGGCTGCCTGGCCTTGCTCGCCATCCTGAAGGAACTGCTCGCCGACGGGAAGTCCCAGGTGCTGCTCTCCACCCACTCCCCGCTGCTGGCGGCGCTGCCCGGGGCAGCAATCCTGGAGATCGGGCCGTGGGGGTTCCGTGAGAGGCACTGGGACGAGCTGGACCTGACCGTGAACTGGCGAAGCTTCATGAACGAACCAGACCGGTATCTGCGCCACCTCTAACCCCGGTAGCGTGCCGGTCACCTGCCGCGGGTCCGCAACATGGCTGTAACACTATGGCTGTAAAACTCTTACATGTTCCTCACACCGTCAGACCAGGACAAGCTGCTGCTCAGCGTCGCTGGCATGGTGGCCCGTGACCGCCTCGACCGGGGTGTGCTGCTGAACTACCCCGAAACCGTCGCCCTGCTCTCCTGCTGGGTCATGGAGCGCGCCCGGGAGGGCGCCCAGGTCGCCGACCTGATGAGCCGGGGCCGCAGCGTCCTCACCCGCGCCGAGGTGATGGAAGGGGTGCCCGAGATGATCCCCGATCTGCAGATCGAAGCCACCTTCCCCGATGGCCGCAAGCTCGTCACCATCACCGAGCCCATCCCATGACCGGCGAGCCGAGCCGGATGATTCCCGGCGAGATCCGCACCCTTCCCGGGTCCCTTGAGATCAACGCCGGCAGGGAGCATCGCACCCTGGTGGTGGTGAACGACGGCGACCGCCCCATCCAGGTGGGATCCCACTTCCATTTTGCCGACGTCAACGCTGCCCTCAGCTTTGACCGTGCCGCCGCCACCGGGTTCCGGCTGGGCATCCCGGCCGGGACCGCCGTCCGCTTTGAACCCGGGGCCTCCCGTGAGGTCCTGCTGGTCAAACTCGCCGGCACGGGCACCGTTCCCGGGCTCCAGCGTCGACCCGCACCGGAAGGCTAACCCATGGACATCAGCAGGCACGACTACTCCCACCTGTATGGGCCCACCGTCGGCGACCAGATCAGACTCGGTGACACCGACCTGTGGATCACCCCCGAACAGGACTACACCTTCGGTGGCGACGAGTCGGTGTTTGGCGGCGGCAAGAACATCCGCGAGTCCATGGCCCAGTCCACCAGGACCAGCGCCGAGGGCGCGCCGGATCTGATCATCACCAACGCCGTCATCCTGGACCACTGGGGCATTGTCCGGGCCGACGTTGGGGTCAGGCACGGGCGGATCGTCGGCATAGGCAAGTCGGGCAACCCGGACATCATGGACGGGGTTGACCCGGCCCTGGTCATCGGCCCGGGAACCGAGGTGATTTCCGGGGAGGGCAAGATCCTCACCGCCGGCGGTATCGACAGCCACGTGCACCTGATGGGCACCGACGCGCTCCGGGAAGCGGTTGCCTCCGGAATCACCACTGTCGGAGGCGGTGGGACCGGCCCGGCCGAGGGCACCAAGGCCACCACTGTGACCCCCGGCGCCTGGAACCTCGCCACGATGCACCGCGCCCTCGATTCACTGCCCCTGAACTTCCTCCTCTATGGGAAGGGCAACACCGTCAGCGACGCGGCCCTCGACGAGCAGGCCCTCGCCGGTGCCGCCGGCTACAAGGTCCATGAGGACTGGGGCTCCACCCCCGCCGCCATCGACGCAGCACTGCGGGCCGCCGACCGGTGGGGAATGCAGGTGGCCCTCCACGCCGACTCGCTCAACGAGGCGGGCTACGTCCAGCAGACCCTTGAGGCAGTCGCCGGCCGCGGCATCCACGTGTTCCACGCCGAGGGCGCCGGCGGGGGCCATGCCCCGGACATCATCACCGTTGCCGCCGCAGCCAATGTCCTTCCCGCGTCAACGAACCCCACACTGCCGTTCACTGTCAACACCGTCGCGGAGCACCTGGACATGCTGATGGTCTGTCACCATCTCAACCCGCGCATCCCCGAGGACCTGGCCTTCGCCGAGTCGCGCATCCGCGCCACCACCATGATGGCCGAGGACGTACTGCAGGACCTGGGTGCGCTGTCCATCACCTCCTCCGATGCGCAGGCGATGGGCCGCATCGGGGAGACCATCACCCGCACCTGGCAGGTGGCCCACGTGATGAAGCACCACCTGGGCACCCCCGAATCCGCGTCACCGGCCGACAACGAGAGGGCCCGACGCTACGTCGCGAAGTACACCATCTGCCCCGCCGTCGCGCACGGCATCGATGCCGAGGTGGGCTCGATCGCCGTCGGGAAGCTGGCTGACCTGGTGCTGTGGCATCCGGCGTTCTTCGGGATCCGCCCGTCGCTGGTGATCAAGGGCGGGGCGATTGTCGCCGGCCAGATGGGCGACCCCAACGCTTCACTCCCCACCCCTCAACCCGTCTGGATGCGTGAGGCGCTGGCGGGGACCCCGACGTCGGCGCCGCACCTGTCGACGTCGTTCGTCACGCCCGCCGCGCTTCAGGACGGGCTCGCCGACCGGCTGGGCCTCACCCGCCGCCTCACGGCCATCGCCGACACCCGAGGGGTTACCAAAGCGTCACTGCCGAACAACACGGCGCTCCCGGACATCCAGGTGGACCCTGAAACGTTCAGGGTGAGCATCGACGGCCAGGAGATCGAGCCAGCCCCCGCCGTCGAGTTGCCCCTGACCCAGCGCTACACCCTGTTCTAGGCATGGGACTTTAGGGATGGGTGCCAGCGCATCGGCTCTTGCCGGCTTCCTGCTCGCGGATTCCCGCCTGCCCTCGGGTGCGTACGCCCATTCGGCGGGACTGGAGCCGGCGGTCCTGGGCGGGCTGGGACCGGACCAGGTCTACGGCTACCTGCTGTCCCGGCTCCATACGGTGATGCGGGTGGAAACAGCGGCGGCAGTTCTCGCCTTCCGGCGCGCGGTGCTGGCACAGGACCAGTCGGCAGACACTGTCAGCGCGACCCCCGGAAGGCCAGCCTTCGCGCCGATTGAGGCGGCACTGGACGCACGGACACCGTCAGGTGCCCAGCGTGACGCGTCCCGACGGCTCGGCCGCGGAATGCTGCGCCTGGCCGTAACCCTCGTCCCGGGCAACCCTGCCGTCGACCTGCTGGCCAGGGAGGTGCCGAAGCCCACCCGCCCGGTTGCCCTCGGCGTCCTTGGGGCGGCCCTCGGGGTTCCGGAACTGGAACTGGCACTGCTCTGCTGTTACGACGACGCCCAATCGGTGGTCGCCGCGGCGCTGAAGCTGCTTCCCATCGATCCGATGACTGGCACCCGCTGGATTCTCGACGCTGGCGCCGCCATGGACGATGTCGCGCGTGCAGCGCTCACCACTCAGACCGAAGACGACCTGCCCGCGCTCAGCGCTCCGTGGATGGAGCAGTGGGCGCAGGAACACACCACCAGAACAAGGAGACTGTTCGTTGCCTGAAATCCCTACCCTTTCCACCCGTTCTTTCCGGCTTGGCATTGCAGGCCCGGTCGGCACCGGGAAAAGCTCGCTGATCGCGTCGATTTGCCGCGCCATGTCCGGCGAACTGTCCATCGGCGTCATCACCAATGACATCTATACCGACGAGGACGCCCGGTTCCTGAAATCGGCTGGCGTGCTGCCCGGCGAGCGGATCCGTGCTGTCGAGACCGGCGCGTGCCCCCATACGGCCATTCGCGACGACGTCACCACGAATCTCCTGGCGGTGGAGGACCTCGAGTCCGATTTCGCGCCCCTTGACCTGGTAATGGTGGAAAGCGGTGGCGATAACCTCACCGCCACGTTCTCGCCGGCCCTGGTGGACGCCCAGATCTTCGTGCTCGACGTGGCGGGAGGCGGCGACGTCGCCCGGAAGGGTGGCCCCGGCATCGCGCGGGCCGACCTGCTGGTGATCAACAAGATTGACCTGGCACCGCACGTGGATGTCGACGTCGATCTGATGCTTTCCGATGCCTTCGACGCCCGCGAGGGCGGCCCGGTCCTCGCCCTGTCACGGAAGGTGCCCGCCACCGTTGCCGAACTCGCCGAGTGGGTCCGTTCGATGGTGGTGCAGCACCGGGCCGGAACGCACACACCGCAGGATCCGGGACCGATGGCGCCGCACTTCCACGCCGACGAGGACGGCGGCTACGTCCACACCCACGACGACCCCTCCGGGGCTGCTGGAACGCACCGGCACTAGCCGGTGGCCGCTGTCGCAGGGTCGCTGGAAGTGCCGGCAAGGTCCACCCGGATCGGTGTCGAGTTGGCCGGTGGCCGGGCGAGCTACACGGTGCTGGACCAGGGCCAGTTCCTGGCGCCCCGCCCGGTGCACCGCGCCGCTGGTCGTTCCGGGAGCGGACCCGACCCAACCCATGCCCGGGTCGCCCTGATCGGGATCTCGATGATGCTCCTCGGTGGCGATGATGTGTTGATCGAGGTGTCGGTGGGTGCCGGGGTCACGCTTGAGGTGGTGGAACCGGCTGGCCTGGTCGCCTACAACGCGGCAGGCGTGCAGGCCCGGTGGCGGCTCTCGGCCACCGTGGCCGACGGCGGTACGCTGCTGTGGGCGGGGGCGCCGTTGGTCGTCGCGGAGGGCGCCAATGTGCTCAGGGACACCCGGGTGTCGCTGGCGGCTGGCGCCCGCCTCGTCCTGCAGGAAGTGCTGGTGCGCGGCCGTACCGGGGAAACCCCCGGCGAGCTGCGCAGCTCGGTGCGCTGCTCGGGACCGGCCGGTGACCTCCTCTATGAGGATTTGGACCTGACCGGCGACCACCGGTCAGCGGTGGGAGTGCTTGGTGGGACCCGGGTCCTGGGCGCCGTCACCGCGCTGGGCTTCACGCCTCCGGCACTGGAGCGTTCAAGCCTCACTCGGTTCGACACGGCGTCCGGCGGTGCGGTGGCCCGGATTCTGGCGGACAGTGCCCACCACGTGACGCAGCAGGTGGAGCGGGTTTTCGCCGCGTGGCGATAGGCTCTTGATTATGCGTCTACACCACCCGAAGCGCCTTGTTGGCTTCGCCCGCACCGTCGTCGGACGAGCAGCCCTGGCACTCGCAGCCCTGCAGGCCGTTGTTGCCGCAACACTGGTCATCATCGATGCGATCCAGAAAAAGATCAGGACCAAGCGCGAGGGGTTCCCCAAACCGGGCATCTTCGAGGGCCAGGTGGCCGGTTCATCGACCACCGTCTACACCTACGGGGAAGACCTGTACGAGGCGATGCTGGAGGCCATCCGGTCGGCCGAGCACCAGATCCTCATGGAGACCTACATCTGGAAGGGCGACGCCGTGGGGCGCACCTTCCGTGACGCGCTCAACGACGCCGCCGCGCGTGGGGTCAAGGTCTATGTGATCTATGACGGGTTCGCGAATCTGGTGGTCAGGCCGTCGTTCTACAAGTTCCACCCCGATGTGCGGGTCTTCAGGTTTCCGGTGCTGCGGCCGTCGATCGTCTTCACGAACATCCGGGGCACCGGGTTCGACCACCGCAAACTGCTGGTCGTCGACGAGACCACCGGGTTTGTGGGCGGCTACAACATCGGCAGCCTCTACGCCACCAAGTGGCGCGACACCCACCTGCGGATCGTCGGGCCGTCGGTCTGGGAACTGCGTGAGGCATTCGTCAGTGTCTGGAACCTCGCCACTGCCCGGTCCCGGCCTCCCCTTGACGACACCAGCGCCGACTTCTGGGAGCCTCGGCTGCGTGCCGTCAACAACATCCCGGCGAACCTGGTGTTCCCCATCCGTGGGGTCTACCTCGACGCGATCAACCGCGCCAAGGACCACATCTATATCACCACCGCCTACTTCATACCGGACCAGCAGATCCTCAACGCACTGCTGAGGGCCAGCAAGCGCGGGGTGGACGTGCGGGTCATCCTGCCCGAGGAATCCAACCACGTGCTCTCCGACTGGTTGTCCCGCGGGTTCTACTCGTCGCTGTTGGAGAACGGGATCCAGGTGCTGCTTTACCAGAATGCGATGATCCACGCGAAGACCGCCACCGTTGACGGCCAGTGGTCCACCGTGGGCACCGCCAACATTGACCGGTTGAGCCTGACCGGCAACTACGAGATCAACCTGGAAATCTTCGACGAGGGTCTCGCCAGCAGCATGGAGCAGATCTTCGCGATTGACAGCGGGAACAGCCGCATCCTGACCATCCAGGAGTGGGAGCGCCGGCACATTGTGGCCCGCGTCAGCGAAGCCATCCTCGCCCCGCTCCGCCCGCTCCTGTAATCCGCGAACCCTGTCAGGGGGCAGCGAAGCGGTCCAGGTACCCCACCCGCGACTGATGCACGTGACCGGCCATCAGCCGCTCGGCCTCAGCCGGGTTGCCGGCGTCGATTGCGGCCATGATCAGTCGGTGTTCGCTCCAGGACTGCTTGCCCCGATTGTCGACGTCGGTGGCGTAGAGCCATTCGATCTTGCCGGAAATCTGGCGCAACAGTGCCGTCAGGGATGCACTGCCGCTGAGTTCGGCGATACCCAGGTGGAACCTGATATTCAGCTCCGGCAGCAGCTCGAGGTTGCCCGCGGCGACGGCCTGGTCGCCGTCGTCGAGCAGGTCGGCGAGCTGACGGCGCACCCGCCACCACACACCGTTGGGGGCACCGGCGCTGAACTGCGCGGCAGCGCGCCGCGCCGCACGCCGTGCCGTGGCGGCCTCCAGCGCCTCGCGGACGGAGAAGAGATCGTCGGCGTCGTCCACCGGGATCTCCGAGACCGTGGACCCGGCGTAGGGCTTCGACTCGACGAACCCCTCCGCCTCCAGCGCGCGCAGCGCCTCACGCACCGGGATGCGGGACACCCCGTACTTGGCGGCGAGCACCGCCTCGGTCACCCGGGTGCCGGGCTGCAGCGAGCCGAAAATGATGTCGTGCCGGATCTCGTCCTGCACCCGCTGTTTGGGTGCAGGCTCGGCCGGGCTGGGGTCAGGCGGCAAATTCAGCACCGGGGATCGCTCCCAGCAGTTCCCGGGTGTACTCGGATTCTGGCCGGTTGTAGACCTGGTCCACGCTTCCCGATTCCATCACCTCGCCTGCCTTCATAACCACCACATTATCGGCAATCTGCCGGACGACGGCGAGGTCATGGCTGATGAACAGGTAGGTCAGCCCCAGCCGGTCCTGCAGATCGGCGAGCAGCCGCAGGATCTGGTCCTGCACCAGCACATCAAGGGCCGACACCGCCTCGTCGAGGATCAGCATCTCCGGCTCCAGGGCCAGGGCCCGCGCGATTGCCACGCGCTGGCGCTGCCCACCGGAGAGCTCGTTCGGCCGGCGCTGCGCCATGCTGTGCGGCAAGCCCACCTGATCCAGCAGGTCGGCCACCTTCTTTCGGCGGCTCTCCTTGTCCCCCACCTTAAAGATCCGCAGGGGTTCGTCGATCAGCCGTTCAATGCTGAACGTCGGGTCGAGCGAGCCGTACGGGTCCTGGAACACCGGCTGCACCTTGCGCCGCAGCGCCCGGCGTTCCTGCCCCCGGCTGGCGGTGATCGTCTGCCCGTCGATCAGGGCATTGCCCGAGCTGGCGGTTTCGAGGCCCAGGATGATCCGGGCCACGGTGGTCTTGCCCGACCCGGATTCGCCGACGACGGCTGTCGTCGTTCCCCGCTGCACACTGAAGGACACGTCCTTCACCGCCTGCACGGTGCCGCCGCGCTGGCCGCGCAGCTTGAATTCCTTGAACAGGTCCTTGATGACGAGGATCGGTTCCGGTCCGGCGATCGAGGACATCCCGCCTCCGGCCGGTTCGCGGCCGAGCACCGCAGCGACCGACGGTGCCGCCGCCACGAGGGCCTTGGTGTAGTCCTCCTGCGGGTTCAGCAGGATCTCGCGCGGTGTGCCCACCTCGACGATGCGCCCTTCGGACATCACGATGATGCGATCGGTGCGGTCGGCGGCGAGGCCCAGGTCGTGGGTGATGAACAGCAGCGAGGTTCCGCGGGCGTCCACCAGGTTCTGGAGGTGGTTCAGGATCTGCCGCTGCACCGTCACGTCCAGGGCCGACGTCGGCTCGTCAGCGATCAGCAGTTCCGGCTCACCGGCGAGGGAGATCGCGATGAGGACCCGCTGGCGCATGCCACCGGAGAACTCGTGCGGGTACTGCCCGTACCTCCGTTCGGCGTCGGGAATTCCCGCCTCTGCCATCAGCGCCACGGCCCGGGACTTCACCTGCGCCCGGTCGAGCCGTTCGCTGCCCGGAGCCCGGTTGGACATCAGCGCGTCAGCGATCTGCGCTCCGACCTTCATCGACGGATTGAGGTTGGACATCGGATCCTGCGGGACCAGGCCGAGGCGTGAGCCGCGGATGGAGCGCATCTGGGCGTCCGACGCGTCGGCCAGGTCCACCCTGTTGCGGGAGGACCCCAACTGGATTGATCCGTTGGAGACGTAACCGTCGCCGGGCAGCAGCTGCAGGATGGCACCGATGGTGGTGGACTTGCCGGAACCGGACTGCCCCACGATCGCCACCCGCTCCCCCTGCCGCAGTTCGAAACTGACGCCGTGGAGCACCGGGGCGGTCCCGAACGTGACCTCCAGGTTCTCGACCTTGAGCAGGACCTCACGGGGCCCCGTGTCCACTGCAACGCCGCTCGATCCAATGCCGTTCACATCATCGCCCTGCTGCATAGCCCTGAGCTCCTCTCGGGTTGGCGGCGGCCTTCAGGACGCCGGTTGCGGGGTCGCTGACCACCGAGGAGATGCGGCCGAGCGCCCAGTCTCCGGCACGGGTGACGACGTGGCCGCGCTCCTGAAGGTCGGTGATGACGTCCTCGCCGAGCCGGTCCTCGACCACAGCTCCGCCGGGCTCCCAGGTGCGGGGGAAGAACGATCCGGGGATCGACGTGGTGTGCAGCGAGGGTGCATCGATCGCCTGCTGCGGCGAGTAACCGCCGACAATGGTGCGCAGAATGTAGAGCAGCTGCCACTGGTCCTGCTGGTCGCCACCGGGTGACCCCAGCGCCACCACAGGGAGGCTGTCCTTTAGGATCAGGGTAGGTGTCAGCGTGGTGCGGGGCCGCTTGCCCGAACGCAGGGTGGACGGCGCCCCGTCCTCCAGCCAGGTCATCTGCAGCCGGGAGCCCAGGCAGAACCCGAGTTCCGGGATGGTCGGTGAAGACTGCAACCAGCCGCCCGACGGCGTGGCGGAGACCATGTTGCCCCACTGGTCGACGACGTCGATGTGGCAGGTATCCCCGCGGGTCTCACCACTGCGTGAAACGGTCGGTTCGCCGACGCCTGCCATGGCTCCCACGCCGGCGAGGGCCGGCGCCGTGTATTCGGTGCGTAGCGGCGGGATGAAGGGTTCGCGGCCCGGCACAGTGCCGGGGCGGAACTCAGTGGAGGCCTTCTCGGTGATCAGGGCGCGGCGCTCGGCGGCGTACTCCTCGGACAACAGGTAGTCCAGGGGGACGTCGGCGTCGCCGTAGTAGGCCTCGCGGTCGGCGATGGCCAGCTTCTGCGCCTCGAGGATGGTGTGGGCGCCGAGCGCTGTGGATGGGTCCAGGTGCTCATCGTCGTACCCGGCGAGGATGGCGAGGGTCTGCAGCAGCGCCGGACCCTGCCCCCAGGCACCCGTCTTCGCGATCGTGTACCCGCGGAACTCGAAGGTCGTAGCTGGCTCGTAGCCAGCCTGGCAGCCGGCGAAGTCCTCGAGGCTCATCACCCCGGCGTGGTCGGTGCCGGAGGAGTGGCGGTGCGGCTGCGCGGAGAAGGCGACGGCGGCCTGGGCAACGAAGCCCTCGCTCCACTCGTGGCGGGCGGCATCGATGCGCTCCTCCCGTGTGGCATCAGGCGCGCCGGCTGCGGCCAGCCGGTCCAGGACCGAGGCGTAGGCCTCGTTCTTGACCATTTCGCCCGCCACGGGGGCGCGGCCCTCGGGCATCCAGAGCGCTGCCGACGTCGGCCAGTGCTCGGTGAACAGTTCGGCGACCGAGGAGATGGTGGCGCCCACCCGTCCCACGATCGGGTGCCCGTTGCGGGCGTAGCCGATGGCGAAAGCCAGCACGTCGCCGAGTTCCCAGGTGCCGTGGTCGCGGAGCAGCAGCAGCCACGCGTCGACGGCGGCGGGGACCGCGGCGGCGAGTGCGCCAGAGCCGGGTACCAGTTCCAGTCCCTCCGCGAGGTAGTGCTCGCGGGTCGCGGCGGCGGGGGCTGGGCCCTGCCCCATCAGGACGATGGGTTCGGACGGGTTCTCCGCTGTCGCAAACACGCCGGTCATGTCACCGCCGGGACCGTTCAGGTGCGGCTCGACAACATGCAGCACGAAGGCACTGGCGACTGCGGCGTCGAACGCGTTCCCGCCACGTTCCAGGACCGCCTGCGCCGAGGCGGTGGCCAGCCAGTGGGTGGAAGCGGTCATCCCGAAAGTGCCCTCAAGGGTAGGCCGCGTGGTGAAGGGAGCTGGGGTGGTGTAGGTCATCGAGTCACTTTCGGTTCTTTTTGCCGGAACGGGAGCGGGAAGTGCTGGTGGGGTCGAGTGCGTCGCGCAGAGCATCCCCAAAGAGGTTGAAGGCCAGGCAGATCACGGCGATCGCAATGCCGGGGAAGATGGCAGCCGTGGGAGACCTGAAAATGTACTGCTGCGCATCCGAGAGCATGATACCCAGGCTAGGCGTTGGCGGCTGGATGCCAAGACCCAGAAAGGACAGCAGCGCCTCGCCGATCACCGCGACCGGCATGATCACGGTGGCCTGCACGATGATCGCTGACGCAGCATTGGGCAGCACATGCTGGGCCATGATCCGCAGCCCGGAGGCGTCCATGGTGCGCGCACCCAGGACGAAGTCGCTTTCCTTGATCCTCAGTGTCTCGCCGCGCACCACCCGGATCATGGTGGGGATCTGCGCGATCCCCAGGGCGATTGCCGCGTTGGACAGGCTGGGTCCGCTGATCGCGGCCAGCCCGACGGCGATGATCAGGAATGGGAACGCCAGGGTGACGTCGGTGAGGCGGGAGATGACGGCGTCGAACCCTTTCCAGTAGCCGGCAAGCAGCCCCAGGGGCGTACCGACGACCACGGCGAGCAGCACCGACAGTGCACCCACCTGGAGTGAGGCCTGCATGCCGAAGAGCATGCGGGAGAAGATGTCACGGCCCAGGTCGTCGGTGCCCAGCAGGTACCCGACGGTGAGGGGGTCCTGGAAGGGTGCGTCGAAGTGGACCTCGGTGGGATCGTAGGGTGCGATCACGGGGGCGAGGACGGCGGCGAGGACCACCAGCGCCAGCATGATGCCGCCGGCAATGCCGAGCGGGTTCCGGCGCAGCGAGCGCCAGATCCGGCCACGCGCCGAGCCGAGGCCAGCTGAAGCGGATCCGTTACCCGGACCATTGTCCGGGCCTGTACCGGTTGCGGCGATTTCTGTGGCGGCCATCAGTTGGCTCCTCCGACTCGGATTTTCGGGTTGACGACTGAGTACAGGATGTCCACGGCCAGGTTGATCACGATGTAGGAAACGGTGATGATCAGGACCACCGCCTGGATGACCGGGTAGTCACGGGTGAACACTGCGTCGAGGGTGAGCTTCCCGAAACCGGGGAGAGCGAAGATCCGCTCGGTCACCACGGCGCCGGAGATCAGTCCACCGAGCTGCAGGCCGACGATCGTGACGACCACGATCAGCGAGTTCCGCAGCCCGTAGCGCATCAGCACCCGGCCCCGTCCCAGGCCTTTCGCCCGGGCCGTGCGCACATAGTCGGTGCTCATGGTCTCGATCATTGAGGCCCGGGTCTGCCGCATGATCACCGCGGCCAGTCCGGTGCCCAGGATGATCGCTGGGAGGGTCAGGTAGTAAAGGCCCCGCAACGGGTCACTGGCGACGTCGACGTAGCCCGACGCCGGGAACCAGCCAAGCGTCACCGCCAGGTAGAGGATCGCCAGGATTCCCAGCCAGAAGTTCGGGACGGACAGCCCTACGAGCGCGAAGCCGTTCGCCAGCCATTCGGGCCACCGCCCGCGGAACCGTTCAGCGATCACGCCGAAGAGAATCCCGACGACGACGGCGACGACAATCGCGTACGCCGACAGCCACAGGGTGACCGGCAGAGTGGTGGCAATCAGCTCCGTGACCGGCGTTCCGGTGCGGGTGGATTCACCGAAATCGCCACGCAGCAGGTTGCCGACGAAGGTGAAGTACTGGCTCGCCAGCGATTCGTTGAGTCCGAGCATTTCGCGGATGGCTTCCACCCGTTCGGGGGTGGCTTCCTCGCCGGCCATGGCGAGGGCGGGATCGCCGGGGAGTTGGCGGACACCGATGAACACCACCAGCGATGCCAGGATCAGGGTAAGCGCCGACTGCCAGAGCCGGGTACCGACGTAGCGGATCATGGCTGGGCCCCTTCGTTCTCGATGAAGGCCACGTTGGACAGGTGCACCACACCGTCGGCGAAGGTTTCCACCCCGGCGATGTTGGTGGTGTACGCGGTGAGGCTGCGGACACGGTACAGGTAGATCAGCGGGTTGTCTTCCTGGATCTTCTCCACCACCTGCCCGTAAAGCTCGGCGCGTTCGTCGTCGTCGGTGGCCTGCGCAGCCTCCCGGAGGAGGGTGTCGACCTCGTCGACGCTGTAGCCGGAGTAGTTGTTGCCTCCCCCGGTGGAGAGGAAGTTGAACATGTTGCCATGTGGGTCGACGCGCCCGGACCAGCCGAGCTGCAGCATCTCGAAGTCACCGCGTGACTGCACGTCCAGCAGCGTGGAGTACTCCACGGGGACGATTGTCAGGCTGAACGCACCCTCCTCGGACACGGCGGCCTGGAGCGCCTGCGCGAAGCGGAGCGTGTCCGGGGCGTTGGAGACCTGCATTTCAATTTCGTACGGGGTCTCGATGCCTGCCTCCTCCAGCAGTGCGACGGCGCCTTCCGGATCGAACGGCGGGCAGGCTTCGCTGAGCTCGGAGGTGAAGGGGCTTTCCGGGGAGATCGGCGAACAGGCTGGCTGGTACCAACTGTTGAACACCGTGTTGACCAGGGCTTCGCGGTCGATCGACATGGACAGTGCCATCCGCACCGCTGCCTCCTGGGCCAGCGGGGTGTCGATGGTGCCGACCGGTTCGCCGACCCCGTCGGTGTTGCCAAGGTTGATGGTCAGGCCCTGGTAGCCGAGGGAGCCGACCTGGAGGATGCCGATGCCGTCCTCCTGGATCAGCGCGTCAATGTCCTGTGGCGAGATGGTGTCCGCGACGTGCACGTCACCGGATCGCAGGTTCGCTGCGCGGATGTTCGCATCGGTGATGATCCGGTAGGTGATGGTGTCCAGGTGGACATTCTCGGCGTCGTAGTAGAGCGGGTCGCGCTCGACCGAGATGGAGGTCTGGGGGACGCGGTCAACGAACTTGAACGGTCCCACACAGACCGGGCTGTCGCCGAAGTTCTCGCCCGCTGCATCGAGGGCCTGGGGCGAGAGCATCATCCCGGCCCGGTCGGCCAGTGCTGCGGTTAGCGGCGCGAAGGGTGTCTCGTAGGTGATCTCGACCGTGTACTCGTCGGTCGCCTCGATGCTGGTGATCGGTCCGAGTTCGCTGGCGCGGGAGGATCCCTCCAGGTTCAAATGTCGGTCGAGGGTCTGGCGGACCGCCTCGGCGTTGAATTCGGCGCCGTCGGCAAACACGGCGTCCTGGCGGACCGGGATGGTGATGGTCAGTCCGTCCTCTGAGACCTCGGGAAGTTCGGTGGCGAGCTGGGGAATCAGCTCACCGGACGCGTCGATGTCGTAGAGCTTCTGGCACATGGTCTGCATGACGTAGCGCGTGTAGAGCGACGACGACGTCGTGGGGTCGAGGCGATCCGGCTCCGCGGAGAGGGCCATCACGAGGTCCCCACCCTCGACGATGGTCTTGCCGTCGAGTGAAGCGGTGGTGACCTCTTCGCGTTCGGGCGCCGGTTCAAGGGCCTGGAGTGGCTGGCAGGCGGTCATCGCGAGGGCCACGGCGACGGCGCTGGCAAACACGCCGGCCAGTTTGAACGGGGACCGTGATCGCGTCTCCGGCGGGGCCGGTGGCGTGAATGGTGTGGGCGGCATTTTTATCCTTGGCTCAGGAGGCGGGGACTGCGTGTGGTGCAGGTCTCATGTGACCGATTGCATACAACAATAAACAGGAAGGTGTATTTTGTATACATGCCGTTCGAAATATGACGGTTCGTATAACAACACTTTCGCGGCACCAGTCGTACATCACGGAGGATCCAATGAAGCGTCAGCCTGTCCCCACCGACCGCCTCCATCTGTGGCTCATGCTGACCCTCACCTTTTCCACAGGCGTGGTGGACGCCGTCGGCTTCCTCGGTCTGGACCAGGTCTTCACCGGCAACATGACTGGAAACGTGGTGCTGCTGGGCATGGCCATTGCCGGGGGCAGCGACCTGCCGGTGCTCAGACCAGCCCTGGCGTTGCTCTTCTTCATGGTCGGCGCCGTAATTGGTGGGCGGGTGTTGCGAAAAGCACCCGAGGGATGGAGCGGCCGCACCTCACTGACCTTCCTCACGGTGGCCGTGCTCATCGGTGGATTGGCCCTCTTCACCGCCCTCGTCGATGTCACCGGCGACCACTTGCTGGGCAGCATCACCACCAGCACGCTCGCACTGGCCATGGGCATTCAGGCCGCCACGGCGAAGCGCCTCAAGGTCGCCGAGATCACCACAGTCGTCGTAACCTCAACGATTACCGGGCTGGCCTCGGACTCACGCCTCGCAGGTGGGAAGAGCCCCTTCTGGGCACGCCGGGCTCTGGCCATCGCGTTGATCCTGCTCGGCGCGCTGGTGGGGGCGGCGGCGCTGCACATCGACCTCTGGGTCGGGATAGCGCTCTCGGCCGTCCTGTCCGCAGTCGTGACCCTTATCGGCCAACTGCGGCACCGGAAGGACAAGCGGGCAGCCGCCGCAGCGGTCGAACCCGAGTCGGAGCCCGTGACAGCCGGCTAGGTCCCCGCGCTGGCCCACGCCCCTGTACGCTCGACATTTAAGGCATTTCGGCCGGTTCGAGAAGGGTAAATGGCGTGAGCGAGGACAGTGCGATCCCAAGCGGAGTGCTGATTGCCGGGTGCGGTGATCTGGGGACCGAGGCCGGGCTGAGATTCGCTGCGGCCGGACACCGGGTCACCGGATGGCGGAGATCGGCGGACAAGCTCCCGGCGGAGCTTAACGGGGTTTCGGTGGATCTCACCGGCGAGCTGCCGACCATCCCCGCCGACACGACCATTGTGGTGGTCGCAACCGCAGCCGACGGCCGCACCGAGGATGCCTACCGCGCCGCCTACCTGGAAGCTACCGGCAACGTTCTTGACGCCCTGGACCGGGACGGCATTGACGCCCGCATCCTCCTGGTGTCCTCCACCGCGGTGTATGGGGGCGACGACGGCGAGTGGATCGATGAATCACACCCGGTGGCACCCGCCACTGCAACCGCGACCATCCTGGCCAGCACCGAGGAACTCCTCCGTGCCCGGCGTCCGGAGGCCATCATCCTTCGACTGTCGGGAATCTACGGGCCGGGCCGCACCCGGCTGATCGATCAGCTGACCGCCGGGACCGCCGTCGTCCCGCAGGAGATCCAGTGGACCAACCGCATCCACCGCGATGACGCGGCTGCGGCAATCGTGCACCTGACCACTCAGGTCGGCGACCCCGGAACCGTTTACATCGGGGTCGACAACGAACCGGTTGACCAGGGTGAGGTGGTCGAGTTCCTCGCAGCACAGCTGGGTCTACCGACCCCACCGGTGGGACAGCCGTCGTCTGCCAGGACAGGCGGGACAAACCGCGGTAACGGTAAGCGCCTCAGCAACGCAGCGCTGCTGGCGACTGGGTTCAGGTTCACCTACCCGACGTTCCGCGAGGGGTACCTGGCCGTCATCAACGGTGACGGAGTCAGGCACCCCTAGCGATCGACAAGGTTAGTGGACGGCTGGGACTCCGGCGCCGTCCACCGGGGCCTCAGCGGCGTCCACCGGTGCGTCCACGGGCTTCCGGATAAAGAAGGCAGCCACGACGGCGAACATGAACACGATCGCGCCGCAGAAGAACGCGGCCTGGATGCCGCCGGCTTCGGCGGCCACCTCGGAGACGCCGTCGTCGAGCAGGGCGGTCGCCTGGATGGTCATCACCGAGATAAACAGCGCGGTGCCTGCGGCTCCCGCAAGCTGCTGAACGGTACCCACGATTGCGCTGCCGTGGGAGTAGAGCTGCGGACGCACCGATCCGAGAGCCGAGGTCAGCAGCGGAGTGAACATCAGGGCAAGGCCGATGCTCAGGAAGACGTGCGCCACCATCACCATGAGGAAAGGGGTGGTTTCGCTGAGCATCGTCAGGCCCCAGAAGACCAGGCTCACGAGGATCGCGCCAGGCACCACGAGCACCCGGGGGCCACGCTTGTCATAGATGCGACCCACCACCGGTCCGAGCAGACCCATGGTCAGGCCACCCGGGAAGAGGAGCAGGCCAGCTACCACCGGTGAGAGCCCCAGCACGTTCTGGACGTAGAGGGGCAGCAGGATGATGGTTCCGAAGAGCGCCATCATTGACACCGAGATGACCAGGATGGAGATGGTGAAGGTGCGGGACTTGAAGGTCCGTAGGTCCAGCAGGGCCCGGTCGGCGCGCTGCAGACTGCGCTGCCGCAGGACAAACAGCACCAGGGCCACGCCGCCGACGACGAGCGGCAACCACGGCGGTACTGGTCCGCCACCCTCGGCCGCCTCGCCGAACTGGCTGAGACCGTAAATGATCCCGCCGAACGCGAGCGCCGAAAGAATGACCGAGAGCACGTCGATGGGCAGGCGCCGCGGCGTGGTGACGTTCTGGATGCGCGTGGCACCGAGCACCAGGGCGCCAACGGCAATCGGGAGGACCAGCCAGAACAGCCAGCGCCAGTCCAGCACGCTGAGGATCAAACCGGACACGGTAGGGCCGATGGCCGGTGCTACCGAGATGACGATGGCAATGTTGCCCATGGTGCGGCCGCGGGACGCCGGGGGCACCAGGGTCATCACCGTGGTCATCAGCAGCGGCATCATGATGGCCGTGCCGCTGGCCTGGATGATCCGCCCGACAAGCAACACCTCAAAGCCCGGCGCGAGCGCCGACACCAGGGTGCCGAGGCTGAACAGGGACATGGCGGCCATGAAGACGGGACGGGTGTGGAACCGCTGCAACAGGAACCCGGTGACCGGGATGACCACCGCCATGGTGAGCATGAAGGCCGTAGTAAGCCACTGCCCAGCGCTGACGGTGATGCCGAGATCGACGGTAAGCGACTGCAGCGCAACGCTCATGATCGTCTCGTTCAGAATCACCACGAACGCGGAGACCAGCAGCAGCGAGATCACCAGCCGGTTGCGTTTGGTGTTGTCGATGTCGTCCGGTCGCTCGGCCGACTGGGTCTCAGCGGCGGGCGGGGCACTATGGGGCACAGAGAATCCTTCGAAAGGGTGTGGGCGTGGGAATCCTATTAGCGGCAACGCCAAAAGGATTCAGTTCTATTCCGGTCCCTCTGACGGCGCCCACTGTCGGCGCGAGCCTATCGACGGCTGTCCTAGGAGGATGTCGGCACGTACCCAAGCTCCTTATCGACCTGATGGGGCAACGCCTTCCCGGCATGCCAGGTGAGGAAGTTGCGCTCGAACTGGAGGGCAAGATCGTTCAGCCAAGAGTCGGCGTCGCTGGCCATGTGGGGTGAGATGAGCACCTGGTCCATCCCCCAGAGCGGGCTGGAGGGCGGTAGCGGTTCGACGGCGAAGGTGTCCAGTACTGCTCCGGCGATGCCGCCGTCGTCGAGCACCCGCACCAGCGCTGCCTCGTCCACCAGCTTTCCCCTCCCCACGTTGATGAGGACCGAGGTCGGGGCCATGGCGTCGAGCACCGCGGCGCTGACCATGCCGTGGGTCTGCGGGGTCAGCGGGGCCACCAGGACCAGGTAGTCGTAGCCGCCGGCGATGGTGGCCAGGTCGGAGCTGGCATGGACCGTCGCAAAGTCGGGGTCATTCGTGCGGGCGCTCCGACCGGCGCCGTCAACGTTGGCTCCGGCAGCTGTCAGAAGCCGTGCGGTGCACCGCCCGATACTGCCGGTACCCACCACGAGGACCCGGGAACCGGCAATGTTCCGGGTAGTACGCCGCCCCCAGAGCTTCTGGCGCTGTTGATCCCGGGTCTGGCCGAATCCCTTGGCGGCAAACAACATGGCGCCGAGCACGTACTCGGCCATGGGACGGTCAAACACGCCGTGCGCGTTGGTTATGGTCACCGGGGAGGTGACCAGTTCCGGGAACAGCAGCTTGTCGACGCCAGCGGCCGCAACATGCAGCCACCGCAGGGATCCGGCGTGCTGCCAGGCCGGTTCCAGTGCACCCGAGAAGAAGTCCCAGAGGTAGAGCACGTCAGCTCCGTCGAGCGCTTCCGGCAGGCCGGCAGCGTCAGTTTCGCGGATGTCCGCGAGAGCTGCGACGCGTTCCAGGCCGACCACGGGCCGCTCCCCTACCAGGACAGCGACAATGGGGCGGCGCCCGGCGGGGGTGGATCCTGGTGGGAGGGTCGAAGGTGTCATGGTCAGCATCTTCCCACGGCGCACCAGGTCGGCTAGCGGGAGTCATCATCTAGAGAAAGTCCAGGATCTCCTGCAGGACGTCCTCGGGCGCTTCCTCGGGGAGGTAGTGTCCGGCGTCGAGTGCACGGCCGGTGGCCTTCGGGGCCACCGCCTGCCAAAGGGCGAGCGGATCGAACTGCTTGCCGACGACGCCGTGCTCGCCCCACAGGACCCGCAACGGGGTGTCGATGAGCGCACCATTGTTCCGGTCGTCGCGGTCGTGCTCCAGGTCAATGGTTGACGACGCCCGGTAGTCCTCACACATGGCGTGCACTGCACCGGGCCGTGACAGCGCCGCAACGTAGCTGTCCAGCACCTCAGCCGGGAACGGGGTGAGCCCGGCGTACCGGCTGCCCATCAGATTCTCGATGTAGCCTCTCGGGTTCGCCTCGATCAGCGACTCCGGCAAGGGCGCCGGCTGGATCAGGAAAAACCAGTGGAAGTAGGCCTCGGCGAACGCCCGGTCGGTGGATTCGTACATGTCGAGGGTGGGGGCGATGTCCAGGAGAATCGCGGCGGTCACCTTGTCCGGGTAGTCGGCGACCAGCCGGTGGGCCACGCGGGCGCCCCGGTCGTGGGCGCAGACGGCGAACTGTTCAAAGCCACGCTCTGCACCGAAGAGTTCCATCAGCAACGCCTGATCACGTGCCATGGTGCGCTTGCTATAGGCGAGGTGCTGCGGGTCGCTGGCCGGCAGACCCGATGCGCCGTAGCCGCGCAGGTCCGGCATCACCACCGTGTACTTCTCTGCGAGCCGGTCGGCGATCTTGTGCCACATCAGGTGGGACTCGGGATGCCCATGCAGCAACAGGAGAGCTGGCTTGGGCTCAGCGGTCGGCTGGGAGATCCGGCCTGCGATCTCGACGCCGTCGACAGTGACAGCAAACTTGGTGAATGTCTTAAACATGCAGCCACCCTACCCTCCGCCGAGTGGTTAGATCGGGCGGGTTGAGCGCGTCGTAGGTCGCCACATCTCACTTCTCGGCGGAGGTAAGTTAAGGCAACTGACCGCCAGGGAGATCCAGGCACAATTATTGGCGCTAGTGCCCAACTCTTATCAACGTGCGAGGACGACGGGTGGGAACCGCCCGAAGGGTAATCTCCCCTAGCTCCTGTCCGCCACGTACGCTTCGACGTCTTCGGCCGTGATACTGAGGGCATTCCCTGGCAGTGGAGCGAACTCACCGGCTTCTTTCGGGATGAGCCCGTCCTGCGGATTGAGAAGACTGAATGGTTCGCCGTCGAAGCTCTCCAGGAAGACCAGTGCGGCATCGATATCCGATAGCGACTCCTGCTGCCCGGCCACGTAGGTTGCCCCGGCACTCACACCCCCCAGTTGCTGGATTTCAATGAGATCCCCCACCTGAGCTTCGCCCTTGACCACCGTTGCCACCTCTGCTGTGAAGACAGTGACAGTAATGGGCGGCGGGGTGGGCGCGTTCGGATCAGCCGGAGGCGCGCCATACTCGGGGTTTTGCATTGGATCAGTCGGGTCCTCGGGCTCGATCGGCTCCAGGACGTCGGCCCGGGACTCCCCGGTGAGGAGAACTTCGACGACCAGATCAGCGCTCTCCTCAAGTGATTCCAGGGACTCGTACGCCGGATAATCGGCAAGGTAAGTTGCCCCTGGCAGGTCGGTCGCAGAGGGCGCCACTTCCCGCTCGCCCGGGGTCGAAGCGCATCCGGTGAGGCACACGCTTGCCGATAGCATCCCGACCGCGGTCACCTGGAGCCGTGCGCGCAAACTCAGTGTCATGTGGACCGTCCCTCCTGGGGTTGCCGGGCCGCCTGAGAAACTCGACCGTTCCTGCCAAGAATAACCACGCGGTGGTCAGTTGTCCCCCGGGTCAGGCGTTAAAGACGACTGACCGCCGGGGTCTCCCCCGACGGTCAGTTATGCCTCTTGCCTATTTACTTTGCGGGTGTCGGAAACCGGTCCCAGACGCGGTGCTCGGCCAGCAACTCACCCAGGGTGGTGAGAACCGGAGTGGCGTCACCGGTCACCACGCCCGGCGCATCGATGCTGATGGCGCTGGCCTGCAGGACTGATGCCACGTCACCGACGCCGCCGATGGCCTTGCAGTGCCTGAACGCCTCGGAAAGAAGCAGGGCAACCCGTGGGTCAATAGTGACCCCCGGTGATCCTGCCTTCGCGTCACGGCTGTTCGCCGCATCGTCGCCCGGTGTTGCAGCACCGGCAAGGATCAGTGCGTCGAACTCGGTGGAACGGGCGGTGAGGTAGGTCCGCTGGACCACCATCTCGCCGTCGAGCTTTCCGCCGGTGGGAGCAATGAGAAGTGGAACCATCCCGGCGTCGTGAATGCCGCTGGTCAGCTTGGCAACGGCCGTGAGGTCGCTGCTGGCGTCGGCGATGATGCCGATGATCCGGCCCTCGATCGGCCAGGTGCCGCCGATCTGCGAGACGGTCGGGCTTGGCTCGTGGTCCTCGACCTGCACCGTTGGTGCTGGAGCTGTCAGACCAAGACCCAGGGCAACCTCGGCGGCAAGACGCTCGTCGATGTTGGCCAGGTGCTGGAGCTGACGTACCCGCAGTGTCTCTTCGTAGACCTTGCCAAGTTCGAAGGTGAACGAGGAGATGACGTGGTCCTGCTCCAGCGGGGTGAGGGACTTGAAGAACATCCGCACCTGGCTGAAGTGGTCCTCGAACGTGGCGGGGCTTTCCCTTACCTTGTGCGAAGCGGGCAGTTCCTCGGGCACCTCGATGTAGGCGCTCATGTCCTCGCCAGCGAGGAACGGGCAACCGCCGTCGAGCGAGTTGGGCCGGTACGGCGCCACTCCGCCGTGGACGGCAGTCTGGTGCATTCCGTCGCGCAGCATGTCGTTCACCGGTGCGTGGGGACGGTTGATCGGCAGCTGTGCGAAGTTCGGGCCTCCGAGACGGCTGATCTGGGTATCGATGTAGGAGAACAACCGGCCCTGCAACAGGGGGTCGTTCGTGACGTCGATGCCCGGCACCAGGTGCCCCGGGTGGAAGGCGATCTGCTCGGTCTCAGCGAAGTAGTTGGTCGGATTGGCGTTCAGGGTCATCGTGCCGATGATCTGGACGGGAGCCAACTCTTCTGGGACGAACTTGGTAGGGTCCAAAAGGTCAATGCCTTCGAACATTTCGTCGTCGGTATCCGGGAAGGTCTGGATGCCCAGGTCCCACTGTGGGAAGGCGCCGGCCTCAATCGAGTCGGCAAGGTCCCGGCGGTGGAAGTCGGGGTCCATGCCGTTGATGATCTGGGCTTCTTCCCAGACCAGCGAGTGCACTCCCTGCTTGGGCTTCCAGTGGATCTTCACGAGCGTGGTCTCCCCGGCCTCGTTCTGGAGCCGGAAGGTGTGGACGCCGAAGCCTTCCATGGTCCGGTACGACCGAGGGATGCCACGGTCGGACATGTTCCACATCGTGTGCGCCTGCGCTTCGCTATGCAGGGAGACGAAGTCCCAGAACGTGTCGTGCGCACTCTGCGCCTGTGGGATCTCGCGGTCCGGGTGCGGCTTTCCGGCGTGGACGACGTCGGGGAACTTGATGGCATCCTGGATGAAGAAAACCGGGATGTTGTTGCCAACCAGGTCGTAGGTGCCCTCATCCGTGTAGAACTTGGTGGCGAAGCCGCGGGTGTCACGTACCGCGTCAGCTGAGCCCCGCGAGCCCAGCACTGTGGAGAATCGCACGAAGACTGGGGTCTCGACGTCCTTGGCGAGGAAGCCAGCCTTCGTGACGCCTGCTGCGGCACCGTTGGCCACAAAGGTTCCATGAGCACCCGCGCCGCGGGCGTGGACTACACGCTCGGGGATGCGCTCGTGGTCGAAGTGGGTGATCTTTTCGCGCAGGTGATGGTCCTGGAGCAGTACCGGCCCACGAGGTCCCGCCTTGAGTGAGTGATCGGTGTCAGCGACCCGTGTGCCCTGGGCGGTGGTGAGGAAGCGCCCGCTCTGCGAGTTGACCGTCTTGGCGGCGCCGGTGGGAGTGCCGGTGGGCGACACCGTCTCGGGCGCGTCCTGATCTGGCTTGGGTGGCAGTGGCTCGCGAGGTTCCACCGGCTCCGTCAGGCTGGGTGGCTCCACCGAGGGTGCACCGGGAATAGGCGGGTTGGTCTTGGGTGAATTCTCTTCAGTCATTGATCGCTCCAAACGCTCAGGCGGGGCAGTGTTCCTGCTCCACCTTCCCAGCCTACACTTAATACTAAGCAGGCTTTGTAGTTGGCGGCGAGATAGTCAGACCGGGGTGAAGGCCCCCGGGATGTCGGCGACTTTCCTGCGGATTTGATAGACCAGCCAGTCGACCAGCAGACGACCAGCCGCCGGATGATTCGCATCGGTGTCGTGCTGCTGGGCGTGCCAGCGCATCACATCGTCGTTGGCAGGACTGTCATCGAGGAGCCCGGTAAGAGGGCACTCTTCCAGCGGCCGCGGGTGCGGCGCCCCCAACCGCGCAAACTGCCAGTGATACGCCAACCCACCCAGATAGGTGCGGGGGACAGCAGGATTGATGTCCAGCGTGAATCCTTTCGCCCACTGGACCGCCTCGACAGCAGGAAAAGGGCGGGTGATGTAATACCCCTGCCCCAGGGGTGAGCCGAGGACGACGGCGGCCTCAGCTATTCCCAGATCCTCCAGTCCTTCAATCGCCACGTCCATTCCGAAGTCCCGACCCATCTGGATGAGTGAGGCAATCATGCTCAGCGTTTCCACCGGTTTCCTGCGGATTTCGGACAACAGCTCACGGTCCAGCTTGATCGCGTTGAAGGGGAGGGCGGAGAGCCGTTTGAGGCTGCTATAACCGGCACCCAGGTCATCCATTGCCAGCCCGACGCCGAGCGCTACCAGTTGGTCCAGGGCATCCCGCTGCACCTCCCACTCGAGGGTCTGGGTTTCCAGCAGTTCAAGCCCCAACCGGTCCGCTGACACTCCATGGCGCTGCAGCGCACTCCGCACCAGCTCAAGGCACTCGGGATTCAGCAGGGTGCTCGGGGGAAGATTCACTGACACCTTGGCATTGAGCCCTTCCCGCTGCCAGGCAGCAACCCACCCGAGCGCCTGGTCGACCATCCGGGAGAACAGTTCGTCGAGCTCAACCTCGGTCAGGTAGGGCAGGAACTCCCCCGGAGCAATCAGCCGCCCATCGGGCATCCGGAGGCGTGCCAGCGTCTCGAACAGGTGAACCGTCCCATCCCTGAGATCGATCACTGGCTGCACGTGCGCTTCCAATCCGCCGCCACGCAGCTGCCTGCGATAGGTGTCGATGACATCCGCGTCGGGACGCGGCACCGCACCCCCTCCGCGCAGGTAGGTCAGGTTCGACCCTTCTCCGACAAGTGGATCAGCTGCCGCAAGCGTCCACCACCGGGCACGGTTGTTTTTCGTCTTCTTCGATTGGTACAGGGCATCGTCGGCCCGGCGCAGCAGCGATGCCATGTCGCAGCCCTCCCGAGGAAACAGTGCCAGCCCCATGCTCATGCCCACCTTGACGCTCCGGCCCGATGCGAGGAACGGTCGCTCCACTGAAGCGTGGAGCACGTCGAGAATGTCAGCGAGCACAGCCGCCGCGGACGCCCGGTCGATGTCCTGCACCACCAGGATGAACTCGTCCCCACCCATCCGGCCGAGAAAGTCGCCGTCGCGCAGGTTCGCCTGCATTCTGAGAGCCCATTCCTTGAGCAGCTGGTCACCGGCCTCGTGGCCGAACGCGTTATTGACCGAACGGAAGTCGTCAAGGTCGATCATGCCGACGGCAGCTGTGACGTCGGCGTGATTCCCGCCGGTGAAGATTTCCGACAGGCGCTCCGCGAGCGCTACCCGGTTGGGCAGCCCGGTGACTGGATCATGCAACGCCTGGAAGCGGAGCTGTTCGTGCAGGGCCATCCGGGTATTGATGTCGCGTTGGACACTGACGAAGTGCGTCACTTTCCCCGCGGCATTGCACAGGGGCGTAATGCTGAGATCGTTCCAGAAGGCCGATCCGTCCTTGCGATAGTTGAGGATCTCACCCCGGAAAGGCTCACCCGCAGCCAACGCGGCCCTCATGGCGCTCTTGGTCTCCGGGTCTGACCCCGGGCCCTGCAGCATGCTGCAATTCCGGCCGATCACGTCCGCCGCACTATGCCCGGTAATCGCAGTGAACGAGTCTGAGATGTGGAGGATTCGCTGGTTCGCATCGGTGATGAGCGAGACTTCCGACATGGCAGCGTGCGCACGCGCGAAGAGCGACTCAGGCAACCCCTCCCCCTTGAACCGGGGTCCCCATTTCAGCGCCATATGGCTCATTTCCTTCAGTACTACCGCGCGCCGACATGACACGCCTGTGACCGTATGTCATTACTGCCGAAAAGGCGCAGCACGTCTCCCCAGACTGACTTCCTAACACGAATGCTAGCCCTATTTATGGCCGGTACCTCACCCGCGGTCCAACCAGTCTTTAAAGCGGACGACGACGGGGCCGCCCGAGCCGCCTAGAACCCGGCCGGCAAGCTCTCATCGGAGCGGATGAGGGACGCCAGCTCGGGCGTCCCTCAGTCTGGTCGAGGGCACGACACAGAGCGTCATTATGGGCGGGCCGGGCGGCGCGACCAACGCCGCCCCAGGTGCCGGTCCTGATCAGATGAGGACGTTGGCCCGTGCTGGCAACCGGCGTAGGGTGTCATCACACCCACGCGTACCCCGGCCGGGTTGCCGGAATCTCACCTGGAAGGACCTCCCATGACCATCCCGCAGCCACCGGAGCCTGATCCGGATCCAACCTCCCCGTCGCCGGACCCGGACACCGCGCCGGAGCCATTCCCTCCGGGCGAGCCAGGCATCCCGGAGGTACCCGGCGTTCCCGGCGTTCCGGGCGTTCCCGGCGAGGACCCGCTGCCCGGGACCCTTCCTGAACAGCCCTATCCGGAACCCGGGCCGTCGGTCCCACCCTTTGGGTAAGACCACTCCCTCGGACAGCGCTCCGCTGGCCGAGGCCGCCGCGTACCTTTACGGACTGCCCCTGGAGGAATTCACCGCCGAACGCAACGCCCGAGCCAAGGACATTGCCGACAAGGAAATGGCCAGCCAGGTCAAAAAGCTACCCAAACCGTCACTGGCGGGCTGGCTCATGAACATGTTGACCCTGCACCGCCGTCCCGCGGTGGACGAAGCCCTGGCATTGGGAGTTGAGTTGCGGGCTGCCCAGGAGAACCTCGATCAGGCCCGGATGAAGGACCTTGGCCAACAGCGGCAGCGGCTACTGGCTGGGCTGGGCAAGGACAGCTTGGCCCTCGCCAAGGAGCTGGGCCACGGTGTCAGCGCATCGGTTGCCGCCGAAATAGAACAGACGTTCCGCGCCGCGATGACCGACCCGGACGCGGCAGCTGCGGTGGCCACCGGCCGGTTGTTGCGCGCCCTCACTGCCAGCGGCTGGGATGCAGTCGATCTTGCTGGCGCAGTGGGTGGGCCCTTTGACCGGCCCACCAGCGGCCCTGCCTCCGGGTCGCAGAAGGCCGGGGACGACGGCGACGCAGAGGTCGAGGACGCCCGCAATGACCTGGAAGACGCCGAACGGACGCTGGCAGATGCCGACGACGACGCCGAGGATGCGGGACGGCGCATCGCCAAGCTGCAGGACCGCCGTCAGGACCTCTCCTCCGAGATTGAGGAGTTGCAGCGCCGCCTGACCGAGCTGAGGAACGATCTGCGATCACTGGACGGGCAGATTGACGACGCCGAACGCGTCCAGTCGGGCGCCGTACGCGCCGCCCGCGACGCGCAGCGGGCCGTGGACAAGGCCAAACGCCAGCTGGAGCGACTCCTCGGCTGACGAAGGCAGGCTCTTGCGGAACCTCCCGGACCGGTCCAGACTACGACCAGCACCGCGTTGAACCCGTATTCAGTCCCCTCCACCCCGCACCCGAGGAGCCCCGATATGTCAGTGATGACCACCTGTCTCTGGTTCGACACCCAGGCCGAGGAGGCAGCGAAGTTCTATGTGTCGCTGATTGGGAATTCTCGGATCACCAACATTTCCCGGTACGGCGACGGCGCCCCGGTCCCCGCCGACACGGTGATGACTGTGGATTTTCTTCTCGACGGCGTCCCCTACCAGGGCCTCAACGGTGGGCCGATGTTTCAGTTCACCGAAGCGGTGTCGCTGGTTGTCAGCACTCCTTCCCAGGAGGAAACCGACCGGCTCTGGACCGCGCTGACGGCTGATGGTGGAGAGGAGTCGATGTGCGGCTGGCTCAAGGACAGATACGGGCTGTCCTGGCAGATTGTCCCCGCACGCCTCGGCGAGCTATTGGCTGGCCCCGACGCCGAGGGAGCCTCCCGCACCATGCAGGCCATGCTGACGATGCGCAAGATTGAGATCTCTGAGCTGGAGCGCGCCTACAACGGCGGATAGACGGGCTGGCCCGCTCCACCAACAGTTCCTCGTATCGCTTCCAATGCTTACCCTCCGGAAACCGCGCGTTAATCCGGCGGTGTCACCATGGGGTTTGACTGACCGGCCAATTCAACGAGGGATCAATGACACGTATCGGCCTCATTAGGGTTCTCACCTCCTCTGATCCACGTCTACTGAACATCCATGGGCGAGCGGTCCGGGAGTCTTTCGGCGTCGACGTGCTGTCCCGCGCGGTGCAGGACCAGCCGGAAGGCGTGCACAATCGCCTGACCCACAACGCTGCCGCGCCTAAGGTCCTGGCCATTGCGGCGGAGCTGGCGCCCCTGGTGGACGGCATCATGATCAGCTGCTCCTCCGATCCAGGACTGGACGAGGTCCGCAGCCTTGTCGACCTGCCGGTGGTCGGCGCCGGTTCGGCGGGCGCAGCAGCTGCGCTGGCGCTGGGATCCCGCGTGGGAGTGCTGGCTCTGGGTGCCGCGCCGCCACGCGCGGTATCGCAGATCCTGGGCAGCCAGCAGTACTCGGTCCGCTCCCCCGACGGCGTCCGGCATACCCAGGATCTGCTCACGCCGTCCGGCGTGTATGAAACCTATCGTGCAGCGGAACGTCTGGTCGACGATGGCGCGGATGTGATTCTGCAGGCGTGCACCGGTCTGACCAGTATGGGAGTGACCCGCGAGCTGCGCCGCCGTTACGGCCTACCAGTTGTTGACGCAGTGCTCGCCGCCGGGTCTGCCCTCACCCTTCAGCTGGCAGCCCTCGGTACCCGGCGCTCATCGGAGCAATTGGCCGGCGCAACCCGATAGGGCAGCCCGACCTGCCGACCGCGTCCCGAACCGTCGTACTTCGCCGTGAGGGCAGGTTACTGGCCGCTGGGCCGGGTGCGGCGGCTGAGTTTGGTCAGTGAATCCCATCTCCGGGCGGCGAGCCGCTGCAGGTCGCTATTCGAACCAGTTGAGACAGGGTTCCGCGATCTGCGCCGATTCGGCCAGCTGACCCTCTTCCGGTCTGCTGACCGGGTTGCCCTAGGATCGTCAGCTGGCTGTGTCTCCTCTGGCTGTGTCACCGCATCGCTGCTGTCCGGCTGCGCTGGTGTGTCCTCGCTGACTTCATGATTGCTCATCATCGTCCGCCCCCTCCACAACATCATGTGTCAGCCGCCCCTCGGCTGACCTGTGCTCTCCCCTGGACTGCAGCTCCTCAGTAAGGAGCCGGTAGTCCTCGTGTGCCCCGAATGTGGGAAATTCCTGGTCCAATTCGCTGAAGACTCGGTCACACAGAGTTGCAAGCTCACTGACCGAAAGTTCTGAGAGGTCCTCCGGAAGCCCGGACTCCGGGGCCTCAGGATCGGACGGCTTCGAGGGGAAATCAGGTTCCCACTCGGCTGTGGCCATCAGGCGTGAGCCCGCCTCAGCTGCCATCTCGTGCTGTTTCATTTTTTCACTCCACAAGACACTTCTGTTCCTGTGGCCCCCTGCTAAACCTTGATCTGATCATAAGACCAAACACCCGTTTGGTAAACAGGTGTCGGGGCTGATGCGGGCCCATGGATGCTGCCTACACTGGCCTCCTCGGCAGATAGTAAGTACACTTGGTGGTTGAACTAAGCGATAAAACGCATCTGCACCCCCATGATCATCCTGTTTTAACTCTCGCCGGGTAGTGAGGATGTCCGACCGCGTACCGAGCCTCCCGATTCGGGTAGCTACCACTCGTTACAACGTGGACGGAAGCTTCTAACCTGAAGACCCCCGGGAAGAACAGGACACCATGATCGACTACGCCATTGAAGCGCTACCCCTCCATTCGCCGCAGGCGTTGGTCAATTTGGAGCGCGAACTCGAGAATCCCGTCGCCTGCCATGCCTTCATCCAGATCTCCATCGGCATGTGGGACCAGCGGTACTACCGGCTGACCCACGCTCTCGATGATCGCGACGAAGCACAGTTGATGGACGTCATCCTCAGCATCGAGAGCTCCTGCAAGATGCTCGGACTCCAGCAACTTGCCGCGTTGGCCACCCTGATGAAAACCCGACTCACGAACCACGACCTGAACGGTGTGCAGAATCTCCTTGAGCCTCTTGAGCACTGCGGACAGTTGAGCATGCGGGCGCTTCGAGCTGCCTACCCGGCTTAGGCAGGCACCAAATAAGACTGGGCCGGACACTATCAACTGGTCAGGACCCGGACCCGGCCGACCCTGATCGGCCTGCGCGCCACCGCGCAACCTCGGCATCGATGTCGCGCGTCCGGGTAATCACCGGCGGGCCACCCAGCAACTGACGACGCGCGTTGATCACCCTCCGATTGAACTCCTCGAGGATCTCCCGGACCCCCGCCTCTGTCCGTTCGGCCCTGAGACGACCGTCCAGCTCAGCGTCGTCCTTCCGCAGAAGGAACGGCTCCGGGGCCAGACCCGTCAACCGTTCCCGAACAATCAGTTCCTTGACCCACCAGTCGGGGTCGACGCTCTGCGCGGCACGATACCCCTTGGCCCGCTGCACCCGGCGGGCTGCGTCATTCATCTTGTCGTTCATGTCCGTCTCCCGTGCGCTAACCGCCTGCACACCCAGTATCCAAAGATCGCGCACCAGCGGCAACAGGAATACCCGGGGCCGCAGATGGTTGTACCGGGCATGAGTGAACAGATAAAGACAATCGGTTTGATCGGCAGCGGCCACATAGGCTCCCAGTTGGCACGACTTGCCGTAGCGCATGGCTACGACGTCGTGGTGAGCAACTCGCGGGGGCCTCAGACCCTGCAGGACCTGGTCGCCGAACTCGAATCATCACCTGGCACGGGCACCGCCCGCGCGGGAACCCCCGCCGAGGCAGGCGCGGCGGGCGACGTCGTCGTCGTGACTATTCCGCTGAAGAACATCGCCTCGGTACCCGCCGAGCCGCTGGCGGGGAAGATCGTCATCGACACCAATAACTACTATCCGCAGCGTGACGGGCACATTCCGGTCCTCGACAACGAAGCGAGCACCACCGCCGAACTGCTGCAGGACCTCCTAGCTACCTCGCAGGTAGTGAAGGCATTCAACAACATCTACTCGGCGGATCTGACCACGAAGGGCACCCCCGAGGGATCTCCGGGGCGGCGTGCCCTGCCGATTGCCGGGGACTCTGCTGCGGCCAAGGAGACGGTTGCCTCCCTCATGTCGCAGTTCGGGTTCGACCCGGTCGACGCCGGCGCGCTGTCCGAGGGATGGCGTTTCCAGCGGGATACACCCGCGTACGGTCCCACGTTCGACGTCGATCAGCTGCGGGATGCGCTCTCGCGGGCGAAGCGCTACGCGGAGATGGACTAGGCGGCGCGCTGGTCGCCGAAGTAGGCCAGGGCCTGGTCGCGGACCACGTCCGGGCGGTCATCGACGATGAAGTGCGCCGCGTGATCGACCACCTCAAGGGTGACGTCGCTGGCATAGGCCTCGTAGCCGTGGACCAGTTCCGCTGACATGACCGTGTCCTTCGCGCCCAGCAGCACCCTGGTGTCAGTGGTCAACGGGGTACTGCGGTAGGTGCCCTTCAGCGCCCGGACACCCTCGGGCTGAATGAAGCGGCGGTACAGCGCCGACCCCGCGCGGGCCCGGGCCGGATCGGTAAATCGCCCGGCGAAGATGTCCAGGTCCTCGGGAGTAAACGCTCCTCCCCCGAGTACTGCAGCAGCAGGTAGCGGACAAGCGCCTGGTCCCGCTTGCCCAGCAGCTGCGGTCCGACGAACGGCAGCGGGACGACCAGGTTGTAGGGAGCGCCGCGCAGGATCGCAGCGACCAGTCGTCGGTCGAAATCGAAGAACGGTGGCGGAATACTGAGCGCCAGATGCTTGCGGACCCGGTCGGGATGCTGCAAGCACAACTGGTATGCCACCAGCGAGGACCAGTCGTGAGTCAACAACGACACCTTTTCCAGATTCAGGGCATCCAGCAGGCCAAGGAGGTCGGCGAGGAGCTGCTCCCGGTGGTAACCACTGCCCGGAGCGTCGGTCCAGCCGGCACCCCGGAGGTCGGGGGCGATTACCCGGGGGTGGTGCGCGAGGGCTGGAAGAACTTTCCGCCACTCCCACCAGTGTTGCGGGAATCCGTGCAGTAGCAGCAGTGGATCCCCGGAGCCCGCTTCGGCAACGTGCATGCGGAGCCCGGGTAGGTCGAGGAAGCGGTGTTCCACTCTATCGAGGTGGGGCATCGACTCGTCGGTGGTCGTCATCCTACGATTTTACTACGTTCATAGTGCTGCGTCACTATGTTTATAGTATTGGTTATGGACTCTTCGAGGGTACGGGCATTGGATGCAGCGATCGAGCTGTTGGGGACCAGCGGGCTGCGCGCGTTGACCCATGCCCGGGTCGATCAACGTGCCGGTCTGCCGAAGGGATCCAGCTCCAACTACTTCCGCACCCGCGCCGCGCTGCTGTCTGGAGTTGCCGACCGGATTGTGGCGCGGGAGATACCGCCGGTAGCAGCAGCCGCCCCCGCCACAGCTGATGAACTCATTGAACTGCTCGGAGGACTGGTGGAACATGTCAGCGGCCCCGACCGGACCCTGACGACCGCACGGCTGGTGCTGTTCATGGAGGCGAGCCATAACCCGGAACTGCGGGATGCCGTCTCGGCTGGCCGCGTAGCCATGGAAGGGTCGGTCCATCGCATCCTCGACGGACTGGGGGCGCTTGATCCTGTGAACGCAGCACAATCACTGATGGCCTGTGCGGAAGGGTTGATCCTGCACCGCATCGTCCGCAATGACCAGAGCGACCCTCGTCCGGCCTTCGCCCTGGTGGTCAGGGGCGCTCTGGGATGAGCTAGTGGGCGTCCAGCGGCTGCTCAGCGCCCGCTGGCACGTCCAGGTAGGTGAGTACCTGGTCCACCATGGCCTGCGGGGCGAGCGAGATGTCGATCGTCAGCCCGCGTTCCTCGTCGCCTAGGGTCTGCAGGCTCTCGTACTGCGAGGCGAGCAGTGACGGCGGCATGTACTCGTGCTCGCGGGCCGAGATTCGCGCCGCCACCAGTTCCATGGTCCCGTGCGGGTGCACCATGACGAGCTCAGGCACGTGGCCGCGCAACACGTCACGGTAGACCAGCTTCAGGGCCGAACAGGCGACGACGATGCCATCTTCGCGCCCCTGGGCCAGGACGTTGCCCACGGTATGCAGCCACGGCAACCGGTGCTCGTCAGTCAGCGGGGTGCCCGCAGCCATCAGGGTTTTGTTGCCCGCGGGGTGCAGGTCGTCGCCGTCGACAAAGCGAACACCAAGCCGGTCGGCGAGCAGGGCGCCGATGGTGCTCTTGCCAGAGCCCTGGACCCCCATCACCACGATTGTCGGGGTCTGTATACGTGTCATTCCCAGCCCCCGGTCGATCGGATTTCGTCCGTCATGCATCGACGGTAGTGACTAAAACCCTACTGCAGCAGGCGGATTATCTCTGGACGTCAGATCCACCCGGTCGCACGCAAGGTAGCCTTGACCTACTGAACAGTCGACTTATTATCGGAGGCCAGCATGGACATCTCGGACGTAGCGTGGAATGACCCAGCCCGCGAAAAGATCCTGTCGGATGCAGACAAAGCCCTTCAGGAGGCGGTCAAGGAAGCTGCTGCCAAGCACGCGGACAGTGACAGGGACCAGGTCTACAAGTTTCTGTTCGAGAAGCTGCAACCACAGTTCATCGACTTCGAACCGGGGCCGGACCTGGGTAAGTACGCAGATGCCATCGCAAACGGTGAGCTCTCCGGCGGATAGCTGACATGGAACTGATGCGACTGGGCGAGCCAGGCCACGAAATTCCGGTGGTGCGCCAGAACGGCATGGTGTACGACCTCCGCGCCCTCACCCGCGATATCGACGGGCCGTTCCTCAGGCAACACGGAATCGGGAGGGTCCGTGATGCGCTGGCCGCCGGCGAGCTGCCGGAGCTTCCCGACGCCGCGTCCCTCCGGGTGGGCGCACCCGTAGCGACCATCGGCGCCGTCGTCTGCGTCGGCCAGAACTACGCGGCACATGCGGCAGAAACCGGCGACCTGCCACCGGCTGCTCCGATCATCTTCTTCAAGCACCCCAACACCGTGGTGGGACCGAACGACGACGTCGTCATCCCGCCGGGCGCCCAGAAGGTGGACTGGGAGGTGGAACTGGCCGTGGTCATTGGCCGGCGTGCCTCCTACCTGGGCAGCACCGAGGAGGCGCTGGCGTGCATCGCCGGGTTCACCATCAGCAACGATGTTTCCGAACGGGACTACCAGATCGGCCATTCGGGCGGTCAGTGGTCCAAGGGCAAGTGCGCGCCCACCTTCAACCCCATGGGACCCGCCCTCGTTCCCTTCGACGAGGTAGCCGACCCGCAGGCACTTCGGCTGTACTCGGCCGTGAACGGCGAAGCCCGGCAGGATTCCACCACCGCGGACATGGTCTTCAGCGTCGCTGAGATCATCCGCGACCTGTCCCAGTACATGGCCCTAGATCCGGGCGACGTGGTGAACACCGGCACCCCGGAGGGCGTCGCGCTCTCCGGGCGGTTCCCCTACCTGGCCGCGGGCGACGTCGTCACGATCGGCATCGAGGGCCTCGGCGAGCAGGTCCAGCGCATGGTCGCCGCCCCCAGTCACACCACATAGGCGAGCGAATTTCGCTCCCTTTTTCCCGGGTCCAGAGGGGCTTCCACGGCGTAAAATTTGGGGTACCGGAAATGGTGCTGCGAGCCAAGGAGAGCTGCGATGGAACGGACCCCAGAGGATCCTCATGTAGTGGTCGGCGTCGATGGTTCGGAGCCCTCCATCCTCGCCCTGCGGCTGGCCGCGAAGCTCGCTCCCGCGCTCGGTGCCGAGGTGCACGCCGTCGCCTGCTGGGACTATCCACGGATGTACGAGGAATATCTCCTCCCCGACATGACCATCTTCGGAAAAGGTGCACAGAAGCGCCTCGATGAGGCTGTTCAGGAGGCGTTCGGCGACGAGACGCCTCCGGGATTCACCAGCACCATCGTGCGCGGACATCCGCCGACCGTGCTGGTCGAGGCCGCCGCCAGGGCGCAGATGCTGGTAGTCGGCAGGCGTGGTCACGGCGGTCTCCGCGGCCTGCACCTGGGATCCGTGAGCAACGCCTGTGTCGCCCGTGCCGTCTGCCCGGTGGTGGTGGTGCACGACGACGGCAAAGCCGAACCCCACCACCGCTGGCGGGACCGCCGGGCATCGATGGGCTGACGGATAACTGTCGTGGTGTAATGCTTGGACAGATGGTGATGTCCGGGCAGGTGTCGGGCGTCACCGACCACTGATCTGCGTTTCGTCAGAGAGGACGAAAATGCCTGAGTCACGGTTAGACCTGATCCCGCCGCCCCTGCAGGGTCCGCAGCGGCGCCTCGACACGGTGGCCGAACTGGCCCGTGATTTCGCTGGGCGCTTCGACCTGCAGCCGCTCCTCGAACGGATCCTGGGGCACGCCGTCACCCTGTTGGGCTGCGGCTCCGGGTCCATTTCCCTCGTCAACGAATCCCACGGCACCTATTCGAAAAAGGTGGACTTCGGGGTCGGTTGCCAGGAAGGGCAGACCTTCCCCCTGCAGGAAGGGGTCACCGGGCGGGTGGTCCGCAGCCGGTCCACGGTGATCCTGCGCAGGTACTCCGAAGTGGACGGCGGCCACATCGCCCCCGACGATCCCCGGTGGAACTGCGCGGTGATTGGCGTACCCATCCTCTGGGAGGAACGGGTGATCGGCACCTGCACCATCTTCGCCGCGGACCCGGACCGCGAATTCACCGCCGACGACGCCGGCCTGGCCGAGCTCTTCGCCAGCCAGGCGGCGATCGCGCTGACGAACTCCCAGCTGCACACCCGCGCCTCGGTGCGTGCCCGCGAAGCGGCGATCGCAGCGGAACGCGAACGGGCGGTACGCGACGTTCACGAGGCGGTTGGCCGATCCCTCGCCGCCCTGCTCCTCAGCCTGGACGACGCCGAACGAGCCGTGCGCGACGACGGCTCCGAGCCTGCCGTCGCGGTACGGCACATCGGGACGGCACGCACCATCGCCCACGACGCGTTGACCGAGACCCGGCGCACGGTCCTCGGGATGGGCCCCGCGTCGCTGGCGGGCCGTGATCTGGATACAGCGTTGGCCGCTGAACTGTCGTGGACCGAGTCCATGTCCGGGGCCCAGACGAAACTCACGGTGATGGGGAGCCCACGCCCCCTCACCCCGGAAGTCGACCACCAGGCGTTCAAGATCATCCAGGAGGCGCTCGGGAATGTTGTCGCGCACTCGCGGGCTACCGCCGTCCGGGTGGGCCTGGTCTATGAACCCGCTGCGATCGGTGTCCTGGTGGAGGACAACGGGTGCGGCTTCGACCTGGCCGCGGCGAGCGGCCAGCAGCAGAGCCTGCCATCGGGTTGCCTCGGGCTGCATGGGATGACCTCGCGGGCTGCCCATCTGGGCGGGGAACTGCAGATCGACACGATGCCCGGCTGGGGCACCACAATCCGCGCCACCCTCCCGGACCAGCTGCCGTCCAGGAGCGGTCACCCGCCAGCGCGGTGGAAGGTGCTGATCGGCACCGACAAGCCCCTCGTCGGCGCCGGCCTGGTCCGGTTGCTGCAGCTGAGCGAACCGGCGGTACAGGTCGCCGCGGAGGTCGGTTCGGCGGCGCAGCTGGAGGATGCGCACCAGCTCCTGCACCCCGACATCCTGGTGGTCGACCTGGAGATGGTGCAGCGGGAGGCACCCGATTCGCTGCTTAACATCAGGCGCAGCGACCCCGGCGCTGCGATCGTGGTGCTTACCGATCACCCGACCGCCGCACAGGTCCAGCTGGCCCGGGAGGCGGGGGTGCGCGGGTTCATCAGCCAAAGCGCCGACGGCGAGACCCTCGCGAGAGTGATCGTGGCCGCCGGCCAGGGTCAAGCCCTGGTGGATGGTGAGCTATTCGATGAGCTCCTGCAGTCGGCCGCCGGCCGGGACGCCGGGCCGGACACCTTCACTGCCCGCGAGCGCCAGGTGCGGACCATGGTGCTGAAGGGCATGGCCGACAAGCAGATTGCTCGCGAGCTGCTGATCTCGGTCAAGACCGTCGAGAAACACGTCGGGTCACTGCTGCGCAAGAGCGGTGCGCGCAACCGCACCATGCTGGTCAGCATGAACCTCACTGACCAGCAGGGGAGCGGTGCCCTCGTGACCTAGATGCCCCAGTGCACGCGGGCGGTGCCCGCTAGAACACGCGTATCGCAATCTCGGCGGGGGCAGCCAGCAGGGACTCGATTTCGTCGTCGAGCCGCACCAGGGTGATCGAGGCGCCCGCCATGTCCAGGGAGGTGCAGTACTCCCCCACATAGCTGCGGGCCACTGTGATGCCCTTGGCTGCCAGTTTCTTGTGCGCCACCCCGTACAACAGGTACAGCTCACTGATCGGGGTACCACCCAGCCCGTTCACCATCAGGGCCACCCGGTCTCCGTCCTGGTAGGGCAGGTCCTTCACCACCGGCTCAAGGATCTCGTCCACCAGCTCGTTCGCGGGCATGATCTTGGCCCGGCGCCGGCCCGGTTCGCCGTGGATGCCCACCCCCACCTCAATCTCGTCCTCGCCCAGTTCGAACAAGGGGCTCCCCTTGGCCGGAGGGGTGCAGGCGGTGAGCGCCACCCCCATGGTCCGGGTCACCGAGTTCACTTTTTCGCCGATCCGGACCACCTCATCCAGGTCCGCCCCGCGTTCAGCTGCCGCGCCGACGGCCTTGATAACGAAGAAGTTTCCGGCGACGCCGCGCCGGCCAATGGTGTAGGTGGAGTCGGTGACGGAGACGTCGTCGTCAATGAACAGGGTCTTCACGTTCAGGCCCTCGGCGGCCGCCATTTCCTGGGCCATGTCGAAGACCATCTTGTCGCCGGTGTAGTTGTTCACGAGGAGCAGCACCCCCTTGGGGGAGGCCAGCAGTTTGGTGGTCTCGTACACGTAGTCGAAGGGTGGAGCGGCGAAGACGTCGCCCGGGCAGGCTGCGTCGAGCATGCCCGGTCCCACCGCCATGACGTGCGCCGGTTCGTGGCCGGACCCGGAGCCCTGCACGATTGATACCCTGTCCTCGCTCGGGCTGTCGGCACGCTTGATCAGGTTGTACTCGGGGACATACTCGAGTGTCTCCGGGTTGGCCAGCGCCAGCCCCTCGAGCATTTCGGGGACAAACTGTTTGGGGTCGTTTACGAACTTTTTCATCAGGTCTCCACATCGTTGTGCTGAATAAACTCGTGTTGGTCGGGTGGGCTCGGGCTCAGCGGACCGTCCATTCGCTGGTGAGCCGTTCGATCATGATGGCCACCGCCACCGCTCCCGCGTCGGGTGAGCCAATACTGCGCTTGCCGCTGTAACTGGCCCGCCCTCGTCTGGCCTCAAGCGAGCTGGTGGCGTCGGCAGCGGTCCGGGCAGTCTGGGAGAACACGGCAAGGCATCCGGCAGAATCGGTGCCGTTGGCGAGCTCTTGTTCCAGCGCATCGGTGGCGGGGACGACGGCGTCGAGCAGGGTCTTGTCGCCGAGCTCGGCGTTGCCGCGGGCCTTGATGCCGTCGGTCGCCGCCCGCAGCATCGCGACCACCGTGGCACCATCCACCCGGTCGGAACCTTTGGCGGCGGCGGATGCCTTCAGGAAGGCGGTGCCCCAGAGGGGTCCGGAGGTGCCGCCGATCCTGCTGGTGATGATCACTGCGACCTGTTGCAGGAAGGTGGCGGGGCTGTCCCGTTTGAGGGTGTCCCACTCGGCCAGGACCTTCTCGAATCCCCGGGCCAGCGAGTAGCCAAGGTCACCGTCGCCGACGACGGCGTCCAGGTCGCCAAACTCCTTCTCCTTTTCCACAGCGGTCTGGGCGATGGACCGGACAACAAACTCGACGTTCTCCAGGTCGGTCATGATTCCTCCGATCGGGTGGGGGTGCTTGGCAGGTCGAGGAGCTGCTGAAAGGTTGCCAGAGTCACGGCCGCTCCCACGTCGATGCCGTGCGGGTTCTGCAGCACCTCGGCGGGTTCGTCGTCGTCGCCCGGGTCGCCGAGGGAACTGACCACCAGCGAGGCGCCGGTGAAATCCTCGTCCCGGGTGAAGCCGCTGACGGTGACCACCGTGCGCAGTCCGGCGGCGACGGCGGCGCGCAGCCCGTTGGCGCTGTCCTCCACCACAATGGCTTCCCCGGGTTCGAGGCCCAGGTCGTCGAGGACCAGCAGGTAGATGTCGGGGGCGGGCTTCTTGGCGGGCACCACGTCGCCGGCGAAGATGGTGAACGAGGCGGCCAGTCCCACCCCCACCGCATGGGTGAGGACCGCCCGCACCGCGGGTTCGGCCGACGTGGACGCGACGGCAAGGCCCCACCCGGCGAGGTGTGCTTCCTGCACCACCCGGAAGATGCCCGGCCGGGCCGGCATCACGCCGTCGTTCACCAGTTCCGTGTAGATGGCTGTCTTGCGTTTGTGCCAGGCCAGGATCGCCTCGTCCTTGGCCTCCTCGCTGGTCAATCCCAACTGCTGGCTCAGCTCGTCGGTGAGGATGCTGCGCATCCGTTCCTTGCCGCCGCCGATCAGTACCTTCTGCGCGTACTCCTCGACGGTCCACTGGACGGGCACGCCGAACTCTTCGAAGGTTTTGTTGAAGGCGGGAAGGTGACCAAACTGTTCGGTATCGGCGAGCACGCCGTCGCAGTCGAAAATCAGCGTGGGCATGATCAGTGTCCGGCTTTTCCGGCACTGCCGAACTGTTCAGTCAATTCTTTGACCAGGGTGATGATGTCTGCCCGGGTGTGTTTGAACAGCGACGGCGGATCCCACTTCCCCGCCTCTTCGGCCTGTTTCAGGAACGCCAGCCCGGACTGCATGAAAGTCTCCTTCAGCGCCGTGGAGATGTTCACTTTGGCGCATCCCCGGGCGATGAGGTCCTGGAACTGTTCGGTACTGAGCCCGCTGCCGCCGTGGAGGGCGATGGGGATGGAGCGCGCCTCGACGATCTCGGTGACACGGTTGGCGTCCAGCACGGGCGCCGCCTTGTAGGAGCCGTGGGCGTTTCCGATCGAGGGTGCGAACACGTCAATCCCGGTGGCGTCGATGAAGGCCAACGCGGTTTCAAGGCTTTGCCGCTTGGCCACCTGGTCGGACCCGTGATCGTCCTCGACGCCGGTGATCGCCTCGATCTCGCCCTCCACCTGGGCGTCGTAGCTGCGTGCTTCCCTCACCACCTCGATGGTCTGCCTCTGGTTTTCCTCGACCGGGAGCTCGGAGGCGTCGAACAGGACCGAGTTCCATCCGGCCTTCAGGCATTCGGTCACCACCGCACGGTCCGGACAGTGGTCAAGGTGGAGGGTGACCGGCACTTCGATGCCCCGGGTCATCGACTGCCACATGTCGAAGAGCACGCGGGATCCAATGCTCCGGACCGTCTTGACCGAGGTCTGCAGGATGACCGGTGATCTGCTTTCGACGGCCCCCGCAAGGACCGCTTCCATGGTCAGGTCGTTGAAGATGTTGATGGCCGGCACACCGTAGCGCGCGGCGAATGCTGGATCGAGAATGTCTTTCAGTGGCACAACGCCCACGGCAAACCCCCTTGTTGGCTGGTCTCCACGCTAGGCGAGCGAACCCGGGCGGGGATAGGAGGGAACACCCTCCCCCTCCTCTGGGGGTTATCACCACCAGCGGTGCTTCCCGGTGTGCGGTGGAGCTGGTTGGCTGGTCTAGCTGGTGAGCAACTTCGCCAGGAGGGCTGGGGCCACCGAGCCGCCGGACACTATTGCCGCAACCTTCGCGCCGCGGGGAGCGAGGTCGTGCATCCAGGCGGCGGTGGCGACGGCGCCGGACGGCTCGGCCACCAGCCGGCCCTCGACCGCGATGTGGCGGACCGCTGCGAGGATCTGCTCCTCGGAGACGGTGACGACGTCGTCGACGTAGCGCCTGATGTGTTCCCACGGATGGATACCGACAGCTGGGGTGCGCAGCCCGTCGGCGACCGTGCGGTAGGTGAGGGCGGTGTCCCAGGTGATGCGGCGCTGCTCTCGCAGGCTTTCGGCGGCGTCGGCGGCCAGTTCCGGTTCGACGCCGATCACCTGCACCTCGGGGCGCAACGCCTTGATGGCGGTGGAGATTCCGGAGATCAGCCCGCCGCCCGAGATGGGGACCAGGACGACGTCGACGTCGGGCAGCTGTTCGATCAGCTCCAGGCCCACGGTGCCCTGGCCTGCGATGATCCGGAGGTCGTCGTACGGGGGGACCTCGACGTATCCGTGTTCGGCGGCGAGTTCGAAGGTGTGGCTGTCACGCTGGGATGCGGGGACCAGAACCACCTCGGCTCCCAGTGCCCGGACAGCGGCGACCTTGGTGGGTGGGGCGGCGTCGGGCATCACGATCACCGCGTGCAGGTCGAGGCGTTTCGCGAGCCACGCGACGGCGCGGGCGTGGTTGCCCGAGGACTGGGCGATGATGCCAAGGTCGCGGGATTCGTCGAGCACCTGCGAGATGGTGTTGTAGGCGCCGCGAAGTTTGAAAGCGCCGGTCGGTTGCAGGGATTCAGCCTTCAGGTGCAGCACATCGGTTGGCCGGTCAGGGTGGGGCAGCGCAACAATCGGGGTGCGCAACACCAGGTCCTGGATGCGGTTGGCGGCGGCGCGGATGTCGTCCAGGGTCACCAACTGGGTGTCGGTGCTGGAGGCTGGCTGATCCGTGGTGGCGTAGGAGTTGTCCATAGGTGGATCTTACGCCGTCCACCTTTCTTGGTAAGCAGGCTGCTAATTGGCGGTTAGGCTGGACGGGTTGCTCTCAGAAAAGTGGGCGACGTCACAACAAAATGGGGGATACATGAAAAAGCGAACAGCAGGACTGTCAGTTGCGGTAGCAGTTGGGTTCACCGCGTTGTCGGCAACACCAGCTCTTGCGGTAGCTCTTCCGTTCGAAAACTGCGACGCAGCAGCCGCCGTGGGGGTTTACAACATTCCCGCCGGTACGCCTGGCTACCAGCTGAAGCTGGACGCGGATAAGGATGGCTTCGGGTGCGATGCACAGGGCAATCCTGCCTACAACGCGTCGATTGTAGATGCCCTTGTTGTGCAGAACACTCCTCCCGTCGACGAAGTGGTTGAGGCACCAGTCGTCCAGGTTCCGGCAGTCCCGGTGCCTGCTCAGGTTCAGGAGATGCCCGTGGGCGGCGCTGAGACCGGCGTTGCGCAGCAGCCCGGCACTGATGTGGGCGCTCTCGCGCTGGGCGGCGGTTTGGTCCTTACCGCAGCTCTCGGCGGGGCGTATCTGGTGCGCCGCGCGGCCATCCAGTCTTAGGGTTCGCAACTAGATAGACAATCTCTACGGAGAGTTGTCACGGTCGGTGTAGCCGCTTCGGCGTCTACACCGACCGATTTCGTTTAACCTGCCGCCTGGTATCAGACCAGCCGCTCCTCCCGGGCGATGATGGCCGCCTGGGTCCGAGACCGGCAGCCAAGCTTGGTGAGTATGCGTGACACGTGGGTCTTGGTGGTGCCCGCCGAGATGGTGAGCCGCAACGAGATATCCCGGTTGGACAGCCCCTCGGCGATCAGAGCGAGCACCTCGGTCTCGCGGTCCGTCAGCTGGTCCTCGGGTGCGCTGCTGCCCGGGATGGACGCGGTGTCCTGGCCGGCTGCGAGTCGCGATGCATCCCGGTCCAGGGTCACGTAGGCCTCCAGCAGGCGGCGGGTCGCTTCGGGGGCGATGACGGCGTCCCCCGCGGCGACCCGCCGGACCGCGTCCAGCAGCGCTGCCGGTTCGGCGGTCTTGAGCAGGAACCCGGCGGCCCCGGCCCGGAGTGCGCCGAAGATGTACTCGTCAATGTCGAACGTCGTCAGGATCAGCACCTGGGCCAGGCCGGCGCCAACGATGGTCCGGGTCGCCGCAATCCCGTCCATTCCGGGCATCCGCACGTCCATCAGGACGACGTCGGGGCGCAGCGCGGTCGCGTTGGCCACTGCCGCGTTGCCGTCGGATGCTTCACCGACCACCTCGACGTCGGGCGCCGCCTCCAGGATGAACCGCATGCCGGCCCTGATCGCTGCGTGATCGTCAACGAGGAGTACCCGGATCGGTGTGCCGGTCATGGATTCACCGTCGCCGGGGAAGTGAGCAGCGGGAGGACTGCAGTTACCGTCCAGTGGTCGGCAGTCGCGACGGCTGTCAGGTGTCCCCCGATGGCGGCTGCCCGTTCCCTCATCGAGGTCAGGCCCAGGCCGAGGCCCGGCGGAGAGTCAGTCCCGGCTGCCGCCGGCAGGGTATTGCGAATGGTAATGCTCGCGTTAGCCGGGTCGCGGTCCTTGATGACCTGCACGCTGACCTCAGCGTAGGGGGCGTGCTTGGCCGCGTTGGTGAGCGCTTCCTGCACGATCCGATACCCGGCCAGCTCGGAGGCCGCGCTGACGCTCCCCTCCGGAAGCTGGGCCAACTGGTTGTCGACCGTCACGGTCAGGCCGTTGGCACGGGCCTGGTCCACAAGGGGCTGAAGGTGGGTCAGCCGCGGGAAGGCGGCGTCGTCGTCGGGCGTTGGCGTGGCTTCCGCACCGGGTTCGACGTCGGGGGTACGGAGCAGGGCGATCATGGTGCGCATGTCCTCCATCGATTCGAGGGCCGACCGGCGCACCTGGGCCAGCGCGGCCCGATCCTTGGCCTCGGCGGGCGGGGTGGCCAGCGCTCCACCCGAGTGCAGGGCGATCGCAGAGAGGTGGGAGGCGACGACGTCGTGCAGGTCCCGGGCGAGCGAGTCGCGTTCCTGCCGGACGGCCTGCTGCCGGCTGGCGAGCGAGAGACGCTCGACGGCGTCGGCCCGGGCGGCAGCGACCTCGGCGAGCTCGGTCTTGCGCCGCACGTCCATGGCCCACCAGAGCGGGGCGTTGAAGAGAAGACCCTGCTGCATACCAATCAGCACGGTCAGGCGGAGGTCGGCGGTATCGGCGAGCACATAAATCATTGGTGCAGCGACGAGGCCGCCGGAGATGATCCACAACGCCCTACGCACCCGCGGGGAGCTAATCAGCGCCGCTGTATAGAGCAGATCGAAGAACGGGAGGAAGGTGGCGATGCTGCTGCCAAGAAGGGAATCACCCGCGAGCGCCACGAAGCCGATCAGCAGGGTGGTCACCGGCGCGCGCCGTTTGAAGACGAGTGCCACACAGGACACGGTGAGCGGTATCGCGAACCACCACCGTTCGTCGTCGGTCAGTTGCACCAGTCCCATCTGGGAGCCCCACACCCCGGTGAGCCCCAACCCGATCAGCAGCAGACCGCAGACCAGGGTGATGGCTGCGGTGCGTGCGTCCCGGCGCAGATTGGTGTTGTCCACCAGTTCATTGCATCACAGCTGTGCCGGGCTGGGGTCGGCCGAAAGTTGTACTGGTACGGCGGAGATCAGCCTTATCGCAGACGCAGCTTGGCGGTCCGCCGCCGTACCGTCGCTGGCATGACACTTGCACTTGCTGGAGCGCTCGCCGCGCTCGCCCTGATCGATTCCACGAGTTTCGGCACCCTGATGATTCCGCTGTGGTTGATGTTGGCGCCCGGGCGGATGCGGGTGGGCCGGATCCTGCTGTTCCTGGTGACGGTGGCGACCTTCTACTTCGGGGTGGGGTTGGCGATCCTGTTTGGCGCGGAGGCTGCGATTGAGCGATTGGGCGGCCTGTTCAGTTCCCGGATCATGCTGACGGCGCTGTTTGTGGCGGGGATTGCCCTCGTCATCTGGAGTTTCCAGCTGGAGGCTAAAGCCAAGCGGGAGAAGAAAGAGGGGGCGCCGCCGTCGTCGCGCATCCTGCGCTGGCGTGACCGCGCGGTCGGGTCTCCGTCCTCCGATGCCGGAAGTGGGTCGGGCGGGGTAGCGCTCATGGGGTTGGCGTTGGGCGCCGGGACGGTCGAGGTGGCCACGATGCTTCCGTATCTGGGGGCGATTGGGCTGCTGACCACGTCGGACGTCGGCTGGCCGCTATCCGGCGGGGTCCTGGCGGCATACTGCCTGGTGATGATTCTTCCGGCGCTGGTGTTCCTGCTGCTGCGCCTGGTGGCGGCGCGCTGGGTTGATCCGGTGTTGCTGAAACTCGACGGGTGGCTGACCCGCAACTCGACCAACACCCTGTCCTGGGTGGTGGGGATCCTCGGCGTCCTGCTGGTGGTCAGCACGGCCGGTGAGGTGCTCTAGTTCAGCGCTGATGCCGTTGTTCCGGTTCGCGGCAACTGGCAGTATGTGGCGGATGGACGAGAACGAGGTTATTGAGTTCGTTTCCGGGTTGCCCGGTGTCGTGTCACTCACCGCGAGCGCTGCTGATGGTTCACCCGAGAGCGCGTGGGGAGATACCTTCTTCTTTTACGATCCCGACGGCGACATCCCCGACACTCACCGGTTCCCTTTCGCGACAATTGTCGGCTCGAACTACAAGGGCTTCGACGAGGCGTCCGATCTTGACCGGCCGGGAATCTTCAGGGTGAATGTCGCAGTCGGTCGGTCATCCTTTGAATCGCTTTTCGGGCGGTCGCCGAAGGACGCTGCCGAGCACCTTTCGGAGTACGACGTCGCCGCGTCGGATGTCCTGTTTCCGCACCCAAACTATGCGTCGCAGGCCTGGGTATCGGTGATCAACCCCGCGGAGCGGACCACGGCTGAGCTGAGGTCGCTGTTGGAACTGGCCCACGATCTGGCGCGGAAGCGACACGACCGGCGCGGTTAGGGAGGCGCTCGCTCATGGGCCGGATGTCCTTTCCACCCCATGAGCGAGCCCCCACCTCTTTCGCGTAGCTCAGCTACCGCCGGGCTGGATTCCGTCCTGAATCCAGGGGTAGCCGGTCGCGAGGGGCGCACCGTCGTCGTGATGTGAGAGCCATTCGACGGCCGCCCCGTGGTAACGGTGGAAGCCCTTGTAGTCGGCGAGTTCGAGGTCCAGGGACGAGAGGGCCCGGTGGACCCGCTTTGCCCAGTCTGGGGCGTGTTCCACCAGCTCGGCCAGGCTGACAAGGTACGTGCGAACCGGGAACACTATGGCATTGGACCGGGGCAGACGATGCAGGGGCTGCAGTTCGATTCGGAGGTAAACCAGTTCTCCTGCATTTTCTGCAGTGACTTTCGCCCGATCCGGCGCCCAATCAGGGAGGGTTTCCACCGAGGTCTCAAGGCGCGGATTCACGGTGAGCGACCAGTTGACCCGCCGGACTGGGTGGCCGGGCTTCATCCGAAGCAGGAACTTGAGCGCTCGGTCGAGAATGCCCAGTTTCTCGACCTTTGGCACTGGACCGTGGAACTCGGCGAAACTCATTCCCATATTGAACTGGAGGGAGTAGTCGGCGCGCTGGGTTGTCATACCTGCGCCGATGACAAGAGTGTTGTCCCGCTCCTCAAGGACGACGAACTCACCTTGGGCCTGCCGCGTCGCGTACTCCATCGGATCCATTGGCAAGGTTTCGGGATCACCGAATGTGAAGGAGTCATCGATGCCCAGCAGCCGGTTCTCCCAGCGCCACTCGTTTCCGTTCTTGGTCAGAGTGAAGTGCTCCGGAAAATCCCTGTTGTAGGACTCGAAGATGAGCTCCAGGAGGTCCCACTGCGCCTCCAACATGTGCGGCAACGCAATGTAGTGGACGCCTGGCATCTCTTCGAGCATCTGCGCGCGATGGGCACACTCGGACACATAGTGTTCATCGATGTCGAAGCCGGCCACGAGGGCGCCGGTGCCGGCAGGAACATGGGGTTCAAGATTCATCGAGTACATGTACTCGTCGTCGGGAAACGGGAACGGAAGCCGACGGACTCCCGCACGGGAGTTGGCGAATCGATACTGCCCCTCCGGTGTGTAGGTTTCGTCGGTAGTAAAGGTGGTCGACTCAGGTATCGCTGTCATGGGAGCTCTCCTTAAGCGTTGATGACAAGTTTTGTGCACGTGGCGCGCGAGACGCAGGGCATGATGAGCGTGTTGGAGCACCGCTCCGGTTCAGACAACCAGTCGTCCCGGTGATCGATGGTGCCCTCGAGTTCAAGAACCTCGGTCTCGCACTCACCGCATGCGCCACCTCTACAGAGGTAGGGCAGTTTATGGCCGGCCTCCTCGACCGCCTCCAGCAGCGATTGCTCCGGAGCCACCTCGATTACTGCTCCAGATCGGGCCAGGGTGACACTAAATGCGCTACCGGTTGACCCGAGGTCCTCAAACCGTTCGTAGTGAATATGCGACTCGGTCCATCCGAGGGCCTGGGCGGCGTCGATGACATCGTCCACCATCCGTGCTGGTCCGCACACGTAGGTGTGGGTACCAAGCGGCCGACCGGCGAGGATGTCCGCCGAGTTCAGCCTGGAGCCCTCTCCTGCGCCGTAGAGGGTCACTCGATCCCCATAGAGTTCCTTGAGTTCGCGGCCGAGGGCGGCATGTGCTGAACCACGAACCGCGAGATGTAGCTCGAAAGAGCCTCCCTTGACGCTGAGCTCCTCCAGTTGCGAGTAGATCGGGGTAACACCGACGCCGCCCGCAATGAACAGATGATGGCGAGCATGTTTCGATACCGGGAAAAGGTTCGCTGGCGTTGTGACGGAGAGGACATCGCCCTCGCGGACGTTCCGGTGCATGGCGATTGAGCCGCGCTTCCCTTCGTCAATGCGACGGACGGCGATCTGGTATTTGCTCGTGTCGTAGGGCGAACTCATGAGCGAATAGGCGTTGCGCCGTGTCTCCCCCTCGAACGGAATGAGCACCCGAACATGGCTCCCTCCGGAGAAGGGTGGAAGCCATGTTCCGTCCTCGGCGGAGAAGGTATACCGATTGATTTCCGGGGTGACCGCTTCGATCCGGTCGACCTTCAGCCGCAGGGCTCCGTTGTGCGCTTCACTCATGTATCCAACTCCTCGTCGTCCGGTAGTTCTCCAGGTACTTCTCCGTCAGCTTTCACTCCCTGGAACGCGGCGAGCCTTCCGGAGTAGTGATCGCGGACCACCAGGTTTCGTTCACACCCGGGGCACCGAAACACCCGACGGGTCACATTCTCGGAATAGTGGCTGCAGTGAGCGCACCACACACGTCGGACGAAGGAACCAGCGTGCTCTCGCAGGACCTCGTCCCTATTCATCCCATAAGCAGTGGCAACCTGCATCGAGGTGCCGATAAAGCCCTCAGACCCAGAAAGGTACAAACGGGTGCCCATCTTGGCTCCGGCGAGGAATGAATCAAGGCCGCTGACTGCATCGCCGTTGCTCTCAAAGACGAGGAGGTCGCCGACGCCGAATCCTTGTAGTTCTGCCAGATAGTTTCGGCCCGTGAACGACTCAGACGAGTAGAGGACGCTGGTCGCTGCCAGCTGTTCCGGATTCATCTCTCCGAGCAGACGGATCAGCGGCTCTCCGCCGCTACCCTGCCCAGCAGCCACATGGGTCAAGCCCTTCGCCATGGGGATAAGCCTGTCGTACACGGGACGGCTTTTGATGCCAGTGATGAGCATGAGCGTGGTTACCTCTCGTCCTTCGCTGCCGCTGCCGCCGTCGGGGTGTCTGAGCCGTTGCTGGACGTCGTCGCCGTCGTCGGAACGGCGTCAGCCGCTGGAGCATCTCCCAGGAGGTAAGGCTTCTTCCAGGCCATGTAGAGCAGACCGATGACGACGACGGTGACCGCTGAGATCAGGACGACGTAGTTGGCGAACCACCCGTCTTCAGGGGTCCTGGGCCAGGCCATGTTGACCATGCCCAGCACGCCCCAGACGAGGGCAGCGATGTTCACCGGGATGCCCCAGGCACCGAGTTGGAAGGCACCGTTGGGCTTCCACCCGAGAAGGCGGGCCCGCAGGGATGCCAGGACAACCATCTGGAATCCCATGTACATGCCCATGGCGGCGAAGGAGATGATGACTGTCAATGCGTCGCTGGACACTTTCGATCCAATGACAATGAGCGCTGGCACCAGTCCCGCGAGAAGCAGTGCGTAGGGAGGTACGTGGCGCGATTCGCTGAAGGTGCGCAGGAGCTTGCTGCCCGGGAGGATACCGTCACGCGCCATTGAGTAGGCAAGACGGGAGGTAGCCGCCTGAAGGCTCACCACGCAGGAGAGGAAGGAGACGAGGACGATGACCAGGACTGCCTTGAAGCCCACCGGCCCGAACGCTGACAGGAGAATGTTCCCAACGGGGTCAGCGTCTTCGCCAGAGATCACAGCGGCGAAATCGGGAACAGCGAGAATCAGGGACAGGCACACGAACATAGCGGCAAACCCACCGATGTAAATGGTCATCCGCATGGCTTTGGGGATGGTCCGTCCGGGGTTCGGGACCTCTTCCGCCACATCACCGCACGCTTCGAAACCGTAGTACTGGAAGATGCCGATCAGCCCGGCGGCTGCGAAGGCCACGAAATAGCCGCTGCCTTCCCCCGCACCGAACGACTGAAACAGAACGCTGAGGTCGTGCTGGCGGGCGGTCACGAACAGCCAGGTCCCCACCGCGAGTGCTCCGCCGAGTTCAGCCAGGAGGCCAACCATTGCCACGGTGTTCAGCACCTTGGTTCCGCCAAGATTCAGGATCGTTGCCAGCGCAATGACCACCAGACCGGCGATGATCACTGAATTCGTGCTGTTCTCCATTCCGACAAGAGTGCTCAGGAATGGCCCTGCTCCGTAAGCGACGCTGGCGATGGTGGTCAACAGGGCAACGAGGTAGACCCAGCCATTCATCCATCCCCATTTGCGGCCCCACAGCCGGCGTGACCAGGGATAGACTCCGCCAGCCACCGGGTATGCCGCCACTACCTCACCAAAGACGGTTGCAACAAAGAACTGACCGAAACCGACGATGACGAGGGACCAGAACATGGGTGGTCCGGCGACGCTCAGGGAGACCGCGAACAACGAGTAAATGGCCACCACCGGGGAGAGGTAGGTGAATCCCAGGGAGACGTTTCCCCAGAAGGTCATCTCCCGTTTGAACTGCTTCTCGTACGAGTAACCCAGGCTAGCGAGGTGTTGGGCGTCTGCGTCGCCGTCCAGCTCGTTCACAGGCTCCGTGATGTCTCCGCGCATGGAACTCCTTCCGGTCGGCCCCGATTACTTGTGAGCGGGGCCACATGCGAAAAACCCTACTTCCAAAGGTTTAAATCTGCAACACGGCTCAAAAGAGTCGCTAATCCCTTAATTTAGGCCAATTTTGGTCGTCATGCTGACCCTTAACCTACGATTTCATTGCTTTAATGACCGGTCGACACTAGGCTCAACGGAGCGGTAGCCAGGTCAAGCAGCGGATTGGCTTTCGTTAAACCGTCCGAGAGGTAGGTTTCGGCCCGGGTTAGAATCGGGCCTAGTCCCTACACTGCATGGAGTCATTTTTGGCATCTACTACCGCGTTCCAAGCCCAGGTTTACCGGTCGTTGCCCGAAACCGAGCGCTCCGAGGCAATCGTCAATCGAATCTCAAAGGCCATCGCCTTGGGGCTATTGAAGGTTGGGGAACGACTCCCGCCAGAGTCAGCCCTTTCGGAAATGTTCGGTGTCGCGCCGTCGACCCTGCGGGAAGCGCTCTCAGACCTCCGCGATCAGGGTATCGTCACCACGCGGCGCGGACGTAGCGGCGGAACGTTCATCGTCAAACAGCCCTTCACATCGGCTGATGCCATCAGAAAGTGGTTCGAAGAAACATCGATTGCTGAAATCCGAGATGTCGGTGATGAGCACGCGGCGATAGCCGCCGCCACGGTGCGATTGGCATGCGAGCGTGCCGAGTCCCATGAAATCAGCCGGCTTCTCGAACATGCACGCACCCTGGTGATGTCTGACAAGCCTGAACTCCGTGCACGCGCCGACAGCAGGTTTCACATTGAGTTGGCGGTTCTGGCGCAATCTCCGAGACTGATGAACGCCGAAATCCGTCTGCAGGCGGAAACGGTTCAGGCACTGTGGACACCAGTATCTTTGACCCGCGACGCGGAACGAGTTGCAACCGAGCACCTCGCGCTGGCTCGCGCCATCGCTGATGACTCACCCGAGGAAGCCCAACGCCTGGTGTTGGATCACATTCGGCAGGACATTCACCATCTTGTGGATGCCAAACTGTCCCTCGGATATCCGACTATGCAGCAGGAGCGTCAGTGAGCACCAACAGCCTCGCAACGAAGGCCGCCGACGAAATCGCTGCATGGATGAACGCACTCGGCCGCGATGTCGACGAGTTCGCAGCACAGACGGCCGAGTTGTGGTCAGACCGTCCGAGCCCCCTCAGCCTTGAGCCAGGCGATCTACCAAAACTGGAAAACCTGGCCAAAGGATTCCTTGAAACGCATAGTTTTGTCGTCGGCGCCGGGGTCATCTTTTCCCGGGAAGCCATCAAGAGTAACGACGGCGGTCTGGAGTGGTGGATCAAACGCCACGAGAGCGTCGAGAAGCTCGAATTCGATCTGACGCCAGGCGGCGAACGCTTCTACGACTACCAAAACATGCCCTTCTTCGCTGCTGCCGACCGCACTGGGGAACAGACTGCATGGGGACCCTATGTCGATTACCTCGGACTCGACGAGTACATCCTCACCCACTCCGCCCCCATCAAGGTTGAAGGAAAGTTTGCAGGAGTGGCTGGCTGCGATATCCGGATAAGGAAGCTGGAGGAAATATTCATGCCCGTTCTTCGCGCAATTCCAGGCGACGCCGCACTCCTCAATGGAAGTGGCCGTGTGGTCGTCGGGAACTCCGGTGCTTATTTAGTGGGTGAGCGCATCCGTTCCACCCCCAGCGACAAGTCGGTGCTCCCTATCGATGTGCCCCATCTGGGATTCTCGCTTCTGAGCTGACACCCTCAATGGCGATTGAAAGCGCTGCGGCGGAAAGGCTCCATGCTTCAATGGAGCCATGCGTAGGGATAGGAATCCTCCGAGAATGAACAAGCGGGCCGCCCGTGGGCTCGGGTTCAGTGCGATCCTTCTGATGCTGGTCTTCGCCGCCTATGCAGTTTTCCAAGTCGCCACCGGGGCTGAGGCGTGGTCGATTGCGCTGACAGCCGTCTTCGCCCTCGCGTACGCTGGCTCGTTCCTCTCGCTGCGAAGGAACCATCTCCTCCCGCCCCGGCAGTAGGCAGCCATACCCCTAGCCGTCGAATCCAAACCGGAGTAGACAGTGCCTATGAGTAAATCACTGGGGGTCGCTGCACGGTTGGCCGAGGCATTGGCCATTGTCCTGGGTACCGAGGAAATCCCGCTCCGGCTCAAGGCCTGGGATGGGTCGGAGGCCGGGCCGGCCGGAGCGCCGGTGATCGAATTCCGATCACGGCGGGCACTGCGGCGGATGCTCTGGTCCCCCGGCATGCTCGGTCTGAGCCGGGCGTATGTGGCGGGTGACATTGACGCCCCCGGCGACCTCTACGAAAGCTTCACCGCCCTCAGCGCCGTCGGGAAGTTCGCGGACCTCGAACCCTTCAGCCCCCTCACGCTCCGCGAACGCAGGAAGCTGCTGGGCACAGCGATCCGGTTGGGTGCCATCGGCCGCAACCCCACTCCCCCTCCTGAGGAAATCACCATCGACAAGGTCGGCCGGAAGCACTCCAAGAAGCGTGACGCCGTCGCGATTTCCCATCATTACGACGTCGGCAACGACTTTTATGCGCTAGTCCTCGGTCCGTCGATGGTCTACTCGTGCGCGGTGTGGGACTCCCCCGACACCGGACTCGATGCAGCGCAGACGGCCAAGATCGACCTGGTCTGCCGCAAGCTCGGGCTGCAGCCGGGAATGCGGGTGCTGGATGTGGGCTGCGGGTGGGGCAGCTTCGCCCTCCACGCGGCGAAACGGTACGCGGCCGACGTCGTCGGCGTCACCCTCTCCACCGAGCAGGCCGAGCGTGCCCGCAAACGGGTGGCCGAGGCAGGGCTGACCGGCCAGGTGGAAATCCGGGTCCAGGATTACCGCGACGTCGACGACGGCCCGTTCGACGCGATCAGCTCCATCGGCATGTCCGAGCACGTGGGGCGCGAACAGATCGGCGGTTACGCGAGTCATCTTTATGACCTGCTCCGCCCTGGCGGCCGGCTGCTGAACCATGCCATCTCATGGAACGCCGGGGACACGATGCGCCCCGACCCCGACTCGTTCATCCCGCGCTATGTCTTTCCCGACGGCGAGATGCTCAGCCTGACCGTGATGCTCGGTGCCCTCGAGTCGGCGAAGTTTGAGGTGCTCGACGTCGAAGCGCTGCGTCGACACTACGCCCTCACCCTCCGCGCCTGGGTGCAGAACCTTGAGGACCATTGGGAGGAGGCTGTCAGGCTGACCACTGAGGGTCGGGCACGGGTGTGGCGGCTGTATATGGCCACGAGCGCGCTCGGGTTCGAGAACGGGCTGACCGGCGTGAACCAGGTGCTGGTGCAACGTCCCAGTGGAGACGAACCTCCGCTGCGACGGGCAGAGTGGCTGTAGGCTGACCGCTAAACGCCTGCAGCGCCTGGCTGCGGTCAAACCCGTGAAAGGCACCCATGACGCAAGCGACTGTCCTCAAGAACGGCCACGTGTTCGACGGCGAACGCTTCCTCTCTGGTCCCACCGACGTCGTCTTTCGGGACGGTGAGATCGACGCGGTAGGACGCGACGCCGGATTGGCCGAGGAGTACGCGGAGGCCACCGTGGTCGATTGTGCCGGACGCACTGTGTTGCCGGGCATCATCGACCTGCACGTTCATGTGATGACCTCGACCCCCGGTTCCATCCAGTCGATGGTGGAACCCTATTCGCTGCAGTTCTACGAATCCGTCAAGAACCTCGAGGCAACGCTGCGGGCCGGTGTCACGACGGCGCGCGACGCTGGTGGCGCCGACCTGGGTGCCAAGACGGCTATCGAATCGGGGCTCATCAAGGGTCCGCGGCTCCGGTTGGCGGTCAGCATCATGTCGCAGACCGGCGGACACGGCGACATGTGGCACCCTTCAGGTCTTGAGTCCCCCGACTTTGGTCCCCATCCCGGCCGCCCGAGCGGTATTGCCGACGGCGTCGAGGAAGTCCGGAAGGTGACCCGCACCCTGCTGCGGGCGGGTGCCGATCAGATCAAGATCTGTTCGACCGGCGGCGTCCTCTCGCCAACCACCGATCCGCGACACTCCCAGTTCACTCCTGCCGAGATCGCCGTGATCGTCGAAGAGGCCGGGATGCAGGGCAAGTACGTGATGGCTCATGCGCAGGGAACGGCCGGGATCATCAACGCCTTGCAGGCGGGAGTCCGGACGATCGAGCACGGCATCTACCTCACCGACGAGGCGATCCAGCTGTTCCTCGATTCCGAGGCCTACCTGGTGCCGACTCTTTCTGCTCCCCTGGCGGTGATCCGCAAGGGTGAGTCCGGAGCTAGCGGTCTTTCCCAGCAGGTCATTGATAAGGCGCAGCGGGTTGCGGAGGACCACCGTCAGTCAGTTGCCCGGGCCATTGCGGCTGGCGTGAAGATCGGGATGGGCACAGATGCCGGTGTCGGTGCCCACGGCGACAACCTGGAGGAGCTTTCCCTGATGGCCGACGCCGGCATGAACCTTGAGCAGGTGTTGGCCGCTTCCACCTCGGTACCCGGGGAACTCATCACGCCGGTGGGCGCAGTGGGCCGGTTGGCCGAGAAGCACCTGGCCGACGTCGTCGTGCTTAATGGCCTGCTGGAATCGGCTGAGCAACTGGCTGGGTTGAGGGGCATGATCGGGCAGGTTTATCAGGGCGGCGTGCTGCAGTTCCCGGAGGGGTAGCGGTTACGTGGCGCTGAGGGGGTAGCCCGCTTTGCGGGTCCTTCAGGTCCTGCTGAGGTGATCGGTGAGGAAGCGCGCTGAATCCGTGTGTTCGGTCAGAGGGACCTCGGCGTGATCGCCCTGGTTAGCGTGCAGACTCTTCTCTTTCGAGCCGAAGGCGTCGAAGAGATCCAGTGCTGATTCTCGGGGCACAAATCGGTCATCCCACTGCAGCAGGAACCTCACGGGTGAGACCACACGTGGGGCAGGATCGGCCAACCCCTCGATACCCACTAACCCCAGCACTGCGGTGCAAACACGCTGGTCGCTTGCGAGCAGCGCGACTCCTGTGGCCGCACCGAGTGAGACACCCCAGTAGCCAACCTGCCCGACGCCGATTCCGTCGGCTGTGAGCTCGTCCAGCAACGCCCGCCACTCGCCCGCCGCGTCGCCTGCGCCGCTGTTGTCTGCAGCGATGAGATCTGTAACTGGCTCACCAGCGGTCAATCGTCGCCGCAGTTCAGTCGATCGTGCACGCTGTGTTTCCGACGGTTCCCGGTCCCCATGCCCCGGCGCATCAATCGAGATGCTGGCGAACCCGTGGGCGGCGAGGAGCCCGACGCGACCCTCGATGGCGGGCGCCGCCTTCTGCTGACCACCTCCGTGTGCGAGGAGAACTACTGGCCCGCCGGGTGCGGCTTCAGCGGGGCACCAGATCAGTCCGGGCACCTCGCCAAGCTGAAACCCCTGGGATGTGTAGTTGTCGCCGTTGGCGGGCGAAGCAAAATACTCCATCTTGGTCCTTTCGCGTTGCCTGCCTGTGGGTCGTTTTCACCTCATCTTCATCCTCGGCTGGCACGCTGACAAGGGAATCGAGTGGGGGTTTGCGGCTTCGGATGAGCAGCTTCAAGATTGTCGAATATTTGTTCGAGAGATTTTGTCCACATAGCCTGTAAATCCGCAGAAATGTCGGTGGGGTTTGGGACAATAGAGGTATGGAAGGCAGTACAGCTCCATCACCGCAGCGGAAGGGAATCCCCTCCCGGGTGACCGCCCCGCGGGGCGGTTCTGCTCATGCTGGTAGCAACTTTGTCCTCGGGGGCACGAGCGCGGTGGCGGTAGCTTTGTCATCGTTGAAGCCAGCCGGTAATGCGGCGGGGCTGATAGACCAGCTGCGAGAGTTGGAGGATCTGAAGTCCGCGATCGCGGGCGTCCAGGCCCGGATTACAGTGGCTGTCGATGTGGCCGAACGGCAGGCGCAGGCCGACGCCGGGGTTCCCGCTGGGGAGCAGGGCAAGGGTGTGGGGGCGCAGATCGCGTTAGCGAGGCGTGAGTCCCCGTCCCGCGGCAGCCGCCTCCTCGGATTAGCCCGGGCCTTAGTCACGGAAATGCCCCACACGTTGGCGGCCCTCCATCAAGGCCAGTTGAATGAGTGGCGGGCGACCCTGTTGGTGAAGGAAACCGCGTGCCTGTCCGCTGAGGACCGGGCAGCGGTCGATGAGGAACTCGCCCCGGATACGGGGACGTTCGACGGGTGCGGGGATCGGGCGATTGTCGCGTCGGTGAAAGCAGCCTCCTATCGGAGGGATCCCCGGTCGGTGGTGAATCGGGCCGCCCGTGCGGTGACGGAACGGTGCGTGAGTATCCGTCCCGCACCGGACACCATGGCCTACCTCACCGCCCTGCTCCCCGTGAAAGAAGCCGTTGGCACCTACGCTGCCCTGTCCCGTCACGCGGACACCACTCGGGCCGCCGGAGACCCGAGGTCTCGGGGTCAGGTCATGGCTGACACCCTCGTCGAACGTGTCACCGGGGTCCCCGGCGGTGTCAGCCGGGTCGAATTGCAGGTCATCATGACCGACCGCGCCCTCTTTGAAGGCGACAGCGAACCAGCCCGGATCCCCGGCTACGGCATCATCGGCTCCCACTGGGCACGCACTCTCCTCCAAACAGCGAAAACCACCAACGGAACAACAAGCTTGAGCCCCACCACAACCGCCCCGGTCACCAATCCAGCAACCGGCCAAGTATCCGACCCCTGGGCTAATCATCTCGATCCGGTTGGCTCAACCGCTCGCTCCACTGGACCTGCTGGATCGGGCGGGACGACCGTCGTCGATCCGGCCGGGAACACAGGTACCGCTACGACCCCCGGAGGCCATGCCTTCGACGTGTGGTTGCGTCGGCTCTACACCGCGCCGTCGACCGGGGAGCTGGTGGCGATGGATTCCACCGCACGGCTCTTCACGAAAGCCCAACGACGGTTCATCACCGCCCGCGACGACACCTGCCGGACTCCGTACTGTGACGCCCCGATCCGCCACTTCGACCACATCGTCCCCTGGCACCGCGGCGGACCCACCACCATCACCAACGGGGCAGGGCTCTGCGAAGCCTGTAATCACACCAAAGAACACCCCGGCTGGACAGCCCAAACAATCCCCGGACCACGGCACAGGCTCAAAGTCACCACGCCCACCGGCCACACCTACCACTCCACAGCACCACCCCTACCCGGCACCGGAGCCGTCACACGGGCCAGCGTCGGTGCAGGCACCGGAGCGACAATCGAGCGGGCACAGGTCAGAGCCTTGAAGCAGGTCAGATCGCGACCCTAAACACGCAGGCACGACAATCACCAGGCAGGACAATCACCCAGCACGACCATCACCGTTCGCGCGACCCGAATCACTCCGACCCGAAAAGCCCCCACTCTCACCGGAAACTCCCCGGACCATAAAGACTCTCCACCAGGTCCGCCAGCCCATCCACACCTGGCGACTCCCGGATCGAGGCTCCGATCCGTTGACTCGCCTCCCGATAAGACGGAGTGCCAAGCACTTCGCGGACTGCCTTGGCGACAGCATCTGGTTTCGCCCGCTTGGTGCGGAGGTTGATGCCAGCACCCGACCAGGCAACACGAGCAGAGACCTCGGTCTTATCCTCGGTTTCACCGGCCACCACCAAAGGGACGCCGTGCCGTAGGGCAAAATGAACCCCGCCGTAGCCACCATTGGTGACGAGCACATCGGTTTTCGGCAGCAGCTCGTCATAGGGCAGATAGGAGGAGACACGAACGTTGGAAGGCAACGGCCCTTCGAGCGCCTCCACCGGACGCCCTCCGGTACTGACGACCACCATGACGTCGTCGTGCGCCAATCCTTCAATAGCCGGACGGACCAGTTCATCGAAATCCTGGTTGGCCACGGTCCCCTGGGTGACGTGGATGACTGGCCTGTCGCCGTCGAGCTCGTCCCACCACTCGGGCAGGAAAACCGCGCCCGCATCACCGGCCCGCAGTCCACCCTGGGACACCGGACCCACGAAGTGCACCGTATCGGGTAGGTCCGGGCGCGGGTACTCGAACTCGGGGACGGTGAACTGGACCAGGTGATCGGCGGCCCGCGGCCAGTCCATGAAGAAGGTGGGAAGGGTGGCACCGGTAGTGGCACGGGCGACGTCGTCGGCGTACTTCTGCACGGGAGCGAACACCACCCGTTCACTCACGAACTGCAAGACGCGGTTGCGGATCCGGCCAACGGGCCCAGGCATCGGCCGGATACCCAGCCCAAACGGTGCTGTGTCCTTGCTCGCCAGGCTGAGTGGCAGAATCCCGCAGTTGATGACGACTGGGCGGCCCGGCTGATCCCCGGCGAGTAGCAGCGATGCGCCCATGAACAGGGGTTCGGCGAGGACCACGTCCACGGGGCGTGCAGCAATGACCTGCTGGACCGCCTCGTACTGGGCCTTCCCGGGGCGCATGAAGACCTCCCGCAGGTCATACCTGATGCCCTTCGGCCCCTTCAGACCTACACGGCCGGGAAACGACTCATCGATCTTGGTGTCATCAAAATCTGCCTCCACCGGTAACGGAACGAAACTGGCTCCGGCCCCGACCACCCGGTCCTCGAAGCGTCGCCCGGTGAGGAATCTGACGTCATGCCCGCGATCTACCAGACCCTGCGCGACGGCGACCATCGGGTTGATATGGCCGATAACCGGCGTTGAACAAACAAGCACCGCTGCCATGGGCACCCCTCGGTGAGTGAGTGCGACAAGTGTCCCACCACGCCCGTCAGCACTCAAGACTTCACACGGCGGTAGTCTCCCGGGCCCCCGACCGGGTGGCGCCCGGTCGTGCAATCACCGATCCCGCCACAACAACCAACACCAGCACCCCCGCTGCCCAGGCCAGCCCGGCATACCCGATCAGCACCAGGGCAACCCCGGAGGAAGCTCCGCCGACCGCCCCGGCCAGATTCATAATGAGGTCGGTACGGCCCTGAATCTTCGGCCGCGCCGCCCCGGTCACCAGATCTGCCACCAGCGCGGATCCCGCAACAGTCGCCGCACTCCACCCCAATCCGAGGAACACGAGCCCCACCGTCACCAGGACCGGATCGTCCTCGCCCAACGCCACAATCGGCAGCGACACAGCAAACAGGCCCTGGCCGATCAGGATGGTGGTCACACGGCCCACCTTGTCGCTCAACCAGCCGAACAGCGGCGACAACGCGAACATCCCCGCGATATGCAGGCTAATGGTCAGCCCAATAATCGTCAGCGTGACGCCATGGTTGATCAGGTGGACGGGCGTCATCGACATCACCGACACCATTACCGCATGGCTGATAGCGATGGATCCGATCGCGAAGACCAGCGGACCCCGTCCGCGGATCGCCCCGGGGCCAGTCTCCTCAGCGCTCTTTGCCGAAGTGGATTTGCTCAACAGATACGGATCAGGACGCAGCGCCACCAGGTACACCGCCGCGGCCGCCAATTGGGCGGTGACCGCAATCAGGAACGACCCGGTGAGATCAGGCATCCGCAACGTCGACGCGATCGTCTCCCCCGGGCCAATGAGGTTGGGACCGAGCACGGCGCCAACTGTCGTAAACCACACCACCAGGGAAAGATCCCGACCCCGATGCTGCGGACTCGCGAGGTCGGTGGCGGCGAACCGGGACTGCAGGTTCACTGCGGCACCCACACCCAACAAGGCAAAGGAGAGCATCAGCAGCGGAAAGGAACTGAGCGCGGCGGCCGTAATGGCCACCACCGACCCTGATGCAGCCAGCAGAGCCCCGGTGGTCAGCGCCCGACGGCGGCCCAGCCGTTGCGCCAGCCGGGCCAGCGGGATGGCACTCGCCGCGGCGCCGAGCGTGCTCAGGGTGCTTGCCGTCCCGGACAGCGCGTCCGACCCCGAGATGTTGGCCGCCATCACCGCCCCAATCGACAGGGTGCAGCCAATACCGATCCCGCCCAGCACCTGCCCGACGATCAGTACCGCGACGGTCCGCCGTTGGACAGCGACGACGTCGACCTCCGTGCTCGCAACGGACACGGCGTCGGGCACATCGTCGGCGTCGGGCGGTCGATTCTGAGGCTGACTGCTGGTCATGGGAAGAGCGTAGTCCCAACCACGCATGTGACGACGCAAAACCAACCTGTTGCGCGATGCAACTAGGCTGAAGGCGTGACAGCCGCTGAGGTAACGCAAAAACCTGCACGACGCCGGCCCGGCCGCCTGGCGACAGCCATGGCCGCGCTCACCACCGTCGTGGGAGTGCTCCCGGTCTTTCTGATCGGCGGACTCGCCGTCCAACTGGAAACAGATCTGAACCTGACGCCGTCGTCGTTGGGCATCGTGGTAGCCGTCTTCTGGGGCGTCTCAGCCCTGCTGTCTGCATCCGCTGGCGTCGCCGCCACCGCCCTGGGACTCCGGCGTGGCATGCCGCTCGGCGTTTGCCTGGGCCTGATCGCCCTCGCAGGGATCGCGTTCCTCACACCCGACTGGCCGTGGCTCATCCTGTGGCTCACCTTCGCCGGCGCTGCCAACGCACTCTGCCAGCCGCTCTCCAACGGCCTGATCGTGGAACAGGTGGGCACCCGAAACCGGGCCTTCGCCTTCGGTCTCAAGCAGGCAGCCATCCCCGCCGCCACCCTGGCAGCCGGGCTCTCGGTCCCGCTGGTGGCGCTGACCATCGGCTGGCAATGGACCTTCACCATCGCCGCAGGCCTGGCCCTCCTGTTCATCCCGGTGCTGCTGCGGTCGATACCCCGGCGCACAGCGAGCGCCACAGCCGTCAGCAAACCCACCAGCACTCCCCTTCCCCGCGAACTGCGGCCGTTCCTTCTGATGACAGCCATCGCCAGCGGACTGGGATCCGCGCAAGCCAACGTGGTCGGCTCGTTTACCGTGTCCTCGGCAGTCGGCGCCGGGTTCGACGCCGCCACCGCGGGCCTGCTCCTCGGCGCCGCCAGCGTCGCGGGCATCCTGGCGCGGCCGCTCGTCGGCATCGCCGCCGACCGCGGCATCGGCGGCTCCATGGCCACGGTCGCCATCATGATGGGCACCGGCTGCGTGGGGCTCATCGGTATGGCGTCCGGAAACCCGATCGCGTACGGCATCGGCTGCATCATCGCCTTCGGCCTCGGCTGGGGATGGAACGGCCTGGCCCACTTCGTCGTGTCCCGTACCTCCCACCCCCACACCACCCGCGCCACCGGCATCACCCAGATCGGCACCTACCTCGGCGCCACCCTGGGCCCGCTCGTCTTCGGGTTCATCTTCACCCACTTTCCCGACGGCGTCGGCTGGGCCCTCGCCGCGGTGGTCGCCGCCGCCGGAGCAGCAACGGCGCTGGTCGCCTTCCGGCTCGAGAAGAGGCTCCGGGACTAGGGCAAAGGCTCGACCCCTACCGAAGGATCCGGCGCCGCTCAGGAGGCTGCAGCCGGTCGGGCGGAGGACTACACTGTGGCCCTATTCGGTGCAGCGCAGCGCCTGGTGTTGCACCCAATCCCAGGGGTGGAGTGCCCATGAATGACCTGCTCGCGTGGCTTGCCACCTACTCACCGCCAGTCGTCGCGCTCATCGCTGTCGGCGCCGTCGTGGTGTTCCTGGTGAAGCTGATTGTGGAAAAGACGATTGCGCGAACGTTCGACGAGAAGACCAAACGCTTCGAAACACTTCTCCAGCGCCGCTCGGCCTTTGAGGAAATGATCCTCATCGAGCGTTTCGAAGTGATGTCCTCCCTCGATGCGCGGCTCCAGCGGATCATGACGAACCTCAACCGAATCCGATCGGGCCATCCCGTCCCAGATGGCTTCCTGACCAAGGGTGAACTCGTCCCACTGACCGAGGTCTTTGAGGACATCGAGATCGGACGGCTGAAGCTCGGCGAGGACCTCTGGAATCGGATGGAGTCACTCGCCCAGGCCGCCCTCACCGCCTCGAACGCGGCAGACGAGAATGAGTGGAAACACGCCGCAGAAGAGTGGGTCCAATTGCGGAAGCAGCTCAGGGAGCAAGTCGAGGCCGACTTCGGCCTGACCTCCATCAAGTGGTAGCTCATCCCTAGCAGCGGACCTGCAGTCCCGACTGTGCCATGACTCCAGTCAACCCAAATTGTTGAACAATCCTGACTTTTCGTGCATCCTTGAGGGACACCCGAAAGAGACGAGGATCACAAATGGTTTCGATCGACCTCAACAGCGACGTCGGTGAATCGTTCGGCAACTGGACGATGGGCGACGACGCCGCCATCTTCCGCTCCGTCTCCAGCGCGAATGTGGCGTGCGGCTTCCACGCCGGCGATCCCTCCACCATCGCCCAGACCTGCCGCGACGCCGTCGCCGCGAACGTCACCATCGGCGCCCACGTGGGGTACCGCGACCTGGCCGGATTCGGCCGGCGCTTCCTCGACTGCTCCCCCACCGAACTGGCCGACGACGTCCTGTACCAAATCGGCGCCCTCGACTCCCTCTCCCGCGCGGCCGGCGGCACCATCAAGTACGTGAAACCGCACGGCGCGCTCTACAACACGATCGTCACCCACGAGGTCCAGGCGCAGGCAGTGGTAGACGCCGTCAAGGCGTTCGGCGGCGACCTGCCCCTCCTGCTCCTCCCCGGCTCCGTCGCATTGAAAGCCGCCGAAAAGGCGGGCCTCCGCGGCGTCGCCGAGGCCTTCGCCGACCGCGCCTACAACCCCGACGGCACCCTGGTCTCCCGCCGCGAACCCGGCGCCGTCCTGCACGACGAGGACGATGTAGCCGCCAACATGGTCCGCCTCGCCACCGACGGCGTCATCATCGCCCGCGACGGCTCCACCCTGAAGACCACCGCGGAAAGCATCTGCCTCCACGGCGACACCACCGGCGCGGTCTCGATGTCCGCCGCCGTCCGCCGAGACCTGGAGGCAGCCGGCGTCAGCATCCGGAGCTTCGTATGAGCCAGCCTGAAATCCGCTGGGCCGGGCCACGCGCGCTCCTAATCCAACTCGACTCGCTGGAGTCCGTCCTCGCCGTCCACGCTCGCCTGCAGGAGCAGCCACTCCGCGGCCAGGTCGACGTCCTCGCCGCCGCCCAGACCGTCCTCGCGGTGTTCGACGCCGGCACCACCGCCCGCGCAGCCCGCACAGCCCTCGCCCACCTCGACACCGCCCCCGCCACTGACACCGCTGCCACCGGCGACCCGGTCCGGATTGAGGTGGTGTACGACGGCGACGACCTCGCCGAGGTGGGCCGCCTTACCGGCCTCGACCCCGACGGCGTCGTTGCCGCCCACACCGGCCAGCTCTGGACGGCCGCATTTGGCGGCTTCGCCCCGGGCTTCGCCTACCTGGTCGGCGAAAACGAGACCCTCACCGTCCCTCGCCGCACCTCACCGCGCACCGCCGTCCCCGCCGGAGCGGTCGCCCTCGCCGGCAACTTCTCCGCCGTCTACCCGCGGCGCTCCCCCGGCGGCTGGCAACTCATCGGCCACACAGCGTCCCGACTATGGGACCTCGACCGGGACCAGCCCGCCCTCCTGCGCCCCGGCACCGCCGTGCAGTACGTTGCCGTCCGGGAAACCCTCACGCTCACTGACCCAACGCCCGACGACGGCACCCACTCCATCACGACGCCTCCGTCCACAGGCCATTCCCTCGAGGTCATCGCCCCCGGGCCGCAGTCCCTCATCCAGGACCTGGGCCGCCCAGGACTCGGCGACGTCGGCGTCTCCAAAGCCGGAGCCGCCGACACCGCGAGCGCCCGCCAGGCCAACCGGCTGGTGGGCAACGCTCCCGGCGACGCGGTGATTGAAACCATCCTTGGCGGCCTCACCGTCCGGGCACACGGCGAACTCACCCTCGCGCTGACCGGTGCCATCACCCCCGCCGAGATCACCCCAGCCGAGATCCGCGGAGTAGGGACCAGTACCCGGACCGCCCCGATGGGTTCCCCGTTCGCCCTGCACGACGGCGAAACCCTCCAGCTCGACGTGCCCGACGCCGGACTGCGCACCTATGTTGCCATCCGCGGCGGCATCGACGTGCCCCAGGTGCTGGGCAGCCGCTCCACCGACGTGATGTCGGGCATTGGACCGGCCCCGCTCACGGCGGCAACAGTACTGCCAATCGGCCCGATCGATCAGGGCCGAACGGTCGGCGCCGCGGAACCGTCCACCCTCCCCGACGCCATCCGGCTGGGGTCGAAGGAGCCAGTGCTGCTTCGCATCACCAGCGGCCCCCGCCACGACTGGTTTACCCCGGCCTCCCAGGAATCCCTCACCACGCAGACCTGGACCGTGACGGGCGAGTCGAACCGGATCGGCGTCCGCCTCGCGGTCGGTGCCACCCCCGACAATGAGGCTCCCGGCCAGCCACTGGAACGGGTCGTCACCGACGAGCTCCCCAGCGAGGGCGTGGTCGCCGGATCACTCCAGGTGCCGCCGTCGGGCCTGCCCGTCCTGTTCCTCGCTGACCATCCGGTGACCGGCGGGTACCCGGTGATTGGCGTCGTCGTGCCCGAGGACCTACCGATCGCCGCCCAAGTGGCGCCGGGGACCACACTCCAGTTCCAGACCGTGGATCCCGAGACCCTGCAGCCCACTCCGCACCCGATCACCACCCACAGCTCGTGAAAGTAGCACCCATGAAAAAGGTCCTGATCGCCAACCGCGGGGAGATCGCCGTCCGCATCGCCCGTGCCTGCACCGACGCGGAACTCACCTCGGTGGCCGTGTACTCCGAGCCCGACGCCCATGCCCTCCACGTCCGCCTCAGCGACGAGGCCTACGCACTCGGCGGATCGGCCAGTGCCGACACGTACCTGAACATGGACAAGCTGCTCGCCATCGCCAAGACGGCGGGAGCCGACGCCGTCCACCCCGGCTACGGGTTCCTCTCCGAAAACGCCGACTTCGCCGAGGCCGTGCAGAACGCCGGCCTCATCTGGATCGGACCCTCCCCGGCGGCGATCCGCAGCCTCGGCAACAAGGTCACCGCCCGCGAGATCGCCGTCAAGGTGGGCGCCCCACTGGTCCCGGGCTCCGACGGACCGGTCGCCAACGCCGAGGAAGTCCGCGCGTTCGCCGAGGAGTTCGGCGTCCCCGTCGCCATCAAGGCGGCCTACGGGGGCGGTGGGCGCGGCATGCGGATCGCGCACCGGATGGAAGACATCGACGATGCGTTCGACTCAGCGGTCCGCGAAGCCACCGTCGCGTTCGGCCGGGGCGAGTGCTTCGCTGAACGGTTCCTTGACAAGCCGCGCCACGTCGAGGCACAGGTGCTCGCCGATACGCACGGCAACGTCGTCGTCGTCGGCACCCGCGACTGCTCGCTGCAGCGCCGCAACCAGAAGCTCGTCGAGGAGGCGCCCGCACCGTTCCTGACCGACGACCAGCGCACCCGCATCCACGAATCCGCCCGCGCCATCTGCCGCGAGGCCGGGTACACCAGCGCCGGCACCGTCGAATACCTGGTGGCGCCCGACGGCGTGATCTCCTTCCTGGAGGTCAACACCCGTCTGCAGGTGGAGCACCCGGTGACGGAGGCGACGTCGGGCATCGACCTGGTGCGCGAACAGTTCCGGATCGCCGCGGGCCTGCCCGTCAGCATCACCGAGGACCCCGCGCCGCGGGGTCACGCCATCGAGTTCCGGCTCAACGCCGAGGACGCCGGCCGCGGGTTCCTGCCCTCCCCCGGCCCGGTCGACGTGTTCGAGGCCCCCACCGGCCCCGGTATCCGCGTCGACACCGGGGTGCGGTCCGGCTCCAGCGTCCCCGCCGAGTACGACTCCCTGATGGCGAAGCTCATCGTCCACGGCGAGGACCGGCCGCAGGCGCTGCGCCGGGCCCGCGCTGCCCTCGACGAGCTGCGGATCGAGGGCCTCCCCACCGTGCTGCCGTTCCACCGCGCGGTCGTGAGGGACGCCGACTTCACCAACCCGGACCGGCTCGGCGTGTACACCACGTGGATCGAGAACGCGTTCGCCGAACGGCTCGACGCCGCCCTGTCCAGCGGAACCTCAAGCCCCCTCGCTCGCCGGGAAACCCTCACGGTCGAGATCGACGGCAAGGCGGTCCAGCTGGGACTGCCCGCCGAAATCTTTGCCGCGCTGATGAGCGGCGGTGGGACTGGCAGCGCCGTCGTCGGGCAGGCTGCGGAAAACCCGGGGAAGAACGACGGCCAGGTCACCGCCTCGATGGGCGGCACCCTGGTGAAGTGGCTGGCCGACGACGGCGCCGAGGTCACCGTGGGGCAGCCGGTCGCGGTGGTGGAGGCGATGAAGATGGAAACCGAAGTGCTCTCGACAGCTGCCGGAACGTTCCAGCGGGGCGGGCAGGAGCCGGGTGCCGCCGTCGCGCGCGGCGAGGTGCTGGGCCAAGTGCAGGACGCGGTCGACTAACATCTGTTGGTGACGAGGGTTGGGGGATTGGCAATGGCGATAGAGGCAGCGACGGAGCTGGAGAGTGCGACGGCGGGTGCCGAGCACGCGCACACGGCGGCGTGGATCGCCACGGTGTTGCGGAGCAGGATTGCGGCCGGTGAGCTGACGCCTGGGTCCAAGTTGTCGGAGCAGTCGCTGTCGACGGCGCTCGGCGTTTCCCGGAATACCCTGCGGGAGGCCTTCTCCACCCTGGCGGGTGAGTCGGTGGTGACGAAGATCCCGAACCGCGGCGTGTTTGTGGCGTCCCCGGGGGCCGAGGAGGTGCGCGAGATCTACCGTGTGCGCCGGATGATCGAACCCGCTGCAGCGTTGTGGGGTGAGGTGACCCCCGAAGTGCTCGAGAACATGGAGGCCATTGTGCAGCGGGCGCAGGCAGCGCGCGACGTCGGTTCCGTCCCCGACATGGCCGATGCCAACCAGGCCCTCCACAGCGCGGTGGTGGGCCTGGCCGGCAGCGAATCCCTGCGTGCGCTGATGGACCGGGTGCTGGCGGAGATGCGGCTGGTGTTCCACGCGATGGCCTCGGCCCCGGACTTCCACAGCCACTACGTGGACCGCAACGTGCTGCTCGTGGAGCGGCTCCGGGCCGGGAAGCGCGAGGAGGCCGCCGCCGGGCTGCGTGACTACCTGGACTCGGCCGAGGCCGAACTCCTGGGTCACCTCGCCAGCGAGGCCTCCTAACGCCGCTCGATGAGGGCCCCGGCTCAGGGGACCAGGTAGTCGCTGTCCCGGGCGTCGGTGATGAGCATGTGGCCCGGCGCGTGGCCGATTGCCAGCGGAGGCCGTGACTGCATCACCGCCGCCTGCGGGGTGACCCCGCAGGCCCAGAACACCGGCAGATGACCGTCAGGGATCCGCACCGCATCGCCGAAGTCCGGCGAATTGATGTCGATGCCCAGCTCCTCAGGATTTCCCACGTGCACGGGAGCGCCGTGGACTGCGGGATAGCGGGAGGTAATGCGGACGGCGTCGGCCACCTGGGCCGCCGGCACCGGCCGCATCGAGACGACCAGCGGACCGGACATGGCTCCGGCCGGAGCGGCGTCGCGGTTCGTCCGGTACATCGGCACGTTCACGCCCTGGTCGATGTGAGCGATCCTGACGCCGCCGTCCTGCAGGGCCGACTCGAACGTGAACGAGCAGCCGAAGAGGAAGGTGACCAGGTCATCGCGCCAGTGGGCGGTGATGTCGGTGGGCTCGTCCACTTTCACGCCGTCGTGATAGACGGTGTATTTGGGGACGTCGGTCCTGATGTCCCCGCCGGCCAGCAGCGGTCCGGTAGTTTCGCCCGCCTCCAGCACCCCGAGGATGGGGCACGGCTTGGGGTTGCGCTGGGCGAAAAGCAGTAGGTCAAAGGCCTGTTCCCGCGGGATCGAGAGCACGTTCACCTGCGCGTAGCCGCGGGACCAGCCCGACGTCGGCGTCACCAGTCCGGCGCGGAAGGCGGCGCGGGCGTCGGCGGGCAGGATGGTGGCAGGGTTGGCCGGCATGCCGCTCAGCCCGTTACTCAGCCCCACAGCTGTGCCAGCCCGGTGATGGAGGTGTAGCCGAGGAACAGGGTGAGGAACCAGGTGAGGACGCCGACGATCAGCAGCCACTTCGGGTAGACGTAGCCGTGCAGCAGGTCCCGGCGGCGCCAAGCCACCCAGAGGAGGACACCGAAGCCAACCGGGAGGATCAGACCGTTGAACGCGCCAGCGAAGATCAGCAGTTCCTGGGGCGCCTGTCCCAGGAAGACGTAGGCAATGGCACAGCCAGCGATGAACGCGACGGTGATCAGGTTCCGCTTGCGCTGGGGCGTCTTCGAGGTGGTGATGAAGGAGACCGAGGTGAACGCGGCACCGATGACGGAGGTGATCGCGGCGGCCCAGAGGACCACGCCGAACATCCGCATGCCGATGTCGCCAGCCGCGACTCCGAAGGCTTCAGCGGCCAGGTTGTCGCTGGTCAGCACGGCACCGCCAGCGACGACGCCGAAGATGGCCAGGAACAGCAGCACCCGCATCACGCCGGTGACGATGATGCCCAGCACTGAGCTGCGGGTGATCTCGCCAACGTTGTCGGGACCGGTGACGCCCGAGTCGAGCATCCGGTGGGCGCCGGCGTAGGTGATGTAGCCGCCCACGGTGCCACCGACGAGGGTGGTGATGATGAGGAAGTCGATCTGCTCGGGCAGGATCGCGTTCTTGAGCGCTTCACCGACCGGGGGCGCCGCAACGATGGCCACGTAGATCATTAGGAGGATCATGATGGCACCGAGCAGCACCACGATGCGGTCCAGGGCCATCCCGGCCTTCTTGCTGACGAAGATCAGAATGGCGATGACCGCCGAGATGGCGCCGCCGATCTTCGGATCGACGCCGAGCATCGCGTTGGCGCCGAGCCCGGTACCGGCGATGTTGCCGATGTTGAAGACCACACCGCCGATGAAGACCAGGCCGGCCAGGAACCAGCCCACCCCGGGAAGGACTTTATTACCGAGTTCGTGGGCGCGGAGCCCCGAGACGCCGATGACGCGCCAGACATTCATCTGGACGGCGATGTCGATGAGGATCGACGCCAGGATCGCGAACGCGAACGCGGCGCCGATCTGCACCGTGAAGACTGTCGTCTGGGTGATGAAGCCCGGACCAATGGCGCTGGTCGCCATGAGGAACATGGCTCCCAGCAGCGCGGTTCGCCGAGCCGAGGAGCTCAACTTCGGTTTGTTCTGGGTATCTGCCATGGGCCCGTCCATTACCTAAGGTGACTGGAGTCACATTTTGTATTGGAGACGACCCTACAGGTTGTTGAACAATCTGCGCAAGGTATTGTTCAACAATTTAAATGGTTACTCCGCTGGCGCGAAGAGCTCAAGGGCAACACCGTCTGGATCCCTGAACTCCAGGATGTAGCCGGCACCAATGTCCTTCACCCCGCCGTGCTCAATTCCCAGACCATCCAGCAGCGTTGCCGAAGCATCCAGGTCACTACGAGCGGCGACGGCGAAGCTGACGTGGTCGAGCCCCACCCGGTCTTCGTCGAAGCGGTCTCCCGATGGGGCAACCGGTCGAAGACCCAGCAACCCTCCCCCGAAGCTGTAGATCACGCCGCCGAAGAGGAATCCCAGCTGATCCTTTGTCTCCTGATCAGCATCCTCGGGTGGCGCCTCAAACGCTATATCGAATCCAAACACCGCGTCGTAGAAGGCACGGGATCGGCGGATATCGGTGACGGTCAAACGGACGTGGGCGAAGTCTGTGACAGCAATGGGCATGTGTGGTTCCAATCAAAAGGGCAACCGCATGGTTGCCGCGGGGGTTAAGGGTTTGAGGATGGCCAGGATCCCCCCTGCGAAGAGGAAGGGTCCTCATCCTCCTCGCAGCGGGGGAGCTTGACCTACTTGTTCAGAAAGGTGAGCAGCGCCTGGTTGAACTCGTCGGCATGGCTGACATTGCAGCCGTGCGGGGCACCCTGAATCACGTGCAGCTCGCTGCCAGGCAACGCCGCGTGGGTGCGTGCCCCGGAGCCTTCGAGGGGGACGACGGCGTCGCCGTCGCCATGCAGGACGAGAGCTGGAACCGCGACGTTGGGCAGGTCGTCACGGAAGTCGGTGGTCCCGAAGGCTTCCATGCACGCCAGGGCGGCCTTCTTGTCCGCCTGACGGCAGAGGGCGAGGGCTTCCTGGCGCTGCGCTTCAGTCACCTTCAGCTCCCCGTCCACCGAGAAGAAGTCGCGGGTGAATCCGTCGTAGAAGGACTCCTCGTCCTGGGTCAGCCCCGCGGTCATCTCAGCCGCCGCATCCTTTGTGAGCGGACCGTCAGGGTTGTCCTCGCCCTGCATCAGGTAGGGAGGCACTGCCGCCGCGAAGACCACGCTGCGCACCCGATCGGTTCCGTACTTGGTGAAGTACCGGGCAACCTCGCCGCCACCCATGGAGAATCCGACCAGCGTCGCATCGGTGAGATCAAGAGCTTCGATGAGGGCGCGCAGGTCCTCGGTCAGGGTGTCATAGGTGTAGCCGGAATTCGGCTTGTCACTGCGGCCGAATCCCCGCCGGTCGTAGGTGATGACCCGGTAGCCAGCATCCTGCAGCGCGGGCACCTGGCTACTGAAGGCTTCCCCGGACAGGGGCCAGCCATGGATCAGGACCGCTGGCCGGCCAGTGCCGCCAGTGTCGTCGACGTGCAGGTTCGTGTCTTTGAAAAGACCGTGGTGAGCAGTAACTTCAGTCATCAAGAGCCTCCGAAATTGAAATGGGGTCGGCGTACTGGGCCGACCGTATTCACTTCGTCAGCAGGCTGTCATTTGGATGGGTGACTGGTCGAACTTTTCTACCGAGCGTCAGCCAGCGCCGACCTGCAGCTGTGTCATGAGGTCGAGGGTGTCGCCGTTGAGCCAGTACTCGACAATCTGGTTGTTGACGATTCGCAGGATGTCAGTGCCGTGGAATGACACTTCGGTTCCCACCGGCGCCCCTGCACCGGGAAGGCCACCGCTGTAGTGACCGACCGCGACCCAGCGAATCACTACATGGTCGCCGTCCACGATCGGACCGACCTCGATGGTGAAGGCGAGGTCTGACACGAGCGATCTCATCTGGGTGACAAGACCCTGCATTCCGGTGACTCCCCCAACGGCGCTGCCGTCGCCGCCGTCGAACATCGCGGCGTGCACACGGTTCTCGGGGGAAATGATGTCCTCGGCGATCGCGTAGTCGCCGTTCCACAGGGCGACCCACTTGGTGATGAGCTCGGTCGCTGTCTCTCGGGCGGCGGGGGTGGTCACAGTTGTGTTCTCCATGAGCTTCTCCATTGGGTAGAGGCGGTCAAAGCCGGCCCCTGGAACGAGCACTCTGGGAGAAGGGCCGTGTACCGCCCACTATGCACTGGTGGGTGGTGCACGTAAATAACCACCTGGATGAATTAACCAGGAATTCAAACTAGCTGGCGCGCCGGGACCCCGGCGAGCTCCCGCTTCGGCAGCATCAGGTTGAACGTGGTCCGCTCCTCGGCCCCGAGAACCAGGTGTCCGCCGATCGCCTCGGCGAGCTCCGAGGCCACGGCCAGGCCGATGCCCTCCCCCGGCCCCTGCGACACCCGGCGCGTGAAGATGTTGGTGTGCATCGGGCGGGCGCCGTCGTCGCTCACGGTCAGGCGGAGGTGGGTGCCGGCGTCCGCGGGCACCACCCGGATGGTGCCGGCGCCGTGGGCAATGGAATTCTCGATCAGGACGTCCAGGATCTGGTGCACCGGGCCCGGGTTGATGACCGCTGCCAGCGAGGCGCCGTGCGTGAAGATGTCCCGACCGTCAGCTGTGATCTGGCGCTCCCACCGGGCGGCGGCCCGGGTGGCAATCAGGCCCAGGTCTACCTCGCGCGCATCGCTGAGCCGCTGCCCGCGGGCCAGCTCCAGCAGCTCGCTCACCGCCGTGGAGAGCCGATCAATCTCCTTCAGCGAGTGCGTCAACTGCTCGGTGACGGCGGGCGGCGTCTCCTTCCACAGGGTCAGGTCTTCCAGTTCCAGGCGCAGGGCGGTGATGGGTGTGCGAAGTTGGTGCGAGGCGTTCGCGGCAAACTCGCGCTCCCGTTGCACCAGATCGGAGAGCGCAGCGGAGCTGGAATGCAACGCAACACTGATCTCCTGGGCCTCGGGCACCGAGTAGTGCTTTTCTTCCAGGTCGAACTTGCCGTTGCCCAGTTGCCCCGCCGTGTCAGCCAGTTCCTGGAACGGACGCGACAGCAACCGCGCCAGGGTGAACCCAGCGAGCGCAGAAAACAGCACCAGCCCGAGGCCGATAATCACCACGGGCATTACCGCATCCGCGACGCTGGCAGCCACCGTCAGACCAGACCGCTCCAGCGTGACGATCGAACCGTCGTCGAGCTCACGGGTCACGCTGATGTCATCGGGGTGGCCAGTCAGCAACGGACCAGCGGACGCGAGGACGACGTCGTCCGCGTCCCGCACCTCGATCCGCTCCCCCGCCTGCACCAGCTCGCCAAGGTACTCCTCGGTGATGTGGCCGTTCATCGCAGCATCGGGCAGCAACACGGCCAAGAGATCCGCTGAGCGTTCGATCTTGCGCAGTTCAGAGAAAAAGGCCTGATCCGCCACAATGTAGGCGCGCGGGACCCCATACAGTGCGACGACGACGACGGCGAGCCCCACGAAGGCGGCAATGAGGCGCTCCCGCATTAATTCACCCTCTCCAGCCGGAACCCGACCCCTCGGACGGTGACCACCTGGACGTCGCCTCCGGAATCGTCGAGTTTCTGCCGCAGACGGCCGATGGTTACGTCGAGGGTCTTGGTGGAGCCGAACCAGTTCTGGTCCCAGACCTGGTCCATCAGCTGTTCACGCGTGATGACGGCGCCCCTTGAGCTATCGAGGGTCGCCAGGACGTCGAATTCCTTGACGGTGAGCGGCATTTCCTTGCCGCTGGAGAACGCCCGGCGCGCCTGGAGGTCGACCAGGAAGGCCGGGGCGGCGTCGTCGTCGGGAGCTGGCGACGGCGTGGGCCGGTTCGCGGGCGCGGCGCGCCGGAGCAGGGCGCGGGTGCGGGCAAGTAGTTCAGCGAGGCCGAAGGGTTTCGCCATGTAGTCGTCGGCGCCGACGTCGAGGCCCACTACCCGGTCGATCTCGCCGCCGCGGGCGGTCAGGATGAGAATCCCGTTGGCGTAGCCGTCCTCGCGGACCTTGCGGCAGACCTCAAGCCCGTCGATGTCGGGCAGGCCCAGATCCAGCACAATGAGATCGAACTGATCCTCGGTGGCCCTGCGGATGCCTTCCAGACCTTCGGTCACCCGGGTGACAGCGTAGCCCTCCCGTTCAAACGTGCGGAGCAGTGGAAGTGCTATCCCGTCGTCGTCCTCGACCAGCAAAATATTGTTCCCCATGTCAACTACTATACAAATCGGTTGGCGGCTGGGAATCCCCACCTGAGAACAGGTGGGGCAGCAACAGGCCGAGCAGCAGCACGGCGAGCGCGAGCGACACGATGCTGAGGATCGCGTTCAACCCCGACCACGGCTGAAACTGGCTCCCCGGCAAGCCAACGGTGAGCGAGAGAATATGCCCGGCGATGGTCGACACGGCGACGATCGCCAGCCCAAACCGGGACTCGAAGCAGTTGTCGCGCAACAACTTGGCGCTTCCCAGCACACAGAAGAGGGCGGCCAGAAACAGCAGCACCGACAGGTACGGGGCGTCCCCCAGGTACAGGACACCGGCGATCGCCTGCGCTGTCCCCAAGAGCAGGGCTATCGCCGTGACCACAGGTGCCCGGAAGATGACCAACACTAGAAGTCCCTGTCCAGGGAGCCGGACTCGGTGATTGGCGCGTTGGATGCCCGGGCACCGCTGAGGTCCGTGACCAGGCCGCTCGGGGTCCAGACCATGGAAGCCGTGGTGCTGACCGTCCGGACGCGGTTGCTGCTGCTGGCCGCCGGGCCGAGGGCGACCGTCACCACCGTGACGGGCACGCCGTTGATGGTTGCCGTGCTCGCGGTCATGGTGGCCGCGAAGGATGCGGTGTTGTTGCTCCGAACGTAGTTCTGCCGCAGGTTCACCGAACCCAGGTTGACCACCGCACCGTTACGCAATACGTCGACGGTGTCGCCGTTACTTCCAAGGCCCAGCAGGTTACCGTCCCGTGCCCGGAGGGTGACTCCCAGGGCTGACCCGTTCCACCCCGAAACGATTGACCCGAGGTTGACCCGGTCGTTGTAAATGAAGGTCATCGTGTCGCCAGCTTCGATGCGGCCGGGGGTGCTGCCCCCATTGGCCGACTGGATGTCCAGGCCGCGCAGCGGGGTGTTGTCCACACGGCGGGCGGTCACCGTCGCCGAGATGCTCTCCCTTGCTGCCTTATCGACCATGACGGCCCGGAAGTCGTAGAGACCGTCGGCCACGGCGGCACTGTTCCAGGTGCAGGTGAACGGCGAGGCGTTCAATGTGCACACGGTGGTCCAGGCGGTGGTTCCTGCGGGAGCAACCTGGATCCGCACCGACGCGACTCCGGCGCTGGAGGCCGCGTTGGCGGTGAGCGGCACCGAGCCGCTGATCACTGCCGCCGGGTCCTCCAGCGAGACCGAGGCGACAACATTGTTGATCACCCGGTTGGCAATCGTGGCCGACGTCCTGGTGTTGCCGGCGTTGTCCGTGGCGATGGCCCGGAAGCTGTAGGTGCCGTCAGCTATTTTGGTGGAGTCGTACCGGCAGGAGAACGGCTCCTCGGCAACGGTGCACAGCGTGATCCAGGTGGAGCTGCCGTTGGCGGCGTGCTGAAGCGTGACTTCCTCAACACCTGAGTGGGCGTCAGTGGCGGTGGCGGTGAAGGTGCGGACGCCGCTCAGCGGGGAGCCGGGGTCGGTCATTGTCACGGTGGGAGCGAGGTTGTCGACTACTACCCCTTCGATGATGGCCGAGGTTGTGGTGGTGCCGTTGGCGGTGGCCACGGCGCGCAGGTCGTAGAAGTCGTTGGCGAAGCCGGTGGTGTTCCAGGTGCAGGAGGCTGCGGAGCAGAGGGTCTTCCAGCTTCCCGAGTCCGCCACCGCGTATTCGATGCGCACGGCGTAGCTGGTGGAGCCGGCGTTGCCGAGGGTGACGGTCAGCGGGACCGAGCCGCGGACTGCTTCCCCTGGATCGGAGAGGCTCACCGTGATGGCGTTGGCGATCGTGGTGGTGGCGACGGCTGACGTCGTCGTGTAGTCCGCCTTATCGGTGGCGATCGCACGGAGGCTGTAGGAGCCGTCCGGACGCGGCGTGGTGTCCCACGCGCACGAGTACGGTGCGGTGCTGGCGGTGCAGATGTTGGTCCAGGTGCTGGTGCTCGGGGCGAGGTACTGGATGGCGACGGTGGCGATGCCGGTTTCGGCGTCGGCCGCGGTGGCGGTGACGGTCGCCGTTCCCCTGAGGGGTGAGCCCGGGTTGGTGAGGGTGACCGTGGGCGGGGTCCAGTCGACGGCGGCGCTGACGGTTCCGGTGTTGGTGGTTTTCGAGGTAAACGCGGCGGTGGAAAACGTGGGAGTGTCGACGGCGATGAGCGCGACGATGAGCGCCAGCAGGGCGATCAACGTGCGTACTTTCATGGCCAGCTTCCGGTAGGGGTTTGCCTTCCCCTCAACTGTAGAAAGCCGCCGTCAACAGGGATGCAACAGGCGGTGGTGACATTTCCACAATTGGGTAACAGAGCGCGCTGGCTTGCCGGCTAGTGCCAGTTAAGTGAAAGAGTGCCCTCCCCGAACGGTGGGAGGGCACTCTTTGATCTGGGGCGGCGCTAGCCTGCGACCGGCACGGGCCCGGGCTGGGCCGTTGCGTTCCGGGGTTCGCTGAGCACCCGGGTCACTTCGACCACGCTCATCAGGGCGATCAGAGCGGCTGGGACGCCGATGATCAGCATCCGCAGGTCCTTGTCCGCCAGGGCAATGAATGCCCAGCCCACGTGGGGCACGGCCACGTCGACGCGGGCCTGGGTGGGAGCCGTGAGTTGGAAGGTCCAGGAATCTGCGGCGGAGTTCGCGTCGCCGTGCGTGCGGAACACCGGACCGGTCGCCGATGCGGTGATGGATTCGATGCGGTGGGTGACCAGCTCGCTGATGCCGGAGTCCGCGGGCGGCATGTAGGTGATGATGTCGCCGACCGCCAGATCGTCCACTGGCACCACCTGCGCCAGGACCACCGCGCCGCGTTCGAAGGTTCCGGACATGGAGCCCCCGGTGATGACATACCGTTCCAGGCCCAGCAGTCCCGGCAGCAGCACGACGCCGGCGAGAAGGAAGGTGGCGATAGCGGCGAGAGTTGTCGCTATCGCCCCTGCCTTGCGGAGCGGGCTGCGGCGTCGTGCTGCTGAGCTCATGGGGTGTCTTTCGGGCTGGTTGGTTGTCAGGGGGGCTGGTGGGGTGCGGTGACGGTCAGGTGCTCGTCACCGCACCCGGTTTAGGGGGTGTTACTGGTTGGTGGCGGCGGCCGTGGTCTGGATTGCGTCCCAGGTGTAGGTAGCGGTGGCGGTCTTGCCCTGCTCCTCGTTGCCTGCCGACTGCGCCAGGTTGGTGCTGAAGGTGAAGGTGCGGGCCTCGCCCGGCGCGAAGGTGCCCAGGTTGGCTGAGCCGAGCTCACCGAAGGTGCCGGAGTAGATGGGGGCAGTGGCGCCCTGCTGGGTGACGACGAGTTTCAGGTTGGACTTGGTGCTGAACCCGTTGGTTGCTGCTTCCCTCAGGGAGAAGGTGGAGGCCAGGGAGCCGCTGTTGGTGATGGTGACGGTGCCGTTGAGGGTGTCGCCGGGCTTGACGTTGCTCAGGTTGAAGATGGCGGCGTTGGCCTTGGAGTTGCTCTGCGTCATGGTGCCGGAGGTGTAGGCGTTGGAAGTGTTGACGCTGGTGGAGACAAAGTCTGCACCCGAGCCGGCGACCAGGGCGGTGGCGGCGAACAGCGCAGCGATCGGAAGCAGCAGGCGCCGGCTGCGGGAGAAGGTCTTCTTCTCTTCGCTAGGACGGGTAACGGGCTGGGCTTCGGCGGTGGCGTTCATGGGTGCTCCTGAGACTGAGTAACGCTGCGGTTTCTTATGTCCACAACGTTATTCAGCCGCCTGGAACAGGCTGGCAACGGGAACTGCTCAGAAGCTCCACGGGTAGGGAACAGTCGAAGCCATCGAACGCCGAAGGCAACAGAGTGGCAACTTAGTCGGTTGGTGGAGACTGGATGTTCAAGGCCGCCAGCACCGCTGCCGCGTCCACCGGCTAGCTGACAAGCCGCTGCAGCGCCTTCACGACACTGCCGATTCCAGCCTCTGACAGGTCGCCCAACGGGACGTTTGGCCGCCGTGCGCAGTTCGATGTTCTCAGGAGATCGGCGACGCCGCTGACTTCCGGGATCAGCGCGAGTTCATCGAGAAGGGCTTCAAATCGGGAGCTGGCCTCCTCATCCTGAGCCAAGATGGGTGGTGCCTTTGTAAAACTAAACTCCACAGATGAGGAGCGACCTCGGTAGTGGTAGAGGTAAACCGTTCCAAGTTCTCCAAGTTCCCCACGTATTATCCGCAACCCGCTGGCTGGCACCTCTGACTTCACTCCGATCGGGGATCCGACGAATGGAATGTCCACATCCGCTGCTGAACGGACCAGAAGATCAAACCTGCCCAAGTTCTCCCTGTCGTTTACCTTGATCCAACTGCGTTGTTGTTCAAGGGTCCACGTGACGGTGGATCGTTCTGCGGCAGATACCTTTGCCTCGGCTAGTTCAAGACCGTAGGTACGCGGTATCAGGATTTCGACCCCTGATCCGTGGTGTCGAACGTACTCGACGGCGATAACCGAAGTACTTGGACCGGACATCGCGTTGAGATACTCCACCATCCGCTTTAGCCCGGGGTTGATCGCGTCCACTGCCAGCACAACGCTAAACCGGCCGGACTGGAGATTCTTCTCGACGGCATCTCTTAGGCCCGTCCAGATCGGACTGATGCTGGCTTCGAGGGACGTCCCCATGCGGGACTTCCACCGACTCTCGAACTCGTCGATCGGCATGTTGAAGAATCCAGATGCATAGTCGAATAGCTGTCCGACGATCTCCCTGCGGATCTGGGGGTTGGATGCCAGCTTGCATTCAACGAGCGTCAACGAGCCATCCGGACTGACCACGACGACATCTGCTGGGCCGGCACCGGACTGGAATTCGGTGCAGGCAACTGCGCCGGCCTCGACGCCGGGAATGAGCTGTGGGTGATCCGCGAGGATCTGCTGCAACTCCGCCTCGCGGCCGAATCCATGTTCTATTGGCTCGACCCAGCGGCCCCCTGTCGCACGAACCAGGATTTCGCTCATTTGGGCTCCAATCTCGTCAACACTGACGAATGAACTAGCAAATACCGTACTGAGAAAATCGATCAGTGGGGTTTCGCAGGAAATTAGATAATTTCTATTGCATCCGCTGCGCGAGATCGCTCATGGGCCCAAAGTGCGTGGTCAAGGGTGGTCGCACTGACATTGAGTTCTTCCGAGGCCCCCAGTACCAATCCTCGCGCCTCGACCGAGGACAGTTTCCTACCGACTGCCCTGCTTGCTGCGGCGACAATCCATTTATCTGCCTTCACCCCTGGCTTTCCCAAGAGCATTCCGAAATACTCCCAAGTCACCCACCCGAGTCCATGCACTGAGGTATATGCCTTCTTCTGTTTAGGATCGAGCGGGTCCACGTCTGATGCATCCGTCACTCCCGCTTCGACAAGATTGCCCGCAGCTTCAACAATGGCCGAGGCCTTCGTCCGGCCACTCGTGACTTGATTGTTCAGAACCCTCGACATTAGTTCGTGATCCATCCCGGAGAGGCGAGTCAGATCATCGGTGTGGTCTCCTCCAATGTGGCTCCTATAGCGGTTCACCGCACCCCTCACACCGTTTTCCGGGGAACCATAGGAAGCGCGAATAGAGAGGACCGCATCTATCAGAGCCGCTTCAATTTCCCCCGGATATCCACCCGGCCAAGGCTTCCAGTTTTCTCTTGGCAACTCCTTCCTAATCATCTCAAGAAGGAGTTCAACCTCATTTGTGTTCTGAGTGATATTCATCCGGTCATGATATGACGGGTCTCTGACAATTTGGGGCCCGGCCTCCAAACTTAGAGGGTATTTTATTCAGCATCCCCGAACGGAGACTGAATGTTCAGCACCGCAAGCACCGCTGCGGCGTCGACCGGCCGGTTCGGACTGAACCCGGTGAGCTGCTCAAACCGCGCCAGCCGGTTCAGCACCGTATTGCGGTGGCAGAAGAGCTCCTTGGCCGTATCGGACACTGAGCCGGACGCGAAATAGGACTGCAGCGTCTCGATTAGTCGCTCCCGCTCATGGCTAGATATAGCCGACAGCGGACCCAACACCGTATCCGCCAGAACCGGACCAAACTCCCCCAGCTGGGCTGCCGCCACATGGCCCCACGTTTCCCTGACGGTCCGCCTGCCCGAGGACTCCTGAGTAACCGCGGGCACAGCCTGCAGAGCGATCCGCAGCATCAGGGGCACCTCGGCCAGCGATCGGGCTGGCGGCGCGAGGAAGCAGTCCAGCTGGTCCAGCCACGGCCGGGTCCCTGTGGGTTCCTTTCCCGCCCGCGCTGGCAGGTCTTCCAGGATAAGAATGAGCGCTCCGTCGCGCTCGTGAAGGAATTGCCCGACGCCGGCCGCCGCGGCCCGCTCCCGGAATGCCTTCTGCGCGTGGCTGGCGGCGACCGCCACGATGAACCGACTCTCGGCGTCGACCCCAAGCGCCCGCGCGGCCTGACCCAGCAGCTGGGGGTCCTTCCCATCCGAGGTGAGCAACCTCGACAGCAGGAACGCTCGCTGCTGCTCCTTCGCCTGCGCCATACTGGCCAGCTCGTCCAGGTAACCGGCGTGCACCCGAATGGTGTGGAACTCCACCGCTTCCCACACCCGCACCGCGTCCTGGGTGAAATCCGGCAACGACGCTGCAGGGACCTTTTCCAGCATCGCCACCCACAGGAGGCGAAAATCCATCCGGACCGCCTTCAACAGCGACTCGAGCGGAACGCCCTGCTGCGCACGACGGTGACCCAGTGCCTCGGAAATGCCAGCTAGACGGTCCGGTAGCGGCAACTCCCCCACCAGCCGCAGCAACAGCTCCAGGGACGCCACAGCTGTTTCGCGCAGATCCTTGTCATCGACGGTGGATCCGGCATACCCCTCGATCTGCTGCACATCGAGCAGGAACTGGTCGGTAATGCTGTCGATATCGGCCATGCAATCGGCGACGACGTCGGACACGACCGAACGAACGGGTTCGTTTCTGGGCGTATAGGGCTCTCCGTTGGGCATCTGCCCAGTGTAGCCTTCCGCCCGATGGTGTTCACCCATTGTTTATCGAAGTGATCCAGACCACCATTAAAGGTGCCGCCGTTGTCAGCCGGCACCCACCCCCAAACCCCTTGGATGTTCATGCTCGATTTGAAGCTCGTCAACGCCAGCCTGTTCACACTGGCCGAAGCTGCCCCTACGGCCACCGCGATGGGCGTGCTCAATGGCCGCATCGTCGGCTTCGACGAAGACATCACAGCACTCCCCGCCCGCCGGACGCTCGACTGCGCTGGCGCCGTCGTCGTCCCCGGGTTTGGCGATTCACACAACCACATGGCGTGGTTTGGGCAATCGCTCACCGAACTGGACCTCAGCGGCTGCACGACCCTCGACGAGCTCTACGCCGCGGTCACCGAGTTCGCTGAAGGGCTCGACGACGACGCCTGGGTAGTCGGCTCCGGCTACGACGACACCGTGCTCGGCGCCCACCCGCACCGGAACGACCTCGACGCCGCTGCCCCCGGCCGCGCTGTGTGGCTCAAACACCGGTCCGGCCACATGTGCGTGGTGAACACATTGGTGCTGGATCGCGCCGGGGTCCTCGACCGCTCGGTGTCCACTCCCGAGGGCGGCACCGTGGTCGTCGGTGACTCCGGCCCCACCGGCCTCCTGGAGGAGCAGGCCCAGAAACTGGTAACCGCCCTGGTGGTCCCCTACCCCATCGTCGACCTGGCCGACGCGATCGGCGCGGCGAACGCCATCTACGCATCCGAGGGTCTCACTCACGTCATCGAGGCGGGCATCGGATCCGGCTGGATCGGCCGCAGCCCGGTGGAACTTGCCGCCTATACCGAAGCCCGCCGCCGCGGCACCCTCACCACCCGGGTGCAGCTGATGTCCGCGAGCGACGCCCTCCACCCGCTGGAGTCCGCCGACGACGACGGCATCAACTTCGGTTTGGACCTAGGCATCACCACCGGCTTCGGCGACGACCATCTCCGGCTGGGCGCAATGAAAATCTTCGTCGACGGATCCCTCATTGGCAGGACGGCGGCCGTCACCGAGGCGTTCTGCGACCACAACCATTCCACCGGCAGCTTCCAGCTCTCCATCGACGAGCTGACCCAGCGCATCATCAACGCCCACGTCTCCGGCTGGACCGTGGCCGCGCACGCGATCGGGGATGCCGCCGTCGACGTCGCCCTCGACGCCTTCGAGGTGGCTCAGAACGAACGCCCGCGTAAAGACGTCCGGCACCGGATTGAGCACGCCGGGATCGTCCGGCCGGACCAGCTGGCCCGGTTCGCGACCCTGAACGTCACCCCCGTCCCGCAGCCGCACTTCCTCTACGAGGTGGGAGACACGATGGCTGCGGCCGTCGGCGTCGACCGTGAACCGTGGGTCTACCGGCACCGCTCCTTTCTGGACCAGGGCGTGCGCGTGCCCGGTAGCTCGGACCGACCGGTGGCGTCCGGCGCCCCGCTGCTCGGCATGCAGTCGATGGTGCTGCGGCAGACCTCCGGCGGAAAGGTGCTTGGTCCCGAGGAACGGGTCGACGCCGATACCGCACTCCGCGCCTACACCGTTGACACCGCGTGGATGGCCGGCGACGAAGCCCACCGCGGCACTCTGGAAACCGGGAAGCTTGCCGACTTCGTGATGCTCTCCGCCCATCCCGCCGACGTCGCCCCCGAGCAGATCGGCGCCATCACCGTGCTGGCCACGGTGATCGACGGCGTCGGCGTCTTCGGCCAGGACTACCTCGACACCCTTGAGACTTCACCAACCGTCCATTCGCAAGAGCACGTTCCCACCACGCAGAAGCAGGAAGTTTGAGCATGCAACCACATGAGGCAACCCAGGAAGAGAAGCCGGACATTCCGGTAGTCAGCGGCAAGGACGCGGGCAAGATTGCCCGCGCCGCCTTCGTTGGTACCGCACTGGAATGGTACGACTACTTCCTGTTCGGCACCGCGGCAGCGATCGTGTTCAACCGGCTGTTCTTCACCGAGCTCGATGCAACGGCGGCGACCCTCGCGGCGTTCGCAACCTTCGGCGTCGGCTTCGCCGCCCGTCCGATCGGTGCGGTGCTCTTCGGGTACATCGGCGACCGGGTGGGCCGCAGACCGGCCCTCTTGATCACCATCGTGATGATCGGTGTGGCCACCGGCCTGATCGGGTTCCTGCCGGACTTCGGCAGCATCGGCCTCGCGGCACCCATCATGCTGGCGGTCCTGCGGCTGATGCAGGGCCTCGCCGTCGGTGGCGAGTGGGGCGGTGCCATGACGATCGCCGTCGAGCACGCCCCAATCGAGAAGCGCGGTCGGTACGCGGCGCTGGTGCAGGTCGGTTCGCCGGTGGGCACGCTGATGTCGTCGGGCGCGTTTGCCCTGGTGCTGCTGCTGCCCTCCGAGGCGTTCGACGCCTGGGGCTGGCGCCTGCCGTTCCTGGCCGCGTTCCCGCTGCTGCTCATCGCCCTGTACATCAGGTTGCAGGTCGAGGAATCCCCGATCTTCCGTGAACTGGTCAAGCTCGAAGAGCGCGCCAAGATCCCCGCCGTCGACGTGTTCAAGCAGGCCTGGGGCCGGCTGCTCGTCGCTATCGCCGCTGCGTTCCTGGGCGTCGGCGGGTTCTACGTGATGACCACCTTTGTGATCAGCTACGGCACCACCACCCTGGGCATGGACCGCCAGCTGATGGTGAACGCCACCCTGGTGGCCGCCGTCGTGCAGATCGGCGTCGTCCTGCTGGTTGGCCGGATCAGCGAGAAGGTTGGACCGGGTCGGATGACCTTCTTCGGCGGATTGGCGACGGCGGCGGGCGCGTTTCCGCTGTTCTGGATGATCGATACCCGCAACCCTGCGGCGATCATCCTTGCCGTGACCATCGGTATTGCCCTGGTCTCCCTGGCGTACGCCGTCACCGGCGCGCTGCTCACCGAGCTGTTCCCACCGCACCTGCGGTACAGCGGCGTGGCCCTGGGCTACAACCTGGCCGGCGCTTTGAGCGGGTTCCTGCCGCTGATCGCTGTGGCGCTGCTGGGTGCCACTGGCGGCGGCTCGTGGACCGCGTCACTGCTGCTGATCGTGGTGTCGCTGATTACGGCGGCCGGCGGGTTCTTCGGTGAGAAGCTCCGTGTCAAAGACAAAGCGATTGTGCAGTAGTCATGTTGCCTCCAGACATCACGAAACGGATTACCGACGCCGTCGACGCCGCCTTCGACCGTCAGCTCGAGTTCACCGCCGAGCTGGTGCGGCACCCATCGCTCCGGGCCGAGGAAGCCGGCGCGCAGGACCTGATGTTCGCGCAGATGGAAGCCCGCGGGCTCGCTATGGACCGCTGGCAGCTGGACGAAGAAACCCTGTCCTCGCACATCGGCTACGGGCCGACGACCGTCGCGTTCGAGGACCTTACCAACGTGGTCGGCACGTACACGCCTGCGGCGCCGGCCATAGGTCGGTCGCTGATCCTCAACGGGCACATCGATGTCGTCCCCTCCGGGCCGGAAGACACCTGGTCGCGGAGTCCGTGGGACGCCGAGATCAAGGACGGCTGGATGTACGGACGGGGGTCCGGCGATATGAAGGCCGGGCTGGCCGCTAACCTGTTCGCATTCGATGCCCTGCGGGCGGCCGGGCTGGCTCCGGCGGCGGTTATCCACATGCAGTCGGTGGTGGAGGAAGAGTGCACGGGCAACGGATCGCTGGCTGCCCTGCAGCGCGGGTACACGGCGGAGGCCGTGGTCATCCCGGAGCCGGAAGAGAACATGCTGGTGCGAGCCAACGTGGGAGTGATCTGGTTCAAGGTGCGGGTCTCCGGGAAGCCTACCCATGTGCGGGAGATGGCGACCGGGTTCAACGCGATCGACGCCGCGTACACGGTGATGGGCGATCTGCGGGAGCTGCAGGACAAGTGGAATGCCGACAAAGGCAGTCATAGGTACTTCGAGGACCTGGATCATCCGATCAACTTCAACATCGGGATGATCTCGGGCGGTGACTGGCCGTCGAGCGTGCCGTCGTGGTGCGAGTTCGATGTGCGGGCGGCGCTGTATCCGGGGGTAACGGCTGCCGATGCGTGGTCGCAGATCGAGGCTTGCCTGCGGGACTCGACATCCGGTGCTGAGGTGTCGGCGGTTCGGAGCGGCTTCTTCTCGGAAGGCTACGTGCTGGAGGAAGGGTCCGACGCCGAGGGGGTCCTGGCGGCGTCGCATCAGGAGGTGTTCGGGTCGGCCCTGGAGTCGTTCACGACGCCGGGCTACCTGGATGGCCGGGTGTTCACCCTGTACGGCGGAATTCCCGCGCTGGTCTACGGGCCGGTATCGGAGGCGATCCACGGGTTCGACGAGCGCGTGCACGTCGAGTCGGTCCGGAAGGTCACGAAGACGATCGCCTTGTTCATCGCAGAGTGGTGCGGAGTGACTGAGACCCAATAGGGCTTTGAGTACAAAGAAGGGGACGTCCAGCCGGACGTCCTTTTCTTTGTGTCTGTGTACTACTGCGGGTCGAGTTCGCCCTCGCACAAGCTCCGCACGACGTCGGTCAGGACGTGAAGGCCGGTGACGATGTCCTGGTCGGTGGTGTACTCGTGTTCGTTGTGGGAGATGCCTTCGACCGAGGGGACGAAGAGCATGACGGTCGGAACGATGTCCTTCATGTTGGTGGAATCGTGGCCGGCCAGGGTCTTCACCCGCGCATGACTGACGCCGCGGTTAGCTGTAATCTTCTCCGCGAGGGCGACCCCCTCCTCTTGGTAGGGCGTGACCGGCCAGCAGTGGGAGCCGACCTTCTCGATCTTGGCCTGAGCGGAACGTTCGATCTCCTCGATGCGTTCGTGCAGCATTCGGTCTGCTTCCTGGAGCAGAGCTTCATCGGCTGAACGCAGATCCAACAAGAGGTTGACGCGGGAGGGAACGACGACGGGCGAGTTGGGGTAAACGTTCAGCTGACCCACTGAAGTGTGGACGGCCCCGTCGGGGAAGTGGTCGGCGATCTCCCGTGCAGCGACGACGAGCAAAGAAGCGCCGAGGAGGGCGTCATGACGGTCAGCGATGACCGTGGAGCCTGTGTGTGCCTGCTCTCCGTGGACAACGAATTCGTATTTGTTGGCGGCCCAGTTGGAGTCGACGACGCCGATAGCGATGCCGTCACGTTCCATGCTGCGGCCCTGCTCGATGTGGATCTCTGCGCAGTAAGCTGCCTGCGGACCGGTGCCTTCGCCGAGTGCGTTGGTCGATATTAGTGCCTCCCGGACGGTGATACCACCGGGGTCGGTGCTATCCAGTGCAACGTCGGGGGTCATTTTGCCGGTGTAGACGGAACTTCCCATCATCGACGGTTTGAATCGGGATCCTTCTTCGTTGAACCAGTTCACGACTGCGAGGTTGTAGCGGGGGGTGACGCCGCTGGCTTGCCATTCGGCTGCGAGGCGGAACGCGGCGTGTGCTGCGGCGAGGACGCCATAGGCTCCGTCGTAGCGCCCGGCCGTAGGCTGGGAATCGAGGTGAGAACCGACGACGACGTAGGGCTTGCCAGCTTCGAGTTCCAGCAGGCCAAACTGATTGCCGATCTGATCGAAGCTGACTGTGAATCCGTCCTTCGTCAAAAGCTGAGTGAACCAGGCACGCTGTTCCCCATCTGCTGTCGATCCGGCCTGCCGATCGACTCCTCCACCGTCGGTGGCTCCAAAAGTGCTCAGCGTGGCGAAGTCCTTAAGGAACGAGGCGTCTGCCCCATCGAACCGGGAGGGGTCGGTTTCGGGTACGGCACCATTGCGCATCTAGCAGATCCTTTAACTGATTGGTAATTTCTCCAATCATCGCAGCGGCCCGTGCCATCAGCATTAGCCCGAAACAACTGGTTCCCTGTCGCTCGTTGTGCCCCTGCACACTTTCTGAGTGATCCACCTGTGCCCGATCCGATTCCCCAATTGTGGAATTGCTAGACCAGCGGCCAACCATGCTTTCAATAACGCCATAGAATCCGTTCAGTAGCGGTCAGCGATGAGGCTGTTGATCATCGCGCGCTGGATGTCGACCCAAAGACGCAGACACGCCCCCTGCATAGGGCGGTCTAGTTTTCCGGCCCCCACCAACAATGTTCTAGGTGCACCCATGACGTATTATGCACAAGCATCTTCGCCCGATAAGATCGACCATCATGAACAGAGACGAGATCCGTGTGCTCGATCTGTTCGCCGGTGCTGGCGGGCTGACGGCCGGGTTTCACGCAGCCTCTCGAAAATTTAGAACCGTTGCAGCCGTGGAGATGGACCCAGCCGCTGCCGCAACCTATGAGGCCTCCTTCGGGCGCGGGATCATGCACACCGGCACGATACAAGGGTGGCTGGCCTCGGCCGCTATGCCAGACGGAATCGACATCCTTGTGGGAGGGCCGCCCTGTCAAGGTTTCTCGACGCTTGGAAAACAGCAGATCCAAGACGAACGGAATTCGTTGTGGAAACAGTACGCCAGGACTTTACTCAAGGTTCGGCCGAAGTTCTTTGTGGTGGAGAATGTCGCTGCATTTGAAAAATCTCCTCAATTTGGACACTTCAAACTGTCCACGACGCCCCGGGGCATACTCAGAGAGTACGCATTCGAACACCGCGTTCTAAATTCAGCGGACTTCGGAGCCCCTCAAACACGCAAACGGACAGTCGTGATCGGACACCACCGTGATCTTGAATTCCCCGGGTTCCCAGAGCCTACACACGCACGCGCAGGGGATTCAGGACTGAATCCTTGGGAGACCGTTGCGAACGTATTCTCGGGAGTTCCCATAAACCCCGATATGGACCATCTCCTGTCCGAGCGCATGCGCGAAAGGCAGGGCCAGCCTTACGCTGGCCCTTTCTCGCCTCGTGAACTTCACTGGAGTCGCAGTTATCGAGAGATTTCTCTCAGCCGATTCGCCGCGATCCCCGCAGGTGGAAACCGCTTTAATCTGCCGGACAACCTTAAGGCTGAGTGTTGGCGTAGACACACATCTGGGTCTGGGGATGTCATGGGCAGGCTGCATGCCGATCGTCCATCAGTCACCGTCCGCACGGAGTTCTTCAAACCAGAGAAGGGCCGATACCTGCACCCCAGTGCGGATCGTGCGATCACCCACTACGAGGCTGCACTGCTCCAGGGCTTTCCCGAAAGCCATCGCTTCCTTGGCTCGAGAACATCCATAGCGCGTCAGATTGGAAACGCCGTGCCAATCCCACTAGGCAAAGCGATCGCTCAACAACTGGCGAGCAAAATGTGAACTGTAAACCATAGGGACGAAGAACATGGACTAGTGTCCATTACGCATTCCGCTCGATAAGAAATACCCGAGTGCGTCCGTGACCCTGAGTGAAACGAGCCGTATCGAATTGGTTCGGTCGCACATACCATACTTGGGAGAACTTCAGAGCACTGCTGGCAGCCGCCAACGCGACCGCATGAAGTTTCGATCCCGTTAAACCAACTTCATAGTTAAAATTCTCCAGTGCATAAAACTCTTCATACGTTTCGCGAGCTGTGACCAACACATCTTCAGGGTTATTGCTGGATACTTCTCGGGCTCGAGAAGAATGGAAATCTTTAGCAGCGACTCGTGCCGCGAGGCGGGCCAGATCATCTCTCGGGGTCTTTCCAGAAGGGATCATAATTTCCACATGGTCATAGTCCCTCTCTTCTAATAGTGAGAACAACCGTTCATGTTTCGCGGAGCTTGAAGCAAGCAGTACTCTTCTACGCCCATCATCAACTTCTCCATCGTGTAACGGCACGAAGTGATACGGCCTAAGCTCGCCAGTCAGTATGTCATGACATGCTTCAAGCTTCGCGTAATCATCATCGAGCGTCGAATCCAATCTAGCAGCCACATCCTCGTTTAGAGGGTAATAGCGTTCGGCCTCCGTGTAAACGACAAGGACTCGCCCGTCCCGCCTAAGCAGTTGCCGCAATGCATCGTATAGAAAAGTCTTCGACAGACCAGTGACATCGACTAGCGCTATGCCGTCATGGACTGATGGTGTGAGTTCAAATCGGCGGTCGCTCGCGATAGGTCTGACAGTACAACCACTTTCGTCCAACAAAGCCCTGGTTTCTGATCCAAAGCCATCAAGCGGATAGGTGACAGTGATCGCGATATCCGGGGTGAAGGCGTTTAGTAGCCGCTGCGTAGACACAAAAGTTCGCTCCTCGAACCCCTGTGCTGTTACGAGGGTGTGCGGTTTAAGCTCCGCAATCTGATCGAGATCCAGTTCTAGGATCGAGGGGAAAGGAATCGGCGCACGGAATGAAGCCTCGACAATGGATTCGGTATCAGACTCTGGAGACTCAGTTGGATCTTCGATGATGGTGTCGAACAGCATGGGATCCAAAAAGGACTCCGCAGTCGAGGCAGAAGAGAGATTCGAGAGCATCGGTGAAAGTACATATTCATCGTCTTCTTGAACAGTCTCACTTTTCGACGCAAGGTTGCGCTTTAAAAGGTTGCTTGATTCCCTTGGATTATCCAACCAATCGATAAGACTCTGCCCCGACAGTTCGAAACGATCGCGCTGTGAAAGCCCGATTGCATTTGAGAGGCCCAACAATTTTCGGAAGGTGAGTGTGTATTGAGCGACTGGGTCGGAATCCCTGGTTTTAGTTCGAGGCGTATCCGGGCCACCGGTAAGTACAAAAACACCAGCGTCCATTAATTCTCGCAATTGTTGTAGCTGACGATCGGTATCGCCAGCGGTTACCCGAACGTAGACGCTTGCATAATCACGCAAGCGGGAAGGATTACGACGCGCTGACTGTATCAGAAGGTCGTGGGATGCCTTCGCGAAACCATCAGCGAAAAGCTTTAGTCGACCTGCACGTCGACTGAGCTGGTAAAGTCTTCGCGAGCAGAATTCTTGGAAAGCACTCGATTGGAATTTTGCCGCAACCGGCACTGCTTCGACTCTCCCTGCCTTGGAAAGAATCAATTCGTAGATCGAGATCACGTCGCCAATATCCCCGACGCATACGGCTGCGAGCGCACTCATCCCGAAATAGACATTCTTACGGTCCGGCGAGGAATTAGAGCTCGAAGCGATCCCCCGGGCGATATCTACCAAAGGCTGGTCACCCATAACCTCGCTTGGCGACCAATGAGGGTGGGACCCCGTGAGGTTCGCGCGCTGTTGAAGTACTTTAGCAACGAAGTCGCGCCCTGCACGACCCTGTGAATCGCGTAGTTTCGCGTAAATTGCGGAGGCCAAGTCGAAATTATCGTAATCCCGTCCGCTTCTTGCGGTTTCAATAAGCCCGGGCGATTTCAGCACCAGCTCGAGCGTCTGTGCTTCCGTGGTGATCTTGAAGGCACAATTCTCATTTACGAACATGAGGCTCGACAGAAGCCGTCGGATTGACTCTTCGTTCAGGTGACGTGTCGATACATCGTCGAGAAGGAAAAGCACCCGGGCTCCATCCCATACCTCCGCGCACTCTGTAACCGCCGCAGCGAGGCTGGGCATCGCAATCGCAGGGTGAGCGGTGAGTTGATATGCTTCCTCACCACTTTCGAGCGAGCGAAGCATCTCGTGAATTTTCCGTTCGAGAACATGGATGTTGTCTCCAGCATCAACCCCTGAACTCGTTACAAGCGAGGAGATAAGGGAGGCAATTGGTCGGGGGGCCACAGGACTTACTGCACCACGGCCTCCTACTTCTGCCAAATGGCGTAAAGCTTGAAGTGCCTCTCTCGCATAGCAAAGGAACAGGCGTGTGTTCGGCTCGTGGAGTGGGCCGTCAGGCTTTCCTAAGCCATCCAGCAAGCGATTGCACGAGACATACAAGCCGATGTAGCCGTCTGCGCGCAGCGCGTGAAGCACAACCTCGCCCTGCTTCAGTTCATCGATATCGCCCCCAGCCATGCTTGCACGCGCGTGAAACTGTAGCGCGCGAAGCAACATGGTCTTGCCGCAGCCTCGCATTCCCGTAATCACTAGGGGGCCCGATGATTCAATACGACTCTGCCATTCACCATCTGGGTCGACCAGAAGTCGAGGAACGAACCATGGCCGCATAGTCTGTGCGTTGAAGGAATCACCGAATCGTGTGAGCCCGTCGCTAGGCTTCCTCCAGGGCGAGGACGCCGTGATAAACGCCAATCTGATGCTGGAAATCAAATCCGGATAATTCGGATTACGCTGAGTAATGTTGTCCGGCTTGAGCAAGTTGGCGATGTCGTTGAGCGCCAAGGCGAGCCTGAATTCAAGATCAGGCGACGCCATAGGATCAGGCATCACCTGCAAGGCAAGACGCATCAGGTGTTCGGTCACCTGGTGACTGTCCGCTTTCTGCGAATTCTCATCACTGCGGCTGGAGTCCAGCACAGAGCCCAAGTCGACTGCCACTGCCCGCGTGAACGGATCAATGGCGTCTCCCCTCTCGCGCTCAGGCGGCAGGCTTTCAACCAGAATATTGCCGCTGTGCAGGTCATTATGAAACACCTGCTTATTCTCAAGTTCCTGGAGCAGTCTCAGTAGGTCAACGGCTATCTGGGCAGTACGAGTGGCAGAGAGTGAATCCGCATGCTCGAGGACAGACCTTAGGGATTGCCCATCAACGTAGTCAAGCACTGCGACATGACAGGGCAACGTCTCAGATTCACCCTGGAAAAGCACGTCGGCGTCGAACGCATCGCGAATATCTACCAAATGCTGGGTGCCGTCAGCGACTTCCATATGCTGGCGACACTCTTCGACGAAGTCCTTGCCTCGCAGTTCATAGATCGATCGCGGTATAACCTTCAGACACACCTTCTGGCCGAGTACGCCCTGTCTCGCAACGTATGTCGAGCTATAGTAGCCTCGGTCAATTGACTGGACGATTTCGAAGTTTGACAGACCTGAAATAGGGGGGTTCGAGAGAGGATACCCCATAGTTCTACGGCAATCATCGCAGGGGTCTTCGAGCGACAAGTCGTGGTAGCCCAGCTTTGGGTGCCAAAAGCAAGTTAGATTGGTCATGGCCTCACAACCTCCAATATTTGGTTAGGCACCGCTGACGGTACCGCACCAACAGTAAACGCTTTAGATTCAAATTCGCCGACTACATGATCATTATCGTTTGACCGGATCTCTAAAATAGCCTCACCTCGTCTAACTCGAAGCCCGGGTGGGCAAAGGAGGCGGACGCCAACCTGGTCCGGGTACCGGGCGACATGGCCGTCCGATCTTGTCGCCGCAGTAGCATTTCGTTCAATGACAATCCGCCTTATACTTGACAAATCGTAGGTAACGAAGCCCTCAGATTTTGAATAGATTTTCCTTCTCTTTTCTTCGGCTACCGACTCTACTCGTCGTTGAAGGTTCCCGATAGAAGAGCCCTGAGCGTGAAGAAGGCCTTCCGTAGACGCGAGCATTCCACTCCCTCCATTCTTCCGCGAGACCAACTTCACAGAAGGGGCCTGTGCCGTCACAATGGAGGCGATTTCCTCGCACATCTCAGCATGGGTTTTCAGCCATGGGTCCCGCACCTCCCCGGTCACTACCATCCAGTAAGCCGTCAAAGCCTCCCCTCTCCCTATATAAGGCTGGTACGGTACAGTCGCGTCTGTTATCACCACTACTGGGCTTAGCCCAAGCTCCAGCGCGACACCGCAGTAGATTTCTGAGTTTTCACGAGCCTGACCTAGTTGGCTCCCAAAATTCCCAAATCGCGCTATTCGTGCTTCAAGACCAGCCAATCGCACGCCTGCGGCCACTTTCTTCGCTAGCAGGCTTGCAATTGCGAGGGCAGGGACCGCTTGCGTTCCACTCTGCTGACGTAACCGGAACAATGCAGCATCCGCGGGGGCCCATGTCTCATCAGCGACAACATGTGCGTAATGGGCTTGCTTGAGCGTTCTCTCGAATTCGCGTTTAGATAGGCTGGTCTTGTAATTCGGGACGGTGCCGAGAACGTCGATCCCACCGGCCGGTCGACCAACAACCCCTATTTTCGGCACGTCGAGACCCGCGTCAATAAGGTGTAACGGGCAGAGAAGTGTTGCAAGTGAGCTCGGTCCGCCAGTTGACGCGACGTCCGCACAGTTCGCGCCTTTAGTCCTGCAGTGTCCGGATTTGGCGAGGAGGAATGCCAATTCAGCGATCAGCGACACGTTCGTCCCCTCGCTCAGTATCCTGGTATAGAGGTCAAAAACCGGGGCTGATACCACGGCACTACTTATCGTCATGAGCTGATCTCATCAGAATATCCAAGAAATAGCCATGCCAACCTGGTCTGCTGAAATCTGACATGCGCATGGATCGCTCAGCAGGACTAAAATCATTATCCAATCCCATATGACCCGATCTACACCTAATTTGCAGTTAGGAGAGGCTGGGGAGTCGCCCCGCCCTAATCGCTGGGATTTAGTACATGGAAAGTCACAGCGACGTCTCGCCGGTTCCACTTCTGAACAACTTGAGTAGCGCAGGCTCAAGAAGTCAGCCCGTGTGCTCTAGACGGTCAATAGAAAGAGCACCGAGCGACTGTCATTGCACATCTCGGGAGCAGATAAACCAGCTCACTCGATCTGGAAGGGGATCTATACGCTGCAGGGCATCCAGTCGATCGCTACATGCGCGAGATTGAACTCCTGCGGCGCGGCGCTACCTTAGAGACCGTGATGGTGATCTGATGGGCGGCCCGGTGGAAGAGTCACTCACCCGCAGGCCTAGTTGGTGCGGCGCGCTTCGGATTTGCATAGAAACCGACGATCCCGCCAGGCGCCGGCGGACCACAAGGCCCACACCACCAGGACCGGCTGAAAGAAGAGTCTGGTGAGACGCGATGCGTCAGTATCCAAGCCGAATGCGTCGACGCCGTCGACGTACTGGGCAATGTTGCCCAGGAAGACGGCCACGAAAAGCGCCGCGACGATCCACCCAATGGGGACCCGCCAGCGTGGGAGGAAAACGAGCGCAGCGCTCAGGACTACTTCGGTGATGCCTTACGTGACAACCACAAAAGTCTGTGTCGAGCGGCATCCACGCGGGAACCTGGGCCGCGAACTTGACGCGAGCAAATGACACGTAAGCCGTCGCAGCGAAGAGCAGGAAGACGGCCAGCACAATGCGAGCGATGGTCCGGGGCGGGGACAGCGTGGGAAGGTCAAGATTTTCTACCACCCGAGGAAGCCTAGAACCGGCGTCTGACGACCGGGGGCCCCCGGGCGCCGCGATACCCATGCAAGTTACGGGGCGCCGGGGAGCGACTCGTAGACGATGAGGCCTTTGCCCTAGTCGATCGGGCAACTTCAAGTAGTAGGTAAGTATTTCTCGTACCATTTATGCGCTCAGCACACCGGCCATAGCGTCGCGCTCGGCCTATGTAACCCACTGACCGTGGATGGATTTGTCCGAGATCTGACGCAAACATAGGGGCGGCAGTAAGGAGGTGTTCGGCGGCAACCAGGCGGCGTAGCCATCACCCTTTTGGCCGTTGATCAGGCCGTCTGCGGCGTACGTCCAGATTGAGGACGTCGAGTCCCTATCTTGCCGAAAGCGCAAAATCTTGGGAGGCTACGCTGGTTCTCCGTGGATGGTGAAGATTTCGATCTTGCGATTTCCCTTCACCAGCAGATCTCCCTTAGCCGAAGCCAAGGCCCATCCTTCCGGCCAGCCCTCTCCGTGATAGTGACCGCCACATACGCACTCACACTCCACTGGCAGGGACTCCGCGTCTTGGCAGGATTTGGTGCACTTCTCGACTGTGCTGGTCATGATTTGGACTTCACATGCTCCAAACCTGTCAGCCAAATAATTGACTACCGTTTCAATGTGCTTGCTGGACAATTCGTATATCTTCACGTTCCAGTCAAAGTCAACGTGACCTCCACCAATTGCTGCCCTGAGGTCCCCCTCTAAGCCTTCAGTAGGCGGAGTCTGGATGGCGATCTTGGTGTTCTCGGAGTGGAGAGTCTTGAAAACGACTGGAACTGTTGGCCGGGATTTGAATTCAAACATCTTGGGTTCCTTAGTTAGGTTGTTCCGATCTTATTCCTTGTCCAATGCAGAGCTTGGATTGATTCGAGCTCACATTCAACTCGTCGACTGCCTGCCTAGCTACCGGGACGCGGTGCTGCTCCTTCAGTTCCTCGGTCGCATAGCTCATTCTATGTGCGGTACGGACGTGTTCAGGTGGTGTGACTGTGCGGCAGCGCTGAGCCGAATTCGGCAGCGCTACAGCTGAATCAAAGGAATGTTCCGCTGCCGCCCCGCTTACGGGCTGGACATCGGGTAAAAGAATGACGACCGGTCAGTGAGAGTTCGGAACAGCAGCAAGGGCACAAGTTTTCAGGCCCTGCCCAGCCTAAGCTGTCAGGTGCGAGAACTTCTCGTTATGGTGTCTTTCCACGTGTTAATGCACTACCGTGACCATCATCGATTGAACGGGAGGGAAAGTATGGCCGAGGCACAGACTCATAAGCATTGGTGCGCTGACCACAAGAGCGATTACGAGGACTCCTGCTTCACCCAGGTTGTCCTATATGACAATAACGAGGATGAGGCGACTCAACCGGCAAAAGGATCACTTGCTGCTCAGTTCCAGGCAATGGGTGGTTCGAAAGACATCGCTTGGGTTCAGTTTGTCGCAAGCCACGACGTTGAGGAAGACGACCAGCCGTTAACGGACCTTCAATTCTTCACGGCTTGGGATTACGAGGCTCTGGGCAATCTCCACTTAAGCATTGTGGGGTTGAGGGAGCTTCATTCGAACCTCGGTGATGTGCTGAAACGGATCTCCTAACTCCCTGCGCCTAACGAGATCGCAGATTGGATCCTCCGAGACCTGTTGCCGGCGATGATCTTCCCGGAGTCGCTGCCTACTGATCCGAAGGCCTCCCTTGCGTAAACATCGGCTCATTCATCTCCGCGAATATAGGTCACTCCAAAAGCACGTACTTGCCGGAACTCCTGGCGGCTAGTGCCGAAGTCTAACCAGCCACCGTCGGACTTCTGGAAGATGTCGAGGCCGCGGCCGAGGTTGATCCGCCAACCGGTGTCGGTTCGGATCCAGCGGTCATGGCCGCCGGGATCCTTCGCCACATTAACCTTGATGCCTTGCTGAGCAGCTCCCTGAACGATGTCGTTGAGCATGTGGAGTTGCTTCGTCTGATACTCGGGGTCTTGGTCGAGCACTGTGAAGAGGTTGAAGGCGACCTCGTCTGCCGGGTCTTTTGCCGCGGCGATGAGTGCGAGTAGCTCGACGAGGTTGCGGCCTTGGTGTCCCATACGAATGTACGGGTCGTGGAGCTCGATCTCCGTTGCGTCTCGAAGGTAGGGCATGAGCAGCTTCTCGTAGGAGACACCCCGCTGGTTGTCCAAGAAGTCCCGTTGTCCTCGGAACAGTTCCGCCTGAAGGGAGCCGGCCGCGGGTGCGGGAAGCGATGATAATGGCCCCGCAGAGACTACCTGCACGTCCGACTCGGCTAATGTCCCACCAGCCGGATTAGTCGAGCGGCGACGATGGTAGTGCGTCGGGTATTCGTCTTCTTCAAGCGTCGTCACCGCTGACCAGCCACCGCCGAGTGAATCATAGCCGAAGTTCACTTCCGCCATAGTGGCGTCGATCCGGAGGATCTGGTCCTTGACACGCTTCCGCCCTTCGATTGCGAAGCGCAGCACCTCTTCGACCTCTGCGGTGGTCGCCTGGTCATGCGGGTAGAGCAGCTTCATCAGCCCAGAGAACGTCTTATGGATGCCGTCGCGATCACGTGTCGAGATGTCGGATCCGAGCGTGAAGTGCTTGTGGTAGCGGTCGGAGTAGTCGAGATTACGCATCGACCTGAGGACCTCGGCGATGTAGTCGACGACGAACCCGTATCCGGCGGAGAACATCTCGCTGCGGATCGTGTCTACTTCCCATCCGGGGATATAGAAGTGCAACCGGTCGAGGTAGGCAGGGTCATGGTAGCTATCGGGCAGTTCGTCGAAGAGGTCGGAGTGTTTGAGCATGTAGGGCACGGTGTGGGAGGTATTGCCGACGAAGACCATTGATGCCTCGGCGCCAAGCGTCTCCACACCGCGGGAGAACGATTTGTTCGCCATGTAGTTCTTCATGATGTCGACCAGCGCCTTATCGGTGCGCTTCTTCTTGCCGGCAAACTCATCGAATGCGACGACGTCCCAGTACCCGACGAGGCCGAGGCGACCGTTTGCGTTATTCACGAACAGTTTTGGCACGGTCACCTCTCCACCCGAGATGAGCATGCCGTGCGGCGAGAACTCGGAGTAGATGTGTGACTTTCCGGTGCCCTTGGGGCCCAGCTCTACGAGGTTGTAGTTTCGCTCCACGAACGGGATCAGACGCACCAACTGCAGCAGTTTGCCCCGGCGCCCGAACTTGTTGGGGTTGAATCCGATCGACTGGATCAGCAGGTCGATCCACTCATCGGTCGTGAACTTCGCGCGTGCGTCGAGATACCCGTCGTAGTCGAAGTTCGACATCTGAATCGGTTTGAGAGAACCAAGAACCCAGGGCGACACACGATTATCTTCGGTGTGAAAGTACTCGACGTCGCACAGGCACCACACGCCTCCTACAAGCAGCTTCTGGTGGGCGTTCACCGTGGCCGAATCCACGACCACGCTGCTGATCCCAAGGTTCGCGAAGGACGCGTGGTAGACGTCGTCCTTCTCGTTGAGAGTGACGCTGACCTTGTCGATGACCCGGTAACGCCCGCGCTCTTTGATCTTCGACTTCACCAGCTCGGACTCGTTACGGTGCACGTAGTGCTGAGCGAGGATGTCACGTACCTTGTCGATACCCGCCTGGATCGTGGCCTCGTCGTCCGATGCCGCATACTGGCCGAGCAGATACTCCAGCACGTACGAAGGCACGATCGCATTGCCCCTGACCGCTTTGATCAGGTCTTTCCGGACCACGGCCCCTGCAAAGTGTTCGTTGATCTTGCGATCCAATTCGCTCGTCGCGCCGCCTTCGGAGGCTTCGGTGTCAATGGTGTCCTCGCGCGCCACCTGGGTCAGGTCGATGTTCTCGCTCAAGAGTGCTCCTTAAAAGTCGAAGTCGGTGGTGAATGAGCGCTTGAGCGTGTAGGGTGCGCTCTTGTACTTCTTCCACTCGCCGGTGTCGCCGATCGGTTCGGAGAGCCGGAACTCTACGCCCTGGTTATTAGCCTCATCAGCATCCTTGCTCAGCAGCAGGCGGACGCTCTGGAACCGATCACGCCCTTCGGCGCTCCCGGCATCGAAGAGCAGCTCAGGTTCGTTGGAGATCAACTGATTACCGAAGTAGATACCTGCACGCAGCTTCCTCGCCGTGCGCTGATCGGTGACAGCGCTTTGCTGATAGAGCTTGACCACGATCTGACCGGTCGTGATCTTGTCGGACTCCGGGTGGATGTCGACATTCACAGACTCGACGGTGTCGGAACGTCCCTTGTTGATCAAGATGACCGGCACCACGATCTCCTGCAGCGACGCACCCCCGTGGACGAACTGGAACCCGGCACCCGGCTTGACGATCCGGCAGATCGAGTTTGGGATCTGAACTTCCAGATGGCTCGATAGTCCTAGCTGCTCGGGCAGGAACCGGCGGAATGCATCGTCTTCCTTCAACCCGCGGCCGAGAACATATCGACGATTCTCGACTACGACCTTATCGCCCTGCGGCTTCACGGTCAGATTGAATTGGGGCGCGAGCTTCGACTCCTGGTACAAGAAGCCGTGGTCCGCAGTGACGAGGATATTCGTCGCGTTCGCACTCGCCAGCTTCTTAACGACGTCGACGAGTTCATCGATCGCATCAGCCGCAGCCTTGAACGTGCGGTGCTCCGACACCGCCTTGTCACCGGTCGCGTCGATGGTGTCGTGATAGACGTACAGCACCTGATGCGCCGCGTAAAGATCACGCCGCTCCGCAGGCTTCATCTTCAAGAAATCTGTGACCTGGATTGCGGTGCCACCGACGGACGCGAGGATCTTCGAGCGGTTCGCGGTGCCATTGGAAAGCTGGCCGTCGACGAGCACCGGGTCGCCGTTCTCGGAGTGCGCGAGTGTCTTGTGTGGGAGCAGCGCCGCCATCCCTAGCTGAGTGTAACTGGGCAATACGCCAAGAATGGCCTCGATCTTAGCGTCGTACTTGTTCTCTCTGCGGATCTTGGAAGTCAGCTCATCGGCAACCTCGTAGCGCAACGCGTCAGAGATGACGACGACGGCCTTCTTGCGTCCACCTCGCACCTGTGGGGCGATGTAGTGGTCGTAGAAAGAACTCTGCGAAGTAATCGCGAGCGTCTTCCACGTCTCGACTTGGTCGACCTGCTGTTGCCAGCTGATCCCGAGCCTAGAGAGGAAATCTGTGACATAGGCATTCTCCACTTGCTCGTTCAGCGCTTCCAACGGTTGTGTGAACTCCGCGGTCTGCGACGCGAGAGTGTACTGCCGGTAGAGCTGGTCGATGCGGAAGAGATCATCGCGATAGCGGCTGAATCCATCTTCGAAACTCAACACATCGATCCGGGCAGAACGGATAGCCGGGATCAGCTCGGCCGCCGCCCCAAGCGCCACGTATAGCGTGGCGTAGTCGTCGAACCAGACACTGTCCCGGCGACGGGTGCGGATCGTGTCTGCGATGTCGCGCACCGAGATCGTTTGGGAGGCAATGCCGTCGATCAGACGCCGGATGATCTCCTTCTCGCCAGCATCGAAGATGTCTGTGGCCATGAGTACAGCAAGCGACGCGTCCGTAGCCTGCTCGACGTAGTCCAAGTCAGTTTCGGCCTGACGCGCGAGCTTCTTCAGCGCGGCCAGGCTCTGGCGGTCGTTGCGGAAGCTACGGAAGTCGATCTCAATATTGCGCGCCGCTTTCGAGGTCGTGGCTCCGAACCCGCCCCGGGCTTGCTGGAACATCCACAACACGAACCCGGCCACGCTCGGCGTCTGGGAGTCATAGCCATAGATCTTCGCAGCGCCGGACCAATGGAAGTCTACGAGCTTCTGCGTGGCGAGGGCCTCATAGCCGGCACTGTCACCTTCGGCATGCTGCACCAGGAGCGTCCGAGTCAGTTCAGAGAAGCTGTGCTCCTTCTGTCCGAGCACGACCGCACACATCTTCGCCTGGACCTTGGCGAGATCATCGTCGGCGCGCAACAACGCTGAAAGCTTCGAAACCAGCTTCGCGTCGCCAAAGAATGTCTCACGCCCTGCAATCAGCTCATCGGATCCGGGCGCGTTGAGGCCGAGGTCTGCCCGCACGAGCGCGCCGCGATCTGCGGTGAAGACACCGTAGGCGAGTTCGAGATCGAGCAGCCAGTTGCCCGCCCCCTCAGCAACACGACCGCTGCGATAGATCAGAAACTTTCTGCTCGGCTCGTCGCGCAGCACGCGGTGCTTGACCCCGAACTCGTCGTTCTGGACACGTAGCACCGCTACGCCGGTCGGCGCGTGAGCGTCGACGTCGGTGGCGTAACTGCTGTCGGGATCGTGCCACACCACCAGGCGGTCCTGCTCGAAGCGTGCCACGAGGTGCTCTGAGATCGAAGATGCCGCGCTCACCCCGCCGCCTCCAGCCCGACAATCTTCTTGAGCGCCGGGTAGAACTTGGGGTAGTTCGCCTTCACACCGTCGTTGAGGTCGATCGTGAGTTGCTGGGTTGCCAACGGGTAGAGCACGTCGTGTTCGTAGTCACGAACCTCAGCGATCACCTTGCGCAGCCGGTCGGCTTCCTTCTGGTGCTTTGTGGAGCCCGCGGCACCAGCGTGCTCGGCGTTGGTGAGCGCGACCTCCAATTTGGCTCGGTAATCGCGTAGGTACTCGTTGAGCACCGTCGGGACCGTCGACGGATTGTAACGGTGCATGTAGATCAGCGCGTTGAACGAGCCCTTCGGGCTGGAGAACATCCAGTAGATCGGTCGCTTCTTGTACCGCTGCACATGGTCGTCGTAAAACTTCGACTTGCCCGTCTTCGTGATGAAGTAGTCCCGCAATTTCGGCACGCCGAGCGACTGCTCAATGAAGCTCAGGTTCTCCTCAAAGCGCTCCTCCCCGAACGCAATGCGCAGGAACTGACGGAACCGCTCGACAATGTCGTCCTCGAACCAGCCGTCGTCGACAAACGGGATCACGTTATCGGCATCCGGCGTGAAAGTGACATCACTGGTCGCGCCTGCTGAGACCACCTTTGCGAGGTAGTCCTGGAGCGTCGACCCCTGCTCCGCGAGGATCAGGCCCGGCTTATCCAGGCTATAACGGCCGAATATGCATCCGACGGCGTACGAAACGAAGTCTGCCGCGATGTCCTTGGACTGCAATGCAGCATACTCATGCTTAGACCGGCCTGCCCCGTATCGAAACTCAACATTCCGATTTAGGGAAACGCGATGGAGAGCAGATCCTGTACCTACTTCACCCTTTAATCCATACGCCTGAGCAATGTACTCATTGTTCGCGATCTCCCGTGCCAACTGCTCATCAGAAACAACCGCCATGGCGTCACAGTATGACGTCATGACGTCGGAGTATGACGCCGAAACGCTGTCAATACGGGGGCGCCATACATTAGCCGAGGAAGCCAAAAGCGCGTTGGTCTCGAAGTCCCACGAAACTTCCCCCGAGTCCCAATCAAGTCGCGCCGCAGCCTCCAACTCCGTCACGTTTGAGGCTATGTCGCCCGCCAACGAGTCTGGAACGTCAGGGAATGGGGTCCGCGCGACCTCACCCACGTTGAGGGACAATGTTGGGTTGATCGCTGCATGAATCTCGCGAACGGTTGTTGAATTCAATAGTCCCAGAACGACAGGGAGCTTACTCTTATCATCGGCGAAGCCCGCCGAGCCACGGCCATCGAATAGTTGCCCTCGATCCATAACGCGAAACGCGTTCTCAGAGGAGGTAATGTCCGTCCACGTCAGCCCAGGCTTGAAGATATAGTCCAGATTATAGTTATGCGACCGGACTCGCCCCGTCGCCTCTTCCGCAAAGTTACGCACCTCGTAGCCATCGCGTTCCCAATTCACTACAAATTCAAGGTTTCCGTACCATTTTCTAAATGATCCTCCCTTTTGGTATGGAAACCAACGCGCCCTAGTGGCCTCCGCAGCACGCCTGTCGATGCATCCGTGGGCGATTCGACCGCTAGACACCTCCCACCAGTAACGCAGGAACTGGTCGTTGTTCGCGGTTGAAAGACCCAACCGTGTTGTGAAGATGCGTTGAAGTGGCTCGTACCTAAAGGCTGCACGCATGGCGTCGGAGAGCCAGTAGGCGATCGGCGACCCTGGTGCCTTTGCGAAGTCTTCAGACGACGCTGTGAATCGCCACTCGCAATCGGGATCGTTGATCGCCTTGATAAGACGAAGTCGCTTCTCTTCCTCATTCAGCGTCGTCAGGCGGACGAAAGGTGCCCGCCGTCCCGGCGAGTTAGTCATCGAAAGGACGAATGCTGCGTTTGCTCCGAAGATGTCGGGGTGGTTGGAGACGTCGTGCAGGTGAACAAAACTGTCAAAAGAGTGTCCAGTGAGAATGTCTGATCGCAGGTCCTTGAAACTTCCAATCGACATCCATGTATCGCCAATAATTTTCGCAACGAATCCGCCATGGAGGACAAAGTCCATTGCACGCAGGACGAAACATGCGTAGAGGTCTTGCTTTCCATGGGGATATGCGCCCTTAACAAAGTCAGCGAGACGGCCATCCATATTCTTGCTGCCCATGTATGGCGGGTTAGCGGCGGCCACGGAGTACTTACGGCTCAGGGCTTTGGCCTGTGCGACAGTTTTCCGAGCAAGTTCAAGAGTCCGCGCGTGGATAATGTCGTTGCCACCATTGATTGCTGACAGCACGTCCTCCGCACGCTTAGTCTGCGTAGCATCCGACTGAATGAGCGCCCCCAGCGTGTCAGCATCGCGGAACTGGTTCCAGAACGCCTCCTCCGCGAATCGGTCCCCATCCTTGGTGACGAGGAAATCGAGCTCGGCCGGTCCGAACGAGATCGGCTCTATTACATAGATCTTCGGCTCAGCGTTCTTGTTGAAGAATCGGCGGTCCTTCGCACGTGCCTTCATGGCGAGGGCGAAGGCGGCGAGTGAGCCTGCACGCGGATCGATCTCGGTGCCGTGGAGGTTATGGGTGAGGATCAGGCTCGGGATCTCCGACGGGGCGTAGCCCACTTCTTCATAGATCGCATAGAGCAGGTCGAAGGCGTAAGTGAGAATGTGGCCCGAGCCGCAGGCCGGGTCGATCACGGTTAACTCCTCAGGGCCGCTGATCTCCAGGAACTCAGTTTCCTCGTCGACCGGCGCTATGTAGTAGTCCATCTGGTCAACGAGGCGTGACGCCGGCCGGTTGAGCATCCACAGGTGTCCAAGAGAGTTCTCAACGAGGTAGCGGACAATCCAGTGCGGGGTGAAGAGCTGGGTGGCGGCGGGGATCTCGTCTGGCCCCGCCTTTTTGTTCTTCTTGAATGCGGCGAACACCTCGTCTTTCCGCTCAGAGATGTAGAACTGGTAGAGCCAACCGATCACCTCCACGTCATCACAGACTTCCTCTGTCAACACCTCGCGTGTCAGGGACAGGATCGTGCCGTCCGCTAGTAACCCTGCGGGTACGAGCAACTCAGTGTAGTCGGCCTCCTGCTCAAACATGAACGGCATCGATCGGTGCCAGTAGCGGCAGTATTCGGTCAACAGCAGCGCATAGGCCTCGCCTTCGGCATCGGTGCTCCGGCGTGTGCCATCGAGTAATGCGATGATCGCGTCTGCCGTCCTCTTGTTAATCAGGACGTCGATATTCAGGTTGCCTCGTTTGGCGTCGGTGAGGATCTCCGGCTGGCCATGCGCCTGGCCTTGTGCGGGCGAGACGACACCCGCGTCGGTGTAGCTGCGGGCGTCCATGAAACGCAACGCCACAATTCGGTTAAACCAGGTGTAGGCGACCTTGTCGATCACACGCCTACGACCATGTGCCGTGATCTCAGCTTCGAGCTTCTTCACCGCCTCGGCGCGCTCGCTGCGGGCGACGGATCCGGTCGCGAGAACAGTGGTGGCCTGCGCGTCGACGGCGGCGACAAGATCGCGGCGCGCCTGCATGGCAAAGCGCTCCAGAGGTCTAGTATTCATGTCTTTGTCGTCCTAGAGCGTGATGCGCTTGTTGTCGTGGATTGTCGCGAACAGCGTCGTGCGGAGCTGGTCAAGATAGCTATCGATGTCGGCTTCGGTTTCGAGCACGTGACCGGCGCCGGGCAGCGGCAGCTTGTTGATCGAAACTGTCTGCTTGATTGCGGCAGGCGCTGGCTTCGGTTCAGCGTTATCGGCGGTGTCGGGCGCCTCCATCTCGGGCACCGGAGCAACTCGTGCTGCGTCAAGCTCATCGAGAATCTGTGGGTAAATCGAGTTTGCGAAATGCGAAGCGAAGTTCTTAATCGCAGGAATCTGTGTTTCGTGCAGTACCCGGTCAAGCACTTCGTAAGCGGTACGTGTCACGGACTGTTGCGTCGCCTCGGTTGCAGCACTGTATGCCTGGCTGGCGGGCACCTGATCCCAGCGTGCCTTGATGTCCACCTTGGCGGCAGTGCGGTGCGCCTCGATCACGTCGTCCAGCTGGTCCTGCAAGGCCTTGGTTTCAGCGCCGAGTTGGGTGATTTTACTGCCCCGGAAGATCTGCGGGTCATCAAGGGCGAAGGCGACCTTGTCCGTGGCTTCCGCGGGAAGGTAGGCGATGTTGGACTGATTCGCTTGTATGAACGTCACGGCGGTGTCATAGATGCCCCTCTGGGCACCGTGCAGGAACGCCTTGATCGGGTCAATCACGCTGTCTTTCGCGTCGAGCAGGTCGTCGGCATCGGCAAAGTCGGTGACGAACCACTCGGCCTTGTTGCTGCACAGTTCGTCGAGTATCCGGATCGGCTCGTCGATCTGATTGATAAACGGGTACCGGGAGCCGGTGCGCAGAGCTTTTAGTTCAGCGAGTTTCGCGTCGAGATGCTCCTTGCCAGCGCGTGCAAGCTCCAGCGGGTCCTTGGGGATCGCGCCGTCGTCAGTGAACTCGATGACGAACTTCCGGAACGCACCCACCACCTTCGTGTCGAACACTCGCTGAAGGGCGATGACCATGTTCGGGTAGCTCTGCGTGTTGCGCAACGCGGTGGTGATCTCGGTGCGCGCGAGCACCTTGCCGTTGAGCTGGATCTCGACCTTCGACTGACTTGCGAGGTAACCGACCACGGCAGCGATCGACCACTGGCCCCAGCCATACGGTTTGGTCGTGTACCTCTCGATGAGGTGCTTCATCGTCACCTGCACGTGGCGCTTACCGCTCATCTCCAGGTGAGCGAGGACATCATCCCCGGGCACTGCCAAGATGCTGGCGGTCTCGTCGAACAGGCCACCCTCAAGCGGGTTCACGAACGTGGACAGCTGCTGCTCGGTGAAGCTCTTGCTTCCCAACAGGGTGAGATTCGCGTAAGTCGCCGCGATGACCTTCTGGAAACCATCATTGATCCGAGTCACCGCGTCGGCCGAGGCGAGATCAAGGATGCCTGCGTTGTGAATCAGGGTCGAGCGGCCGACCGCGGTGCGGAGGCGTTCGACGATCTCCTTCTCCCGCTCGGCGTTCTGGGTGCCCTTAGTTTGCAGGATCGTCTGCTCGATTGGGGTACGGCTGGCGCCCTGGGCGCGCTTGACGTACTTCTCGGTCTTCAGCAGGAGACGCAGGTCGGCGAGGATCCGGTCAGTCTCGGGCGGGAGCACGACGCGAAGTTCATCGAGACCGGCACTATGGGCCTTAATCTGCTCCGTGCTGAATTCGGTCTCGGGGCTGGTGAAGTGCAGGGCGAGCTCGTGCTGCTTGCTCATCGCCTGCCCGTCGAGTTTGAACCCGACCGGGAAATTCTGGCCGTTCTTGCCGTAGACGACCTTGGTCGCTTTGATGACCGAGCCGGTGAGCAGGTCGGAGAGCTTCTTGGAGACCTCGGAATTGTCGATGTCGACGTTCTTGATCTCCTGCTCGATTTTCTGCTCTTCGTTGGTGAGGTAGTCGTAGATGTCGCCGTTGCGCTGGATATAGGTCTGCGCTTCCAGCGCGGCAAGGGCCTCGTTGACGTCCTTGCCGAGCTGCGTAAGGTCGGTACCGAAATTGTCGTAAACCAGTACGGTGAGGTTGCGCGGCGTCGCCTTGAAGGCATCCACGTACTTGACCAGGAAGAGGGCCTTGAGGAGGCGAATGGCAAGCGGCGGCAGCGACGGACTGCGTTCCGCGTCGTTGATTGCGCGCTGGTTCGCTGACTTCAGCGAGGCACGGATGCCTTCAAACATCTGGTCGAATGAGGCGAGCTGGCCGAGCGGCTTGTCGGCCAACGCGCGGGCAACTTCCTGCACGACACCGAGCATGGAACGCTCACCGACCGAGCTGTTGCGCCCCTCGAATATGTAGTGGTCGCTGATGCCCTCGATGGCGGACTGGAACAGCGGGAACTGATAACTCACGAACGGGTACGTGCCAGCGAAATGGGATTTATCACGGTAGTTCGGATAGTGGCGGCCCTCGACGAAGTCGAAGAGGGTCTTGAAGTTCGCGTGCTCAGTCGCGTAGATCGCCGCCAGATCGGTTTTGGCAGCATCTGTCTTGTCCAGCAGGCGCTTACGGATGACCTCTTCAACGTCCTGGCTGGTGAGCTTGATCCGGTTTGTGAAACGGGCCTGAATTTTGGAAAAGTCGTTCGCCTGCGACTTCGTGCGATCACCGCCGACCTTCTCCATGTCTTCCTGAGAGGTGACAAAGATCCATGCCCTCCCCTTGCACTTGGTGGCCAGGGATTCGGCGATGGTCTGGAGATTCAGCATGAGCTGGGTGTTTGTCCCGATGAACTGGCCGACCTCGTCGACGAAAAAGTTCAGGCGGAAGCCGCCGACTTGCTGGTCCAACCAGACTGCGACCTCGTCGGCGAAGTCCTCGATCGAGACCGAATAGCTGGTGCTGTATTGACGGATGATGCCGGAACTCTCGGTGCCGTTGACCTCGGCGAAGGCCTGATCGATGTGCCCGGCTTCGAGTGCAGCCTGCTCTCGTCCCTGCGTCCACGCGATACCGGCGATGCGTTCGAATGCGGCCTTGAAATCATTGTACTGCCCGCGGCTGTCGAGGTCGCGTTCGAAGCGGGCAATGTGGCCCTGGTTGCCGTAGTATCCGCGGGATTCGTCGAAGATCTTCACGAACACTTTGAGGAGGGCGTCATTCTGATCTTTCGAGATCAGCGTGGCCTTTTGGTCGATGTTGAACAGCAGGCTCTTCGCGGCGATGCGTTCAGCCTTTTCGATCAGCGCAGGCAGGAACGCGTCGTCGGCCTTGGCACGGAAGTACTCCGAAACCTTGGCACGCGGATAGTCATGGCCGTCGATGTCGCCCAGCAAGTGGGCGAGCATCTTCAACAGATGTGACTTACCGGACCCGAAAAAGCCCGAGATCCAGACCCCGTTGGCGTTCGTGTAGTTCGTGTAGGCCTCCAACACATGTTCGAGGCCCTGGGCAGCCTCGTTCGTGAGGACGTACTCCTCGACCTCGGTGGCGAGATGGGAGGTGTCATCGGCTTTGATGACGCCCTCGATGGCCCGGCTGATCGGCTTGGCGAAGATTTCATTGATTGTGGTCATGCTTATGCTTCCTGTTCCAGAATGTCCTTGGCCCGGTAGTAGCTATCACTGGCGCTGAGGTTCAGCGCGCGCAACTGGTGACCACTGGTGTGAGTGAACTCGTACGTCCCCGGGAACCACGCGAGCATCGGACGGCCCGTCACGACGCTTTGCAGGTTCTCCAACACCGTGTGGGTGCGGATAAAGGGGAACACCTCGCCGATTCCATTGAGGAAGACCATGTCGCTCGGCTCAGCGTCGAGACGGGCGCGGATCGCGGGTGCGAGGTGATCATGCGGGTCCAGCATGCCCTGCAATGTCTCCCGGAAATCGGCCTTGTCCATGCCCGGTTCCAAGGCCAAGACGCGATCCCACACCCCACGTTTCCTGAGTAGCTCGACGGCAAGGTCGTAGAGGTTAACCTCCATGACGTTCAATCCGTCATCGCTACGAAGTTTCGTGATGATGCGGTCGCGGAGGCCGTCGACCTCAGGCGCCCATGCGGGCGGGTAGTGATAGATGAAGAACGGCACCTCCTTGGATAGGCCCTCCATCTTCAAGAACCGCGCACTGCGCAGCACCTCGTAGACGTGCTTCTCATCGCTTGTGAGGCTTCGCTTGCTCGTACTCATCGCATCGACTCCAGAGGCAGAGTGGTGGGGAAAAATCGGATGTCGCTCGGGCCGCGTGTAGCAAGGGCTTCGTGGACCCGCGCTGAGAGCACCGCCGGAACGATGGCGCCTTCTTCGGTGCGGAAGCACGCTTCATGCAGCATCCGAAAGACACACTGCCGGAGCTTGGCCCGCGTTGAGGGCTTCAACTCGTCAAGCTCGGGGTGCCACAAGCTCTTACCCGCCATGAACCGCTCAAAGTCCTCGGTGCCGAGCGTCGGGGTCATCAGGAGGAACCGCTCGCGGACGACCTCTTCCGCGAAGTCACCAATCAGTTCGTAACGACGGCATGCGGCGGCCCACATCAAGTGACAGCGCTCGGTGAGACTCGACTCTGCCAGGAGTTCAAGTTCCGAATCGTCGAAGACGCCCAGCCGCTGGATCGTCTCCCGAGTCACGCGAACACTCGACGAAGTCGTACGCGCCTGGAGCAGGTTCTGCTCAGTGACTGCACGACGTACCGTCACCCAGTCGCGCGAGCGTAGATACTCGCCGACGATCACGTCTGCCTCGCGCACTAGGAGTCCCCCGCTGGTGAACGATAGTGCATAGCGATCGTGTGAGTAGATGCTTGTGGGCACGTGGCCTCCTTTCGGGAATTAGGCAGTAGGTCAGAATATATGGGCTGACCAACATCAACGTGGGGCGAGTTCGAATGGGACAGCCAATCAGTCGTGGCCTAGTCGCGATGCTTCGGCGCCACCATCGCGGACCCAATCGTCGATCTCGCTGGCTTGGAATTTCCATAGGCGCCCGATCTTATGCGCGGGCATGCCTTTGTCGGCGATCCAGGAATAGACAGTGTCCTTAGTGATGCCGAGGTGCACAGCGATGTCGTCAGCAGAGAGCCAAGGCTCGGGCATGTCGGTCCTCTCAGTACTTTGCGGCGTCGGCGGCCGCCCCCTGATACTACCTGAGAGCCCTCTTTTGACCCGGTTTGTCCGGGCCTGTTCGGGTAACACCTTTCTTCAAGGGAGGGGTAAGGCTTAGATCGGTCTCTTTCGGATCGAGATCAGAAGGTGCGCCACGTCCCATACGCTTAGCTTCGGACTCGGGGGCATAGCCGCTCCTGTCGATATCGCGGAAGACCTGTGGATCGCACTGGGGTGGGGTGTTCGGACCGGACGGCGGCGATAGCTGCGCCGGTACTGGATGGACCGCCACGGAGATCTGGTGGGCGACCAGATCGAGGGTCTCCCGACCCGGCAGTCTCTTGACGCGGTAGGCCTGGGCCTCCCTATTCTTCGGCGAGCTCGGCTTCCTCCCGTAGTGCCGCAGCGAGCGTGAGCTTCCGTTGGTAGCGTGCCTGCATCACCCGGCTGGCTGCCGGGCCGTCAGCGAAGCTGAACTCTCCCGGGGTGAGCTCGCGTCCGGATTTTCGATCAACGATCACCGGGTCTACTTCATCCCCGGTCCCCGTGTCCACCAGAATCATGGCGCGCTTCTCGGGGTCCAACCTCGAATTTCCCCAGGCAGCCATAGCGACCAGTACTGGACGCAGGGAGCGGCCCAAATCGGTCAGCACATACTCATAGCGCGGCGGATGCAGCTCGTACTGGCGACGTTCCAACACCCCGCCAGCCACGAGGTCCTTCAGCCGTGATGACAGCAGGCTGGACGAGATCTGTAGATTCTCCTGAAACTGGTCGAAGCGTGTGAACCCGTCAAAGACGTCGTGCAGGATCAGCACAGTCCACCATTCACCAACCAGACCTACCGTCGTCGACAGCGGGCACTCCCGATCTTCCAAACGAATCTTCGCGGCCATGGCCAACTCCTCCAAGTCAGTGCTAGATTAGCAGTCACTACTCACTTCTATTTTAGAAGTTACTTACAATAATCACCCACACGAAGGATTCTCATGACTTACCTGCCAGCTTCAGACTCGATTAATGACACCGAGACCGCACAGGATCAACTTCCCGCGGCCATCCGCACCTACCTGGACCCCTCGACTGGTGCCGCGGGAATCAGTGCCTTCAAAGACGACGCAGTGGTGACCGACAACGGAACACACTATGCGGGCCGTGAGGACCTCCTGAGGTTCCTGACCACCACGACCACTGAGTTCGAGTTCACCACCACGTTCCTCCGAGCGGAGAGCCATGGAGACCGCCACGTCGTTTGGAACCGGTTGGAGGGGAACTTCCCCGGCGGAACCGTCGACCTGAAGTACACCTTCAATCTGGAGGACGGGCTGATCCGCACGCTGGATATTACGGCTTAGGGGAGCCAACACCACGACGGGAGCGAAGCAGGCCGCGGTCCCGCCAGGCTCCGGTGGACCACAGGGCCAACGCGACCAGGAGCGGCTGAAAGAAGAGTCTCGTGAAGCGGGCGGAATCGGTATCCAAACCGAAGGCGTCGACACCGTCGACGTACTGGCCAATATTGCCCGGGAAGACCGCTACGAAAAACGCGGCCACGGTCCAACCGACGTGGACGCGCCAGCGCGGGAGGAAGACGAGCGCTGCGCCCAGAACCACCTCGACGATGCCTGACGCCACGACGACAAAGTCGGTATCGAGCGGCATCCACGCAGGAACTTGGGCGGCGAATTCTTCACGGGCAAAGAACAGGTGAGCCGTCCCGGTAAAGAGCAGGAAAGCGCCCAGCACAATGCGGGAAATAGTCCGGAGCGGGGACAGCGCAGGAAGGTCAGTCACGTGGGGAAGCCTAACAGCGGCGCCTGAAGACCGAGGCCCCTAGGCGCCGCGCTACCGATGCCAGTTACGGAGCGCCCGGAAGTGACTCGCAGACGATGCCGTCTTTGTCCTGGTCGAGTCGGGCAACATCGCCGTAGTAGGGGAAGTACTTCTCGTACCAGTTCTGGGCTTCCCGCCAGGTGCTGAAGTCACCACAGTTCTTGGTGTCTCCCGGGTTAGCCGGCTTGGGAGGCGGTGTCGGCTTAGGAGTGGGCTTGGGGGTCGGTTTCGGTGCGGGCGTCGGCGCTGGCGTCGGTTTCGGCGCCGGGCTCATGACGATGGGAGCTGGCTGAGTAACTGCGGCGGGCTGACCGCCGCAGTAGTTCAGCACACCGGCCATCGCGTCGCGCTCCGCCTGGGTGACCCACAGGCCGTGAATGGCCTTGGCCGAGATCTGCCGTGAAACGTAGGTGCAGCGGTAGGAGGTGTTCGGCGGCAGCCAGGTGGCGGCGTCGCCGTCGCCCTTTTGGCCGTTAGTCGGGCCGTCGGTGGCCTGGAGGTTCAGCGGATCGTTGGCGAACATCAGCCGCTGATCGGCGCTGAGCTGCTGGGCGCCCTTCTGCCAGGCATCGGACAGCGCAACAACATGGTCAATCTGCACCGCCGTGCTGGTGGTGGTTCCCCGTACGAAGTTGATCACCATGCCGGTATAGGGGTCATTCAAGACCCCGGTAGCGACCTGACAGTTGCCGTACGTGTAGGTGATGTTGGTGAGCTGGCGCTTCAGCATGTCGTTGCGGGTGTCGCACCCGTTGTTGTCGGTGTCGAACCAGGTGGGCCCGAACTTGTCACGGTCGTAGCCGGTCTTGGGAGCCCGACCCTTGACCGGGATGGACTGCAGCACCTGGACCGCCGTCGAACCGTAAGCGGCCGGACGGTTCAGCGGAAGCTCGGTCTTGGTCCGATACATGAAGGCCGCCATGGCATCACGTTTGACCGGCTGCAGGGGCAGGAAGCGGCCATCCGACCAGCCGGTGGAGATTCCGGTGTTCGCGAGCCAGCTGATCTCCTTGTAGAACATGTTGGCCGTGGGCACATCGCGGAACGCGCTGGACTTGGATGCGGTGAAGGTTGGCTTGACGGAGAACCGGTAGAGGAACGCCGCCATGGCGTCCCTGTTGACCGAGTTGAGTGGCTTGAAGGTCCTGTCGGGGTACCCGGTGGTGATGCCCTGCGACGCGAGCCAGTGGATTTCCTTGTAGAACTGGGTTCCCACCGGCACATCGGTGAACCACGATTGCGATGGGGCCGTGTAGGCGGGCGAGCCAGCGAGCCGGTAGAGGAATGCCGCCATGGCATCCCTCGCGACCGACTGCAGCGGGCGGAACGTGCCATCCGACCATCCCTTTGAGATGCCCTGATCGGCAAGCCAAGTGATCTCCTTATGGAACTGACTGGTCGTTGGAACATCTTTGAAGGTAGTGGCCGCGCTGACTTGGCTGGGTGCCACCAGGGTGCCGGCGCTGATCATCAGCACCGCGAGTATCATGAGGGCAGCTCTGATTGTTTTCACTTGTTCTCCGTGGACTGATAACGCGAATGGATTTAGTACAACGCGATACACAGGTAGAAGAACTTGGACGCCTGGACCCAGCGCATGATGTCCCCCATCTCATGCTCGTTTCTGAAGCATACGGTTCCCCCGGCAATCTCCTTCGAAACTTGGCTCAGCGTTTCGTCAGGATTGCGGAAGGAACCATTCTGAAGGCCATCCCATCGGTAATGCTGAACCAGGGACACTTGAAACTACGGGAAAGCAGTGCCATGGGGGCGATGGATCGTGAATGGTTCTATAAGGACAAGGACACCAAACCGGTCCGCCGGCCTGCGTCCGCGCCGAGAATCGGATCCGGTGTGCAGCGGTCTCCCTCGGGCCGGGTCCCCCTGTGGGCGCTTGAAGAATCCCTGAACGGACAGCTCACCGAATATGGGCACGGTCGGAAGACGCACAGTCGTAAACCGAAACGCGTCCGCCAGCCACGAGGTCGACGATCCGGCCGCGGACTGAGACTGGGCACGGTTGGAGTCATTGCCCTGGTGGTGGGGCTGTACCTGACTCCGACCATCTTCGACCGGTACATCTTCGCCGCGGCCCTCCCCTATTTGCCCGGGTCCCCCGTACCGCCTCACGGTGTCGATGCCTCGGATGTCCCGTTGGGCCTGCCACCGGCGAGTAACGGGTCTACGTCCTTCGTACTGCAGGAGTCACCCGACGATTCACAGGACTATGTGGCGTACGACCCCTGCCGACCCGTCGACTACGTGGTGCGGCCGGACTTCGCACCACCTGGCACGGACGGGCTGATTGAGGAAGCCGTCGCCGAAATATCGGCCGCCACCGGACTGACCTTTGCCTATAGGGGAATCACCTCAGAGGCGCCCAGCGAGAACCGGGACACCTACCAGCCGGATCGCTACGGCAAGCGGTGGGCACCCATCCTCATCTCGTGGACCAGCCCGGCGGAGATCCCGGGGCTGGAGGGAGACGTCGCTGGTCTCGGGGGCAGCCTTTACGCGCATACTCCTGGCAAGCCGTTCGTTTACGTTGCCGGTCAGGTCCAGCTCGACGCTCCCGCGCTCACCGAGAACCTTCAGTACCCGGCGGGCCGAGACCAGGTGAGGGCTGTCATTGTGCACGAGCTGGCTCACGTCGTCGGGCTCGATCATGTCGATGATCCCAGCCAGCTGATGTACGAGGAGAACAACGGGCTGACCGCTCTTGGCGACGGCGACCGGGCTGGGCTCGCACTGCTCGGCGCCGGGCCCTGCGTCTCGCAGCTTTAGAAGCTACGGGACGCAGGGGCTAACCAAGAATTACCGCCCAGTGTTTACGAACTTGATGCATTGTCCCTGGTTCGAAAAGCCTGGGCTCAGTGTCTTCCAGCCGTCGTTTTTGCAATCTTCGGCGGACTGCGGCGCCACGAAGGTGTCGCCGTCACGCTGGTCCCATGCGGTCATGAAGTTATTAGCTGTGCTCAGCGCCGCCATGCCGGGGTAGCGGTCAGGGGCCGTGTTCCCGAAAACCACAAAACCCCACTCACTCGGCTGCGCCTCATCACCGGACCGGTTGTTGATGAACTGGAAGTTGGCGTTGTCGATGAGGAAGTCACCCTTCGTGTTGTAGAGGGTGTTGTCCGCGATAGTTCCGGTGCCGTTCGGGTTCAGGTAGGCGCCGCTTCGCAGTGTGTGAATGGTGTTGCCGGTCAGCGCGAATCCACTAATGCTGCCCTGCGTCACTATCCCCCGATTGCCCACCCAGCTGCTCATCGGCAGGGGCTGGGCCGGACCGTAGATCACGTTGTCACTGACGGTGACGTCAGACGCGCCGACCTGAATAAACTCCCTGGCAACCGGGGCATTGCTGGTGATGGTGAGGTTGGACAGGGAGGATCCGGCTCCCGACATCAGGAAGGTAATCGCTGTGCCGGTCTGGGTGACCGTAGCGTCGTCCGATCCGGTGACCGTGACGTCTTTGTTGACCGTGGTGGTCCCGGATGTAGCCAGTGCTCCGGAGATTTGGATGGTGTCGCCAGCAGAGGCGGCATTGACGGCAGCTTGGATGGTTGAGTAGTCGCAGCCAGCCTCACAGACGGTGTGCACCGTCGCAGCAGAAGCGGCCGGTGCGCCTAATGCAGCTCCAGCCAGGGCAGCAGTGATCAGGGCAGTTAACAGTGGTTTTTTCACAGGGTCCCCCATAGGCGCGCAGGATTCGAATGCTGGACGGAGCATCCGGTTACCCGACGGTCTGAGGCGCGCTTTCTGCAGGTTCGGGTATCCAGGTAGCGCAATCGTAGGTCACGATTGTGACTTAGGCCACTAAAATGCATTAGAAGCCCGAAAAGAGCGAAGACGACACACACTGAAAACAGCGATGGCCGGGAGACTCGGATACACATCCGAACCGCCCGGCCACCGGTGAAAGGACTCGCTAGGTCAGCCGAGGATCGCGTTGGCGATGAACAGCAGCGGGATCGAACCGAGCCAGACCGCCGTCGTGATGCCGGACCAGCCCTTGAGGGCAGCAATGCCGTCAAGACCGGCAAAGCGGGTGACAACCCAGAAGTAGGAGTCGTTGAAGTAGCTGAACACCATCGAACCGGCGGTGCAGGCCATAGCCGCAACGATGGGGTCGATACCCAGTGTGGTCACCAGTGGCGCGGTGACCGATGCTGCGGTGATCATAGCGACCGTGCCCGAACCCTGTGCAATTCGAACGAGGGTGGCCACCAGGAAAGGCACCAGGAATGCTGGCAACGGAGTACCGGCAATAGCCTCAGCGAGGGCGTCGCCCACACCCGAGCTCCGCAGCACCTGACCGAGGGCTCCACCGGCACCGGTGATGAGAAGAATCAGACCCGCCGATGCAGCAGCGTCAGCGAACCAGCCCTGCACCTTGTTGCGCGGGGTCCAGCGAGGCAGCAGCACGTAGACAGCCAGGATGACACCGATGACCAGGGCGACGACCGGGTTACCAATGAACGCCAGCGGGGCGGCCCAGGACGACGGCGTGTACTCGCCGGTTCCCACCACACCCTGGTTCTCCTGGTCAATCGCACCACTGACGGTGTTCATGATGATGAGGAGCAGCGGCACCAGCAGCGGCAGCGACGCCACAAAGGCGCCCACCTTGTGCGGCTTGGCACCGGCGGGAGGGGCACCGAGGGTGTTGTTGTCGACCTCAAGATCGGACCCGTCGCTGTCATCAGCGCCGCCGTCGTGATCGGCAACGGCAGTGCCGCCGCTACGACGTCCAGCGTTGGCGTGCACGGTGCCGTAAACGGCTTCGCGGACTTCCTCGTTCATGGCTGGTTCGATCTTCGGTCCGATCCACTTTGCGTAGAAGATGACGATCGGCAAAAGCAGGACGGTGAAGGCGAGACCCGCGAGGATCAGCGCACCCAGGTCGGCGCCGAGGATACCGGCGACGGCCAACGGGCCGGGCGTCGGTGGCACCAGGTGGTGGGTCAGGGTCATACCGCAACCGAGCGCCAGCGCGAGGGTGATGTACCCGGCGCGCTTCACTCGTGCGATGGAACGGGCGAGCGGGTTCATGATGACGTAGCCGGAGTCGCAGAACACCGGGATGGACACGAGTGCGCCCACGCTACCCAGCGCCCACGGCTCACGGCCCTTGCCGAAGAGTTTCAGGAAAGCCAGCGCCAACGAGTTGGCGGCTCCCGAGACTTCGAGGATCTTGCCGATCGCGACGCCCAGGCCGATCACAATACCGATCGACGCCAGGGTGTTGCCGAATCCAGTCGTAATCGATGACACGATGTCCAGCGGCGCCTGCCCGGCAACCAGGCCGGTCACCAGCGCGGCAATCAAGAGTGCTACAAACGCATCGAGCCGGGTCCTCAACACCAAAACAATAATGGTGGCGATACCCAGAACAAGCGCCAAAAGAAGTTGTATATCCACGTACTGCTCCTTGGTCACTGAGCAGGCCTCGTTGCCATCTCAGGGGGTTCACACCGGCCTGGTCGGTACTTTGACGGGCACTGTGCTGGGTGTCACACTAGCAGAAGACATATGACATCTGACAAGTGCCAGTGACGAATACCCAGTGATGAAAGTGCGGTCTCGTGATACTCGAAGAAGAGTTGCTCAACGGCTACCCAGCTGCCCAGGCCATCGCGCCGGAGGTGATCGCCACCGCAGTCAAGGCTTCCGGACGGATCCTCGTGGTGCTCGACGACGACCCCACCGGCACCCAGTCCGTCGCCGATCTGCCCGTCCTCACCTCCTGGGAGCCGAGCGATTTCGCGTGGGCCTTCGCCCAGCGCATCGGCGGCGCACCGGCTCCGGCGGTCTACGTTCTCACCAACACCCGCAGCCTCGACCCGGCGACCACCGCGTCGCGCAACCGGGAGATCGTCGCCAACTCCCTCGACGCCGCCACTGAGGCGGGGGTCACCATCGGGTTCGTCAGCCGCAGCGACTCCACGCTCCGCGGCCACTTCCCGCTCGAGACCGATGTCATCGCCGAGACCCTGCTGGACTCGACCGGCGCGCAGACCGACGGCGTCGTCATGGTTCCCGCCTTTCCCGACGCCGGCCGCGTCACCATCGGCAGCGTCCACTACCTGCGCGGGACCGACGGCGCCCTCACCCCCGTGGCCGAGACCGAGTTCGCGAAGGACGCCACCTTCGGGTTCATCTCCTCGGACCTGGGCGACTACGTGGCGGAGAAGACGGGCGGCTCGGCGAGCGCCGTCATCCGGCTGGACCTCTCGATCATCCGCGGCGGTGCCCAGGGCATCGCTGACGCGCTCATCCACGCGTCCGACGCCGTGCCGATCATCGTCGACGCTGTCACCGAGGATGACCTCCGCGCCCTCGCCCTGGGCCTCGAGGAAGCCGAAAGCCGGGGCAAGAAGCTGCTCTACCGTGTGGGCCCGCCGTTCGTGCGGGCCCGGATCGGGCAGCTGGAGCGGGCGCCGCTGACGGCTGACGAAGTGTTCGCTGGCCTGGACGCCCCTGCGACCGGCGGGCTGATTGTCGTCGGCTCCCACGTGGGACTGACCACCCGCCAGCTCGATGCCCTGGTGGCACGGCGTCCCGAGGCGAAGCTCGTCGAGCTCGACGTGGAAGCCGTCCTGGACCCAGCCCAGCGGGATGCCGGCGTAGCCGAGGCGGTGCGGGCCGTCGTCGACGGTCTCCCCACCGGCGAGGTCATCCTGCACACCAGCCGCACCCTGATCCGGTCCGACGATCCGGAGCAGAGCCTCGACATTGCGCGGACCATCTCGCAGGCAGTGGTCGACGTCGTGCGCTCCACCATCGCGACGGCGCCGGTCCGGTTTGTGATTGCGAAGGGCGGCATTACTTCCTCCGACGTCGCCGCCCACGGGTTGTCCATCCGCCACGCGCTGGTGCGCGGGCCGATGCTGCCCGGCATCGTCTCCCTCTGGCAGCCCGCCGACGGACCGGCGAAGTCCATCCCGTTCGTGGTCTTCGCCGGAAACGTGGGCACCGACGACTCCCTCGCCGACGTCGTGGACATCCTCCGCTCCCCCGCCGCCTCTCCTACAACCGCATCTTCTTCAACGACTGGGACCTCCGATGACTCCTGATACTGGACAGACGGCCGTTGCGGTGCTGGGCCTTGGCGCCATGGGCCTGCCGATGGCCACCCGGCTCGCCGGCGCGTTCGCCGTCACCGGGTTCGACCCGATGCCCGCCTCACGGACCCGGGCCCAAGAGACCGGCCTGACCTGCGCTGCGACGGCCGCCGACGCCGTCGGTGGTGCGGCGATCGTGCTGCTCGCGGTCCGCGACGCCGCTCAGGTGGAGGGTGTCCTCTTCGGCGATGACGGGATTGCCCGCGCACTGACGCCGGGCGCCGTCGTCGTCATGACGAGCACCGTGGGGATGGACGCCGTCGCCTCCTGGACAGAACGGCTCGGTGCACTGGGGGTGGCGCTGGTCGATGCACCCCTGTCCGGCGGCCCGGTGCGGGCGGGCGAGGGTGACCTGCTGATCGTGGTGGGCGCCGATCCGTCGGCCCTGGAGGCCGCGCGACCTGTGCTGGAGCGGCTCTCGTCAACGTTGACCGTGGTCGGGGACAAGGCCGGCGACGGCCAGGCCATGAAGACCGTGAACCAGTTGCTGTGCGGCGTGCACATTGCCGCAGCGGCTGAAGCACTGGCTCTCGCGGACGCGCTCGGGCTGGACCAGCAGTTGGCGTTGGCCGCGCTGGAGACCGGGGCGGCGTCGTCGTTCATGCTCTCCAACCGCGGCCCCCGCATGGTGCAGGGGTACGACGGCGACGCCGACGTGCTCAGCCGGCTCGACATCTTCGTGAAGGACCTCGGCATTGTGGGCAAGGCCGCACGGAGCGCCGGGCTCGCAGCGCCCGTCGCGGCGGCGGCCGAGCAGCTGTTCCTGCTCGGGCAGACCCAGGGCATGGGGACCGCTGACGACTCGGCAGTGATCAAGGTCGTCGCACCCCAGCGGCGCGTTCCGGCTGCCGAAGGGACCACCGGTGACGCGGAAACCGCTCGCTGAGTCGGTGTTCGACGACCTGCTCGAACGGATCATCGACGGCAGGTATCCACCCGGCGCGGCGCTCCCGCCGGAGAACGATCTGGCGGCGTCGTCCGACGTGAGTCGGCTGACGGTGCGGGAGGCGCTGAAGCAGTTGCAGGCACAGAACATCGTGCAGGTGAAGCGCGGCCTGGGCACCTACGTGAATCCTGCCGCGCAGTGGACCAACCTGCAGGCCATCCTGCGGTACGCGTCGACCACAGCCGATTCGCCCGACGTGTCGCTGCGCCTGCTGGAGATCCGCCGGATGGTCGAAACCGGTGCGGCCGAGCTGGCCGCGCTGCACGCCACCGATGAGGACCTCGCCCGGATGGAGGAAGCCAACATCGCGCTGCAGGCGGCCCACGAGGCGAAGGACCTCGACGCCGTGACGGCAACGGACATCGAGTTCCACGAGGCGATCTTCCGGGCGTCGGCGAACCCCTTTGTGCCGGTGATCCTCGGACCGCTGAGCCAGCTGCTGTACACAATGCGGCGGGAGACGTCGTCGTTCCATGAGGTGCAGGAGCACGCCATCGCCCATCACCGGCTGGTGCTGGAAGCCATCCGGACCCGTAACCCCGAGGTGGCGCGCAAGGCGATGCAGGCCCACATCAACCAGACGTACGACGACTACGAACATTTCATTCACCCAGAAAAACAACACCAGGAGATCAAGTGACCTTTCCGACAGAACGCACAGCAGTCCTCACCGGTGCAGCCTCCGCCCGCGGCATCGGCCGCGCGACGGCGGACCGGCTGGCCCGCGACGGCTGGTCCATCGCGATCCTCGACATCGACGGCAGCGCAGCCGAGGAAGCCGCAGCGGACATCGCGCAGCGGCACGGGGTACAGACCGTCGGCGTCGCAGCCGACGTGTCGGACGAGGCGTCAGTGGATGCAGCCATCACCAAGGTCGAGGCCTCGGTGCCCCCGATCCTCGCGCTGGTAAACCTCGCCGGGATCAGCTCCCCCACCGAGTTCATGCAGGAGACCAAGGAAGCCTGGGACCGCGTATTCGCCGTCAACATGACCGGCACCTTCCTGGTCACGCAGCGCGCCCTGCACGGGATGATCGAACGCAAGCTCGGCCGCGTGGTGAGCATTTCCTCCATCTCGGCGCAGCGCGGCGGCGGCACCTACTCGAAGGTCGCCTACAGTGCATCGAAGGCCGGCATCATCGGCTTCACCCGGGCGCTGGCCCGTGAGATGGGCGAGCACGGCATCACGGTCAACGCCGTCGCTCCCGGCCCGGTGGACACCGACATCATGGGCGGCACCCTCACCGAGGAACGCAAGCAGGACATGTCCAAGGACATCCTGATGGGTCGGGTCGGCACTGTTGACGACATCGCCGCCCTGATCTGCTTCCTGGTGGGTCCCGACGCCGGCTACATCACCGCCGCCACCTACGACATCAACGGTGGTCTGCAGATCTCCTAGCCTTCAGGCTGCAGGGGGCGGATCCCTCTTTGGGGGTCCGCCCTTTTGCGTCCTCCCGTCGCACCAGCGAGCGCGTTCGGCGCAGATCCATTGACCCTCCCCATGGGGACCCCTAGGATTTTATCCAATCAGTAGAAGTGTTCTTCCACGATGTGAATAAACTTTTCATGTTTCGGCGCTGCTGATCCGTATAACAAAGGGGTTCTACGACATGACATTGCACACCAGCTCCACGTCAACGGTCCTGGACGGGCTCCGGAACAGCTCGGTGTCCGACGACGACCGGCTTGCGGCCAGCACCGACCGCTCCGGCTATGTCTCGGAGTCCCTCCCCGATGGGGTGGTCTTCGCCGAGACGACTGACGACGTCGTACATACCGTTCAGCTCGCCGCCGCCCATTGCACCCCGCTTGTCACGCGCGGCGCCGGAACCGGGCTCGCGGCGGGGGCCTCGGCCCGGTCGGGCGAGATCGTCCTGGACGTGTCCCGGATGAACAAGATCCTCCGGATCGACCCGGTGGAGCAGCTCGCCGTCGTCGAACCCGGAGTGCTCAACGCGGAGCTGAATGCTGCCGCCGGCGAGTACGGGCTGTTCTACGCGCCCGACCCGGCGAGCACGGCGATCTGTTCCATTGGCGGCAACGTAGCGACGAACGCCGGCGGGATGCGCTGCGCGAAGTACGGGGTTACCCGCGAGGCGGTGCTGTCCCTTAACGTGGTGCTGGCCGACGGCCGCCAGCTCAGGACCGGCCGCGAAACCATGAAGGGCGTCTCCGGGTATGACCTGAATGCGCTGATCGTCGGCTCGGAGGGCACGTTGGGCGTCGTCACTGAGGCGACGCTGCGGCTCCGCCCGTTGCCAATCGCGACGGCGACCGTCGCCGCGTTCTTCCCGGACTTCGCCACCGCGGCGAAGGCGGCGTCCGCGGTCACGGCATCTCGGATCCAGCCTTCGATGCTTGAGCTGATCGACGGGCAGACGCTGGAGGCGATCGACATGGCGATGGGCACCACCTATCGGTCACAGGGCGGCGCGTTCCTGCTGGCCCAGACCGACGGGTACGGCGCACACCTGGAGCAGGATGTGGTGATCGAGGCGATCAAGCCGTTCGCCACGTCCATTGAGAAGGCGAACGACGACGAACACGCCGCCGAGCTGGTGACCGCCCGCCGCGAGGCCATTCCCTGCCTGGAGAAGCTGGGCCGGGTGTCGATCGGCGACATCGGGGTGCCGCGCGGCCGGCTGGCCGAGGTGGCGGTGGGGCTGAAGGACATCTCGGAGCGCACCGGGGTCCGGATCTACTCGGTGGTGCACGCGTCAGACGGGAACCTGCACCCGATGCTGGTGCTGAATCCTGAAGACTCGGTCACCGAGGGGCCGGCGAAGGTTGCCCTCGGGGAGATGTTCTACCTGGCGAAGAGCCTCGGCGGGACGCTGACCGGCGAGCACGGCATCGGGCTGCTGAAGCGCGACTGGCTGCTGCCCGAACTCGGCGAGGTGTCCCTGGACGTCATGCGCACCATCAAGGACGCCCTCGACCCGCACGGAATCCTCAACCCCGGGAAGGGCATCTAGCCTCTCGGAAGGGCGGGCGGTCCGGGACTCCCGGGCCGCCCCTCTTTATGTGCCCACACAAAAGTGCCGCACCTGCAGGGAAGTGGTCGCCCGACGGCGATTCTGCGGGTGCGGCACTTTTCTGTGGATGGGGGGTGCCGGTAGACCACTTTTTTGTGGGTGGCTGCGGGCGGATAGGGGTGCTAATACGTGGTGAAGGGGCGGCGTCCGGGTTCTGGGGACACCGCCCCTAGCTTTTGAGTCTAAACGCGGTCAGGTGATGCTGGTGGTCTAGACGCGATCCCGGGTGTCGACGTCGTCAATGTCGTCGCCGGAGCCCCTTGAGCCACGGCCTGCAACTGCCGAGTCGTTAGAGCTACCGTTGCCTCCCCGTAGCCCTCGGCTGCCAGCTGCCGAGTCGTCGGAGCTACCGCCACCGACCCGCGAGACCGCCTCCTTGCCCTGGAACCGCATCATCCACCGGGCCAGGAAGAACAGGCCGATGAGCAGCGCCGCCAGGACGAACGTGCCCAGGTTAGCGCCGAAGCCGAAGATGAACAGCGACGCGACAGCCCCTGCGGCCAGACAGTAGTAGAGGGTCACGAGGATGGTCTTGCGGAGCAGGTCACCCTCCCGTCCCAGCAAGCCCACTGTGGCCGACGCAGCGACAATGTTGTGGATCGCAATCGGGTTACCACCCGCGCCACCGACCGCCTGCGCAGCCACTACCTGCTCCGGCGGCACCCCGATAGCAACACCGGTGGAGAACTGGAACTGGGCGAAGGTCAGGTTGGAGACAGTGTTGGACCCGGCCACAAACGCACCCAGCGCACCGATGAACGGCGCAATGACTGGCCAGGAGACGCCCGAGATGGCTGCAGCACCCTCCGCCAGGGTGACCGGCATGCTGGACAGGCCAGACGCGTTGAGGTCCGGACCCGACTGGATCAGCACTCGCACCAGCGGCACCGCGAACAGCAGGGCCACGGCGGTGCCAGCCAACTGCTTCCCCGAGACCTTGAGGGTCTCGGCGATCTGCTGACCGTTCATCCGATGAATCAGGTACCCGAAAACGGCGGCGAGGATCATCAGGAAGGCCGGCGAATAGAACGGCTGCACGGTGGTGGTGATCCCGGTGCCAAGAATGTTAGCGAACGGAATCTCGATGCCGGTCAGGAATTCCTTCAGCGATGGGATCACCCGGGTGGCGACCAGCAGCGACGCCATCAGCACGTACGGCGACCAGGCGCTGATGATGCTCATGTGGGTGCGGGAATCGGTCGCCTGGGTCGGTTCGATGGAGCCCATCCAGCGGTCGGACCAGGAGGACCGCGGACCGAAGTCGAACGTCTCCTTTGGCATCAGGAACCCCTTGCTGGAGGTGAACATCACCAGCATCAGACCGATCAACCCACCGAACAGGGAAGGGAACTCCGGCCCCAGGAACCGCGCCACGATCACGTACGGAACGGTCATCGCGAGTGAGGCGTAGATAGCGAACGGCCAGACGGCAAGACCGTCACGGAAACGCCGTTCCGGTCCGAAGAAGCCGGTCAGCATGCACACCAGGATCAGCGGAATCAGGATGCCCACGATCGCGTGGATGGCCGCGACCTGGAAGCCGATGTTCGAGACGAACTCCGGCATGGTCAGCCCGAGGACGGCGATGCGCTCGTCCACCGCAGGGTCGCCACCCAGCCCGTTGGTCACCCCGACGAGGATAGGAGTGCCCACCGCGCCGAAGCTCACCGGGGTGCTCTGGATGATCAGGCCCACCATGACGGCGGCCATCGCCGGGAAGCCCATGGCCAGCAACAAGGGGGCGACGACGGCGGCCGGTGTACCGAACCCCGAGGCGCCCTCGATGAAGCTGCCGAACAGCCAGCCGATGATGATGGCCTGAACCCGCCGGTCAGCCGAGATGTTATTGAACCCGGCACGGATGCTGGCCATCGCCCCACCAATGGTGAGGGTGGAGAGCAGCAGCAACGCACCAAAGACGATGTAGAGCAGGGTCGCGGCGACGATGAGCCCCTCCAGGGACGCCGCGACGATGCCGGTGAAATCCATTTCCCAGACCAGCAGTGCTACCAGCACCGCCAACACGTAGCCGACCGGCATGGCGTATTTGGCTGGCCAGCGGAATCCCGCCAGCAATACCCCCACCACCAGAATCGGCGCTAACGCCAACAAACTGAGCACCGCAAGATTGTCCATGGACCAGTCCCCTTTGACTGTGACTCCGCACGACTCCACGACTGTGAGCACGCGTCGGCACCAAACTTCGCACCAACATCACGTTTCACATCGTGGAATTATTTTTCCTTTAGCGATTTCGACACTAGGTCCGGGGATATACACAGTCAATGGTCCACGAGCGTATTCGGCTCAAAGGCCGCGAACGTGCGATAAGCGGTAGGTGAAGCCCGGCGGGCCGGGAACCCGACTAGACGCCGTCGTCGGACACCTCCCGCAGATGCATCCGCTCGCCCTGGCGCCCGAACAGGCTCATGAATTCCACCGGGTTGTCATCGGCCCGGCCGAACCAGTGCGGTGTGCGGGTGTCGAACTCTGCCGCCTCCCCCGCTGGCAGCACAATGTCCCGATCCCCCAGCACCAGCCGCAGATTCCCGTTCAGCACATACAGCCACTCATAGCCCTCGTGCACCTGCTGAGTTGGCGTTTCCTGACGGGTACCGCCGGGCAGGATGTGCTTGTACGCCTGGATTCCGCCGGGCTTGCGGGTCAGCGGGATGAGCGTTCCCCAGCTGGCGGTGATCGGTCGCAGGTGCACGCGCGGGTCGCCGGTGGTCGGGGCGCCCACCAGCTCGTCGAGCGGCACCTGATGCACCTTTGCTAGCGGTAGCAGCAGCTCAAGCGTCGCCTTCCGCTGGCCAGCTTCCATCCGCGAGAGGGTGCTGACGGAGATGCCGGTGGCCTTGGCCAGCGCGGTCAGGGTGATGTCCCGGCGGATCCGCAGTGCTTTCAGGCGGGGCCCGACGGCGGCCAGCGCCTCGTCTATTTCCTTGTCCATGCTCCTAGTTTGCCATATCAGCAAAGATGTTTGCACATCTAGATATGCGGCGTCAGGATAAAGGACATGAACACACACACCACTTCCCTTACCTCCACAGACGTCTACGACGTCGTCATCGTCGGGGGCGGCGCAGCTGGCCTGAGCGCAGGCCTGATGCTCGGCCGCTGCCGCCGCTCCGTCGCGATCATCGACGGCGGCGAGCCACGCAACGCACCCGCCGCGGGGGTCCACGGCTTCCTGACCCGCGACGGCATGAAGCCCGCCGAGCTGCTGGCGATCGGCCGCGGCGAGGTCGAGTCCTACGGCGGCACCATCATCGACGGACAGGTGGTCGCCGCCGGACGCGACGGCAAGGACTTCACCGTCACCCTCGCCAGCGGCCAGGTCGTCACGGGCAAGCGCCTCCTGATCGCCACCGGTCTGGTCGATGGCCTGCCCACCGTCCCCGGCATCAGCGAGCGCTGGGGCCGTGACGTGCTGCACTGCCCGTTCTGCCACGGCTGGGAGGTCCGCGATCAGACAATTGGGATTCTCGCCACCGGCCCGATGGCCTCCCACCAGGCGCTCCTGTTCCGTCAGTGGAGCGACAACATCACTCTCTTCCTCCACACCAACCCCATGCCCGCAGCCGAAGAGCTGGAGAAGCTCGCCGCCCGGGGCATCCGCGTGGTCGAGGGAACCGTCCAGAAACTCAAGGTCGAGGAGGACTCGCTGCGCGGTGTCGTGCTCGACGACGGCCGGACCATCCCGCTGGACGCCGTCGTCGTCGGGCCAACCTTCAACGCCCGTGCGGAAGTGTTCGCCGACCTGGGGGTGGCGACAGTCGCTCACGAGTCGGGGGCGGGAACCTTCATCGCGACGGGTGATGCTGGTGCCACGAACGTCCCCGGCGTCTGGGCGGTGGGCAACGCGGCGAACCTGATGGCGCAGGTGCTCGCGTCGGCAGCCGATGGCTCGTGGACCGGCGCGATGATTAATATGAGTCTCATGGAAGACGAGCTGCAGCGCGACCTCGCGGCACACCGCAACACCACTGACGCCAACCAGACAAAGGTGACCGCATGACCTCCCACGACCACCACAGCCACGATCACCAGCCCACCGAGTACGACCAGGCCTACTGGGACACCTTCTATAACGAGCGCCCGGCCATCTGGAGCGGTCAGCCCAACCCGCAGCTGGTCGCCGAGGTGGCTGACCTGACGCCGGGCTCAGCGCTCGACGTCGGCAGTGGCGAGGGTGCCGACGCCATCTGGCTGGCCCGGCAGGGCTGGACGGTGACCGCCGTCGACATCTCCCAGGTGGCACTCACCCGGGGTGCGGCGATCGCTGCGGCCGACGAGGAGTCGGCCGCCCGGATCACCTGGGACCGGCAGGACCTGCTGCGGTGGGCGCCGCCGGAGTCGTCCTTCAACCTCATCTCCGCCCAATTCATGCACCTGCCGAAGGCCGAGCGTGAACCGCTGTTCACCCGGCTGGCGGCCGCCGTCGCGCCGGGTGGCACCCTGTTGATCGTGGGGCACCACCCGACCGACATGGAGTCCGGCGCGCACCGGCCACCCCGGGCCGACCTCTTCTACACGGCTGAGGAGATCGCCCACCTACTGGATCCCGGACAGTGGGAGATTGTCACTGAATCCCGGGAACGGGTGCAGAATCACGACGGCGAGGCGTTCACCATCCACGATGCTGTGCTCAGCGCACGCCGGACAGCGTAGGTCAGTTTCCGCGCTCCGGGAAGGATTTGGGGGCTTCCCGCCTTATAGAAGGGGAGCTGTCCGCAGCACCACCCCCCCCCCACACTTAAGGAATTCCATGACGTATCAAGCAAACACGCCAGTCGCCGCCACGGCCGCCCAGACCATCTTCCGGGTTGCGCTGGGTGGCGTCCTGGTGGCGCACGGTTCGCAGAAATTGTTCGGCTGGTTCGGCGGTGGAGGCATCGACGGCACCAGCAAGGGCATGGACGCCATGGGCTTCCGTCCGGCCAAGACCAGCGCCGTGCTGGCCGGGGTCGGCGAGGCTGGAGCGGGCCTTGCTCTCGCCGTCGGGCTCGGCACTCCAGTAGCTGGCGCTGCCGCCGCAACCACGATGGGTGTCGCCGCGAGCGTGCACACCCCGAACGGTTTCTTTGCGACCGACGGCGGGTTTGAGTACCCGGTGGTGTTGGGCATTGCCGCAGCGTCGTTCGCCATTGCCGGCGCGGGTGCAGTGTCTCTGGACTCGGCCACCGGGCACGTCCTGGACCGTCCGTGGATGCGGGCCACCGCGTTGGCTGCCATCCCCGTCGCCATCGGCATTCAGCTCTACCGCCGGCACAAGACCCTCGCGGGTGACGCGAAGTCAGAGTCGGAAAAGACTCCCGTCGCCGAGGGATCAACCGACCCGGCGTAAGCAGTAGCTCGCAGAGGCCGTGCACCGGGGTTCCGGTGCACGGCCTCTCGCGTTAAGGCTGGTGGCACAATGAGTGCCATGACGGCAATCATGCTCGGATGGGACCCGGATCGGCGGGAGGAGTGGCAGTTCGCCTACGCCTCAGCGGCGGACGCCATCCGTGCAGACGGCGTCGCATCAGTCAGCTGGCCGGCATCTGTCTCACCTGGTGCTGCCGGGGCCGACGTCTGGATTGTCCTGCAGGGCGGTCACGAGCGTGGCTTACTCGGGCATGGCACGGTGGCCGACGTCCGTGGCCCTGCCGGTCAGTCGCCCGACGACGACGGCTCCCTCCCCGTCGACCTGGACCTCCTGCTCCCCCGCGGCGAACACATCCCGGAGTCGGTACTGCTTGATCGGGTGCCGGGCATCGAGTGGGGCGCCGATCCGACGTCGGGCACACTGCTCGCTCCCGAAGATGCGTTATTGCTGCGTGCCGTATGGGCCGAGCATGCGCCGTCTTCAGCTGTTGATCCCGTCACCCCGATCCCGGGCACCCTCCCGATGAGTGCCCTGACCCGGGTCGTGGTAAACCGGTACGAACGAGATCCCGACGCCGTCCGGCTGTGCCTCGCGCACCACGGAACCAGTTGTGCGGTCTGTGGGTTCAACTTCGAGGAGACCTTCGGGGCGGCCGGGCGCGAGTACATGCAGGTCCACCACATTGTGCCGGGGTCGCGAATGGACGCCGACTATGTGCTGGATCCGCTGACCGACCTTGTTCCGCTGTGTCCCAACTGCCACGCGATGACGCATCGTCGGACACCTGAGCCGTATTCGTCAGCCGAGTTACGTCGGCTGATCCGCCCGACGACCCATCTGGAGGGGACCCTCGTCGACCCCGCTGAGCTGTGCGCCCAGGAGGACGCTGCGCGAATCCTCGGGGCAGGCTAGCTACGATCACCCAGCATCGGTGCTGTCCGCGGGTTGGCTAACGGTTGGAGTGGGTTGCGGCACCACTACACCTGACGGGCCGAAGCCGCCGATCACGTTGACCAGGAACACCAGGACCAGACCGAGTCCCGCAAGTTGAACCGAGACGGACAGGCACCCGGGCTTCTTCTTAGATCGTTGCGGCTTCCGCCGTGGTGGTCGGGTGTTACGTGGGCGGTCAGCGCCTGCGGAGGTGGCCGACCGGTCAGGCAGTTGGGACCGGGTACGTCCGCTCGCCAAGCGGCGATGCTGAAGCATGGAAGCGGCCCCGTCTTCGGATCCCAGGCCCGCGGTTGTCAACAACATCGGACTCTTCTCGCCGCCGAGAAGTTGCCGGAGATAGTGGTGGATTGCGGTGACAAATTCCGGTTCCAGGACTTTGGGCAGCGCCCGAACGGATGCCTCAATGGTGTTCAACCCCTCGACCCGCACTCCAGATGCAGTCACAACCTTCAGGTCCGGTTGGCCCACCAAGCAGAGCCAGGTCTGGACAAGCTGCCGATGCTGAGGCTCGAGTAGCGCAGCAATTGCTCCCGCCTGGTCCAGGGCGGACGCGGACTCCTTTGATCGCACGGCGCCGTTCTGCGTGAGTTCACCCCGCCGAAGCTGAACCTCACCAGACCAATTCTTCGCATCAATGATCAACACGCCGCCCGGGCCCACCAGGAGGTGATCGAGGTTGGCCTTCGGTCTGCCCGGCCAGTGCAAATCGTGCAGGGTAAGCCAGCCCTCGCCCGCAAGCAGAGCAAGACGGTCCGCCACCAACAATTCGCCGGCAGCGCCAGCGTTCCATGCCCGATGGGCGCGCTCGGCGTGCTGCACCTGTTGCTGCAGGCGCAGGACTGTCTCATGTGCCTGCGCGAGCTCGCTCTTCAGTCGGGTTACCCGTTCAGCTGCAAGCCGCGCCTGTTCAGCAGCCCCCGCACCAGCCGTCATCGCTTCTCCCCCGTCAGATCCTGCACCCAGCCTAAATCTGCACAGGTCTGAGGTGGTGCAGTATTCACGCAGGAGACTGTCAGGAATTGGGCACGCCCTAGGCCATCGGCTGAAGCTTCTCGGTTTCCCGGCGTCGACCTGGAAAACGAATAATCCCGGTGGCCATCGCCGCCAACCACACCGACAGTGCGCCGATTGCTAGCCCCGCCGGAACGTCCAGAATGTAGTGCCACCCGAAGTAGACCGTCGCCAAGCCCGTGAACCCGACATACGCCCACAACAGCCACCGGAACGGTCGCGGCAACCGCACCAGATGGGCCATCAGAGCGGCCGTAAAGACTATCGACACGTGTAGTGAAGCAAACGCAGCGATCCCCTGCATCGACTGCGTCGCATTCGGATCGACCAGCACTTCGAGCCGATTCTCGTAGAGCGACTCCTGCAGATCCGAGGTCGCGGTCATCGGTAGATCCGTGAATGAGGACTCCTCCACATAGATCGGCCCCAACGACGGCAGGAGGTAGTAGGCGGCGGTGGCCAGAATCCAGTTGAAGCACAGGGCACTCACATACCAGGCGCCGCGCGACAGGTCGTCTGACCACACCATCGACACCGCTAACGACACCGGCACGAAAATCAGGAACGAGACATAGACGACCGACAGGAACTCGGCCGTGAAGCCCGTTCCCAACAGGTCATGGAGCACATCGCTGGGGTTGCCTCCCCCAGCAAGCCACCGGTCGGTGTCCACCAGCATGGAGTCGGTCAGCCGGTCCCTTAGGAACGGCAGGAAACTCTTCAGGTTCCGGTACGCCACCTACGCAAAATAGAAGCTCGCCATGCCCGCGGCGATTGCCGCCACCCGAGGCATCGTCCACCGCGACCTGACGACCCGGCCCACAGTCCGCAGCAGGGTCCGAACCGTCGGGCGCTGCGCGACCACCCGGGGCACCACGTCGGCCACCATCACCAGCAGCACAATCAGCGGCAGACGGACGTAGCTGGGACCAAGAAATCCATCCGGATCCCGCACCGGCAAACCATTCAGCGCAGCAGTCGCCAGCATCAATGCCATGAAGGTAACCGTGGCCACCAGGGGGATGCCAAAGAGCCCCCGCCACGGCGAGATGACTTGTTTGGCTTTATTGCTCATTTTCGGATTTTACCGCGCCGCTATCGGATTGTATGAAAAGCAATCGTTATGACCTGGATTTTGACGCCGAAAACTGAATCAGGAGATCTTTCTTAATTATCCTGGCCCGCAGACGCGAGGATTGAGGTCAACAGCCCGGGGAAGACACTGTCCAGGTCCTCCCGGCGCAGCCTGTTCATCCGGGCCGTGCCTTCGTACCGCTGCCGCACAATGCCCGCCTCGCGGAGGACGCGGAAATGGTGTGTGCTGGTCGATTTGGTGACCGGGAGGTGAAAAGCGCTACACGACAATTCCGTACCGGATTCCGCCAGGGTCGTGACGATACTCAGCCGGAGCGGATCCGAAAGTGCGTGCAACACCTCAGTAAGGCGAAGCTCCTCGGACAGCGGGTGCCCCACCTGCCGTGGGAGAGGTTCTGCGCTCATAGCCGAGCTCCTTCATGTCGAACTAGTACGACGAAAGTTGTACTAAGACTTTCATCGTTGTACGTTGAACATCGTACCAACCAACAATCGAGAGGCATTGCCTTGGCTGACTCAACACTTTTTGACACCACCGCCGTCGGGAGCCTGGAGCTCGCCAACCGCGCCGTCATGGCGCCGATGACCCGCTCCCGGGCCGACGACAAGGGCGTTCCCACCGACATGATGGCCACCTACTATGCGCAGCGCGCCTCGGCCGGCTTGATCATCACCGAGGGCACCCAGCCCAATGCACTGGGCCAGGGTTACCCCTTCACGCCGGGCCTACACACCGCCGAACAGGTTGCTGGCTGGCGATCGGTCACCGACGCCGTCCACGCCGAGGGTGGCAAGATCTTCGCCCAGATCATGCACACCGGCCGCATCGGCCACCCGAGCCTGCTGCCCGACGGTCAGGTCCCGGTTGCACCCTCAGCCATCCGTCCGGCGGGCCAGGTCTTCACCACCAACGGCATGCAGGACTTTGTGGTTCCCGAAGCCATGACCGTGCAGGACATCACCGACACTGTTGCTGATTACGCGACGGCCGCCCGCCTCGCCGTCGAGGCCGGCTTCGACGGCGTGGAGATTCACGGTGCCAATGGGTACCTTCCCCACCAGTTCCTGGCAAGCGGCACCAACCATCGCACCGACGAATACGGCGGTTCACCCGTTGCCCGCACCCGCTTCCTTGTTGAGGTGATGCAGGCAGTTGTCGACGCCATCGGTGCCGAGCGGGTTGGCTTCCGCCTCTCCCCCGGCAACGAGTTCAATGACATCTCCGAAGATGACGTTCTGGACACCTACACGTCGCTCCTTGAGCAACTGGTTCCTCTGAAACCCGCCTATCTTCACATCGTGGAGGCCCGGGAGGACAGCGTCAACGAGCGCATCCTGGACCTCTGGAAGGGGACGCTCATCGTCAATCCGTCGCCCCTGGTCCAGAACCAGGAAGCGGCAGACAAGGAGCGCGCCGACCGATGGCTGGCACGCGGCGCCGACCTCATCGCGTTCGGGCGTATGTTCCTCGCCAACCCGGACTTCGTGGAGCGGCTCGCCACCGATGCCCCACTCAATGAAGCCGATGGCAGCACCTTCTATGGCGGTACCGAGGTGGGCTACACCGACTACCCCACCCTCGTCGCCAGCTCCTAGCCGGGCACACCCGCCCGCCTCCTCCCGCACCTGCACCTGCACGCGGGAAGAGGCGGGCGGATCCGTCGTCGTCATATTGCGCCACCGCAGCGGCCCCAGGTCCTAATCCCCCAGCCGGCGTGGAATTATGAATCCCGTGAATCTACTCATCGATCGGCCGACCGCCGACGACGCCGATCAGCTCACCGACCTCGCCGCCATCACCTTCCCGCTGGCGTGCCCCGCCTCGTCCCGGCCCGAGGACATCGCTCACCACATCGCCACTGAGCTTTCCGCCGCGAAATTCCGCGAACATCTCGCCGACCCGACGAAGACGCTGCTCAGCCTGCACGACGGCGACGGCGAACGCCTCGCCGGTTACAGCATGCTCATCCACGGCGACCCGACCGACGCCGGGGTGCGCTCCTCGTTATCGACCTTCCCCACCGTTGAACTGAGCAAGTTCTACGTTCACCCGGACCATCACGGCCAGGGACAGGCCTCAGCCCTGATGCAGGCAACCCTTGAGGCTGCTGCCCAGACCGGCGTGCGAGCGGCTTGGCTGGGAACGAACAACGAAAACCTTCGCGCGATCCGCTTCTACGAAAAGCACGGCTTCACCAAGGTGGGGGTCAAGACGTTCCGGCTGGGTGTCGGCGTCGAAAACGACTTCATCTTCGAACTGACACTGCCGGAGCGCTAAGCCGCCGAGAAGACGAACCTAGCTTTCGGGCTCGGTCTTGAAATTGATCATCTTGTGGCTGCCGTCGCAATAGGGCTTGAGCATCGATGCCCCGCACCGGCACAGAGCGACAGTCTTGCGGGTGCGGCGTAGCGGGTTGCCGTCGGGATCGACGATGTCGAAGTCCCCACGCACCAGCAGCGGGCCATCAGGAAACGCCACGATGGTCTGCCGTGACGTCGACCGCGCCGGACCGCCATCCAGCGCGGTTACGTCGTCAGGCGCGTCGTCGTCGTGCGCGCCGCCGTGCGCGTCCGATCCGCACATGCTCATGCCGGAACCGTAGCGGAGGAACGGAGCGATGAGGTGCCCGCGTTCCAGGCGTCGAGGATGAACCCGGTCATCCAGGTGTCCACGACGGCGGCCGCCGCGGCACCGAAGAACACGTCCTCGAGAAGCTCCGGATCGGATTCGACCAGCCCGCCCGCCATGTCCCGGCTGGCGATCTGCTCGTGCACGGCGTCGGCCTCAACATGCTCATCGAAGTAGGCGGCGACGGCGTCGTTGTACCCGAGCCTCCGGCATCCCCGCGCGTACATGCGGTTCGCGAGCGAGGAGGTCATCTCGTAGGCGGCAAGGTGGCCCACGATCGCACCGCGGAGCCGACGGTTGAGGCCGAACAGCGACATCAGGTTCGACGACGCAAGGGTGATCGCGGGCACGGAATCGAGGTAGTGGCCGTAGCTGTCGTCGAGCCCGACGCCGCGCATCGACTGGGCGTAGAGCGTTGCGTGCATCCGGTCCGGTGCGCCGCCACCGTACTCGTCGGCCTGGATCTCCACCAGCGCCGCCTTCGCCCGCCCGGTGAGGCGGGGAATGGCCCACGTGTGCGGATCGGCTTCCTTGAGCGTGTAGATGGACTTCTGGATTAGGAACTCGCCGATCTGCTCCTCGGTGGCCTGCTTGGCGACGTAGCGGGACATGCTCGGTCCGCCGTCGGCACCGGTCAGCTCAAACAGCCCTCCGGCGACGGCGGCGCTCGTCGGCTCGGGGAGCTCCGGCAGCGTCACGATGGACCGGAGCTGCGCTTCGTAGGCCTGCTCCAGCAGCCGTCGGACGGCAATCAGGTCGGGATGCCACTCCCAGTCGGCGCCGGTGCCGTCGATGCCGCTGTAGTGCAGCTCGAAGAGGCAGAAGAGGGTGAGCTGGAGGTCGTCGTCGAACGCGAAATCCTCGGTGGCGGCAATGGCGTCGCGCGTCAGTGCGGCGAGGTCCTCCCGCGGGTTTGTGGCACCGGGCTGAAGCTCTTCCGGGCCATTGAGAATGTCGAGCAGGAGCGAGCTCACCGGGCCGCGAGGCTGAGGTTGTTTCAAGACGGGACCCCTATCGTTGGGCGGTCAAACAGTTGGTATCGCAAGTCCTAAGCCTACTTGCTATTCGGTGGACTGCACGCCTGGAAGTTGGGTTCAGCCGGCGGATGCCTGCACGGCATCGTGGAGCAACACCGCATGGACGCCCCACGTTTCATTGGCGATCTGCGTGATCCGCAGGTCGACGACGGTGCTTGCAAGGGCGAGCGCGTGGGTACGTTCCATGCCGTAGAGCTGCTGCATCCAGGTGAGCATCGCGGAGAGCGCCTCGGCCGTCGCGAGGTTTAGGTCCGCGTTGAAGCCGAAGGTGATCTTCGCCGTCGGGGTGATTGCGTGCACGGTCTGTAGCGGTGCATTGAGGACGACGTCGAGCACCAGGTCGGTGGTCATTCCGCACTCGATGGCGGTGCCGCCCACCTCGCCGTCGCCCTGGATGGCGTGGCCGTCGCCGATGCTCAGCAACGCGCCGGGGACGGTGACCGGCAGGAACAGGGTGGACCCGGCGGTAAGTTCCTTGCAGTCGATGTTGCCGCCGCCGTCGGCCCGCGGCGGGGTGGTCGCGAAGTCGCCGGGGCGGTTCGACGGGACACCAACGACGCCGAGGAACGAGTTGAGCTTCACGCTTTGCCCCAACTGGTTGCTGGCGGTGCCCTGCGGCACGTCGATGTCCCAGAGCAGCCACTGCGGGGTGCCGCCGTCGACGTCGAGCAACCGGGTGAACGCGTCATCCTTCCGCCCGGCGTTGGTGAACCCCCACGAATCCGGGGTAAGCGACACGAAGGTGACCGCCAGCATGTCCCCCGGCTTCGCCCCCGATACCGCAATAGGGCCGGTCAGGCAGTGCCCCTTCCGCTCGGTGAAGAGTTGCGCCTTGTCCTCGCCGGGAACCATTTGACGTTCCAGGTGGCCCCACGCGTCGAGGGAGCGGACCCGCACCGACTCCCCGGGGTTGACCGTCAATACCGGTAGGGCATCGCGGGAGAACACCTGGGTGGCGGTAGCCAGGCTGGGCTCAAGAAAGGGAATGGTCATGGGGTCAGCCTACGGCGCCCTGATGAGAGGCTCAGTTCTTGAGGATCCGCAGGGCCATCAGGCAGGTCGCCTGCCCCTCTAAAGTGGAGAGGGACAACTTCAACAACCCTTCGAGTTTGCCAATCCGCTGGCTCAGGGTGTTTCGGTGGATGTACAGGCTCGCGGCGGCGCGGGACGGTTGGGCATCGTGGGCGAGGAAGCATTCGAGGGTGTCGAGCAGTGCCAAGGAATGCGTCGCATCGTAGGCAACCACGGGAGCCAGGAGCCTCCGCGCGCCAGCCCTCGCTCCGTGGGTGGCGGTGGAGGCAATCAGCGCGCTGATCCCCAGTTCCGGTGCAATGGTCGGCCCCTTCGCTGCCGCCAAAAGGTCCTGGGCCTGGTAGACGCCGAGTCGCAACTCATCACTGCTCGCGCACGGACCCTTGAGCACCACGGCCTGGTCCGGCATCTCTTTCATGAACCAGGACAGCAGCGGTTCAAGGGTGTTGGTTTGCGGACCGGTCGCGTGTGGCTGCTGGGCGAACGCGAACAGCGTCCCGCCGCGCACCTGGACCCTGACGACGTCGAACGCTGACTGCAGCATGAGCCGGGTCTTCCAGGCGTCCGACAGGGTGCCGTGGCCGGTGCGCGCCGCGATGACGACCGTCGCCTCATCGTTGAGGAGCCCGGTAGACCGCACGGTCTCGGCGAACTGCTCCAGCGCAACCCCACTCCAGTCGGCCACCTGGTCCAGCAACGTCACCAACTCGGATTGCTTGGACGTGGTGGTCAGCAGCGCGGTCTGCAACTGCACGGCAATGATCGACGCTACGGGCGCCAGGAGGGTGGAAATTGGATGCTCCACCTCGGCACCCCGCACCACTAGCTGGAAGGAATCCCCTGTCCCCATCGGCAACGGAACCGTGGCATCCATCCCTGCCGATGCTGCCACCTCCAGGTCCTCCTGACTCCAGGCTGACCGTTCCGGCGACCTGGCAATGACCGTACCCACGGCGTCGGCAATCGCCACCTCGCCCCTGACCGCCGCAGCGACCGCGTCAAGGATGACGGAAAGTCTTGCCCCCGATGACGCGAGACCGGCACAGGCCTGAGCGAGCTCCCAGGACCGGGTGATCGCGGTGAAACGCTCGGACTGCAGCACATTGGTGACGTGACGGTGCACCTGAAGGAACGGGACCGACCGTGGAATCTCCAACAGCGGCAGATCGTGGTCTGCTGCAGCGCGCACCAGTCCCGGCGGGATCAGGTGGTGGGCGAACCCGGTACCGAACGCCACGGCGGCTACCTGCACTGAGACCAGCCGCTCCACATAGGCCGACCAGGTGCGGTCGTCCTCGATATTCAGGCCAATGCCGTTGGTTAGGAGGAGGACGTTTCGGCTCAGGAACGGGGTGGGATCGATGGTTTCGGCCGGGGCGCACCAGCTGATTTCCCGGGCTAGTCGCTCACTCGAACTGGGGGTATGCAGCCGGAGTTGGAGGGTGTCTTCGGAGAGCAGATCAGCAATAATCATCAAGTCTACCTGTGCAGATGCCCATCAAACCGGTTTATCCGAGGGCGGAAGTCCACTATATCGGCTACGTGGGAGGCCACTAGTGTGAAGCGCATGACTTCGCCAGCTGTGACCCCCACCACCAGCAAGCCAGCCCCCACCCTGAATTCGGATATGGGTGAGTCCCTGGGCTTGCACTCCTTCGGCAATGACCTTGCCCTGATGGACACCGTCGACGTCATCAATGTGGCGTGCGGGTTCCATGCCGGAGACCCCGACACCATGGCCGCAACAGTCTCAGCAGCTGCCGAACGGGGACTCGGCATCGGCGCCCACCCGGGGCTACCCGATCTGGTCGGTTTCGGCCGACGCGAGATGAAGCTGACCCCCGACGAGGTGGAGAACATCCTCCTCTACCAGGTGGGAGCCCTCCAGTCCTTCCTCACCGCCGCCGGCGTCACCCTCAACCACATCAAACCCCACGGGTCGCTCTACGGGATGCTGTCCAGGGACCGGCCCCTGATGACCGCCGCGGCCAAGGTTGCTGCCCTCTATGACGTGCCGTTCTACGGTCTGGCGGCTACCGAGCACCAGACGGTCTGTGACGACATGGGAGTGCAGTTCGTCAGTGAACTCTATGTGGACCTCAACTACGGCCCCGCAGGTCAACTGCTGATCCAGCGCCGCCCCGAACCCACCGACCCCGCCCAAGCTGCAACACGGGTGCGCCGTGCGGTGGCGGACGGCATCGTCGAGGCATCGGACGGCACCGAACTGCACATCGACTTCCAAAGCATCTGCGTGCACTCCGATGCACCCAACTCCCCCGACGTCGCCGCCGCCGTGCGCGCCGCCCTCTCCTAATGGCACCTACTCGTCCACCCAGCAGCCCAAAATAGGGCACCGAAAGGCCACCCATGACCGACATCATTTCCCCACTTCCCGGCATCTTCTACCGCAAGCCCGGCCCCGACAAGGAGCCCTACGCCGCCGTCGGAGATCGGATCGACGCCGGCCAGACGGTCGGCGTCGTGGAGATCATGAAGCAGTTCTCCGAAGTGCGCAGTGACGTCTCGGGGATACTCGAAAGCTTCGCCATCGAGGACTCGGGCACCGTCAACCCCGGCGACGTCATTGCGACGGTGACCGAGGGATGACCGTGGAGAAGCTGCTGGTCGCGAACCGCGGCGAAATTGCCGTCCGGATTATCCGTGCGGCCCGCGAGTTGGGTATCAAGACGGTGCTGGCGGCCAGCGAACCCGATGAAGGCTCCTACGCAGCTCAACTGGCTGACGAGGTTGCCATCATCGGACCGGCGCCGGCGGGTAAAAGTTACCTCAATGCAGAAGCGGTCCTGGAGGCGGCGTCGGCCACCGGATGCGACTCCCTGCACCCTGGCTACGGTTTCCTTTCCGAAAACGCCGGGTTCGCACGAGCCGTGGTTGACCGGGGGCTAACCTGGATCGGCCCATCCGCCGACGCCATCGAGCTCATGGGCAACAAGTCCCGTGCCCGGCAGGCAGCCAAGGCAGCAGGAGTTCCCACCCTGCGCGGCAGCGACGGGGCTCTCACACCGGACAGCGACATCCTGGGCATCGCGGAGACGGTGGGCTATCCCCTCGTGGTCAAGGCCTCAGCTGGCGGTGGCGGCCGGGGCATCCGCCTCGTCACCGCAGCTGCCGATCTTCTGTCGACCGTGGAAATCGCCCAGGCCGAAGCCCAGGCAGCTTTCGGGGACTCCACCGTGTACCTTGAGCAGTTTGTCCACCGCGCCCGGCACGTTGAGGTCCAGATCATCGGCGACGGCGCACAGGTCATCCACCTGGGCGACAGGGACTGTTCCCTGCAGCGCCGACAGCAGAAGATCGTCGAGGAAGCACCAGCCCCCGGGTTGCCCGACGACGTCAGGGCAACCATCCTGGCCTCCTCGATCGAACTAGGCCGCCAATGTCACTACAGCGGGCTGGGCACGGTCGAATTCCTCTACAACCCTGACACGCAGGAGGCAGCGTTCATCGAAATGAACACCCGCCTGCAGGTCGAGCATCCCGTGACGGAAATGATCACCGGCCTGGACCTGATCCGTGAACAGATTCTGGTGGCGCGCGACGGCGCACTCCGCCTCACCCCGGAGGACATCGCCTTCACCGGCCACGCCTTCGAGTTCCGGATCAATGCCGAGGACCCCGAAAACGGGTTCATGCCCAGCCCGGGCACCCTGGAGCGGCTGCAATGGCCGGGAGGACCGGGTGTCCGCATCGATTCAGGAGTGGTGGCCGGGTCGGCCGTGGCCCCGTTCTACGACTCGCTGCTGGCTAAGCTCATTGTCTGGGATTCCAGCAGGGACCAGGCGATGGCCCGGTCGGCCGGGGCACTCAGCGAGGTCCTCATCTCCGGGGTGAAGACCACTCTCCCCCTGCTGAAGGCGGTCCTCGCGCGGAGCGAGGTGGTCGCCGTCGAGCACCACTCCAAATTCATCGAAACCACACCCGACCTGTTAGGAGCTAGTGCATGAGTGAAACAGCCCTTCACCTAGACGCGGCCCGTTATACCTGGGGAGGAGACGAATTCCTCTTCGTCGAAATTGCCGAGGGCATGAGCCTCGCCGCCAACTTCAAAGCCAACGCGATGGCTGCCGCGCTCGGGTCCCGGGACCTCTCGGGAATCACCGACATCTGCCCGGCCAACGCGTCCCTGTTGATCCGCTTCAACCCGGATGACCTCCCGCCCAGCGCCCTCGAGGAGGCTGTCCGCGGCGTCGAGGCCGAGGTGGCGCAGATGTCACAGCACACTCTCCAGACCCGCATCATCGAGGTGCCGGTCTGGTACGACGATCCGTATACCCGGGAAACCGGTGTCCGTTTCCGCTCGGGACACCAGCGTCCGGAGGGCAATGACCTCGATTTCGCGGCCGAGGAGAACAATCTGGCGTCCCCGGCCGAGTTCATCAGCCGCCACCACGAGTCGCCGTGGCTGGTGTCGATGGTCGGTTTCGTGGCCGGCCTGCCCTTCATGTTCCAGATCGTGCCGCAAGAGAAACAGCTCGAGGTCCCCAAGTATCTGAGCCCCCGCACCGATACTCCCGCCCTGACCGTCGGCCACGGCGGCTGCTTTGCCTGCATCTACTCGGTCCGCGGCGCCGGCGGGTACCAGATGTTCGGGATCGCCGCGGCCCCGATCTTCGATCCTGCCCAGCGGCTTTCGGACTTCGACGACTTCATGATCTTCTTCAAACCCGGGGACATTGTGAAGTTCAAGCCGGTTGACGAAGCCGAATACCGCGAGATCCAGGAGCTCGTGGCTGACGGGTCCTTCACCTACCGGCAGGCGCCCGTGGTGTTCGACCTTGAGCGGGCCCTGGCCCACCCCACCGAATACAACCAGGAGATCATGGAGCACCTCAATGGCCATTAGGATCACTGAACCCGGGCTTGCCACGACGGTCCAGGACACGGGCCGTCCCGGCTACTACCACGTCGGCATCCCCCAGGGCGGGTCAATGGACCAGCTGTCGGCGGAGATGGCCAACGCCCTCGCCGGCAACACGCCGGCTGAAGCCGTCCTGGAGTGCACCTACATCGGTCCCCGGTTCACCACCGACGCCGACGCCGTCATCGCCGTCGCCGGCGCCCCCGTTGATGTGCTTGTCAACGGGACGCCCCGGGAACAGTGGACCCGGCTTGAGCTGGCCGTCGGCGACGAGGTGTCCTTCGGGATGATCAGGGCCGGAACCCGCTACTACATCGCTGTGCAGGGCGGAATCGACGTCCCGGTGGTGCTGGGCAGCCGTTCCACCTACGCGTTGGGCGCCATGGGCGGATTCGAGGGGCGCACCCTCAAGGCAAGTGACACCCTGGACGTCGGGACGGCCGGGTCGGAACGCCACGCGTCGGCCGCTGACTTCATCGACGAGTCCCTCCGTCCCACCTTCGCCAAGCAGATCACGGTGCGGGTCATGCCCGGCCTGTACGACCATCGGCTGACCGAGGAGGGGCTGGATACGCTGTTTAGCGCCACGTGGCAGCTGACGCCCGTCGCGGACCGGACGGGTCTGCGGTATGCCGGCCCGTCCGTGTCCTGGAAGCCGAGGGTTCAGCCGTTCGGCGCAGGATCCGATCCGTCGAACATCGTCGACGCCGGCTACGCGATCGGCTCCATCCAGATTCCTGGCGGCAAGGAACCCATCGTGCTCCACCGCGATGCAGTCTCCGGCGGCGGCTACGCCATGGTGGCCACCGTCATCAGCTCTGACATGGATCTGCTGGCCCGCAGCGCTCCGGGCACCCAGACAACCTTCACACCGGTCACCATGGAAGAGGCCCTCGCTGCCCGCGCTGAGGGGAAGCAGATCAGGTCCCGAATCTGGGGGTCAGCTGGCCAGTGAACGCTGTGACTCGTCGAGAGGGGACGCTGCGCTGCTTTCCCTGATGAAGAGCTCCGGGGTCATCCTGACCGACTCGACCTGCTCGCCGTTGATGACCCGTCGCAGCATCAGCATCGCCTGACGGCCGATCTGGAACATCGGCGAGTGCACCGAGGAGAGCGGGATGGGCAGCTGCGGCGCGAGGGAAGTGTCATTGAAGCCGACGACGGCGATGTCCTGGCCCACGGTCAGGCCGTGGGCGCGGAAAGTTCCCATGGCTCCGATCGCCGCGAAGTCGTTGACCGCGAAGACCGCCGTCGGCGCAGGTCCGGGCTGCCCCACGATGGTTTCCGCTGCCTCCCTGCCGCCCTCCGTGTCGAAACGGGACCAGATCACTGAGCTGTCTGGAAGGTTGCCGCCGAGATCCCGCCAGCGCTGCCGGAACCCGGCGGTGCGGTCCAGGGCAGTGCTCGCATAGGGTTCTCCAGCGATGAGGGAAACACGGCGGTGGCCTGCCTGCCAGAGGTGGTCGGCCACCAGTTCCCCACCAACGACGTCATCGCAGGTTGCCGAGGGGAACCCCGGGTGCCGTCGGTTCATCAGCACGAACGGGATGTGCCGGGCACGAAGGTCCGGTAACAGGTCACTGCCGGCGTGCACGTCGCCGAGGATCAGCCCATCCACCCGGCGGGCCAGCATGATCTCGGCTTTTCGGCGCTGCTCATCGGTGCTGTCGTGCGAATTCATCACGAAGGTCGAGTAGTTACTCTCGGCTGCCGCTTCCTCGATGCCCTCGTACATGGTGGCCAGCACAATGTCGGAGAGCCGCGGCACGATCACGCCGAGGGCCCTGGTGCGGCGGGTCCTGAGGCTCTTGGCCTGGGGATCCGGCGAATACCCGCGCTCGCGGGCCAGGTCCCGCACTTTCTGGGCTGTGACTGACGACGCGGCACCCTTGGCGACATCTGACGTTGAATGCAACACCCTGGACACTGTCGAGGGGTGAATGCCCAGCTCGCTGGCAAGGTCCTTCAGCGTGACTGGCGCACGTCCTGATCCTGATCTATTCATGAAGCTCCCCCTCCGTCCTGCCCTTGCGTGATGGGTCGATTGTTTCAGACGTGAAAACTTTTGCCCGACCTCTTGACGAGACTCAGATCACATCCTAGTCTTTTTCTGATCGCAACCCAAACGATTGGGTTGCATGTCCAGCAGGACAGATACGTCAGCTACTGGGGCCAATCAACACCGGATGCGAGTCCTGACCGGACCTGAATTGCCACCTACCCAAACGATTGTGTAAAGGCGTGTCGAACGAGATGGAGGTGATCATGAACGCTGGCGAGGAACAGTACGTGGTGCTGCTGGCTACCGGTGGCACCATTGCTTCCCGTAATTCTGCAGCAGCCGGCGGCGCGACAGTCGCCGAGGACTCCGGCGAGGTGCTGCTGCAGAGTACGGGGTACGGATCGATCCCGGTCAAGGTGGTCGATGTGATGCGGAAGGGCTCCTACCGGCTCACCTTCCCGGACATGCTGGACATCTGTTCCGAGGTCAAAACCGCGCTGCGCGACCCGCTGGTGGTGGGCGTCGTCGTCACCCACGGGACCGACACCACCGAGGAAACCTCCTACCTCGCCGATCTGCTCCACAACGACTGGCGACCCGTGGTTTTCACCGGCGCCCAGTACGCCGCCGATCACCCCACCCCTGATGGTCCCGATAACCTGCGGCGCGCCATCGCCGTCGCTACCTCCCGTGATGCTGGCGGTCGGGGCGCCCTGGTCAGCTTCGCCGGGCAGATCTTCCATTCGGCGGGCGTGCGGAAGGTTCATACCACCGCCCATGCGGCCTTCGACAGTCCCGACAGCATCCCGGCTGGCAGCGTCACCGCCACCGGCGTCGTGTCGATGGACTCCCGCCCGGGCCGCTTCGACCCCCTGCCCGCCCCCCAGACAGGCGAAGATGTCGGTTTCCCCCGAACCGACGTCGTCGCCTCCTACCCCGGTGCCGATGCAGTGATGATCGAGGCTGCACTGGCGGCGGGGGCAGCAGGAATCGTGCTGGAGGCCACGGGGATCGGCAACGCCAACCCGGTCATATGCGCGGCGGTCGCGGAGGCGACGGCCGGAGGCGCCGTCGTCGTCACCAGTACGCGGGTCCATGCCGGACCTGTGGTGCCGGTCTATGGTACGGGCGGCGGGAAGGACCTTCTCGCCGCGGGGGCGATCCCGTCCGGGCTCCTCCGCCCCGGGCAGGCGAGGATTCTGCTGCAACTGCTTCTCAGCCTCGGGATGACCCGCCCCCTTATCGAACAACATTTCCACCGGCGGGGCCTCCTGGTCCCGCCGGAGAAAGACACCCCGACCGCTTTGACCCCATCGAAAGGTTGACCCATGACAAAGAACATACAGATTGCATTCGGCGTAGACGTCGACGCCGTTGCCGGCATGCTCGGCTCCTACGGCGGCGAGGACTCCCCCTGCGACATCTCGCGCGGGCTGTTCAGCGGTGAGGTGGGAGGTCCCCGCATTCTCCGGCTTTTCGAAAAGTACAACCTTCCCTCCACCTGGTTCATCCCGGGACACTCACTGGAGACGTTTCCTGAACTGACCCGGATGGTGGTGGAGGCAGGTCACGAGATCGGGGTTCACGGCTACTCCCACGAAAACCCGATTGCGATGACCCGTGAGCAGGAAACGGCCATCCTTGACCGGTCGATCGAACTCATTGAGCAGGTCTCAGGGAAGCGCCCCACCGGGTATGTGGCGCCGTGGTGGGAGTTCTCAACCATCACCAACGAGATCCTGCTGGAGCGGGGCATCAAGTACGACCACTCCCTGATGCACAACGACTTCGAGCCGTACTACGTACGGGTGGGCGACAGCTGGACGAAGATCGATTACAGCAAGCCCGCCGAGGCGTGGATGAAACCTCTGGTTCGCGGCCATGAAACGGACCTGGTGGAGATCCCAGCCAACTGGTACCTGGACGATCTGCCTCCCATGATGTTCATCAAGGCGGCGCCCAACTCGCACGGATTCGTCAATCCCCGCGACATCGAGCAGATGTGGAAGGACCAGTTCGACTGGGTGTACCAGGAAATGGACGACGCCGTCTTCACCATGACCATCCACCCCGACGTGTCGGGCCGCCCCCAGGTCCTCCTCATGCTCGAGCGCCTCATCCAGCACTTCAACTCGCACGACGGCGTCACCTGGCGGACCTTCGACCAGATCGCCGACAAGTTCCTGTCCGACAATCCCAGAAAGGAAGCCAACTCATGAAGGCTCCGGCACTCATCGACCTGTCCACGCCCACCGCTGACGAAAAACGCGCGCTGCCCATCTTCAGCAAGAAAAATACCAACACGGCAATGATCCTGGCCCTGCTCGCATGGACCATCGCGGTCTTTGACTACGGCTTGTTCGGCACCCTGCTTCCCGCCATGCAGGAGGAATTCGGCTGGACCGAGACCGAGGCCTACGCGATCAACACCTGGATTGCTGTCGGCACGGCGATCGTCTGCTTCGGCATCGGACCGGTGATCGACCGGCTCGGCCGCCGCAAGGGAATGATGCTCACGGTGGGTGGCACCGCCGTCGTCTCAGCGCTCACCTCAGTGATTCCTGCCGGCCTCGGTTTCATCAGCAACGCCATGCTCGTGGTGGTTCGTTCCTTCGGCGGACTGGGATTCTCCGAGCAGGCAGTCAACGCCACCTACATGAACGAAGTTTTCCAGGTCACCGAGGATGAAAAGAAGCGCAAGCGTCCCGGCTTCTACTACTCCTTCGTCCAGGGCGGCTGGCCGCTGGGATTCCTGCTTGCAGCAGCCCTTGCCTTCGCCTTCCTGCCAGCACTCGGCTGGCGTGCCCTGTACATCATGGCGGCCATCCCCGCGGCGGTCATCGTGTACCTGATCGCCAAGAAGCTCAAGGAAACTCCTCAGTTTGAACTGCACGAGAAGCTGACCCAGCTGGAGAAATCCGGCGATGTCGACGAAGCCCACGCACTCGCCGGCTCCTTCGGTGTCCAGCACTCCTCGACTGCTCCCCTGAAGCGCATCTGGGAACCACAGCTGCGGCGCAATACGATCGTCTTCTCGCTCGCCTGGATCGTGAACTTCTTCGGCATCATGGTCTTCAGCATCCTGGGTTCCTCAGTGCTGGTGAACTCCCGCGGAGTGGAACTGTCCGATGCCTTCTGGATGCTGATCGTCATCAACGCACTGGCTTACTTCGGCTATGTCTTCCACGGCTGGTTCGGCGATGTCATTGGCCGGAAGAAGACCATCATTATCGGCTGGATCATCTCGGGTATTTCCTTCTCGGTGATGCTCAGCCCCATCGCTTCCACCCCCTTCCTCATCATCCTCACCTACGGCGTCGGACTCTTCTTCCTGGTGGGACCCTACGCGGCCATCCAGTACTTCATGGCCGAGTGCTACCCGGTCAGCTGCCGGGCCACCGGGTTGGCGTTCATTGGAGCGATGAGCCAGCCGGGCATCATCCTCGGCGGAGCGTTGTTCACCGTCGTGACCGCTGCAGCAGGGACCACTGCTGCGGCTCTGTGGGTGGGCGCCCTCGGCACCCTGGTTTCCGGGTTGCTGATGATGATGGCGAAGCCCATCCCCAAGGAGCTGCTGGAGGACCCGAGTGTCTGAGTCCCCTGTAGCCATCATTACCGGCGCTGCGAGTGGTATTGGACGAGCTCTCGCCGTCCACTACGCGCAGCGCGGGGTCCGCTCGGTCATCGGCACCTTTTCCGGCGATCCGCACGACCCGGAGGAGACCCTCCGCCTGGTCGAGCGGGCCGGAGGCCAGGCCGTCATCCAGGAAGTGGACGTCAGGAACACCGAGTCGGTGGAAACCTTCGCAGATCGGGCGCTCAATGATTTTGGGCGGCTCGACTACGCGGTAGCCAACGCAGGCGTCCTGCGCAATGCTTCCCTGGATGAGCTCACCGACTCTCGCTGGAACGACATGCTCGACGTCGATCTAACCGGCGTGCTGCGGACCCTGCGGGCCGGCTCCACCCGTATGGACGAGGGCGGCGCGATGGTCGCCGTCTCGTCCATCGCGGGTGGAGTCTACGGCTGGGAGGAGCATGCGCACTACGCGGCCGCCAAAGCGGGAATTCTTGGTCTGGTCAGGAGTGTCGCCGTCGAACTGGGTCCCCGCGGAATCCGGGCCAATGTGGTAATTCCCGGGCTTATCGAAACCCCTCAGTCCCTGGATCCGGTGAACTCATTGGGGCCGGACGGCCTGGAGCGCGCGGGCCAGGACATCCCGTGGGGTCGCGTGGGCCGACCTGAGGAGGTCGCCAGTGTGATTGGGTTCCTCACCTCAGCCGACGCCGCCTACGTGACCGGGCAGTCGCTGATTGTCGACGGCGGCCTCACCGTCAAGATGAAGGCATGAGCACCGCGCGGACCGTCGTCGTCACCGGCGGCGGAAGCGGCATCGGGGCGGCGATCGCCGAGGCCTTCCGGGAGACCGGTTCGCGGGTGGTGGTGCTGGATCGGACGCCCTCACCCCACTCGATCACCGTTGATGTGGGCGACGAGGCCAGCGTGGTGGCCGGCTTCGCCGCGGCACGGGCAGAGCTGGGCAGGATCGACGTCTTGGTCAACAGTGCGGGACTGCTCACGGAATCACCGCTCCAGGACATGTCGCTGGCCCGGTGGCAGGAGACCATCACGGTCGATCTGACGGGGGTTTTCCTCTGCTGCCGTGAGGTGGTCGCCGAGATGCGTGAGAACAAGTGGGGACGGATCATCAACATTTCGTCCCAGCTGGGCATCAAGGGCGGCACCGGCCTCAGCCATTACAGTGCGGCGAAGGCGGGCCTGATCGGTATGACCAAGTCCCTCGCTCTCGAGGTGGCTGGTGACAACGTGCTGGTCAACTGCATTGCGCCGGGACCGATCGAAACGCCGCTGGTAGAGGGAATCTCCGAGGCCTGGAAGGCGGCCAAACGGAAGGAGCTGCCGCTGGGGCGTTTTGGCACACCGGCGGAGGTTGCTCCCGTCGCTTTGCTGCTTGCCAGCGATCCCGGCGGCAACCTCTTCGTCGGCCAGACGCTGGGGCCCAACTCCGGTGACGTGATGCAGTGATAATTCCCCGTATCTCTCTCGCAAGTGCAATGAGAGGCCAGTAAATGTGCGGCGCCTGCGGACGGACGGTCACTGCCGATGAGGTGCTCGGCCCAGTCAGCACCCTTCGCCACCGGCTGATCGCGGCGCAAACCATCAACGCCCTCTGCCACGGCCTGCCAGGTATCCCCAGCGTTCAAGCTGCTGGGGATACCTGGCTGGTTCGCGGAGTGACCGGCGCCGTCACCCAATGCGCCACGGTCAATGACGTATGGCTGACCCTCCTGCAGGACCCCGCGGTGCTGCCTCACTCGGACAGACTGCGGCAGCGGCTACGGGCCCGGCTTCTGAACGAAACCGGCGTCGCCTTGAACGTCGTCGCCGCCGGGCTTCAGCTGAGCGACATGCCTACTCCGCTTTAGCCCTCTGGCCTGCGCCAGTTAGTTGGCGAAGACATCCTGCAGCTTGTCCTCGGGAGTCCAGAGACCCAACGATTCGCCGCCGTTGTTCAGCAACGACGCCGTCCCGCCGTTGTAGTAGGCCTCCGGGGTGTTGGTTCCGGGACCGGTGTAGACCCGCAGTTCGGCACCTGCATCGAGCACATATCCGTCACCGACGGTGAGGATGTTGTTGGCGGCGTCCCGAAGGAGATACCCGCTCACGTCAATGCTCCTGGTGATCGCATTGCGCAGCAGGACATGCTCGCCGGTTTCGGGCTGGACGTCGTCGCCGGCCGGGTTGTTCACCGAGTCGACAATTTCCACGCCGCTGCCGGGAAACACCGGCGCCCCCTTGAGATACCGGACGTTCTGGATAGGGAAGTCGGTGGTGACGGCGTCGACTCCCAGGTCGATCGACGCCTGGACCGCCTCAGGCGAGTTCACCGTGTAGACGCCGAGCACCAGACCTCCCGCCTTGACGTCGCTGACATTCTGCGGCGTCAGGACACGGTAGTTGGTCCCCACGGAATCGGCGAAGGTAGCCCAGGAGGCCAGCACTGCGGGGCCCGGCACCACCCCGGCCAGCTGTTGGAGTTCAATGTCCGGTGCAATCCCGGCGAACGTCCGGTTGGAACCTTCATCAAACCCGAGGACCTGCACCTTGTCAGCTGCGACGAGGCGCTGCCAGGTCTTGTCGGTGCGCAGTTCGTCGGCCACCAGCTGCTCGATGCCCGGCGAGTTCACCGGCGACTTGATTTCGATGTAGACACCGGTCTTGGTGGTGGCGACCTTCGCCGCGTCGTCGAGGTGCGGAATGCGTTCACCGACGAACTGGTCGTCGAAGTAGGAACCGGCGTCGAGCTGCTGCAGCTCGGCCCAGGTGAAGGAGGTAATCGGGTCGGTGGCGCGGTCCGGAAAGACGTCCTCGACATTGGTGGTGCGCGCCGGGGTGTCATCGTGGAAGAGGAACGGCACACCGTCGGAGCTGAGCTGGACATCGATTTCAAAGAAATCGGCGCCGGATTTACGGCCGTCCTTGAACGCGGCAACAGTGTTCTCCGGCGCGGTTCCGGCCGCGCCGCGATGCCCGATAAGGATAGGTGGTGCGTCGTCCTGTGCCGGAGCCGCAGGAGCCTGGACAGGAGCCTGCGCCGACGCGGCGGGCGCTGCCAGGAGGGTGAGGCCCACCGCCGCGGCGGCTGTGCCGGTGAGGGTCTTGGCGAAACGGGATGCCATAGAAGATGTTCCCTTCGTTGTGGTGGGGCGAGATCCCCTCCTCCACAGACGCTGCCTCACCAGGACATCCCGGACATCAATACCGGGTAAACGGAGCGTGAAAGCTCGCCGCGGCTACTCTGCCGCGTACCGGTCCACAAAGTTCCGCAGGATGGCAGACGGCCATTCCACCCGGGAGGCTCGGGCGCGGGCCATGTAGTCCTCGGCCTCTTCGGGCGGGAAATACCCTGCATTGCGGTACACGTCGATGCGCTGCACCAGCCCGTCGACGTCGAGTTCTGGATGAAACTGGGTGGCATACAGGTTCTCGCGGATGCGGAACATCTGGACCGGGCAGCTGGCCGAGGAGGCCAGCAGTACCGCCCCCACCGGCAGGGTGGTGCAAGCCTCCTTGTGGCCCACGAAGGCATCGAACGACGCCGGGACGCCTGACAGCAGCGGATCTTCCGCGCCGGCGGGGGTTACGGTGATCGACGCCGGCCCAATCGGTTCGGCGAAGGTCCTGTCGATGAGCGCCCCCTGGTGCCGGCCGAGCGTCCCGACGCCATAGCAGGCGCCCAGGAACGGGAAGTCGGCCGCGACCACCCGGTCCAGCAACTCCCCAATCTCGCGTTCCACCCGCCGCTGCACGCCGGATTTATCCTCCTCGGGATCGGAGGAGTTAAAAGGGCTGCCGCCCACGATGATCCCGGAATAGTGGTTCAGGTCGAGGTGCGGGATCGGACCGGATTCGGCCCGGACGCGGTGCAGCTGATCCGGTGCGAGTCCGCCGAAGCGCTGGAACGCCTGGTACTCGCCGTCGGCGGCGGCGTCCTCGGCACGGGTGGCTAGCAACAGAAACGGTTTCACCTGTCGAGACTACTGCCCGTCAGCCACGATAGTGGCGCCACCGCACAAAAGCGGTGGGGCAACCCCGTCGCTGCGGGGTACCCACTTTCCCGGAACCCTGAAGTCTCCTGCCTGATAATGGAGTCATGGCCTCCCCCATCGAGCACCTCGACGTCGCCATCATCGGCGCCGGACTCTCGGGGATCGGTGCCGCACACCGGCTGCGGACCGAATGCCCAGGCAAGACGTTCGCCCTGTTTGAAGCGCGAGCTGCGATCGGCGGCACCTGGGACCTGTTCCGCTACCCGGGCGTGCGCTCCGACTCCGACATGTACACCCTCAGCTATCCCTGGCGGCCCTGGACGGCCCCGGATGCCATCGCGAACGGCTCCTCGATCCTGGGCTACCTGCGGGACGAGGTCCGCGAGTCCGACCTGACCCGGCACATCCGATTCAACACCCGGCTGGTGAGCGCCGACTTTTCGTCATTGACCGGCCGCTGGACCCTGCAGCTGGAGAAAACGCAACCTGAAGGCTCGACCGTCCAGACACTCACCTGCTCGTTCCTCTACGCCTGCACCGGGTACTACAACTACTCCCACGGCCACCAACCCGACTTCCCCGGCCTCGAGTCCTTCACCGGCGCCGTCGTCCACCCCCAGTTCTGGCCCGCGGACCTCGACTACACCGGCAAGCAGGTGGTGGTGATCGGCAGCGGTGCAACCGCCGTCACCCTCGTTCCGGCCCTTGCCGACGACGCCGCCCACGTCACGATGCTGCAGCGGTCGCCGTCGTACGTGGTGTCGGTGGGCCAGCGGGACGGGTTCGCCGACACGCTCCGCCGCCTCCTGCCCGCAGCGCTGGCGCACCGGCTGGCTCGTGCCCGCAACGTAGTGGTGCCGCTGGCGTTCTACCAGCTGTGCAAACGGGCGCCGCGGCCGGCGAAGGCGTTCCTGCGCGGGCAGGCCCGCTCCCTGCTCGACGACGATCAGCAGGTCCGCGACCACTTCACCCCCGCCTACAACCCGTGGGAGCAGCGCCTCTGCGTCGCGCCCGGCGGCGACTTCTACCGCACCCTGGCCTCCGACAAGGCGTCAGTGGTGACCGACCGGATCGAGCACTTCACACCGCAGGGGATTGTGCTCGCGTCCGGTCGGGAACTCGCGGCGGACGTCGTGGTCACCGCGACCGGCCTGTCCCTGCAGCCACTCGGCGGCGCCGAGCTAAGCGTCGACGGCGCGGCAGCGGACCTGGGTGACGCGTGGGTCTACCGGGGTGTCCTGGTGACGGGGATCCCGAACCTGGGCTATTGCGTGGGGTACACGAACGCGTCGTGGACGCTGCGCTCGGACCTCAGCTCACGGTACGTCTGCCGGCTGCTGAAGCATATGGATCGGAAGGGGTACACGGTGGCCGTCCCGGTGCCGGAGCCGGGCATGGTGAGCCGGCCCCTGCTGGATCTCTCGTCCGGATATATGAAGCGGTCCGCGGAGGTGTTCCATCGGCAGGGCATTGGTCGGCCGTGGACGGTCGGGACGAATTACCTGCTGGATGTCCCTGAGGCGCTACTGGGCGACGTCGGCGCGAACATGGCGTTCGACGTCGTGCCCGCGCCCGTGGCTGCAGCCGGGGCTAGGAAAGTGGCGTAGCTACACGGCTGACACCAGAAAAGTGGTCTAGCTGCACGGAAGTGGTTGCCTCTCCACTGGTCTGCACGTCCAGCACTTTCCTGCCATAGGTGCGGTGCGCCTGCCAGGAGTAGCCACGCGGCGGTGAGGCATGCGGCCCACACTAGTGGGACGCACGCCGAAAGGGACCCGCTACTCGGCCTTCGCGGCCGTCCGCAGCAATTCGAGCCGCAGTGCGCGGGCCGTTTCCATGTGTTGCCGGGCGATCTGCCGGGCGTCGTCCGCCCGCTGATCGACGACTGCCTTCACCAGAGCCTCGTGCTCATCGAGAGCATCCTCCCACCGATTGCCCACCGACAGGGTGGACCGAGGGGTATGGATGAGGTGGGTGGAGAGCCGTTCGAGCAGGTCCTGCAGCACCCGGTTGTGAGATGCGGAGCAGACGGCGGTGTGGAATTCGAGGTTGCAGCGGATCCGGGTCAGGTCGTCCGGTGAATCAAGTTCGCGATCCCGCTCCACCAGTCCTTCGAGACGCATGATGTCCGAGACTGTGCGGCTGATGGCAGCCTGCCCGGCGGCCTCCTGCTCCAGCATGACCCGCAGGTCGTAGATCTGGATGACTTCCTGGGGATCGATTTGGGGCACCTGCAGCCCCCGAGCGGCGCGCTCCAGCAGCCGCTCGTGCTGCAGCCGGCTGAGCGCTTCGCGAATGGGGGTCCGGGAAACGCCAAACCGCTCCGAGAGCCCCACCTCACGCAGTGGCGTCCCGGGAGGGTGAATTCCCGCCAGAATCTCGCTACGCAGCACCCGGAAGATTACTCCGCCATCTACGCGTCCCGTCGAATCAGCCAGATCAGACACGTATCGCCAACTCAGACAATTGCTGCTCCTCTAGACGGGCGCCGGACAGTAGGCACCCTACTACTGTAGGTCCGCTTGGGCTATGCGAGGTTGCCCGCACGCCGACCAAAGACCATTCCGGCCGCCAAGCCTGTCCCGCCGGGGTAGTTTTCACTGAACAGACCGCCGAGCATCTCGCCGCAGACGAACAACCCCGGGATGGGTGTGCCGTCGGCGGTTAGCACCCTGCCGTGGGTGTCGGACTTCAGGCCACCGAAGGTGAAGGTGATGCCGCAGGTGACCGCGAAGGCGTAAAAGGGCCCGTTCTCCAGGGGTGCCGCCCAGTTGCTCTTCGGCGGGTCCACCCGTGCGGCGCGACCGTCGAGCACGTTCGGATCCCAGACGATGTCGCGGTCGATCGAGTCGTTGAAAGTGGTGACCGTCTCGACCAGCGCTGCCGGCTCCACCCCGATCTTCGCTGCGAGTTCCTCGAGGGTATCGGCTGATTCCACCGAGATCCCCGGCATATCGTATTCCTCGCTGCGGAGCAGTGGCCGGTGGTCGGCGTCGAACACCTGATAGGCGATGGAGCCGGGCTGCTTGAGGATTTCCCGGCCGTACTTGGCGTAGGTGAGGTTGCGGAAATCGGCACCCTCATCGAGGAACCGCTTCCCGTCACGGTTCACGATAATTCCCAAGGGGTACCCGCCACGGGTCAACCGGTTGGTGAGTTCACGGTTGCTCTCATTCCAGGGGGTGAAGGCGTCCCACTGCACGCTGTGGCAGGTGCTCCAGTCGCCCCCAGGCACCGCTCCGACGTCGAGCGCTGCCTGCAGGAGGGCGCCGTCGTTGTACGGGGTGCCGCGCACCTTGGCGTTCTCCCAGCCCTCGCCGAGGTGCTTGCGGCGCAGTTCGGGGTTCGTTTCAAAGCCGCCAGCGGCCAGTACCACCGATTCCGCACGGATCTCGCCGGTGCTGCCATCGGTCAGGCTGTAGGTCACCCCAACGGTTGCGCCATTCTCGACGATGAGCCCGGTGGTGGTGTGTCCGTAGCGGACGTCGATGCCGAGGGTCTTGGCGACCGCGGTGTGGTCCGCCATCAGCCCTTCGCCGCCGCCGACATTGCCGACGTGAAGACCGCCCCAGAACAGGTAGCTGCCGTCCTCGCGGACGTAAGCCTGGCGTTCGTACATCAGGCGGTATTTCAGGCCGAGGCCGCTGAGCCAGCGGACCGTGTCCTGACTCTCCGCTACGAGGACTTCGGTGAGCTCGGGATCGTTCTTGCCGTTGGTGACCTTGCGGAGATCCGCGGCGTATTCCTCGGCCGTGTAGGCAGGCACTTCAGTAACGGCATGCCGGTCATCGGGTTCGATGAAGTCGGAGACGTCGTCCAGGCCACCGTGGATGATGCGGGTGGCACCGGCTGTGTAGTAGCTGTTTCCCCCGGCGAGATCCTCAGTGCCGCGCTCCAGCAGAATGACCGACCGGCCACGCTGCGCCGCTGCATGCGCCGCCGAGAATCCGGCATTGCCGCCACCAATAACGACGACGTCTGTCTGCTGAGCATTCCTGGCTTCGTCCATGTCCTGCCTCCTAAAGAAGTATGTGTATCCCATTGTATACAGTGGGATACACATACTTCAAGAGCAGACGATCAGCTCTTTGGAGGCTTGACGGCGACTACCGGCACATCGGCATCCATGATGATCCGCTGCGCGGTGCTGCCCAGGATGAACTTCCCCATCGCGGACCGATGCCGTGTCCCGATCACGATCATCTTCGCTGAATGCTGCTCTGCTGCTTCGAGCACCTCGGCATCCGCGTCATTGCCGCGCATCGGTCGTTCGATCTCGACTGCCACTCCGGCAGCCGTGGCCCGCGCTTCGAGCGCGGTCAGTTGCTCGTCCGACGCAAGCGCTGGATCCGCGAGGGCCGCCCCACGGGACGAGTTCACGATCACCAGTTTGCAGTGATGCGCCACGGCTTCAGCAAGGGCGAAGTCGAAGGCGGCATCAGCCGACGGGTTGTGGGCGTGGGCTAGAACAATACTCATGGAACGGCCTCTCGGATACGTCGGTGGAGCGGGTCAGACGGCGATCTGGCGCAGCACGTACTGCAGGATGCCGCCGTTGCGGTAGTACTCGGCTTCGCCCGGGGTGTCGATCCGCAGGACGGCCTCGAAGGTGATCGGCGCGCCGCCACCTTCAGGGGTCGCAGTCACGGTGACGGTCTTCGGGGTGGTGCCGTTGTTCAGTTCGGTCACGCCGGATACCGCGAAGGTCTCGGTACCGGTGAGGCCCAGCGACTCGGCGTTTTCACCCTTCGGGAACTGCAGGGGAAGCACACCCATCCCGATGAGGTTGGAGCGGTGGATCCGCTCGTAGCTCTCGGTGATGACTGCCCGGACACCCAGCAGCGCGGTGCCCTTGGCGGCCCAGTCACGGGATGAACCGGAACCGTATTCCTTGCCCGCCAGGATCACCAGCGGGGTGCCGGCTGCCTGGTAGTTCATCGCGGCGTCGTAGACGGCAGCCTGGGGCGCGTCGGTCTGGCTGAAGTCCCTGGTGAAGCCGCCCTCGACGTCCTCGAGGAGCTGGTTGCGGATCCGGATGTTCGCGAAGGTGCCGCGGATCATCACCTCATGGTTTCCACGACGGGAGCCGAAGGAGTTGAAGTCCTTGCGTTCCACACCGTGCTCCAGCAGGTAACGGCCCGCGGGGGTGTCGGACTTGAACGAGCCTGCAGGTGAGATGTGGTCGGTGGTGACCGAGTCTCCCAGCTTCAGCAGGACGCGCGCACCCTCGATGTCGGTGACGGGCTCCGGCTCAGCCTTCATGCCTTCGAAGTACGGAGGCTTCCGCACGTAAGTGGAATTGGGATCCCACTCGAAGGTGTCGCCTGCCGGGGTGGGCAGTGACTGCCAGCGCTCGTCACCATCGAAGATGGTGTTGTAGCTGGTCTGGAACATCTCCTTGTCGATGGACTCGTCGATGATCTTCTGCACCTCAACCGGGTTCGGCCAGATGTCCTTGAGGAAGACGTCGTTGCCGTCGTCGTCCTGGCCCAGCGGATCGGACGCGAAGTCGAAGTCCATGGTGCCGGCCAGTGCGTAGGCAACCACCAGGGGCGGGGAGGCCAGGTAGTTCATCTTGACGTCAGGGTTGATCCGGCCCTCAAAGTTACGGTTACCGGACAGGACCGCGGTGACCGCGAGGTCGGCGTCGTGGATGGCCTGGGTGATCTCCTCGTCGAGGGGACCGGAGTTACCGATGCAGGTGGCGCAACCGTAACCGACCACGAAGAAGCCCAGCTTCTCCAGGTACGGGATCAGCCCCGACTTCTCGTAGTAGTCGGTGACAACCTTCGAACCCGGGGCGACGGAGGTCTTGACCCAGGCCTTGGAGGCGAGGCCCTTCTCGACGGCGTTGCGGGCCAGCACTGCTGCAGCCATCATCACCGACGGGTTGGACGTGTTGGTGCAGGAGGTGATCGAGGCGATGGTGACCGCACCGTGATCGAGTGTGAAGTTGCGGCCGTCAGCGGTCGTGACCTCCACGGGGCTGGAGTCGCGGTTCGCGTCGGTCTCGGTGACCGTCTCGTGCGGGTGGTCGTCGATCTTGGTGTCGGCTTCGACTGACGAGGGTGGGTCGGAGGCGGGGAAGGACTCTTCGAGTGCTTCGTCGACCGTCGCGCCCTCCTCTTCGACGGAGCGGTGCACGTAGTTCTCCAGGTCCTTGCGGAACTGTGGCTTGGCGTTGGTCAGCTCGACGCGGTCCTGCGGACGCTTCGGGCCGGCGATCGAGGAGACAACCGTCGAAAGATCCAGTTCCAGGTACTCGGAGAACAGGATTTCCTTGCTCGGATCGTGCCACATGCCCTGCGCCTTGGCGTAGGCCTCGACCAGTGCCAGGTTCTCCTCCGGGCGGCCAGTGAGCCGCAGGTAGTCCATGGTGACTTCGTCGATGGGGAACATGGCAGCGGTGGAGCCGAATTCGGGGCTCATGTTGCCGATGGTCGCGCGGTTCGCCAGGGGCACAGCGCTGACGCCTTCGCCGTAAAACTCGACGAACTTGCCGACCACACCGTGCTTACGCAGCTTCTCGGTGATCGTGAGAACGACGTCGGTCGCGGTGGCGCCGGCAGGGATCTCGCCGGTGAGCTTGAAGCCCACCACGCGGGGGATCAGCATCGAGACGGGCTGGCCCAACATGGCAGCCTCGGCTTCGATGCCGCCCACGCCCCAGCCCAGGACGCCGAGCCCGTTGACCATGGTGGTGTGGGAGTCGGTGCCGACGCAGGTGTCGGGGTAGGCCTGCAGCACGGTGCTGTCGCCGGTGGTGACCTCGCGGGTCATCACGGTGCGGGCCAGGTACTCAAGGTTGACCTGGTGCACGATGCCCATTCCGGGAGGAACCACCAGGAAGTCATCGAACGCGGTCTGGCCCCAGCGCAGGAACTGGTACCGCTCGCCATTGCGCTGGTACTCAATCTCGATGTTGCGTTCCAGGGCGCCGGCGTTGCCAGCGAAGTCGATCTGCACCGAGTGGTCAATGACCAGCTCGGCCGGTGCCAGTGGGTTGACCCGCTTGGGGTCGCCACCGAGCTCCACGACTGCCTCACGCATGGTAGCGAGGTCGACGACGCAGGGCACACCGGTGAAGTCCTGCATGATGACGCGGCCGGGGGTGAACTGGATTTCGGTGTCCGGCTCGGCCTCCGGGTCCCAGCTGGCCAGGGCGCGGACGTGGTCCGCGGTGATATTGGCACCGTCTTCGGTGCGGAGCAGGTTCTCAAGCAGAACCTTGAGGCTGTAGGGGAGCTTCTCTGAGCCCTCCACAGCGTCGAGGCGGAAGATCTGATATTCAGCCCCCGCCACCTCGAGTACATCTTTGGAGCCGAACGTGTCGACAGCAGTCATTGCAGGTATCCCTTCGCGGATCGAATAAGCCTTTGGCTACATCTTATCTTGGATTGCAAAAATGTTGTATACACTCGTACACAGTCATTGTTGAAACCCTTCCACCACCAGCGTAGATGGAGTAGGCGCATGCCGAACATCGAGACCCAACCAATCAGCCCACTTCGCCTGAGCATTATGCCCGGAGACGGGATCGGACCTGAGCTGGTGGCAAGCGCCGTCGCAGTGATCGAAGCCGCCTGCGCCGCCGATGGCACCGCCGTCGACGTGACCGAAGAACCGGGTGGCGCGGGGGTTTACCGGGAGACCGGGGAGGCACTGCTCCCGGGCGCGCTGGACCGTTTGCGGCAGGCACACGGTATATTGAAGGGACCGGTGGGCCTGCCCGACGTCCGCAAGCCTGACGGCACCGAAGCCGGCCTGCTCGGCGGCCTGCTGAGGATTGGCCTCGACACGTTTGCCAACGTCCGCCCGATCAGGATGCTCCGCGGCGTTGACACTGTGATGAAGTTTGAGCCCGGACAGATCGACTACACGATCATCCGCGAGAACACCGAGGGCCTGTACCTTTCGCGTGGCGGCGGCGTCAGGAACTACCACGCGGCATCGGACCAGATGCTGATTACCCGCGCCGGGACCGAACGGATTGTTAAGTTCGCCTTCGAACATGCCCGGACCCGCAACGGTGCCCCGCGTGACGGAGTGCGGCGTGTGACCTGCGTGGACAAGTCCAATGTGCTGCGCAGCTTCGCGCTGTTCCGTGAGGTCTTCGACGAGGTCGCCGCGTCTTACCCGGACATCGAGGCCAACCATGTCTACGCCGACGCCGCCGCTCACGCCCTGGTGGTGGAGCCTGATCGCTTCGACGTCCTGGTGATGGAGAACTTCCTGGGCGATATCCTGAGCGACCTCGGTGCGGGCACCGTCGGCGGACTGGGCATGTGCCCATCCGGCAACATCGGTCACGGCGCCTCCTACTTCGAACCGATCCACGGCAGCGCCCCCACGATCGCCGGGCGCAACCTGGCCAACCCCACCTCCCAGATTCTCAGCGCCGCCCTGCTCCTGAGGCACAGCGGCCACGACCGTGCAGCAATGCGGATCGAGGCGGCTGTCGAGGAATCCTTCGCCGACGGCAGCATCGTAATCCTGCCAGCGGGCGGCCCGGAAAAGGGCACCGAATCGGTGACCGCAGCGGTGCTGGAGCACCTGCAGCCCTAACCCGGCAGCGGTGGACGCTTCCAGGTCTGCGCCCATTTGATGAGCAACGGGAGCGTCCACAGGGTGATGAGCAGACGGATCACGTGGATGCCGGCCACCAGGGCGCTGTCGGCGTCGAGCACTGAGGCCGCTGCCACCATCTCCCCCACCCCACCGGGGACCATGCCGAGCAACGCCTCGGGCAACCCCAGTAGACCCAGTGCGCTCATCAGGACGCCAGCGCTGATCCCCGCCGCCACCAGCGTGACGACGACGGCGACAGCCGGCACCAGGTATTTGCGGATCTCCCCCAGGAAGCCCGGCATGACCGACGCGCCGATGGCTGTGCCCACCAGGACCTGCGCGGTGAAGCTCAGCGCGAACGGCATCGTGATTGACGCGGCCATCAGGACGTTGGCGGCGGCCGAGCCGAGCAGCGCCCCGGTGATGGGCCACATGGGGAGCCTGAGGAAATAGCCGAGGGTTGATCCGGCGGCGCCGCTGGCCAGCAGGATCAGCAGTTGGATGAGCATCAGTGGCCAATCACGAAAATAAGGATCGGCAGAACCACAAGCACCACGACCAGCACCCGGAACAGGTGGACGGTGAGCACCACGTGCATGGCAGCACCCTGCTTGGCGGCAGCGACGGAGAGTTCACTGATACCTCCCGGCGCGGCCGCCATCACCGCTGTCAACGGATCCACCCGGTGCCGGGAAAACAGGTACCGGGCCAGGACCATCGTCAACCCCAGCAGCAGGACCACCGACAGGGTGACGGGCAGGGCAGACACGGCGAGGCTCTGCAGGGTTTCCAGGCTCAGCCGAGCCCCGGCCATCACCCCGAGGAGCGCCTGCCCGGTCACCCGGACAGGCCCCGGGAGTCCACGGATGCGTTCGACAGTGCTGGGCCAGCGGGCAGAGCGGGCCACCCGCCTATCGCCCAGCCCGTTCACCACCATGGCCCCCAGCACGGCACCGATCAGGGCGCCTGCCGGGATGTGCAGCAGCGTCAGGACGGTGGCACCCGTGGATCCGCCGAGCAGCAGCAGCGCCGTATGCCGGGCACCGCCCCAACTCCACCGGCGCCCCCGTGGGGTTCTGCCCGGCGGCGTTTTAGGACCCACCTGGAGGTGTCAGGCCCCCCTGGGCGCCGGAGGCGAGGACGACGTCGGCGTCCAGCAGCTCCCTACGGTCGAGAGTGCCCTCAAGATACTGGCCCAGCTGATCCGCCGCTATGTCGGCAAACTCCGTCAGCACCTCCTCAACGGTCCAGCCGATGTGCGGGGTGAGGACCACATTGGGCAGTCCGCGCAGCTCCGAATTGGCTGGCAAGGGCTCCTCGGTGAACACGTCGAGCCCTGCCGCCGAGAGCGGCCCGGTTCGCAGCGCCTCGATCAGGGCTGGTTCGTCGACGATGGCGCCGCGGGCCGTATTAATGAGCACCGACCCCTCTTTCATCAGCGCCAGCTTGCCCGCATCGAGCAGACCGCGGGATGAGTCGCTGAGTTTCAGGTGGATGCTGACGACGTCGGACTGTGCCAGCAATTCGTCCAGCGGCAACCGGGGTACTCCGTCGGTCGGAGTTGCGGCGGTATCCCGCTGCCAGGCCACCACGTTCATCCCATAGGCTTCGGCAATACGGGCCACGTTGACGCCGTGGCGGCCGAAGCCGAGCAGACCGAGGGTCCTTCCCTGGAGGGTGCGTCCCATGAACGGCTGCCATTCGCCGTCGCGCATTGACTGATGTGCGGCGGGAATGCAGCGTAGGGCTGCCACCGCCAGGGCGAACGTGAGTTCCGGGACCGCCGCCTTCGGCCCGAACGCGCGGCGGCCCAGCGTGACCGGGATGCCGCGTCCGGCGGCGTGGGCGGCATCGAGGTGGTAGGCGTGCCCACCGGTCTGCAGGATGAGCTCCAGTGCCGGAAAACGGGTCAGCGTGGCCGCGTCCAGGCGGGTCCGTTCCCGCAGGGCCATGATGACCTGCACACCGGCAAGTTCGTCGTCGGACAGGGTGTCGAGCGATTCGGCGAGCACCCGCACCTTGGCCATTGACTGCATCCGCTGCAGACCCGGTGACCGGGCCACCAGTCCCTCCCGGTCGTCGAGGATCAGAACGGACAGACTCATGACACCGGCACCGTTGCCGCGGTGGCGAGGGCCTCCGCTGCGGCACCCGCACCGGCCAGGCGGCCAAAGACGGCACCGCGCATCAGCCCAGCACCCGCAGGGTAGTTGTGATAGAAGAATCCACCGGTGAGCTCACCGGTGGCGTGCAGTCCGCCCATCACCCGGTTGGCCGTATCAATCACCCGGGCCGTGTCATCGACCTTGAGCCCGCCATAGGTAAAGGTGATCCCGCAGGTCACCGGGTACACCACGAACGGCGGGCTGTCGATGCGCTGCGCCCAGTTCGACTTCACGGGTTGCCCGGCGGGGGCGGCGCTCAGTCCGTCCTTGGTGAACGGGTCAAAATCGCCGTCGTGGCAGGCGCTGTTGTAGGCCTCCACGGTGGCGGCGAGCGCTTCGGCGTTCACGCCCACCTTCTCGGCGAGGGTGGCGAGGTCGTCGGCGACGATAGGGGTGCCCGTCGAGTAGCGCGGCTCCAACAGGTGGGAGGATTTCGCGTCGAACAGCTGGAACGCCCAGGCGCCCTGCTGGCCGCGGATGGCTGCACCGGTTTTGGCGTACGTCAGCCACACCTCGTTCTCGCCTTCGTCGACAAACCGTTCGCAGTCCGAGTTCAGGAGCAGCGCATACGGGTAGCTGTAACGGCTCATCTTGTCGGTCAGGCGCAGGTCGCCGACCACCGGCGCGTCGGCGTCGAGCGGCACGGCGTGACAGCCGCCCCAGTGTCCCTCCGGCTGTGCGCCGGCGGTCATCGCCGCGTTCAGGACGGTGCCCTGGTTGAACCGGGTGCCCCTGACCTTGACCAGGTCCCAGCCCGGGCCGAGCCACCGCTGACGCATTTCCGGGTTGGCTTCGAAGCCGCCAGCGGCGAGGACCGTCACGGCCTCGACGATCAGGTCGCCTTCAGTGGTTTGCACCACCACCCCGGTGCACCGATTCCCGTCCATCACCAGTTCGGAGACCGGGGAGGAATACCAGATGTCGATACCGGCCTTCTCGACGGCGGCAAACAGGTCTTCGATCAGCCCAACGCCCTCGTGGGCGGCTCGCAGCGCCCCACCGGGAGGCAGCGCATACTGTTCGTTCTTACCGATCTTGTCCGGGTCGATGAGCTTGCCGACGGTCAGTTCCCACTTCACCCCATGGTCGGCCATCCACTCCACGGTCTCGAACGACTCGTCGATTACCCGTTTGGTGAGCAGCGGATCGTTGCGGCTGTTGCTCGACTTGTTGTACTCGGCGTTGTACTGCTCCACCGGGTACGGTTCGACAGTCACCCGGTCGGCCCACGCCGCCGACTCCTCGGTGATCAGGCCGAGCAATGACTCCAGCCCGTCGTGGGCGCATCTGAAGATGCCCCCACTGAACCGACTGTTTCCGCCGCGCTCAGCCTCGGGTGCCGCTTCCAACACCAGCACGCGGGCACCCGCATCGTGGGCCGCGAGCGCGGCCACCAGGCCGGCGTTTCCTGCACCGGCGACGACGACGTCGTACTCGTCGTGGATGATCGCTTGAGCGTTGGGTGAGGTAACCATGAGTCAGACTCCTAGATAGATGTAGCCGATGGGCAGAACGACGCCGAGGAATTCGCGCATGACCAACAGCACGGCGACGATGACAATCGGGTAGAGGACGATCGTCCGCCAGCGGGCGTTGGCCACCCGCCAGAGAAAGATGGGGGCGAAGATGGCGGCGCAGACCACCAGTCCAAACACGTAGGTGAGCGCTACGAAGGCGACGAGCCACGCTGTCGACAGGGCCGCAATGCGGAGCTGCGCGCGCCACGCTGCCTTGTCTTCGGCACTGGGTGGCCCTTCCCGCTTCATCCGTTGGAGGTCCAGGATGATTGCACCCACCGACAATGCTGCGCCGAGGATGGTGACGATGTTGGGGAGGAGCCGTGCAGCGTCGGAGAAGGATTGCGCCATGAAGTAGGCGGACACGAACACGATGAGGAACCCGATGGAGAGCGCGAGCCGCCACACGTTCGAAACCGGTGCATCGTTCAGCGCATCCTCGTCGACAGGAGCGCCGTCCGCGGCAGCCTTCCCCGGCCGGATCTTCCGGTAGAGCGCCCAGACCAGCGGAGCGGCGAGGATTGCAGCCATCACGAGGACCCCGGGCCGCATGGCCCACTCGGAGAACTCGTACAGGTTGGCGGTGAGGTAGTAATACCGTTCCAGCGGAATGCTGAGGACGAAGCCGATGAGGAACGGTGCACGGGGGATGCTGTAGATCTTCATCAGCCAGCCGAGGAGGCCAAGGGCGAGCATGATCGGGAAGATCTCGAGCTGGCGGACTTCCTGGAAGCCGCTCATGAAGAGGATAGGGATGAGGCCGGCGGCCAGCAGCGGGAAACGAATGAAGGCGAGCTTCGAGAGCGGCTTGGCCATCAGGAAGCAGAGAATGGAGCCGACAACGCTGGCGATCGCGAAGGACCAGATGATCACGTAGATGACATCGAGGTTGTTGGTGATCATTCGTGGGCCAGGTTCGATGCCGTAGATCAGCAGTGCACCGAGCAGCAGTGCGGCAGGTGCGCCGCCAGGGATGCCGAAGAGCAGGGTGGGGATCAGATCGCCGGCTTCGACAGCGTTGTTGGCACTTTCGGGGGCGATGATGCCGCGGGGGTCGCCCTTGCCGAACTTCTTCTTATCCTTGCCCTTGGCCGTTGCCTGCGCCTGGCCATAGGCCATCCAGGTTCCGGCGGTAGCACCGACACCCGGGAGAACTCCTGCCCAGATGCCGATCAGTCCGCCACGAAGCACATGGGTCCAGTTCTGCAGGACATCCCGGATGCCCTCGCCCCAGCCGCTTCCCAGGGAGGCGACGTTGGAAATGGCCGTACGGCGTGCAACGAGGGCGATGATTTCTGCGATGCCAAAGATGCCCAGTGCCACGGCTACGAGGTCCAGCCCCTCGGTAAGGAACAGGGAGTCAAAGGTGAAGCGGTAGTCGGGTGAGGTGGGGGCCGCGCCAACCTGACCCAGCAATACGCCGAACACACCAGCGAGCACGCCCTTGAGCAGGTTTCCCTTGGACAGCAGGGCTGTCAGGGAGATGCCGAGCACAGTGAGCATGAAGATTTCGGGTGATCCGAAGGCCAGCACGAGCGGCCGGGCGAGTGGGATGGCGATGGTGAGGCCGATTGCCCCGATGACGCCTCCCAGCATGGAGGAGAGGAAGGCGATAGAGAGTGCTCGGGCCGCCTTGCCCTGTTTGGCCATCTCGTGACCGTCGAGGAGCAGCACTGAGGCTGACGCGGAACCGGGGATACCGATCAGCACCGACGAGATGGTGTCGGAACTGTGGACTACTGCCACGGAACCGATGAGCAGCGCCATCGCCTGGGTTGGTTCGAGGACGAAGATGAAGGGCAGAAGAATGGCGACGGCAGCTGTGCCACCGAGTCCGGGGATAACGCCGACGATGAGGCCGGCGAGAACCCCGAGCATGAGAAAGAGCAGGGTGGAAGGATCAAGGAAGGATCCCAGTGCGGTTATGGCAGCATCCCACATTGGCTGTAGTCCTTTTTAGGTAGAAGCGGTGATACCCGGTGCCGTGCCGCCGGGCCTGGTCAGCACGGCACCGGATGCTGTGGGGTGCTACTCGGTCTCGACGACGACGTCGTACTGGGTCTCGAGCATGTCGAGGGTGTATTGGCGCACTTCCTCTTCGATCTGGAAGGCTTCGGCTAGGTCATCCTCGGCTTCTTCGCCGGAGACCAATGGGTAACCGCCCAGGATGTCCTCGCTACTGGCGAGGAACTCTTCGTCTTCAGCGATGGCCGTCGCTGCGGCGCGGAAGGCGTCAACGATTTCATCGGGGGTTCCCTCGTTCGCCCAGATGCCCTTCTGGTAGACGTAACCCGGGATCAGGAATGCCCTGTAGGCCTCGTAAGCTTCCCCGCTGGGTGCTTCGCCGGTGACCTCCTCAACGACTTCCTCAAGAGTGGGAAGATCGGGGAGCGCGGGATCGCGCACAATTTCGCCGTCTTCAAGAACACCGAAGGAAAACAGCGGAACGGCCGTCCCAGCTTCAACCATTGGTTCCACCTGTGTCTTGTAGGCGGAGGTGGTCTGGTAGTCGAGGTTGATCTCGCCGCGCTCGAGCGCCAGCCTCGCCGGGCCGCGGCCCTCGAAGCCGAAGGTCGCATCGATGTCGATGTCGAGGACGTCCATGGCCTGGAGCAGTGAGAGGTCGAGGCCAGTGGCGCTGATGCCGCCGTAAACGAGGGTGTCGCTGTAGTCAGCCAGATCCGAGACGTTCTCGATCCCGGTTTCAGAGGATACATAGACCACTCCACCAGTGCCGTTGAGGATCAGTGGCCGCATGGTCGCGAAGTCGAACTCGACCTCCGGCTGGCCCAGGAGCGCCTGGAAGTAGGTGGTTCCGGAGGTCACCAGAAGGTCTTCGCCGTTGGTGCCGCCGCTCTGGACGAACTGGTTGGATCCAGTGATCGACTCACCACCGGGGGTGTTTTCTACCAGGACGCTTGGCTCACCCTCAACATGCTTCTCCACGTAGGGGGCCATGAACCGAGCCCAGGTGTCGGTACCGCCACCGGACGCGTAGGGGACCACAAGCCGGACATTGGACGGGATCTCGGCTGCTTCGCCGCTCTGACCGCCGCCTCCACCGCCGCCCTGCTGGGGTGCCGAGCAGGCCCCCAGGGCCAGAACTGCTGTCGTGGCCAGAACTGCGACTGTTGTACGTTTGGTTGTTTTCATGGCTTCATTGCCTCCTTGTGAATGCTTACGATGGTTCTAAATCTGATCTCAGGCAGGGACGGATTCGAGCCTTTGATCCGGGACAAGCACGAACCCCTCCATCAACCGGCGTGAGGTGCGGAAGCCTGACACGCTGTTGACCTTCCATCCGCTTCCCTCAGCAACTATGTCGGCAGTCATCGTGAGAACGCCGGCTGGATGTCCAATGATGAACTGGTCCCTGCTCCGGTCCGCCGCCTGGTGGACGATCGTTCCGGGAAGGTTCGCCGCGACTGTAGTCGCGATGGCGCCGGTCAAGGGGTACGAGTTATGAGTGCGGCCCATCGACATCATTGCGGCACGGGCGCTGGTTTCGACGCCGTCCATTACCGTTCCGTTGGTTGCCGTGTAGGTCCGCGGCGCTCCAATGATAGAGAGCTTGGGAACCGAAGGTGCGGTTAGTGTGGCGTTTTCGATGGTGTCGGAGATCCCGGCCAGCACTGACGCGTGGGCCCTGACCGATTCGAGACGGGCTAGCAGCGCACTATCGGCGTCGATCTCTGAGGGCAATTCGAGTCCGGACAGGCCGAGGTCTTCCCACCTGACGAACACTAGGGGGTTGGCGGCGTCGACCATTGACACCTGCAAGGTGCCGACTCCCGGTACCTTGAGCTCGTCAACCAAGTTGCCGGTCGGGAGGAGCTTCCCCGTGACGGCGCCGCCTGGATCCATGTAATCGAGTTGCAGCTGCGAGCCGGTTCCCGGCACCCCGGGGAGCTCGAAGTCTCCGAGCGGGTTGAACCGCCCGTTCAGGGTGGGAACGTGGGCAACGATGACCTTGTCGGTGTTGAGATTAAGGAACCGGACGATCGTCACGGGGTCAGTGGGAGTGACCAGTCCTTCATCGACGGCGAACGGGCCGACCGCCGAGGAGATGTTGCCACAGTTTCCGCGACGGTCGATCAGTGGCTGGTCGATCCCGACCTGGCCGAACTCGTAGGTGACGTCCACCCCGTGGGCTGCTCCGTCCCCGATGATCGCCACCTTGCTGGTGGTCGAGACCGCACCGCCGAGTCCGTCGATCTGGCGCCGGTAGGGGTCAGGGCTGCCGAATGCGGCGAGGATGAAGCGATCCCGGGTTCCCGGGTCGGTTGGCAGATCCCGTTCGTGGAAGAACAGCCCTTTACTGGTCCCTCCCCGCATTACTACCGCTGGAATTCGCATGAATGCCCCTTTGCAGAATATGTGCGCCACATCACGTGAGCTCCACTTAGTGTGAACCGGCAACAATAGTGAAGCAATCCCCAACTTCTACACCTTTACTTAAGATATTCTTCAATACATGATCAAAACGTCCAGCACTGAACGAATCCTTCTGCTCGCGGATGTGTCGCGTCTTGGAACTATGACGCTCGCTGCCGAAGCCCTCGGGTATTCCATCTCCGCGATCTCCCAGCAGATCCGGAAGTTGGAGTTGGAGGCGGGCCAGCCCCTTCTTCAGCGTCATAGCCGTGGTATCGCGTTGACGGATGCCGGCCAGACGGTTGTGAGTCACGCGGAGCAGATCCATGGCAGGCTCAAATCCCTGCAGCACTCACTCGATGACATCGCCGGCCTACGAGCTGGCGCGCTGCGGATGGGGACCTTTCCCACCGCCGGGTCATCGCTTGTCCCGCTGGCCATCAGTCGGTTCCGGCGCGAACACCCCGGCGTTGAGCTGTCGGTGCGCAGCGTGCGCCTGGCCTCCCTCCAGAAGATGCTGATCAACCGGGATATCTCGATGAGCCTCCTGTGGGACTACCACTGGTCACGTCTCGAGTCGTCGGAAATGACCTTCCGCCACCTGATGGATGACCCCACCGATCTGGTGGTCTCGGTCACCCACCCGATGGCGTCCCGCGAGTCGGTCACCATGGCGGAACTGCTCGATGAACAGTGGGTGGTCCGCGCTGACGAGCACCCCATGATTGAGGTGTTGATCCGGGCGTCGAACCACATCGGGTTCCAGCCGAATGTTGCCTATGAGGCGAACGACTACCAGGAGGCACAGGCAATGGTGGCGGTCGGCGTCGGGATTGCTCTGGTGCCCCGTCTGGCGCTCACGGTGCTCCGTGACGACGTCCGGGTGATCCCGCTTTCTGGCGAGGTCCCCCAGCGTCGGATCCTGCTCGCCAGGATGGCGGACAGCCAGCCGACGGCCGCCGAGCAGGCCATGACCGCAATGCTTGTGGAGGCCTCGCGCAGGATGAGCGCACGCCGGTTCGGGGAGATCAGCTAGCGCCTCCACCCCACCCCACCGGCCTGTCCCCGCAGAAAGTGCTCATGGCGCAGACTAGTGGCTAACTGACCACTCCCCTCCAGACCAGCCACTTTTCTGCAGAAGGGTCACTGGTTTCTCACCCCGCGAGAACCTCCCTTCCCAGCCGGTGTGACCGGCGGCACACTTGCAACATCTCGTTCATCGCTGGGAGGGCCCTGATGCCCTGGACGTCCCCCCGGCCATTCGTTGCTGAGGAGGATCATGAGAGCCGTCAGGGTACACCGCTACCAGGAAGACCCACTGATTGACGATGTGCCCGAACCCACGGCCACCGGTCCGTGGGACGTCATCGTCGACATCGGCGCCGCAGGACTGTGCCGCACCGACCTGCACGTCATCGAGGGCCAGTGGGACGCCATCCAGCACCCCAAACTCCCCTACATTCTCGGTCACGAGAACGCGGGCTGGGTCCGCGAAGTGGGGTCGGCCGTCACCAACGTCCAGCCCGGCGACACCGTGATCATGCACCCGATCGTCACGTGCGGCCTCTGCCTGGCCTGCCGTGAGGGACAGGACTCCCACTGCGAAAACTCCACCTTCCCGGGCCTGAACGTCGACGGCGGGATGGCCGAGGTGATGAAGACCAACGCCCGCTCGGTAGTTAAACTCGACCCGTCACTCAAACCTGCTGACATTGCAGCGTTGGCCGACGCCGGCCTGACCGCCTACCACGCGGTCCGCAAGGCCGCGCCGCTGCTGCACCCGGGAACCCACGCCGTCGTCATCGGGAGCGGAGGGCTCGGACACATCGGTATCCAGTCCCTCAAGGCGCTCACCGCTGCCCAGATCACCGTCGTCGACACCTCCGAGGAAGCCCTCGACCTGGCCCGCACCCTGGGGGCCGATCACACGGTGTCCCAACCCGGCGACGGCGGAAAACTCCTCGAGATCACCGAGGGCGGTGCGCACGTGGTCTTCGACTTCGTCGGTGAGCACGGCACCGAGGCACTCGGAGTCAACGCGCTGCGGAACCGTGGCAGTTACTACACGATCGGCTACGGCGGAGCGGTACATCTGGACACCATCGAGATCATCTCCCGGGAAATCAACATCGTGGGAAACCTCGTGGGCACCTACCTCGATCTCGTGGAACTGATGACCCTCACCGCGCAGGGCAAGGTCACCCTGCACACCCAGACGTACGACCTCGAAGATGCGGTCCAGGCCATGCACGACCTGAACAGCGGCAAACTGGTCGGCCGTGGCATTCTCGTCCCCAACCACACCTAAGGGAGATAACGATGGCGTATCCCGCAAAATATTCGACACTCAACGAGCTGCAGCTCACGGAGGAGGCGCGGCAGATCCTGGTCCGGATTATCAGGGTCGCCTTCCCACACCCGAAGATTCCGGACGGCCCCTACGAGCGGATGGCCGACAAGATCATCACCGAATCCAACGAGTCCACCTGGTTCCGGGTGGCGCTCACCCAGGGCTTGTTGGCCCTGAACCGACAGGGCGGAGAAAACTTCCTCGACCTGCCTGATGACCGGGCCCTCGCGGCACTGCAGCGCATCGCCGACCTGGAGTTCTTCGGCTTCATCCGGCGCACCACCGTCCTGAACTTCTATGACGACCCCGAAGTGTGGGACGTGTTCGGTTACGAGGGGGAATCCTTCTCCAAGGGCGGCTACCTGCACCGCGGGTTCGACGACCTTGACTGGCTCCCCAATCCACGGATCGAGGAGTCCGACGAGCCGCTCGTGGAGATCGGCCCGCTCGGTTACCACATCGCACAGCAGGCACCCCAGCGGGTGCAGGACTCGGCAGAAAGCACCGGCGAAGAACCGGTCGACGACCTCTTCAAGGGCCAGGACAAAGTTGGAGGAGCACAATCCATATGAGCGACGAGACATCGGCACATTTCGGCCTGGACGACGACTCGGTGGTCGTCATCATCGGATCCGGCGCAGGCGGCGGCACGCTCGCCCATGAGCTCACGGAAAAGGGCGTGAAGGTGGTGGTCCTCGAAGCTGGCGGCCACATCAAGAACGAGGACTACATCAACAACGAGTGGGAGTCGTTCAATCAGATGGCCTGGCTGGACCCGCGGACGACGTCGGGTACCTGGCGGATCGCGCGCGACTTCCCCAACCTGCCGGCCTGGATTGTCAAAGCAGTGGGCGGCACCACCACCCACTGGTCCGGCGCCACCCCGCGGTTCAAGGCCCATGAGTTCGCCACCCGCCGCACCTACGGTCGGATCGACGGCGCGAACCTGCTGGACTGGCCCATCACCCTGGACGATCTGGCACCGTACTACGACCGGGCCGAACAGAAAATCGGGAGCACGCACCGCCACGGCAGACCACCGCTCCCGGCCAACAACAACTACAAGGTGCTCGCCGCGGGCGCCGAACGCCTCGGGTACCGGCACTACGCCACCGGCCCGTACGGCACCAATGCCGAACCCTACGACGGCCGGCCCGCGTCCATCCAGGATGGGTTCAACTTCCAGGGCGACAAGAACAAGTCCAAGTGGTCCACCCTGGTCTCCGAGATCCCCAAGGCGCTGCGCACCGGGAAACTGGATCTGCGCCCGAACTGCCACGCCGTGCAGATCACCCATACACCCCAGGGCACCGTGGACAGCGTCATGTACATTGACGACGCCGGGAACCTCCAGCAGCAGAAGGCCCGCGTGGTGGCGGTGGCCGGGAACGCGATCGAGACGCCGCGGCTTTTGCTGCTCTCCGGGTCTCCCCTGTTCCCCGACGGGCTGGCCAACTCCTCCGGGCAGCTGGGCCGGAACTACATGCGCCACACCACCGGGTCGGTGTACGCCAAGTTCGACAAACCGGTCCACATGTACCGCGGGGAGACGATGGCCGGTCTGGTCGCCGACGAGTCACGGCACGACATCGACCGCGGCTTCTCGGGCGGGTACTACCTGGAGACCATCGCGTTGGGGCCGGCGTTCCTGGCCAGCTTCGCCGACCCGGGCGCCTGGGGTCCGAACTTCGCCTCCCTGCTCGATGATTACGAGAACACGGCGGGTCTGTGGATCGTCGGCGAGGACATGCCTCAGGAAACGAACAGGATCACGTTGAACACCAGCGTGAAGGACCGGCTGGGGCTGCCCGTCCCGAACGTCCACTTCGACGATCACCCCAACGACACCGCCATGCGCAACCACGGCTACCAGCAGGCGTCGCTGCTCTACGAGGCGGTCGGAGCGCTGTCCTCGCACCACACTCCGCCGTACCCGGCAACGCACAACATGGGCACGGCACGGATGAGCGAACGCCCGGAAGACGGCGTCGTCAATCAGTGGGGGCAGACGCACGACGTGAAGAACCTCTTCGTGTCGGACGGTTCCCAGTTCACCACCGGAGCCGCCGCCAATCCGACGCTCACCATCGTGGCCCTGGCGATCCGGCAGGCGGAGTACATCGCGGAGCAGCTCTCGACGTCGGCCCTGTAAGTCGCAAGGCACGTGGTCAGACGAAAAGAAGCACCACCCCGGCCACCGCTGCCACCGCGCCTATTCCAGTGAGGACCCAGCCCAGGATCCTCAGCGAATGGGCCGGTGGCACCGGTTCGGTGAGCGAGTACAGGCTCGGATCGCGGCGGTTGAAGTAGAGGGTGAACTCGGTCCCGGGCACCAGATCCTTGCCCTCCCGGAAGGAGAACAGGGTTTCCCGGATCTCGTAGTTCTGGTCGTGCCAGCGATAGCCGATGCCTTCGCCGTTGACGAAAACAACTGCGTGGGTGGCGATCCAGCCGAGCTGTGACGTCCTGACAATCCAGGCAATGAGGATCAGCAGAATCCCGGGCACTAGCCCCACCCATGTCAGCACCTCGGTGATGACGCCCCACAACTGAGACTGATTCTCCATTACACGATCGTATCGAGGAATGGTTACCGGTTTGTCACGGCCGGCGCATCATTACCGCCTGTCAGGATCGCTGCGGTAGCGCCGTCGTGGCCCGGAGCGCCCTGCCCACCTTGTCAGCAGTGTCCCGCAGCAGCGTCGCAATCCAGGCCGACCGCTGGTCGAAGTCCGCGGCGTCCATCGAGACAGCGACCGACCCGACAATCTGCCCGGCGGCGTTTCGCACCGGCGCCCCAAGGCAGGACGATCCGAGCATGAACTCCTCGCGTTCGAAGGCGATCCCGCCTTCACTGACCTGGTGGAGTTCGCGTTCCAGTTCCTCGACGGTCCTGATGGTGTTGCAAGTCATCGAGGGCAGCCCGTGCCGGGCCAGGAACGCCCGCCGCTGAGTGGAGTCCATCCCGGCCAACAGGATTTTCCCGAACGCGGTGGCATGCGCCGCGTCATTGAACCCAAAGCCCATCGGGGTGATCCGCCGCCGGGTGGGGGAATCCACCACGTGGGCCACCACAACGTGGTCACCCCGATGCACCGCATAGTAGGCGGCGGCGTCGCCCCGGGAATGTAGTTCCAGCACCAGCCGGGCAACGGCCGACGGGGTCCCCACCTGGCGGTGCAGCGACGCATCCAGGGCATGTAGCTTGTAGCCGAGCGCGTACCGGCTCTGGTCCTTCAGGTGGACCAGATGCCGCGATTCGACAAGGGTTTTCAGCAGCCGGTACACGCTGGGCAGCGGCATCTCAAGAGCCGCCGCTATCTCTTTGGCTGACAGGCCCCGCTCGTCGGCGGCGACGACGTCGAGCAGCGCGAAGGCCTTCTGCACCGAACCCATTCCGGTAAGCGCGTCGTTGCGTCCCATGCACCTATCTTCGCCGGTTGGTCAAGCTAACGCCACTTATTCGACGGTGAGCTCTCCCATGCGGCCCCACCCGTCGGCGGAAATCTTCTCGCTGATGATCTGTGGGGTTTCCACCAGCGCCTGCGGCATGTCCTTCATGGCCTGCTGGAAGTGCGAGCTGTTCACGTGATCGCCCGCGGCATCGTCCTGGAACGCCTCGACGAGGACAAACTCGTTGGGGTTCTCCACGCTCCGCGACCAGTCGAACCACAGGTTCCCGGGCTCGTTGCGGGTAGCTTCGGTGAATTCCCGGGTGAGGTCCAGCCAGCGGTCCGTCCAGTCTGGTTTGACGTTGAATTTGACGACGATGAAGATCACTGCGCGCCTGCCTTGGGTCGAAAACGAATGAGGTATTCCAGCAGTCTGCCGTTAATTGCGGCGGCGTCCAACTTCGGTTCTCGCCCGGTGAGAATGCCCGGCGCCATCGAACTTCGGCACCCCTACGCTGGGGGTGGAACAGCCCTCTATCAAAGGAGATTGAGATGAGTCATCCACAAAACGTGCGCACCATGATCAGCCCGGCCCGGTATGTGCAAGGGAAGGGCGCCATCCACCGGGTAGGCGAATTCCTGAGCCCGCTCGGCAGCAAACCGCTGATCGTCTCCGATGACCTGGTCTGGGGTTTCGTGGCGCACGACGTCGAAGCTTCCCTCACCGCTGCCAGCTTGCCCACCACCCGGGTGGGGTTCGGCGGCGTGCCCAGCGCCAACGAGGTCAATCGGTTGATCGGTCTCATCACCGAGCACCAGGCGGATGTGATCGTTGCGGTGGGCGGCGGCAGCACCATCGACGCGGTCAAAGCGTCGGGGTTCGCATCGGGGATCCGCTGGGTCACCGTTCCGACGGTGGCGTCGACTGACGCGCCGACCTCCGCCCTGTCGGTGATCTACACCGACGACGGCGTGTTCGAGGAGTACCGCTTCTTCCCGCGCAACCCCGATCTGGTGCTGGTGGATACCCAGCTGGTGGCCAACGCGCCGGCGTCGTTCCTGGCCGCAGGCGTGGGCGACGCACTGGCGACCTGGCTTGAGGCCCGGGCCACCCACCAGTCCAATGCCACCACCATGGCTGGCGGCCTGCCCACCCTGACGGGGACCGCCCTCGCCAAGCTGTCGTGGGATGTGCTGTGGGAGAACGCCCTCCCAGCGCTCGACGCCGTCCGGGACAACGTGGTCACCCCCGCCCTGGAGAAGGTGGTGGAAGCCAACACACTACTGTCCGGCCTCGGATTTGAGTCCGGCGGGCTGGCCGCTGCCCACGCCATCCACAACGGCCTGACCGCCGCCGCACAGACCCACGGCCTGGCGCACGGACAGAAGGTCAACATCGGCTCACTCACCCAGCTGGTCCTGGAAGGTGCTCCCACGGCCGACATCCGGGACTTCGTCGAATTCACCACCCGGGTGGGGTTGCCGAACACGCTCACCGAGGTGGGCCTGTCGGTCGACGACGACGAGGACCTGCGCCGGGTAGCCGAGGCCGCCACCGTGCCCGGCGAAACCATCCACAACATGCCCTTCCCCGTGGAGGTTGATGACTTGACGAGCGCCCTGAAATCCATCGAACGGCTGTCCGCAGGGATCCGCAGCCGGGCGGGGCTGCCCGAACCTGTGCAGTACCAGGCGAAGCACTGACTGCCGGGCGGCGACGAACATGATCGACGCGCTGCGATCGGCGGTCGCCGACCCGGAACAGGTCAAAACCCGCCCCATCGACCTGCATGCGAACGCACACGACGCCTCCCATTTCCTGCTGATCCCGCAGGCGGTGGTGGTCCCGTCCACCGCCGCGGAAGTGGGCCGGCTGCTGCAGGCGAGCGCCGCGCAAGGTATTCCGCTGACCCTCCGCGCTGGCGGAACCAGTCTCAGCGGGCAGGCGGTCACGGACAGCGTCCTCGTTGACGTGCGCCGGAACTTCAGGGACATCGAAGTGCTCGACGACGGTGCCCGGGTCCGGGTCCAACCCGGGGTCACCGTGCGGGCCCTGAATGCGCGGTTGGCCCGGTACGGGAGAAAATTCGGGCCCGACCCGGCCAGCGAGGCGGCCTGCACCATCGGCGGGGTGGTGGCGAACAATTCCTCGGGAATGAACTGCGGCACCACTGACAACGCGTACCGGACGCTTGACTCGGTGACCGTGGTGCTACCCAGCGGCACCGTGGTCGACACCGGGGCCCGCGACGCCGATGCCAGGCTGCGGGCCCTTGAACCCGATCTCCATGCCGGGCTTCTACGCCTGTCCCGGCGCCTGCGGGAGAACCCCGCATCGGTGCGGACGGTGCAACACCAGTTCTCGATGAAGAACACCATGGGGTACGGCCTGAACTCGCTGCTGGACTTCGACACCCCCGCCGGCATGCTCGCCCACCTGATCGTCGGTAGTGAGGGGACTTTGGGCTTCATCGCCGAAGCGGTGTTCCGCACCATCGACCGCCCCGCGTTCGCCGCGACCGGCCTCCTGGTATTCCCCGATCTGGCATCCGCTGCCGATGCCCTGCCCGGCCTGGTGGCCTCCGGCGCGGCGACGGCCGAGCTGATGGACGCCGTTTCCCTGAAGGTGGGACAGGGCTTGACGGGGACTCCCGACGTCGTCCGAGCCCTCGACGTCCATTCCCAGGCCGCACTGTTGGTGGAGTACTCGGCAGGCTCCGCTGAGGAACTGGCGGAACTGGCCGGGGACCGCGCCCGGCTGGTCGGTGGGCTGGGGACGACCGGGCCGGCACACTTCAGCACTGACGCCGCGACCCGTGCCAGCCTGTGGCGGCTCCGCAAGGGCTTGTATGCGTCGGTGTCCGGGGCCAGGCCGCCGGGGACCACCGCCCTGCTGGAGGATGTGGTGGTGCCCGTCCCGGCGCTGGGCCGCACCTGCACGCAGCTGACCCGCCTCTTCGCCACCCACCGGTACAGCAACAGCGTGATCTTCGGTCACGCCAAGGACGGGAACATCCACTTCATGCTGACCGATCAGTTCGCTGCCCCCACCGAGCTGGAGCGGTATGCGGCGTTCACCGAGGACATGGTGGACCTGGTGCTGGGCGAGAACGGGTCGCTGAAGGCCGAGCATGGCACCGGCAGGATGATGTCGCCGTACGTCCGCCGCCAGTACGGCGACGAACTGTATTCGATCATGCGGGAGCTCAAACAGTTGTTCGATCCGGCTGGCATGCTCAACCCTGGCATCATCCTCGACGACGACCCGCAGGCCCACCTCCGTCACATCAAGACCACGCCGCTGGTGGCCCCCGAGGTGGACCGCTGCGTCTCCTGCGGGTTCTGCGAACCCGTCTGCCCCAGCAAGGACCTCACGCTCACCCCGCGCCAGCGGATCAACACCCTGCGCGCCATCGAACAGGCCCGGCTCGACGGCGATTCCGCGCGGGCAGCGCGGCTGGAAAAGGACTACAGCTACGAGTCGGTAGAGACCTGCGCCGTTGACGGCATGTGCCAGACCGCCTGCCCGGTCGAGATCAACACCGGTTCCCTGGTGAAACGGCTGCGCCGCGACGAGGCCGGACGCGCAGAAAATCTTGCCTGGGAAGGCGCCGCCCATCGGTGGAAGCTGGTCACCCAGGGTGCCGGACGGGTGCTCGACGTCGCTGCGAAGGTGCCGGCCGGCGTCGTCGTCCCCGCGAACCGGTTGGCCCGGAAGGTGCTGGGGCAGGACACGGTGCCCCTGTATTCCGCCGAGCTGCCAGCTGGCGGCTCGGCGAGGGCACGGCCGGCCCCGACCGGGACTCCCGTGGCCGTGTACTTTCCCGCGTGCGTCGGGACGATGTTTGGCCCTGCAGGGGGCGGTCCAGGCGTGCAGGAGAGTCTTGAGAAACTCTGCGACCGCGCGGGGCTGTCGTTGCTGGTGCCGACCGGCATTGACGGACTGTGCTGCGGCACGCCGTGGTCCTCGAAGGGGATGGCCGACGGGGAGGCGGCCATGCGGGCGCAGACAGTGGCGGCGTTGCGGGAGGCCACCCGCAACGGGGAACTCCCTATTGTCTGTGACGCCTCCTCCTGCACCGAGGGGCTGCTCGGGGCTCTGGCCCAGACCTCTGATGAGCTGGTGGTGATCGACGCCGTGCAGTTTGTCGCTGATCGGGTGCTGCCGTTGCTCGGCGACGTCGAGCCGCTCGACACGATAGCCCTGCACCCCACGTGTTCGTCCACCCGGCTGGGACTGAACCCGGCACTGGAGGCGGTGGCCGGCGTCGTCGCGGCGGAGGTGCTGGTGCCCGAAAGCTGGGGGTGCTGTGCGTTCGCCGGTGACCGGGGCATGCTGCATCCCGAGCTCACGGCCTCCGCCACGGAGCGGCAGGCCGCCGAAGTTGTCAGCTTCGGTGCGGCAGCCCACGCCTCGTGCAACCGCACCTGTGAACTCGGGATGACCCGAGCCACCGGGGAACCTTACCGCCATATCCTTGAGGTACTTGAGGAAAGAACGAGGGCTCACCGTGCGACTGATCGCTGAGAACTGTTATCAACTGGAACGTTCCCGAGGCTCCAACGGCTACGTGGTCAGCGGCAACGGGTCCACCGCTGTGATCGACCCCGGCATGCGCGGCGGGTACAACGGATTGCTGGAGGAATTGCGGGACGCTGAACCGGTGATTGGCCCGGTCACCCACATCCTGCTGACCCATTACGACGCCGACCACTCCCGCGTGGTGAAGCAACTGCAGCAGACGCTCGGGGTGCCGGTGTGGCTCGGGGCTGCCGATGCCGCCATCCTGCGTGGCGAGGTGCCACCGCCCACCCGTTTCCGGCGGTTCCTTACCAGGGTCTTGCCCACCGAATATCCAGCGCAGGTCAGGGAAGTGACCGGCGAGCAGGGCATCTTCGAAGGGCTCACCACTTTCCCGACGCCGGGGCACACCCCCGGACACCTGGCGTTCCAGTTCGGTGAGGTACTCTTTTCGGGCGATGCGGTGAGGGTCTCTAAAGCCGGCGAGCTCCGCCAGTTCTACCGCCTGCCCATCAGCGACAAGGCGCAGGCACGGCGAACCGAGGAGTCGCTGCGTGCCAGGATCGCGGGCGGGGGCGTCCGGTGGATCTGCGCCGGGCACAACGCCCCAGCGAAGACCGGGACCGGCCGGGGCTAGATCCGGCGGGGCTGAATCCAGCTGGGCTGGATCCGGGCGGGGCTGGATCCGGCGGGGCTGGATCGGTTAGGGCTTGTCCTGCTGCTGCGGACCGTCGTCGGGCGTCCGGAGTTCGTCGAGGGTCTTGATGGCCTTCTCCCAACGCTGCTGCCGCTCAGCCGGTGACTGTTCCCACCACGGCGTCCCGCGTTCGCCGAGCCCTTCCTTGGCGATCTGCACGCGGCGGCGTGCGTCCTTGACCTTTGGCTCCTGCTTGGCCTTGCGGTGCTTGTTGACCGCTGAGCGGGCACGGCCCAGCTGGGAGAGCAGTTGCTTGGCGACGTCCTCGGGCAGGCTCGGATCGGCGCGGCGCCATTTCCGGCCCTCGTGGAGAAAGTAGCGCTCGTCGTCGGGGGTCTGGGATGTGCTGGGCATGGGGGCCTGTCAGTGGTGGTTCAGTGATTGATTGCTGGCGCCGTGAAGCGCCGTGACGGTTAGCTTTGCGTCATCCCAAATGGAATCAGCAGCCCGATGATGAGGAAGAACCCCAGGGTGAGCAGGATCGCCCAGATGGTCGCCACCCAGCCGAGAACCTTGCCGATGGTCGAGGCGGTATTGAACTTCTCGGCCTTGTTGGCCTGAATGATGGCCAGGGGTCCGAAGATGATTCCCATAAAGAACAGTCCGACAATCCCAAACACGAGCGACATCTGGGCGTGCTTCTGGCCCTGCATCGATTGCTGCGAGTGCATGGTGTGGGTGGGCCCATAGTAGGGCGACTGCCCTGGGTAAGTCTGTGACATGGACCGGTCCTTCCATCGACGGTGCAGCAGGCTGTGCTGCTAGACCACCAACCTACTAGCTGCTGGGAACCGGCGGGCCGATTACCAGCAACGCGGCGAAAACCACTGCGACAGCAACCACCGTCACAGCGGCAGCGAGGAAGGGCTTGCGCAGTACCCAGGCCTGCAACTGCTCGATTGGGCCACGCGGGGTGTCGGCGCCCGGAGCGAGCCGCCATCCGCCGTCGAGCTTCCCGCGGCGTTCCATCGTCTGGTCAAAGACCACCGAGGCCAGCGGAACGATTGCCGAGACCAGACCCAGCAGCCCAATCTTGAAGGACCAGCGCTGATTCACCCAGACAAAGATGGTGACCACTACGAACACCAGGAAGACGAACCCATGGATCCCGCCGGCCGGGGAAATGAGCGCCTCGGTGGTCTCCGTGACGTACTTGAGGAACATGGCCAGGAGCAGGAACGCCCAGGTCAGTGCCTCGGCGACGGCGACGGTGCGGAACAGGATGCGGGGGCTCATGCGTATCACTCCAGAAAGGTGGTGGTCCTTCCAAATTACCGCAGCCGGTTCCACCCGCCCGTACTGGGTGGGCGTTGGAAATGTCACACTGTCAGTGGCGGATGGTTAGCTGAAACCGTCCCGATACCGTGAACAGCTCCAAGGTTGCAGCCGCTGGGAGGCACAGTGTTTCTTCTTGACCCCACCCGCCCCGGTGACCCGCCGGACCTGGTCTTTTCTGCCACCGATCTGGTGACCGCCGCCGAGTGCGAGTACCGGCTGCTCTACGTCCTGGACGAGAAGCTGGGCCGCGCCACCCGCCCAGAGTTCGAGGCGGACGCCATGCTGGAGCGGACCGCGGCCCTCGGCGACGTTCATGAGCACCGGGTACTCGAGTCACTGGTCGCCGAGCACGGCGACTGGAACCCCGACACCGGGACCGGCGTGTATGAAGTTGTCCCCGCCGCCGGCATGGACCGCACCCTGCTGGCGGACAAGCACCGGGAATCGATCGCCGCACTCCGATCCGGAGCCGACGTCGTCTTCCAGGCCGCGTTCTTCGACGGCCAGTTCCACGGCAGGTCCGACTTCCTGGTGAAAACCCCCGACGGCTCCTACGCGGTCTGGGATACCAAGCTGGCCCGCCACGCCAAGGTCAGCGCGCTGCTCCAACTGGCCGCGTACGGCGATCAGTTGCTGGCCGCAGGCATCCCGACGGCGTCCGAAGTCACCCTGGTGCTCGGCAACGGGAAACACAGCATCCACAGCCTCGCCGACATCCTGCCGGTGTTCCGCGAGCGCCGGGACCGGTTCCTGCGCCTGATCGACCGTCACCGCCACCAGCCCGAGCCGGTGCAGTGGGGCAGCGCGGACCACACGGCCTGCGGCCGCTGCGCCTATTGCCAGGTCAGGGTCGCCGACACCCGTGACCTGCTACTGGTGGGAGGGATGAGTACCACCCGCCGGGCGAAGCTCCACGCCGAGGGTGTCCACACCATTGATGAGCTTGCCGCCCTGGAAGTCCCTGCCACTGACAGGAGCCTGCTCCGGCTCCGCGACCAGGCCCGGATGCAGACCGGCACCGCACACCCCGATGGCAGCGTCGAGTACAAGGGGAAGGACGGCCAGCCCGCCACGCTGAGTTACCGCGTGCTGCCCGACCACACCCTCGCTGCCCTTCCCGCGCCAAGCCAGGGCGACATCTTTTTCGACTTCGAGGGTGACCCGCTCTGGCAGGACGACGCCGGCCGGTGGGGGCTTGAGTACCTGTTCGGCGTGGTCGAGAACCCCGACCGTCCCGGCGACCCTCCCCCGTTCCTGCCGCTCTGGGCCCACTCCCGCGGTGAAGAACGGCACGCCTTCACCGACTTCCTTGACTACGTCGCCCGGCGGCGCGCCCAGTACCCGGACCTGCACATCTACCACTATGCGTCCTACGAGAAGACGGCGCTGCGCAATCTTTCCCTCGCCCACGTGGTGGGCGAGGACGCAGTGGACGCACTCCTCCGCGACGGCGTCCTGGTGGACCTCTACGAGACGGTCCGGCACAGCCTGCGCATCTCCGAGAATTCCTACAGCATCAAGAAGCTGGAGCCCCTCTATATGGGGGAGAATCTGCGCAGCGGGGACGTCGTGGACGCTGGAGCCTCGGTGGTGGCTTACGCGGACTACTGCACCGCCCGGGATGCCGGGGACAGCGCGCTGGCCGCCGAGATCCTCGCGGGGATTCGCGACTACAACGAATATGACTGCCTCTCGACCCTCCGGCTCCGGAACTGGCTGCTCGACCGTGCCGCGGAGCGGGGCATCACACCCGCAGCGTCGCGCGCCCAGACACCAACCGAGGTGCAGGAACCCAGTCCCGAGGAAACCCGGCTGCTGGACTACCTTGAGAACCTCCCGCTGACGCGCGCCCTGACCGCCGACGAACAGGCCGTCGCGATGGTCGCTGCCGCCGTCGGCTACCACCGCCGCGAGAACAAGCAGTTCTGGTGGGAGCACTTTGACCGGCTGGACAGGGCAATCGAGGACTGGCCGGACACCCGCACCCTCTTCGTAGTGCAGGAGGCGGAGGTCCTCTCCGAGTGGGAACGCCCCACCCCCCGCAGCAACCCCGTGCGCACCCTGAAGCTGACGGGAGTGGCCTCGGACGGTTCTGAGTTTGCCCCGGGCAAGAAGGTGTTCAGGATGTTCACCCCACCGCTGCCGGAAGACCTCGTCCCCGAGGCGGAGGGCAAAACCTCCCAGCGAGCCGGCTGGTTCGGCACCGAAGTGGTGTCCCGCAGCCACGACGGGGACCGCGATGTGCTGGTGGTCCGCGAGAAGCTCAAAACGAAGGGTGCCGAGTACAGCGAGCTGCCCATTGCGTTGACCCCCGACCAACCGGTTGCGACCGCTTCCATCCGCGCTGCCCTGTCCGAGCTGGCTACCCAGGTAGGCTCCGCGCTACCGGGCCTCCCCCGCAATCCGGGCCTCGAGGTGGTGCGCCGGTCCGCCCCCACCCTCTCCGGGAGGCTGTCCCTGCCCGAGGTGGTCGACGGCGATTACGTCACCGCTATCACCGCCGCCGTCGCGGCTCTGGACCACTCCTACCTCGCGGTGCAGGGCCCCCCTGGCACCGGCAAAACCTACGTCGGCTCCCATGTGATCGCTGCCCTGGTGGCGGACGGCTGGAAGGTGGGGGTGGTGGGGCAGTCCCACAAGGTGGTCGAGCACATGATCCGGCAGGCGCTCACGGCGGGCGTCCCCGCGGGCCGGACGGCCAAAAAGACCAGCGACACCCAGGCTCCCTGGGGACACAAGACCGACGAGGGTGTGGCGGAACTGCTCGATTCGTCAGGTGGCGCCCTGGTGGGCGGCACCGCCTGGACCATGACGGGAAGCAAAGTGCCGGCAGGCTCACTTGACCTCCTGGTCATCGACGAGGCGGGCCAGTACTCGCTGGCGAACACGCTCGCCGTGTCCCGTGCAGCCAAACGGCTATTGCTGCTCGGCGACCCCCAGCAACTGCCACAGGTGACCCAGGGCAGCCACCCCGAACCGGTCGACACCTCGGCTCTGGGATGGCTATCGGCCGGACACGCCACCCTCCCGCCGGAGTTCGGGTACTTCCTGGCAGACAGTTGGCGGATGCACCCAGACCTGTGCGCGGTGGTGTCCCGGCTGTCCTACGACGGGAAGCTCGAAGCGGCTCCGGCGGCGACGCGGCGCTTCCTGGAAGACAAACCGGCGGGGGTGGAATGTGTGCTGGTCCGCCACGTCGGCAACACCACTTCGTCACCCGAGGAAGCGGACGAGGTAGTCAACCAGGTCACGGGACACCTGGGGCTGCAGTGGACCGGCGGCCCGGAGGCGCTGCCCCGCCCACTGGAGCCACACGACATCCTGGTGGTGGCTGCCTACAACGCACAGGTCCAGACGATTCAGGCTGCCCTGGAGTCAGCCGGGCTCGAGGAGGTGCGGGTGGGAACCGTTGACCGGTTCCAGGGTCAGGAAGCTCCCGTGGTGATCGTGTCGATGGCCTGCTCGTCCGCCGCGGACGCGCCACGGGGTGTCGGTTTCCTGTTGAACCGCAACCGAATCAACGTCGCGGTCTCCCGCGGGCAATGGCGGGCGGTGGTCGTCAGGTCCCCGGAGCTCACCCAGCACCTGCCTCCCCGCCCGGAGCAGTTTGAAGAACTGGGCGCCTTTGTGGGCCTGTGCACTGCGAGCGCGGGAGTGCTGCAGCCCCGCTAGGGTCCCAGATCCTCGATAGGAGGGGAGGTGATCGTCAGGACAGCGATCGCCCCCTCGGCACCGGCGGCATAGGAGTGTTCGGCGTCGCTGGCCCAGCTGTGGAATCCGCCAGTGGGAATCGTTGCCGGCTCACCGGTGCGGCCCGCCGTCGCGCTCCCCCGCACCACCAGCAGGTGCTCGGAGACGCCCTGACCGTGCGGGGGCGACACCCGGGACCCGTTTGGGGCAATGGCGAGCCAGTAGACCTCGGTGATCCCGCCGTCGTCGTGGTGGCGGACCCCCAGCAACCGGGCGGTGACCGCCTCGTCGCTGGCCTCCGCGCCGAGCTCCTCCCCCAAGAGCACGGCCAGCGGCACCCGCAGGGGTGCCGCCAGTGCGTAAAGGGTCTCAAGGGTCGGGTTGCGTCGACCGGTCTCTAGCTCCGACAGGGTGCCTTTACCGATGCCAGCCCGGGCGGCGAGCGCAGTCAGGGAAACCCCCTGCCCCTCGCGCAACTCCCTGATCCTGCGGCCCACCGCGCTCAGGCGATCCGGTGTCGTGGTGTTGCTGGTCATCTTGTGCCTCCTCCGGCTACGATAACAGCGTTCTGTTTACAGAACATCTGATTATCCCGCCAGCAGATTGTGAGCCCGTCCCGTGCCTCCCGCCAGCCACGCAGCCGTGCATACCCCGCTCCGGGAACCGGTGCTGGCCGGAGTGGTGACCGCCCTCGTCGGTTTCACCTCCTCGTTCGCCGTGGTGTTGGCCGGGCTGCGGGCCACCGGTGCCTCTGAACAGCAGGCCGCCTCGGGGCTGCTGGCGCTGACCGTCATCTTCGGTCTCGGGATGATCCTTCTCTCCACCAGGTATCGAATCCCGGTAACCCTGGCCTGGTCCACCCCCGGCGCGGCGTTGCTGGCCGGCGCGGCCTCGTACGACGGCGGGTGGCCAGCCGCCGTCGGCGCCTTCCTGGTGACCGGGCTGCTCATCGTCGCGACCGGGGCGGTGCCCGCACTGGGCCGGCTGATCGGACGGATTCCGACCGCCCTGGCGCAGGCGATGCTCGCCGGAGTGTTGCTCCCCCTGTGTCTGGCACCCTTCCGTGCGCTGGGCACGATCCCGCTGCTGGTGCTTCCGGTGCTCGCCATCTGGCTGGTCGGGACCCGGTTCGCTCCGCGGTGGGCCGTGCCGCTGACCCTGGCTGGGGCGCTGCTGGTGATCGCCGGCTACCTAACGGTCAACCGGATTGCGCTGGACTGGAGTGCCGCAGCACCCGCGGTCGAGTTGACCGTGCCGGAGTTCAGTCTGCAGGCGGTTGCCGGCCTGGCCTTGCCGCTCTATATCGTGACGATGGCATCACAGAATGTGCCAGGGGTGGCCGTCCTGAAGTCCTTCGGATACCCGACGCCGTGGCGGGCCTCGATGCTGGTTACCGGCATCGGAACGGCAGCAGCGGCACCGTTCGGTGGTCACGCCATCAACCTGGCGGCCCTGTCGGCCGCGCTGTCAGCCGGTGAGACGGCGGGAGCGGACCGGGGCCGCCGCTGGATTGCAGCGGTCAGCGCGGGGTGCTGCTACCTTATTCTTGCTGGAGCCTCGGCAGCACTGGTCACCGTGGTCACCGGCGCCCCGCCGGGACTGATCGAGGCGGTGGCGGGACTGGCGTTGATGGGGACCATGGCCTCGGCGCTCTCCGCAGCCCTCTCGGACGTCGGCCAGCGGATGAGCGCCGTGGTGACGTTCCTGGTCGCCGCTTCCGGCCTGAGCCTGGCCGGCATCGGCGGTGCGTTCTGGGCCTTGATCGCAGGACTGTTGGTCCGGTGGGTGCTGGAACGCCCAAAACCCGCCTTGAGTCAACGGAGCTAACCTCCCTCTCGACGAGCACCTGCTAGTTGAGGTGAATCGAGCCGGATTTGGGATCCGTGAGGTAGGTTTCTGCAATGACTACATTCACCGTAGAAAAATCGGCGGGAATCACGACGCTGGGCCTGTTCCTGACCGCTGCCGGGTTTGTAGCCTGGGTCTTTCTAGGAGTACCGCAACAGATCAGTTCGGAGTCGAACTTCTGGACCACTGCGGGTATCGCCCTGGCCGTCGCAGGGTTCTTGCTGCTCCTGATCGGGGTGCACCGCGCTTTGTCGAGCCTCGATGCCCTGGCTCTGAACCAATTCCCCGCTGCCGAGGCGGCGCAATCAAATACAGGCGCAGATTTGCCGTAATAGATTATCCCTTAACGCAAAATAGGGCGGGAATTGCTTCCCGCCCTATTTCAGTGGTCATTGACCACTAAGTCGAACTAGACGACCTGGATGTTTACGGCCTGAGGACCTTTGGGGCCCTGCTCGGTCTCAAAGCTAACCTTCTGGTTCTCGTCGAGGGACTTGAAGCCGCTCGAGTTGATAGCGGAGAAGTGAGCGAACACATCGGCGCTGCCATCTTCTGGCTCGATGAAGCCGAAGCCCTTGTCAGCGTTGAACCATTTCACGGTACCTGTTGCCATTTTTAAAACATCCTTCTGGAAATATGAAACTGATCCCGACTGTCGGGTAGTTTCAGTCGCGGCGTTCGTTTCCCGCTTCTACAGAAAAAGCGGCTGGCCCGTCTGGGTTTCGCCGCTTGAAATACAAAATGCGCAACACTACAACTGCGTATTAGTCTACATGGATTTCACGGAAGGCAAAAACGGGGCCCACATCCCGGTATCCGGGGAGGTCCTGTGCGGCCGGAATACCGGACCCGGCCCCGTAGTTGTTTCCCCGTAACCGCACGGCAACGAGAGAAGGCAATTATGCGCGCTATTCGTCAGCACACATTCGGCGAACCCTGGGACGTCCTGCAGGTGGAGGACATCGCCACACCCGAGCCAGGCCCCGGCCAGGTGAGGGTCCGCACCCTCATGTCAGCCATCCATAACCACGACCTGTGGACCGTTCGAGGTACCTACGGTTTCAAGCCCACCCTCCCCGCCCAGGCGGGCACCGAGGCTGTCGGTGTGGTGGACGCCCTCGGCGACGGCGTCGAGCACCTCACCATCGGCCAGCGGGTCGCGACCGGCGGCACCTTCGGTGTCTGGGCCGAGTACTTCATCGCCCCGGCCGCTGGCCTGATCCCGGTGGCCGAGGGTGCTACCGACGAGGTCGCAGCGCAGCTTGTCGCCATGCCGTTCTCGGCCCTCGCCCTGCTGGACTGGCTGGAACTCTCCGAGGGTGACTGGATCATCCAGAACGCCGCCAACGGCGCGGTCGGCCGACTGCTGGCGCAGCTGGCTCCCTCCCGCGGAATCAACGTCATCGGCCTCGTCCGTCGTGACGCTGGCGTCGAGGAACTCGCGGCCCAGGGCATCGAGCGGATCGTGTCCACGGAAAGCGACGGCTGGCAGGACCGGGTCGCCGAATTGACCGGAGGCGCGAAGATCGTGGCTGGAGTGGATTCGGTCGGCGGCGACGCGAGCAACGATGTCCTCTCCCAACTCGCCGAGGATGCCACCCTTGTCATCTTCGGCGCCATGGGCGGCAGCACGCTGGCCCTGAACTCCGGGTCCATTATCTTCAAGAATCTTGTCGTTAAGGGATTCTGGGGTAGCCGCGTCATGGGGTCGATGGCACCAGAGCGGCGTGGCGAACTGCTGGGCGAACTACTCACGCGGGTCTCGGAGGGCACCATCTCGCTGCCCGTCGAGGCCGTCTACCCGTTTGATGAGGTACAGGCTGCGGCGAAAGCGAACTTCGTCGCCGGCCGCAAGGGCAAGGTCATGCTCCGCCCCTAGCGGCACCCGCTCTCTCTTCTCGTGAGAGCATTTAACCCATGCCCCGGACCAGCAACGAGACACCCGGACGACGCCGGTCGTACCGGGTGCTCGTGGGCCTGCTGGTGGTCGCGGTGCTCGCCGCGGGGCTGATTCTCGTGGGCCCCCGTCTGGTGGGCCCGCTGGCCAGCCAGGGTGGATCCCTCCTCGGTGGGTCGGCCTGCACCGTCGAAACCGCCGAGGGCGACATCGGGCTGGACCGCGAAACGGCGAAACGGGCCACCACCGCCGCGGCGCTCCTGTCCCGCGGCCTCGACGCCCCCGACACCACAGGCATCGACGACGCGGTGATCCAGCGTCTCATCGATGGACCAGCCGACGACGCCGGCCCCAGCCTTCACTGCCGCGGCTCGGCCGCCAACGACCTTCAGGTCGAAGAGCTGACTCCCTCCGGTCTGACACCGCGCGCCGAACAGGTCCGGGTAGCGATGGCCGAGGTGTTCGGCGACCAAAGCCTGGGCGGCTTCGCCCCGGGTGGCGTCGGACAGGGACACGGCGGGGAATCCACCCACTACGACGGCCGGGCCATCGACGTCTTCTTCCGCCCGGTGACGGAAGAGAACCGGCGTCAGGGGTGGGTCCTGTCCCACTGGCTGGTCGCCCACGCCGAGGACCTGGACATCCAGTACGTCATTTTCGACGACGAGTTCTGGAGTGCCCACCTTGCCCGCGGAGGATGGCACTACTACGAGGCTCCCGCCCCCGCGAACGAGATCCTGCGCCACCTCGACCATGTGCACGTGGACGTGATCGGCGGAGGCGACGACTGACGGCTCGGCCACCCAGCTGCTCAGGGGCCAGCGGAGCCGATAGCAGCGAGATTTGTTGTTCCGCCCACGGCGCCGATCGCCACTGAGCCGGTTGCCTGCCGCCCGAGGTACCACCCGTGCGTGCGTTCAGACCCCTCGCCCGGACGAATCTGCCAGCGGGTGTCGCTGACCCGCACGATCGGCCCTGTCGCAATGAGGTTCAAGGTCACCGGTTGAACCACGGCATCGGACACCGTCCCGCCGCCAAGGCAGCCGTTGGTGATGAACCGATCGAACTGGATCGATCCGGAGGCGGTAGCTGTTCCCAGCTTGCGACCGATAGTCAGCACCCCGGGTCCTGACCCGACCACAAATTGCTCCCGGATGGCGGTCGTACCGTCACCACAGTCAATCAGTTCGGCGGTGAAACTCGACGCGCTGACCGTCGTCACACGTCCTGGGGGGCCGGTGGTGCTGGCCTGCACGATCGTGTCCTCGAAGAGCACACCCAAGCCCCCGGGGGGCTCAAACTCGGCGCTGTAGTCTCCCCGCGCACCCGTGCCACCCGGCGGTGCGACCGGGTCCGGTGCGGCCGGAACGTCCCCGTGGTTTCGCTGGCGCTCCACGGCGTATTTCAGGAATGCTGCTGGGCTCTCCGTCCCTACAATGAGCGAACCCACGGTCAGAGTTCCAGTACCGTCGCGGGCAAAGTCATAAAACCGGCCGGTCGATCGGTCAGGACCAGCGGAGGTGGTGCCGCTAATGCCTGTGAAGAATTTCGCCGAGGTACCTGTCACCGCAAGCTGAATCTCCTGCGCCCATAGCGTCGTGACCGACTCCGGCTCGCCGCACCCGGGGTTCGCGGTGACAACCAGATTGACGACTGCTTGCCCGACGGCGCGGTCGAGGCTGTGTCCGATCTCGAGGACCACCGGACCGGGCTCGCGCGCATCCCTGGTTTCGGTTTGCACCGTGCTGGTGGCAATATCTTCGGTTGAATCCGAACAAGTGACCGTGTCCGCCCGGGACAGGAATACGTCAACTGTTGCGAACCCACCGACCTCCTGTCGGAACGAGACCGCCCCAGCATAGGCGTCGTCCGAATCCGGGAGGAGGTTGACCGCGGCCTGGTAATAGCGCAGATCGCTCTGCTGCGCGTCACCGGGCGGTGCCGCCGCCGCACCACTGGCCAGCCCTGGGGTAATCAGCCCCGCGATGGCTATGCAACTAACCACCCTGCGATATGCACCCATGCACGGCTTCATCGCCCGCTCCCTGCTCTCCCCCGTCATTTTACTCCTGGGTCGTTTTCCAGTCACTGCTCTTTTCTCCGTCCGAACGCCGTGGGCCCGTTCCGACCGGCCGACAGCTAGGGGATTCCGTCAGGAGCGCGTGAGAGCATTAATCCATGCCCCAGACGAGCTCCCCCATGATCGATGTCACCGACATCATCCGCATGGTGGGCGGTGCCTCATTCCAGCGGGGGCAGACCTATGCGAAGCAAGGGGCGGTCACCCAACTGGCCTGGGACCCGTCGGCAAACACCCTGGACGCCAGGGTGCAGGGCAACTCACCCGGCGCGTACCGGACCCGGCTATTCCTCAGCGCGAAGGGCGACGGGAGGTACCACCTCAAAGACAGCTTCTGCAGTTGCCCCATCAGCCTCGATTGCAAGCACGTCGCCGCCACGGCCCTGCAGAGCAACACCGAACACCTCCTCTCGCGTCAGGAACTCACCGCGCCGGTCAGGAAATCCGCACCACAGGGCTGGCAGACCTCGCTTTCAGGACTGATCTCCCCGCCGGCAGACGATCCCGCAGGACCGCCCACCAGCAACACCCCGCTGGGGCTCCAGTTCGAGCTGCGGACCGCACAGGGCCTCCGCACCGGTTGGCAGTCCACCCCGAAGACCCAGCGCCGGACGGCGAAACCGCAGCTCGGCGTCCGGCCGGTGATCCGCAACAGCAAGGGCAACTGGGTCAAAAACAACCTGTCCTGGGGCAGCATCAGCTACCAGACCTACGGCATGATCCTCGACCCGGATCAGCACCGGTGGTTCTCCCAGTTCCCATCCCTGCATCGGGGAACGGGTGTCAGCTACTTCGGCAACAATGACTCCTGGCTCTACCTGGAAGACTTCAGCAACCCCCTGCTGTGGCAGCTGCTACGGGAAGCGGCGCGCCTGGGCGTCGAGTTTGTCGGATCGACCAAGGGGGTCGCGGTGGTCCTGGCGGGCAGCGCCACCCTGAAACTTGATGCGACCACCACCGACGGCCAGTTGCATCTCCGTCCGGTGCTGGAAATCGACGGCCACCAGCACCCGCCCGACACTGCGCAACCGATCAGCACCCACGGCATCTACACGGTGCACCCGGGCAGCCCCACCCAGAGCACCATCATCACCCTGGCACCCACCGCCAAACGTCTCACCGACCATGACATTGGACTGCTGCTGCAGACCGCCCCCGTGGTGATCCCCGCCGCCGAGATGCCCCTGTTCCTCGACAGTTTCTACCCGCGGCTCCGCCAGGCCATCGAAGTGATCAGCAGCGACGATTCGGTGACCTTCCCGGATATTGCGCCACCCCTGCTGGTCCTCACGGCCCACTACACGTCCGGGGACCGGCTGGACCTGTCCTGGGACTGGGAGTACCGGCTCGGCGATGACACCACCCGCAAGGCCCTGCAACCCGATCCCGGTGCCCAGGACTACCGGGACCCCGCAGTGGAGGAGGCGCTGCTCCGCACCGCGCGCGTCCATCTCGGAGGCACCCCCCTCAAGGCGGTCACCCTGGAGGACATGGCCGCCGTCGAGTTCACCGAAGACACCCTGCCGAAACTCCTGGAGCTCGACGGAATCCGCGTGGACGTCGTCGGCGAGCAGCCAAGCTATGAGGAGCTCACCGAACCCGCCCAGCTGACCATTACCACCGTGGAGACTGACAACCGCGACTGGTTTGATCTCGGGGTACTGGTGACGGTCCAGGGGCGCAAGATCCCCTTCGACCACATTTTCCGGGCATTGGCGCAGGGCAAGAAGAAGATCAAGCTGGTGGACCACAGCTACCTCTCAATGAACCAGCCGGTTTTCGAGCAGCTGCGTGAGTTGATCGAGGAAGCCCGCGCGCTCAACGAGTGGGAGCCGGGCTTGAAGATCAGCCGCTACCAAGCCGGACTCTGGGCGGAGTTCGAGGACCTCGCCGAGGAGACGGAGGAGGCCCAGGGCTGGCGGGTCGCGGTCGCCGGGCTGAATGACCTGACGGAAATCACCCCCACCCC
>NZ_JABFOE010000070.1 GCF_013116745.1 Arthrobacter sp. 260
GTCTTAGAATTCGCAGTCGTGGAATCACCAGAAACCACAGTTGAATTTTGTGTCTGGTCCGTTGCATTAGTCTGTGTCTTGGCAGAATCAGAATTTGAAACAGCTGCGTTAGCAGTACTGTTTTGGTCTTGTTTTTGATCTTGTTGTACTACTTTAACTTGAACATCTGAAGCACCAGGATCATTAGTTGCTGCTTCAGCAGTATTTTGACTAAGAAAAACAGTGGAGCCTGAAGCAAGAGCAATAATTGCTG
>NZ_JABFOE010000071.1 GCF_013116745.1 Arthrobacter sp. 260
TCCGGAAGTAGAAGACGGAGGGACTGCCCGCCCGATACACCGCAAAATCATCGCGACCGTCATCGTTATAATCGCCCACGACCTCGGGGTCGTCGCCCGTCTGCCCGAAGGGCTCAAAAAACCCCACGCCGTTCGACGACTGCAGCACCCAGAAGCCGGCCACACCGGCCAGCCCGGGTCGCCACACCGTGACATCCGACTTCCCGTCTGAGTCGTAATCGCCGCAAAGTACGGTGTCGCCAAGCGTCCCCC
>NZ_JABFOE010000072.1 GCF_013116745.1 Arthrobacter sp. 260
GCGGTACAGGTGGGTGCGCTCCAGCCCGGTCTTTTCTGCCACGCGGGTCATGGAGCCGCCTTCCTTGGCCAGGTGAAACTCGAAATAGGCTTTTTCAAACTCGTCGCGCGCATCGCGCAGCGGCTTTTCGAGCAGGAAACTCTGCGTGGCCTGCGGGCCGAGGTCCACCGCCAGCGGCAGGACCTGGCCGGTCATCGCGACTTCCACCGTCATGTCCACCGCATGCAGCAGTGCAGCGGGAACCGCCTGCGG
>NZ_JABFOE010000073.1 GCF_013116745.1 Arthrobacter sp. 260
GTTCATTTGTTTGAGGCAATGGGTTATCGGGGCCATTATTCATTTGAGCCATTTTCAAGCCGGTTGGCAGCCGAAACCAACCAGCAACTTACTCAGCAGATATTAGCAAGTATTGAACGGTTGAATCAGCCAACTGCAGTGTTTAGTACGGAGGTGACGCAACCATGAAGTTAGCCTATGATCCTTCTATGTTCCGCGACTCAATGACCTTAAAGCAAATGTTTGATGAGGTTGCGCGGTTAGGGTATGAG
>NZ_JABFOE010000074.1 GCF_013116745.1 Arthrobacter sp. 260
GTTCAAGGTCGGACGGATCGGGGCCCAGAGCGGTGTTCAGGTTTCTATACCCACTGGGCAGGCCATTGAACTGTCTCTGACGGTCACGGTGGACGAGCGTAAAAACCCTCAACCTGATGGTAATAAGGGGCGTGCCGGACGCTTTCTTATTGTCTTTTCCAATGGGCAGGGGGAAACTCTCTCGATCGGGTTTGATGCTTTCTCTGCGCAGCTCTGGTTGGATCGTGGTGATCTGCATGGTTTCTCACAGC
>NZ_JABFOE010000075.1 GCF_013116745.1 Arthrobacter sp. 260
CTCCACACCCCCTCCCCGCGCCCCCCCCGGCGTGGGGGGCCGCGGAACCCCGTCGCTGCTCCCCCCCCCCCCCCCCCCCCCCCCCCCCGCCACACCCCTCTTTACGCCCCCCGGGGAGTCGCCCCCCGGGGCCGGCCCCCCCGGGGGGACCGGCCGGCACGCACATCCCCATCCGCGGGCTGACCAAGTATTTCGCGGGCTGGTCGCGCCACGACGCCCGCCACAGCGTTGACGACCGGCCCGATGGGTTC
>NZ_JABFOE010000076.1 GCF_013116745.1 Arthrobacter sp. 260
TGTCGGTACCATATGCAGTGTTAATTCGACTGACGACCCTCTGAATCGTCTTGTACGAAACGCTAAGCTGCTCAGCCAGCTCATTAGAAGTTATGAAACCTTGTTGGTCTTGAAGTAGATGCATCACTGATTGCGCGAGATCGGTGCCCATCCGGTCTCATCTCCTTCCATCGTCATTATCTCAGCTGTGTTAGTAAACGCTTACAAATATTTGTCCTTTGAAAAGGACATTAACGTTGCTGATTTAAAC
>NZ_JABFOE010000077.1 GCF_013116745.1 Arthrobacter sp. 260
CTTTTGATACAGTCAATGGTTTGTTCAGATCCACGATCGCTAAATATGCCCAATACCCTTCACGGATATACCCACGCTCTTCGATTTGGAAGCAATCAGCCACTGCGTGCGCCGTTTTTTCAGCGATGAGCTCGAGGCTGATGTGACCCTCTTTGGCTAAATCAATCATCAATAATAAGGGATGCTGCACTAAAGGCAAGCCAGACGGCGCCTTCCAAAAACTCTGCGATTTCTCCTCCCAGGTGTGTGG
>NZ_JABFOE010000078.1 GCF_013116745.1 Arthrobacter sp. 260
CTTCTTTTTAAGCAAATATGAAAGAGCGATTTCTTTATTATTTTCTGGGAATGCCCCTTAATTAGTTCATAGTTTGAAAGAGTATTTGATTGAGAGAATACCTGTAAAACATCTTGGTTAGATTTTACCTTTGCATCTTGCAAATAACCAAAGGTAGCCTGCTTAACTTCGGGCGAATTTTGAATAGTTGCTCGGTCGGTTGAATTGATCCCATAGTTAGAAGTAACGGTCACATCAGCCAAGTTGTGT
>NZ_JABFOE010000079.1 GCF_013116745.1 Arthrobacter sp. 260
TTCATTGGCTGACTGTTTTCAATTTTTCTCAAAGCGGAAATCAATCCCTGCGGATTGCGCGTTAATTCTACAGATGAAGCATCTGCTAGGTATTCTCTGTTACGCGAAAGCGCCATTTGCGCAAGGGAAGCCGATAATGGTCCTAAGATTAAGACAAAGACAATGGCTACCACCTTAAAGATCATCTCAAAGGCATTGGAATCGCGATCATCATCACTGTCACGGCTTCCACCTGCAAACCAAATGT
>NZ_JABFOE010000007.1 GCF_013116745.1 Arthrobacter sp. 260
ACACAAACTGGCTCAACGACCATTGACACCTATAGGAGCATCAAAATAAGGGGCAAATTAGGGGTGCTCAGAAAACTTTTTCCACTAATTTTTCGGGGCCAAGATTGCGCTCAGATTGCCGGCATTCAGCGGCCGGTGGTTTGCGTCCGAGGTCGTGGCGGAGCCTCAACACGAGCCCCGACGGAGCCGCTAGCCCTCGACAAAACTCTTGCCAAGAGATTGGAAGTCCCCCAGAGGTGAGATCTGGTGGCTCAAAGAAGGCGGAACCCACCAGATCTCACGCCTCAGCGGATTGGTCCGGGGGCACACGAACACACCGCACCGCACCTTCACAACCCGCAGGCAAACGAAAACATAACGCACGGCACCTTCAGGATTCACCTGCCGAGGGTCGAGGCATGTCGTTCTCTCACGGCTGAACCTCCGGAATCCCACTGAATAAGCGGGCTAAAACCACTATCCGGCAAAAGTTGAGTCCACCCGACTCAACTTCAATTTGACTCTCCATCCACCGAGAGTACAGTTGAGTGAAGAACGCTCAAGATCCAGCTTTCTGGCGAAAATCCGCCAGGCACCGGATCGAGTGATTCCCCTTATTTACGGGCTGTTGAAAGGAAATACGCATGTCACGTGCAGTAGGTATTGACCTCGGAACCACCAACTCAGTGGTTTCCGTACTCGAAGGTGGCGAGCCCACCGTTATCGCCAACGCTGAAGGCGCACGGACTACGCCCTCGATCGTTGCATTCTCCAAGGGCGGCGAAGTGCTGGTTGGCGAGATCGCCAAGCGCCAGGCCGTCAACAACATTGATCGCACCATTGCCTCCGTCAAGCGCCACATGGGCACTGACTGGAGCGTCAAGGTAGACGACAAGAACTACACCCCACAGGAAATCTCCGCTCGTATCCTTCAGAAGCTGAAGACCGACGCCGAGAGCTACCTGGGTGAAAAGGTAACCGACGCCGTCGTTACCGTTCCTGCCTATTTCAACGACGCCGAGCGCCAGGCAACCAAGGAAGCCGGTGAGATCGCCGGGTTGAACGTCCTGCGTATCGTCAACGAGCCAACTGCTGCAGCACTCGCTTACGGCCTGGACAAGGGCAAGGAAGACGAGCTCATCCTGGTCTTCGACCTGGGCGGCGGCACCTTTGACGTGTCCCTGCTTGAGGTCGGCAAGGATGAAGACGACTTCTCCACCATTCAGGTACGCTCCACCGCCGGTGACAACCGCCTCGGCGGCGATGACTGGGATCAGCGCGTCGTTGACTACCTGCTGTCGCAGGCCAAGGCCAAGGGCGTCGACCTGTCCAAGGACAAGATCGCTCTGCAGCGTCTGAAGGAAGCAGCCGAGCAGGCCAAGAAGGAACTCTCCTCGGCCAGCTCCACCAACATCTCCCTGCAGTACCTCTCGGTCACCCCCGACGGACCTGTGCACCTGGACGAGCACCTGTCCCGCGCCAAGTTCCAGGACCTCACTAAGGACCTGCTGGACCGCACCAAGAAGCCTTTCAACGACGTCATCGCTGAAGCCGGCATCAAGGTAGCTGACATCGACCACATCGTGCTCGTGGGTGGCTCAACCCGCATGCCCGCAGTCGTCGACCTGGTCAAGGAACTGGCCGGTGGCAAGGAGCCCAACAAGGGCGTCAACCCTGATGAGGTAGTCGCCGTCGGCGCCGCTCTCCAGGCTGGCGTGCTGAAGGGCGAGCGCAAGGATGTGCTGCTCATCGACGTCACCCCTCTGTCCCTCGGGATCGAGACCAAGGGCGGCATGATGACCAAGCTGATCGAGCGCAACACGGCTATCCCCACCAAGCGCAGCGAGACCTTCACCACCGCTGACGACAACCAGCCATCGGTTGCCATCCAGGTCTTCCAGGGCGAGCGTGAGTTCACCCGGGACAACAAGCCTCTGGGTACCTTCGAACTGACCGGCATCGCGCCAGCTCCCCGTGGCGTGCCGCAGGTCGAGGTCACCTTCGACCTCGACGCCAACGGCATCGTCCACGTGTCCGCCAAGGACAAGGGCACAGGCGCCGAGCAGTCGATGACCATCACCGGCGGCACCGCGCTGTCGAAGGAAGACATCGACCGCATGGTCCGCGAAGCCGAAGAGCACGCAGCCGAGGACAAGGAACGCCGTGAGGCAGCCGACACCCGCAACGGCGCCGAGCAGTTGGCCTACTCGGTCGACAAGCTGATCGCCGACAATGCGGACAAGCTGCCTGAGGACGTCAAGACCGAGGTCCAGGCCGACGTCGACGACCTCAAGAAGGCGCTGGAAGCCAACCCCGAGGAAGCCGGATCGGTTGACGCCGTCAAGGCAGCGTTTGAGAAGCTTCAGGCTTCCCAGACCAAGCTCGGCGAGGCAATCTACGCAGCAGCACAGCAGGACGCCGCCGCACCAGGAGCCGACGCCCCTCAGGATGGGACGACGCCTGACGCCGACTCATCCTCGAGCGACGAGGACATCGTTGACGCCGAGGTAGTCGACGAAGACGACACCAACGAAAAGAAGTAATCATGCCGCACCACGGAAACGAAGAAGAGCACCAGTCCGAACCGGTCAGCTTCCGCGACAAGCGGAAGATCGATCCCGAGACAGGTAAGGTCCGTGGGCAGCAGGACGACGACGGCTCACAGGCTGGTCCCAGCGACCAGCCTGTGGCCCCGGACTCCGTTCAGGATCCGGTCGAGGAAACCGACGCCGACGCCGAAGGGAAGGCTGCTGACGGCAGCGACGCCCTGGCCCAGGCCGAAGCAATCCTCAACGGGATTGACGGCGAAGGGTTCACTGAACCCGCCGCCGAATCGGGCTCCAGTCTGGAGAACGAGCTGCGCACCGACCTGCAACGCCTCTCGGCCGAGTACGTCAACTACCGGAAGCGTGTTGAACGTGACCGGGACGTGGCCCGGGACATGGCAGTCATCGGAGTGTTGAACTCCCTGATGCCCGTCCTGGACGACATTGACGCTGCCCGCCAGCACGGCGACCTGGCCGACGGACCCTTCGCCGCGATCTCCACCAAACTGGAGAACGCGCTGAAGACCTACGGTCTGACCCGGATCGACGAGACCGGTGTGGAGTTCGACCCGAACGTCCACGAGGCTCTGATCCAGCAGCCCAGTGCAGACGTGCAGTTCGACAGCGTCAGCCAGATCCTTCGGGCAGGCTACAAGAAGGGCGACCGCGTCCTGCGGGCAGCCCAAGTGATCGTCGCAGTACCCGAGTAGCGCTCGGCAAGCCGGAGCAGTGCCCGACCGGCGGCAACGAAGTTTCCTGGCTCGCAGAGCTCGCTGGAAACATTAAAGCCGCCGGATCGGACACTGCTCCGGCTCCATCACTACTCACCTATGCTTTGAATTCATATACGAAAGGGGACGCCAATTGGCTAGTCAGGATTGGGTCGACAAGGATTTCTACAAAATTCTGGGTGTCCCCAAAGATGCTTCCGCGGCCGACATCAAGAAGTCGTACCGGAAGCTGGCGCGCAAGCACCACCCGGACCAGAACCAGGCAACCGGTGGATCCGACAAGATGTTCAAGGACATCTCCGAGGCCTACTCGGTATTGTCGGACCCCGAGGATCGTCAGCAGTATGACGCTATCCGCGCTATGGGTGGCGGCGCACGGTTCACCGCCGGCGGTCCCGGCGGTGGCGCTGGCGGCGCAGGTTTCGAGGACATTTTCGGCAACCTCTTCGGACAGGGTGCTGGCCGCCCCAGTGCCGGACGCCAGCGCGGCGGCGGCGCCCCCAACTATGGCAATCTGCCACCCGAGTTCGCCGACCTTTTCGGTCAAGGTGGGGGAGGCGGCTTCGGTCAGGGCAGCGGAGGCGGGTTTGGTGGTTACCAGCCCACCCCACGCAAGGGTGCCGACCGGACCGCGACCACCAGTATTTCGTTCGCCGGCTCCATCAACGGCACCACCATCGGACTGCGCGAGCCATCCGGTGAAGTGATCGACGTCCGCGTGCCAGCCGGCATCAAGGACGGACAGAAGGTCCGTGTCCGCGGTAAAGGGCAAGCCGGCGCAGCAGGCAACGGTGACCTGATGGTCAGCGTCAGCGTCAAACCACACCCGTTCTTCCAGCGCGACGGCGACAACATCCGGGTGCACGTTCCGGTGTCCTTCCCCGAGGCCGCCCTCGGCGCACAGATCGACGTTCCCACGCTTACCGGTGACACGGTCAAGGTGAAGGTTCCCGCCGGGACACCATCCGGCCGCACGCTGCGCGTCAAGGGACGAGGGGTTTCCACCGCCAAGGCGACGGGCGACCTGCTGGTGACCATCGACGTCGTCGTCCCCCAGAAGCTGAACAAAGAGGCCGAGGCGGCCGTCGAAGCGTTTGCCGCCGCTACGGCCGACGCCAACCCGCGGGCGGGTCTTGCCGCGAAGGCAAAACTCTAAAGCCCAAACTGCCTGAAAGGAGGTCACGATGGCAATTGACGCAACCCTGCCCATCTATGTGATCTCCGTCGCCGCCGAACTGGCGGACATGCATCCGCAGACGCTGCGGCAGTACGACCGGCTGGGGCTGGTGACTCCCAGTCGGGCTCCGGGCCGTGCCCGGCGCTATTCGCAGCGGGATGTCACCACGCTCCGTGAGGTGCAGCGGCTTTCCCAGGAGGGCGTTTCCCTTGAAGGAATCCGCCGCATCCTGCAGCTTGAGAACCAGGTGGCCGCGCTCCAGTACCGGGTGCAGGAATTGACCGATGAACTGGCCTCCCGCCGTCGCCAGTCCGACGGAAGCCGGGTCTTCGCCGCGGGCCTCGCCGGCGACGTCGTCACCCTCTCGCGTGGGCAGCGACCCCGCCCACGCAGCCAGGCCATGGTCGTGTGGCGACCGTGACGAGTTGATGACAACTCTGCGCCCGGGGCCCCCTCTGCTGGAAACCGCTGCGGTTACGGTGCAGACTGGGAGTATGCCTCAACAGCTCACCGACGCCGGTGACTCCGGTGACTTCATCATGCAGCTCCTCATCTTTGGCGGGGTGACACTGCTGGTTATCGGCCTGGGATTTGCGTTGGCCACGTGGCTGATTGTCCGCCGGCTCCGCCGCTCCGGAGTAGTGCAGCGCAGCTTCTCCAACGGCGTGCTCACTGCCCGGTCCTACGCCGTCGACGACGGCGTCCGACGGATCGCCCGACTGCGCCTCGACCTGCGACGCTCCGGCCAGGCAACCCGCCGGGCCCTCGACGCCGCGGCGGGCAGCGGCGGTCCCATCGGGGAACTTCCGATGGTTGCTGAGGACCTGTTCCGGGCCGAACGTGCTCTGGAAGACCAGCTCCGCCTCGCCGAACGCGAACCCGACCGCCAGCTCAAACGCGATCTGGCGGGCCGAATCGGTGAGCAGGTCCAGTCCTACGGCACCCTGTCGGCAGACCTTCGGCGCTCACTCATGCAGGCTGGCCAACCGGCTGGCGGTGCCGAAATTCAACGGGCCAGCACCCACCTGACGCGCGAGATCAATGTGCTTCAGGCGTGGAGCAAGGCCTACGGCACCCGCGACCAGATCCAGTAGAGGCTGAGGGAATCACCATGTCACTAGGCCACCGCATCTCCCGTATCGTCCGAGCGAACCGCACCGCCGCGAAGGATGCGAAGCAGAAGCCCACCGACCCGATCCAGACCGTCGAGCAGGCCCACCGGCAGCAGCTGGACCTGGTGGACAAGGCCCGCCGCAGCGTCGCTGACCTGGCGGCCAACCGGCACCGCCTGGATTTGCTCGCCGGCGAAGCCCGGGCCGAGCTGGACCATCTGGAACGCCAGGCCGCGGATGCGGTGAACGCCGGCGACGACGACGCCGCCCGGGCCGCCCTGCGCCGCGGCCTCGCCGTCACGAAACGGCTCGAGACGCTGAGCCGTCAACGGGACGAACTCGATTCACAGGTACGCCAGCTCGACTCCAACCTGCAGCGGCTGGAAACGCGGGTTGAGGACAACGGCATCCGGTACCAGACCCTCAAGGCCAGGCATGGTGCTGCGCAGGCCGAACTCGGCATGCAGGACGCGCTCACCGGATCAGGGCAGGCCGCTGCGGGGGCCGAGGCTGCGGCACGGCAGGCAGAGCTGGAGGCCCGGCGGGTTCAGGCCCAGGCTGCGGCCCACGACGAACTGTCCTGGACCGATCCCAACTCCCGACGGGTCGAGGAGGCCTTCGAGGAGCTGGAAGCCAGCTCGGCGGCGGACCGGGAACTGGAACGCCTGAAGAACCGGCACCTTCGCGACTAGCCCCCTGGCGGATACCCAGGGGTGGGTAGACTCGGCCACATGACAACTATCAGTGGCAGCCACTTCCTGGTGATCGGAGCGACGGGCGTTCTGGGCGCCGCCGTCGCCAGGCAGCTGGCAGGTGCCGGTGCGCGGGTGACGCTCTCCGGCCGGAACGCCGGAAAACTTGAAAGCCTGGCCGCCGAGCTGGGAGATGCGGTGGCTGGAACCGTCGTCGCCGACCTCACTCACCCCAACGCTCCGGCAGAGATCGCCGGGGTCTGCGGTGATCTTGACGGGCTGGTGTACGCGGCGGGAGTAGTCGCGTTCGGGCCGGTAGCCGGGCTCGACGACGAAACCCTGGATGAGCTGCTCCTCGTCAACGTCCTGGGCTACATCCGGCTCATCCGTGCGGTGTCAGCCCAGCTGCAGCGCGATTCAGTGGTGGTCCAGATCAGCGCCGTCGTCGCCGAAAGCCCAACCGCCGGGATGGCCGCCTACTCGGCGAGCAAGGCAGCGCTCAGCGCCTTCGGGAAAGCACTGTCGCTGGAAGTCCGCCGGCAGGGAATCCGGGTGCTCGATGTGCGGCCGCCGCACACCGAGACCGGGCTGGTGAACCGAGCCATTGCTGGTGCAGCGCCGCGGCTTCCCGCCGGGAAAGACCCGGACGCCGTCGCTGAGCGGGTTGTCCGGGCGATTGCCGACGGCGAGAAGGACCTCCCGGCATCGGCATTCAGCTAGGGTGCCGCAGTGATCCATAGGCCAGCGCCGCGGACCTCCTGAGGTCTATCTGGATTGTTGAGATAGTGAACACTCTGGGCGGGTGAAGCGTGCGCCTAATATGGCCACTGGACGGAAAGGGCGTAATGACCGTTGAGCAAACGGAGAGCTCACCGCTTCCGCCGGGAATTGCCATCGCCTGGGCGCTCGGGCGCCCCGCGTCCCGTGGCATGAAGGCCGAGTTGAGTCCGGCCCGCATCATCGATGCGGCAATCAGAATCACCGACGCCGCTCATGCGGGACGGGGCCTACGGGCGTCCGGACTCGCACCAGTCGAAACCGCAAAGTGCTGATCATGCGGTCGATGTTCCACCCGTCGACGGTCCTGGTGACTCGGGCGAATCGGGTAATTCAGGCGGGGTCGGCGACTGGCGGTCGGCGGTCGGGGAGTGGGCCCGGGCAGTTGAGGCCCAGTATCGCGCGCATCCGTGGGTGTTGGAGTATCGCCTCACCGCGCCGCCCGCCACTCCCAACGAGCTGCTGTGGCTGGAAATGCTGCTGCGGGTGCTCGCCACCACGCCGCTTAACTCGTCAGAAAAACTGAGCAGCGCCCTCATGCTCGGAAACCTGGTGCGATCTGTCACGAAACTCGAAATTGATGTTTCCGCCAGCGATTCCCCCGAGGCGCTCGAAGAATATGGATCGTTATTGTTTCGCCTGCTCGATCCGGAAGAATACCGCGAGGTGCTCGGCGTGTTTAGCGACCCCGCCCTCACCGTGATGGAAGCAGAGGGGGCTGAATTACAGTTCGTCTTGAAGCGGTTTCTCGATGGGGTGGCAGTCCTGATCGCCAACCGTTCCTGAGGGCACACCCCGTCACAATCCTTCCTCCGGCCGCCCTATCTGAGGAATCGCGCGCCTTTGAGGCAGTTTTGGCTCAGTAACCTGCGCCGGGTCCCTGCGGCGCACGTGCCCGCGAAATATGAGTCCTATGATTTGTGAACAAACACTGGGGTGCCACAAGGTAGGTAGAATGCAACAGATCAGTGGTTTACATTGCGATCGTTTTGGTACCAATGTGGCCGTAAGCCCGCGTGTGTGGCTTCTCAGACTCACCGGTGCGCTACTTGCGATTTTTATGGTCAGCCTCGCGCTGGTCGGTGAGGGTGTCCTCGACCAATGGGTCGCGACAAGCCTATGCCTGACCACCGAAGCATCAGCGGTCCTCCTGTGTTGGGCCGCCGCGAGCGAAGTAGGCTTTCGGCGGTTGGAAGTGACCCTTGCCGCGTCAGCGGTCACGCTCTATGCCACTGGGGATGTCCTCTATTCCTACCTTTCAAACGGTGAGCCAGCGTTGGCGATCGCCTCTGTGGCGGACGCGGGCTATCTGCTGTTCTCGGTGCTGGTCATCGGCGCTCTCGGCGTGGTGATCCATCGGCAACTGCGCGGCCGGCTCTGGCCGGTGCTCCTTGACAGTCTCGTTGGTACCCTTGCCGCGGCATCCGTGATCTCAATGGTCGTGGCACCCACGCTCAACGCAGTCAGCCTCGGTTCCGTGACCCGCGAATCCACGATTGCCATTGCCTACCCTGTGCTGGATATTGTCACAATTGCGCTGATCGCCGGGATCCTGGCCTCTCAAGGATTGGACCTGGGCCCCCGCTGGCCCATTCTCCTGATCGGATTGGGCCTGTTCGCGGCGTTCGACGTGGGATATGCACTGGATCCGGAGTCCTACTCGGCGGGGTCTCTCTACGACGCTGGCTGGACCGCAGGAGTCGTCGCAGTAGCTGTCTGGGTCGATGGTATCGCCCGGCCCCTCTCTGACCGGCGCCGCGGCAACGCGGGCATCCCAGCACTTGCAGCTCCGATCATTTCAACGGTCGCTGCGTTGGGAGTGCTGGTGCTGGCAAGCCAGAAGCCAGTACCGGTGCTCGCCGTCGTCCTCTCCGGGTTGACCCTCGCCGCCGCAGCGATCCCGCTGAGCTTCCGGCACCGTTTGCAGCGAACGTTGGCCAGAACTGACGACCTCACCGGCCTCACCAACCGCCGGGCCCTCTACGCTGACGTTCCCGATCGGCTGCAGCCGGGTCAACACAGCGCCCTCCTCCTGCTCGACCTGGACCGGTTCAAGGACGTCAATGATGGGTTGGGGCACGACGTCGGCGACGGCCTGCTGCAGCGGGTGGGGGAGCGGTTGACCGAACAGGTCCGCTCGTCCGACCTGATCTCCCGGATCGGCGGCGACGAATTTGCCATCTTCCTGGCCGATGTCTCGGAGGAAGCCGCGGTGGAAACCGCGGCCCGCATCTCCAGGGCGTTGGAGGAGCCGTTCACGATCGGGGGTGTGATAGTGCAAACCAGTGCAAGCGTGGGGGTGGCTCTTTACCCCGAACACGGACCGGAACTTGGGTCATTACTGCGGAGCGCCGACGTCGCCATGTACCGCGCGAAGGCCGACCACAGCGGGCATCACCTCTACCAGCTGGACTACAACGACCACCGCGAAATCCGCTTCCGCACCGTCCAGGAACTCAGGACCGCAATCGCGGAGCGCCAGTTCGTGATGCATTACCAGCCAAAAATCTGCCCCGGAGGTCCGGAGATCGCCGATGTGGAATCGCTGGTGCGGTGGAATCACCCCACCCGTGGGCTGCTGTACCCCGGTTCTTTCCTCCAGCTCGCCGAAGAGGCCGGGCTGATGCCGCAGCTTACCGACGTGATCATGGACCAGGTGCTGGACCAGGCGGTCCGGTGGCGGTCGGAGGGACTTGAGCTGGCGATTGCGGTGAACGTGTCAGCGAGCTGCCTCCGGCAGGACATGCCACACCGGATCACCCGGCTGCTGAGCGCGCGAAACCTGCCACCTTCAGTGATCGTGCTGGAAATCACCGAGGAAATTCTTCTGCAGGAGGGCCCGCAGACAGCCGGGATCCTGCGTGAAATACGCGCGAGGGGCATCGAGATTTCGATCGATGACTTTGGGACGGGCTACAGCTCCCTCGCCTACCTGCGCGATCTCCCGGTCGACGAACTGAAGCTGGACCGGTCGTTCATCGCTCCGATGAACCAGGACCCTCGAGCCACCAACCTGGTGGCGTCGATCATCGACCTGGCGCACAGCCTGGGGCTGCGGATCGTTGCTGAGGGTGTCGAGGACGAGGAGGCATACACCGCGCTGGCCGGCCTGAACTGCGACCTCATCCAGGGGTACTACCTGAGCAAACCCATCCCCGCCGGGGAGCTCAGCGCCTGGATGGCCAGGCGACGGGTGGCAGCAGGTCTGGTCTGACCCTCCCGGCCCGGCAGCCAGGTCACCTGAACCTTCGCCCCTGGTCCCGTCGGTTTGCCCATAGCGCCAGTGCCCCCAGGAGGACTGTCCACGCGGTGATCGTCAGCAGCGACAACACCTCGACCGGGCCGCCCGTGAAGACCTGGACAGAAATGTCGCGCGCGGCCCGTGAGGGCAGGAACAGCGAGAGGGTGTTGAGCCAGTCAGGGAACAGGAACGGCGGCAGGAGCATCCCACCGGCGAATGCCAGCGGGAAGAACACCACCTGTGTCACAGCGATGGCCACCTTCGAGGTGCACAGGTAACCGATGAACAGGCCCAGCGCCAGGAAGGGCAACCCGCAGAGCAGCCACACCACCACCGACAGCGGGACTGTCCACCAGGGCAACATTCCGGTGGTGAATGCGTCGGAGGCCGTGGTGAGGGTTGCTCCGAGAACCAGCACCGGGATGAGGGCCAGGAAGGCGAACAGCATCGCTGTCAGCGCGCGGGCGATCGTCGACGGGAGCGGACCCGCGGGAAGCGTGCGGAGGTAGCTGCTCCACGGGTTGGCGCGGTCTTCGGCAACGCCGATGCCGTAGTTGAACAGAAACGCGCTCATAACTCCGAAAAGTGCCAGCTGCGCCACCGCCGTCAACGATGCCACCGGATCCTGCACTGTTGCCTGCTGGGGGATGACGAAGAAGAGCAGTGCCAGCGCCGGGAAAATTGTCGACGAGATCACCGCGACCGGGATCCGCAGCTGTTCGAGGATGTGCGCCTTGGTGTGCGCGCGGATCAGGGTTGCCTGGGAGGGTGCCGCCGAATGGGGCCCTGCTGAGATTGTCATGACTGCTCCTGACCGATCGTGCGTACCGGATGCTCACCGGTCAACGCCTTGAACGCTTCCTCAAGGCTCGCCGCATGCACTTCAAGCGAACGGACGGCGAGGTCCTCCAGCACCAGGGCTCTCACCGTCGCGTCGCCGTCGGCCGTGACAATGGTGACGCGGCCGTCGTCGTGCGTTTCAACGCCAACGGTATGGGGCAGGGACCCGAACGACGACGCAGGCAACTCGGTCCGGAATGAAACTTTCGTCAGGGTCACGTGGGAACGGATCTCGTCGACGGTGCCATCGGCGATCACCGATCCCTTGTCCATCACGACCACCCGGCCAGCCAGTGCCTGGATCTCCTCCAGATAGTGGCTGGTGATCAGCAGGGTTCCGCCGGCGTTCCGGTAGGTGCGGAGCAGGCGCCACAGGGTGTCCCGGGCCTCCACGTCCAGGCCGGTGGTGGGTTCGTCGAGGATGACCAGCTCGGGCCGGCCGACCAGCGCGAGTGCCACCAGCAGGCGCCGCTGCTGTCCACCCGACAGACCGCCACACTGTTTGGCGGCCATCCCGTCCAGCCCGAAATCGGACAGGAGTTCAGCCGTGGGGATCGGGTCCGGGTAGTGGGCCGCCACAAAGTCGACGGTCTCGCTGACCCTCAGCGTCTGCGGCACGGAGGTGGCCTGCGGGGTTGATCCGAGCCGTAGCCGAGCTGACGGGTCCAGCGGGTTGCGGCCGAACAGGCGCACTTCACCTGCGTCGGCGCGCCGGAGCCCGCACAGCAGGCCGATCAGGGTGGATTTACCGGCACCGTTCGGTCCGAGCAGACCCACCGCCTCACCCGAGTGGATGTTGAGACTGACGCCGTCCACTGCTGTAGCTCCGCCGAAGCGTTTGACGACGTGGGACGCCGAGGCGAGGACCGGCAGATGGTCAGACGGGGTGGGGGTGGTCATGGCAGCTCCGGTCTGGTGGTCAGGAGAGCCCGGCGAGGAGTTCCCGCAGGGCCTTCCGGTAGTCCTCGAAGGCGGCTTTGCCCTTGAGGGTGATGGCGACATAGGTGGCGGGTGTGCGGCCCTCGATGGTCTTGGTGACCTCCACATAGCCTGCGTCTTCAAGCTTGCGAAGGTGGGTGGAGAGATTCCCGGCGGTCATGTCCAGGATCTTGCGGAGCTTGGTGAACGCAATACGGTCCCCTTCGCCCACCTCGTTAAGGGTGGTGATGGCGCGGAGCCGGGATTCGGCATGGATGATGGGGTCGAGTTCAGGCATTGGACTGGGCCTGCTTGCGGCGACGAACGGTCTCCAGCACCGCAGCCACCAGGAACCCCCCGGAGCCGAAGATGAAAAAGACTGTGAGGTAGTGCTGGGACCCGCTGAGAAGGGCGGCCATGTCCACGACCAGGAACCAGACGCCCATGACCGACTGGGTTTTGTCGTTGAACGTGGTTCCTCCGGTGATGTAGAGGAGGCCGACAATCAGGATGGCGATCCCGTTCATCAGCATGCCGCGAACCCAGAAGTCGTCCACCACACCGACGATCACGCCGCTCAGGGTGCCCATCACCAGGAAGCCCAGTGCCCAGGCCACTCCATACATGGTGCCGGTGAATGAGCTGTGCCCGCGGATTCCCCGGCTGTAGCGGCCGGCCACGACGATGGTGACCACGATCGCGAGGAGGATAGCCACGCCGAAGACGGCAAGGGCCGGTTCATGGTCGATCGGCAGCCAACCGAACCGGGAGCCGTGGAGAGTGCCGAAGCCGAGCAGCCAGGCCAGGCCCCACACCAGATACTGCAGTGCCTCGTTGCCGCGTAGCTCCCGCCGGGCGGTATCTTCGGCACTTTTCACCAGCCGGAGGGCGGTGTGGAGATCGAGTGGCCGGTCGTCGTCGAGCGCGTCGTGGGTCATGTGCTTTCCTCATCCTTCAGCTTCGCAAACGAGTTTGTCATGCAAACCAGTTTGTGCGCAAGGGTTTCAGAAGAAGAGACCTGCAGAAGTGGGAGAGTGCTAGTGGTTGGGGGCACCGCGGAGGGTGCCGACGGCGAGTGCCCCGGACAGGACGGCGAGCGACGCAGCGTAGAGGGCCACCCCGTTCCACCCGAAGCCGTCGAAGAAGAAGCCACCGGTCCAGCCGATCAGGCTGGATCCGGCGTAGTAGAAGAAGTTGTAGAGGCTTGAGGCCTGGGCACGCCCGACGTCGGTGAGCCGGGGAGTCCAGCCGGCAGCCACCGAGTGGACGGTGAAAAAACCGCCGGTGAAGATGATCAGGCCCACGATGATCAGAGGCAGAGAATCGGCGAGCGTGATGATCAGGCCGAGGACGATCACCGGGATGCCCGCGACCATCACCTGGAGCCTCCCGAACCGCACCGCGAGCGTGCCGGCCACCCTCGAACTGACGGTCCCGGCCAGGTAGGCGAGGAAGAGGAGGCTGATGATGGCGACGGGAAGACCGAAGGGCGGTAGCTCAAGGCGGAATCCCAGGTAGTTGTAGACCGCCACAAAGCCGCCCATCAGCAGGAACCCCTGGGCGTACAGGCCAAGCTGCCGCGGCGACCGGAGATTGTGGACAATCCGTTCGGCGAGTTTCGGCCCAATGCCGCGGACCACCGGCACGAACCGTCGAGGTGCTGGCGCCAGCCAGACAAAGGCCACCGCAGCCAGGGCCGCCATCAGGCTGGCCGTGAGAACCCCTGCCCGCCAGTCCAGGAGGTCCGCCACCGGTCCGGCGACCAGCCGGCCCGACAGCCCGCCGATGGTTGTCCCTGCCACGTAGGTGCCAGCGGCGACGGCGGCATGGAGTCGCTGCACTTCCTCGTTGAGATAGACCAGCGCGATGGCCGGGATCCCACCCAGGGCCGCGCCCTCCAGGAAGCGCAGCACCAGCATGAGCTCGAAAGTGGGGGCCAGCGGGACCATCAGCCCGAAGGCGACGGCGGCGCTGATCGCCCAGGTCATGGTCCGCTTCCGGCCCGCCCGGTCGGCCACCCAGGACCAGGGGATGACCGCCAGGGCCAGCCCGATGGTCGCAGCGGACACGGTCAGTGCTGCCTGGGCGGCCGAGATGGAGAAGTCACTGGCGATACTGGTCAGGACGCTCTGCACCGAGTACAGCTGGGAGAAGGTAGCGACCCCGGCGAAGAACAGGGCCCAGAGCATCCGGTTATAGGCGCGGCTGCCTTTCGGGTGGCCCTCCCACGCCTCGTGCGGGGTCACCGGCGCTCACCGCGTGCAGGTTTCCCCAGTTTCTCCGGGCCCGTACGGCGTGTCGGCGGCGGCACGCCGCGGTTCGGGCGCGGGTGCTCGGAGATGGTGGGCAAACCTGTCCGCCTAGATCTTGCGGTAGGTCAGGTCGAAGATCATCCTGCCGGCCTCATGGGCCTTGTTCTCGAAGCTGGTGAGGATCCGGCCGTCGAAGCGCGGGGCCCAGCCTCCGCGGGTGTCGATTCCCTCATTGACGCCGGTGTTCCCGGTACTGACCGGGTCCTTGCCCTCACGGACGGGTGCCCCGCCCACCACCAGTTCCACGCCGCTCTCCCACACCTGGGTGAGGGGGCTGTCGGCGCCGGTGCGCTCGCCGTCGTGCACGTTGGTGAAGTGTGCCGAACCCGCCAGGACGTCGCGCATCTGCACGGCGTAGTCGGACCAGTCGGTGGCGAGACGCCAGAGCCCACCGTCGGCGAGCACCCGCGCCGCGACCTCGGCGAAGTCATCCTTCACGAGGCGGCGTTTCCGGTGGCGGGTCTTGTGCCAGGGATCGGGGAAGAACACCCAGAGTTCGCTGACCGAGCCGGCTGGCAGCATGGTGGCGAGGGCCTCGGCGGCGTTCGCCTGTGCGACGCGGACATTGGTGAGCTGTTTCTGCTCGATCCGCAGCAGGGTCTGCGCGAGGCCCGGCTTGTAGACCTCGAGGGCCAGAAAATTGGTGTCGGGCTGCAGCTCGGCCGCGTGCGTGATGGCCTCGCCCAGGCCTGACCCGACCTCGACGACGAGCGGTGCCTCACGGCCGAACTCGGCACTGGCGTCGAACCGGTAGCCAGGGTCGACGGAGGTATCGGCCATCGTGTTTCGCGGGACCTCGACCACAAACCCGTCGAGTTCCGCCCACGCCTGGCGTCGTCGGCCCTGAAGCCGGGAGCCCCGGCGCACGAAGGACACGGGCTGGGAAAGGTGCGGACCGGGGGTCGGTGACGGGGCTGCTGGGTGAGTACTCATTGTTCTAAGGGTATCCAAGCGAACGAAACGCGCCCGCAGCAGGGGGGTGGGACGGTCCGCTGTCGCAGACCATCTCCATCCCTCACTACGGGCGCGTTCGTGGGACCGACTTCCAGGGCAGCGCAGAGACTGCCGCCTGGCCCGTCAGAAGGGGGCCTAGTGGTCGGACTCGGCTTCCGCGGCGGCTGCTGCCTTCTCGGCGTCCTTCTGGGCGCGCAGCGCCTCGGCTTCGCCCTGCTCCTCGGCCTTCTCCTGGTGGATGACCTCGGCGAGGAGTTTCTCCATCTCCTTGGCTACCCCAGCTGCTGACGCGGGGTTCTGCCCGGTGACCAGACGCTCGTCGACGATGACCTTCTCTTCGAAGACCCCCGCGGAGACGTGGGTGGCACCCTGCTCCTCCAGGCGGTCAGCCAGGAAGAACGGGACAATCTTGTCCTTGTCGGCGGCGACTTCCTCGTCGTTGGTGAACGCTGCAACGCGCTTGCCCTCGACCAGCCGGAGACCGTTCTCCAGCTCGACGTTTAACAGACCTGCGGGTCCGTGGCACACGGCGCCCACCACGCCACCGGCGTTGTACACGCTGGCGACCAGCTTCTGCAGGCCCTCGCTGTCAGGGAAGTCCCACATGGTGCCGTGCCCGCCCACCAGGTAGACGGCGTCGTACTGGGAGGGGTCCACCACGTCGACGCGCGCCGTGTTGTAGAGGCCGGCTTTGGTGGTCTCATCCTCGGTGAAGGCGACCTGGATGGGGTCGGAGGTATCCACTTCGTCCTGGGGTGGGACGCCGCCCTTGATGGAGGCGAAGTCGACGAAGTGACCTGAATCCTTGAAAACCTTCCACGGGTGGGCAGCCTCGGCCACGTTGTAGCCGGTCTTCTCGCCGGTGTCGCCGAGTTCGGAAACGCTGGTCAGTACAAGCAGGACTTTTTTCATGGGGAAACTCCTCTAGTCGTTGTTCCCACCCTAGGCGAGGTGCACCGACAGTGCACTCCGGCAGGGGGACAGGGACGCCCAGTCAGCTCCCGACGGCGGCCAGCTCGGCGATCCGGGACAGGGCCAGCTGTGCGTACAACGCCGCGCCGTCGGCCAGCACGTTGTCGTCGAAGGTGGCGTACGGGGAGTGGTTGAACGCACTGGTCGCCGGATCGGCGCCCGGGGTTACCGCTGAGAGGAAGACGAAACTGCCCGGGACGGCCGCGAGAATCCGTGAGAAGTCCTCGGACCCGCTCAGCGGTTGCGCCATCCGCGAGTATCGGCCGGAGCCGAACAGGCCGGCGATGACCGATTCGGCCCGCACCGTCTCAGCGTGGTCGGTGACCGTCAATGGGTACTCGGTCGAGTAGTTGACCGTGACCTCCAGACCGTGCGCCGCGGCGATTCCCTCCAGCAGCCGCGGCACCACTGCCTGCATCTTCTCCCGGTTCGCCTCCGAAAAGGTCCTCACCGTCGCCTCGAAGACCGCCGACTCAGGGATGACGTTGCGCTTGGTGCCAGCCCGCAGCACACCCACCGTCACCACCACCGGATCGAACATGTTGAACTGCCGGGTGATCATCACCTGCAGCGCGGTCACCATTTCCGCTGCCGCAGTGACGGGGTCCTTCGCCAGGTGTGGAGCGGAGCCGTGGCCGCCAGCCCCGTGCACTGTGACATGCAGCCCGTCGGAGGCCGACATCAATGTGCCGGGACGGGTCGCCAGCTGTCCGTTTGGCTGCAGCGCCGACATCACGTGCAGCCCGTACGCGGCGTCGGGGGCCCGCCCCGCCGCCTCCAATACACCCTCCCGGATCATCACCCCGGCACCGTCGAAGCCTTCCTCGCCGGGCTGGAACATGAGGACGACGTCGCCCGCCAGTCGGTCCCGTCGGTCCGCCAGCAGGGTGGCCGCCCCGGCCAGCATGGCGGTGTGCAGGTCGTGGCCGCACGCGTGCATGGCGCCGTCGATGTGCGATGTGTACTCGACACCGGTCTGTTCCTGTACCGGCAGTGCATCCATGTCTCCGCGCAGCAGCACGACGGGCCTGGTCGTTGACGTAGCAGCCGGCCCGTGGCTGCCCTGTCCGCGGAGCACAGCGGTGACTGAAGTGGTGTCCGTTCCCAGCGTAATTTCGTAGGGCAGACCGTCGAGCGCCTGGAGCACTTTTTCCTGGGTGCGGGGGAGGGACAAGCCGACTTCAGGTTCCTGGTGCAGGCGGTGCCGCAAACGCACCAGGTCGCCGTGGAGGCTTCGCGCGTCGTCGAGCACTGAGTGGTCGAGCACTGAGTCACTGAGCGGTGTGTCATCTGGGTGGGTCATGGCGGCCTCCGGGTATGTGGTGTCAGTCACGTTCACCCCCAGTTCACGGCCAAACGGGCCATGGCGCAAGTCAGTAGCCGCGAACGCTGATAGAGTTGAGGGACTTGTCTGCGTGCCAGCCTGGGTGGAAGTACCTCACACCTGCTGGAATCCAGCGCAGCTTGCGTCGATGAACGCATTCTTTTGTCCCGCATTTGAGCTCCCAACATTGTGAGCGCGGTTGACACTGTCTGACTTTTCTTCGGCGAACCCCTCGCGTCAACCGATTCGTGGGGAAGATGAGAAGAAAGTTCGTGTACCTACATGACTACTTTTGCTGCACTCGGTGTGCCCAAGGCCCTGGTCCAAACCCTTACCGCCCAGGGAATCACCGAACCATTTCCCATCCAGGTCAAGACCCTGCCGGACACGCTGGCTGGCCGTGACGTTCTCGGCCGCGGCCGCACCGGCTCCGGCAAGACCCTCGCCTTCGCGCTCCCCATGGTGGCCCGGCTGGCTGAGCAGGAAGCCGCATACCGGCGGAAGCCCGGACGCCCCCTGGCGCTGGTGCTGGCCCCAACCCGCGAGCTGGCCACCCAGATCAACGCGACCATCGAGCCGCTGGCCACCGTGCTCGGCCTGAACACCACTGTCATTTACGGCGGTGTCTCCCAGGCCCGACAGGAGAAGGCACTGCGCGCCGGCGTCGACATCGTCATCGCTTGCCCAGGCCGCCTCGAGGACCTGATGCGCCAGAAGCTCATCACCCTCGACGCTGTCGAGATCACCGTGCTGGACGAGGCCGACCACATGGCCGACCTCGGCTTCCTGCCCGTCGTGAAGAAGCTCCTGGACACCACGCCCAAGGAAGGCCAGCGCCTGCTGTTCTCCGCCACGCTGGACAACGGCGTCGACAAGCTGGTTCAGCGCTACCTGACCAACCCGCTGACCCACTCGGTGGATGACCCCCAGGCGTCAGTGACCACCATGGAGCACCATGTCCTGCTGGTCGGGGACCAGACCCAGAAGAAGCAGCTGATCGTTCAGCTCGCCTCCGGCAGCGGACGCCGCCTGCTCTTCATGCGCACCAAGCACCACGCACGGAAGCTGGCGAAGACCCTCACCGACGCCGGCATCCCCGCCGTTGACCTGCACGGCAACCTGTCGCAGAACGCCCGCGACCGTAACCTCGCAGAGTTCTCCTCCGGCGACGTGCGTGTCCTCGTCGCCACCGACGTCGCCGCCCGCGGCGTGCACGTGGACGACGTCGAATTGGTGGTCCACGTGGATCCCCCCACCGAGCACAAGGCCTACCTGCACCGCTCGGGCCGTACCGCCCGTGCTGGCTCATCCGGCACCGTCGTGACGATCACCCTCCCGGAACAGAAGTCCGAGGTGCAGAAACTGATGCGCGCCGCGGGCGTCGATGTTGCCTTTGAGAACGTGAAGGCCACCTCGCCGCTGGTCGGCAAGCTGATCGGTGATGTCGCCGAGAAGATCGACCCGCGCACCCGCGCGTCACTGGTTGCCTCACGTGAAGCACAGCGTGGCGGTGGCACCTCCACCGGAGCCAACGCACAGCGGAAGCGCCGCGGCACGGCGCCACCCTCGTCGGGTGGACGTGGCGGCCGTGGCGGTCGCGGGAAGGTTTCCGCCGAGTCGACGGGGAACCGGTCCGATCGTCGTCAGGATCAACCACGCGGCCCCCGCTTCGGCGCAACGGCCGGTGCCTCGGCCGGTAGCTCCAACGGCGGCGGACGCCGCCGCGACGACGACCGTCCCACCGGCTCGGGAACGGGTGGCGGCAACCGCACCCGACGTCCGGCCGGTGCACGCGCTGCCGACGTCGCCTCCCAGGGTAAGGCGCCTCACCGCTCCAGCAGCGCGGGCGCCAAGCAGGAGCCGGGCAACCAGCGCAACCACACGCCGTCGGCCGGTGCAGGACGCCGGTCCAGCGGACCCCGCCGGGCCACCGCGCCCGCGTCGAACGACCGTCGCAGCAACTAGGCTCTGACCACGAAAGTGCCCTTCCCGTTCACGGGGAGGGCACTTTTGCCTTTCCCCGGGGACGAAAGCTGATGATCGGCACACTCAGGGGTGTCCCCCATAGACCGCCGCAGTGCACTCAAGGAAGATGGAAACCATGAACGCAATTCTGAATGTTATCTGGCTGATTTTCGGCGGCATCTGGCTCGCCCTGGGGTATGTCCTGGCGGGAGTGATCTGCTGCCTGCTGATCGTGACGATCCCGTTCGGGATTGCGTCCTTCAGGATTGCCGCTTACGCCATCTGGCCTTTCGGCCGCACGATAGTGGACCGGGGCGGACGAGCTTCGACCTTGTCGAGCATCGGCAACGTCATCTGGCTAATCGTCGCCGGAATCTGGCTGGCCATCGGGCACGTTCTGACGGCAATCCCCATGTTCGTGAGCATCATCGGTATTCCCCTCGGCATTGCGAACCTCAAGATGATCCCGGTATCCCTGACACCACTCGGCAAGGAAATCGTCGAGACGCGCGGCAGCCGGGTCCCCCAGCTGCGCTAACTGCCGAAGGGTCGGCCAGTACTTCGGAACCAGTTGCCAGCAACGCACCCCTCCGACGACTGACCTGAGAAAGCCACCTTGATCTTGGAGAAGCCCTCTGCGCTCACGGCGACTAAGCGGCAGAAGGAACCCTGGTGAGGGTGGCCGTCACAGAGGTTCCCCCAGTTCCACCCGACACGACCTCAAGGGATCCACCGGCCTCCCGGATCGTGTCACGCATCAGGCGCAACCCGAAGTGGCCCTCACCGGAGCTGGCCTCCGGGTTGAACCCGCGCCCGTCGTCTCGAATGGTCATGACAGTGGAGTCGTCCTGCCTGAGCAGTGAAAGATGAACCGTGTTCGCCTGGGCGTGCTTGACTGTATTCATCAAGACCTCCCGGGCCACCCGGTAGAGCATGACGGCCTGATCCCGGTCAATGTCGCAGCTTTCGGGGATCTGAAGAGCCACAGTGATACCGTGATCCTTCATTGACGCCGCTAGGCGGCTCAGCGCTTCGGGAAGCCCCAGCTTGTCCACATCAGGGGGGTACAACTCGCTGGTCATGGCGCGCAGGGTTCTGACATTCTCCTGGAGGATAGACCTGACCCGGGCAAAGAGGGGACGCTGCTCCACGGCGCCGTGGTCCTCCTCAGCCTCCATGACGTACGAAAGACCAGCAAGATCCTGGATCACCTCGTCGTGCAGGTCGCGGGCGATGCGCCGTCGCTCCAGGTCTGACGCTTCAATGGCATACTGCAGCAGTTTGCGCCGGGATACTTCCTGCGCCTTGATGCGGCGTGCCAACTGGATGCCAGGCACCAGTTGCGCCAACTGCAGGACCGCGAACGAAAGAAGAAATATTGGCGCGATAGCCAGGAGCACCATGCTCTGTTCATCGCGGACGGCGTCGTCGTCGTAGTAGGCCTCGAAGATCAGGGGCTCCCCGTTTGCCGCAGCTGATTCGACATACACCTCCACCAGTTCGCCGGAACCGGACTCAAACTCGTTCTCCAGTTCATTCTGGTCCTCAAGAGCGGCGTTTCCCCCGGTGCCATCGAGCATCTCAGGGTCTAGAGGCATGAACTGTTGTCCAATAAGAGAGTGCACATCCGAATAAACAATTGTGCCGTCGGCAGTCCAGACCTTGATCCTTAGCACGGCACCGCGTTCCAGCCAGGGTTGAAGGCGCGCATCGAGGTCCTCAATAGCCGCGGGATCCCCCGCCAATAATTGAGTGGTGACCAGCGGGCTGATGGCGTAGTCGGCTAGACGTTGCGTAATGAGCCGGGCATTAACGAGGGCATGATTCTCGGCTTCGGCCCTGATCCAGAAGGCTACGGGTGTGGCGATAAGCACCGTGACAAGCAACCCGGTCCAGAGGAACCGCGCCACGGCCCGTCTGACCTCCGATCGCTCGGCGACGGTTGGGCTCCCAGGCCTCCGTCGCGGGCGGTTCCTCCTAGTCATGTCGGTTGAGGAGTAGCCCCAGTTTGCCAGCAACCGCCACAGCCTCTAGCTGTGAATGTGCGCCCAGCTTCGACAGTATTGACTTCACGTACCCTCGACAGGTGTTCTCGCTGATATTCAGGGCTCTGGCATTTGTCCTCACGTCCTTGCCTGCGGCCATGAGTCGAAGCACCTCCACCTCGCGGTGGGTAAGCGATGCGAAGCTTGCAGCGTGTGCTGGTGCCCTTTTGCGGGCACACAACTGGGTGACCAGTTGGGGATGGACCATCATTCCGCCGTTCCTCGCATGCCGCAGTGTTTCAAGCAGCGTCTTGAGGGAGCCATCTTTGGGGAGGAAAGCACAGATGCCGCTTTCCGCCGCCCGGGTCAACGACTGGGAATTAGCATCCCCAGTCAACATCACTACACGGGTGTCCGGGGCGCGGACCAGAAGTCGTTCAGCTGCACTGATACCGTCGCCATCGGGCAGGTGGTAATCCATCACCACCACATCAGGGCGTAGCCGTCCACACTGCTCCATTGCGGACGCAATGTCGGTAGCGAATCCGACGCAGATAAAGTCGGGTTCACGGACGAGCGCCTGAGCCAGTAGCTCGGCGAAAGTCGCGTGGTCATCGACAATAAGAACGCGAGCCGGGAGCAATTCGACCGGAACGGCGTCGACTGTTGGCGTGGTCACGGCATGTCACCCCTCAATGTCACGCCCCAACAGCTGTGTTGTAGTTAGAGTATGCATCCTTGATGTGCACCGGGCCAGTGAATCTTGGCAAATCTTGGGAAAATCTTGGAAACTCAGATGGAGCCGACGGCTGCCGGGTATTGACAAGCTTTTTCCAACCCCCAGATGGGACAGTGAGCCACTGTGTGAATCGGTCACGCAGCATTCACCAAAACGGGGTGCCGTGTGGAGAGACAACCTAGAGTGGGAAAGCCTGTCCGGCCATGGGAGGCAGGGGGTCGACGGCTTTGCACTGACAGCATTGTGGTATTCCCGGATTATGCCTCTATCCGTATTCCAGACGCCGATGACCATTAACCCAGTCGTGGTTCGTCTCCGGGTGACCTCGGGGGCACTAGCCGCTGGAGGGTGTACTCAGTCTTCGCCTGCGGAACGCTGCCGCTGGAACAACCAATCCAGGCACCATTTGGGGCGAATCCATTGAGGGGCCTTGCTGGTCCCAACGCGCTAGCCAATAAATAGACTGTCCGACCGAATGTGGGCCCCATCGCCCAGTGGGGCCCACATTCTTTTCCTGGGTCCCGAAGTGTTGAAAGGCCACGAAGAGGCGCTGCAACCAGGAGAAGTGCCTGCAATGGGGTCCGAACAAGCCACTTCCTAACGCTAGCCGGCGGCGCCGCTCAGGAAGGCGTCCATCAGCGGGCCACCGGAGGTGGACCCCAGTTCGCCCTCCTCAACAAACACTGCGACCGCCAGGTCACCCTGCAGCGCCACAATCCACGCGTGAGTCCGCGGCGGGTCCTCATCGCCGAATTCTGCGGTGCCGGTCTTCGCCAGTACCGGGTCCCCCGGCACGTCGGCGAGCACCGTGGCTCCACCTTCGGCGACGACGGCGGCCATGAGGGTCCGCAGCGTTCCCGCTTCGTCGACGGTTAGCGCGCTCGGCGTACCTGCCGGCGACGGTGACGGGTCGGATTCGCCCGCCGGGGCGCTCGCGGTATCGCCGGCCGGATCCGCTGCGAGCAGGGTGGGGGTGACACGTTCACCGGCACCGACACTCGCGGTCATCACGGCGAGGGCCAGCGGGGACACCAGAACCTCGCCCTGCCCGATCATCGAGGCCGCATGCGCAGTGCCTTCGGCGGTCTCGGGTACCGACCCGAAGAAGGCCGGGATCCCAATGGAGGCTTCGACTCCCACGCCCAGGTCGGCGGCGGCACCGGCCAGCTCTTCCTGGGATACGACATCGCGGGTGGCGATGAACCCGGTGTTGCAGGACTGGGCGAAGGTCTGCAGAAGGGGAATTTCGCCAAGGAACGCTGCCGGGTAGGTGCTGGCGTTGTTGAAGGATCTACCGTCCACAACGAGTTCCTCGGTGCACTGGGTGGTGGATTCGGGGGTGAATCCCTCCCGCAGCAGGGCCAGGGAGGTGGCTACTTTGAAGGTTGAGCCCGGTGGGTACTGGCCCAGCAGGGCGGTCTGCAGGCCGGCGCTGCCGGGGCCGTTCGCGACGGTCAGGATTTCTCCAGTGGACGGGCGTAACGCCACGATTGACGACGCCGACGGCTCATCCTCAAGCACACCCTCGGCGAGGGACTGAAGCGTCTGGTCGAGGGTGATGCTCAGCGGGTCCCCTGGTACCGGATCCTTCTCGAACAGCACAACCGGCTCGGTGGCCGCCTCGGTTTGCTCGGCGGGAACTGCCGAGACAACCAGCCCGGGTGTGCCCGCGAGCTGAACGTTGTGCTGCAGTTGCAATCCCGACAGGCCGGTGACGTCGCCAGCCGCCAGTTCGCCGTCGGACTGCTCAATCATTTCCGCACTGGCCAGGCCCACAGAGCCCAGCAGCTCGCGGGCGAAGGTCCGGGTGGGTGCCAGAGCCAGCTCGTCGGGAACGGCTAGCGCCCCCGGAACGGCTGCCAGCTCCGCGTCGGTTACGGGGCGGGAGTCGTCATCGCGCAACACGATCGCCTCGACAAAAGCTTCCGGCCCCGCTCCCTCTACCTGGGCGGTGAAGGCGGTCGGGTCAACCCCCACCAGCTCCGCCAGGGCCCCAGCTGATCCGCCCAACTGGTCAGCCTCAAGCTGGGTCTTGTCGATCCCCACGCGGAGCACCGGGCGGTCAGTCACCAGGACCTCGCCGTCTGCGCCGAGGATGTCCCCGCGCTCCGCCGGGCTCGAGGACATCGTCAGGACCTGGCCAGGCTCCAATCCATCCACGGCAACCGCCGGATCCCAGTCCACCTGCCAGACGTCATCGACGAGCGAGAGATCCACGGTGGTCGTGTACGCCCAGTCGTCGTCGCTGTCGTCCAGGTCCCACACATGGTTCAGTTGCACAGTGGCGGCGTCCTCGGATGCGGTTTCCACCGCTCCGACGGAGACGGCGAGGGTGAGCGGATCGAGTGCCTCGGTGATCGCTGCCAGTTCCTCGTTGACCTCTGCTGCCGAACCGGAAGTGAACGTGGAACCGGTGACGTCCTGGGCGGTGAGTCCTTCGGCGAAGGTGGCAGCGGCATCCTCAGCTGTCGGGCCGGTATCCGTGCAGGCGGTGAGAGCGAGCGCGAGCGCTGCGATGGTTGCCACTGATGTTGTGCGTCGAAGATTCCCCATGGGGTCATTATTACCCACCGATGTCGGCGGTCGCCGGAACCACCGGTCTTCAGCCACGGCGGGTGCAGAGTAAGGGCGGTGGCGGCGGGCAGGTCATATGGGTATCGAATCGGTGACATGTTGGTGGTTGGACCCGGTTCCTGGACCGCGAGACGTTACAGTGGCAGAAAGTTATAGAGGCACGATAGTGCACTGCAGGATCACCTGGTGGATGAGCGCTCGGTAGGTCGCTACCGGGCCTCCGAAAGGATCCAAGTGAGCACTCTCGCCCTTGAACCACCGGGTTCAGCCATGCGTTGGCGGAACGGACTCTGGTGGCTCGTCGGCGGTGGGCTTGCGCTGGTCCTGCTGATCGGCGGCTACCTGACGGCGAACAGCGGCACCCCAATGGCCCAGAACATTGGCAACCTCAGCCTCCTGGCGTTCAGCCTCGCCGCTGCGATCAGCTGTGCGGCTGGTGCGCGGCGCGATCAGGAATCTGCCAGGGCCTGGTGGTTGTTGGCTACGGCGATGCTCGTCTGGTTCAGCGGGGTTCTGGCCTGGACCTACTTCGGCATCACCCGCGATCACCTCTACCCTTTCCCCTCAATTGCCGACCTCGGGTTCGTTGGCTACGCCATCCCGGCTACCGCCGCACTCTTCCTGTTCCCCCGCCCGCCAGCAACCCTCGTGTCGCGCCTCCATACACTGCTCGACGGCGGGGTGATCGCCGCGACTGTGCTGTTCATCAGCTGGGCGACGGTTCTTGGACCCGCCTACCGGTCCTCCGACCAGGAGTTCATCGGGCAGCTCACCGGCACCTCCTATCCGGTGGTCGATGTGATCATCATTTCCCTGGTGCTCGTGCTGGGTATCCGGCGTCCGGTGGGAGACCGGCTGCGCTGGTTCTGCATGGGAGGCGGGCTGCTTCTGATTGCCATTACTGACAGCGTCTACGTTCGCCTGGTCTTTGAGGGCGCAACGGGGTCCACGGGATCTCCGCTCGCCATCGGCTGGATGCTCGCCTTTGGACTCATCGCGATCGCCCCGTTTGTGCCACGCTCTCCGAAGGAGGAGGGCGACCGCCACCGATATGCAGTGGGACTGGAGCTTCTGCCCTATGCGCCGGTGGTGGTCGCGATCCTGGTATCGGGCTACATCGTGGTTGACGGCACCTACCCGGTCCAGCTGGGGATCGGGTTGGTGGCGCTGGTGCTGCTGGTGGCCCGCCAGGTACTGATCGTCATCGAGAATGTGACGCTGACCCGTGGGCTGGCGGACCAGGTGGCTGCTCGCACGGCCGAGCTCGAGGGTCTCGGCGCGATTGTCACCTCGTCCTCCGACGCGATCATCGGCTCCACGTCAGACGGGAAGATTGTCAGCTGGAACCCCGGGGCAGAACGGATCTTCGGGTATCCAGCGGCGGACGCGATCGGTCGGGACCAAGGCTTCTTCGTCCCGGCGTCGGCGCGTGAAGCGAACGACGCCGCGCTCGCCCTGGTGGAATCCACCGGCGAAGGTCATAGTTTCGAAACGGAGCGCGAGCGCAGCGACGGATCAGTGGTGCAGGTCGCGATGACCATGTCCCCGGTGTTCACTGACGGAGTGATGCGCGGCATCGCCACCATTGCCCAGGACATCAGCGAGCGGCGCGCGGCGGAGACCGAGTTGCGCAACGCCAGGGAAGCGGCCCTGGAAGCGACCCGGCTGAAATCCGAGTTCCTGGCAACCATGAGTCACGAGATCCGGACCCCCATGAACGGGGTGATCGGGTTGACGGGGCTCCTCCTGGACACACCCCTGGATTCGACCCAGCGGCAGTACGCCCAGGGCGTCAAGGGCGCCGGAGAATCACTGCTCCTGCTGATCAATGACATCCTCGACTTCTCGAAGCTCGAAGCTGGCCGGATCAACCTGGAGATGGAATCCTTCGACCCGCGCAGCCTCATCGATGAGGTGGCCGGCCTCCTCGCGGAGGGTGCTCGGCGGAAGAACCTGGAACTGATTGCCTATTGCCTCCCCGAGGTGCCCCAGCAACTGGTCGGTGATGCCGGCCGGATCCGGCAGGTGCTGCTCAATCTGCTGTCGAACGCAGTGAAGTTCACAGCGGCCGGTGAGATCGCCATCCGGGTGCATAGCGTGGATGTCGCCGACCCCCAGGGCGACCAGCGGTCGATGATCCGCTTCGAGGTGCAGGACACCGGCATCGGGGTGGAGGCAACCGATCATGAGCGGTTGTTTGAATCGTTCGCGCAGGCGGATGCGTCAACTACCCGCAGGTACGGCGGAACGGGGTTGGGGCTCGCCATCTCCCGTCGCCTGACCGAGGCGATGGGCGGGACCATCGGGGTGGCGAGCACCCCGGGGGCCGGCAGCACCTTCTGGTTCACCCTCCCACTCGCCGGGTCGCAGGGTGTCGCGGCGCCTGAATCCAGTCTTCTCGATGACCTGCGGGTCTTGGTGGTCGATGACAACGCGACCAACCGGCTGGTGCTTGAATCCCAGTTGGGCTCCTGGCGGATGAACACTGTCGCTGTTGAGACCGGCGATGTCGCGCTGGAGCGGCTCCTGGCCGCAGCCGACGCAGGGGAACCTTTCGACATCGCTGTCCTCGACATGTGTATGCCGGATATCAATGGGATCGACCTGGCCGAGGCAATCAGCAACCACCCGAACCTGGCAGGCACCCGCCTGATCCTGCTCACGTCGATCGGGCGCATCGACCGTGACCGGTTGGCCGCCGCCGGGGTGTCGGAATGGTTGACCAAACCGGTCCGCAGCTCGGCGCTCTACGACCGCCTGATGCACCTGATGACTGACACTGACGCCGAACCGGTGCCGGAAACCGTACACTCGCGCACGGTCCAGTTGCAGGATGCCCAGTATGGGCCGAACCCCCGCATCCTCGTGGTGGAGGACAACGCGGTCAACCAGCTGGTCGCCGAATCGATGCTGCTGAAGCTGGGCTATCGGGTGGACCTGGTCGGGGACGGCGCCGAAGCAGTCAAGGCCACCTCCCACGAAACGTACGCGGCCGTGCTGATGGACTGCCACATGCCGGTGATGGACGGGTTTGAAGCCACCCGGGCTATCAGGGGTCGCGGGGGCGCGCATCTGCCGATCATTGCCATGACCGCTGGCGCGCTGAGCGAGGATCGCGAACGCTGCCGCGCCGCCGGGATGGACGATTACCTTGCCAAACCGGTTGACCTCACGCAGCTCCAGACCACCCTGCTCCGGTGGGTGGGTACCCCTTCAGCGAGCACACCTGCCGATGTGGTGCCGGCGGAGTCCTCTGCCACTACGGCAGTCCCGGCTGTTCCAGCGGCGCCCGCACCCGGGGCCGTCGTCGTACGGCACGCCGAACCCCGGGAGGTCGTGGACCCTGCGCGGCTGGAGTTGCTCCGCGGGCTGGGTGCCGACGATGGGTGGGGCGTGTTGCCCGCTGCTGTCGCCGCCTTCCTCGGCGCTGTCCCCGGTGATCTTGCGGAGCTTCGCGAGGCAGTCAAGCGGGGCGCAGGATTGGGCGACGCCGCCCACAAGCTCCGGGGCGCTGCCGCGAATATCGGCGCTGACGGAGTTGCTGCGTTGTGCGCCGAGCTTGAGGGCGCCTCGCGCACCGACACCGTGGTGCACCCGGAAAGACTGGCGGAGCTGGAAGCGGAACTGGAACTGGTATCCGTCGCGCTCGCCGAATCATTGATTGGAGCGCCGTGAAGGTCCTGGTAGTGGACGATGACCCAGGTTCGCTGATGGTAGCGAAAGCGGTGGTGGAACAGGCTGGCTACGAGTGTCTGTCGGCGGCGGACGGCGACGCCGCGTGGGAGCTGTTCCAGCTGCACCAGCCGCAGGTCGTGGTCACCGACTGGGTGATGCCGGGTATGAACGGTCTGGAGCTGTGTGAGGCGATCCGGAAGGTTGCCGATGACTCCTACACCTATCTGGTCCTGCTGACCTCCTTCGGCTCGCAGGACGATGTGCTCGCCGGGATGGAGGCTGGCGCCGATGACTACGTCACCAAGCCGTTGGACCCTTTCACCCTGCGTACCCGGCTTCTGGTCGCCCTGCGGGTGACTGCCCTGCATTCACAGTTGGGAAAGTACCGGCAGGAACTCACCCGGCAGGCGAGAACCGACCCGCTCACCAACGTCGACAACCGGCTGAAACTCACTGAGGACCTGGAGCTGCTGCATGGCCGCAGCCAGCGCTACGGCAACCGTTACTCGCTGGCCCTCTGCGACGTCGACCACTTCAAAAGTTTCAACGACCTGCAGGGGCATCCGGCGGGCGATGAGGCGTTGAAAGCGGTGGCCAGAAGCCTCACCCTGCTTTCACGGGATACCGATGGCGTCTACCGCTACGGTGGAGAGGAATTTCTGCTGATCCTGCCGGACCAGGGAGCAGCCGATGCTGAAGCCGCTGTCGAACGGATCAGGTCAGGCATCGAGGCACTAGCCATCACCCACTATGGCAACCCGCGCCAGGTGCTCACGATCAGTGCTGGCATCTCGACCTTCACCGCCGACCACCCAGTGAGCAGCGGGCAACTGCTCAAGGAGGCCGACGACGCCCTGTACGCGGCCAAGGCAGCGGGTCGGAACCGGGTCTCGAGTTTCGTCAGGGCCGGGTAGAAAGAACCGGGCCCTGACGAACCCCGGAGTGCCTAGTCGGCCCGGGCCTGTTTGATCAGGTCGGCGCAGCGCTCACCGATCATCATGGTGGTGATGTTGGGGTTCACGGTGGTCAGCTCGGGCATGACCGAGGCGTCAGCGACGCGCAGACCCGTCACCCCTTTCACCCGCAGCTGGGGGTCCAACGGCGACAGGTCGTCGGTGGGCGCTCCCATCCGTACCGTGCCGGCCGGGTGATAGACCGTGTTGTGGGTCCGGCGGATGTAGTCGGAAATTTCCTCATCCGTCTGCACGTCCTGGCCGGGATACAGCTCACGACCGGCCCATTCCGCCATGGCTGGCTGGGCGACAATTTCCCGTGCCTTCCTGATTCCCGTAATCATGACCCGCATGTCATGGGGGTCGGTAAAGTAGCGCGGATCCACCATCGGCTTGTCGCGGTAGTCCCGGCTGCGCAGTCGCACCGTCCCGCGTGAGCGCGCGTGGGTGACGTTCGGGGTGAGGCAGAACCCGTTGTCGGTGGTGGGGTACCCCTGCCGCAGCGTATGCATGTCGAAGGGCACCGATCCGTAGTGGAACATCAGGTCCGGCCGGTCCAGGCCCTCCTCGGTGGTGGTGAAAATCCCGATCTCCCACCACTGCGTCGAGGTTTCGGGCATCGGCTGCTTGGCTTCCCACTGGATGACACCCTCCGGGTGGTCCTGCAGGTGCTCGCCGACGCCCGGGGAGTCCACGCGGACGGCAATGCCGTGTTCGGCCAGCTGGGCGGCCGGGCCGATCCCGGAGAGCATGAGCAGTTTGGGCGAATCGATCGCGCCAGCTGATAGCACCACTTCCGACCGTGCGGTGAGGGTGTGCGTCCTCCCGAAGGAGGAATCGACGACGTCGACCCCGGTGCACCGGTTATCGCCGTCGAACCTCAGTTCCCGCGCCCGGAGGCCGGTGAGCAGGGTGAAGTTGGACCGTTCCACGATCGGGTGGATGTAGGACACCGACGACGACGCGCGGGTACCGTCCGCTTGCCGGTTGATCTGGAAGAAGCTGGCCCCGTTGATCACGGTGGCCCCGGTGTTGAAATGGACCCGGGGGATGCCCGCCTGCTCGCACGCGTCCAGCAGTGCCTTGCCGGACGGGTCCGACGCCGGGATGTTCATCAGGTGCACCGGTCCTGAATCGCCGTGGTGAGGAGCATCAGGTCCGGCGTCCTCGTTCGTTTCCAGCCGCTGGTACAGTGCGTAGGCGGTGTCGGAGTTCCACCCCTCCGCCCCAAACCGGGTCTCCCACTCGTCGATGTCCTCCCGTGGCGCCCAGAACGCGATGCAGGAGTTGTGGCTGGAGCAGCCGCCCATCACCTTGGCGCGGGCGTGGCGCATGAAGGAGTTCCCGTTCTCCTGCGGTTCGATGGGATAGTCCCAGTCGTAGCCCGATTCAAGGAGTTCCATCCACCGGTCGAGGCGGAGGATCTGATCCACGCCGCGGTCGTCCGGCCCGGCCTCGACCAGTGCCACCTCCACGGCAGGATCTTCGCTGAGACGTGCCGCGACGGCTGCACCGGCGGAGCCGCCACCCACCACGATGTAGTCGAAGTCGGTCTTCTCGAAGTTCTCTGTTGTCTGGTCCGGCACCGTCACTGCTCCTCTTTGTGATCCGCAAACCAGCCAGTGACCTGCGGATCGATGTTGTGGTAAATGTGCTTGGCTTCCTGGTACTCGGCCAGGCCGGTTGGCCCCAGCTCGCGGCCTACGCCCGACTGGCCGAAACCGCCCCACTCGGCCTGCGGCAGGTAGGGGTGGAAGTCATTGATCCAGATGGTGCCGTGGCGCAGCCGCCGGGCAACCCGCTGGGACTTCCCGGCGTCCTGGCTCCAGACCGCACCGGCGAGACCGTAGTGGGTGTCGTTGCCGATCGCCACCGCCTCGTCCTCCCCGTTGAACGTCTCGACGGTGACCACCGGGCCAAACGCCTCATCAACCACCACCGACATGCCGCGTTCTACCTGGTCGAGCACGGTGGGCGTGTAGTAGAAGCCCTTCTCCAGCTCCTTGGTACCCCAGGTCCCGCCGCAGCGCAGCCTGGCTCCCTCGGCAACGCCCTTCTGAACGTAGGCGGTGACCTTGTCGCGGTGGGCTGCGGAGATGAGAGGCCCGGTTTCGGCGTCCTCGTCGAACGGTCCACCCAGCCGGATCAGCTGTGCTCGCCGCACCAGCTCATCGGTGAAGCGTTCGGCGATCGGTTTCTCGACAATCAGTCGCGCACCAGCAGAGCAGACCTGCCCTGAGTGAACAAACGCTGCATTGAGTGCGTTGTCGACCGCGGCGTCGAAATCGGCGTCCGCGAAGACAATGTTGGGATTCTTCCCTCCCAGCTCCAGCGCCACCTTCTTGACGGTGGCCGATGCTGCTGCGGCGATCCTCTTACCGGTCTCTAGGCCGCCGGTAAAGGACACCAGGTCGACGTCGACGTGCTCGGACAGCGGTGCGCCGACGGTCGCCCCGGCGCCGAGCACCAGGTTCGCGACCCCCTTCGGCAACCCCAGCTCATCCAGCACGTCCATCATGAGCATGCAGGTGTGCGGCGTGAGCTCGCTGGGCTTCAGTACGAAGGTACAGCCGGCCGCCAGAGCGGGTGCGATCTTCCAGGCTGACTGGAGCAGCGGGTAGTTCCAGGGCGAGATCAGCGCGCACACGCCGACCGGCTCGTATTCAATCCGGCTGACCACCGAGGCATTGCCGGGGTCGACGAGTCGTCCCTGGTTCTGGCCGGCGAGCTTCCCGAAGTAGGTGAAGCAGCCGATGATGTCATCCATGTCGATTTCGCTCTCGAGTAGGCGCTTGCCCGTGTCGAGGGTTTCGGCGCGGGCAAACTCGGCCTTGCGTTCCTGCAGTCGGGCGGCGACCTTCAGCAGGAAGTCGCCGCGTTCAGGGGCGGGCACAGCGGCCCACACGCCCCCGTCGAACGCCCGCCGGGCTGCGGCGATGGCGGCCACGGCGTCGTCAGCGGTCCCCTCCGAGACCGTTCCCACTGCGGTGCCGTCGGCGGGGCAGCGGATCTCCCGGGTGCCGCCGTCCGAGGCTGGCACCCAGCTGCCATCAATGAACAGTGTTGCGGTACTCATGAGCGCTCCTCAGGGTTGGTGAAGTCGGCTTCCCAGTTGTCGGAGGCCAGATGGTCGTCGGTGATCGCCGTCGTGCCCGGTGTTGCACGGTTGCTGTGCAGGAATTCGAGGTGTGTCTCGTAGTGGTCCAGCACGTCGGTGATGACCTGTTCCTTGGTGTAGCCGAGCAGGTCGTAGCCGTTGCTGCCTTCGAGGGAGAAGACCTCCATCCGGTAGTACTTGTCGGTGGTGGGGGCACTCTTCACTGCGTACGACGGCGTGTCGTACTGCACGGGGTACACCTGGTACTTGAACGAACGTTCGCTGCCCAGGTTGACCGTCAGGTCCACGTGGCCAACCCCACCCGGGCCGGCGCTGCCGGAGGTAATTGTCACGTCGGCTCCCTGGGCGGCGAGTTCGTCGTGGACTTCCTGGAGTGCGGGCCGGGCGACCTCGTCGATGAACCGCTGGGCCTGTTTACGGCCAGGGTAGGTCAGGACATGGGTGAGCCGCTGGCGCCAGGTGCGGCCGCCGCGGGCCTCGGAACCGGACCGGCTGGAGATGATCCCGGGCAGCGAGGAGCGGTAGCTGTCCATCCGGGAGCTTTCCACCCGCAACGCCTTGTACAGCCCGTACATGATGAACAGCAGCAGGATCGAGAGCGGCAGGCCCATCACTACTGTGGCGTTCTGGAGCGTGAGCACCCCGCCGACCGACAGCATCGCCAGGGTCAGGGCGCCGGTCACGAGCGCCCAGAACACCCGGAGCCACTTGGGGCCATCGGAGTTGGCGTCCTTGAGGTGGGAGGTGAAGTTGGCCATCACGAGCGCGCCTGAGTCGGCGCTGGTGACGTAGAAGAGCAGCCCGGTGAAAGTGGCGATCGCAATGATCAGCGGGGCCAGTGGATACTGCTCCAGGAGCCCATAGAAGGCCCGCTCCGGGTTGTTCATCCCTACCTCACCGAACTCGGCGTTGCCGCCCATCACAATGTCGAGGGCGCTGTTACCGAAGATCGAGATCCACAGGAGGATGAAGGTAAACGGCACGATCATGACGCCCAGGACGAACTGCCTGATGGTGCGGCCGCGGGAGATGCGTGCCAGGAAGAGCCCGACGAAGGGGGCCCAGGCGATCCACCAGGCCCAGAAGAACAGCGTCCACCCGCTCAACCAGGCATCGGGCCGGTCATAGGCGAAGGTGTCCATGGTCATGCCGGGGAACTGGCTGAGCACGTCACCGGTGTTCTGGATGATCCCGTCGAGCAGGAAGCTGGTCTTGCCAGCGATCAGGATGAACAGCATGAGAGCAGCGGCCAGCAGGACGTTCAGCTCGGACAGGCGTCTGATCCCTTTTTCAACACCCGACACGGTCGAGACGACTGCCATCAGAACGGCGACGGTGATCAGGCCGATCTGGACCGCGAGGTTTTCCGGCAGGCCGAACATGAGGGTGAGCCCGTAGTTGAGCTGGACGACGCCGATGCCCAGCGAGGTGGCAATGCCGAAGATGGTGCCCAGCAGGGCGGCGATATCCACCGTGTGTCCGATAGGGCCCTCGACCTTCTTGCCGAAGATGGGGTACAGCGCGGATCGGATACTCAGGGGCAGGTTGTGGCGGTAGGCGAAGAAACCGAGGGCCAGACCCATCAGGGCGTATAGGGCCCAGCCGGTGATTCCGTAGTGGAAGAGGGTCCAGACCATCGCCTGGCGGGCGGCCTCGACTGTCTCGCCGGCGCCCTGGGGAGGTGCAAGGTACTGGGTGATGGGCTCAGCCACCGAGAAGAACATCAGGTCGATGCCGATGCCAGCGGCAAACAGCATCGATGCCCAGGTGAACATGCTGAACTGGGGCTTGGAGTGGTCGGGTCCGAGCCGGACCTTCCCTACCCGGGAGAGCGCCGCGACCAGGACAAAAACGACCACCAGGGTGACGATCAGAAAGTAGTACCAGCCCATATTGACTGAGACCCAGGTGACCAGGGTGCCGATGACGGCTTCAGCATTGGCCGGGGCGATGATGGCCCAGAAAGTGATTGCCAGAATGCCAACGGCCGAGCCGATAAAGACCGTCTTGTTTACAGTGGTTCGTTGCACTGGGTTGGGTTCTGAACTCGGCTCGCCGGGGGAGTCCGGCCGATTCTTGATCGTTTGACTCATCATTCGCCTCACAGTTGTTTGTTGCCACGCCTGAGCTGCTGCACCCCACAAATTAAGTGGGCGGTTATAGGTATGACGGGCGACTCAACGCTATCAAGTGGGTTCCTGCGCCCCAAGCGAGGTCCTGACTAGGCTGCGATTGTGACCAATCTGCAACCCGCTCTTGATTCCCCCGGAACAAGGGTTAAGGGTGGGATCATGACTATTTCCCGAATCGAACTTGCCCCCGGCTTCACCGTCAGTGCCCAGGGTTTTGGCGGTATGGCGCTCACCGACGTCTATGGCGGATCACCCAGTGACGAGGCGCTGGCAACCCTGAATCATGCGGTGGATATCGGGGTGACCCTGATTGACACGGCGGACGTCTACGGGGCTGGCAGCAATGAGGAACTGATTTCCCGGTTGCTTCGGCACCGGCGCGGCGAGGTGGAACTGGCCACCAAATTCGGGATCATCGGCAGCCCCGCGCAGGGCTATTCGGGGGTCCGCGGTGACGCTGCCTACGTCCGTGAGGCCGCCGAAGCAAGCCTCGGCCGGCTTGATACCGAGGTGATCGACCTGTACTACATGCACCGGAGGGATACCAGCGTGCCCATTGAGGAAACCGTGGGGGCAATGGCTGACCTGGTGACCGCTGGCAAGGTGCGCCACCTGGGCCTGTCCGAGGTGACCGCCGACGAGCTCCAGGCGGCCTGCGCGGTCCACCCGATTGCCGCAGTCCAGAGCGAGTGGTCCATCTGGAGCCGTGACGTGGAGGCTCTAGTGGTCCCGGCTGCGGCACAGCTGGGCGTGGGCTTTATCCCGTATTCGCCGCTGGGCCGGGGTTTCCTGACCGGCACCGTTCAGGCAACCTCGCTGGGGGAGGGGGACTTCCGCCACCGGGTGCCCCGCTTCGGCGCCGAGGCCATGGCGGCCAATGCCGCGGTTGTTGAGGCCATCCAGGGCGTTGCAGCCGACGTCGGTGCTACCGCAGCCCAGGTGGCCCTTGCCTGGTTGGCTGCGCAGGGCAAGCGGTTCGGCCTGCCAGTGGTTCCCATTCCTGGAACGCGGAAGCAACAGCGGATCGATGAGAACGCTGGCGCCACGTCAGTGGTCCTCACCCAGGCTCACCTGGATGTGCTCGACGGTGCGGCCGCCCAGGTAGTGGGAGACCGCAGTGCCGACCGGGGCTGGGTCTCGCAGGGAAGAGAGGCTTAGGGCCCTACCCCTGAAACGGGTGGAGTGCTCTACTGGGAGCCGGTGCGGTGGGGTTTGCTGTCAGCGAACCGTGCCCTATGCCGCGCCCGCGGTGAAGTTGAGCGAGGTAGACTCAACTTAAGGTCTAGTCGTTCGAAAGGTAAGAGTCATGGACGCCAAGTTCACCACCAAAAGCCAGGAAGCCCTCTCCGCTGCGGCAATGAATGCGTCGACCGCGGGGAACCCCCAGGTCGAGCCGGCGCACCTGTTGAAGGCGCTGATGGATCAGCGCGACGGTGTGGCAGTCGCACTGCTGAAGGCATCGGGTGCAGACCCCGACGCCGTGAGCGTCCGGGCGAGCACCGCGATCAAGGCCCTGCCGTCGTCGTCGGGCTCAACCACGGCGCAGGCACAGTTCTCCCGTGACACCCTGCAGGCCATCAAGGCCGCTCAGCAGGAGGCAGAGGGGCTCGGCGACAGCTTCATTTCCACCGAGCACCTGCTCCTGGGCGTGGCGGCCGGGGTCGGGCCAACAGCCACCATCCTGCGGGGAGCAGGAGCGAGTAGGGAGGCCCTCGCTGCCGCACTGCCTGGCATTCGCGGCGACCGCAGGGTGACCACTCCGGACCCGGAGAACACCTTCCAGGCGCTGGAGAAGTTCGGCGTCGACCTGACCGAGGTGGCCCGGTCCGGAAAGCTCGACCCCGTGATCGGGCGGGACAGCGAGATCCGGCGGGTCATCCAGGTGTTGTCACGCCGCACCAAGAACAACCCGGTGCTGATCGGCGAGCCCGGCGTCGGCAAGACCGCTGTGGTGGAAGGACTTGCCCAGCGGATCGTCGCCGGGGACGTTCCCGAATCGCTGCGGGACAAGACTTTGATCAGCCTCGATCTGGGGTCGATGATCGCTGGTGCCAAGTACCGGGGCGAGTTCGAGGAACGGCTCAAGGCTGTCCTTGAGGAGATCAAGTCCGCCAACGGCCAGGTGGTGACCTTCATCGATGAACTGCACACGGTGGTGGGCGCCGGCGCCTCCGAAGGGTCGATGGATGCGGGCAATATGCTCAAGCCGATGCTCGCCCGGGGTGAGCTCCGACTGATCGGGGCGACCACGCTCGACGAATATCGCAAGAACGTCGAGAAGGACGCGGCCCTCGAGCGCAGGTTCCAGCAGGTCTACGTCGGCGAGCCCAGCGTTGAGGACACCATCGGGATTCTCCGTGGCCTGAAGGAACGTTATGAGGCCCACCACAAGGTCACCATCGCCGACTCCGCACTGGTGGCTGCAGCCACGCTGTCCAACCGGTACATTTCCGGCCGCAAGCTCCCGGACAAGGCGATCGACCTGGTGGATGAGGCTGCGTCCCGGCTGCGGATGGAGATCGATTCAGCCCCGGAGGAGATTGACCAGCTGCGCCGTTCGGTGGACCGCCTGACCATGGAAGAACTGGCGCTCGCAGGCGAGAACGACGACGCATCCCAGGACCGGCTTCATGCCCTGCGTGCCGACATGGCCGACCAGAAGGAAAAACTTACGGCATTGAACGCCCGTTGGGAAGCGGAAAAGGCTGGCCTGAACCGGATGGGCGACCTCAAGGCGTCCCTCGAGGATCTACGCTCTCAGGCCGAGCGTGCCCAGCGCGACGGTGACCTTGAGCATGCCTCGCGGCTGCTGTACGGGGAGATTCCCGCGCTGCAGCGCGAACTCGACGCAGCGCAGGAGGCCGAGCCGGAGGACACCCCGCTGCCCATGGTCGCCGAGGACGTGACGGCCGCCGACATTGCCGAGGTGATCTCAGCCTGGACCGGTATTCCTGCCGGGCGCATGCTGCAGGGGGAGAGCCAGAAGCTGCTGCATATGGAACAGGTCATCGGTTCCCGGCTGATCGGACAGACCAAGGCCGTGTCCACAGTCTCGGATGCCGTTCGGCGCGCCCGCGCGGGCATCTCCGATCCCGACCGTCCCACCGGGTCCTTCCTGTTCCTGGGCCCCACCGGCGTCGGGAAGACCGAGCTCGCGAAGGCGCTCGCCGACTTCCTGTTCGACGACGAACACGCAATGGTCCGGATCGACATGTCCGAGTACTCCGAGAAGCACTCGGTCTCCCGGCTGGTGGGTGCCCCTCCCGGCTACGTCGGCTACGAGGAGGGCGGCCAGCTCACCGAAGCAGTCCGCCGCCGGCCCTACAGCGTCCTGCTGCTGGACGAGGTGGAGAAGGCGCACCCGGAGGTCTTCGACATTCTCCTGCAGGTGCTCGACGACGGACGGCTCACCGACGGGCAGGGCCGGACGGTCGACTTCCGGAATGTCATCCTGGTCCTGACGTCGAACCTGGGGTCCCAGTTCCTCGTTGATCCCGCACTGTCAGACTCGGCGAAGCGCGACGCCGTGATGGCTGTGGTGAACGCGAGCTTCAAACCGGAATTCCTGAACCGGTTGGACGATGTGGTGCTCTTCGATGCGCTGAGTCTTGAGGAGCTGTCCCGCATTGTGGACCTGCAGGTCCAGTCGCTCGCCTCCCGGCTCCACGAGCGCCGACTCAACCTCTCGGTGACCGACGCCGCGCGCGAATGGCTGGCGTTGACCGGATTCGACCCTGCCTATGGTGCGAGGCCGTTGCGTCGACTGGTTCAGCGGGAGATCGGGGACCGGCTGGCCCGCGGCATCCTCGCGGGAACCATCAACGACGGCGACACGGTGCTGGTGGACCGCACCAGCGATGCCGATGGTCTCAACGTCGCCGCTCTGGAGGTTTCCGGGGAGGTTTCTGCCTAGCCGGGGGTTCTGTCTGGTGGAGACGCTGCGGCGGCCTGCGTGGCCGACTACTCGCTGATCAGCGTGTCGTTGATGATGTTGCCCTCGCTGCTGGTCACCAGGCAGTCCACCCGACGGTCGCCGTCGGACCAGGAGCCCTGACGCGGCGTGACGCGGAGGAGTTCGAGGTTTTCGTAGCGCGCGGCGGTGCCCTCATCGAGGTCGACGCCGTCGCACACCTCCTGCGCACGAAGGGCCAGCGCGGCATCCCCGGGGAACTCGTCGGCCTCGGCGTAGAACGCCGTAGCCAGGAGCTGGGCGTTGTGCGGGGTTGAGCAGGTGACCACTGTCGACTCGCTGTTGATGTCGACAAAGTCGCGGAGGCACTGGCCTTCCTCGATATCGAGGGGCAGCACGTTCTCGGCGATGATGCCGTCGGCGCCGGGGGTGCTGTTGACCACTGGCTCGCGGTCAGGCGAGGCTGTGAGCCCGCCGATTAGGGTGATCAGCCCCCAGATCAGCAGTCCCAGGGCCAGCACGCCGAGCAGCGCCCCACCGATGAGGAGGTTGCGGTTGCGAGGGGTCTTGCCGGATTCCTCACGCCCCTCACGACGGGTGGGGTGCGTGCCAGCCGGAGGGAGGCCATAGGGGCCTCCGGAGGGCTCGGGCTGCGGCCCGTCGGGTGCCTCCGGATAACTGCTGGCGGTACCGGCCGCTACCGGGCTTTCCGCGCCTGGACCTTTCGTTGCAGCGTTGGACGTTACCGCGTTGGACGTTGCCGCGTTGGACGTTGCCGAGCCGGACGGTGCGGTCTCGGCGGGTGCTGTAGCGGACGGTGCTGTGTCGGACGGTTCAGCGTCGGACGGTTCACCGCCGGTAGATTCAGGACCGGTGCCAACGTCAGCCGTGGCAGTTCCGGGTTCAGCTGTGTCGGGCGAATCGTGGGTGGCTCCCGCCTGGGCGAGGTTCTCGGTCTCGTCGAAGAGGCTGTCCCATCGCTGTTCATCTGTTGCTGCGGGGGTCCACTGTGGCGCCTTAGCGTCGGCGGCGAAGCTCGGAAGTGAGCGGGTGGCGTCGTTGCTGTCCAGAGGGCGCTCGATCGGGTCTGAGCTCTCCTCAGCAGGATCAGGTGCGCCCTCAGCGCCAGCAGGCGCGTCGGCGGCCGGGGCAGCAACTTCTGGGGCCTCGTCCACTTCTGCGGCGTCGGCGGCCGGGGTGGGCGGCTTCTCGCCAGTATCACCTGCGGCGCCGCCGGCCGGAGCAGTGCCCGCCGGTGCCATCTGGGAGGCCGGGTCGGAGGAGGGGACGGTTCCGGCGACGAGCTGTCCGGCGTCGAGCGCTTCCTGCTCAACCCGGCGGGCCTCGGCCGCGGTCTCCTCCAGCGATGCGGCACGAGCTGTGTCGTCGCTGATTTTTGCCGGGTTCAGGGATGGTTCGACCAGTTGGACGTCGTCGGCGGAGACTGACAATTCAGGCTCAACGGTTTCTGGGGAGACTTGGGCGTCGGCAAGCTCCACGGTGTCGGGATCAATCAGCTGGGGTTCGTCCATGTGAAACGGGTCAACCTGCGGTGGCTGCGCGTCGTTGTGGTTCGGCTCAGCTTCGGAGTCCCGAGGGGTGTGCTCCTGATCGCTCATGGTGTCCCGCCCTGCCTTAGATATTCTCTCGCGTCCGCCCAGCGTATAGGCTCTTTAAGTACGACTTTAGCCAAGTTTTGGCTGCGTCATGCGGGGGCCGGGGATTCCAGATGCCGCGACGTGGTTTGGACGATTGGTGGGTGGCCGCGGCGGCGCACGCGGCGGTCGCGAAAGCATGTAATCTATAGGTACGACAAACTGACCAAATACTCCGGGGCCTCGCTGCAGCCTTGGGCCGATAGGGCCCCAGTGACCACCTCCGGATCGACGCAAAAGGGGGTCACGCCATGGGGCGCGGCCGTCAAAAGGCAAAAGCTACCAAGCAGGCTCGGGACATGAAGTATTTCAGTCCTGCAACTGACTACACGGCACTGCAGCGAGAGCTCACAGGCCCGGGCGAGCGAGCCTCCAAACGTTCGGCGGATCCGATGGAGCCGGTTGAACCGGATTACTCGGCTTACGCGGACAAGTACGCTGATGGGGTCGATGATGACGAGGACGACGGCGGATCGCGCCGCACTGGTTAATCTCTTCTAAAGAAGTGGGGTACCTGCAAAATAGCCGTCAACTGACGGCGATTCTGCAGGTACCCCACTTTTTTGTGCTGTAAACCGCGCCTGACCTAGGCGTACTGGCCGACCAGGCGTACCGATCCGCCGTCCACGCCCTTGGCGCCCTGCACGTAATCCGGTCCGTCGGTGGACTCGTTGGAGGCTTCGGCGATCTGCCCCATCACCCAGGCGGGGACGCCCCGCTCGGTCAGCCGGGCCACTGCAGCGTCGGCGGCCGGCGCCGACACGACCGCCACCATTCCGACGCCAAGGTTGAGCGTGCGCTCGAGGTCCGGCAGCGGGACGGCTCCGAGCTCTGCAACCAGCTTGAAGATGGCTGGCAGTTCCCAGGTGGACCGGTCCACTGTGGCTTCCAGGCCGTGCGGAAGGACGCGTGCCAGGTTGGCGGCAAGACCGCCGCCGGTGACGTGGCTGAAGCCGTGGACGCCCGCATCGTGGGTGACCGGCAGGAAGCGGGCCAGGTCCAGGCAGTCGGCGGCGTAGACGCGGGTCGGCTCGAGGAGTTCCTCGCCGAGCGTGCGTCCCAGTTCGCTGACCTGGCGGTCCAGGGCCCAGCCGGCCTGGTTGATAATCCGGCGTACCAGTGAGTAGCCGTTGGAGTGCAGGCCCGACGACGCCATCCCGATGACCACGTCACCCGCGCGTACCCGGTCCGGGCCGAGGAGCGCGTCGGCTTCGACCACGCCGGTGGCGGCGCCCGCGACGTCGTACTCATGTTCTCCCAGGAGACCCGGGTGCTCGGCGGTTTCCCCGCCCACCAGGGCGGTCCCGGCAACTGAGCAGGCCGCGGCGATACCCCGCACGATGTCGGCAATGCGTTCAGGCACCACCTTGCCGCACGCAATGTAGTCGGTCATGAAGAGGGGCTCGGCGCCCACCACCACAATGTCGTCGACCACCATGCCCACCAGGTCAAACCCGATGGTGTCGTGGATGTCCATCGCCTGCGCGATCGCTACCTTGGTGCCGACGCCGTCGGTGGACGTCGCCAGGAGGGGCTTGCGGTAGGTCAGCAGTCGTGACACGTCATACAGGCCAGCGAAACCGCCGACCCCACCGATGACCTGGGGTCCGTGGGTGGCGCGAACGGCATCCTTCATCAATTCGACGGCGCGATCGCCGGCCTCGACGTCAACTCCGGCGCTGGCATAGGTGATGGGGGAGTTGGTGGTCATACCCGTTCTTTCTTGTCTTCGTCGGTCAGGACTGCCTCGAACTCGCTGTCGGGCCCGGGGTCGCAGCCGTTGGATCCGGGATCCTCGGCCGGATCGATGCGCTCCAGCAGGTTCTTTCCGCGCCGTTCCTCGGCAGGAAGCGCGATCGGGTAGTCACCGGTGAAGCACGCGGTACATAGCCGTTCACGGGGCTGCTCGGTCGCGGCAATCATCCCGTCCTCGGAAATGTACGCGAGGCTGTCGGCGCCGATGGAGTTACTGATCTGCTCCACTGCTGCACCATTGGCGATGAGCTCGGCACGGGAGGCGAAGTCGATCCCATAGAAGCAGGGCCAGCGGACCGGTGGGGAGGAGATCTTGACGTGGACCGACGCGGCGCCAGCCTCACGGAGCATCCGTACCACCGCCCGCTGGGTGTTGCCGCGCACAATCGAGTCGTCCACCACGATGATCCGCTTGCCCCGGATGACGGACTCCAGCGCGTTGAGTTTCAGCCGGATGCCGAGCTGGCGGAGAGTCTGGCTGGGCTGGATGAATGTCCTGCCCACGTAGGAGTTCTTGACGAACCCGTGGGCGAACGGGATGCCCGACTGTTCGGCGAACCCCACCGCGGCAGGGGTGCCGGATTCGGGGACGGGGATGACGACGTCGGCCTCGGCGGAGTTTTCGCGGGCCAGCTGGCGGCCCATCTCCACGCGCGCCTCATAGACGGAGCGGCCGGCGATGGCGGCGTCAGGCCGGGCCAGGTAGACGTATTCGAAGACGCAGCCGGCCTTCGTGGGCTCGGCGAACTTCCGGGTGCGGACGCCGTCCTCGTCGATGGCGATGAACTCGCCCGGTTCGACTTCGCGGATGAAGCTGGCGCCCACGGTGGCGAGGGCTGCCTGCTCGGAGGCGACCACCCAGCCGCGCTCCAGCCGGCCCAGGACGAGGGGGCGGACGCCGTGCGGGTCACGGGCCGCGTAAAGGGTGCCTTCGTCCATGAAGACGAAGCAGAAAGCGCCGCTGATCTTGGGGAGCAGCTCCAGGGCGGTTTCCTCAAGCGACCGGCCGTCGTCACCAGCCAGGAGCGTTGTCACCAGGGCAGTGTCCGAGGTGTTGCCCTGGGCCATTTCGCCGCTGCGGGGCTTGCCGTGGCGGGCGAGGACCATCTGGTACAGGTCGGCCGAGTTGGTCAGGTTGCCGTTGTGGGCGAGGGCTACGGTGCCGACGGCGGTGGCACCGAGCGTGGGCTGCGCGTTGGCCCAGTTGGAGGACCCGGTGGTGGAATAGCGGCAGTGCCCGACGGCGATATGCCCTTCCAGCGTGTTGAGGGTGGTCTCGTCGAAGACCTGGGACACGAGGCCCATGTCCTTGTAGACGCTGATCCGGGTGCCGTCGCTGGTGGCGATGCCCGCAGATTCCTGTCCCCGATGCTGCAACGCGTACAGACCGTAGTAGGCGAGCTTGGCCACCTCCTCGCCGGGGGCCCAGACTCCGAAGACACCGCAGGCATCCTGGGGTCCCTTCTCGCCTGGAAGAAGGTCATGGGAAAGATTACCGTCACCGCGAGCCATTGCATCATTCTCTCACGCGCTGGCCCTGGCAGCTCCACCGTCAGTCGGTATGTGACTCGTCGTCGTAGGTGCGCTCTGCGACGGCCCGGCGGGAGCGCCGGACGCTGATTCGATCGAGGACGAGAACCAGGAGCGCGCCGAGCAGGAGCCCAGGAATCGCGAACACCATGATGAAGAATCCGAAAATAGATTCGCGGGTCAGGGTGGGGTCGCCGGGGCCGGCGTAGGCAACGATTGCCGCGATGACCACTCCCACCAGCACGCCGAGTCCCATGAACGGGGCGAATCGCGGAGCGCGCCGAACGGTCACCTCGCGGCGTGCGGGAGCCTGCTCCCCGGAGTCCTTGCCGACGTCGCCGGAATCGTGGTCCGGAGTGTTGGCGGGGGCAGGCGTCTCGCGGGCCATGTTCGCGGCGTCGGGTGCTGGCACATCTGCGTCCCCGTTGCGGGGTGGGGGTTGCTCTGAGCTCATGCTTTAAGGCTACCGGCGTTTAGCCGATCCGCCTGACCACCTGATACCCGTCGTCCTGGAAGACCAGCTCGTAGGACTCGCCCGGGTAGGTTTCCTCGGCGTGCGCCACGGCGTCTTCCGGATGGGTGGTCCCCCAGCTCCAGTCCTGGTTGTCCACGATGAGGAAATCGGGCGGCGGATTTTCGGAGCCCAGCCAGAACACCTCGGTGTGAGGGACCAGGTATGGCATCAGCACCACACCGGTCTCCACGGTGGCCCCTGTGGGCAGCTGGTCCATGAGGCGCTGGGCGGTCTCCCAGCGCTCGGACTGTCGGTAGGTTTCCGGGTTGGCGAGGGCGGCGAGCGGCTGGCTGGGCAGCAGGAGCAGTGCGACGACGGTCACCGCAGGGACGACGGCGGCGTCGGCCGCCCGCATCCACCGCCGCTCCGACCTCCGGGACGTGTCGATGGCGTCGATCAGTGCGGCGAACAGGACCGGCATCAGGACGGCGCTGTAGTGCCATTCAGTGCCCCAGTACACCGGGTTTTCGGCAACGAAACGCCAGGCCAGGGTGGGAACCATGATCAGCGTGAGGGGGGACCTGAGGAAAAGGAACCCACCGGCCAGCAGCAGCAGCCACACGGTTTCATACTTGGCGCTGGCGGAAAAGATTGTGACCAGAGCCCCGACCGGGTCGGCAAGCATCCCGCGGACGTCGATCCGGTCCGAATAGTCGTACTGGCCGCCGCTGTTGAGGAGGGGCAGGATCACCGCGACGGACAGGAGCATCCAGCCGAGTCCCCAGGCCGCGAGCCACAGGCCGATCCGGTCGCGGTAGCGCCACGCGATGACCAGCCCGATCGCTGCAACGGTCAGCCCCAGATCCTCCTTCACGAAGACCAGCAGGCCGGCCCAGACGACGGCGGCGCGCAGCCGCCTGTCGATCATTGCTTCGAGTGCCAGGGCCAGCAGCAGGATGGCGAACGCGATCTCGTGAAACTGGGCGGCGACCGCCGTCTGTAGTCCCCACGACAGTCCGTAGGCCGCGCCGAGACAGGTGCCGGTGATGGTCCCCAACCGGCGGATGCCCAGCCGGGCGATCACCAGGACTGAGGCGCCGATCAGGATGTTCTGCAGTACCAGCAGGGTGAGCCCGGAGGGGAAGAAGGCGTAGGCGGGCCCGAGGAGGACCAGGAGCGGGTGGAAATGGTCTCCCAGCAGGTTGAACCCGTCCCCCTTGATCGGGACGATGGGAGCGTCGAACCCGGCGTAGGCCTTGGCCAGTTGGGTGAAGATACCGAGATCCCAGGAGGGGGTGTCCATCCGGTTCCACTGCGCCACCGAGAACACTGTGTAGATGACGGTGACAGCGAGGGCTGTGATTAGGGCGGCGGGGGGCTGCCGACGGAACGCCGACCCCGTCGACCGGAGGCCCTCAGCGATGAAGGACGGCCGGTGCATTGAATGCTGGGCACTCACGGAGTGCGGGGGCCGGGGGCTGGAAACAATGGCAACCACTCACTCAGGTTTGCCCGCTGGCCGGATGCCGCGACCTTGCCGGCGCTGACGGCGTCGGGCCAGTTCAGTGTGCCGGTGACGAGCGCCAGCCACGTGACGGCGTCGGTTTCCACCACATTCGGCGGGGTACCCCGGGTATGGCGCGGCCCGGGCACGCACTGCGCCACGCCGAAGGGAGGGACCCGAACTTCGACGCTGTTCCCAGGGACACGCTCGGCGAGCTCCTCGAGGGCGTAGCGGACCGCTGTTGCTGTGTCGGCTCGGGCAGCCGTCCCGGAGCGAACAGCGTCCAGGGCGGGTTGGCCCGCTGTGGCGGGGATCCGTCGTCGTGCCATGGTGATTAGTCCAGCAGGGCCATGACCGGTGCGGCGAGCCGGAGCTTACCGACCGGCTCGTTTCCGCCGAGGACGGGCGGCACCACCTTCTCCAGCACGGCGCCCACCTTGTCGACGTCGACCGCGCCAGCCGCGGCCAGCAGGGTCAGGCCGACCAGCGTGGTGGCGCGGATGTTGCCGTCCAGGATTTTCAGGGCCAGGGAGACACCGGTGTCGGTACCCATCACGAGCACGCCCTCCGCACCATTCTTCGAGATGATGCCCAGATCCTCCATCACCACCGAGTTCTCGCGGCCGCGGCCGTGAACGGCCCATGGGTAGTCGAGCATGGCGGTGGCGATAGTCGCCGCGCGGGCGTCAGCGTTCTTGTCTGACGGCGCCCGGGAGAACTTGCCGATGCCGCGGGCCAGGCCCTTAAGGGAGACCGCGGCCAGGGGAGCACCGCAGCCATCGACGCCCCAGTGCGCAACCTTCTCCTCGGTGTACTCCTCGATCACCGTGGCAATCCGCTGCTGCAGCGGGTGCGACGGGTCGAGGTAGGTGGAGTGGTCCCAGTTGTTCTCGGTGCAAGCCCAGAGGAAAGCGGCGTGTTTGCCTGAGCAGTTGAAGGCGATCCGCTGCTTGCCGCGGTCGGTGCGGATCAGCCAGTTGCGGGCTTCCTCATCCTGGGGCCAGTCGGCCGGGCACTGGAGGTGTTCCTCGGACACTCCGGCGGCGCTGAGCATGGTGCGGACCACGTCCATGTGCTCGTGGGAGCCCACGTGGCTGGCGGCCGCCAGGGCCACCTGGGGACCGCGCAGCGGCACCCCCGACTGCATCGCGGCGAGGGCCTGGAAGGGCTTGAGGGTGGAGCGGGGGAAGACTGGGGAACTGATGTCTCCGAGTTCGGTGACGACCGTCCCGTCTGCGGCCAGGATTACTGCTGAACCGAGGTGCCGGGATTCGATGAAACCGTTGCGTTCCAGGACGGCGAGGTCGACGGCGTCGGAGGTGGAGAAGGTCTGAGGCATGAATCAAGTATCGCTCATCGGCTGCGGGGGTGGAGCTTGTGCCCACCGAAGGGAACGGACATCCGGTGGGCACAAGTTTTTGGGGGTGGCGAGCTATTCGGCGGTGAACTGCACCGACTGCCAGCCGGAGGCGCCGTTGGGCACGGTATCGGCGCGTTCCTCGGTCTGCACGCCGTCGGGATCGTAGGCACGGGCGCGCACCGTGTGCGACCCGGATTCGAGGTTCACCTCGTGGGACCACTGGCGCCAGGTATCCACCGACGCTTCGGCCGCCAGGGTGACTTCCTCCCAGTCGCCGCCGTCAATCTGGACCTCCACTTTGGTGATGCCACGGTGCTGGGCCCAGGCCGTACCACCGATCATCGAGGTCCCGGCAGGCACCTGGGCGAAGGATCGGGGCACCTCGACGCGGGCCATGGTCTTGATCGGGCCCTCTTCCGACCATCCGCGGTCGGTCCAGTAGGCGGTCTTGTCGGCAAACCGGGTGACCTCCAGGTCGACCACCCATTTGGTGGCGGAAACGTAGCCGTACAGGCCGGGCACCACCATCCGGACGGGATAGCCATGTTCCAGAGGCAGTGGCTCACCGTTCATCGAGATCGCGAGCATCGCGTCTCTGTCGTCCTGCAGGATCGGCAGCGGGGTAGAGGCGCTGAAGCCGTCAGTGCTGGTGGACAGCACCATGTCGGCGCCAGCGGTGGGCCGCGCACGGGCCAGCAGATCGCGGAGGGGGTAGCCGAGCCATTTGGCGTTGCCGGCCAGGTTCCCGCCCACGGGGTTGGACACGCAGGTCAGGGTGATGTGGCGTTCGATCAGGTCGGCGTCGAGCAGGTCCTGGAAGGTGATGGTGAACTCTTCCTCGACCATTCCATGGACGCGCAGTTCCCAGGTTTCCAGGTCGATCTGCGGCACGCTCAGTGCGGTGTCGATGCGGTAGAAGTCGGGGTTGGGGGTGACCCAGGGGACTACACCGTCGACGCCGGCTTCCACCCCGGCCGGGATGGCGGGTGCGGCGCTGGCCGGTGCGGGAAAGCTGAGGGCTTCGCGGGCCATGTTGACCGTATTACGGGCGCCAGCGATGGCGCGGCCTCCGGAGGCCGCGGCACCCGCGATAACTGCGGTGATGCCTGCGGCGGCGAAGAAGGTGCGGCGGCTGGTTCCGCTGGCTTTCGGCTGGGTGGACTCCGTCTGGCTGGAGGTCGATGCGTTGGAGTCCGAGGTGGTCGCTACGGAGGCGACGTCGTCGTTCGCGGTATGCAGCGCCCGGATGAGGAACCGCAACGCGAGCAGCCCGACGGCGGTGCCGATCACTGTGGGGATGGCATCCACCAGCGTGGCTCCGGCGCGGGAGATCACCGCGGCCACGATGACAGCTCCCATAAGCACCACACCGGCAACACCGAACGCCCACCGACGGTAGGCGACCACGCCAAGGATGGCGGCGAGGATGACGATGGTGACACCCATGCCGACGAAGAGGGCGACCTTGTCGTTGGTGCCGAAGGTGGCGATCGCGAAGTCCTTCAGCCACGGCGGGGTGAAGTCGATAAAGGTGGAGCCCAGAGCGATCAGGGGTGCGGCGCGGGCGGTCAGGAAGGCACCGAGCAGCTCGGCGACGCCCAGCACCAGGCCCGCCGACACAATCCCTGCGAGTGCTGCCAGCATGGTTCCCTTGCGCCCGAGGCGTCGTAAAGCTTTCATGACCTTCATTCGTAGTCGTTGGGCACGGGTATGGGTTGTCATAGGCCGAATCGGCCCGTCACAGCTTCGCGGGTACTCAGCGGAGCCAGTACGCTGATCTACTGTGAAGGTTCTAGTGATAGGCCCCGGCGGCCGCGAACATGCCCTTGTCCGAGCGCTGCTGGCCGATCCGTTCGTGCACGAGGTGCACGCCGCCCCCGGCAATGCGGGAATCAGCGCGATGGTGCCCACCCATCCGGTTGACGCCGTCGACCCCGCCGCCGTGACCGCCCTGGCGCAGTCGCTGGGCTCCGATCTGGTGGTGATCGGTCCGGAAGCGCCGCTCGCCGCGGGAGTTGCCGACGCGCTGCGGGCCGCGGGGATCCCCGTCTTCGGTCCGTCGCGGGAGGCGGCGCAGCTGGAGGCCTCCAAGGCGTTCGCCAAGCAGATCATGGCGGCGGCAAACGTTCCCACCGGGATGGCGCGCGTCGCCTCGACAGCCGAGCAGGCCGCAGATGCACTCGATATCTTCGGAGCCCCGTACGTGGTCAAGGATGACGGACTGGCCGCGGGCAAGGGAGTGGTGGTCACTGAGGATCGGACCGAGGCGCTCGCCCACGCGCAGGCCTGCTTCGACGCTGGCGGAACGGTGGTGATCGAGGAGTTCCTGGACGGACCCGAGGTCTCACTCTTCGTTCTCTCGGACGGGCTGAACGTACTGCCCCTCGCGCCCGCCCAGGATTTCAAACGCATTCACGACGGCGACCAGGGCCCGAACACCGGCGGCATGGGTGCCTACTCGCCGCTGGAGTGGGCACCGGCGGGCCTGGTTGATGAGGTCATTGCCCGGGTAGCGCAGCCCACCATCGACGAGATGGCCCACCGCGGTACCCCGTTTGTGGGAGTCCTCTACGTGGGTCTGGCCCTGACGACCCGCGGCCTGCGGGTCATTGAATTCAACGCCCGCTTCGGCGACCCCGAGACCCAGGCCGTGCTGGCACGGCTGAAGACCCCGCTGGGCGGGGTGCTGCTGGCTGCGGCGAAGGGCGAACTGGACCGGGTTGAACGGCTGCACTGGTCGCCCCAGACAGCGGTGTCGGTGGTCCTCGCCTCAGCGAACTATCCCGACGCTCCCCGGACCGGGGACCGGGTACGCGGGCTGAAGAAGGCCGAGGCAATCGACGGCGTGCAGGTGCTGCACGCTGGAACCGCCAAGAAGCGCGGCAAAGTGGTGTCCGCCGGCGGCAGGGTGCTCGCCGTCGTCGGGCTCGGCGATGACCTCGCCGCCGCCCGGGCCAAGGCCTACAGCGGCCTGGCCGAGCTGAAGTTGAAGGGCGGGCAGTACCGGACCGACATTGCACTGGTCGCCGCGCAGGGCGGTATCGTGGTCGCCTCGCCCGCGCCCTCGCCCGTCACGGCGCTGTCCGCCGGATCCGCCTCCACCCCGACGGGGGCATGAGCGTGGTCTTCGCCCCGCCGTTCGTCGAGGTTCCTGGGTGGAAGCACGTCTACTCGGGAAAGGTGCGGGACCTGTACTCGCCGCTGACCGGGCCCGATGATCGGGTGCTCGTGGTGGCGAGCGACCGGATTAGCGCGTACGACCACGTGCTCACCTCGGAAATCCCCGACAAGGGCCGGGTTCTGACCCAGCTGAGCCTGTGGTGGTTTGACCAGCTCGCCGAGGTGCCCAACCACGTGCTCTCGACCGATGTGCCCGACGTGGTCGCTGGCCGGGCGATGATCTGCCGGAAGCTCGACATGTTCCCGGTGGAATGCATTGCCCGCGGCTACCTGACCGGGTCCGGCCTCCTGGAGTACCGCTCGTCGGGAACTGTGTGCTCGCTTCCGCTGCCGCCCGGCCTGGTGGACGGGTCCCGGCTGGAGCCGGCAGTGTTTACGCCGTCGGCCAAGGCCGCCGTGGGGGACCACGACGAGAACATTGCGTACGACGACGTCGTCGCCCTCGTCGGCCCGTCAGTGGCGTCGGAGCTGCAGCGGTTGACGCTGGCGATCTATGGCCGGGCCGAGGAGATTGCCCGGTCCCGGGGGATCATCCTGGCCGACACGAAGGTGGAGTTCGGGCTGTCGGGCGACGGCGAGATCACCCTGGGCGATGAGGTGCTGACTCCCGACTCGTCGCGGTTCTGGGATGCTTCCCTTTACGCGCCGGGGCGGGCGCAGCCCTCCTTCGACAAGCAGTTTGTCCGTGACTGGCTGACTTCGGACGCGTCCGGGTGGGACAAGACCTCCACACCGCCCGCGCTTCCCGACGAGATCATCGAGAAGACCCGGGCCCGGTACATCGAGGCCTACGAGCGGCTGACCGGGCTCACCTTCGCCTGAGCCTTTGGGCCCGAGTCCTCTGGGGCCTGTTCGCGCACGCAATATCCCACTGGCGGGTGTCAGTCAGTGGGATTGTCTGGACTATCCCAGCGACAGCCTCCGATCGGTGGGATCATGCGTCGGAGCGTGAGCAGCTGTGCCGTGGCCTGGATGAAAAAGGGCCCTGCGATTGGCGTCTAGCCGAACCACAGGGCCCTGAAACTGGTCGGGGTGACAGGAATTGAACCTGCGACCTCGTCGTCCCGAACGACGCGCGCTACCAAGCTGCGCCACACCCCGATTGTGCCTGAGCAACCGCGTGAAGCGGAATTCAAAGCAACCTCTAAAGAATACCCGAGCACCCGGGGAAGTAAAACTAAACGAGGGTCTCCTGCCAGGCGGCGTGCAGGGTCGCGAAGCGCCCGTCCCCGCCGATCAGCTCCGCCGGGGTGCCATCCTCAACGACCTCCCCGTTGTGCACCACGAGCACCCGGTCGGCGATCGCAACCGTAGACAGCCGGTGCGCAATGATCAGCGCCGTCCGGTTGCCGAGCAGCTTCTGCAGGCCCTCCTGCACCAGCCGTTCGCTTGGGATGTCGAGGGACGAGGTGGCCTCGTCGAGGATCAGCACTGCTGGGTTGGCGAGGAAGGCGCGGGCGAAGCTGATCAGCTGCCGTTGCCCGGAGGACACCCTGCCGCCGCGCTTGTTCACATCGGTGTCGTAGCCGTCGGGGAGGGACCTGATGAACTCGTCGGCGCCAACCGACCGCGCCGCCTCCTCGATCTCCTCGCGGCTGGCCTCCGGCTTGCCGAGGGCAATGTTGTCCGCCACCGACCCGCTGAAGAGGAACGCCTCCTGGGTGACCATGACGACGGCGCGCCGCAGGTCCCGTGGGTCGACCTGGCGGATGTCGACACCGTCGAGGGTGATGCTTCCCGCCGTGACGTCGTAGAACCGGGCAATGACCTTGGCCAGGGTGGACTTGCCGGCGCCGGTCTGACCGACGAGTGCGATGGTCTGGCCGGCCGGGATCCGCAGGTCCATGGTGGGCAGGATGAGGGGGCCGTCCCCGTAACGGAATTCGACGCCGTCGAACGTGATCTCGCCGCGGGGATCTTTCAGCGGCACGGGGTTCTTTGGTGGGCGGACGGTCGGCACTTCCTCGAGCAGGCCGGACACCTTCTCCAGCGCCGCTGACGCAGACTGGAATGAGTTGTAGAACATGGCCATCTGGTCGACCGGCTGGAAGAACCGCTTGCTGTAGAGCAGGAGGGCAAGGAGGGCGCCGACCGCGAGCGTGCCGTCGAGCACCCGGAAGCCACCGACCAGCAGCACCACTGCCACGGTCACGTTGCCGATCAGCACCAGTCCCGGCTGGAAAATTCCGTTGAGGTTGATCGAGCGGACGGTGACCCGGCGGTAATCCTCGGCCAGCTCGTCATACTTAGCGGCGTTGGCTTCTTCACGGCGGAAGGCCTTGACCGCGCGGATGCCGGTCATCGTCTCGATGAAGTGCACGATCAGTCTTGCCGACACCACCCGTGAGGAACGGAAGGCGATCTGGGAGTGCTTCTGGTACCAGCGGGCCAGGAAGAACATCGGTACCGCGGCAACCAGAATCAGCAGCCCGGTCCGCCAGTCGAGGACGAAGATGGTGATCGCCGTGAACAGCATGTACATGACCCCCGAGGCGAGGGAGCTGACGCCGGAGTCCAGCAGTTCGCGCAGCGCCTCCAGGTCGGAGGTCTGCCGCGAGATGATCCGCCCCGACGTGTACTTCTCATGGAATTCAAGACTGAGGCGTTGCGTGTGCCGGAAGACCCGCAACCGCAAGTCCAGCAGCATCGCCTGGCTGAGCAGCGCGGTCGCCCGCACATAGCCCGCGGTCAGGAAGGCGGTCAGGACGGCGGCGATCAGGTAGGTGATGCCAGCGAGCCAAAGAAAGGTCGGGTCGCCGTCGAGCAGCGCAGGCAGAGCATTGTCGATGCCGAAGGCGATGATCGCCGGACCGGCGACACGTGCTGCCTGGGAGCCGACCACCAGGGAGATGGTCCAGATGAACTGCCGTCGGTTGGGGCGGATCAGCGAGCCGAGCAGCCGGAACGAGCGGGAGCGAACCGACTTGTTCTGGGCCTTGGAGAGAAGGACGTCGTCCTCATTGGTGGTGCCGGAGGAGGTTGCGCCCGACGAGGTGGCGCCGGCGGGCGTACCCTTACCGGGCGTCGAGCCGCTGTCCGGCTGTGGTGATGTGCTCACGTGAGCGCCCCCTCGTCGTCGTTCTTCAGATCTTCGAGCTCGGTGTCCAGGTCGGTGGGCCCGTCCGGCAGGCTGGCGATCACATAGCGGTAGTGGGTGTTCCGGGCCAGCAGCTCGGTGTGGGTGCCGACGTCGGTCACCCGCCCGTCCTCGAGCAACGCCACCCGGTCCGCGAGGGCGACCGTCGACGGCCGGTGCGCGACGATCAGTGTGGTGGTCTGGTCGAGCACCTTACGCAGACCCTCCTCGACGAGTTCCTCGGTGCGCACATCGAGGGCGGAGAGTGGATCGTCGAGCACCAGGACCCGTGGCTTCGAGGCGATGGAACGGGCCAGTGCGATCCGCTGCCGCTGTCCGCCGGAGAGGCTCAGCCCCTCCTCGCCGATCAGGGTGTCGACGCCGTCGGGCAGCGAGTACGCAAAGTGTGCCTGGGCGACGTCCAGTGCTTCCTGAAGGATTTCCGCTGCGTGTTGGTCGTCACGCGGTTCGGCGCCCATCAGGACGTTCTCCCGGACCGAGCTGGAGAACAGCGTGGTGTCCTCGAAGGCCACCGATACGTGGGTCCGCAGGTCGGCGATGGAGATCTCCCGCAGGTCGGTGCCGTCGATCCTGATGGATCCGCCGGTCACCTCGTACAGGCGGGGGACCAGTTGCAGGAGGGTGCTTTTGCCGCACCCGGTGACGCCGACCAGCGCCATCGTCTCACCCGCCCGCATGGTGAGGTTGATGCTGTTGAGCACATCGGTGGTGCCCTCCTCGGCATCCGGGTAGCGGAAGTGCACGTCGGTGAAGGTCACTTCGCCGCGGGGGTCGATCAGCCGGACCGGTTTCTCCGGGTCGGTGATCGTGTTGACCGACTCCATGACCTCGTAGTGCCGGTCGATGGCGGTCTTCGCGGTGAAGGTCATGGCCAGCAGGGGGCCGATGAACTCGACGGGGGTCGCGACCACGGCCGCCGTCGCGAAGAACGCCACGAGGGCGCCGATCGAGAGGTCCCCGTTGGCGGCGAAGAGAACACCCACCACCAGCGACGCGCCGAGGGCCAGTTCCGGCAGCAGGGTGACGATCAGGGAGAAGTTGGCCAGGGAACGGGCCTTGTAGATTTCGGTCTGCCGCAGTTCTTCGGCCTGCAGGTTGAACCCCTCGAGGGCTTCCCGGCTTCGGCCGAAGGCCTTCAGGACCCGGATGCCGTGGACCGATTCCTCGACGGTGGTGGCCAGGTCGCCGGCCTGGTCCTGGCTTTTGCGGGACACCTTGCTGTAGGAGGTGCGGAACCGGAACCCATAAATCATGATCGGCAGTGCGGCGGCCAGGAAGATCAGGGCCAGCGCCCAGGAGGTGAGGAACATGATGACGACGCCGATCACGACGGTCAGCGACGTGACCACGAGCATGATCAGCCCAAACGCCATCCAGCGGCGCATCAGGTTCAGGTCGGTCATGGCCCGGGAGAGCAGCTGCCCACTGCCCCAGCGGTCGTGGAAGGCGACGGTGAGGTCCTGCAGGTGGCGGTAGAAGGACGTCCGCATGTTCGTCTCAACTGTCGTCGCCGGGGCAATGACAAACTGGCGGCGCAGCGCGACGAACGTTGCCTCAAGGACGCCAAGAAGCAGTACCACTCCGGCAGCAATCCACACGGTCGACGACGCCCCACCAATGGCGAGGGCATCATTGATGAGCACCCGGAACACCTGTGGGATGGCCAGGGCCATCAGGCTGGCGCCCAGCGCGCACACCAGACCCAGGATCAGCCGCGGCAGGATGGGCTTGATGTGTGGGTACAGTCGGCCTAGCGATTCCCACAGGGTGGTGGTTTGAGTCTGCATACTTCTGTCTTTGACACTGGAAGGCGGATCGACCATTGCGCGACACTTCGTGTCCCGTAGCAACTATCCTATGTCAGAGCCTTGCCGCTGTCTCAGCGGCCGTCCCCTACCGTGAGGAAAGGGTCAGCAGCACTGCCTCGGGACGGCAGGCGAACCTGACCGGCGCAAACCGTGAGGTGCCGATCCCGGCTGAGACGTTCAGCGGGATGGTGCGACCCTCGTGCTCCCAATCGGTCAGGCCACGTGCCCGCCAGGTTGGAAGGTCGCAGTTGCTGACCAACGCGCCGTAGCCCGGGATACAGACCTGTCCGCCGTGGGTGTGCCCCGCGAGGATGAGGTGGGCGCCGTCGGCGGTGAAGTAGTCCAGCACCCGCTGGTAGGGGGCGTGAGCGACGGCGATCCGCAGGTGCGGTGCGTTGGAGGAGGTGCTGCTGCCGGCGGGGTAGCCCGCATAGCTGTCGCGGTTGATGTGGGGATCATCCACACCGGTGAAGTCGAGACGCAGGTTGCCCATCGCAATCGACTGCGACCGGTTGGACAGATCGATCCAGCCAGCGGCACCAAAGCTCCTGAACATTTCGGCCCAGGGCAGTGCCTTCGGCTCACGGTCGCTGCGGTGCTTCGAGGGACCGGAGAAGTACCGCAACGGGTTGTTGAGCACCGGTGCGTAGTAGTCGTTGGACCCTGGGACAAACACGCCGGGGAACTGCAGCAGCGGACCCAGCGCCTCAAGCAACGGCTCAACACCCTTGCGGTGGCTGAGGTTGTCGCCGGTGTTCACGACGAGGTCGGGTTCCAGCCGGGCCAGCCCCTGCAACCACTGGGTCTTGGCGGCCTGGTGGGGTGCCATGTGAATGTCGGACAGGTGCAGGATCCGCACCGGCCGGCTCCCCGGAGGGAGGATCGGCAGGGTCTCTTCGCGGAGCTGGAACAGGTTCCGCTCCACCAGCGAGGCGTAGCCCAGCCCAGCAACTGCTAGCGCGGCTGTCCCTCCCAACGCGATCGTAGTGGCGTCGAGCAGCTTCGATGAGCCCAAGGGTTAGCCTTCGTCTTCGTTGTTGTCTTGATCCGCTGGGCCACCGGCGCCCGGGGCGCTGGCCTGGTTGCCGACGCCGGGCCGGCCCTGGTTGCCGGCGCCAGGTGCCGTCTGCGTGGGGGAGCGCTGCGCGGTGAGCATCCGCTGCGGTGGGTCAACGAATTCCTCGGCCGGATAGCGGTCCGGGATCTGCTGCATATAGCGTTCCCAGGATGGTGCAGCGATGAAAGAACCGTCAATTTCAGGATAGATCTGGCCGCCGATTTGCAGCTCACCCAGACCAACACTGTTTTCTTTCCAGTTTCCCAACCAGGTGGCGGTAGCCATGCCGGAGTTGTACCCCATGAACCAGGTCTGCGACCGGTCATCGTTGGTTCCGGTCTTGCCGGCCATCGGGATGTCACCGTACTCAAGCAGCTGGCCCGATCCGCGTTCCATGACAGCCTCGGTGGCATAGTTCATGCCGCGCGCCAGTTCCTCGGGAATCGCTTGCTCGCAGGTCTGTTCAGGAACAGGGAAGGTGGTGCCGTCAACTGCCACTACCTCAGTCAGGGCCCGTGGTTCACAGGTAAGGCCCTCGGCTCCCAGAGCTGCGTAGGCAGTGGCCATGGACAGCGGAGAGATTTCGCTACCTCCACCAATGAGGGCAGAAGGGGAGACCTGCAGCGGCGTGTACTCGCCCTCGGCGCTCTTGGCGTCGTGAATGCCGAGGTCCGCTGCGATCTGGAACGGCATGCAGAGGTCCACCTGCTTGGCGGTCTCCATGGTGATGGTGTTGTAGGACTGCGCCAGGCCCTCAAGAACCGTGTAGCTGCCGTAGTTGATGTCCCCGTAGTTCTGGGGCTCGTAGCCATCCTCGTCGGGCAGCACATAGGTTCCATCGGGGTAGCAGCTTGCTTCCCACTCGTCGCCCTGCGGGTAGACCCGCTTCGCGCCGTTGATGACGGTGTTGAGCGCCTTGCCGTCCTCGAGCCAGGCGCCGACGGTGAAGGGCTTGAAGGTGGATCCTGGCTGGAAGCCTCCGACCCCGCCCAACGGCTTGGCCGGGTCGCCTCCCTGATAGAGGTCAACGTTGAAGTTCAGGACGGAGTCGCCCGGTTCGGTGCCCGGCATGTAGCGCGTGTTCTGGGCCATCACCAGGATGTCACCGGTTCCCGGTTCCATGCTGACCATCGAGTGCCCTACTGACGGGTCGGTGGTCGCACGGTCGGCGGTCTCCTGGATGGCGGTCTGCGCGGCCGTCTGTGCCACCGGATCGAGCGTGGTCTTGATGGTGAGCCCGGCGCGGTACAGCGTGTCGGTGCGATCCTCGAGCGTTTCGCCGTAGGCGGGATCGTTGAGGATCAGGTGGGTGACGTAGTCACAGAAATACGGTGCCTGGGCAGCGCCCACGCAACCGCTGTAGGTCGGGGTGATGTCGAGTCCCAGATCGGTGACGACGGCGGCGTCGTACTCTTCCTGGGTGATGTGGCTGTTCGAGAGCATGGCGCCGAGCACCAGGTTGCGGCGCTCCAGAGCGCGCTCGGGGTTCAGCTCGGGGCTGTAGAAGGTGGGGCCGTTGACAACCCCTGCGAGCAGCGCTGCCTGCTGGATGTTCAGGTCAGCGGCCGCCACGTCGAAGAAGTAGCGTGACGCTGCCTGCACGCCGTAGGTGGTGCCGGTGAACGGCACGATATTGAGGTAGCCCTCAAGGATCTCGTCCTTGCTGAGTTCCTTCTCCACGGCGATCGCCAGTTTGGCCTCGCGAAGCTTGTCGCCGAGGGTCTTGCCGCCGCTGAACGTCACGGCTCCGTCGCCGGCCTGCAGGCTGGCATCGATCAGGACGTTGTTCACGTACTGCTGCGTAATGGTGGAGGCACCGCGGGTGGTGTCGCTGCTGACGTTGCTCACGACGGCGCTCATGATGCCCTGCAGATCAACGCCACCGTGCTCGTAGAACCGGGCGTCCTCGATGGCCAGCAGCGCATTCACCATGTTGGGGTTGATCTCGTCCAGGGTGACCGGCTGCCGGTTCTCCTCATAGAGGGTGGCGATCAGGGAGCCGTCGGCTGCCAGGATAGTTGACGGCTGCGCAAGAGCACCCCGCTCCAGTTCCGCCGGCAGTTCCTCGAAGAACTGAATCGATGCGGAAGCGCCGGTACCCGCCGCCGCAGCGACAGGGACCAGTAGACCCGCAGCAAGCACCCCGCTCAGAGCACTGATTCCGAGAAACGCAATCAACTTCCCCAGGGTGGTTGCTGTGTCAAAGATCGGTGATTTACGAGCAGCCATTACTCCAGTTTACAAGCACGCGCTAGTCTGTGAACCATGACCAAATGGGAGTACTCGACAATTCCGCTCATCATCCACGCCACGAAGCAGATTCTGGACCAGTGGGGAGAGGACGGCTGGGAACTGGTGCAGGTTGTTTCCGGGCCGGACGGCAAGGGCCTCGTTGCCTACCTGAAACGAGAGAAGAACCAGTCGTGACCAGCACCGACGCCCCTGCATCAGCCGTCGAACGCCGCCTGCTGGATCTCGGGATCGCCCTGCCGGAGGTCGCGCAGCCACTGGCGTCTTACGTCCCCGCAGTGGTCACCGGCAACTACGTCTTCACCGCCGGCCAGCTCCCACTTATTAACGGCGAACTCCCAGCTTTGGGCAAGGTGGGCGCCGAAGTCACCCCTGAAGCTGCCAAGGAGTACGCGGCCACCTGCGCTGTGAACGCTCTGGCTGCGATCAAGTCGCAGATCGGGGACCTCGACCGGATCAGCCGGATCGTCAAGGTCGTCGGGTTCGTGGCCTCCGATCCCAGCTTCACCGGCCAGCCCCAGGTCATCAACGGAGCATCCGACCTGCTCGGTCAGGTGCTCGGTGACGCGGGAACGCACGCCCGCTCCGCCGTCGGTGTTGCTGTGCTTCCCCGGGATGCGCCGGTGGAAATCGAAATTATCGCGGAGTTTGTCTGATTCCTGTGGGACACATTACCAACCGTCATTTTCCGGTTCCTGAAGACCAGCTTGGCGCAGCGCGAAGCTGGGTGGAGCACGGCGAGCGAACGCCGGTGAAGCCGCGTCCGGCGTCATCGGTCGTGTTGATCCGTGATGCCCCCGGGGGCACCGAAACCTACCTGTCCTACCGGCGGGGCGAGTCCCCGCTCGGCATTGTCGCCTTTCCCGGCGGCAGCATCGAGGAGTCCGACGACGACGACGTCGCCTGGTTCGGGCCCGCACCCGCCCAGTGGGCCAAGGCCATGGGTATCGACGACCTGTTTGTCGCCCGACGTCACGTGGTGGGAGCTATCAGGGAACTGTTCGAGGAAACTGGTGTCCTGCTTGCTGGACCGGACGCAGTGTCGCTGGTCGACGGAAGCCGCAACCCCGAGTGGATGAAGGCCCGCGAGGACATCAATACGCAGGAGCGCTCCTTCACCGAGATTCTGACCCGCCGCGGTCTGGGACTCCGGACCGACCTGTTGAAGCCGTTGGCGCACTGGCTCAGCCCGGACTTCGCGCACCGCCGGTTCGACACTCACTACTTTGCCGCCGCGCAACCGACCGGCCAGGAAGCCAGCATTCTCGCCAGCAAGGGAATTTGGGGGGAATGGCGGTGTGCTGCGCGGGAGGTAGCGCGGGCCGGCACCACTGCGCTGGGCGATGAAGTGGGCCAGCCGAACTCGGTGGGACGCACCCTGGACGAGATCGCTGTCCCCGCCGTCGAACTAATGCTCGAGAAGATCGGGTCCTCCAAGGGCTGCGTCGCTTACCTGACGCACAAGCGACCCATGAAGGTCTACTACCCGCATCTGGTCACCCCCGATGGATCCGCCGACCCGATGCTCGAGGTCGCCTGCTCGGTAGCCACCGAGGGCGGTTCAGGACAGCGCGGCCGCTAGCCCGCAACCACCTCACGGCCAAGCATGGCCCGGGCCGTTGGCGCGCGGTCTGTGCAGCTCTGGCGGGTGCCGGTTAAACAACTGTGCAGTTGTGGTGGGTTGGGGCGTACCCAACCCACCACAACTGCACGATTGCTGGTGATCTGCGGGGTTAGCCGTACTGGCTAGCGGCTGCGCTGCCGCAGGCGCTGGATGTCCAGGATGACGACGGCGCGCGCCTCCAGGCGCAGCCACCCCCGCTGCACAAACTCGGCCAGGGCCTTGTTGACCGTTTCACGGGAAGCGCCAACCAGCTGGGCAAGCTCTTCCTGGGTCAGTTCGTGCGCCACGAGGATACCGTCGGTGGCCGGGCGGCCGAACCGGTCGGCCAGGTCCAGCAGGGCCTTGGCTACACGGCCCGGAACGTCGGAGAACACCAGATCGGCGAGGGACTCGTTGGTGCGGCGCAGCCGGCGGGCAAGAGCCTGCAGCAACTGGGCAGAGACCTCGGGACGGGTTTCCAGCAGGGTGCGCAGGTTCTCATTCTTCAACCCGGCGAGGCGTGTCTCGGAAACGGCCGTGGCGGTGGCAGTCCGGGGGCTCGGATCGAACAGTGCCATCTCACCGAACAGCTCGCCCGGGCCGAGGATGGCCAGCAGATTCTCGCGGCCGTCCTGGGCGGTGCGGCCAAGCTTGATCTTGCCGGACACGATGAAATACAGCTGGTCGCCCTGATCGCCTTCGCGGAAGACTGATGCCCCGCGTGAGAGATCCACTTCGGTCAGCTCGTCGGTGAGCGCGGCGAAGACGTCGTCGCCCAGCGAAGCGAAGAGTGGCGCGCGGCGCAGTACCTCGATGTCCATGAATTCTCCTGATAGTTGTCGGCTCATTCCATCTTGCCGTACATAACGAACTTGTGACACCTGCTACACGCGTGTTCGCCGTCGGAATAGCCGATTTGCCTGCCATTTGGGGTGAATGGCATGGCTGCGGGCCCGAAACGCCCGAGCCAGCCGCCTGACCTCCCGCCCAGCGGACTGTCAGCCCCGCCCGATAGACTCGGCTGTATAACGGAGGCGGAGCGCCTCTCAAGGATCAGGGAGCGTACGTGCCGGACTTCACCATCTTGGACATCCTGTTGGTGCTCGCACTGCTGGGATACCTGGTCGCCGGTTTCCGGAACGGCTTCCTGGTGACTCTCGGAGGAATCGCTGGTTTCGTGGCCGGGGCTGTGGCGGCTTTCTTCGCGATCCCGTTGGTCAGCGAGTGGGTGCCCGACGACGCCTGGCGGCTCCCCGCGATCATCCTCACCGCCCTGATACTGGTGGTGGTGGGCCAGGCGATCGGATCGCGGATCGGGTCCGGCATCCGTCGGGCCCTCGACTTCCGACCCATCCGGACTGTCGACCGTCTGCTGGGCGGGGTAATGAATGTTGTGGTCGCTGCCCTGGTGATGTCGATGCTCGCCTTCAGTATCGGCACTCTCGGCGTACCGTTCCTCTCCCAGTCCATCGCCTCCTCCCAGGTCATCCGCACGATCGATAACCTCACCCCGGCCCCTGTGCGGACGTGGATGGCCGAGCTGCGGACCATCGCCGTCGACGACGGTATCCCCACCATCCTCGAAAGTGTCGCCCCTGCCGCTCCGGCGCCGGTGCCGGACGCCGCCGTCGATACTCCGGAGCTGGCCGTCGCCTCCGAATCGGTGCTCCGGATCGCCGGGACAGCGTTCCAGTGCGGCCAGAACCAGACCGGTTCGGGTTTCATCATCGCCCCGGGGCGGGTGGTGACCAACGCTCACGTGGTCGCTGGCGTGAACGAGCCGGTGGTGGAGATTCCCGGCGGGGGAGCGCTGCCCGGCCGGATCGTCTACTTCGACGCTGTCCGCGACCTTGCGGTCCTCGCCGTGGACGGGCTGGACCGGGCGGCACTGCCGCTCGGGGAGGACCTCTCCATCGGCGACACCGCCGCCTTTGCGGGATTCCCCGCGGGCGGACCCTTCCAGATCCAACCGGCAAGTATCCAGAACCGCAGCGACGTCCTGGTTGCGAACATCTATGGCGCTGACCCGTCCTCGGTCAACGTCTACAGCCTCGCGGCGAACGTCCAGCAGGGGAACTCGGGTGGGCCGTTGCTGGATATGCAGGGCCGGGTGGCCGGAGTCATCTTCGCAAAATCGACCCAGGATGCGCCTGTGGGATACGCCCTGACTCTCGGGGAATTGCGCCCGATCGCCGAACAGGCCGGCGCGTTCACCGACACCGTCTCCGCCGGGCAGTGCAACCGCCGCTAACCGCTCATTCCAGCCAGTCGAGCGTTTGCCCGTGACCGCCAGTGCGGGCGACTGCTTCGCCGTTGTGTGTGAGGACAAACAACCGGTCCACCTCGACGTCGGCCTTCGGCAGCGCCCCCTCGACGCCGGGCAGCACCCCGTAGCCTTCGTTGGACACCCAGTGGACGGGCCGGCTCCGGTCGGCCGTCAGCCTGAGCATGGTGTCCCGGAAGGCTTCCCTGCCGGATTCCCCGACGTACGCCAGCACAGCGCTGTGAAACACGACAACGACGGCGTCCGCTGGGGCACGCTGGATCAGCGGCTCCAGATCCACGGCCAGGTCGCCCTTGACCAGCAGCGGTGGTTCCCGGCGGGCTACTCCAACGGCAGCGCGGAGCCGTTCCCGCCGTCGGGCATGTTCGGGCCAGACGAGCGCTTCCAGCCAGGCGACGTCGTCGTCGTCAGCCACTCGCAGCGGATTCAGGTCGATCCCCGCGCGGAAGCTCACCGAGGGCAGCGATGCCGGCAGGGGCGGGTGGCCAGTCGTGGCGCACTCCATGACCAACTCGTTCGGGACTGGCCCGGCGGACAGCAGCGGGCCGGCGTCGTACGAGTAGCCGTACCTGTCCGGGTACAGGCACAGCCCAGCGGAAGCGCCGACCTCAAGCAACGCCAGCGGGCGTCCCTCGGTGGCAGCGATCCTCGCGAAAAGGGGGAGCAGGACCGCGCAGCGGCCCGCCTCGTTGGTCTGGGTGCTGCGGGCGAGCATCGTCTCGCTGATCTGCGCCCAGTGCTCCAGGAGGAACCCGCGGAACTCGGGGTAGGGCGTCGGCTGGGCCCCGTGGAACCGGGCGGCGCCGAGCAGGAGGTTGGGTTGCCGCTTGGCCTCTGGCAGGTCGTCGAGCAGGGCGAGCAGGTCCGGATCTTCGCTGATTCCGGTGCACCACTGATCGTAGGTGGGCGAGTATCCCCGGGTCTCCACGAGCGCGAAGCGCCGGTACCAGGCCGCCGTGTCGAGTTTCTCAGCCATGCCATTTCCTCCGGTGCGATAGGTGAAACGCCACCCTAGCGTGTCCGTCAGCTCGCGTGCGGGCGTCAACGCGTGACCAAATCGTAACCTCATCTGTGATGTAAATCCCATCAGGGACCCTCCTCGGGGATAGGCTCATTCCACAGATTGCTACGCTCACGCGAAGCTGTCCGGGCATCACGTCACGTGCACTGCCTCCCCACTCGTACATGAGGAGCTCAACATGCAAGAAAGCGCCACACCGCCGCGCAGCTCACGCCCCGCAAAAAAGCGGGCCGCTGTGGTCACGGCAGGATTGGCAATCGGTGCGCTGTTGCTTTCCGGCTGCGTCGAAAGCCAGCGGGACGACGAGACCGCCGGCGGCGAGAGCGGAGCGGCCGTCGATTCGACGTTCGTCTTCGCTGCTTCGTCCGATCCAGCGTCACTCGACCCCGCATTTGCCAGCGACGGCGAGACCTTCCGGGTCAGCCGTCAACTGTTTGAGGGCCTCGTAGGCGTCGAGCCGGGCACCGCAGACCCCGCGCCACTGCTCGCCGAGTCCTGGGAAACCTCAGAGGACGGCCTGTCGACCACCTTCGCGCTGAGGGAGGGCGTCACCTTCCACGACGGTACTGAGTTCAACGCCGAGGCTGTCTGCTTCAACTTCGACCGCTGGTACAACTGGACCGGGGTTGCCCAGGCGCCTTCAGTGTCCTACTACTACAACAACCTGTTCCGCGGCTTCGCTGACTCACCGGATGCAGCGGTCTACGAATCCTGCGAGGTGAACGGTGACCTTGAGGCGACCGTGACGCTCGCGCAGCCGTTCGCAGGGTTCGTCCCCGCACTGTCCCTGCCAGCGTTCGCCATGCAGAGCCCGACGGCGCTCGAGGAATTCGCTGCCGATGACATCGGTGGCTCCGCCGAGGCGCCAGCCCTCAGCGAGTACGCCGAGAGCAACCCGGTGGGTACCGGACCGTTCAAGTTCGACTCCTGGGACGTGGGAGAGCAGCTGCAGCTGTCCACCTACGAGGACTACTGGGGCGAGCAGGGTGACGTGGAAACCATTATCTTCCGCGTGATCGACGACCCGCAGGCGCGCACGCAGGCGCTGCAGGCCGGCACTGTCGACGGGTTCGACCTCGTGTCGCCTGCTGATATCCCCACCCTTGAGGACGAGGGATTCATGATTGTCCCCCGCGATCCATTCACGATCCTGTACCTGGGCCTTAACCACGAGGTTGAGGAACTCAGCGACCCACTGGTCCGCGAAGCCATCCACCACGCCATCGACAAGCAGGCACTGATCGACCAGACGCTTCCGGAAGGAACGCAGCTGGCCACCCAGTTCATCCCTGACGTGGTCGACGGTTACAACGACGAGGTCACCACTTACGAGTACGACCCCGAGCGTGCCATCGAACTGCTGGAAGAGGCAGGCTACCCTGACGGCTTCGAAGTCGAGTTCAACTACCCGACGAACGTGTCACGGCCGTACATGCCAACCCCAGAGCAGGTCTTCACCAACCTGACCGATCAGCTCGCAGCAGTTGGCATCACCGCCACGCCTTCACCGGATGTGTGGACCCCCGATTACCTGGACAAGATTCAGGGCACTGCCGATCATGGGATCCACCTGCTCGGTTGGACGGGTGACTACAACGACACTGACAACTTCATCGGTGTGTTCTTCGGCCAGGAGAAGCTCGAGTTCGGCTTCGACAACCCCGAGCTGTTCGCAGCGCTGGACGAGGCACGCGGCATGACCGACCGTGAGGCACAGACCGCCGCGTACGAGGAGATCAACGAACAGATTGCCGAGTTCAACCCGGCTATCCCGTTGGCCCACCCCGCACCATCGCTGGCCTTCGCCCCGCGCGTTGATTCGTACCCAGCAAGCCCCGTCAATGACGAGGTCTTCAACATGATCGAACTCAACGAGTAACACCTCTTGATGACAGGAGAGCCTGGCCAACCGGCCCGGCTCTCCTGTTGTTCGTTGGTCACATGTTTGATCCGTTCCTGAAAGGACCCCGTGCTACGCGTCATTGGTAAGCGCCTTGCGCTGCTGGTACCCACACTGATCGGCCTGTCGATCCTGCTGTTCCTGTGGGTACGCAATCTTCCCGGCGGTCCGGCAACCGCCCTGCTAGGCGAGCGGGCCACCCCCGAAGCGGTGGAGAGGGTCAATGAGCTCTACGGCTTCAATGAGCCGATCATCTCCCAGTACTTCACCTATATGGGCAAGCTGCTGCAGGGTGACTTCGGCACCTCGATCAACACCGGACGCCCCGTGCTGGAGGAATTCGCCACCCGGTTCCCCGGCACCGTCGAACTCACCATCGTTGCCCTGATCTTCGCTATCGGGATCGGTATCCCCCTGGGCTACGTGGCTGCCCGCTACTACGGTCGGTTTGTCGACCATGGTTCTGTGGTCCTCAGCCTGCTCGGCATCACTGTCCCCGTCTTCTTCCTGGCCTTCATCCTGAAGTACCTCTTTGCCATCCAGTGGCCGATCCTCCCACCGGACGGCCGCCAGGATCCCCGGATGGACGCCACCCATGTGACCGACTTCTACGTGCTGGACGGCATTCTGACCGGCGAGTGGGATGCGGCCTGGGACGCGTTCCAGCACCTGATCCTGCCGGGCATCGCGCTGGGCACCATTCCGCTCGCGATCATTGTGCGGATCACCCGCGCCTCGGTCCTTGAGGTCCAGAACGCCGACTACGTGCGCACCGCCCGAGCCAAGGGCCTGATGGAAAAGACCATCCGGAACCGTTTCATCCTCCGCAACGCGATGCTCCCCGTGGTCACCACCATTGGGCTGCAGGTGGGCCTGCTCATTTCCGGTGCGGTACTCACCGAGACGGTCTTCGCGTTCAACGGGATTGGGAGATTCCTGCGAGATGCGATCTTCGGTCTCGACTATCCGGTCCTCCAGGGGTTCATCATCATCATTGCCATCCTGTACGCAGTGATCAACCTGATCGTTGACATTTCCTACAGCATCATCGACCCAAGGGTGCGTGTGAGTTGAGTACAACATTGCCTCCGTCCGCCGGTGACGGGCCAACGCCCACCGAACCGACCATTCCCGACGGCGCCGGGACGGGCCTCTGGAAGGATGCCTTCCGGCGGCTCAAGAGAAACCCGCAGGCCATTGCGGGTGCCATTATCGTGGGCCTGTTCCTGCTGGTGGCCATCCTGGCGCCCGTTCTCGCTCCGTTCGGCGGCGATGAACTGCCGGGCCGGACAGAGATCACTCCCACCAATATTCCGGGTCCCGGCGAGATTGACGCCTACCCCCTCGGTCTCGACCGGTTCGGCGGGGACCTGCTTAGCAAGCTGATCTGGGGAGCGCAGGCGTCACTGCTGATCGGCGTCGTCTCGACTGCCCTCGGCCTGGTCGGCGGCATGATCCTGGGGCTGCTTGCCGGCGGTCTGGGCGGCTGGGTGGACAGCGTCATCATGCGGTTCGTTGACATTCTGCTCTCGGTGCCGAACCTCCTGCTCGCGGTCAGTATTGCGGCGATCCTGGGCCAGGGGCCCTACGCGGTGATGATCGCTATCGGTGTCTCACAGGTCCCCATCTTCGCTCGGCTGCTTCGCGCGTCGATGCTGTCCCAGCGGGGATCGGATTACATTCTTGCCGCCCAAACGCTCGGGCTGAGCCGCTCCACCATCACCATGAGCCATCTGCTGCCCAACAGTGTGGGACCGGTGATTGTCCAGGCGACCCTGACCCTCGCCACCGCGGTGATCGATGCCGCGGCGCTGTCGTTCCTCGGGCTGGGCGGCGGCAGGCCGCAGACGGCCGAGTGGGGGCGGATGCTCACCTACGCCCAAGCTGAACTGGCGAACTCGCCGCAGCTGGCCTTCCTGCCGGGCATCTGTATCGCCGTCACAGCACTGGGCTTCACCCTCCTGGGCGAATCCCTGCGCGAATCGTTGGACCCCAAGACCCGGAAGAAGTAACCGGACCTCCGGAGCGGACACACAAGACCCCGGCACCAATGGTGCCGGGGTCTTTTGCTGCCGGGGTCTTGTGCTGCCGGGGTCTTGTGCTGCCGGGAGCGGTGCTAGGCGATGTTCAGTTCGTTGCCCGGGATTGATGCGAGCAGCTTCCTCGTGTACGGGTGGCGCGGGTTTTGGAATACTTCCTCGGAGCTCGCCGCCTCGACCAGCTCGCCGTCCTTCATCACGCAGACGTAGTCAGAAATCAGGCGGACCACGGCCAGGTCATGGGAGATGAACAGGTAGCTCAGGCCGAGCTCCGCCTGCAGGTCGCCGAGCAGTTTCAGGATCTGGGCCTGGACCAGGACGTCCAGCGCTGAGACCGGCTCGTCGCAGATGATCAGCTCAGGCTTCAACGCCAGCGCACGGGCTATTGCGACACGCTGACGCTGTCCACCGGAGAGCTCGGAGGGGTAGCGGCGCAGCGCAGCCTGCGGCAGCGAGACCTGGTCCATCAGTTCACGGACCCGAGCCCGCCGCTCACTCTTGGATCCCCGCTTGTAAGCATTGAGGGGTTCCTCGACGATCCGTTCAATGGTGAACATCGGGTTCAGCGAGGAATAGGGGTCCTGGAAGATCGGCTGGACGCGCTGCCGAAAGTCCGCCAGCTGTGCCTTGTCGAGCGTTCCGACATCCATTCCGTCAAAGGTCATACTGCCCGACGTCGGCTCGATGAGCTTCAGGAGCATCCTCGCCGTCGTCGTCTTTCCGGACCCGGATTCACCAACGATGGCGACGGTCTGGCCGCGGGGCACGTCGAGGGTCACGTTCTTCGCGGCGTAGAAGTCCTCGGAGCTACCCCGCCGCTTGTAGACCTTGGTCAGGTCGCGGATCTCGACGATGTTCCGGCCTGCAGTGGCGGCCGCGGCGACTTCCGCGGGCGCCTCGGTCTGGTGCTCGGCGAACGCCGCTTCCGCAGCCTCGACGCGTTTCGCGGCGTCGGCGTGGTACGTCCCCGGCTGGAGACGGACCGCTGCCACGCTGGGCGCGGCGCGAACCAGTGACTGGGTGTAGGGGTGCTGGGGGTCGGTGAGGAGCTGTTGCGCCGGGCCGGCCTCCACCACACGGCCGCGGTGCATCACGACCAGGTCGGAGGCTCGTTCGGCGGCCAATCCGAGGTCGTGGGTGATCAGCAGGACCGAGGTGCCCAACTGTTCGGTCATCTGGTCGATCTGGTCGAGGATGGTCCGCTGCACCGTCACGTCGAGGGCGCTGGTCGGTTCGTCGGCGATCAGCAGCCGAGGCTGGCAGGCCATCCCGATGGCGATGAGGGCGCGCTGGCGCATGCCGCCGGAGAACTCGTGGGGGTACTGCTTGGCGCGGTCGCCGGCGTCGGGCAATCCGGCGGCCGTGAGTACCTCGATGACGCGGTCCTTCACGTTCTTCTTCGTCGCCATTCCATGCACCAGGAGGGTCTCGGCCACCTGGGTGCCGATCTTGGCGACCGGGTTGAGGTTCGACATCGGGTCCTGCGGGACCAGGCCGATGGCCCGTCCGCGGATGGCACGCATCTTGGCTTCGGAAAGGGTCACGATGTCCTGGCCCTCAAACATGATGCTGCCGTGGGTGACCCGGCCGTTCGAGGGCAGCAGGCCGATGCAGGCCATCGCCGTCGTCGACTTGCCCGATCCGGATTCACCGACAATCGCGAGGGTCTTCCCGCGCCGCAGGGTGAAGCTGGCGTTCTCCACAGCTGTCACATCGCCGTAGGTGGTGCTGAAGGTCACGGCGAGGTCTTTGACCTCCAGGAGCGGGGCGTCAGACGTGTCGCCGTCAATGGGTGTGATGTCGATCATGCTCCTATCGTCCCCCATGTCGGGCTCTAACCGACGGATCCGGGCGAGAGTTTCTCGATCAGAAGGTCGACGGCGAACCGGTAGCCGCTGATCCCGGCGCCCACGATGACCGCCTCGGCCACCCCCGAGAGGTAGGAGTGATGCCTGAACTCCTCGCGCCGGTGCACGTTGCTGAGGTGGACTTCGACCATCGGGAGGCCGACGGCGGCGACCGCGTCGCGGAGCGCGACCGAGGTGTGGGTGTAGGCGCCAGCGTTCAGGACGATGCCGTCGGCCGTACCGGCAGCGCCGTGGATGGCGTCCACCAGTTCGCCCTCGTGGTTGGACTGCACGCAGGTCACAGCCCAGCCGTGCTGGCCGGCAGCCTCGGCTGCGACCGCCTCGACGTCGGCCAGTGTGGACGTCCCATACGTGGCTGGCTCCCGGGTGCCCAGGAGATTGAGGTTGGGTCCGTTGATGATCAGGAGGGTGGTGGTCTTCGGCATGGCTTAACTATGCCCCACGCCCCCTCGCTGCCCCACACCGGTGATTAGTGGCTGGCTTCTGCCGGGACGGGTGCAGGCTCAACACCCTGGGTCTTCCGGCGCAGCCGGACTGCCGCCAGCGCGCCTGCTACCGTCACCAGGCTCATCACCGCCAGCACAATACCGGGATGCCACCAGGCACCGTCGGTCGCCTGGCCGAGGAGTTGGGTGATCGAGGGTGCGAAACCGGCGACGATCGCTGCCAGGCTGTAGGCGAACGACAGGGCGGTGAAACCGGTGCGCGGTTCGAAGAGATCAGCCATCAACCCGCCCAGCGCGGCCCAGCTTGCCGTGGGCAGGATGCCGCCCAGCAGGATGGCTGCGATATAGGTGGGTGCGTCAGCGATGCTGATTACCCAGTACAGCGGGAACGCGATCAGGGCGGTGCCGATCGCGCCACCTGCCACTACCTTGGCCGAGCCGATCTTCATGGCGAGGTAGCCGAAGGCAGGAATGGTTGCGAGCTGCAGCAGTGAGCCAATCAGTGCGGCGTTCAGGACCGTCGCCTGGTCCAGCCCCAGCCGTTCGGTGCCGTAGGCCTGCGTGTAGGAGACCATCAGGAAGTAGGACCCGATGCCGAGTACTGCGGCGGCGGCGGCGACGGCAATGGCTGCCGGCTGCCGGCGAATCACCTCGAAGAACGGAATGCGGGCGGGTGCCTGGGCCTGCACGGTCGACTTGAACACCGGCGTCTCATCGATGGCGAGCCGCAGGTACAGGGCGATACCCAGGAACGGGAAGGCGAGGAGGAACGGGATGCGCCAGCCCCAGGTGGTCATGACGTCGGGAGCCGCCACCGCGAGGATCAGGAACACGAGCGAGATCAGCATGGTGCCGACCGGGGAGCCAAGCTGGGGGATCGAGGCATAGAGGGCCCGTTTGCGGGGCTCGGCGTGCTCGGTGGCGATCAGGATGGATCCGCCCCACTCGCCGCCGAGGGAGAGCCCCTGCAGCAGCCGCAGGATGGTCAGGAGGATCGGAGCCCACACGCCGATCACGCTGTAGTCAGGGAGCAGCCCCACCGAACCGGTGGCCAGGCCCATGAGCACGATGGTCCAGATCAGGGTCTTCTTGCGGCCAATCCGGTCGCCCAGGTGCCCAAACAGGATGGCACCCAAGGGGCGGGCCACGAAGCCCATTGCGAAGATCAGGAACGCCGACAGGGTTCCGGCGAGCGGGTCCTGAGAGGTGAAGAACACCTGGTTGAACACCAGTGCGGCGGCAGTGCCGAAGACGTAGAAGTCGTAGGACTCAAGGGTGGTGCCAACAAATGAGGCGGCCGCTGACTTCCTGGCCATCTTGCGGTTGGCGGCTGGCGGCGGCCCGGGGATCGCGGGGGCGGTAGTAGTAGACACGCTTCGAAATTGTCCTCGGCGCTCCGGGCGCTGCGCCATCTATTCAGGGCAAGATCACACCCCACCGGGACGCAGGTCACATCCGCACGTTAATAGCTGGCCCGTCACGACGGACCTGTCGATCGCCCCTTAACCCGGTGACGCGCCCGCAGCGTGCTGCGGACGCGTCACCGCCTGGTCTGGTCCAGTCGGTGGAGGAGGGGTGCTACTTCCTGAGTGACTGTGCGATCTGGGCCATGATCGTGGGGTCGGACAGGGTCGACGAGTCGCCGACCTCGCGGCCCTCGGCAACGTCCTTGAGCAGACGGCGCATGATCTTGCCCGACCGGGTCTTCGGCAGTTCGGGCACTACCAGGATGTTGCGTGGCTTGGCGATCGGACCGATCTCCTTCCCCACGTGGTTGCGCAGGGTGGTAACGATGTCGTCGTCGTCGACGGCGGAGCCGCGCAGGATCACGAACGCCACCACCGCCTCGCCGGTCGTCTCATCGGACGCGCCGACGACGGCGGCCTCAGCCACGGAGGGGTGGCTCACCAGTGCCGACTCGATCTCAGTGGTCGACAGTCGGTGACCGGAAATGTTCATGACATCGTCAACACGTCCCAGCAGCCAGATGTCGCCATCCTTATCGCGCTTCGCGCCGTCGCCGGCGAAATACATGTTGTCGAAGCGGGACCAGTAGGTGTCCTTGAACCGCTGCGGGTCGCCCCAGATGCCCCGGAGCATCGACGGCCACGGTTCGCGGACCACCAGGTAGCCGCCCGACCCGTTGGGGACCGACTGGCCCATCTCATCCACGACGTCCACGGAGATACCCGGTACCGCCACCTGCGCGGAGCCCGGCTTGGCGTGGGTGACGCCCGGCATCGGGGCGATCATGTGGGCGCCGGTCTCGGTCTGCCACCACGTGTCAACGATCGGTGCGCTGCCGCCGCCGATCATTTCGCGGTACCACATCCACGCCTCGGGGTTGATGGGTTCGCCGACGGAGCCGAGGACCCTGATGGAGCTGAGGTCGTACTTCTTGGGGATGTCCCGGCCCCACTTCATAAACGTCCGGATCGCGGTGGGTGCGGTGTAGAGGATCGACACCTTGTACTTCTCCACCAGTTCCCACCAGCGGCCCTGGTGCGGGGTGTCGGGCGTGCCCTCGTACATGAGCTGGGTGGCGCCGTTGACGAGCGGCGCGTAGGCGACGTAGCTGTGACCGGTGACCCAGCCGACGTCGGCCGTGCACCAGAACACGTCAGTCTCCGGCCGGAGGTCGAACGTGTTCTTGTGGGTGAAGGCCGTCTGCGTCAGGTAGCCGCCGGTGGTGTGCAGGATGCCCTTGGGCTTCCCGGTGGTCCCTGAGGTGTAAAGGATGAACAGCGGGTGCTCCGAGTCGTGGCCCTCGGCGGTGTGATCGGGGGAGGCGGTGCCGACGACGTCGTCCCACCACACGTCCCGGCCCTCGGTCCACTCGACCGGCTCACCGTTGCGCTTGACGACCACCACGTTCGTGACCGTGTGGCCCTCACGTTCCAGGGAGCCATCCACAGCGGGTTTCAGCGAGCTGGGCTTGCCCCGGCGGTAGGTGCCGTCAGCGGTGACCACCAGTTTGGCTTCCGCGTCATCGATCCGGCTGCGGAGCGCGTCGGCGGAGAACCCGCCGAAGACCACCGAGTGGACCGCGCCGATCCGGGCGCAGGCGAGCATCGTGATGACTGCTTCGGGGATCATCGGCAGGTACACGGCTACCCGGTCGCCTTTTTCGACGCCGAGCGACAGGAAGGCGTTGGAGGCTTTCTTGACCTCCTCGGTGAGCTCCGCATACGTGTAGGAGCGGGTGTCGCCCGGCTCGCCCTCGAAGTGGATGGCCACGCGGTCTCCGCGGCCCGCCTCGACGTGGCGGTCGAGCGCGTTGTAGGCGGCGTTGACCCGGCCCCCGACAAACCACTTGGCGAATGGTGCATCAGAGAAGTCGAGTGCCTCGGTGAAGTCCTCATCCCAGCTCAGGAGCGACCTCGCCTGGGTGGCCCAGAACTCAGGGCCCGCCTTGCCCTCCTCGTACAGGGACGGCTGGGCCACCGCGTTCGCGGCGAATTCCTCGGTCGGGGGGAAGCTGCGCTCCTCCAGGAGGAGGTTCTCGAATGCGTCGCCCTGGGTGGTCTGCGTGTTCTCAGACATGTTCTGCCCTTCTTCTGCCGGTTATCTCTCTGGGGCGGTGAGCCACACGGTTCGAAACCGGCACGCCGCACCGCGATACTGCTGACCAGACTAACCGCGGATGCCGTGGATATGTGTGCGCGCTCACACTCCCAGATGTGAAAGGCAGAGATTCTGCGGTGAGCGGCGGCGCGCGGAGCTTGCGCACGGCCCATTGGGTAGTGAAGGAGGAGTGGGTTGGCTAGGCTGGTGGGAGAAGAGAACGCTGGCGACTGCGGCCTGCCCGGCCGCCGCGACGAATGGAATTTCGACATGACAGATCCGCAGACAGGCCGGGATTCCGGCACCAGTGGCAGTAACCGCGTCGAGTCCGGGAGGACCGGCGGCCAGGCGGTGGCTGGCCCCTTCACCCTCCGCGAAACGGTGATCGGCGGATCCGTCCTGGTCATCTTCATCGGCTCGGTGCTGCCCTTCTTTGAAGCCATGGGGCGGTTCGGGAACCTCTGGAACTCGTCGTCGCTGTTCTTCCTCGCGATCGGGATTGTGCTGCCGATCGCCACCGCGGGACTGATGACGGCGCGGCGGCTCGGCACTGACACCCGGGTCGGGTCCCTGTCCGTCGACCAGTTCGCGTCAGTGGTCGCCGTGCTGGCAACCGCCTTCTTCTTGCTGCAGACCGTCACCTCCTTCCACTACGGGCCCTTCATCTGCCTGATCGGCTCGCTCGGCATGCTGGTCGCGACGGTCGGTGGACCGCATCTGCCCGGTTTCGCCGTCGACTTCGCTGGCCGCCCCTCCGCTGAGGCCCATGTCATGGCGCGGAAGATACTGCCTGCCAAGCCCAAGGCGCCCAAGGCACCGAAGGCGCCGACGTCCACCCAGCCAGGTTCAGCCACCCCGTCGGACTCGGCCAGCCCGGCCGGTTCGGCCGAACAGGTCACCGGGTGGAGCGATGGAGCCGGAACGACTGGCGCTGCCGCTGCCGCGGGAGCTACCGCCGGTGCCGCTCCGGATGACCACCACCAGGAGACGCCGAAGAAGCCTGGCAGTGCGCTGCGCAACAAGCTCGGTTTCGGTGCCGCAGCCAAGGCATCCTCCACGGATCCCTCCAGCAGTACCCCCGACGCCCACCTGGACAGCTCGGTCGCAGCGGTCCCCGGGGTCCAGGACAAGGAACTTCCCGACGCCGATTCCTCGGGCTACCCCCGGTTCGCCGACGAGGATTTCGCCCCCTACGCCAAGTCGGCCGACACTGCGAAGTCGCCTGATTCCGCAAAGTCAGCCGGAACGGCATCGTCCAACGACGTAGCGGAGCCCGTCGCCGCAGCGGCACCAGCAGATACCGCGGCCACCGCGCAGCGGGACTCGTCCTCCGACCAGCGCACCGGAACCAACGCCGGGTCCCGCCCAGCGGATCAGTCCTCGGTGGACACCGGCCCGCAGGACGCCGTCGCCCCCGGAACAGGTGCGGCAGCCGCAGCGTCAGCAGCAGCAGCCACGACCGCACAGCCGGTCGTGGAGCACCGTGGCAGCGGAAACCAGGAGTCCATCTCGGCGACCAAGTCGGAGGACGAGGGTCCCGTTGTCGAGGCATTCTGGTTCGCGGTAGGAACCCCCCGCCCCGTGGTCGACGAGGCCTCAGGGGTCGAACTGTTCGTCCTGCGCCCGGGTGACTGGGAAGTGGGCATCGAGGATCGCGGCGAGGAGTTCCTCGTTCAGGACAAGCGCACCGGCCGCGTCGGAGTCATGCGGGACCTGAGCAACATCGAGCGCGCCCCGAGCGACGGCTAGGCCGCAGTGGTCAGCAGCACCCCCGCTGACGGGCTGGATCCCTCGCCACTGGCGGTGAAGCGGCGCGCCCGTCGGATCCACCGGCGGCTGGCGGAGGAGTACCCGTACGCGGTCCCTGAACTCGATTTCACCAATCCCTTCGAGCTGCTGGTCGCGACGGTGCTCTCAGCCCAGACCACCGATGTGCGGGTGAACCTCACTACCCCGGCACTATTTGCGCGTTACCCAGATGCGCGAAGCCTGGCGGAGGCCGACGAAACGGTCCTGCAGGAGCTGATCAAGCCCACCGGCTTCTTTCGTGCGAAGGCGAGAAGTCTGCTGGCGCTGTCCACCCGGTTGGTTGACGAGTTTGATGGCGTCGTGCCCGCGCGGTTGGAGGATCTGGTGACGCTGCCCGGGGTCGGGCGCAAGACGGCGAACGTGGTGCTGGGCAATGCCTTCGGCATCCCGGGCATCACCGTCGATACCCATTTCGGGAGGCTCGCACGGCGCTTCCGATGGACCGAGTCCGACGACGCCGTCAAGGTGGAGGCCGACGTCGCCCGCTTGTTCGAGCCGCGCGACTGGACCCAGCTGTCCCATCACGTGGTCTTCCACGGCCGGCGTGTCTGCCACGCCCGGAAGCCCGCGTGCGGTGCCTGTCCGCTGGCGACGCTCTGCCCTGCCTACGGAGAGGGTGAGGTGGACCCGGTCAAGGCCGCCAAGCTGCTCAAGTACGAGCTGGCGCCCGGCAGGGAAGAGTTGCTGAGGTTGATGAAGGACGGCGCGACACGACGCGAGCTGCAGGCTGCCGGCTACAGCCTCGGCGCATGAGCGCCCGGCAACAGCTGCTGGACCTCGCGGCACGGTCCACCGACCGGCGCGGGATCCTGCGCGGCGTCGACCCGGCGTCGGCGCGCCACGCGGCCGTCCTGATCCTGTTCGGCGCACTCGACGACCGGCCGGCGCAGTTCCAGGCGTCGGCCGTGCCAGAGGACCTCGACATCTTGCTGGTGCTGCGGTCCGGGTCGCTCACCGATCACCCCGGCCAGGTGGCGTTCCCCGGCGGGCGGATCGACGACGACGACGACGGCCCGGTCGCGGCGGCCCTCCGCGAGGCCCGGGAGGAAACCGGCGTCGACACCGGCGGCATCGAGGTGCTCGGTCCGCTCCCGGAGTCTGGTCTCCCGGTCAGCAATTTCCTGGTCACCCCAGTCCTGGCGTGGTGGACCCGGCAGTCGCCGGTCACCGCCGTCGACGAGGCGGAGTCCGAACACGTGTTCCGGCTGCCGGTCGCCGACCTGCTCAATCCCGCGGGTCGACGGTCGGTTGTCGGAACCAGGAACGGGGTCAAGTGGACGACCCCCGCCTTCCTGGTCGGCGACATCACGGTGTGGGGTTTCACCGCAATGCTGCTGGACGCACTGTTCGATGACCTGGGGTGGACGGTTCCCTGGGACGCCTCCGCCGAGATTCGGCCGCCCCTTTAGCCAGCGGCCGCCCCTCTAGCTGGTGACTGTCACTTGGCATCGGCGTAGGAGTCCACCACCATCACGTTCACGGCGAATTCGATCGGGATGTCGCCGAACATGAGTCGGGTCGCCGACTGGGCGGCAGCCGTCACCAGGCGGCAGACCTCGTCGACCTGCGCGTCGGGGACATGGAGCATCACCTCGTCGTGGAGGAAGAACACCAGCAGGTCCACCGGAGGCGGCACTGCCGCTGTGCGCAACTGGCGGCGGAGTTCGGCCAGCCAGCACAGCGCCCACTCCGCGGCGGTCGCCTGCACCACGAAATTGCGGGTGAACCGGCCGCGCGATCTGGCCAGGTTGTCCGCCCGGCGTTGCTCCTCCGCACTGGCGGTCTGCTGGGCGGCCACCCATGCTTCGGTCGCCGGGGGACAGCCCCGGCCCAGATAACTGGTCACCACGCCGCCCGCCTCGCCGATGCGCGCCGCTCCCTCCACCACCTGAATCGCCTGGGGATAGGTGCGGGCGAGCTGCGGCATCAGCCGTCCCGATTCGCCGGTGGTGGCCCCGTACATGGCCCCAAGCATGGCGAGTTTCGCCTTCGCCCGGTCGCCGAAGCCCTGCTCCGCGATTCCCTGGTACAGATCCTTCCCCCGGGCCGCCGTCGCCAGGGCCGAGTCGCGGCCCAGCGCGGCCAGCACCCGCGGTTCGAGCTGGGCGGCGTCGGCAACCACAAACCGGTGGCCGGGGTCCGGGCGGACGGCGTCGCGGATCTGTTTGGGGATCTGCAGGGCCCCGCCACCCCGTGAGGCCCACCGGCCGGACACCACGCCTCCGACAACGTACTCGGGCCGGAACCGGCCATCCTGCACCCAGGCGTCCAGCCAGGTCCAGCCATTCGCGGTCAGCAGCCGGGAGAGCTTCTTGTAGCGCAGCAGCGGTTCAATCGCGGGATGCCGGTGCTGCTCCAACTCCCAGGACCTCGTGCTGGTCACCTCGATCCCGGCCCGGTGCAGTGCCCGGAGCAACTCCTGCGGTGAATCGGGATTGAACCCGGGATTGTTCAGATGAACCCGCAGCTCGCCGGCTATCCGCTCCAACTCGCGTGGCCGTGCGCCTTCGCGGGGTCGGGGACCCAGCTCGGATTCCAGCAGTGTTTCGTGCAGGTCGCGGCGCCAGGGAATCCCCGCCGCCTCCATCTCCGCGGCCAGCAGCGCCCCAGCGGATTCGGCGGCGAGCAGCAGGGCGAGACGTTGAGGCTGGCTGCCGGTGGCTACCGCCTGCTGTTGCTGGCGGAACTCGGCGAGGACAACCTCGGGGCCAGGACCGCTGGGGGCACTGGGAGTGTCGAAGAGGCTGAACTGGCCGGGCTGTTCCGGGAGCGGTGGAAGCTGCCGGGTGGGCAGTGTCTCCGGTGCGTCGGCCCGGTCCCGCAGGTCGGTGACGTAGGGCAGGTTCGCGCTGAAACTGGAGTTGCGGAGAATCTCTCGGGCCAGACTCAGATCGTGGCAGCGTTCGACACTGACGCCCGCCGTGAGCAGGCCCGGGTACCAGGCGCGGGTTGCCTCCCACACCCACCGCACCTTCTGTCCCTCGAAGTGGCGGACCGCGGCGGGGAAGTCATCCTGCCCGACGGCGATTGCGTCACCCGAGGGGGCCCCGGTTCCATCAACGGGTTGCAATACTGCCATCTGCGGAGCTGACGCGGCATCCGATGGTCCGCCAGAGTGCGCTGCCTCGTCCCCGCGAGGGGGTGGGGCTGAGACAACTACATACATGGCTTCATTCTCCCCCGCGAAGGTCCACCTCCTGCACCGTGCCGCTCCCTGGCACTCCTCCTGCACCGGACCCGCCGTCGGACGCTTTGTCCACATCTGCTGTGGGGGGCTGGGTGGGCACTGATTCCCGCGGCACGCTGGGGACATGACAACCGGCCAACCGTGGCTTCCGGCACCCGACGATGGGGGTGCGGCTCTGGTCACCGGCTCCCAGCGCATCCGCGACGAGACAGCACGGGTAGCAGCGGCCGCTGGTCTCGAACTGACGGTCACCGGAACGCTGTCCGAGGCCCGGATGCGGCGGCCAGCAGTCCTGCTGGTGGGAACCGATATCGGCGTGACCGGGCCGACGACTGACAGCGACCTGATCCTGGTGGGCCTTCAGGGAGAGGAGACCAGTGCGTGGGAAGTGGCGTCCCGGATCCACGCGGCACAGGTCGCGCTGCTGCCAGCGGCGGCACCCTGGCTGGCGGGGAGGTTCGCCGCGCTCTCAAATCAGGGTCCGAAAGGTCTGCTGCTGGGGGTGATGGGCTGTACGGGCGGGGCTGGGGCAAGTTCCCTCAGCTGCTGGTTGGCTCTCGCCGCTGCGGGCTCCGTCCAGTCCACGCTGCTTCTCGACGGTGACCCCGGCGGGGGAGGGCTGGCCCTGGCGCTGGGGACAGGGGAGGGGCCGGGTGTGCGGTGGGCGGACCTGGGCGAGGTGAGCGGTACGCTCAATCCCGACCAGCTGGTCGGCGCCTTGCCCACGGTGTCGGGTGTTTCGGTGCTGTCCATGAGCGGAGCTGGTCCAGCCGAGTCAGAGATCCTGGCCTCCCCGGCCGTGCCATCGGTGGTGGATGCGATCCGTACCGCTTTCACGCTGACAGTTGTCGATCTGCCGTCCGGCCGGCCGGCAGGAGGTCCGCTGCTGCAGGTCTGTGACACGCTAGTGCTCCTGGTTCCGGGCCGGGCCAGACCGATTGCGGCAGCCCGCTCCCTGGCACAGCAAACCCGCCACCTGCCGGTGTCGGTGGTCGCCCGGGGGCCGCTGGCATCCGGGTTGGACCCGCATCGGGTGGCCGAGATCACCGGGCTACCGCTGGCGGGCTACCTTCCCCAGCTGCGCGGCGTGCACACCGCTGAGCATCAGGGGCGGCTCTTGGAACTTGGATCCCAGCGTGCTCTCCGGCGGCTCACCTCCAGCCTTCTTGCCTCGCTTCCGGACGTGGCCGGGAAGGCGTGGCGATGAGCGACCGGCCAGCAATCCGCCGGGATGACCGCGCTCCTGACGACGTCGGAAGGTCAATGGTCAGCGAAGTACGACAGGCTGTCCTCGCGGACCAGCTGCCGCTGACCGGAGCCCGCCTGGCAGCGGCGGTCCAGTCAACCGGCAAGCTGTTAGGTTCCGCTGGAACACTCCGCACAGTGGATCGGGTGCAGGCGGAACTGCAGGGATTAGGGCCGTTGCAGCATCTTCTCGCCGACCCCACGGTCACCGACATCCTGGTCAACGGGCCCGACGAGGTGTGGGTGGACGGCGCCAACGGGCTGCGGCGGACCCCGGTGGTCTTCCACGCGGACTCCGAGGTGAGGTCCTTGGCCGTTCGGCTTATTTCGGCAGGTGGGCGGCGGCTCGACGACGGCAATCCCTGCGCCGACGTCCGGCTCAGGACGTTCCGGGTGCACGCAGTCCTCACTCCCGTCTCCAACCGGGGCACACTTTTGTCCATCCGTATCCAGCGACACCGCGAGTTCACCTTGGAGGAGCTGACCCGGTCCGGCACCCTCGACCAGGAAATGTCCGAGGTGCTGCGCGCGGTGGTGGAGCAGCGCCTCAACTTTCTGATCAGCGGGGCGACTGGCACCGGCAAGACCACCCTCCTGTCGACTCTGCTGGCCCTGAGCGCCCCCACCGAACGGCTCATCACCGTCGAGGATTCTGCGGAGTTGACCCCGCGACATCCCCACACGGTCCCACTGCAGTGTCGCCACGGCAATGTGGAGGGCGCCGGGTCCGTGGACCTCGCAGAACTGGTACGTCAGGCGCTGCGGATGCGCCCGGACCGGCTGATAGTCGGTGAATGCCGTGGAGCTGAGGTCCGGGAACTCCTGTCCGCGATGAATACCGGCCATTCGGGAGCTGGCGGAACGATTCACTCCAACTCGGCCGAAACAGTCCCGGCCCGTCTGACGGCCCTGGGTTCGCTGGCGGGCCTGAGCCAGGAGTCCGTCACCCTGCAGGCAGCCAGCGCCCTCGACGTCGTCGTGCATCTGGTGCGCACCGTCAGGGGCCGCCAGGTCGCAGCAATTGGGCTTGTGGAACTGGATGAGGCGGGTCACCTGGTCGTGCGGCCGGCTCTGGTCCAGGGCATCGACGGATGCAAGCCGGCAGCCGGCTGGTCCCGGCTGGTAAAACTGCTCGGGCACGGACCGGACCGATGACCGGAATCCTGACGGGCGCCCTCCTGTTGGCGGGCTACCTGATCCTCACCCTTCCCTGCGGCAGTGGCGCCAGTCTGATGTCCATGCCGACCAGCAGGATCACCGGGTGGAGGCGCCCCGCGCGGTCAGCCGCTCTTGATCCCGCAGAGCTGCCGTTGTTCGTCCACCAACTCACCGCTCTGCTGCAGGGCGGACGGTCGCCACACCAGCTGTGGCAGGACCTTGCCCTGCTGTACGCGGCAGCCGACGATGGCAGCGGGCGGCAGGACCCGACCGGTTTCGCCCAACTCGCGGCACCCGTGCTGCGGGCCGCCCAACAGGCGGCAGCCATCGGTGCGGGCGTCCCGGAGGTGCTCCGGGCCGCAGCCACCGAACCACCCGGGCCACGCGACTGGAGACCCGGCCGGCCACGAACCCCACCCTCAGTGTGCGCCGGGTTATGGCGGGATCTGGCAGTCTGCCTGGAGATTTCCGAACGCAGTGGCGCACCACTGACCGAGGTCCTCGGCCGGTACGCGGCGCAGCTCGACCTCGCGCTCGACTCGGCATCGGCCCGGGCGACGGCCCTGGCCGGTCCGAAGGCCACGGCCCGGCTGCTTGGCTGGCTGCCCGTGTTCGGACTCGGACTGGGCTATCTAACCGGACTTCAGCCGCTCGCCGTCCTCCTTGGATCCGCTGCGGGGATAACGCTGCTCTGTACAGGAGGCGCGTTGATGCTGCTGGGGCGGTTCTGGTCCGGACGGCTGGTTGCCACGGCAGGAAAGGAGCCGGGATGACCGGAGTGGTTGTTTTCCTCCTCATCTTCGCCGGGTGCTGGCTGCTGGTCGGCTCATCTCGGTTCGGAATCGCGGCGTTGAACCATAGCCCTGGCGTGGACCACGGCCAGCAGCGCACCGGCCTCGGGCGAGGGTGGCGGGCATCCGGCGACCGCGATTCGCCCAAAGCAGCGGTTCATCCGCTTGACCCGGCTGTGATGATCGACCTGCTGGGGGCAATGCTGGTTGCTGGTGCGCCCGTCGGGGAGTCGCTGGCAGCGCTCGCAGGCTCCTCCCCGCCGCCGGTGGCACAGGGCCTCCGGCGCGTCACGGGGGCTCTCGCCCTCGGATCGGACTGGGACGCGGCCTGGAACTCGGCGATATCGCAATCAGACCGTCCCACCCGGAAGGTGCTGGCGGAACTCAGGGATGCGCTGCGATTCGCGGCCCTGACCGGTGCGTCCTCTGCCGGAATGGTTCACGCCTACGCCGCACAGTTACGGCGCCGGAGAAATGGCGAGGCAGAGCGGCGTGCCGCGACCCTCGGTGTCCGACTCGTGGTTCCCCTGGGGCTGTGCTATCTGCCAGCTTTCATCTGCCTGGGGGTGCTTCCCATGGTCCTCGCTTTGCTTCCGCGCTGGTAATGACCCGGGTGACCGACCGTCGGAGACTTATCCACATAGCGCGTGCGTTCGGTCCGCAGCCGGGCGCGAACGGGCAGAGTTTTCAGCAGGACACATCAGAGTCCCAACCGATCGAGTGCCCACGTGGGGCAGGGCACTCACCAGATGGATCACACGGAGGAAGACATGTCATCACTCAAGGTACTCGTTTCGCGGACCGGCAGGCGTTTGGCTAGGGAAGTACGTCGACTCGCAAGGTCAGAGGCAGGGATGGCCACCGCGGAGTACGCCATTGCCACGCTGGCAGCGGTGGGGTTCGCCGCACTACTGGTGGCGATCCTGTCCAGCGGGGAGGTCAGGGGCATGTTGATGAACCTGATCAGTTCGGCCCTCAGCTTCGGGTAAGCCGCAGTGTCTCCCCATTCAGCCTTAACGAGACGGCGGCGGCCCGACTCCCAGCACGGGGCGGTGACGGCGGAAGTGGCGGTCGCACTGCCGTCCTTGATCGTGCTTCTGGCGCTGCTCCTGGGCGCCGCCACGGCCGGACTGACCCAGCTCAGGCTAGAGGAGGCGGCCCGTGCCGGGGCCCGGGAAGTGGTCAGGGGAGAGCGAGCGGACGAAGTGCAGGCAACGGTGCGCAGGCTCGCTGGCTCGCAGTCACAGCTGGAGGTAGCGGAGCAGGGGGTCTGGACCACCGTGACCGTTGGGTCCCGCGTCTCCCTGCCGGGGGTCGACTTTCTGGGATGGGACCTGTCGGCGTCTGCCACGGCCCGGGCAGAACTCCAGAAGCAGGTCCACGGGAAGCCGTATCGGGGTGCTCCGGCTGCAGAGAATAAGTCAGCTGCCTGCCATCCAGGCACTGGTGGACCACGGGGTGGCTGCGCGGCACCGCCCGGCCAGGCGCCCACGGAGTACAGCTCGTGAAGGGGCGGGCCCACAGGCGGCGCCGAGGAGGGGAAGTGGGAGCCGGAACAGTGTTGACCTGCGGGTTCGCGTTGCTGCTCATGTCCCTGATTGCCGCAATGGTTCTGCTCGCCCAGGCAGGTGCGACGGCGTCCCGGGCAGCGACAGCCGCCGATCTGGCAGCGCTGGCCGCCGCGGACGCGTCCCGCGGATTGATACCCGGCGACCCCTGCACGGTGGCTGCAGAAACCGCAGCGGCACAGGGGGCAACCCTGCAGTCCTGCAGCAGGGCAGGGCCGGGCGGCACGGTCGTGGAGGTGCGCACGTCCGCCAGGGTCGATCCGGCGGTCCACTGGTTCGCGCTGATCCCGGACGCGACCGGCCGGGCGCGTGCCGGACCGCCGCCCTGATTCGCTAGCCGGGGATGCCGGGGATGCCGGGGGTGCCTACCGGATCCTGGGCGAGCAGGAGCGCGAGCAGGGTAGCCGCACCGGCCTTGCTCAGCGGGTTATTCCGGTTTCCACACTTCGGCGACTGCACGCAGGAAGGGCACCCGGTGTCGCACTCGCAGGCACGAATCGCATCGAGGGTCGCCTTGATCCAGATCCTGACGGCGTCGTAACCCCGTTCGGCGAAGCCCGCCCCACCCGGGTGGCCGTCGTAGACGAAGATAGTCGGCACCATGGTGTCGGCGTGCAGGGCGGTAGATACTCCGCCGATGTCCCAGCGGTCGCTCGACGCCACGAGGGGTAGCAGGCCGATCGCTGCGTGTTCGGCGGCGTGCAGGGCTCCCGGAAGATCGGCAGCCGTCAGGCCGTTGGCCTCCAGCAGACGCTGATCGAACTCAAACCAGACACCCTTCGTATGAAGGTCACGAGCGCCCAGCTCCAGCGGTTCCTCACCGAGGATCTCGTTGGAGACGAAAGCCTTGCGCTGGAACGAGACCACCTGGGTGGTCACCAGCACCTCACCGAACCTGATCTGGACACCACCCCAGTCCTGGGTGCGGTCAGTCCCGATCACCTCGATCTCGGTGATGTCCCTGGCCTGGGTGTAGTAGTCAGGGTTGGAGCGGGTCACCATCGCGCAATGATCCTGCTCGTTCAGTTCATCCACCACATAGGTCTGCCCCTGGTGCACGTAAATCGCTCCGGCGTGCGCCTGGTAGTGGCTCTGCGGCGAATCCATGGTGCCGAGCATCGTGCCGGTTCCGGTTTCGACGATGCTGATGGGCCCACCGCCGTCCGCGCGGAGGTTCACCATCGCGGCGGCACTCTGCGGATGGGTCCAGAACCAGCCCGCGGGCCGCTGGCGGAGAAACCCCTGCGTCACCAGTTTGGCCAGCAGGGCTTCGACACCCGCACCGAAGAGGGGCAGCTCGGCCGGAGTCAACGGTAGCTCCGCAGCCGCCGCGCACAGATGCGGGCCCAGCACATACGGGTTGGTCGGGTCGAACACCGTGGCTTCCACCCCGACGTCGAACACCGCCTCGGGATGATGCACCAGATAGGTGTCCAGCGGGTCGTCGCTCGCGACGAAAGCGGCGAGTGCATCCTGGCCCGAACGCCCGGCCCTGCCGATCTGCTGCAAAAGCGACGCGCGGGTGCCGGGCCAGCCCGCCACCAGGACCGCGTCCAGCCCTGAGATGTCGATGCCCAGTTCCAGCGCAGGCGTGCTTGCGACGCCGAGAAGTTGCCCGCTGCGGAGCGCCGCCTCCAGTTCCCTGCGCTCTTCAGGCAAATAGCCCGACCGGTAGGCGGCAACCCGGGCTGGCAGGCTCGGATGGACCTCGTGGAGCAACCGTTTGGACATCGCCGCGATGCTCTCTGCGCCCCGCCTTGACTTGATGAAAGCGATAGTACGCACCTGCGCTGAGACCAGGTTCGTCAACAGGTCGGACGTCTCGGCGATGACGGTCCGGCGCTTGGGTGCGCCGTTCTCCCCGCGCAGGTCGGTGAGCTCAGGCTCCCAAAAGGCCACCGTGGTGGAGCCGTGGGGTGAACTGTCCTCGATGACGGGGGTCGCCTCGCCGCCGATCAGCTTCCCGAAGGAGGCCCCTGGATCGGCTGACGTGGCTGAGGCCCCAATGAACACGGGAGAGGCACCGTAGTACTCGCAGACCCGCCGCAGGCGCCGTAGCAGGTTCGCCACGTGTGATCCGAAGACTCCCCGATAGCTGTGCGCCTCATCGATGATTACGTACTTCAGCCGCCTGAAGTACCTGGCCCACCATGCATGATTCGGGAGGATCCCATAGTGCAGCATGTCCGGGTTGGCCAGGACCAGGTTCGCGTGATCCCTGATCCACCGGCGGGCTGTGGGGTCCGTATCGCCATCGTAGGTTTCCGCCCGCACCGTCGGAAGGTTCAGAGCCTTGACGGCGGCCAGCTGGTCAGCGGCGAGGGCCTTGGTCGGGGCGAGGTACAGCGCCACCGATCCGGTGGGCTCCAGGGAAACCTGGTCGCCAAGCGCCGTCCGATGGATCTCGTCGAGCACCGGCAACTGATAGCAGAGCGATTTTCCGGACGCTGTTCCGGTCGCCACGATGGTGTGCTGCCCGCTATGGGCTGCGTTCGCTGCGGTGACCTGATGCAGCCACGGGGTCGGAACCCCCAGGGCGCCGTAGGCGGCGACCACGTCCGGGTGTGCCCAGGCCGGCCACGGTTCGGTGACGGCCTGCCGGGCCGGGATCTGACGGACATGGACCAGCTGCTCCGGTTCGGCGCCCCCACCAAGCAGGGGGATCAGGGAGTCATGTTGGGCCACGGTGCCATTGTGTCACTCCGGCGGGCACACACCTCCCGCCGGAGCAAGTGCCCGCTCCGTCCGAGAGACGGAAGGGTCAGCCGCGAATCACAAAAACATCGGCCAGATGGTTCCAGCCCAGGAACTGGTACAGCTGCTGGCCATCCGCCGAGGCCATCAGCAGCCCGTCCTGCACGTCGTCCTCGAGCACCGCGGAGGTGAGTGCCCGCATGACGAAACTGCCGAGCCCCCGGCGCCGGTACGCCTCGTTGGTAATGATGCGGTCGTAGACCGCGAAATCCTGTTCGACGGCCACCGAGCCGCGGGCGGCTTCCTCCCCATTGGCCGTCACCATCACCCGGCGGCACGACGGTTCACGCAGGTGGGTGAGGGAGAACACGTCATCCGGCGCCCGCGGCTCCTCCACGTCCTGGCCATCCATGTTGACCGTCATCAGTGCCTGACGGTTGTCGACCACGCGCAACCCCGCAGGACGCAGCGTCGCCAGCAGGTCATTCATTCTGGTGGTGACCACCGTCAGGAGACGGTTCGGATCGGCCTTCGTTTCAGCGGCGAGCGCCAGTGCCTCCTCGTCGGATGGTTCATAGACGAAGTGTTCCAGCTGGTTTCCGGAGTCGGTCAGCACTACTGACACCGTTCGCCCCTCGTCATGCGGCTGATAACCCCGGCAGGCGGACCAACCAGAAATCCACGTTTTCATCAAGTCTTCAGACAGGGTTGCGCTCATGCAATGACCATAGTTTGTAGGACAGGTATTGAACATAGAATTACCCGGCCGTAGCGCATTTGAGACCTGCTATGACAGGGGCCGTTATGCTTAAATGCGTGTCCATGAACCGCATTGTGCTCTATTACGCCTTCACCCCATTGCCAGACCCCGAAGCCGTGCGCCTCTGGCAGCGCGCCCTCTGCGAGAAGCTGGGGCTGCGGGGACGCATCCTCCTGTCGAAAGACGGGATCAACGGCACGGTGGGCGGGGAGCTCAACGCGATGAAACAGTACGTAAAAGCCATCCGCGAATACCCTGCCTTCAAGAAGATGGACATCAAGTGGTCGGAGGGCGGCGCGGCTGACTTCCCCCGCCTCAGCGTGAAAGTGAGGGACGAAATTGTGTCCTTCGGCGCCCCGAACGAACTCAAGGTCAACGAATCGGGGGTGGTGGGCGGTGGCACCCACCTCAAACCGGCTGACCTGCACCGGCTGGTGGATGCGAAAAAAGCCAGCGGGGAAGAAGTGGTCTTCTTCGACGGCCGCAACGCCCTCGAAGCGCAGATCGGCCGGTTCAGGAACGCGATCGTGCCCAACGTGGCCACCACCCAGGACTTCGTCAACGAACTGGACTCCGGCCGGTATGACGACCTCAAGGACAAGCCGGTGGTCACCTACTGCACCGGCGGGATCCGCTGCGAGGTGCTGTCCAGCCTGATGATCAACCGTGGTTTCACCGAGGTGTACCAGCTCGACGGCGGGATTGTGCGGTACGGCGAGGAATACGGTGACTCCGGCCTCTGGGAAGGGTCGCTGTACGTGTTCGACAAACGCATGCACGTCGAGTTCTCCAAGGATGCGAAGACCATTGGCAAATGTGTCCGCTGCGCGTCGCCCACCAACAAGTTCGAGAACTGCTCCAACCTTGCCTGCCGGAACCTCACCCTCTACTGCGCCGACTGCGCGGCCTCCCCGTCGACCCTGCGGTGCCCGCAGGGCTGCGAATCAGACGAGTCCGAGGCCACTGCCGCAGGTGCCGCGTGACCCCCACCGATTTCGTTGCCGACGTCCCCGACGCCCCGGCCAGCAACCACCCCGCACTGCTCGGGCAGCTGGCCGCTGACCTTCTGGCACTGAACTACACGGTCGACGGCGTTGCCGAGCTGGTCGGCGACGAAGCCTGGCAGGCGTTGGAAAAGGACCAGCTGATCCCGGCGCTGCTCGCCTGCCAGCAGGCGGGGACCTCCGGTGATCAGCCGGCCGCTCCCGTCCTGCTCTGGATGCTCGGCGAGCGGATATCGGACGACCAATTGGGCACGGCGTTCCCCCGAACGGGACCGGAAGGGTTGCACCGTCTGGGGTTGGCTGAGCGCTCCGACGCGGACCACTGGCATGCAACTGTCGACCTGCGGCCCTACACCTCCGACACGAGCGGTGACCTGTGGGTTGCCAGTGACCTGGGGCAACACCAGCGGCCCGGCGTCCTCCGGCGCGACCATGTCCTCGGAATCGGTCACGCCTCCTTGAACCTCGCCCAACTGACCATCCGGCCAGCCGTTGATCGTGCCCTGGATCTGGGCACCGGCTGCGGGATCCAGACCTTTCACCTGCTCGATCACGCACGACATGTCACCGCCACCGACATCTCGACGCGAGCTCTTGCCTTCACCCGGTTCAACCTGCTCCTGAACGCTGAGGGTCTCCGGCTCGACCCCGCGGATCTCGGGGCACGGGTCACCCTCCGGCAGGGCAGCCTACTGGACCCCGTGGCGGGGGAGACCTTCGACCTGATCGTCTCCAACCCACCGTTTGTCATCACCCCGCGCCAGCCCGGCGAATCCGCCGCTAACCAGTTCACCTACCGCGACGGCGGGCTGCCGGGCGACGACATTGTCTCCACCCTGGTCAGGGACCTTCCGGCGCTGCTGACCGAGGGTGGAACCGCCCAGCTGCTGGGCAACTGGGAAATCACGGCCGGCAGCGGTACCTGGCATGAACGGATCGAGTCCTGGATCCCCGCCGGAGTGGATGGCTGGGTGATCCAGCGGGAACAGCTCACGCCGTCGGGCTATGCCCTGACCTGGCTGCGGGACGCCGCCGAAACCCGCGACCCCCACTGGTTCGCCGAGCGTTACTCTGCGTATCTCGCCGACTTCGCCAGCCGGAACGTCGAGGCCATCGGGTTCGGCTCGGTGGTGCTCCGCACCCAGCCACCGGGCGGCCTCAGCCAGGCAGGGCCCGCACCGCTGCGAAGGTTCGAAGAGATTACCCACCCCCTGGAACAGCCCATCGGCCCCCACATCGCTGCTGCTCTGCGCCGCCAGGACTGGTCGACCGCGCACACCGGGGACCTCGCGGACCAGCACCTCGAGGTGTCCGACGACGTCACCGAGGAACGGCACCAGCGCCCCGGCGCTGAACACCCCGGCGTGATCCTGCTGCGGCAGGGCGCAGGATTCCGGCGCACGAACCTCCTCAGTACCGAACTGGCAGGCTTCGTCTCCGCCTGCGACGGCGAGCTCACCGCCGGTCAGATCACGATGGCACTCGGCGCCCTCCTCGGCCAGGACGACGAGGGCTTCCGGGAGGCGCTTCTCGCTGATGTGCTGGAGCTTCTCCTTGACGGCTTCCTCATCCCGGCCGACGACCACTGGGACCAGGACCGTCCCGTCGAAGTCGGCCACTAGCCACCCGCCCGGGGCATCCGGCGACGAGAGGTTGTACACAGTTATCGCGCTTTTGTGACCACCCCTACATCGGAGCCGTTACCCTATTGCAGGAAGGCATACCGCATACTGTGAAGGGTATGGGGCCAGAGAACCAGTGGCGTCCCGTCACGAACCACGCTGAATCAGCACCGAAATCAGCGACCTATATATAGGAGAGAAGTGCCCACTAAGGCAACGGACAAGAAGCCCGGCCGCAAGCTCGTCATTGTTGAGTCACCCGCAAAGAGCAAAACCATTGCGGGCTATCTTGGCGAGGGCTTCGAGGTCACGGCGTCCATGGGGCACATCCGGGATCTCCCCCAGCCCTCCGACCTGCCCGCCGAGCTCAAGAAGACCGGTGTCGGCAAGTTCGCGGTGGACCTCGACAAGGACTTCGAGCCCTACTACGTGGTCTCCGCCAACAAGAAGAAGACCGTCGCCGAGCTCAAGGCTGCACTCAAGGGCGCCGAAGCCCTCTACCTCGCAACTGACGGTGACCGCGAAGGTGAAGCGATCGCCTGGCACCTGCTCGAGGTCCTCAAGCCCAAGGTTCCCGTATACCGGCTGACCTTCCCCGAAATCACCAAGGAAGCCATCCAGCGTGCCCTGCTGGAAATGCGCGAACTCGACATCCCCATGGTCGATGCCCAGGAGACCCGGCGGATCCTCGACCGGCTCTACGGTTACGAGATTTCGCCGGTGCTGTGGCGCAAGGTGGCCCGCGGGCTCTCCGCTGGCCGGGTGCAGTCGGTTGCGACCCGCCTCGTGGTGGAACGCGAACGGGAACGGATGGCGTTCCGCGCCGCCTCGTACTGGGACCTGACTGGTTCGTTTTCGCCGCTGAGCGGCGACGAACGGCAATCCTTCGGCGCCAAACTGGTCAGCCTCGACGGTGCCCGCGTCGCCACCGGCAAGGACTTCAACGACCTGGGCGAGCTGAAGTCATCGACAGTTGCACGGCTCGACGCCGAGACCGCCGAATCCCTGGCAGCCGAACTCCAGACCTCCGAGTTCGCCGTCCGGTCAGTGGACACCAAGCCCTATACCCGCCGCCCGGCGGCGCCTTTCACGACGTCGACCCTGCAGCAGGAAGCGGCACGCAAGCTCCGCTTCTCCTCCCGGGTCACCATGCAGGTGGCACAGCGGCTGTACGAAAACGGCTACATCACCTACATGCGAACCGACTCGCCAGCCCTGTCGGACCAGGCTGTCAACGCTGCCCGCCGCCAGGCCTCCGAACTGTACGGCGCCGAATATGTGCCGGACGCCCGCCGGGTCTATAAGGGCAAGTCGAAGAACGCACAGGAGGCCCACGAGGCCATCCGTCCCGCGGGTGACTCCTTCCGTACCCCGGCCCAGGTGGCCGGCCAGCTCCGCGGCGACGAGTTCCGCCTGTACGAACTTATCTGGAAGCGGACCGTTGCCTCCCAGATGGCTGACGCCAAGGGCTCGACGGCGACCGTCCGGCTAGGTGCGCTGGCAACCGGACCGGACGGCAGGACCCGCGACGCCGAGTTCTCCGCTTCCGGAACGGTGATCACCTTCCGCGGTTTCATGGCCGCCTACGAGGAAGGCAAGGACGCCGGTCGCAACGAACAGGACGCCGCCGACGACGGTGGGCAGGGAGCGCGGCTCCCCAACCTCAGCGCCGGGGACAAGCTGGGCGCCGAGGAAGTCACCGCCGTCGGGCATGAGACCTCGCCGCCGCCGCGTTACACCGAAGCCTCCCTGGTGAAGGTGCTTGAGGAGCTCGGCATCGGCCGTCCCTCCACGTACGCCGCGACCATTTCCACCATCATGGACCGCGGGTATGTGCGCACCCGTGGGCAGGCCCTGGTTCCCAGCTGGATCGCTTTCTCGGTGGTCCGGTTGCTGGAGGAACATTTCCACGACTACGTCGACTACGACTTCACGGCCGAGCTGGAAGAGGACCTTGACCGCATTGCCCGCGGCGAGGCTGGCCGGGTCGACTGGCTGAACCACTTCTACTACGGGGACCGCAAGGTCACCGGGCTGCACACCATCGTGAATGACCTGGGCGAGATTGATGCACGCAAGATCAACTCGATCGAGATCGCTGAGGGCATCACCCTGCGGGTCGGCAAGTTCGGTCCCTACCTGGAGAAGCCACTCGACCCCGACGCCGAGGAGGGCACCGAGCCGCAACGCGCGAACGTGCCCGAGGATCTCGCTCCCGATGAGCTGACCGTTGAGAAGGCCATCGAACTGATGAACTCGTCCGGCACCGAAGAGCGCGTCCTTGGGGAGGACCCCGAAACGGGACGCACGATCGTAGCCCGCGACGGCCGGTACGGGCCCTACGTGATCGAACTGATCCCGGAGGTCACCGAGGAGGAACTGGCCAAGCAGCCGGTCGAGTACTACAAGAACGGCAAGCCGAAGCCGCCCAAAAAGCCGGTGAAGGAGAAGCCGCGGACGGGCTCCCTGTTCGCGTCGATGTCGCTGGAAACTGTCACGCTTGAGGATGCCCTGAAGCTGATGAATCTTCCCCGGATCCTTGGAACTGATGCCGAGGGCAAGGAGATCACTGTCCAGAACGGGCGGTTCGGTCCCTACCTGAAGAAGGGCACCGATTCGCGGTCCATCGGGTCGGAAGAGGAAATCTTCACCATCACCCTCGAGCAGGCGCTGGAGATCTATTCGCAGCCGAAGCAGCGGGGCGGCCGGGTGGCTGCCCCGCCGCTCGCCGAGTTCGGTGACGACCCGGTCTCCGAGAAGCCGGTAGTGGTCAAGGACGGTCGCTTCGGCCCGTACATTACCGACGGCGTCACCAACATCACCGTTCCGCGGTCGATGGCCATCGAGGAGCTGACCCGGGAGATGGCGCTCGACCTTCTGGCGGAGAAGCGCGCCAAGGGCCCGGTGCCGAAGAAGAAGCCGGCCACCCGGGCGCCAGCCAAGCGTAAAGTTGCTGCACGCAAGTAAAGGTTCGGTGGCGGATGCCACCGGGTAGGCCCGATCAGTCACAGGACGTCGTGGGGGCGCGTCGTCAACGGAAGTAGCTCACGAGACATAATGGAATCATGCGTCTAGGCGTCCTCGATATTGGATCAAATACGGTGCACCTGCTCCTGGTGGATGCGCATGCCGGGGCACGACCGGTACCCTTCGCGTCCCACAAGCGTCCACTCCAGTTGGTGGCGCACCTGGACGCCGACGGCGCCATCACCGATCAGGGGCAGGATGAGCTGATCAGCTTCGTCAAGGAAGCGCGGAAGTTCGCCGACCGCCACGGTGCTGAAGACTTCCTCGCTTTCTGCACCTCGGCCATCCGGGAGTCCGCGAACGGGGCCGCCGTGCTGCAGCGGGTCAAGGAGGAAACCGCCGTAGCGCTTCAGGAGCTCACCGGCGACCAGGAAGCGGCCATGACGTTCCAGGCCGTCCGTCGCTGGTACGGCTGGAGCGCCGGCTCAATTCTCAACCTCGACATCGGCGGCGGCTCCTTCGAAATGGCCATGGGCGCCGACGAACTGCCCGAGGTCGCCATCTCGGTGCCACTCGGAGCCGGACGGCTTACCCGGGACTGGCTCTCGGCTGACCCGCCCACCGCGAAGAGCGTCAAGAACCTCCGGCGATACATCCGCGGCACCATGAAGGAGGCGGCCGCTGAGTTCGCTTCCCTCGGTGAACCGCATCTGGTGGCGGGGACATCCAAGACGTTCCGGTCGCTGGCCAGACTGGCTGGCGCGGCGCCGTCGGCGGCAGGGCCGTTCGTGCGCAGGGAGCTCCGTCTCGAGGACCTGTCCCTCTGGACCAAGCGCCTGGCGGCCATGTCAGTGAAGGACCGGGTCAACCTCGACGGCGTCTCCGAGGCCCGGGCGGCGCAGGTGCTCGCCGGTGCACTGGTGGCCGAGGCTGCCCTTGAGGCGTTCAAGGTGGACAGCGTGAAGATCTGTCCGTGGGCGCTCCGCGAAGGCCTACTGCTTCGACGGTTCGATACGAAGATGTTCGAAGCGCAGGAACCGATGCCAGCGGTCGGCGTCGGTCATGTGCAACTGAATTCGGCCCTCCAAGACACCCCGTGGGCAGGACGCGCGGCACTGTGAGCGGGGAAGCTGCACCGCAGCGGGACGGGGTGCGGGTCGCGCTCTCCAGCGCATCCGTCTACCCCCTCGCGGTGCATGAGGCGTTCGCCGTATCCCGGAACCTGGGCTATGACGGCGTCGAGGTGATGGTCACCAACAACCATGTCAGCCAGAATCCGGACATGCTCAGCGCGCTCAGCCGAGAGTATGACCAGCCGATTGTGGCGATCCATGCCCCGACCCTCCTGCTCACCCAGCAGGTGTGGGGCAAGGCGTGGACCAAGGTGGAAATGTCGGCCGCGATGGCGGCGGAGGTCGGGGCAACGACTGTAGTGGTCCATCCACCCTTCCGGTGGCAGAGCGGCTATGCCGAAAACTTCGCCGAGGGGGTGCAGCGCATCACCGCCGAATATGGGGTGACAGTCGCGGTCGAGAACATGTATCCGTGGCGGGTCCGGGGTCGTGAGGCGAAGGCCTATCTGCCGCACTGGAACCCGGTGCCGCAGGGCTATGAAGCGGTCACCTGGGACTTCTCCCATGCAGCGATTGCCGGGATGGATTCGCTCGACGAAATGCGGACGCTCGGCGACCGGTTATCGCACGTGCACCTGACCGACGGTACGCCCAACGGCAGGGACGAGCACTTGTTGCCGGGGCAGGGGACACAGCGCTGCGCCGAATCCCTGCAGTTCCTCGGTGACTCGGGGTTCACCGGGGTGGTGGCGGTCGAGGTCAGCACCAGAAAAGCGAAAGGTGCCGACGAGCGGGACAAGTGGTTGGGGGAAACACTCGCTTTTGCTCGACGACACCTGGGTCAGGCCAAGGAAGCCTGACGGTTATCACTCGCACCTCGAGGAGGTGTTACCAACACTAGGACCGCTACTTGTGCGTTAGCCGTGAGGCACCTGAGTGTTCCCCTTAAAGGGAACGGTGCCGGCGAGCTGTCCAAGCGAGTGGGGGGCAAGCTTGCGTCGCTCACCGGCACCTGAGACGGATCAGACCCTAAGGCCTGATCCGTCATCACTCGCACCTTTATGAGGCAATAACGAGTGTACTGTTATTTCCTCGTGAATATGCCTGAGGAGGCTGGGATATCGCTGGGAATTCGGCCGTGGCAGGATGGATTCATGAATAACACCCCTGAACCCACGATTTCCTTCCTCGGCTGCGGCTCCATGAATGAGGCAATTCTGGGGGGCCTGCTCGCCGGCGGGCTTTCACCCGAGCGCGTGAGCGCGACGGTCCGGGGAGCGGAACGGGCAGCAGAGCTGCGCGGCACCCATGGCATTACGGTGCTTGCCACCTCGGAAGACCCGGAGGCCAACCGGGTGGCCGCGGCGGGAGCCGACGTCGTCATCATGGGCGTCAAGCCGGTAGGAACCATCGACCTCGCCCGCGAAATCGCTCCAGTGCTGAAACCGACCACCACCGTCCTGAGCGTCGCCGCGGCCATCTCCCTGGCGATGCTGGAGGCCGCCCTCCCTGAAGGCCAGCCGGTCATCCGATCCATGCCGAACACGCCGTCCCGGCTCGGCAGGGGAGTGCTCTCCATCTCGGCGGGTACTCACGCCGATGCGGCCCTGATGGCGCAGGCGAGGGAGATCCTCAGCTCCGCCGGAACGGTGGTGGATATTCCGGAGAGTCAGGTCGACGCCCTGTCGGCGGTCAGCGGCTCCGGCCCTGCTTATGTGTTCTACCTTGCGGAGGCGATGGCCGCGGCCGGCGTGGAGCTGGGCCTCGATCCTGAGCTGGCCAAGGTCCTGGCCACCGAGACGGTGGCCGGAGCCGGTTTGATGCTGGCGGAGCCGGGAGCCGACCCCACCGCGCTCCGACGGGCAGTGACCAGCCCCAACGGCACCACCGAGCAGGCGATTGCCACCTTCGACCGGCTGGACCTGCCAGTGATCGTCGCCGCGGGAGCCCGGTCCGCCAGCAACCGTGCCAAGGCGATCACCGAGGAGCTGGACAGCTAACCGATGACCCGCCCCACCCGGATGCTTCCGGGTCAGGGGCGGGCGGCGAAGCGTTCCAGCAGATCCACATGGCCGGAGACAATCAGCATGTCCCGGCTGGTCACCTTGGTGTCCGGCCGGGCGTAGGTAAAGTCCTCGCCCGGCGATTTCACGCCGACCACTGTGACGCCGTATTTGGACCGTACCGCTGACTCGCCGAGGGTGAACCCCTGGGTCTCCTTGGGTGGGTACATCTTCACGATCGCGAAGCCGTCGTCGAACTCGATGAAGTCCAGCATGCGACCGCCCACCAAGTGGGCTGCCCGCACCCCGGCGTCCGCCTCGGGGTAGATGACGTGGTTGGCGCCGATCCGCTTCAGGATCTTTCCATGCGCCGGAGTAATCGCCTTGACCCACAGGTGGTCGATGCCGAGGTCCACCAGGTTCGCCGTAATCAGCACGCTTGACTCGATCGACGTTCCCACGCCGACGACGGCGGCGGTGAACTCCTGCGCCCCCAGCTGGCGGAGCGCGTCAATGTTGGTGGCATCGGCCTCGACCACATGGGTGAGCACCCCCGACCACTTCTGGACGAGCTGGGTGTCGCGTTCAATCGCCAGGACCTCGCGGCCCTGCTTCACCAGTTGGTCGGCGGTTGCTGAGCCAAAGCGGCCCAGCCCGATCACCAGGACCGGTGCGTTGTGTGCTGGTCTCTCAGCCAATGATTGGCCTCTCTTCGGGGTAGTGGTAGAGGGTACTGCGTTGCCGCAGGGCTAGCGCGGAGGCGAGCGTGATGGTCCCCATCCGGCCAGCGAACATCAGCGCGGACAGCACATACTTGCCCTCCGGGGGCAACTCGGCGCTGAGGTTGGTGCTCAGCCCACAGGTGGCGAAGGCCGAGATCACCTCGAAGAGCACCCGGTTCAGGTCCTCCTCGGTCATCCAGAGCAGGATCCCGCAGGCCACCAGCACCAGGGTTGCGCCCATGAAGATCACCGAGATGGCCACCCGCATCACACCCTCGGGGATTTTGCGTCCGTAGGCCTTCACATCGGAGTTGCCGCGGGCTTCAGCCACGATAGCAAGGAACATGACGGCGATGGTGGTCACCTTGATGCCGCCCGCGGTGGAGGCGGACCCACCGCCAGCGAACATCAGGGCGTCGGTCAGCAGCATCGTCGCCGAGCCCATCTCCGCCTGGTCCACCAGGTTGAACCCGCCCGAGCGTGTCATCACCGAGGCGAAGAGGGCATGGATCACCTTGTCGCCGTCGTTGAATCCGCCGATGGTCCGGTTGTTGGACCATTCCATCGCCCCCCAGGCGACTGCGCCGGCCACCAGAAGAATCAGCGAGACATTGACGGTGAGCTTGGTGTGGAGGCTCCATTTGCGGACCCTGAGCCGGTACTGGATGAGGACCAGGATGACGGGAAAGCCGAGGCTACCCAGAAACACGCCAATCATCAGGGGTACCAGGATGAACAGGTCGGTCTCGTAGGGAACCAGCCCGTCGGAGTGTGGCGTGAAACCGGCGTTGTTGAAAGCGGAAATGGAGTAGAACACGCCGTGCCAGACAGCGAGCCAGAACGGTTCCCCGAGCACCATGAACCGTGGGATCAGCATCAGGGCGAGCACAATCTCGACCACCACCGACGTGGTGATCACGATCCGCAGCAGCGTTCCCACTTCGCCGAGCCGGCTGGCGTTGTTGAGTGCCGACTGTGCCAGCAGCTTGCCGCGCACTCCGAGCCGCTTGCTCACCATCAGTGCGAGCAGCGACGCAAGGGTCAGGGTGCCGAGGCCGCCCACGAAAATGGCAATCAGGATCACCAGCTGACCGAAGAAGGACCAGTACGCCGCGGTGGAGACAACTGTCAGCCCGACCACGCAGACCGCTGACACCGCGGTGAACATCGCATCGTGCAGGGGGGCGGCCTCACCGTCGGCGGTCGCTATCGGCAGGCTCAGCAGGGCGGTGAAGATGAGGATGACGCTAAAGAAGATGATCAGCGCGACGCGGGCGGGGGAACTGTTCGCCACCCCGTCGATGAAGTCCCGGACGCGAGCCAGCAGCCTCAGGTATACGCTCTGCTCTTCCCGCAGCCAGGACGGCTGTTGTCTTGCCATAGCGCTCGCTTTGCCCCGGTTCCGCGGTCTCGACTTCGGCTGGATTACACCAGATGTCCTCCGAGTAGTAAACCACTTCCGGGATGCCACCGTGTCCAGACATCCCGCAAATCACGTAGCCTGTCAGTGATGAGTAGCGAATCCCCGTCGATCCCCACCAGCGTTGTCTGGGACGACTCAATGCTGGCCTACAACTTTGGCCCGACGCACCCGATGAACCCGCAGCGGCTGGCGCTCACGGCACGTCTTTCCACTGACCTGGGTCTCTTCGACCACCAGGCCGTCACCCTCACCCCACCGTTCGTGGCAACTGACGCGGAACTGGCTACCGTCCACGACGACGACTACATCGACGCGGTGCGGACGGCCGGAGCGGATCCCGAGCAGGCGGACCAGGCAGTGGGGCTGGGCACCGCTGACAATCCTGCGTTCGCTGGGATGCATGAGGCCAGCGCGCGGCTGGTTGGCGGTTCGCTGGCCGCCGCCGACGCCATTCTTGCGGGGCGTGCAGTGCATGCGGTGAACTTCGGCGGCGGGATGCATCACGCTGGCCGCTCCATGGCCAGCGGGTTCTGTATCTACAACGACGCCGCCGCCGCCATCCAGCGGCTGCTCGACTCGGGGACTCAACGGGTCCTCTATATCGACGTCGACGCCCACCACGGTGACGGAACCCAGAGCATCTTCTGGAATGACCCGCGGGTGATGACCATTTCGCTGCATGAGACCGGGATGAGCCTGTTCCCGGGTACCGGATTTGCCAACGAGGTAGGGGGACCGCGCGCCGAGGGATACGCGGTCAACGTTGCACTACCGACCCTGGCTGGCGATGGCGCCTTCCTCCGCGCATTCCACGCAGTGGTTCCGCCGCTCGCGGAAGCCTTCCAGCCCGAGGTCATCCTGAGTCAGCATGGCTGCGATAGCCATGTTGACGACCCGCTGACCAATCTCAGGATCAGCGTCGATGCCCAACGCGACCTGATGGTCAGCATCAGTGACCTGGCAGCGCGGGTCTGCGAGGGCCGTTGGATCGCCACCGGCGGCGGAGGGTACAACCTCACGAGCGTGGTGCCCCGTGTCTGGTCAACACTGATTGCGGTGGCCGCCGGTGTGTCCGTCGGGCCCAAGACTCCGGTGCCCGAGTCCTGGCGATCCTACGTGCTCGAGCAGTACGGGACGACGGCGCCTCTCCTGATGGGTGACGGCGCGGATACCTGGTGGCGCTCCTGGGAAGTCGGCTACGATCCCAACGACGAGCTGGACCGCACGGTGATGGCCACCCGGAAGGCAATCTTTCCACTGCACGGCCTCGATCCGTGGTTTGACTAGCATCGAACGCATATATGCCGCTAGGGTAATGGAATGGTCATAGAGGATGTTTTTGCCGTCGTCGCGGAGGGTACCCGCCGGGAGATTCTGGGGTCGCTCCGCGCCGGCGACAAAGCGGTAGGCGAGCTGGTCGACGAGCTCGAAGTCAGCCAGCCGACTGTCTCGAAGCACCTGAAGGTTTTGCGTGTTGCCGGCCTGGTATCGATGCGGGCGCAGGGACAGCGCCGCTACTATTCACTGAACCCCGCGCCGCTGCGAGAGATAGAACTCTGGTTGGGTTCGTTCGACCTCCCGGCCAAGACGCCGCCAGAGCCCGAACTCGCTGCAGTTGCTCCGCGCCCGTCAACGGTCCTCGCGACAGCTGTTGATCCGGCCACCGACCTTGCCGGCCAGCAAGCCTTCGGTCGCACTGTGGGCAGGGCTGCCGAACGTGCAGCTGACCTCTTCGCACAGCTCCCGAAACTGAGGCGTCGACGCGACTGATCCTGCCGCGGCCATCCCGCTCGGCGGCGCCGGCGACACTTTCACTTTGGTCACAGCAGCAACTAGAGTACTAGGTGGCGGACTCTTCCCAACACGTGGCGACAGGCCGTTTGGGCTGCCACGAGGCACGCCTCAGGTTGCACACGTTGGGTGCAAGCCTCAGTTTTAGGAGCAATGTGGGATGGTAGACGCGAGCAATTTCTCGGACGTTCGGTTTGTGACGGTGGCCGAGGTGGCCGACATGATGCGAGTCTCCAAAATGACCGTTTATCGCCTGATTCACTCCGGCGAAATGCCAGCAGTCCGCTTCGGCCGGTCCTACCGGGTGCCGGAATCGGCTGTCGAACAATTTGTCAGGGGCGCGGTGGTGGACGGCCAGTCCGAGACGGGCTAGTCGGCGCCGGGTTCTCAGGCCGCCGATCTCCCCGAAGTAGTCCGGTCGGGAGAGGTCACAATTAGCGGTACCCTGTTAAGGAGCGTTTTACGCGCTGTTGGCCGTGCGCCCGAGTGGCGGAAAGGCCGATCCGCGTAGGTAGTTGCGTTATTGTCAGAATCCGATCGTTGGCCCCACCCGGGCCGTGTCGGAAACCGAAGATCAGTTTGTGAGGACTTTATGGGTTCAGTAATTAAGAAGCGCCGCAAGCGTATGGCCAAGAAGAAGCACCGCAAGCTGCTTCGTAAGACCCGTCACCAGCGTCGCAACAAGAAGTAGCTTCATTTTTTCAGTTTTTTGAAGGGTCCGTCACTTCGGTGGCGGGCCCTTCAGCGTTAAGCCCGACCCAGTGTCAACCAGATCGAGAGTGAGAGCCTGGCTCTGCCTAGTTCCCGCGCATCCTGGTGAACCCACGCCAGAGCCCGTAGACCGCGCCGGCACCCGTGGCCGCCTTCAGCCCCAGAGTGGCGGCACGTCGGCCGCTGCGGAAGTCGTAGATCGGCCAGTTGTTCTCCCGTGCATGCCGCCGGAGTCTCCGGTCCGGGTTGATCGCCACCGGATGGCCCACAATGGTCAGCAGGGGGATGTCATTGAAGGAATCGGAGTATCCCCAGCACCGCCGGAGATTGAGGCCTTCCTTCTCCGCCAGCGCGCGAACCGCAACCGCCTTGGCTGGCCCGTGAAGAAACTCGCCCACGAGCTTCCCGGTGTACAGGCCATCAGCCACTTCACCGACGGTGCCGAGTGCGCCGGTCAGTCCCAGCCTGTTGGCGATCACGCTGGCCACCTCGACGGGTGTCCCGGTGACAAGCCAGACGCGTCGCCCTGACTTCAGGTGCTGTTCGGCCAGGGCACGTGCACCGGGCCAGATCTTGGAGGCGATCATCTCGTCGTACACTTCTTCGCCCAGCGCCAACACGTCCTCGTGGGCAATGCCGATGGCGAAGGCCAACGCTGCGTCGCGCACTGAATTGATGTCGGTCATGTTCTCGCCACGCATGACGAAGCGGAGTTGTTTCCAGGCCAGCCCGACGGCGAAACGGAGGGTGAAGGCCCTGCGCTGATACATCTTCCGTCCCACGTGGAAAAGGCTGGCGCCGCGCATCATGGTGTTGTCGACGTCGAAGAATGCGGCATCTCCTCCTGGGCCGGGGAGGGTGTCGGCTACCCCTGGGACCACGCGCAGGGGTCCGGTGCTGGCAACGGACATGCTCTGAGTCTAAATCAATTGCATCGGGCCACGGCCCGATACTGTGTGCTCACCGGTGAGGCGGTAACTTGGGTGGCATGACCCCTACACCACCGTCCGACGTTCCAGAGGGCGAGGTGTCCGCCCCGAGGGTGGAGCTGCTCACCCGGCCCGGCTGCCACCTGTGCGCTGATGCCCGGGCTGTGGTCGAATTGGTTTGCGGCGAGCTGGCTGTGCCCTGGCGGGAGCTGTCGACGGAGGAGAGGTCGGACCTGCTCGAGAAGTTCGCCGAGGAGATCCCGGTGCTGTTCATTGACGGTGTGCAACGTGACTTCTGGAAGATTGACGAGCGGCGGCTTCGATCGCTCCTGGCCCCATGACGGTCCCCTCGGGCAACCCCGGCTTTGTGCGGTCCCCTCTGCACCCTAAAGTGGAGTTACCCACGGCGTCGGCTGGTCCGGCGTCGTGCAACCCTGCCGCCTGACGGCTGGTGGATAGCAAACGGAGCGATGGAAAGTGACGACGCCGGAAGTACCCGAGCTGCGACTGTCGATGGGCGGCAGCGCCGCGCGCCAGATCCCCAGCGCCTCCCTGACGCGCTTGACCATCTATCTGCGCGCACTGAATTCCTTCCTGGCGGAAGGCACCGAACGGGTGTCATCCGACCGCCTGGCGGAGGCTGCCGGCGTCAACTCCCCGATCCTGCGCAAGGACCTGTCGTACCTCGGCTCCTACGGCACGCGGGGTGTCGGTTACGACGTGCAATACCTGAACCGGCAGATCTCGGCGGCTCTCGGCCTGACCCATGACTGGCGGGTAGCGATCCTGGGGGCGGGCAACCTGGGCCGGGCACTCGCCGGCTACTCCGGGTTTGAATCCCGGGGATTCGAAATTGTTTCTCTCTTTGACGCCGACCAGCTGGTGGTCGGAGCCGAGGTGGGCTGGCTGCGGGTCAGTCCGGTGGCCGACCTGGAGCAGGTGCTGGAACGGACCCGCGCCAATATGGCGGTCCTTGCCGTGCCTGCGGCGGTGGCGCAGGCGCTGTGTGACAGGTTGGTCGCTGCAGGGATCACCAGCATCCTGAGTTTTGCCCCGGTGGTGCTGCAGGTGCCGGACGGGGTTCAGCTGCGGAAGGTCGACATGGCTACCGAGCTGCAAATACTTGCCTATCACGCACAACGGGCGCAGGAGCCAGAGATAACTGATGACTCCCGCGCCCGTTCAGCCCAGTAGGTCCAGCGTTCGGCTCGCGCTCGTGCCCGCCTAGTACTGGCCGGGGGCGGTCTGCTTCTCGAAGTACGGCCGGGCCGGTTTCAGGAAGGTCATCACGACGCCGGCGATGCCGAGCAGCAACCCAAGGAGGCCCAGGATGGTCTCCAACGGCCCCGGTGTAACCATCTCCTGGCCCTGCATCAGGTCGCTGCCCTCAAGCATCGACGCCGACATCAGGCCGAACAGGTACATCAGCACTGACAGCACCGCCAGCACCGCCGCTGTAATTCTCGCCCAGTTGTGACCCTTGCGGATGAAGATCGCCAGCAGAATGTAGACGCCGGTCACGATCGCGGCGAAGACCAAGCCAATCGCAGTGGCAACGTCAGCGCCGGGACCCTGAACCGGAGTGGTCACTGTGCTGAGGATGGTAGAGATCAAGCTGACCACACCCGCAGCAATGATCAGCCAAAAAGCCCGCTCCACTTCCTTGGGAGCCGGGCCCTTCTCCGTCATCGCGACCTGGCTCATGTTCCCCGGGTAGTTGTAATTGGCGGGCGGTGTGTTGGGCGACCCATAAGGTGACGAGGTGGGGCCCGCCGGGTTCTGGCCGGGGGTGGGCTGCCCCGCCGAGGGATCGCGCGGACTCTGGCCCTGGCCGTAGTTAGGGTCGTTGGGAGGTGTGCTCATTGCCGTTTCCTCTTCACTTGAGACTGACTGGTGCAGACCCTGTGGGGTCCCAAATCCAACCCTAGCGCGGAGGATTGAGCGTCGGCAGGATTAAACGCCAGTGGCTGCCCTTCCCATAGGGAAGGACAGCCACTGAGGGGATGCTTACGCTGCTGGTGCTACGAACGCTGCATCGAGGTTGATGGTGACCTTATCGCCGACCAGGACGCCGCCTGCTTCGAGGGCTGCGTTCCAGGTGAGGCCGAAGTCCTTGCGGGAGATCACGGTCTGACCGGAGAAACCGGCGCGGGTTGCACCGAAGGGATCAACCGCAACGCCGTTGAACTCGGTCTCGAAGACTACGGGAAGGGTGGTGTCGCGGATGGTCAGGTTGCCTGAGAGCTTGTAGGTCTCGCCGGAGCCGTCGATGGACGTGGACTCAAAAGTCATTTCGGGGAAACGCTCGACGTCGAAGAAGTCCTCGCCACGCACGTGGGCGTCGCGGTTCTCGTCGTTCGAGTTGAAGGATGCGGTCTTGATGGTCGCGGTGACCTTGGAGTCGCTCAAAGAGGAGCCTACGTGCAGGGCTGCATCGACGGTGTCGAAGTTGCCGCGTACCTTGCTGATGCCAGCGTGCCGCACGGTGAAGCCGACCTCGCTGTGCGAGCCATCGAGGGTCCAGATGCCGTTGTTCAGTCCGGTGGGAATTGCCATGGTAGTTCTCCTGATCGTGGTGCCGTCTAGGTGATGCTGCTGTCGCTGCCGGGAGGCCGCTACTCATAATAAGCATGCATTTGCATTGATTATTCCTCAAGTTACTTGAATCTTCAAATAAACGGTTCCCGAGTCAGCTCCAGCGCGGATTTAGAGGCATGAGCGAACTCTGAGAAACTAGAGGTATGTCCCTAGCTACCGTTCACCTCGTGCGCCACGGTGAGGTCCATAATCCCGAGCGCGTCCTCTACGGGCGGTTACCCGAATTCCACCTCTCCGTGCTGGGCCACGAGATGGCAGCCCGGGTGGCCGGCCATTTCGCGCAAAGCGCCGCCGACGGTGCGAACATTGTGCAACTCGTTGCCTCACCGCTGACGCGTGCCCAGGAAACCGCCGCCCCGATCGCCGAACGCCTTGGCCTGGAGATGAGGACTGATGGACGTGTGATTGAGGCATTCAGCCGTTTCGAGGGCATGTCGCAGGTGGTCCAACAGCTGAAGAATCCCCGCTACTGGCCACTTCTCGCGAACCCCTTCCGTCCGTCCTGGGGTGAACCGTACCGCCAGCAGGTCGCGCGGATGATGTCGGCCGTTGAGGACGCGCGGCGCAGTGCGGTCACGCTGGCAGAAGCTGCCGGAATGTCCGGCCCGGCCGAGGTGATCGTGGTCAGCCACCAACTGCCGATCTGGGTCTCCCGCCTGGCCGCTGAGAATCGCCGGCTCTGGCATGACCCCCGTGACCGCGAGTGCACCCTGACCTCGATCACGTCACTGGATTTCGATGGCGGGCGCCTGGCCGGAGTGCGCTACCAGGAGCCGTGCGCTGACCTCCTGCCCGGTGCGGCAAACCTGCCGGGAGCATAATAGTATTACTACACGTTGTAGAACTGTGGAAGAAGCTGTGAAAAACTCTGACCGATCCGCTGGGCGCCTGAAAAAACTCGGTGCCGCGCTGGCTCTTGGGCTGGCCGCCTCACTCGCCCTTTCAGCGTGCGCCGCCGACGACCCCCTCGCGCAGCAAGCCGCCGTCGGTGACAACAAAAACTACATTGCAGGCGACGGATCGGTGACCGAATACGCTGCCAGCGACCGCGGCGAGCCGCTCGCCATCACCGGCACTGAGTACGGCGGGGCCACGGTCGACTCAGCGGACTGGGCGGGCCAGGTCACTGTGGTGAACTTCTGGTACGCGGCTTGTGCGCCCTGCCGCGAGGAAGCTCCGGACCTGGTGGCGCTGCACGACGAATACGCGTCGGCCGGGGCCCAGTTCTATGGAGTCAACATCCGCGATACGCAGAGCACCGCGGAGGCCTTCGAGCGCAGCTTCGAGATTCCCTATCCCAGCCTGGACGACCAGAACGGAGGGGTGCTGCTGGCAATGACCAGCTACGTCCCCCCACAGGCAGTCCCCACCACGCTGGTGATCGATAAGGAAGGCCGTGTCTCAGCACGGATCCTCGGGTTGGCCGACAAGAGCACGCTGGCCGCTCTCATCGACGCCGCGCTGGCCGAGTAAGAGACAAGTGAGTTTTCAGCTGCACCTCAGTGCCGCCGTCGGGAGTTCAGTGCCGACGGCGACCTCCAACGCGTTCGCCGACACCGTGCTGAACGGGTCGATGCTCCTGGCGCTTCCGGTGGCGCTGCTGGCCGGTCTCGTGTCGTTCGCCTCACCGTGCGTCCTGCCACTCGTCCCCGGCTACCTGGGCTACGTCACGGGGCTGACGGGCGTCGACCTGGAACAGCAAAAGCGTGGCCGGATGCTCACCGGGATTGCCCTGTTTGTGCTCGGGTTCTCGGTGGTCTTCATGGCCTACGGCGCCTTGTTCGGCCAGCTGGGTGCCTGGATGGTGGGGTCCGAAAGCTGGCTGATCCCGGTGATGGGCGTGGTGGTCGTGCTGATGGGGCTGATCTTCATGGGCGGCTTCTCCTGGTTCCAGACCGAGAAAAAGCTCCACACCAAAGTTCCTACCGGGCTCTGGGGTGCACCGCTGCTGGGGTTGACCTTCGGGCTGGGCTGGGCGCCCTGCATCGGCCCCACCCTCTCCGCGGTGCAGCTCCTCGCCTTCTCAAGCGACGATGCCAGCGCCGCGAAGGGTGCCGCCCTCACGTTCGTGTACTGCCTTGGGCTGGGCCTGCCGTTCCTGCTGATTGCGCTTGGTGTACGGCGCGGCATGGGTGCCATGGCGTTCTTCAGGAAGCATCGCCTGGCCTTGCAACGGTTCGGGGGCGGAATGCTGGTGGTGGTTGGCCTGCTGATGGCAACCGGCGTCTGGGCGCTTTGGATCAATGAACTGCAGAACTGGCTCGGCGGGGTGACCCTTCCCATCTAATGACTTCTGACTACTATGAAAGGGGGCAGACAATGACCCCCGACACTCCAGACGGCGGCAAACCCGACGTTGCTCTCCCGGCCCTCGGCCTCCTCGGCAGCCTGCGGTGGGGCTGGACCCAGCTCACCAGCATGCGCACTGCACTGTTCCTGCTGCTCCTGCTTGCCGTCGCCGCGGTTCCCGGATCGTTGTTCCCGCAGCGTCCGGCCAACCCGGCAGTGGTCACCCAGTACATCCAGGACAACCCCGACACCGGGCCGATCCTCGACTGGTTCCAGCTGTTCGATGTCTACTCGTCGGTCTGGTTCTCGGCGATCTACCTGCTGCTCTTCGTGTCCCTGATCGGCTGCGTCATCCCGCGGGCTCTTGCCCACGGCCGGGCCATGAAATCGAAGCCACCCCGGACACCCCGGAAGCTCTCGAGGATGCCGATCTACGGCACACTGGTCCTTCCCGCGTCGACGCAGTCCGGCGGCTCGCCGATCACTGCTGCATCAGCAGCCGCCGACGCAGCCGCGATGCTGAAGAAGCGCGGTTACCGGGTGGACCTGCGGGACACTGACTCCGCGCAGCCCTCAGTTGGCGCGGAACGCGGTTTCCTCAAGGAAGTCGGCAACCTGGTATTCCACTTCTCACTCATCGGTGTGCTCGTTTCGGTGGCAGTCGGCGGTCTCTTCGGTTACAGCGGGCAGAAAATCATCGTGGAGGGCGACAGCTTCGTCAATACTCTCGTGGGCTACGACACGTTCACCCCCGGCGCCAACTTCACCGCCGGCCAGCTGGAACCCTACTCATTGCGTCTCGATAACTTCGACGTGCAGTTCGACCGCCAGGAAACCCACTACGGGCAGCCACTCGACTTCACCGCCAACGTCACCACCAAGGACGGCCCGGACGCCGAGGAAGAGGAACAGGTGCTGAAGGTGAACTCTCCGCTGAACATCGGCGGCACCGGCATCTACCTGGTGGGCAATGGCTACGCGCCCGTGGTCACGGTCCGCGACGGCAACGGCGACATCGCCATGCAGGGCCCCGTGGTGACCATCCCGCAGGACGGCCTTTTCACCTCGCTCATCGTGATCAAGGCACCGGACGCCGCACCCGATCAGCTGGGGTTCGTCGGATTCTTCCTTCCGACAGCATTCGTGGGCGAGGACGGCGTCGCCTTCTCCCGTGATCCTGACCCGTTCAATCCCCAGCTGAACCTGAACTCCTACTACGGTGACCTCGGCCTTGACGACGGCGAGCCGCGCAGCGTCTACGTCCTCGACACCGAGGACCTGACCGAGCTCAACAGCCGGACGAGCGACGAGGGCGGTATTGTCCTGGGCGCCGGCCAGACCTACGATCTCCCCGACGGTAAGGGTTCTATCTCCTTCGACGGGCTGGACCGCTACATCGCCGTAGACATCCGCCACGATCCCGGGCAACTGGGCGCCCTCGTGTTCTCCTCCCTCGCGTTGGCTGGGCTGACGGCGTCCCTCTTTATCGGACGTCGGCGGGTCTGGGTGCGAACCGGCACCCACGCCGACGGCCGCACCATGGTCGAGTACGGGCTCCTCGCCCGCGGCGAGGACCATCGGCTGACCGGAGAGGGAGCCGCCATCGAGAAGGCGCTCCGAACCCAGTGGCTGGTGGACGAACCGGTTGAGGAGCAAAATGAAAGACCTGGCGCACCAGGTAGCACGACCTTCGAACACGCGTCACACCAGGCAGGAAACGGTAAGGAAAGCTAATGCCACCAATCAGCCAGACCCTCGGGGAGTTCAGTGAGCGCTTCATGCTGCTCGCTGCCCTCACCTACACGGTCGCCTTCATTGTCTTCACGCTCGACCTTGTGAAGAGCAGCAAGCGAATCCGTGCGGTGGAGGAGAACCTCGCCGCGTCCCAGCAGGCCGAGCAGCGGGTTCTGGTGGGAGCCGACATGACAGGTGGTTCCTCGCCTCGCGGCGGCGCTGCCCGTCTCGCTGCCGACACCACTGCCGATGATTCGATGGATTATTCCGGCCGGCGGAAACTGGCGCGCATCGCCGTCGTCCTCACCGTCGTCGCGGCACTGATCCACGCGGCCGGGGTGATTTCCCGCGGACTGGCCACCAACCGCGTCCCGTGGGGCAACATGTACGAGTTCTGCACCACGGGGGCCCTGGTAGTGGTGGTTGTCTTCCTCCTCGCTCTGATTCGCAAGGACCTCCGGTTCCTCGGCACATTTGTTGTCGGTCTGACCCTGGTGATGCTCTGTGCTGCGACGATCGGCTTCTTCACGCCGGCAGGCAACGTGGTGCCCGCTCTGCAGAGCTACTGGCTGATCATCCACGTCTCGGTGGCGGTAGCGGCCTCGGCGCTGTTTACTCTGACCTTTGCCATGTCGGTCCTGCAGCTCATCCAGACGAGCCGGGTCCGCAAGCTTGCCGCAGGCGGTGTGGACCGCACCCCGTTCATGCGGCTGGTTCCGTCAGCGCTAAGTCTGGAGAACCTCTCCTACCGGATCAACGCCTTTGCCTTCGTGATGTGGACCTTCACCCTGATGGCCGGCGCTATCTGGGCTGAGGAGGCCTGGGGCCGTTACTGGGGCTGGGACGTGAAGGAAGTCTGGACCTTCGTCATCTGGGTTGTCTTCGCCGGGTACCTTCACGCCCGGGCCACCCGCGGCTGGACTGGCACCCGCGCCGCGTGGCTGTGCATCATCGGTTACCTGTGCATCGTGTTCAACTTCACGATCGTGAACATCTACTTCTCAGGCCTGCACAGCTACGCCTAGCGAGCGGCTGACCAGACGAAAAAGTGCAGCCACCCTACGGGGTGGCTGCACTTTTTCGTTTCGAGTGGTCGATGGGATCAGGCGGTCTGGCCGCCGGGCTCGGGGTCGGTTTCCCCATCCTTCTTCTGCTGATCCTCGCGTGCCTTCTTCTCCTGGGCGGCGCGCAGCTCTTGTTCCTTGCGCCGGAGTTCCTTCTCGCGGGCCTGCTGCCGACGCTTCGCTTCAAGGTTTCGCAGGAACTGGGGATCGTCGTCCGGCGCGGTGGGATGCCGGGGAGCGGGGCGGGCGCGGCCGCGGGTCCCGCTGGGCCGGGGGCGGCCGAAGAGGAACCACAGTCCCGCACCGAGAAGCGGTACCAGGGCGATGGTGAGGATCCAGGCGGGTTTGGAGATGCTGCGCACCGAGTGCGCCTTGGTCATGATGCAGTCGATCAGTGCGTAGACGATAACGGCAACTGCAACGAGGATGAGAAACAACAACAGGCGAGGCATCTATCAATTGTAGGCGAGTAAACTTGATGAGTGCCCTTCTTCAAATTCACTGCCCTCCGCCTCGGCCTCGTCGTGGTGTTCTTCGTTATTGCCTACTGGCTGGGCCTCGGCGCCATCTTCTCGGCGGTCGCGGCGGCGATCCTTGCCTGGTGCGTGACCTACCTGTTTTTCCGCTCCCAGCGGGACGCGGCCGCAGCCTCCCTGCAGCGCCGGTTCAGGGACGGGGCGCCGCCGCAGCGCAACGTTGCCGAGCTCGACGACGCCGCCGCTGAGGACGTGTACGACCCCAACGCAGCGGTGAACGCGGACCGCAAACCCCGCCCCTGAGCTACGCCGGTCCATTGGACCGGCGTCAGGATCCCATGACAGTCGTCAGAATCAGGCCGGCACCGTAGAGGACACTGAATCCGAGGTTGATCAGACCGGTCTGCTTGAGCACTGGAATGAGGCTGCTGCGTTGCTCGCCCTTGAGCATTAGCCAGCTCGGCATCAGGCAGGCCGGGACGAGCAGCAGCACCAGCAGCACCCACGGGTAGTCGGAGACCAGGAACAGGGGCAGCAGCAGTGCGACGGCGAGCATCATCACGTAGGTGATCCGAGCGGCGGTGTCACCGAGTCGGACGGCCAGGGTGATTTTCCCCGCCTCACGGTCGGTCGGGATGTCCCGGACGTTGTTCGCCATCAGGAGCGCCATCGCAATGATGCCGGTGCTGACTGCGCCGATCCAGGCCGCAGCGCTCAGCTGCCCGGCCTGCGTGTAAGTGGTGCCCAGCGTCGCGACCAGTCCGAAGAAGACGAACACAAAAACATCGCCCAGGCCCAGATATCCGTACGGGTTCCTGCCACCGGTGTAGCCCCAGGCGGCCGCGATACAGCCCACTCCCACGAGTAGCAGGAACCAGGCCTGGGACAGCAGAACCAACCCGGCGCCCGCGACCATCGCCAGTGCAAAGCACGCGAAGGCCGCCCGTTTCACTTGTTCCGGCCGGGCAGCACCGGATCCTGTCAGGCGCAGCGGGCCGACGCGGTCCGCGTCGGTGCCCCTGACGCCGTCGGAGTAGTCGTTGGCGTAATTGACGCCGATCTGCAGCAGGATGGCGACGAGCGCCGCCAGGGCAGCGTTGACGGGTTTGAAGGCACCAAGGTCGAACGCGGCGGCACAACCCACGATCACCGGCGCGATAGCCATCGGGAGGGTTCGTGGGCGGGCGCCCTCAAGCCATTGTGCGGCAGTAGCCACGATGTTGTCCTTTGCGTTGGAAGGGGAGGTCTAGGCGCCGGCGCGTTCGAGCAGGGCCTGTACGGCGAGCCGGTCGGGTTTGCCGTTGGGCAATACCGGCAGCGAAGCGAGGGTGAGGATGGTGCGCGGTGCGGCGTGGGGGCCGAGGGCAGCCTTCGCGTGCTGGCGCACCTCGTCGGGGCTCACCTGGCCGACGACGGCGGCCGCCACCTCCGAGCCCCACTCGGCGCTTCCAATACCCAATACCAGAGCCGTCTCCACGCCGGCCATCGACTCGATGGCGGAGGCGACAGCCGTGGCCGACACCTTGACGCCCCCAGTGACGATCACGTCGTCGATCCGGCCCGAGACCGACAGTTTCCCATTGCTGAACTCACCAATGTCATCGGTCCTGAACCAGCGGCGGCCCGAGTTGAACCTGAACCGGTCGGCGCTGAGTTCGGCCTGGCCCAGGTAACCGTCCGCCAGGACGGGACCACTGATCCACAACCGGCCGTCCTCGTTGATCAGGTCGACCCCGTCCAGCGGGACGCCGTCGTAGACGCAGCCGCCGCAGGTCTCGCTCATCCCGTAGGTGAGCACCAGCTTCAGCCCTTGCCGGTGTGCCTCCTCACGGAGGGCCGCCGATGCTGGGGCGCCGCCCAGAAGAATCGCGTTGAACCGGCGTAACGCCTGGAGTGTTTCCGGACGGGGATCCTGGAGCAGCCGGTGCAGTTGCGTGGGTACCAGGGAGGTGAAGCGGACCTTGTCGGTGAGTTCGCCGGCGGCCGCGGTGAACGCGTCGGCGCTGAACGGCGCTGCCAGATCCATGGCCCAGGGGCGGGTGCCGGCGTACAGCGACCGGACCAGGACCTGGAAACCCGCCACATAGTGCACGGGAAGAGTGAGAAGCCACTGGCCCTCTGCCTTTAGCGCCAGGGCCGTGCCCATCGCCGAGGCGGCCAGCGCGTCGACGCTGAGCATGGTTTGCTTGGGCGTCCCGGTGGAGCCCGAGGTGCTGAGGACGGCGGCTATCTCGTCGTTGGGCAGCTCACCATCGAAGGTCTGGCCCTGCTCCACATGCGGGGCAATGGCAGGGCCCTCCCCGGCGAGGGCGGCAGCCAGCGGAGTGAGGAGGGCATGGGGGTCGGATCCGGGCGGGGTATAAAGGGGGAGCAGTTCCATGGCGGCCTAGAAGTAGTAGGGGTAGGCGGACCAATCGGGTGCCCGTTTTTCCAGGAAGGCTTCCTTGCCTTCGACCGCCTCGTTGGTCATGTAGGCCATCCGCGTGGCTTCCCCGGCGAACACCTGCTGGCCGGCGAGGCCGTCGTCGGCCAGGTTAAAGGCGAACTTCAGCATCCTGATGGCCTGGGGGCTCTGCCGGGCGATGTCAGCGGCGTACTGCAGCGCAGTGGTCTCCAGCTCCGCGTGGTCCACCGCCTCGTTCACGGCGCCCATGGCGACCATTTCGTCGGCCGAGTATTCGCGGGCCAGGAAGAAGATCTCGCGGGCCTTCTTCTGGCCGATCTGGCGGGCCAGCAGGGCAGACCCGTAACCGGCGTCGAAACTGCCCACCGTGGCATCAGTTTGTTTGAACTTGCCGTGTTCGCGGGACGCGATCGTCAGGTCCGCCACCACGTGCAGGCTGTGCCCGCCGCCGGCGGCCCACCCGTTAACGACGGCGATGACGACCTTGGGCATAGTGCGCATCAGGCGCTGCACCTCCAGGATATGGAGCCGGCCCGCACGGGCAGGATCTACGCTCTCGCTGGTCTCGCCGTCGGCGTAGCGGTAGCCGTCGCGGCCACGGATCCGCTGGTCACCGCCGGAGCAGAAGGAATGACCGCCGTCCTTGGGTGACGGGCCATTGCCAGTGAGCAGGACAGTGGCGACGTCGGAGGTCATCCGGGCATGATCCATGGTCCGGTACAGCTCATCGACCGTCCCGGGACGAAACGCGTTGCGGACCTCGGGCCGGTTGAAGGCAATCCTGACGGTCGGGAGATCCCGTACCTGCCCCTCAGCGGTCCGCTCGACCTGCCGGTGGTAGGTGATGTCCTCCAGGTCCCCAAACCCGGAGACGAGTCGCCAGCGGGCAGGGTCGAAGAGGTCTGAAACCTGTGGGGGAAGGTCGATAGTCACCCATCGAGTGTAACTTCGCGGCGCGCCCTTGGCGTGATCAGGGCCGCCTGCTGCGATCCGCTGGGTAAGGAACCTAGAGTGCTGGCGGTTTTCTTCGGGGTTTGGTTAGCTGACGCCTGGGAGCTGGCCATCGGGGACAGCCGACATCAAGGGGGAGTCATGAAACTCATCAAGTACCTGGCCATCGGAGCTGCCTCAATCGCACTCGGGCTCGCTTCAGCGGTGCCGGCACTTGCTGCCCCCGACGAGATCGTGTTCGTTCCCTTTGATGAGGCGACCGTGATCGACCCGAACACTGTCACCTTCGTGACCGGGGGCCTGATCGACGCCACTGGAAACAATCTGTGCGCCGTCAACCCCGGTTCCATCGTGTTCCCGGATGGAACCTACCCGTGCTTCATTGATTTTGCGTCGCCCACGCCGGACCCCGCGCCGCAGGTAGGTCAGCTGCCGGTGGGTGGGGTCGACACCGGGGTGTCCACGCCGCCCCTCCTGCCACCGGAGACCGCCACGATCGCGGCCGTCTCCGCTGGCACCGTCAGCCTCGTAGCAGCGCTTGTGGTGTTGCCCAGGCGGGCCGAATAGGTCAGCCGATGCAGAACTCGTTGCCCTCGGGGTCGGCCATCGTGTACCAGACGTGGGGACCCTGATTCGCCTGGTACAGGAACCGTGCACCCCGTCCCTCAAGCTGGGACCGGAGCAGGTCCTTGTCATCGCCGTCGAGGTTGATGTCCAGATGGCAGCGGTTCTTGACGGTTTTCGGTTCGGGAACCGGCTGAAACAGCATGCGCAACCGGCCAGGGCTACCTTCCTCGCCGGGACGGCAGATCGCTGCGCCGTCCCGCCACACCCGCACCCCGTTGTGCACCACGAGGTCGTCAGGTTGGGCCAACCCCTTGGCCAGCACGTCGTCGATAAAGGCTTGGTCAGTGGGTTCCACCACCCAGCCGAGCGTTTCCGCCCACCAGTCCGCCTGCTGGTGGGTGTCTTTGCAGTCGAGGGAGATCTGAATGTTGTAGGTCATGCACCGACAGTAGGGAATCACCGCTGCGGCAAACCAGCCGATAGCGGACAGTAACGGTCCGCAGAGCAGGCCGCTCTTGACAGCAGTTTCCGGCTCGGACACGTTAGCCACATGACGTCGGCACCCGTGACACAGCTCCTTGCCCGGCCCGCGCAGGGCCGGATTGCCTACGATGTGCAGGGCTCAGGCCCCCTGCTGCTCCTCGTCCCGGGAATGGGGGATCTGCGCTCGACCTACCGTTTCATTACCCCCGCACTGGTGGCCGCCGGATACACAGTGGTCACCACCGATCTGCGGGGACATGGGGACAGCAACACCGCCTTCGAGAGCTACGGAGACAATGAGACGGCCAGTGACATTGAGGCGCTGATCCGTGAACGGGGTGTGCCCGCCACCATCGTGGGCAACTCGATGGCTGCGGGTGCAGCAGTTCTGGTCGCTGCCCAACATCCCGGGTTGGTGAGTCGGCTGGTGCTTATCGGCCCCTTTGTCCGGGAGGCTGCGATCAGCAGGGTCGGGAAGCGGTTCTTCCGTCTTCTGATGGCCCGTCCGTGGGCGGCAGCTGCCTGGAAGGCATATCTGCCCACGCTGTACGCGGGTAGGAAGCCGGTGGACTTTGCCGAGTATCGCCAACGGGTCATCGAGAGCCTGAAGCGGCCGGGCTACGCCCGAGCCTTCAGCCTGACTACACGCACCGATCATGTGGACGCCGGCAACAGCGTGGGTTCGGTCACCGCACCCACCCTCGTGGTGATGGGGGAGAAAGACCCCGACTTCAAGGACCCGAAGGCTGAGGCCGATTGGGTCTCACAAGCCCTGAACGGAGCTACCGTTATGGTTCCCGAAGCGGGGCACTATCCGCAGTCCCAGCAACCAGAGCTCACCGCCGCCGCGATCCTGCAGTTCCTTGATGCGCAGACAGGGGCCGGACAGCCCTAGGGAAGCACCGACGCGGTCCCCTGATATGTCACTGTTCGCCAGCAGGGCGGCTGTCGGGCGGCGTCAGGCTTCGATGGTCTCTTTCGGCGAGCCGCCGGAGTTCGCGGAGTTGCTTGCGCATCATCACCAGGTCTCCCCAGGCGAGGGCGCTCTGGCGAAGGCCATCCAGCGGACCGGTGGGCAGCGGCACCGACAGCCTCACGACCAGCCGTGAACTACTCTCGACGGGCTCCACCAGGTACTCGATAATCAGCCGGCCGAAGATGCGTTCCGCGCGGGCGGAGCTGAACCGGAGGGTGAACGACCGCGCCGGATCAACCGACACCACTGTGAAGATCCGCATGACTGTGTCCCCTGGGCGAAGGTCGATCAGCGCCGGATCGAGAACCTGCGGACTGCGATGGCCCCAGTTGTCGATCAGGTCGTAGCTATACGGGGCCCGGCGAAGCTGCGTTGTCCAGGCGAACACCAGATCGGGGGAGCTGGCAACGTCCACAGCGCGAACCCAGCACTGCCGCGAGGCGGCACCGCTGGCGAGGGCCCCTGACACACGCGCTGGGCTGGGGTCAATCCAGAGCCAGGGTAATGCGGAGGTGATCATCTCCCTATCGTCCCGGACTTCCGCTGATGCCGCGAGTACCGGACGACGGCGTCGTCAGGGACAACGAGTTGACTGGCCCACCGTGCCGGGGCACGCTAGGGGCATGTGGAACTAGCCGTGCACCCGCCCGTCCCGTGGTGCCAACCGTGCGCCATGACAATGACGCGCCGTCCCACCGCCACCCCTTCCACACTGCGAGGAACCCCCGTGAGCGAACACGTAGAGCTATCCGAGGTATCCCATGGCTACGGCGATCGCCTGCTGCTGGATCACGTCAACCTGAGCATCGGCCGCGGAGAGCGCGTCGCGGTGGTCGGTGAGAACGGTGCCGGGAAGTCCACTCTCCTGCGGCTCATCGCGGGGCTGGAGCCCCCCGACGGCGGGCAGGTCTCCGTGCACGGGGCGGTCGGGCACCTGCCGCAGACTCTGGACCATGCGCCGACCGACACGGTGCAGACAGTCATCGATACGGCGCTGGCCAGGATCCGCGCCATCGAGGCTGAGCTGCGGACCCGGGAGGCGGCACTGGCCGTCGCCGATTCCGGAGAGCTGGAGCGCTATGGCGCAGCCCGGTCCGCCTACGACCTCCATGATGGCTACGCCGTCGATTCACGTGTCGATGCTGCCCTCAGCCAGCTCCGGCTGGGGGGTCTGCAGCGGGACCGTACCCTCGACACGCTGTCCGGTGGGGAACAGGAACGGCTGGCGCTGGCTTGCCTGCTCGCGGTTCCCGCCGCCATCCTGCTGCTGGATGAACCGACCAACCATCTCGACGACGACGCCGTGGCCTGGCTGGAACGGGAACTCGCCGCCCATCGGGGCGCCGTCGTCGCGATTTCCCATGACCGTTCGTTCCTCCGGACTTTCGCCACGACAATCATCGAGGTCGACGGCGACCGGCGGGAGCTGCGCCGCTACGGCGACGGGTACAACGGGTATCTGCTGGCCAAGGCCGCCGAGCGGCGCCGCTGGGAACAGGAGTACCAGCAGTGGATGGACGCCAAGGAAACCGAACGGGCCAAGGCCGCAGCGGTCGAGGGCCGGATGGGTTACGGCAGGCGACGTGACCGGGACAAGATGGGCTACGACTTCAAGCAGGGAACGGTCCAGGAAGCCATCACCAGCCAGAAACGCAACGCTCTGGAACGCCTGCGCCGGCTCCAGGAACACCCGGTGGACCGGCCGCCGAAGCCACTGACGCTCTCGGCGCAGTTCGGAGGCCAGTCCCTCACAGGTACTGTGCTCGAACTGGACAATGCGGCAGTAGCAGACCGACTCGCCGTGGAGACCCTGGCTGTCGGGGCGGGGGATAACCTTTTGGTCACCGGACCCAACGGCGCGGGCAAAACCACGTTGCTCGATGTGATGGCCGGGGTGTGTCCCGTGGACCGGGGTACCCTCGTCCAGCGCGGACGACTGGGGTACCTTCCCCAGGAACTGCGTCCACCCCGGAAACCGTCGATGCGTCTGCTGCCGGCCTTCGCCTCGGGGCTCGTGGGGGATCTGGAGGAGCATGCGGATCGTCTGCTGAACCTTGGCCTGTTCCGCACAGCCGACCTCCTGGTCCCGGTGGGATCCTTGTCCGCCGGGCAATACCGGAGGCTCGCGCTGGCCCGCCTGCTGGTGGGACGCTGTGACGTCATCCTGTTCGATGAGCCGACGAACCATTTGGCGCCGGTCCTGGTGGGGGAACTTGAGGAGGCCCTGGCCGGCTACGGAGGGACCCTGGTGATCGCCAGCCACGACCGCGAGCTGCGCCGGTGGTTCTCGACTCTCCCGGCGGGGCGCGAGTTGCGGCTGGAGGCCGGGCAGGTGGTTGGGTCGCCCCGCTAGGCTCTGGTCGCTTAGGAAAGTGCAGCACCTGCAGGCGAGCGGTGCCGCATCAGCGCACGTGTAGGGGAGCCACTTTCCTGGGCACGTCTGTAATATAGAACGAACGGTCAGTAATTGAGCTGCCCGAAGGACTAACCTAATCGCTGATGATTCTGGAGGCAGGCATGGCCGAGGCATTTCTGGTCGGCGGGGTTCGCACCCCGGTAGGACGCTACGGCGGGGCCCTTTCAGGAGTCCGGCCTGACGACCTGGCGGCACTGGCGATCCGCGAAGCCGTAGCCCGCGCGGGAATCGACCCCGGGGAAATCGACGAGGTGATCCTCGGCAACGCCAACGGAGCCGGTGAGGAGAACCGCAACGTCGCTCGAATGGCGTCCCTGCTCGCCGGTTTGCCGGATACGGTTCCCGGCATCACCGTCAACCGGCTCTGCGCGTCTGGCCTGTCAGCGATCATCATGGCCTCCCACATGATCAAGTCCGGGGCGGCAGATATCGTCGTCGCGGGTGGCGTGGAATCCATGAGCCGTGCCCCCTGGGTGATGGAGAAGCCCGCCAAGGCCTTCGCCAAGCCGGGCGATGTCTTCGATACCTCCATCGGGTGGCGCTTCACCAACCCGATCTTCGCGGCGCAGGACAAGACCACCTACTCCATGCCGGAAACGGCCGAAGAGCTGGCCTCGGTCGACGGGATCACCCGCGACGAAGCCGATGCCTTCGCCCTGCGGTCCCACCAGCGCGCGCTCGCCGCCATCGAAGCGGGCCACTTCCGTGACGAGATCGTGCCGGTGCCGACCCGTGCGGGCAAACGCGAGATCACCGTCGACACCGACGAGGGGCCCCGCGCCGACACCACCCTGGACGTGCTCGCAGGCCTCCGCCCGGTCGTCAGGCGCGACGGCGTGGTGACAGCCGGTAACTCCAGCTCCCTGAACGACGGCGCCTCCGCCGTCGTCGTCGCTTCGGAAGCGGCAGTCAACCGGCTGGGACTCGCCGCCCGCGCCCGCATCCTTGATGGCGCATCGGCGGGCGTGCCGCCAGCGATCATGGGCATCGGCCCGGTCCCCGCCACCCAGAAGGTGCTCCAGCGCACCGGCCTGGGCATCGGTGACCTCAGCGCCGTCGAACTCAACGAAGCCTTCGCCACCCAGTCGATCGCCTGCATCCGCCGGCTGGGCCTCGACGAGGAGTTGGTAAACCGGGATGGCGGAGCGATTGCCCTCGGCCATCCCCTGGGCTCCTCCGGGTCCCGCCTCGCGATCACCCTGCTGGGTCGCCTTGAACGGGAGGCACGCGGCGAGGGCCGCGCGATCGGACTGGCCACCATGTGCGTCGGCGTGGGGCAGGGCACGGCAATGCTGCTGGAGCGCGTCTAGTGGACGGGTTCAGCACCCTCAAGGTGAGCGACGACGGCGACCGACTCACCGTCCAGCTACACCGGCCGGAGGTCCGCAACGCCATCGACCAGGTCATGGTCGATGAGCTCCATGAAGTCTGCGATCTCCTGGAGAAGCAGCCCCGCGTCCTGATCCTGGCCGGGAGCAACGGCGTGTTTGCGTCAGGGGCGGACATTGCCCAACTGCGCGAGCGACGCCGGGACGATGCCCTCGCCGGCATCAACTCCACCTTGTTCGCCCGGATCGCCCGGTTGCCCATGCCCGTGATCGCGGCCCTCGACGGGTACGCGCTTGGGGGAGGCGCCGAGCTCGCCTACGCAGCCGATTTCAGGATTGGTACGCCCAGCCTGAAGATTGGCAACCCTGAGACCGGCCTGGGTATCCTCGCCGCCGCCGGAGCCACCTGGCGGCTCCGTGAACTCGTCGGCGAGCCGCTTGCCAAGGAGATCCTGCTCGCGGGCCGGATCCTGGGAGCCGACGAAGCGCTCGGCGTCCGGCTCATCACCGAGATCCACGAGCCGGACGCCTTACTCCCTGCCGCGAACGCGCTCGCCGGCCGGATCGGACGACAGGATCCCCTGGCCGTCCGGATCACCAAGTCCGTATTCCATGCCCCGCCCGAAGCCCACCCGGTTATCGACCAGTTGGCCCAGGGAATATTGTTCGAATCCGAGGCGAAGTTCGACCGGATGCAGGCGTTCCTCGACAGGAAAAAGAAATGACCACATCGATTGAAATCCCTGAGACGGTCGGCGTCCTGGGCGGCGGTCGGATGGGGGCGGGCATCGCCCACGCGTTCTGCACCGCGGGCGCGACGGTAGTCGTCGTCGAACGCGACGGCGACGCCGCCGAAGCAGCCCTCCAACGCATCCTGGACGCGCTCGGCAAGAGCGTGCAGCGCGGGACAACCACTGAGTCCCTCGACAGTCTTTCGGCGCGGGTGTCCGTCTCCGTTGACTACGCCGCGTTCGAGGCCTGCGGGTTGGTAGTTGAGGCGGTTCCTGAGGACGCCGGACTGAAGGCAACGGCCCTGACGGCCGTGGAGGACCGGTTGGCTCCCACCGCGTGGCTGGCCACCAACACCTCGTCCCTGTCAGTCAGCGGACTGGCCGAGAAGCTGCAGCGCCCCGATCGCTTCTGCGGCCTGCACTTCTTCAACCCGGTGCCCGCCTCAACACTGATCGAGGTGGTCCTGGCTCGGCAGACATCGGACGAGCTGGCCGCCGCAGCCCGGGGCTGGGTGGAGCAACTCGGGAAAACCCCGGTGGTGGTCAACGACGCGCCGGGTTTTGCGAGCTCGCGGCTGGGTGTCGCGATTGCCCTGGAAGCGATGAGGATGGTCGAGGATGGAGTCGCCTCGGCCGAGGACATCGACACCGCGATGGTGTTGGGCTACAAACACCCGGTCGGTCCGCTGCGGACCACCGACCTCGTGGGGCTCGACGTGCGGCTCGGCATCGCCGAATACCTGGAGTCGACGCTGGGGGAGCGGTTCGCCCCGCCGCAGTTGCTCAGGGACAAGGTGGCCCGCGGAGAGCTGGGCCGAAAATCGGGCAAGGGCTTCTTCGACTGGACTGGGTAGGTCGGGTCAGTCGTTGAGCGTCTGAGTCTCGGGCGCCCGATACCTGGGGCTGGCAGCCGCTTCCAGCTGCCAGCGCCACGGGGTGCTGACCTTCGCGTTGGCAGCTGCCCTCCGGGAGATCCGCCGCTCACGCACCAGGCGCTGCACGGCGTTCCGCCACTTCTGCTCCAGTTCCAGCCGGTCCTGGGGGTGGTGGCGGAGCAAGGTTTCGAGGCGGTCAACGGCTTCCCGTTTAGCCCCGTGGATTGCCGCCCTGTAGTCGCCCTCCATCGTTTTCCGTCCCCTCGCCGGTGACCAATGCCGGGCCGAGGCGTACCCCTTGGCGGCAAGAGCAAGAAGCATCACCACAACCACCAGATTGGAAACCAGCCACGGGGTCCAGCCCGCTTCGGCAGCGTCATCACGGAAGGTGGAGAGGTATCCGCCGTACGCCAAACCGACGGCGATAAACGCCACCTGCAGGAGGCTGAACCCGGCCAGCTGACGGGTCAGGTCCTTGATCGGGGCCCGGGGGAGCAGCAGGGCGACGATAATGACCGCGACGGCGACATAACCAGAATTGGTGCTCCACGTCAGCATGCTTCCCAGGTCGCTGGTGCGGTTGAATCTGGTGGGCAGCAGAACGAAGGCGAAACTTGCCACAGCGAAGAACACCAGGCTGTGGACACTTGCCACAAGAAGGTCACGTCCAGTCCATCCGCCCCAGCCAGGCCGAAGGGGGGTAGCCGTGGCGACCCGCTCATAATCCCGGCGGGCATCCTGCGTTGCCGACAGCAGGTCCTGCCTGATCCGTTCGACGCCCGGCGCAGACACCGGATGCTGGTCCAGTGTCTGCTCCGCCAGGGTTCGCAGCCGATCAAGGTCCTGGTCGCTGCCAGCGAGGACATTCCTGGCCGGCGTTTTGGGATCGCGGTACTTCATCGCTGGCTCTCCTGCTCCTCCGGGACCTTGTAATCGGGCTCGGCGACGAGTTCGAGCTGCCAGCGCCATGCAGTGGTGCGGCTGGCGTGGGCGGCCGCGTTCTTGGAGATCTGCCTCTTGCGCGATGCTGTCTTCACAGCGCTCTGCCACTCATGGTCCACGGCTTTCTTTTCCTGGGGATTCCCGTTCATCAGGGTTTCGAGCCGGTCGATGGCTCCACGCTTGACGCCGTGGATTGCAGTGAAGTAGTCCCGGTCGACGTCCTGGGGTTCCAGCTCCACAGGCTCCTCACGGGACGCAGCGAAGCCCCTGGCGGTGAGCGCCAGGAGCAGCACTGCAGCCACCAGATTGGCGATCAGCCACGGCGTCCAGTTCGCCTCCGCAGCATCGGCATCAGTCCTCGACCGGTTGAGACCCACGGCGACGCCTACGGCGACGATCAACACCTCAGCTCCATAGAGCTGCCAGGACTGCCGTCGATAGGTTTTATCCCCTGGTGCCGGAAGCAGCAGGCCGAGGATCACTAAGACGATAGTGATGTAGGCACCGACTGTGCTGAACTGGACTAGGTAGGGTAGGTCCAGGTTAAAGCTTTGCCTTGGCGGCAGCAGGACAAAGCCTGCGAAGCCCGCCGCCAGAAAGGTAAGCGCCTGGATGATCACTGCGAAGATCGCTAGCCCGGACCAGCGTGTGGCTCTCCGGGGCGCGGGAGCCTCGACGTTCGACTGATCCACCACCTGGCGCGCGTCAGCCGTTTCAGCGAGCAGGTCCATCTTGATCTGCTCGACGCCGTCAGCTACCGCTGGGTGCTTGTCCAGGGCTTCCTGGGACATGGCCTGGATCCGGTACAGGTCACGTTCGCTGCCCGCCAGGACGTTTTTTGATTCAGTGGTGCGTGCGCGGTACTTCATGGTTGGCCTTTGGGGCTCGAGAGATGAAGGGGGAAAGCGGGCCATAACGAGACCCTTTGGTTTCCCACATGCTACAGCGAACGCCTTGCCAGCGAACGCAAGTTGGGCCATAGTGGCAATCCACTGACGGCTCAGGTTGAGGAGCCGTCACACCCGGTGAGGTGTTTTAAGGGAGGCACCCTTTGAGCGAGGCCAGCCAACAATCACAGGATCACGAGCACACCACTCCTACTGCAGAGACGATGGCCCAGCGTGTGCTCGATGCCTCCCTGGGCATGGTCGACGCGCTCGCCATCCATCTGGGCGACCGCCTGGGATGGTACCGGCAGTTGCGGGATGGTGGGCCCGCGACCGCCGCCGAGCTGGCCCAGCGATCCGGCACGAACGAGCGGTACACCCGGGAATGGTTGGAGCAGCAGGCAGTTACCGGGATCCTCGCCGTTGCGCCCGGGCCGGTGGACGGCGTCGACGCCGCGGCGCGCGAGCGGAAGTTCTCCATCCCCCCGGGTGCGGCGGAGGTGCTCACCGATGAGGGAAGTCTGAACTATCTTGCCCCGCTGGCCCGGATGTTTGCTGGGGCCGCAGTGCAACTCCCATCCCTGCTCCACGCCTATCGGACCGGAGGCGGTGTGGGGTGGTCAGACTTTGGTGCTGACGCCCGGGAGTCGCAGGCCGACATGAATCGCCCCTGGTTCGAGTCCGCCCTCCCCGGCGCGTTGGAGGGGATCGAGCACCTGGATGCGCAGTTACGTCGACCCGGCGCCCGGATAGCCGATGTGGGCGCCGGAGGGGGGTGGTCGAGCATCGCCCTGGCCCGCACCTATCCGAACGCGACGGTGGAGGGATTCGACGTCGACCCTGCGTCAGTGAAGCTGGCGACCGCCAATGCCGCGCACGCGGGTGTGCAGGACCGGGTCATCTTCTGGGAGGCGGACGCCAAGGTGATCCCCGCGGCGTCGTACGACGCCGTGTTCGCCTTCGAATGTATCCACGACCTTCCCCACCCGGTGGAAGTCCTCGCCGCGGCCCGGCAGGCCCTCGCCCCGCACGGAACGGTGATTGTCATGGACGAGGCCGTCGCAGACACCTTCACCGCACCGGGAGATGAACTGGAGCGGCTGATGTACGGGTTCAGCCTGCTTATCTGCCTGCCCGACGGCATGTCACACCCACTCAGCACCGCCACCGGGACGGTGATGCGCCCCGACGTCCTGCACGCGTATGCGGTGGCAGCCGGGTTCTCCGACATCAGGACGCTGCCGATCGAGAACTTCGGATTCTGGCGGTTCTACGAGCTGCTCCGTTAGACGGGTTCCACGCAACGCCCGGTCCCGATCAGCCCACAGTCTTGTCAGCGGTGCGGCCCGTTCAGCGCCACAGGGTGGACAGGTTGACCGTGCTGCGGACCGCCTTGAAATAGCCGCGCTCATACCCCCTGGCAGTCGGGTGCAGGTCGTCGATAGCGGTGAACCCGGTGTAGGTGATCCACGGGTCCCTGGTCCCGATGCCGTGCCCCTTGAACTTCTTCACCACGTCCACGTACTGCAGTCGGTTGGTTTCGGCGTTGTGCCGGATGACCTGGTTGAGCGCATCGGTGCCGTTATTGAACAACCGTTGCGCCTCGGTGCTGAGCAGTACTTCGGATCCCGATCGTGGTGAGAACAGGTGTGGGTAGCCGGTGACAACAATCCGCGCTTTCGGTGCGGCGGCGCGGAGGTTTCCATACAGTTCATCCAGCGCCGCGGCGAGCGTCGTCTGGGCCTGGAGTGTGCGGGAGTCAATCACCTGCTCGCAGACGGCGAGCGGTTGAGTGGCGCACGCACCGACTACCGAGCCGAAATCGAGATCGTTGCCCCCCGCTGACACCGTGACCAGGTCGGTGCCCTTTCCGATCAACCCGGCGCCGACGAGTTGCTCCAGCTGCTCGGGAAGGTCAGGTATGGCGTCGGTGCGGTCGGCGGTCGCCTTCGCCCCGCTGCAGGAGGCGTTGAAGGTCAGCTCGATTCCCCGTCGCTCATCGAGGAGACCCGGCAGTCCCAGCGGGGATTGCCCGCAGGCATTGACGTAGGATCCTGCGCCGAATCCGGCGGCATAGGAGTCGCCCAGTGCAACATAGTCGGCGGGTCCCCGGTGCCGGTCGGGGGCGGTGGCTGAGGCGGGGCCGGCGACGGTGCCGGCGACCAGCCCAAACGCGAGAAGTGTGGCGGCGGTGCTGCGTCCCAGCAGGGACCTTAGGGGAGTTTTCATGGGTTCAAGGTACTCCTGCGGAGGCTTCCTGGATATGGGGGGGCGGAAAGATCCGCCGCCGGGCCGCCACTTGTTAGGGTGTGGACATGATCTCGCACCCAGACCAGGCAGCTGACGCTGCCAGCCCGGGCGTCGTCGGGTGGGACGGAGCGGTCAACGCCCGCGATCTCGGCGGCCTGGGCGGCCTCATCCAACCGCGTCGGATCTACCGGATGGGCCGCCACGAGTGGATCACCGCTGACGGCTGGCAGCAGGCGCATGAAGACGGGGTCCGCACCGTCGTCGACCTCCGGAATCCCGGAGAGTACGGTCGGCGGGAGAACGACCCGGCGGTTGCCGAGGAAGCGCTGGGCCGTTTCTCGATCGTCAACTGTCCCACCGAGGACCAGTCCGACGCCGAGTTCATGGAGCTGGTGGGCCCGTACCTGAGCTCGCCGAAGTACTATCTGGAGAACCTGCGGCGCTGGCCGGAAAAGATCGTCGCGGTGGTGCGGGCGGTGATCAACGCGCCCGACGGTGGGGTCGTGGTCCACTGCTCGGCTGGCCGCGACCGCACCGGCCTCGTGATGACGGTGATGCTGGCCGCCGCGGGAGTGCCCACCGATGAGATTGTCCAGGACTACGCCAGGGGTGTCCGGGGGATTAACGAGTTCCATTCGACCCAGGAGACTCCTCGAGAGATACCCCTGTCCGAAACCGAGCTGGCGGAGCGTGTTGACCTGTCGGTAGCGCATCTGCGGGAGCTGTTGGACGATTTCGACGCCGAGCGGTATCTGCTGGATGCGGGCCTCACCGCCGCGGAACTGGCAGGGTTACGGGCCCGGCTGACCGGCTAGCCTGTCCGTCAGAATCAGCCCGCGGCAGGACAACCCGCGTGGTTGAATGGGCCCATGACCGCACTGCTACCCGTAACGCTCACCGGCCCATCCGTCACCCTGGAGCCGCTCTCGACTGAGCACCACGATGGACTGGTCGACGCTGTCCGGGACGGCGAACTGTGGAATCTCTGGTACACCTCGGTGCCCACTCCTGATTCAATGGCTGAGGAGATCGACCGAAGGCTGGCGCTGCAGGCCCAGGGTGCCATGCTGCCCTTCACCCTCCGCCGGAATGACACCGGCCAGGTTCTCGGCATGACCACCTACTGCAACATCGACGCCGACACACCGCGGGTTGAGATTGGCTACACCTGGAACCGAGCCTCCGTCCAAGGCACTGGAACGAACCCCGAAAGCAAATTGCTGCTCCTGGCCCACGCCTTCGAAACAATCGGGTGCACCGCCGTCGAGTTCCGCACCCACTGGATGAACCAGCAGTCGCGGGAGGCAATCGCCCGCCTGGGCGCCAAACAGGACGGGGTGTTGCGCGCCCACCGGTGGGGTCCCGACGGCAGTCTGCGGGACACCGTCGTGTTCTCGATCATCGCCTCCGAGTGGCCTCAGGTGTTGGCGGGGCTCACCCATCGGCTGGCGAAAAACCGCTAGCTGATGACCTAGCGGCGGTCGATGATCAGGTTGGTGATCCTCAGGCTGCAGAGGCGGGTGCCGTCGTCGTGGGTCAAAACCACCTCATGGGTGGTGAGGGTGCCGCCCAGATGGATTGGGGTGGCGGTGATGGTGACCATTCCTTCGCGGGCCGACTTGTGGTGGGTGGCCGACACATCCACGCCGACGGCCGTCTTCCCCAGAGTGCTCGCATGGATCACGGCCGCCCACGACCCCACGGCCTCACCGACCGCTAGCGACGCACCGCCGTGCAGCAAGCCGAATGACTGCCGGTTGCCTTCCACCGGCATGGTAGCCACCACCCTCTCCACCGACTGCTCGAGAATCTTCACGCCCATCTTCTCGTCGAGTTCGCCAAGCTGAATCTGCCAGACCTGATGGGTCACGGAGGGCTCCTTAGGGAGGAAAGAAACGGGTGCGGAAAATGTCGGTTAATGTACGCTGGACATATTACCGAACGTCCGTTCAGTTATCCTCCCTGAGGCGGCGGGCGCTCGAGACACCCAAAGGCGAAAGGCAAGTCGACGATGACTTCAACAGCGGTACGCGTTCAGACTGTTCCCAGTTTTATCGAGGACGCCTGGTGGACGCCCGACGCCGGCTCTCTGACGGACCGCAACAGTGCGGAGGTCAGGGATGCCAGCACCGGCGAAACCCTCGCGGTCGTCAGCACCGAGGGGCTCGACGTCGCCCAGGTGGTCGACTATGCGCGCACCACCGGTCAGCGGGAGCTGGGGGAGTTCACCATCCACCAGCGGGCGCTCATGCTCAAGGCCCTGGCGCAATTCCTCAATGACCAGCGCACGTCGCTGTATGAGCTGTCCGCCCGGACCGGCGCCACAAAGATCGACTCGATGGTGGACATCGACGGCGGGATCGGGGTGCTCTTCACCTTCGGGTCCAAGGGCCGCCGCGAGCTGCCGAACTCGAACGTGGTGGTGGACGGCCCACCGGAGATCCTTTCCAAGGATGGCAGCTTCCTCGGCGAGCACATCTACACCCGGATCCCCGGTGCGGCAGTTCAGATCAACGCCTTCAACTTCCCGGTGTGGGGCATGCTCGAGAAACTGGCGCCGGCGTTTCTGGCCGGCGTACCGACCATCGTCAAACCGGCGACCCCCACCGGGTACCTGACGGCCGCCGTCGTGAAGTTCATCATCGAATCCAACATCCTGCCGAAGGGGGCGCTCCAGCTGATCTCCGGGTCCGCTCGCGATCTGCTGGACTACCTGGACTACCGGGACATGGTGTCGTTCACCGGGTCGGCGTCGACCGCCAACAAGCTGAAGTCCCATGACAACGTGGTGCACGGCGGCGTCCGCTTCACCTCCGAAACGGACTCGCTCAATGCCGCGATCCTCGGTGAGGATGCCGTCCCCGGCACCCCCGAATTCGACGCCTTCATCAAGTCCCTGGTCACCGAGATCACCGTCAAGGCGGGGCAGAAGTGCACCAGCATCCGCCGCACCATCGTGCCCAAGGCGCTGGTGAACGACGTCGTCGCCGCGGCGAGGGAGCGCATCGAGCAGCGGGTCGTCCTCGGCGATCCGCGCGCCGAGGGTGTCACGATGGGTGCGCTCGCATCGCTGGACCAGCTCAGGGATGTCAGGAGCGCCGTCGAGACCATGATCGCCGCCGGCGGCGAACTGGCCTACGGCACCCTCGACGCTCCCCGCGTCACCCGTGCCGACGGCACGGTGGATACCGTCACGGACGGTGCGTTCATGTCCCCGGTCCTCCTGACCTGGGAAAATGCCGAGGCAATCGAGCTGCACACCGTTGAAGCATTTGGTCCGGTGGCGTCGGTGATCGGGTACGACGACGCCGCCCACGCCGTTCGGCTTGCCGCCCTCGGCGCAGGATCACTGGTCGCGACGGTCTGCACCAACGACCCCGCCGTCGCGCGCGAGCTGGTTCTCGGTATCGCAGCCCACCACGGGCGGGTGCTGATGCTCAACCGGGAAGATGCCCGCAGTTCCACCGGCCACGGCTCGCCGGTCCCGCACCTGGTGCACGGTGGACCGGGACGCGCTGGCGGAGGCGAGGAACTCGGCGGTATCCGATCGGTCCTGCACCACATGCAGCGCACCGCGATCCAGGGGTCCCCGAACATGCTCACCGCGGTAACCGGCGTCTGGCACACCGGTGCCAACCAGCGGTTCGATGACACGCACCCGTTCCGCAAGGACCTGGCGGCCCTGCAGATTGGCGACGCCGTCCGCTCGGAGCTGCGACAGGTGACCCTTGAGGACATCACTGCGTTCGCGAACAGCACGGGGGACACCTTCTACGCGCACACCAACGAGGAAGCCGCTGCCGCCAACCCGTTCTTCCCAGGGATCGTGGCGCACGGGTACCTGCTGCTGTCCTGGGGTGCGGGATTGTTCGTTGACCCCGCTCCGGGGCCGGTGCTCGCCAACTACGGGCTGGAGAACCTGCGGTTCATCACCCCGGTGGCTGCTGGCGACTCGATCCGCGTCACCCTGACCGCCAAGCGCATCACCCCGCGCGAGGACGAAGAATACGGTGAGGTCGCCTGGGACGCCGTGCTGCACAACCAGGACGACGAAATCGTCGCGACCTACGACGTCCTGACGCTCGTCGAGAAGTAGCCGAGCCCGCGGATGGACTCGGGGTGTCCTAGGTGCTGTGGAGCCCGTCGAAGACCATCGTGATGACGTCGTCGGCCAGTTGGTCCGGTGTCACAGCGCCGCCGGGTTTGTACCATTCGACAATCGAGTTGATGGTGCCGAACAGCAGCCGGGTGGTGGTGCGTGGGTCGATGTCGGAGCGTAGGGACCCTTCCGTGCGCGCTGCGTCCACCAGCGCCGCCACCTGATGGTCGAAGGCGCGCCGTCGTTCCAGCGCGCCGCGCTCCACCTCGGTGTTTCCCCGGAGCCGCAGCAGCAGGGTCACGAACGGCAGCCGCTCGATCAGCACCGCGATGGTGCCGCGCAACACGAACTCCAGCCGGGCGTCAGCCTTGCCCGAGGTGGCCAGCGGGTCGGTCAGCACGGCTTCCAGGCCGCCCAGGGCATGGTCCAGCGCCAGGCGCAGCAGATCCCCTTTGGAGGGGACGTGGTGGTAGATGGCGGACTTGCTGATTCCCAGGTTCTCGGCGAGGACGCCCATTGACGTCGCCTCATAGCCGTGCCGGTTGAACACGTCGACGGCGATCGTCAGGACGGCCTGCTGGTCGTAGCCGGGCCGCCCGCGGCGGTTGGCCGTCTGCGGGGAAGCGGTCGGCATCAGTTGCCGCCCTTGGGTCGCAGATCGTAGATGCGGCGGAGCTTGCCGCTGGACCGGGCCAGTGAACCCGGCTCGGCGATGGTGACCGCGCAGCTGGATCCGATGTGGATCTTGATCTGCTCGCTGAGGTGGCTGGCCGCGGCTTCCGCGTCGTGCGCCGAGACGCCCTCGCGCGGTTCAATCTTGACGGTCATCGCGTCCATCCGTTGCCCTTCCGGACGGGTGATCTCCAGCTGGAAGTGAGGGCTGAGCGCCGGGATGCGGAGCGCAATCTCCTCGATCTGGGTGGGGAAGAGGTTGACCCCGCGGAGAATGATCATGTCGTCGCTGCGTCCGGTAATGCGTCCCATGCGTCGCATACCGGGCCGCGCAGTTCCGGGAAGCAGCCGCGTCAGGTCGTGGGTGCGGTACCTGATGATGGGCAGCGCCTCCTTGGTGAGGGAGGTGAACACCAGCTCTCCGTGCTCGCCGTCGTCGAGCACCTTGTCGGTGAACGGGTCGATGATCTCCGGCCGGAAGTGGTCTTCCCAGATGTGGGAGCCGTCCTTGCTTTCGACGCATTCGCCCGCCACGCCGGGGCCCATCACCTCGGACAGGCCATAGATATCGCAGGCATCGAACCCCATCCGGCTCTCCAGCTCGTGGCGCATCTCCTCGGTCCAGGGCTCAGCGCCGAGCACAGCGGTCTTCAGCGACGTGCTGGCGGGGTCGATACCCGCGGCAGCCATCGCGTCAAGGATGGTCAGCAGGTAGGTGGGAGTCGCCAGGATGGCGTCGGGCTCGAAGTCGGTGATCAGCTGGACCTGCCGTTCGGTCTGCCCGCCCGAAATGGGGATCACTGTACAGCCTAGCTTTTCGGCTCCGAAGTGGGCGCCAAGCCCCCCGGTGAAGAGCCCGTAGCCGTAGGCGTTGTGGACCTTGTCGCCCTTCTTGACGCCCGACGCGCGGAGCGACCGGGCCACCAGCGTGGCCCAGCGGTCAAGATCCCCGGTGGTGTAGCCGACGACCGTCGGGCGGCCGGTGGTCCCTGACGATGCGTGGATTCGGGCCACCTGGTCCTGCGGGACGGCGAACATCCCGAACGGGTAGGTGCGGCGCAGGTCTTCCTTGGTGGTGTACGGGAACACCGAAAGGTCGCCGAGCTCCTTGAGGTCGGTGGGGTGCACCCCTGCCGCGTCGAACTTCTCCCGGTACAGCTGGACGTTGTCATAGGCATACTGCACGGTGTGTTGGAGCCGGGTGAGCTGCAGTGCCTCGATCTGGTCCCGGGACATCAGCTCCTCGGCGTCGAGGGTTGCAGGATCAGCGGCGGTGGCCTTGAGTGCAGTACTGGTCATGGGAGGCTCTTTTCTGTGCTGGGGACACCACTACTGGGGACAACACGGCTAGGGACGGCTGTGCCGGGAACGGTGCTGTGGGCGTCGGCGGGCCGGTTCGGGTTCGGGATGGTGCGGGACCGCCCCCGGAATTCGGCAATCGCACGGGTACCCTCACTGTTCTCGGCGGTCACCGCAATGTCGTAAAGACCGCTCCGGCCAGCCGAGGCGCGGTGGGTGGCGGTGGCCGTCAGCAGGTCGCCTGGCCGGGCAGAAGCCAGGAAGGTGACGTCAGCGCCCGAGGCGACGGTGATCGTTTCGGTCTCACCGACCGGGTTACAGGCCAGGGCGAAGGCCGAGTCGGCGAACGCAAACACCATCCCGCCGTGGGCTATCCCGAACCCGTTCAGCATCTCGGGGCGCAGCGTCATGGTGATCACCGCGTAACCGTCGTCAAGGGCAACGACGTCGATCCCGAGCCAGCGCGAGGCATGGTCCTGTTCGAGGATAGGGTGCGTGGGTTGGACGCCGGTGTCCGCCATTGGAGCCTCACTACTGGGTGACCGTGATTAGTAACCGAATGTTCATTAGGTAATTGATTCAGGTAATACCGGCAGGCAGGCTGGTGTCAAGCGATGACGACAGGGGGCAGCACTATTACCGCACGAGACGGACCGCGGAGGAGGGTGCCCATGCGGCGCCCTCCTCCGTGGGCGGCGGTGCTAGGCGGTGGTGTCGCCGGTCAGGGGCTTCTCGGCCCCGAGCGCGGAGGCCACAAAGGCGTAGTCCCAGGCGACGTCCTTCCACTTTTCGTACCGGCCGCTGGCGCCGCCGTGGCCGCCGTCCATCTCGGTTTTCAGGACGATCGGTTCGCTGCCGGTGGTGGTTTCACGCAACTTGGCCACCCACTTGGCGGGCTCCACGTACAGCACCCGGGTGTCGTTGAAGCTCGTTACCGCGGCGATCCGGGGATAGGCCGTCGGCTGGATGTTCTCGTAGGGGGTGTACTCCTTCATGTACCGGTACACCTCGGGGTCGGTGATCGGGTTGCCCCATTCCTCCCATTCCAGGGCTGACAACGGCAGCTCCGGGTCGAGGATGGTGGTCAGCGCGTCAACGAACGGCACCTGGGCCACGACCGCGCGGTACATTTCGGGGGCGAGGTTGGTGATGGCGCCCATCAGCAGGCCACCCGCCGACCCGCCCATGGCGGCGATCCTGCCCGGATCGACGAAGGGGGACGCCGCGACGTGGCGGGTGGCATCCACGAAGTCGGTGAACGTGTTCTTCTTGGTGAGCTTCTTCCCGCCCTCGTACCAGGTGCGGCCCATCTCGCCGCCACCCCTGATGTGCGCGACGACGAAGACCACGCCGCGGTCCAGGAGCGACAGCCGGGAGATGGAGAAACCCGGATCCATGCTGATCTCGTAGCTGCCGTAGGCGTACACCAGGGCCGGATTGCTGCCGTTCGCTGGAAGGTCTGTTCGCCGCAGCACCGACAGCGGGATCAGGGTGCCGTCCGTCGCAGTGGCCCATTGCCGCTCGGCCGTGTAGTCCTCCGACCGGTACCCGCCGCGCACCTCGGTCTGCTTGCGGAGCAGCAGGCTGCCGGTGTCGAGCACGTAGTCGTAAACGCGTGGGGGAGTGAAGAACGAGGTGTAGGAGAGCCGGATGATCGGCGAGTCGAACTCCGCGTCGGCCAGGTGGCAGGTGAACAGCTCCTCATCGAACGCTGGCTCCTCGGGGACAGGCTGGGTAGGGGTCCCGAGCCCTTCGAGCGGGAGGACCTGGACCCGTTCGATGGTGTCCTTGCGGACCGAGACGACGAGGTGTGTGGAGGTGACGGCGACACCGCCCACGCGGACGGCGTCGTCGTGCTCCACCACTGTGCGCCACCGCTGCTTGGCGAGCGGTAAGCCGAACTCGGATTCGGCGGCGAGGCTGACCATCGAATTCTTGGCGTTCCGGTTGTGGGTCAGGACGTAGTGGCGCTCGCCGTCGATCGTCACGGGGTCCGCCTCGTAAAGCACCTTCTCGCTGCGCGGGATCAGCGTCAGGAGGCCTGCCGAGGGGTTCGCCAGATCGAGGACTCGGTATTCGCTGTACTCGGAGCAGCCGATGCCGATGATCAGCTGTGAGCGGTCGGCGGACAGGTCGAAGCCGGTCCACATGGCGACATCGTCCTCCTGGTAAACCACGGTGTCCTGTTCAACCGGGGTGCCGAGGGTGTGGGACTTGATCTGGTAGGGGCGCCACGAGTCGTCGACCACCGTGTAGAACACCTGGGTGCCATCGGGCGAGAAGGCCAGGCCGTAGAAGATGTTGGGCACCACATCGGGGAGTAGCTCGCCGGTGCGCAGGTCCTTGATGCGCAGGGTGAACCGCTCGTCGCCGGCGTTATCCTCGCAGTAGGCCAACAGGTGCCCGTCCTCGGTGACGGCCAGGCCGCCCAGGGAGAAGAACGGCTTCCCCTCAGCCTCGGCGTTGCCGTCCAGCATGATCTGTTCGCCGTCGATCGGCTGGCCGGGGACGATTTCCGGTGGAGTCCAGTCCCGGTTCAGGTCCCCGGTGTCAGTGGCTGCCACCCGGCAGTTAATGGCATACTGCTTGCCCTCTTCGGTGCGGGCGTAATACCACCAGCCCCGCTTGCGGGAGGGAACCGACAGATCGGTTTCCTGGGTGCGGTTTTTGATCTCATTGAAGATGTCCTGCCGGAGTTGTTCCTGGCCAGCGGTCACGGCCTCCGTGTACTTGTTCTCGGCAGTGAGGTGGGCCACCACCTCGGGGCTCTCCTTTTCCCGCAGCCACTCGTACTCATCGACAAACGTGTCCGAGTGGTGGGTGCGTTCCGTCGGGACCTTCTTGGCGACGGGCGGGGCGGGGAAATGCGTCTCTGCAGTCATGGAATCCATCCTGCCAGAGACTCAGCCGTGCAGCTTTCCCCAGGTTCTGTGCCCCATGCCGTGTGGCGCCGTGCAACACGCGGGTGGATTCACGACGGCGGCGACAGTACCTGGGGAGACTTGCACCCCCGGAGGCTCTCAGCTGATCCGGAGCGTGGGGCGGACCACGGGATCGGCACTTCGGGCAGCCCACCAGATGAAGCCGGCCACGGCCAGGCATGCACCAACCAACATGGGGATCGCCGGCAGTCGAAGGAACACCACGTCGGGGGTCAGCCCAATTGCGGCTGCTACTGCGAGGGCAATACCCATCCCCAACAGCCCGCTTTGCCAGATGGCCCATGAACGCACTATCGCATCCAGATTGACTGAGATGACCACGAGGGCGGCGCACACGACCAGGATCAGGGTGAGCAGGACGGCCGTGACCTCGAAGTCTCTGCCAGTGACTACCGGAGTGATCGCGAACGGCAAGACGGTGAAGGCGGCAACGCCGACGGCCCTACCAACCCAGAGCATCGCGCCTCCGTTCCGGCGACCCGGCAGGGCGAGGTTCTCGGCGTACTCGTCCGGCGGACCGAAGGCGTCGATAGGACTTTCGCCGGTGTCTTGAAGGTGAGCCTCGACCGTCGACACGGCGTCGCCAATCAGGTCACCGGGGACGTCCCGCAGCCGCAATTCCACAATGAAGTCCTCCAGCCACTTTCGCTGCTCGTTACTGGTGATCATTTGGGGCTCCGTTCAGGTGGGTCAGGGTCTGGGTGGTGAAGGCTTGCCAGTCGGTGGTTTGTTGGGCCAGTTCGGCCCGGCCGGCATCGGTGAGTGAGAAGTACTTGCGGCCGGGGCCGCCGTCACCCGCCCGCCACTCGGTGGTGACGAGTTGGGCAGACTCGAATCGGGTCAGCAGCGGATACAGGGTCCCTCCCTTGATGGAGCCCAGTCCCGCTTCCTCCAGGGCTGCGGCAATCGCGTAGCCGTACGTGGGGCCGGACTCAAGGACCTTGAGCACACTCATCCCGAGGACGCCGCGCATCCACTCGCTGGGCCATTGTCTATCGCTCATGACTACATAGTTGCACTAACTAGTCAGACTGTCTACCTAGCTATCCCGTGCAGCATTCCCCACCTTCCCGTCGTGAAAGTGCGCGCGAGGCGCAACACGCCGCTGGTGTGGCCGTCGCCGCGTCAGTACCTGGGGGAACCTGCACGGCAGGAGGGGCGATGGTTGACTGTCCGGCGGCCGTCCCGATATCCTGAACGAACGGTCGGTAATTAACCTGCGGCCGACATCGCGTACTTCTGACGCTCACAGTGAGGTGACCACCATGGCAACAGCACCAGCAGTTGACCAGATGCCGGCCGAATCAGCCACCGAGACCGAAGAGGAGCGCGCCGGACGCGAACAGTTCGAGCGCCTCATCAGCGAGGATTCACGGATCGAACCCCGCGACTGGATGCCCGAGGCCTACCGGAAGACCCTTGCCCGGCAGATTTCCCAGCACGCACACTCCGAGATCATCGGCATGCAGCCCGAAGCCAACTGGATTTCCCGCGCACCGTCACTGAAGCGCAAGGCCATCCTCATGGCCAAGGTCCAGGACGAGGCTGGCCACGGCCTGTACCTCTACTCGGCTGCTGAAACCCTCGGTACCCCCCGGGACAAGATGACCGAAGACCTGATCGCCGGCAAAGCCCGCTATTCAAGCATCTTCAACTACCCCGCCGTCACTTGGGCGGACATGGGGGCCATCGGCTGGCTCGTCGACGGCGCCGCGATCGCCAACCAGGTGCCCCTCTGCCGGGCGTCCTACGGCCCCTACGGCCGCGCCATGGTCCGGATCTGCAAGGAGGAATCCTTCCACCAGCGCCAGGGGTTCGAGATCCTGCTGGAACTCGCGAACGGCACTCCCGCCCAGAAAGAAATGGCCCAGGACGCCGTCAACCGCTGGTACGCCCCCTCGCTGATGATGTTCGGCCCGCCCGACGACGATTCGCCCAACTCCAAGCAGTCGATGGCCTGGAACATCAAGCGGTTCTCCAACGACGAGCTCCGCTCACGCTTCGTCGGCATGATGGTGGAGCAGGTCAAGGTCCTCGGCCTGACCCTGCCCGATGACCAGATCCGGTTCGACGAGGACACCCAGCAGTGGGAGCACGCCCCGCTCGACTGGAACGAGTTCAAGGAAGTCCTCGCCGGCAGGGGACCCTGCAACGCCCAGCGGATGGAACGCCGTCGTGAAGCCCACGAGGACGGCGCCTGGGTGCGCGAAGCAGCGGCAGCCTACGCCGACAAGCGGGCCACAGCAGCACAGCAGAAGGCGGCCTAGATGACCGGCGGTTCAACCACAGGCGACGACGGTTCGGCGGCACCAGCCCCGGCAGCTCCCGAGAAGCGCCAGCCCTGGCCGCTGTGGGAGGTCTTCGTTAGGTCTTCCCGCGGTCTCTCGCACGTCCACGCTGGGTCCCTGCACGCGCCCGACGCCGAGATGGCCGTCCGGAACGCCCGGGACCTGTATACCCGGCGCAACGAGGGCGTGAGCCTGTGGGTGGTGCCAGCGTCGTCGATCATCACCAGCGACCCCGACGCCAAGGGGCAGTTCTTCGAGTCCCCGCAGGGCAAGGACTACCGGCATGCGACCTACTACACCAAGAGCGACGGGGTGAAGCACCTGTGAGCGAATCCAACGCCAGCGCCACCCGGATTACCCCCGGCAACGCTCTGCGCCCTGAAGACATCGCCGCCGCGGACCTGCGGCCGAGCGCCGACGTCGCCGAGTATGCGTTGCGCCTCGGCGACGACTCGCTGATCCTCTCCCAGCGGCTCGGCTGGTGGATCTCGCGGGCACCGGAGCTGGAAGAGGACGTGGCCCTGGGCAACATCGCCCTGGACCTGATCGGCCACGCACGGTCTTTCCTCAGCTACGCCGGCCACGGCCTGGACAAGACCGAGGATGATCTGGCCTACTTCCGGCGCGAACCGGAGTTCCGCTGCGCTCACCTGTTTGTGCAGCCCAACGGCGATTTTGCCCGCACCATCGCTCGCCAGTTGGTGGTCTCGCACTACCAGTTCGAGCTCTACTCACGGCTGATGCACTCGACCGACGCCACCCTCGCGGCCATCGCAGCGAAGGCCGTCAAGGAAGTCGACTACCACCGCGACCACAGCAGCCAGTGGGTGCTGCGCCTGGCCCTGGGCACCGACGAATCCCGCCGCCGCATGATCGCCGGACTGAAACTGACCTGGCCCTACGTGGAGGAACTCTTTGTCGACGACCAGCTCATCGATACCCTCGGTGAGGCTGCGGTCCGCCCGAGCACCCTCCGGGCTCCGTTCGATTCCCTGATCAGCGCATTGTTCGCCGAGGCCGACCTGGATATCCCCGCGGTGCCAGGAGCGGTCGGTGGCGGACGTGCCGGCAAGCACAGCGAACACCTCGGCTACCTGCTCGCCGAAATGCAGGTGCTCGCCCGCGAGCATCCCGGCGCCACCTGGTAACGGCGGGTGCAGGCATGAGCATCGACGCGTCTTCAGTGGACACCAGTACCAACACCGCGCACCGGCTTGTTGACGCCGAGTCCGCCCGGATCTGGGATATCGCCGCCACCGTGGTGGACCCCGAGATCCCGGTCCTCACCATCGAGGATCTGGGCATCCTGCGCCAGGCAACGCTCGACGGCGACGGCGCCGTCACGGTGACCATCACGCCCACCTACTCGGGCTGCCCCGCCATGGACGCGATCCGGGATGACGTCACGAGCGCCCTCGCCGGACACGGCTACAGTGATGTCCGGGTGCGGCTCACGCTCGCTCCGGCCTGGACCACCGACTGGATGACCAGCGCCGGCAAAGCCAAATTGGACGAGTACGGCATTGCCCCGCCCGCCGGCCTCGCTGCGGCGGGACCCATCCGGGTGGGACTCAGCGTGAAGTGCCCGCAGTGTTCCTCCCTCAATACCCGCGAACTCACCCGCTTCGGTTCCACCTCCTGCAAGGCGCTCTATGTGTGCCAGGACTGCAAGGAACCCTTCGACTACTTCAAGGTGCTCTAGATGGCAGTCAAGCTTGCCCCGTCCACCCAGCGACGCACAGCCTTCAACGAGCTCATCGTCGCCGAGGTCCGGCGGCTCACCGGCGACGCCGTCGAGGTCACCTTCGCCGTCCCCGACCACCTGGCTGGCAAGTACAACTACCTGCCGGGCCAGTACGTCGCGTTGCGCACCACCCTTGACGTCGACGGCTCACCCGTCGAGGTGCGCCGCAGCTATTCGATCTGCGCCGAGCCTGTTCCGGGGGAGATCCGGGTGGCGATCAAGAAGGATCTTGGCGGCGTGTTCTCCAGCTGGGCGAACGAATCGCTGAAAGCAGGCGACCGGCTCGACGTCATGAGCCCGATGGGCCAGTTCATCTCCAAGCATGAAATGAACGAGCTCAACCGGCCTGAGCACCTTCAGCAGAACCTCACCGTCGCGGGGGAGTCCACCTTCGTCGCGGTGGCCGCGGGTTCCGGCATCACGCCGGTAATCGCTATTGCCCGGACGGTGCTGGCCGCCAACGATTTTGTGCGCTTTGACCTGATCTATGCGAATAAGGCAGCGATGGATGTGATGTTCCTCGAAGAGCTCGCTGATCTCAAGGACCGTTACCCCGCCCGGTTTGCCCTGCACCATGTGCTGTCCCGAGAACAACGGATTTCCCCGTTGCTCAGTGGCCGGATCGACGCTGACAAACTGGAAAAGCTGCTCGGCACCGTTATCCGGACCGACGACGTCGACGAGTGGTTCCTCTGCGGACCCTTCGAACTCGTGCAGCTGTGCCGCGACACCCTGGCGGAGCGCGGTGTGGCGCCGGAGAAGATCCGGTTCGAGCTTTTCTCGACCGGCGAGCCCACCCGGCCGGAAGGGCAGATCGGCCGTCCGGTCCGCGCTGACGACGGCGGCGAGAATTACACCATCTCCTTCAACCTCGACGGGCTGCAGGGCAAGGTTGCCAGCCCCACCCATGCCCGGGAGTCAATTCTCAACGCGGCACTGCGCGTACGCCCCGATGTACCGTTCGCCTGCGCCGGCGGTGTCTGTGGCACCTGCCGCGCGAAACTGGTCTCCGGCACCGTGGAGATGGAAGAGAACTACGCGCTGGAGCCGGACGAGATCGAGAAGGGCTACGTGCTCACCTGCCAGTCCCGTCCCACCAGCGACACCGTCTCGGTGGACTACGACGCCTGACCTTTTTCACAGAAATATTCATGCTCCTGCATCCAAAGTGCCGCCACCGACGGTAGTACCGGTGTAAGCATCAGTTGGAGGCCCCCTGGGCCCGAGTGAGGAGCAAAAATGCGAAAGAGCCTTTACGCAGTAGGAGCAGTAGCAGTTCTCGGCGCTGCTTCAGTCGCAGCACCGGCAGTAGCCACCGAAACCGGTGACACGGCCTCATTGTCAGTCCTTCACGCTGTCCCCGACCTGACGGTCGACGTCTACGTCAACGGTGACCTGACCCTCGACGATTTCACCCCCGGCGAGCTGGCTGGTCCCCTTGAACTTCCAGCCGGCGACTACGAGTTGGCGGTGACGGCCTCCGACGCCGCTGACGCCAGCGAACCAGTCATCGGCCCTGTGGCTGTGACGTTGGCAGCGGGCGGCAACTACACGGCCACCGCCAACCTCGACGCTGAAGGCGCCCCCACAGCAAACTTCTATACGAACGATGTCTCTGCTGTGGAGGCTGGCCAGTCCCGGCTGACCGTCCGCCACACCGCGGCTGCCCCAGCGGTCGACGTCCTCGCCGGCGATGCGGTGGTGGTGGAGAACCTCAGCAATCCTGACGAGGCGACCCTGACCACCGACCCTGGCACCATCTCGGCCTCCGTGGCGGCCACCGGGACCACCGACCCTGTGATCGGCCCGGCTGACCTGACCCTCGGCGAAGGCACCGCAACCATCGTCTACGCCTGGGGAAGCCTCGAAGACGGCAACCTTGCCCTCGCCACCCAGGTGATCGAGGGACTCCACTCCGACCCTGCAGCGGTCCCCGGCGCACAGGCCGGCCCAGCGCAGGACAACACCGCAGCGATCCTCGGAGCAGGCGCCCTCGGCCTCGTGCTCCTCTCGGGAGCAGCTGTCGCCGCCCGGGTGCGTACCGCCCGCGCCGGCAAATAAACCAGTGTGGGCAGGGTGGGGGCCCCCTCTCGCTCCTTACCCTGCCCACCTGTCTACCCACCCCCGACGAAAGACCCACTCCTTGCCGCATAAGTCCCTCCGTCTGACCGCAGTGGCCCTGGCTGCCTCACTTGGTTTGTTAGCTGGTGGGTGCGCAACCTCCGCAAGCCAGGCGGAGCCGGCGACGATCGTCGAACGATCAACGCCGCTGGCGACCATCGAGGCGCCGGACCTGCCGGAGAGCGGCACCACCGCCCAGGAAGCGACCGGACCCGACGCACCGGCTGAGGAACCAGCCGACGACGGCGCGCCGAGCGTCCCCGTCCGTCCGGCCACTGGAGCGCTGGCAGAAGCCACGCCCCGTCCCGTCTCGCTCGACATTGCCGGCACCGACATCTCCGTCGATGTGATCGACGTGGGCATCGCGAGCGACAACGAAATGGAAATCCCCGACAGCTTCTACGAGGCGGGGTGGTACCGGTACGGCCCCGCGCCGGGCGCCTCCGCGGGCAACGCAGTCCTCGCCGCGCACATCGACATTGGGACCGAGGTCATGCCCTTCACCCAGCTGAAGGACGTCCCACTCGGCACCATCATCACTGTCGGACGCGAGAACGCGGAGCCGGTGCAGTACCGGGTCACCGACGTCAGGCATGTTCCGAAGGCAACCCTCGACACCTCCCAGATCTTCCAGCGCGATGGCGAACACCGGCTGATGATTCTCACCTGCGGAGGGGACTGGCTAGTAGACAAGGATGATTATGAGGATAATGTTGTGCTGACGGCCTCCCCGCTCTGAACGGTCCATGCACGCAGCGACCGGTCAGCAGCGCGGATGCCATTTCAGGGGGCACCAGGGACGCGGCCGCGCCGTAAGGAGAGTAGTTTGACACCTCCAGGCCATGACTGGACACGGCAGCGCGACGCCGAATTCTCGGCCGGCGACGAACACGCTCTGGCGCTCGCCTATCAATGCTTCGCCCCGCTGATCTTCACCGTGGCCCTCCGTTCACTGGGAGACCGGGCGGCGGCCTCCGATGTCACCCAGGAAGTGTTTGTCAGAGCGTGGCGGTTTCGCTCCGGCTACAACCCCGATACGGGAAGCCTGCCCGCGTGGTTGCTCGGCATCAGCCGCAACGTCGTCTCCGACGCACAGGGAGCCCGGCAGAAAAGCGAGAAAATCGTGCAACGGGCCCACACCGTAGGAGATCATCGGGAGCGCGAACACGGTGCGGACGAGATCGAGAGCGTGGCCAACCGGGTAGTGCTGGATTCCGAGCTGAAGTTATTGGGTGAGCCCCAACAATCAATCCTTCGGCTCGCCTTCTACGAAGACTTAACACATCAACAAATATCTTCACGGCTGGATCTGCCCCTCGGAACCGTCAAAAGCCACATTCGCCGAAGCCTCACCCAACTACGCAGCCGATTGGAGACCTGGAATGCAGCACCTTGACCCGGGAACCATCAGCATGGCTGCCCTCGACGAACCCCTTGACGCAGATTCGCAGGGTCACCTGGATCACTGTGACACTTGCGCCGGCGAGGTACGGGAACTGAACAGCGTGGTCCTCGCGGCCCGTGGGGATTTCGCCGGCGCCCCGCTGGAATCCCCGGACCCGCAGGTGTGGGCGGGAATCCACCAGGAACTGGGCTTGCAGTCCGCCCTGCTCCCGGACCCGCTCAGCAGAACCCCGCAGGCCGCCGCGCCAGTACCGGGTCACCAGCCCGCCGAGACCGCGGAGTCGGCAGCGACGGTGGTGGCATTTGAGCCACGGCACGGACGGCGGACTTTCACCTCCCGCTTCCTCGTCGCCGCGGTGACGGCCGGAGTCCTCACCGGTGCTGCCGCGGTCTGGGCAGCGCAACAGTTCGGCGCGGATTCCGCACCTGCCGTGGTGGCACAGAGTGAACTGGATCCGCTGGAAGGCTTCACCGCGCAGGGCAGTGCCACCGTCTACGCCGACGACGACGGTGCCCGCACCCTTGAGATCACTGTGACCGACAACCAGGTTGCCGGCTACCAGGAGGTATGGCTGATCGCGCCGGACCTGCAGGAGATGTACAGCCTCGGGGTGGTCGGGGCAGGCACCAGTTCCTTCACCATCCCGGACAGCGTTGACCTGGCCGCGTTCCCCATCGTGGACGTCTCGGACGAACCGCTGGACGGCGATCCGGTGCACTCAGGGGTCAGCGTGCTCCGCGGGACGCTGTCCGCCTCGGACAGCTAAACCCAGGGCCCCGGCGGGGTTCGGGTGGGCGGTCACCGCTAGGCTGGAATCCACCCGAGAGGAAGGCGCTGACCATGATTGACCTGACCTATGAGAACAATGTCGCCGAGATTGTGCTCAATGCCCCGGCAAAACTGAACTCGCTGGACGAAGCGGGAATTGCCGAACTGTCGCGGGCCTACGACGAGGCGGCGGCTGCGGCTGTCGCCGGTTCTGTCCGGGCGCTGGTCCTGCGTGGGGAGGGCCGCGCGTTCTGCGCTGGTCGTGACATCTCGGGGGTGGAACCTGCCACCGACGACGCCGTCGCCTACCTGGACGGGCTCGTCACACCCCTGCTGCGGAAAATGGCCGAGTTCCCGGCGCCCACGTTCGCTGCGGCCCACGGGGCATGCCTCGGCGTCGGGCTTGGACTGCTGGTCGCCACGGATGTGGTCTATGTGGCCGACACCGCGAAGCTGGGCTCTCCCTTCGCCAACCTCGGAGCTACCCTCGATTCCGGCGGGCACTGGCTCTTCACCGAGCGGCTTGGCGCCCACCGTACCCTTGACCTGATCTACACAGCCGAGCTGATGACCGGAGCCGACGCCGTCGCGGCTGGCCTGTTCAGCCGGGTGATGCCGGCGGAGGAGCTCCTGCCGCGGACCCGGGAGACGGCTCAGAGGGTGGCCTCGGGCGCCACCGGGGCGTTCCGCGCGTCGAAGGCCCTGGTGGCGGGCATCCGCGACCGTCGCCTCGGCCTGTGGGATTCGATCAGCGAGGAGAATACCGCCCAGGGCATCCTGTGCAGCAGCGAGGATTATGCCGAGGGCTTCACGGCCTTCCAGGAAAAGCGCAAACCGGTTTTTAGAGGCTGACGGCGGTGGCCAGCGGCTCCCCGCTGTCCAACGGCGGGGAGCTGGCACTGGCGGACCCGTGTTCGCTCGGGCGGCCCAGCAGGTACCCCTGCCCGTAATCGCAGCCGAGCCCATGGAGCGACTGCGCCTGGCTGCTGGTCTCGATCCCTTCGGCTACCACCCGCAGCTTCAGGGCGTGGGCCAGTCCGATCACGGCGTTGACGACGGCGAAGCTCTCCCGCCGTCGCGCATTGTCATCGAGGCCCGCGGTGAACGAACCATCGATCTTGATCGTGTCCACCGGGAACTGGGCCAGGTATGACAGTGACGAGTAGCCGGTGCCGAAGTCGTCAATGGCCAGATGAACCCCCATGGACCGCAGCAGAGCCAGCGTAGTCCTCGCCCGGTCAAGGTTGACCATCAGAACGCTCTCGGTGATTTCGAGGCCCAGCACCGACCCCGGCAACTCGTGGTCGGCGAGGGCTCGCCCCACGCTGGCAGCAAAGTCGGGGCTCCGCAGTTCGAACGCTGACACGTTAACCCACATCACGGGGGCTGCGATGCCGGCCGCGCGACGCCTGACCACCTCGCGCAGCGCCTCCTGCATCACCCAGGCACCCAGGTCGATAATCAGCCCGGTGTCCTCGGCCAGATCGATGAATTCACCAGGCATCAGCAGGCCGCGCGTGGGGTGTTGCCACCGGACCAGGGCTTCGAGCCCGACCACCTGCCTGTCGGCGAGGCTCATCTCGGGCTGGTAGTGCAGTCGCAGCTGACCATCCCGGATGCCCCGCAGCAGGTCGCTTTCCAGCTGGGCGCGGGTCCTGACCTGGACGCCGATTGCCTTGTCGTAGATTGATGAGCGGTTTCTGCCCTGCTCCTTCGCCGCATACATGGCGTCGTCCGCGTCCCGCAGCAGTGCGGACGAGGAGGTGTGCTCGGGATCTGACAATGCGATGCCGATGGAGGCGGTGACAAACACTTCAATATCGCCAACGAGAATCGGTGCATCAAGCGCTGCCAGGATCCTCGAGGCAGCGGCGGAGGCCTGCTCGCCCGTTGCCTCCTGGCAAAGAATCACGAACTCGTCCCCGCTGAGGCGCGCGACGGTATCCGAGGGGCGCACGGCTGACTGCAGACGGCGGGCCACCTCGGTGAGCACGCTGTCGCCAGCCTGGTGTCCGTGGGTGTCGTTGATTGCCTTGAAACGGTCGAGGTCGCAGAACAGCACAGCCACTGAAGGTCCTCCTCCGCCCACTGCGCTCAGCGTCTGGTTGAGGCGGTCCACCAGCAGCGCGCGGTTGGGTAACCCGGTAAGGGTGTCGTGCAGCACCTGGTGCTGCAGCATCGCTTCGAAGGCCTTGCGGTCGGTGATGTCCTCGATGTGGTCGATCAGCATGGCCGGGCCACCGCTGGCATCCTGCACGGCCGAGGACGAGTGCAGGATCCCCACCACCGCACCGTCGGCGTGGAGGAACCGGGTTTCGTGCCGGCGTCGCCCGGTGACTCCCCGCAGGAGGGACTGACGCTGACGCTCCGCCGGTTCCCGGTCGTCGGGGTGGGTCAGATCCTGAACCGACATGCTCAACAGTGTTTGCTCGTCCCGGCCCAACAGCTCGGTCAGCGCACGGTTGACCTGGATGAACTCCCCGGTAGGCAGGGTGACCGCCATCCCGATGGGGGCGTCGTCGAACGCGCTGCGGAAGCGCTGGTTCGACTGTTCCAGCTCCAGCTCCGTTTCCTTAAGGTCGCTGATGTCACTGCAGGCGAGGACCAGTGCACTGTCGGGGTCATTCCCCGAAGCGTCGAGGTCCGCGACGCTGACCTCAAACCAGCGCCAGCGACCATCCCCGTGGCGGAGCCTGAGTTCGGCGATCGCGCTGCGGCCCAGCCGCAGCCCTGCGGGTGCGGTCAGGAAGCCATGGGCGTCCTTCCGGTCCTGGGGGTGGACCAGGGTCAGGAAGTCCTCCCCGACGTGGGTGTGACCGGCCGCGCCCAGGAGTTGTTCGGAGGACGGGCTGAGGGAAGCGATCCGCTTCCCGTCATCGAGGATGATGAGGAGATCGGAGGTGTTTGCCAGCATCGTCTGCACCGCGAGTTCGCGATGCTTGCGGTGGGTAATGTCGCGTTGGATAGCTACCCAGTGCGTGAACCAGCCGCGGGCGTTTGCCACCGGGGTGATGTTGATCTGAACCCAGAATTCCTGCCCGTCCTTGTGGATGTTCAGGAGTTCCACCTCAACCGGTTCCCAGGCCTTCAACGCGGCGCGGAGCCGGTCCAGTTCGGCACGGTCGGTCTTCGGGGACTGCAGGATCCGGGGAGTCTTGCCGACAATCTCATGGGCCTCGTACCCGGTCATCCGGGTGAAGGCGGGGTTGACGTAGAGTACCTCCGGTCCGCCGGAGAGCAGGTCAACCGGTTCCGCCCTGGTTACCAGCACCACGTCGTTGGCATTGACGACAATGGATTCGAAGAGTGCCGCCGCCTTTGCATCTGGGATGACTGCGACTTTGCGTTCGTCTGAGCCCGGCGCACCGTGATCAATCATGGGGGTCCCTTCGATGCCAGGCCGATCGCGGCGCTGAGATCTGATTCCTGCGGCCGGTGAGAGATATTAAACCATAGGCGGCAGGCGCTGGACGCCCCGGCGACCCCAGTCCTCGCTGGGCGTCTTAAGGATTCAAATGTTTATAACTTTTGGAGAACATTCGCGGTGAAAGCCTACTTTCAAAGTATTTTGCCTAGGCAATGACTTTTACTTGTGGTGTGGCCAAGGGGCGGTTCCGCAGCGTCTCATGGGGGAGGGTGACATTCAGAACGGGATGTCACCACCAGTCAGGATCGCTCCTTGGCCACGCCAGATCCTTTGTGGTCCCACATAGCAGTCGCAAAAGTCCCGCAGGTCACCGAGTGTCAATGTCCTCGAAAACCAGGAAAGTCTGTGTATCCATCACCCCGGGCATGGACTGGAGCTGATCAAAAATGACGCGTCGGAGGCCCACATTGTCCTCGGCTCGTACCAGCAGGATGACGTCGAAGTCTCCGCCGACCAAGGCGATGTGGTGGATCTCGGGGATCAGCCGTAGTTGCTCGCGCAACTCCCGCCACGCATGCTGCTGCACCTTGAGAGTGACGTAGGCGGAGGACCGAAGACCGGCTTTGATGGGGTCAATGAGAGCCGTGAATTTGGTCAGGACCCCGGATTCGGTGAGGCGGGCGATGCGGGAGTAGGCATGGGCCCGTGAAATGTGGACATTCTCGGCAACGGCGGTCACTGACAACCGGCCATCCCTGGTGAGCTCCGCAAGGATGCGCCGATCTACTTCGTCCAAGGGTTGGTCCACCATTTGTCTACACCTTCCTGCGTAATGCAGCTCACACTAGCAATTCGTCCACAACAGTATGGCGTTCGCAGATGAAAGTCCAGAACTTTAGCCATTGGTAGATACGAATAGTTACCCCAGACCATAATTGGACTACACAGTATCCAGCGCACAGCATCCCCTGGGTGCCCCGGATCAGCAGAGCAACCGCCCTACCGGGCGGGATGACGGAGGCGGACATGACCATCTCGACCGGCACCAACAGGGCACCCGGCACCGCAAGGACATCGGACCAGCAGGAATCCGCCGAAGCAGCCATGCTCCCCTCGGCGACGCCCGTCCAACTCGTGGACCCCAACGGAGTTCACACTCCCAACGAGTCCTACCCGCTGCCGGACGGCGAGAGCCTCCTCGCCGCGTATCACAAGCTAGTGGTCGGTCGACGAATCAACGATCAGGCAAACGCCCTGGTCCGGCAGGGCCGGATGGCCGTCTATCCCTCCTCCCATGGACAGGAAGCCTGCCAGGTAGCTGCCGCCGTCGTCCTCGATCACCAGGACTGGCTGTTCCCTACCTACCGCGACACCGTCGCTGTGATCACCCGTGGAGTCGACCCGATGGAGGTGCTCACCCTCCTGCGCGGCGACTGGCATTCCGGCTATGACCCCCTGGAACACAAGGTAGCCACCCAGGCCACTCCGCTGGCCACGCAACTGCTCCATGCTGTGGGGGTGGCCCACGCGGCGAAACTCAGGGGCGAAGACACAGTGGTACTGGCCCTCTGCGGCGACGGAGCCACCAGCGAGGGGGACTTCCACGAGGCACTGAATTTCGCTGCAGTCTTCCACGTCCCGGTGGTCTTCCTCATCCAGAACAACGAGTACGCCATATCGGTGCCGCTGAAGTCGCAGACCGTTGCGCCGTCCCTCGCGCACAAGGCGATCGGGTACGGCATGCCGGGTGAGCGGGTGGACGGGAACGATCTCGCCGCCCTCCTCTCAGTGCTCGGGAAGGCAGTGACCCGGGCCCGCGCCGGTGGCGGACCGACGCTGGTCGAAGCTCACACGTACCGGATGCAGGCCCACACCAACGCCGACGACCCGTCGCGCTACCGCTCCCAGGACGATGTGGAGAAGTGGATCCCCAAAGACCCGCTCAGCCGCATGCGCACCTATCTGCGGGACCTGGCAGTGCTTGACGACGACGGTGAGACCCGCATTGCTGCGGCGGCAGAGGAGATGGCCGCGACGCTCCGGGACGGGCTGAATACCGACCCGGTGGTCAACCCCGAGGACCTGTTCAACTATGTGTTCACCGAAAAGACCAGCCAGCTGCGCGAACAGGCGGACCTCCTGCGCGGGGAACTCAGCCGCGAACAGTCCTCCGAGGAAGTGACACCATGACCGATACAACCGAACGGGTGATCGACCCGGGGACGGAGCTGCCGGACGGGCCGCCAGCCGGAGTGCTGAACGGGCCGGAGCGGGCTGCCGAGGCTCGCACCGTTGGGCCGGTCACCTTCGCCAAGGCCCTCAACGCAGCACTCGCCGACGCGATGGAAGCCGACAGCTCAGTTGTCATGTTCGGCGAGGACGTCGGAGCGCTGGGTGGCGTGTTCAGGATTACCGATGGTCTCACTGCCCGGTTTGGCACCGGCCGCTGTTTCGATACGCCGCTCGCTGAGGCGGGGATCATGGGAATGGCCGTCGGGATGGCGATGAACGGAATTCGGCCGGTCGTCGAGATGCAGTTCGACGCTTTCGCCTACCCGGCTTTTGAGCAGGTGGTCAGTCATGTCGCCAAGATGCCGAACCGCACCAAGGGCAAGGTCAAACTGCCGATTGTCATCCGCATCCCCTACGCCGGGGGCATCGGCGGTGTCGAGCACCACTGTGACTCCTCCGAGTCCTACTACGCCCACACCCCGGGCCTTACCGTCCTCGCCCCGGCAACGGTCAGGGACGCCTATACGATGTTGCGCGAAGCAATCAGCTACCCGGATCCGGTGGTTTTCCTGGAGCCGAAGAAGCTCTACTGGTCCAAGGAAGTGCTGGACCTGGCGGAACTGAAGGAGACCTTCGAAGCCAGCACCGCGGCGCCGAGCATCGGCCGGGCCGTGGTGGCCCGCGCCGGCACTGATGCGACCCTGGTCGCGTACGGGCCATCGGTGCCCACCGCGATGGCCGCCGCTGCCGCAGCGGCTGAGGAGGGTCGTTCGCTCGAGGTCATCGACGTACGGTCAATCGTCCCGTTCGACGACGAAACGGTCTGCGCGAGCGTACGTAAGACGGGGCGGGCTGTGGTGATCGCCGAAGCGCCCGGGTTCGCGTCCGTCGCGGCCGAGATCGTGGCCCGCATCCAGGAGCGCTGCTTCCATTCGCTGGCAGCCCCCGTGCGCCGGGTCACCGGGTTCGACGTGCCGTATCCGTCTCCGAAGCTGGAACACTTCTTCCTGCCCAGCGTTGACCGTATCCTTGACACCGTCGATGAACTGCAGTGGGAGGATCAGGCGTGAGCGCTACTACCGCCAGTGCAGCCGCGCCGGGCACGCAGCTGAAGGTCTTCAACCTCCCCGACCTCGGTGAGGGCCTGACCGAGGCGGAACTGGTGAACTGGCTGGTCGCCGAGGGCGACGTCGTCGTCGTGGACCAGGCCATCGCCGAGGTGGAAACCGCCAAGTCAGTCGTCGAGGTGCCCTCTCCGTTCGCGGGAGTGGTCGAGAAGCTCCACGGCCGCGCTGGCGAAACCATCGACGTCGGGAGACCGCTCATCTCCGTCCGCCCCGCGGGTCAGTCCGGTGTCACGGTGCCGACGGCGGCCGAAGAGACCTACCGGGAAGAAGAGCGTGCCGGGATCACCCCGCCCCAGAACCGCGAACCCGTGGCTGCACCGGCACCCGATGAGGGTTCGGGAAATGTTCTGATCGGCTACGGCACCCCCGGAGGGCTCGCCTTCGGGAGACGGCGACGTCCCAAGCACCAGAGTGCGGCACGCCCCGCAGGTTCGGAGCCCACGGCCGTCGCAGCCAGCGCCGCAGCTGACGAGGCACCCGCTCGCCAGGCGCCCCTTTTCATTTCCCCGCTGGTGCGGAAACTCGCGCGGGACGCGGGGCTCCGGGCGTCCGACCTCACCGGCTCGGGCCCTGACGGCATGGTGCTGCGCCGGGACGTGGAGCAACACCTCAGCCGATCTGCGGCTCAGCCGACGTCCGACGGCGGAGCCAACACGGCTCTTCCCGTACCCGACACCGCACCTGCCGGCCCTGCTGCCGAAGCCGTTACGGACCGTAAATCCGGTCTGGGAATCAGCACCCGCACGCCCGTGAAGGGAGTGCGCAAGACGGTTGCCGACAACATGGCGCGCAGCCGCCGCGAGATTCCCGAAGCAACGGTGTGGGTGGACGTCGACGCCACGGCACTGATGGACCTGCGCGCCTCCCTGAAACGCACCAACCCTGACAGCACTCCAGGCCTGCTCGCCTTCGTGGCGCGGTTCGTGACGGCAGGGCTGGCGAAATACCCGGAGCTGAACACCCGAATTGTCACCGACGAGACAGGAGGCCAGGAGATCCTCGGGTTTGACGGGGTGAATCTCGGGATCGCAGCCCAAACGCCCCGCGGACTGATGGTGCCCTGTGTGCAGCGCGCCGACACCCTCAGCGCCCGCGGGCTTGACGCCGAAATCCGGCGGCTCACCGCCGTCGTCCGGGAAGGAAAGGCAACCCCCGCCGAACTGACCTCTGGCACCTTCACCCTGAACAATTACGGCGTGTTTGGTGTGGATGGCAGTGCCGCGATCATCAACCATCCGGAGGCCGCGATCCTTGGCATCGGGCGGATCATCGACCGCCCGTGGGTAGTCGGCGGCGAGCTGGCCGTCCGGAAGATCACCGAACTCACCCTGACCTTCGACCACCGGGTGTGCGACGGCGGGGTAGCCGGTGGCTTCCTGAGGTACGTAGCGGACGCGATTGAGAATCCAGGCACAGTGCTTGCGGACCTCTGAAGCGCGCGGCCGGGCGGCAACCACGCCGCTGATCGGTCCGGTGGCTGCCCCTGACTACCACGTGATGACCTTCAACATCCGCCGGTCGATGCCGCATCTGCGCCCCGGGCACCGTGACTCCTGGGCAGTCCGCGCGCCGTTGGTGACCCGCCTGCTCCAGGACGAGCGGCCCACCCTGCTCGGTGTGCAGGAAGCGCTCCCCGTCCAGTTGGATGCAGTGCAGTCAGGGCTCGGGTCCACCTACACGGGGATCGGTCGCGGGAGGAACGCCGACGGGCAGGGCGAGCAGTGCCCACTGTTCTATGACCGGAGCAGGCTTTCCCTGCTCGACTGGGAGCAGCTGGCGCTCTCCAACACTCCGACCGTTCCCGGTTCCACCTCGTGGGGCAACCGGATTCCCCGGATCGCTGTCCGTGCCGTGTTCAGCGACCTCCGCTCCGGACAGGAGTTCACAGTCATCAACACGCACCTCGACCACCTGTCGAAGCGTTCCCGCCTCTATTCCGCCGACACCCTGCGTCATCTGGTGCAGGACACGAAACTGCCGGGGATCGTGATGGGTGATTTCAACGTCGATGCCCCCTCCGGAGCCTATGACGTTCTCACCGAGGGAGGTCGGCTGGCGGACACCTGGCGAGCGGCGAACCGCCAGCTCACCGAGCAGTGGGGCACCTTCCCCCACTATGGGAAACCGCAACGGGGTACCAAACGCATCGACTGGATCCTTGCAACCGAAGACTTCAGCGTGCAGCGAGCGGGAATCAACGTCACCCGGTACGGTGGTGCGTGGCCGTCCGATCACGCCCCGGTGCAGGCAGTCCTGACACCCGGTGGCCGCCCCGGCTCGTAAATGCCCGCACGACGCAGTGCGCAGCGACAGTAGTTGAGAGGAATCCATGTCCGATATGCATGAAGTTGACCCTGACTCCCGATGGCGGAGCGTGGGCCCCCAGACGTGGATCCTCCGCGATGCCGGCTACGGCATGAACCCGGGGCTGGTGATCGGTACGGAACGTGCCCTGGTGATCGATACCGGCGCGGGACCCGGCCAGGCAGCCCGCATCCTCGACGCGGTCCGCGAGCTGACGGATCTCCCGGTAACCGCGGTGAACACCCACTCGCACTTCGACCACGTGTTCGGCAACGCCTATCTTGCGGCCCACGGCGTCGAGGATATCTGGGCAACCGTGCGGTGCGCCGAGGACCTCGCCCAGACGGGCGAGCAACAGCGGGGGCTTGCCGCCGAGCTTGAACCTGACATGGCCGACGACACCGGCCCGCACACAGCGATTCATCCGGCTAACCGGCTGGTGGAAGGCAGCCCTGTGGACCTGGACCTGGGTGGAATCTCCGTCACCCTGTTCCACCTGGGTCGCGGCCACACTGACAACGATCTCCTGGTGGGAGCGGGCAATGTGCTGTTCACCGGTGACCTGGTCGAAGAGGGGGCAGACCCGGGATTCGAAGACTCCTACCCGGCGGACTGGATCCGCACGCTAGGGAAAATCGCGGCGCTGGAGGACCTCTACGATGTGTTTGTTCCGGGCCACGGCGACCCGGTAGGGGTTGAGTTCGTCACGGCCCAGCTGTACAAGATGAGAACCGCCGTCCGGGTCACCAAGGTAGCGATGGACGAGGCGTCCGTGGACATGACGAAGGCCATCCCCATCCTTCCCTACGGTCCCGAACAGTCCCGGGCCCTGCTGATCCGGCTGCGCACCCTCGCGCACTGGAAGTGGCACCAGAGCGCCACCCCCTGATCCTGGCTGGCCCTGGTCCAGTCAAAGGCAGGAGGAGGACAATCCGCTGGCCTATCTGTGACGAAGTTCATATGACACTATGATTTCAACGCCTGCCGCCCACCGGATCCATCCGGGGGTCGGCAGGAATCGTCCGGAGGGTACATCATGAAAATCAACCATCCCGTCGCAGGCATCCTGTTGGCCGTCGCCCTGGTCGGCGTCGCCGGGTGTGGGGCGTCCGACACCACGGGCACTCCAGCCGCCGAGCCCGAGACGGCCACCAGCGCTCCGGCGACTTCCAGTCCAGCCACCGCGCCAGCCGAGACCACCGAGTCAGCTGAAACCCCGGCCGAGGCGGCTGAAGAGGTGGTCATCACCATTACTGACTTTGAGTACGAAGTTTCAGGGCCGGTGGCTCCAGGCGCCGAAGTGACAGTCATCAACAATGATTCTGTTGGCCACACTGTCACCTCGGATGAGGAAGGCCTGTTCGATTCAGTCTTCGGCCCCAACGAGACTGTCACCTTCACAGCACCCGAGGACGCGGGAGAGTACGCCTTCCACTGCACGCCACACCCAGGCATGATCAGCACACTGGTCGTCGAAGGGTGAGCAACCGCGTACTCGCGCGCAACCGCCCGGTCCTGGTCGGTCTCCGTGTGGCCATCGCCATCGGACTGGCAATCGATGCCTTCGTCCATGTGCAGCTCGCCGCCAATTATCAGATCGCGTATCCAGGGGGCATGGGCGGCGGCACACTGTTCCGGCTGCAGGCAGCAGCGGCGGTGCTGGCTGCCTTCTACGTCCTGCTCAGAGGAAGCCGGTTGTCCTACCTCATTGCCGCGGTAGTGGCTTTATCGGCCTTCGCAGCCGTGGTGGTGTCGACCTACGTCCAACTGCCCGCCATTGGGCCCATCCCCGCGATGTACGAGCCGATCTGGTTCTTCGAGAAGGCACTCAGCGCGGTAGCTGAGGGGGCGGCAGGAGTCCTCGCCGTCGTCGGGATGATTCTTGTGGGGCGGCGCACACACGAGGGCTGATCGATAACGGGGCGAACGGCGCCGGTGACTACAGTAGGACCGTGCCGGCCGAATCGTTCAACCTCAAGTCGATCGCCGTCGGCGCGTACGGCCCCTCCCTCCTGTATGGTGTGGCGACCGGTGCCATCCTGCCAGTCATCGCGCTGTCGGCGCGCAGCCTGGGAGCCGACATTGCCACTGCGGCCCTGGTGATCACGCTGACCGGCATCGGCTCGCTGGTCACCAACGTGCCGGCGACACTGATTGCCACCCGGTTCGGCGAACGACGCGCGCTGGTGGGGGCGTCACTCTGGTGCTCTGCCGCAATGGTGCTGGGGTTGCTGGCCCCCAACCTTGCCGTCTTCACGGCAGCTATTTTCATGGTCGGCATGGCGGGCGCAGTGTTCGGCCTGGCGCGTCAGAGCTACCTCACGGAAGTAGTCCCCATCCACTTCCGGGCCCGCGCACTCTCCACCCTGGGCGGAGTGACCCGGATCGGGGTGTTCCTTGGTCCTTTTGCGGCAGCCCTGGCGATGAGCTCCGCTGGTCTCGCTGGCGCCTACTGGGTAGGCGCCGGGGCGGCCCTCCTGGCTGCGGTGCTGAGCAGCCGGGTTCCGGAACTGGCTGCGCCCGGTCGGCTGGCCATGACCGGGCCCACAGGGATTGAAGGCGTGATGGGCCAAGCACCTGCGGCGCCGACGGTCCGGTCAATCCTGCGTTCCCATCGGCGGGTGTTCGCGACTGTGGGCATCGGCGTGCTGCTGATTGCCGCGATCCGGGCCACCCGGCAGGCGGTGCTTCCGCTCTGGGCCCAGGACATCGGACTCGACGTCACCACCACTGCCCTGATCTACGGGTTGTCAGGGGCCATCGACATGTTGATCTTCTACCCCGCCGGGAAACTGATGGACGTCAAAGGACGCCGCTGGGTCGCCGTGCCCTGCATGGTGATCATGGGGATCGCCCTGATCCTGCTGCCCTTCACAGCCGACGCCGTCGGACTGTTGCTGGTGGCCCTGCTGATCGGGTTCGGCAACGGAATCGGGTCCGGCATCGTCATGACGCTCGGAGCCGACTTCTCCCCGAACCCCGGCCGTCCACAATTCCTGGGGATCTGGCGGCTACTCAGCGACATCGGCACCATGACCGGTCCCGGAATTCTCGCGGGGGTCACGGCCATCGCCACGCTCTCGGCGGGTATCTGGGCTACCGGAGGTCTCGGTGTGCTCGCGGCTTTAGTCCTCTGGTTCTGGATTCCGCCGCACCGGCCGACGGCGATCGCAAGGAACTAGCTGTGGAACCAACCAGAAGGCGCTGGCTCAGGCTTCCCGGCGCCGCGCCTGGTGGCCGAACAGGCATCCGGCAGCGGCGCTGAGCGTGAACCCGACCCCCACAATCATTGACAGCCCCGACCAGAAGAAGAGAGGGATTCGTGCTGTCCCCGGGACCGGGGCGGGACCAATCATCTGCACGTACAGGTAGAGAATCACCCCGAGAGCGAGGCCCGCGACCCCTGCCGCCCAGCAGAATGTCAGCCACAGCTTCGACGCCGCCCAGTGCTCACCGAACCCATCCCACACGTTCCAGGCATTGCCGAACCGCATGGTGAGCAGCCCTCCGAGGAGTGTCCACGCACCGACCACCAGGAAAGCGGCCACCGCGTCCGCCGGGCGATGCCAGAGGTTCAGGAAAGTCGCTGCGCCTGCTGCCACCGCGTAGGTGCCCCCAACTGCGGCCGCCAACGGCCGCCAGCGCGGTGTGACCACGAGGAAGATGGCGGCTGCAGCCGATGCGGCGAGGGTGGTGTGCCCGGACGGCAACGAGTTGAAATCAAGGGTTGGCACGCCACGATCCGGGCGGTCCAGCAGGAAATTCTTCAGGAGCTGGGTGGTCAGATTGGCTCCAACGATGGTGCCCAGCGCGATCACTGCCGCCGGCCACCGGTGTCGGCGCAGGGTGACAAAGAGGATCACGCCAGCTGCAATCAGCACCGACAGGGCAGGCAGACTGTCCAGGAACTGCAGGAACGGTTGCTGCGAGTCGGGTGCGGCGAACCCCGCCTCCCGCCAGGCGGACTCGTCGGCGAACTGCCCGGTGCTGGTCCGCACAAACGCCCAATAGGTCCAGCCCAACGCAACGGCGCACAACAACGAACCCAGCAGAAACAGGGCTGGGTTCCGCGCGGCCCGTGGTTGCCGCGTGGAGGAGTTAGTTGATTGCCGGGAGCTCACACTGCAAGACTTCCACATGCGCGCCGCACTTCTGCAATCCAATTGTGATCTTGCGGGGATCCAGTTGTGGAACGGAGCCGGGACAATGAGTCCATGACACGGCATCGTGCGCTCCGGCCGACGTCGCTGGCGAGGTCGGCTTTGCCGGTTGCTACGGCGGCTGTGATCGCCGTGGCTCTCGTCGGGTGCGGGGCGGTGGGAGTGCCGGGTTCGACCAGTCCTGATTCACCGGTAGCCAACTCCCCGGGCTCGTCCCCGTCGCCGTCTTCTTCGCCGTCGTCAGATGTGCCCTCGGCGGGTGACGCGTGGGGTATCGCGGCCCCGGGTGAGGTTCTCGCGCAGGGCACCGTGCTCCAGCAGGGGGAGGCGCCGCCGCAGTTGTGTCTCGGCGCTGTGGCCGAGTCCTATCCGCCCCAGTGTTCCGGATCGGAGCTCCTCGGCTGGGATTGGCTCGCGGTGGAGCAGTCCGAAACCGCTTCTGGGGTGACCTGGGGGTCCTACGCGGTGCAGGGAACGTGGGACGGAACCGCTTTTACCCGCACCGGCGACCCGATCCCGCTATCGCTCTACGACCCCCTCGCCGACATTGATCCCCGGATGGATCCGGCCAACCCCGGGATCGGGGAGCAGGCGGAACTGGAGCGACTGCAGGTGGAACTGTTCGAAGCCGACGAGAGGATGCTCACATCGTCAGTATTCAACGGCTACCTGTTTGTCACTGTGGTGTACGACGACGGAACTCTCCAGGAACGGTACGACCGCCAGTACGGCCCGGACCTGATAGCGGTGCAGTCTGCCCTGCGGCCTGTCTCGTGACCCCATCCGGCGGTTACCGGTCCGTCGCGTAACCTGAACGCGTGAGCACACTCGTCCCAGCCGCCGACCTCCGCTCCTCCGCCCGGGTGGTGTCAATCCCCATGCGGGTGAAGTTCCGCGGGGTCAGCCACCGCGAGGCCCTGCTGGTGCGGGGTCCTGCCGGCTGGGGGGAGTTCTGCCCCTTCCCCGAATACGACGACGCCGAATCGGCAGCCTGGCTCCGAGGCGCCATCGAAGCCGGTTGGGAGGGCTTCCCGGAACCGGTGCGGCAACGGGTGGCGGTCAACGCCACAGTCCCCGCCGTCCCGGCAGCGGAAGTGGAATCGGTGCTGGACCGCTTCGGCCCGGTCACCGCCGTCAAGGTCAAGGTCGCGGAGAAGGGCCAGAGCCTTAACGACGATCTGTCCCGGGTGGCCGAGGTGCGCAGACTGCTCCCCACCGCGGGGTTGCGGGTCGACGCGAACGGCGGCTGGACCGTCCCGGCTGCGATCACCGCGCTCACAGCCCTCGCCGGGCACTCCCTCGAATACGCTGAGCAGCCGGTGATGGACATCAGCGGCTTGCGGGAGGTCAGGCTTGAACTACGCCGTCGCGGAGCCCCGGTCTTGATTGCTGCAGACGAATCGGTCCGCAAGGAATCCGACCCGTTGCGCGTCGCCAGGGAGGATGCCGCCGATCTGCTGGTGATTAAGGCAGCGCCCCTGGGCGGAGTGCGGCGGGTGCTCGACATCGTGGCGCAGGCCGGGCTTCCCGCCGTCGTGAGCTCAGCGCTGGATACCTCGGTGGGGATCAGCGCCGGCGTAGCCCTCGCTGCGGCCCTCCCGGAGTTGCCCTATGCCTGCGGACTCGGCACCGTGACCCTGATGCACGGGGATGTCACCGCGACGTCGCTGGTGCCCGACCGCGGATGGCTGCCCGTGGGGCAGGTGGACGTGTCCGAGGAGTTGCTGGACCGGTATGCCGCCGATCCGCAGCGGACGGCCTGGTGGCTGGACCGGCTGGACCGGGTAGCCTCGCTTCTCAGCCAGAACCCCGGTTGAACCGACGTTCGAAGAAATTCATCTGCTGGCCATCTGGACGGTCCGTGGAGTTTGCCTGGCCGGGTCAGGGTAGGAGCGGCTCTCTCCCTCCGCTGCTGGAAGGCACCCCATGACTGACACGAAGAAGCGTTTCCTGCCCATGCTGGGCCACACCAACGGGAAGCGCAGCCCGGTGACCTGCGCGCTGAAGTGCGACAACGCCTGCGCCTCGGCTGTCTGCAACACCACCGACAACAGTTACTTCCGGGACATTGCCTCGTCCGAATTCTCACGCCGGAACGTCCTCGGGGTGGGAGCAGTCGGGGCGTTGGCCCTGATCGTCGGCGGCCAGGCGTCCACCCCGCTGCAGGCGCCCGGCCAACCCTTGGCCCCCGCCGTCGCCGTCCAGCGGCGCGGTCTCCGCAGCAACCTCAAGTTCACGCCGATCCGCCCCGTCGACGCACTGGTGGACGACTTCACCGTGCCCAAAGGATTCACCTGGCGGCCGATCATCCGCTGGGGCGACCCCCTGTTCCGCAGCTCCCCGGCGTTCGACGTCTTCAACCAGTCCGAAGCCGCTCAGGAGCTCCAGTTCGGGTACAACTGCGACTACACCGAGATCCTTGACCTGCCCGGCAGCAAGGGCAAGCGGGCCGTCATGTTCGTGAACCACGAGTACACCAACGAGCCGATCATGGTCCCGCCCAGCCTGCCCGCCGCCGAGGTGCGCGGGATCGGCCGCGCAGCGCACGGGCTGACGGTCGTCGAACTGGAACGCCACAATGCGTCCAAGCCCTGGAAGTACGTCCAGGGGGCACCGTTGAACCGTCGCTTCCTGCTGGATACCCCCTACGAGCTGACCGGTCCCGCGGCCGGATCCGAACTGGTCAAAACCATCGACGATCCCGCCGGCCGCACCATCCTCGGCACTTTGGGCAACTGCGCGGGCGGCACCACCCCGTGGGGGACCATCCTGTCGGGGGAGGAGAACTTCAACGGCTATTTCGTGAGCCCCGGTACCAGCGCATCGGACCGGCGCTACGGCCTCACCGCGGCGCCGACCGCCCGCGGCTGGGAAATTGACGAACCGCGGCTGGATACCCGCAACGCCGGCTACGCGAACGAGACCAACCGTTTCGGCTACATCGTTGAGGTGGACCCGTTCGACAGGACCTCGACGCCGAAGAAGCACTCAATGCTGGGCCGCTTCAAGCACGAGGGCGCGAACGTCTCGGTGGCCGCCGACGGACGGGTGGTCGCTTACTCCGGCGACGACGAGCGTTTCGACTACCTGTACAAGTTTGTGTCCAAGAACCGGATGGAAACCGCCGGGACGCCAGCCGCCCGGCGGAAAAACATGACGCTGCTTTCTGAGGGGTCTCTGTATGTTGCCCGGTTCCAGGGCAACTCGACACCCGAGATTGATGGCTCGGGCGCAGTGCCCACTGACGGGGCGTTCGACGGCGTCGGCGAGTGGCTGCCGTTGATCGTCAACAACAAGTCAGCGGTGCCCGGGATGAGTGCCGCGGAGGTGGCCGTGTATACCCGGCTCGCGGCGGACAAGGTGGGTCCCACCAAGATGGACCGTGCCGAGGATGTGGAGCCGAACCCGTTGACCGGCAAGGTGTATGTGGCGTGCACCAACAACACCAACCGCGGGGTCGGAGCCAATGCAGTTGCTGACGAAGCGAATCCCCGCACCGGGAACCGCACCGGTCACGTCATCGAGATTACCGAGCGCGGTGGAGACCAGACGGCAACCCGTTTCACCTGGAACCTGCTCCTGGTCTGCGGCGACCCAGCCAACGACCCCACCGTGTACTTCAGCGGCTTCCCGGCGAACAAGGTGTCGCCCATCTCGTGCCCAGATAACCTGGCATTCGACTCGGTGGGGAACCTGTGGATCTCCACTGACGGGCAACCCGGCACCATCGGGTACTGCGACGGGCTGTTCCAGGTCACGCTCGACGGTGAGGACCGCGGCAGGGTGGAACAGTTCCTCGCTGTCCCGCGGGACAGCGAAACCTGCGGGCCGATCATCAGGGACAAGGACAAGCACGTGTTCGTCGCCGTCCAGCATCCAGGGGAAAACGGCGTCTGGGGAAACCAGACCTCCCTCTTCCCGGACTATGTCGCCGCGGGCAGCGACCCCCGCCGAGGGGATGCCGCAATACCCCGGCCGTCAGTGGTGCAGGTCCTTCCCGGCAACGACAAGCCGCGGGGCCGGGGACGTGGACAGGGTAGGCCTCGCCGGGACGACCACCGCGGCGGACGGGACGCGAAGGGCCGCTCCTAGCAACCCCTCGCCAGTAGCTCCAGGCCATCCCGATTCAGGTGGCTCTGGGGCTGATGGGGTTGTGTGAGGATGGAGGCGTGAACCAGCAGCTGAATTCCATCGACGCCGCCCGGCTGGCGGTTGCCTCGCTGACCGCCGCCGGCGTGCGCCACGTCGTCGTCGCGCCCGGATCACGGAGCGCGCCGATGGCCTACGCGCTCGCCGAGGCAGAAGCGGCTGGTGCGCTCCGGCTGCACGTGAGGATTGATGAACGGGTGGGAGGGTTCACCGCTCTCGGCCTCGCCCTGGGATCGCAGGCGCCGGTAGCGGTCCTGACGACGTCGGGCACCGCCGTGGGGGAGCTGTTGCCAGCCGTGATGGAGGCCAATCACGCCGCCGTGCCGCTGGTGGTGCTGTCTGCGGACAGGCCCAGCGAGCTCAGGGGGAGCGGCGCCAACCAGACCACCAACCAGATCGGTCTCTACGGCGTCCATGTCAGGTGCGCTCTCGACGTTCCAGCCGGTACTGATCCTTCGCCGTTTGTGGCGCGGGCCCTCGCCGAGGCTCAGGGCGCGTCTGGGCCGAGGGGTCCGGTCCAGCTGAATCTCGCCTTCCGCGACCCGCTGGTCCCCGACGCCACTGCGGCCCCTGTTGTTGCCCCCGCCCCGGCCGCCGCTTCCATTTCCGGCGGCGCATTGCCCGACGGCGGCGCACTGCCTGACGGGGGCGAGGTGGCGTTAGCCGAACGCGTCCTCTCGCGCAGGACCCAAATGACCCCGGCACCGCCGGCCCGCACCGTGGTGGTTGCCGGCCACGGTGCCGGCGAGCTGGCTGCCGTCGTCGCGCAGCACCTGCGCCTACCGCTCCTGGCCGAGCCCTCCTCAAACGCCCGCTTCGGACCGAACGCCGTCGCCCAGTACCGGCTGCTCCTTGAGCATCTGGGAGCCGACATCGAACGGGTGGTCGTCTTCGGGCGCCCCACGCTCTCCCGGCCGGTCGCGGCACTGCTGGCCCGTACCGACATCGCCCAGGCCCTTTACCTTCCCGGACCGGTGGCCTGGTTCGAAGAAGGACGGCGCCGCGAAGAGATCATCACCACCCTTGCCGACCTGCTGCAGTTCGCCGGGACGGGCGAACCCGGCTGGTTGGAACGCTGGCTGGCCGCTGGAACACACGCCGACGCCGCTGTCCGTTCACTGATTGCGGAGCGCAGCGCACTGAACGGCCTCCATGTGGCCGATGCTGTCTGGGAACACACCGACGGCAACCTGGTTCTGGGATCCTCCAACCCGATCCGGGACGCCGACTTGATTGCTTCCCCGGGCTGGCACCCGCTCGAGGTGTACGCCAACCGAGGCCTCGCCGGCATCGACGGGACCCTGTCAACCGCCACCGGAGTGGCGCTCGCCACCGGTATCCCGACCCGGCTGCTCGTGGGAGACCTGACGTTTTTGCACGACGCCGGGGGGTTGCTGCTCGGACCGGGCGAGGAGGAGGCCGACCTGCAGATCGTGGTGCTCAACGACGCGGGCGGAGGAATATTTGGGCTCCTCGAACACGGCGCGGAGGAGAACCTTGAACGTCATAGCGGGGTGGTCGAACGGCTCTTCGGAACCCCTCACACAGCCGATCTCGGCGCGCTGGCCCACGGCTATGGTGTTCGGCATACCCTCGTTGACTCGGTTGCTGCCCTGGAAGCGGCACTGGAACCAGCCATCGAGGGCCGCTCCATCATCGAGGTCCGGGCGGACCGCGCCAATCTCCGTGCGCTTCACGGATCGATCAAGGCGAGCGTTTCCCGGGTCGTCTAACCGGACGGCGTCGCCTGCCAGAGGAGAGGGCGCCGGATCAGACCTACCGGAACTGCTGGTAGTTCTGCCATCCAGTGCCGACGGTGAAGGAGCCACCCCACCCGCGGGGGGTTATCGGGTAGTGCTTGACGGCTCCCGAGCTGGTGCGGGCGGTCAGCCCGTAGGAGCCCGGTCCCTGGAATCCCGAGACGGCGCGGGCGCTTTCGATATGCTGCCAGCCAGAGCCAATCGTCCTTCGGCTCTCGGAAATGAACCTGGCCTTCCCATCCGACCGGTAGAGCACGAGTTCGCCGGTGGTGCGGGTTCCGAGGACGTCCTGGTTGCCGTCACGGTCGTAGTCGGCGAGTGTGATCCGCAGGTTCTGCCAACCTGATCCGATTTGCCCTCGTGCCTGTGAAGACAGGGCCCCGCCGGTGTTGTTGGCGTAATGCCAGAGCCGCCCAGCACTGTCCTTGGCGACAACTGAGGGGTATGTGCTTCCGCGCCACCAGGTACCCACGGTGATCTCGTGGTTCGCCCACCCGGTCCCGATCCGGATCGGCGCCTGGAACCCGCCCCCGCGGAGTCCGCGGTAGAGGGTCAGCCGACCGTCCTGCCACTGGGCGAGGATGTCCTGGACTCCGTCTGCGTTCCAGTCGGTGGCGAATCCGGCCTTCAGGCCCACCCAGCCGCTACCGACCAGGGATCGTTTGGCAAGCCCCCCGGACCAGTTCGCCGGATAGTTCCACAGCTTCCCTGATGAATCGACTGTGGTGAGATCCGTGGGGCTCTTGATCGAGGGATTGGAGCCGTTGAAACAGTGCTCAAGGGTTGGAAAGCCACGGGTTTTCATCTCGGTGGCCAAGGGTCGTCCTACATACCGCAGGTGCCAGGGTTCATAGGTGTACCCGGTGGTGGACTGGTAACCGTCTGGATAGCGGATGATGAACCCGTATTTGTACGCATTGGCCGCGACCCACCGGCCGCCCGGAGTGTCGCCGAAGCAGGAACCCAACCCACACGACCCGTTGGCGTTCCCGACGTCGACGGCGAGTCCCGTCTGGTGCTCACTGTGCCCGGGTCGCGCTGAAAGGGTGTCAGCGACCGCCTGGCCATAGATCGACACGTAGTAGTTGTAGAGGGCCGCCTGCTCATCGTAGGAGCGGTATGCGCTCACCACGCTCAGGGGGGCTCCAGCGTTGCGTGCGCCGGCGAAGAGGTTCGAAAGATTCGCCGAAACGGCACTGCGCATCACATAGTTCGTTCCCGGAAAGTAGACCAGATCCGGGGCGATGTAGTTCAGCGGATTCAGGGGCCGGGACTTGGTCACAAGCACGTGATAGCTGTTGGGATCACCCACCGGAAGGGCAGCGGTCGCGGGCTGGGCCGTGAGCATCCCGCCCATGAGGGCACAGCAGAGGGCGACGACGCTGATCAATCGGGCGCGAAGCCGTGCGGGCCGGGTGGGTGAGGGCATGAGGATTCCCGCTGTAGGTGGGTCAGATGGACTTATCGTCCCACGCGTTCGGGTCCGCCGCTAGGGGCCCGGCACGCGGGCCGGGCTACAGGACCTTGGAGAGGAACTCGCGGGTGCGTTCATGCTGCGGGTTGCCAAGGACGTCTTCCGGCTTGCCCTGTTCAACGACTACGCCGCCGTCCATAAACACCACCCGGTCCCCAACCTCCCGGGCAAACCCCATTTCGTGGGTGACCACCATCATGGTCATGCCGTCCTTGGCGAGTTGCTTCATCACGTCCAGGACGTCACCGACCAGCTCGGGGTCCAGGGCACTGGTGGGCTCGTCGAACAGCATCATGTCGGGATCCATCGACAGCGCGCGGGCGATGGCCACGCGTTGCTGCTGGCCACCGGAGAGCTGGGCCGGGAACGCTGTCGCCTTGTCCTTCAGCCCCACTTTGGCGAGGTTGCGGGCAGCGACTTCGCCTGCCTCGGACTTGCTCCGCTTCTTCGCCCGAATCTGCGCCAGGGTGAGGTTGCGGGTCACGTTCAGGTGCGGGAAGAGGTTGAACTGCTGGAACACCATGCCGATGCGGGTGCGTACCTTGTCCAGGTCCGTCTCGTCGTCGGTGATGTCGACGCCCTCCACCATAATGGTGCCGCTGGTGGGCTCCTCCAGCCGGTTCACGCAGCGGAGGAGGGTGGATTTGCCGGAGCCCGAAGGCCCGATGACGCAGACCACCTCACCCTGGTCCACATGGAAATCAATCCCCTTCAGGACCTCGTTGTCACCGAAACTCTTGTGCAGGTTGCGGACCTCAATGGCCGGCACGCCTTTGCGGAGCGCTGGTTCGGTCACCTCGCTCACCGCCCTCTCTTGTTGTGTCGTTCGAGCTTGGCCACCAGTTGGGTGAGCGGCAAGGTAATGATCAGGTAAAGCAGGGCGGCGAGCACCAGCGGGGTTGCGTTGGCGGAAGAGGACACCATGTCGCGGGCGAAGGTGGTCAGCTCGCGGTCGCCCAGTGCCATGCCGGCGATGAACAGCAAGGAAGTGTCCTTGATGAGAATGACCAGTTCATTGGTCAGCGGTGGGGTGATGATCCTGAACGCCTGTGGGAGGACCACGGAGATCATGGTCCAGGAGGGGTGCATCCCGAGGGACCGTGCAGCCTCCACCTGGCCCGGTGGGACTGCCTCGATTCCGGCGCGGATGGTCTCGGCGATGTAGGCGGAGGAGACGATGATCAGGGCAATCAGGCCAGCGCCTGCGCTGCCGCCCGGGGGCCGCCACCCGAAGGCGATGGGTACCGCGAAGGCAAACCCAAAGATCACCAACAGTGCCGGCAGGCCACGGAACAGCTCAATGTAGGCGGTGGCAGCCCAGCGGTAGGGCAACACTGGGGAAAGCTTCATCAGTGCCAGGATCAGCCCGAGCAGAAGTCCGCCGACGAAAGCAATTGCCGTATACAGGACGGTGTTCTTCGCAGCGACCGTGAGGATCTCGGGGAACGCCTCAATAGCGACATCCACATCGAAGAAGTTGCTTCGGATTGCCCCCCAGTCAGCGAGCGCGACGACGACGGCGACGGCGAGGATGAAGAGTGCATACAGTGCGCCGCGGGTGAGGCGTCTGCGGGTTGAGCGTTTCACTTTGGGAGCCAATCTCTCTCAGAAGACTTACGAAACGGAACCCGCCACGGCTGCGCTGGAGAAGTGCTGCCGTGGCGGGTTCCGGACCAGGGTTTCTACTCCGAGAAGTAGGTGTTGTAAATCTCGTCGTATTCGCCGTTGTCCCGCAGTTCGGCGAGCTGCTCGTTGACGGCGGCCAGCAGCTCCTCGCTGCCTTCCTTGGTGGTCGCGAAGCCGTACTGCTCATCGGTCTCGAACTCGGCGGCGATCGTGTAGGTGCCGTCCTCAGTGTGGGCGAGGTTCACCGGGAGGTCCTGAAGAATCGCCGCAACATTTCCTGCCTGCAGTGCTGAGTACAGCTCGGCGTCGCTCGGGAAGGCCACCACCTCGGTGTCAGCGGGGACGTTCTCGCGGGTGTAGGTCTCACCGGTGGTTCCAGCCTGCACACCGACGGACTCGCCAGCCAGATCGTCGATCGAGGCAACCTCGGAATCGACAGGTACCAGCAGTGACTGCAGTGAGTCGTAGTAGGGCTCGGTGAACGCAAGATTCTCCGCGCGTTCCTCGGTGATCGTGATAGCGCTCGCTCCGATGTCGCACTGACCGGCGGACAGCACTGCACCACTGGCGAGGCCGTCGAAGCCAACGTCGACTACCTCAAGCTCGAGGTCCATGCCGGTGGCGATAGCGCGCATCAGGTCCATGTCGAAGCCCACGTACTCGCCGTCTTCTTCATATTCGAAGGGTGCGTACGGGATGTCCGAGCACACGGTGAGGGAGCCTTCGGCGACCAGGCCGAGGCCTGACTCGTCGGCAGCTGGCTCATCGGAGCCGCCACAGGCGCTGAGGGCCAGCGCGCCGATCGCGGCAATGGCTAGGGTTTTGGGAACTGCTGAGCGCTTGGCAAACATACAACTACCTCTTTTGTGGACGGGAAAAACTTCGTTTCACAGTGTAGTCGCATCGAGATGTGCATCACAGGCTACAACTATTGCGTATAGGTAACCATGAGGTTTCGCTCACCTACCTGAAACTCCGACGAGGAAGTAGTTGATGCTAGCGGCGAATGCCCAGCGCCTCGATCATGGGCCGGAATTTGCTCCAGGATTCCGCCAGCTCTGCGGCAGCATTGGAGGCCGCGACGATCCCGCACCCCGCATACATCCGCACCCGGGTGGGGCTCTCGATCACAGCTCCACGGAGCGCGATGCCCCACTCCCCATTGCCGCGGGCGTCCATCCAGCCGACGGGTCCGGCGTAGGGCCCACGCTCAAGGTGTTCCAATTCGCGGATCAACGCACCCGCCACCGTAGTGGGGGTGCCGCAAACGGCGGCGGTGGGGTGCAGTGCACCGACCAGGGCCAACGACGTCGGCACGCTCCCATCGGCCCCAGGTTCCAGCTCAGCTGTGACATCGGAAGCCAGGTGCCAGACGTTCGGGAGTTCCAGCACGAAGGGCTCACTGTGCGAGGTCATCGAGCTGGTGAACGGTTCCAGTTGCTGGGTCAGCGAGTCGATTGCAATCTGGTGCTCATGGAGTTGTTTAGTTGAACCGGCCAGGACCCGCTGTGCGTAGTCCGGGTCATCCGCCGGCGCGTTGTTGCGGTCAAGTGTGCCTGCCAGTACCCGGGCACGCGCCGTCGAGTTCTCCACCTTGATCAGCATTTCCGGGGTCGAACCGATCAGTCCGTCCACCGAATAGGTCCAGCAGTCGGAATACCTCACGGCCAACTCACGCAGCACCTGGGCCGTGGCCACCGGGGACCCGAGTTCTGCCACGACATCGCGGGCGAGTACCAGCTTGCTCAGTTCGCCGGACCTGATGTGCTCGATACCCTGCTCGACCGCGGTCATCCACTGCTCCTCGGAGAGGATCCCTGACGTGAGCCGGTCCGCAGCGTCGGGAATCCGTTCAAGGGCGGTTTCGTCCAGATACTCGGCCAGCGCTGCCTCGGCTGCCGCCCCGCTCAGCTCCGCGTCGGCGTCGTCGGTGATGTAGGTGAGCCAGCTGTGGCCGTCACGGCAGCCAACCACAATCCGCGGCACGATCAGCCGGGACGGATGCCCCGAGGTCTTCGAGAAGGCGAATGAGCCGAAGGCCACCAGTCCGGAACCGGGGACGCTGAGCGGATTTACGACGTCGGCTGCGGCGAGTTCGGTGCGCCACCACTCCTGGGCCTCGGCAAACCGGCCCGGTCCCGTCGCGGTAAACCGGGCGGTCTCGCCGAACGCGACCAGCCCGTCGCCGCGGCGGACCCAGGTATGAACGTCGTTCCGCACCACGTAGTCCAGGAGTCCGGTGCTGTCGTCGAGCTGTCCCCGCTCGATGGTGATGCTGCGGAGGCCGTGCGCTGGTGTCAGCGGCGGCGCGACCGCGATGGGGGACGGGGTGCTCATGATTTCCAAGCCTACTCTTGCCCGGGAGCGGGTCCGTCTGGTCAGGGTAGGCGACGATGGCAGCCGGTCGTATGGACGATTGATTAGGGACCTGTCAATTGTTTGAGACAATGAAGGGGTGAACCGTGCATCACTGGAAAAGCGTCCCGAAGAAGTAGCAGCCATGTTTGACGACGTGGCGCCCAAATACGACGTCGTCAACGACGTCCTGTCCCTCGGGCAGACCCACCGCTGGCGCCGCATTGTGGTGGAGGCAGTGGGTGCTGTGAAGGGCCAGCGGGTCCTCGACCTTGCGGCGGGCACCGGCACCTCCAGCGAGCCGTACGCTGACAATGGTGTGTATGTGGTGGCGTGTGATTTCTCTCTCGGCATGCTGCGGGTGGGGAAACGCCGCCGCCCGGACATCGACTTCATCGCCGGGGACGCCACCGACCTCCCGTTCGCCGATGACTCCTTCGACGCAACGACCATCTCTTTCGGGTTGCGCAATGTGCACCGCCCGCAGCTGGCGCTCGCCGAGATGCTCCGCGTCACCAAGCCCGGCGGCAAACTGGTCATCGCTGAGTTCTCCCAGCCGACTGTCCCGCTGTGGCGCACCATGTACACCGAATACCTGATGCGCGCCCTCCCCGCCATCGCCACGAAGGTCAGTTCGAACCCCACCGCCTACGTATACCTCGCCGAGTCCATCAGGGCCTGGCCCGACCAGGATGCGCTCGCCGGGTGGCTCACGGATGCCGGCTGGGAGAACGTGGCCTACCGGAACCTGAACGGCGGGATTGTGGCAGTTCACCGGGCCACCAAGCCACTGGACTCTTCAGCCACAGCACCCGCCCAGGCGCGCATCCGCCGCCGCAGCGCACGGCCAGCCAACTAAGTGTCGGTCCTGATAGTCGGGGCTGGCCCCGCCGGGTCGACCGCTGCCTACTACCTGGCCCGTGCCGGGGTGGACGTCACAGTCGTCGAAAAGTCAGTTTTCCCCCGGGAAAAGGTTTGTGGCGACGGGTTCACCCCCCGCGCGGTGCGTGAAATCCAGCTGCTCGGACTACCGCACGAGGAAACGGCAGGTTGGCGCCGCAACGTGGGGCTCCGGCTCCGGGCCGGCGGGCGAACGGTCGAGGTGCCCTGGCCAGAACTCACCGACTTTCCCGACTACGGACTGGTCCGCACCCGGCTCGGTTTCGATGAGGAACTGGCTGAGCACGCCCGCGCCGCCGGAGCGGTCATCCTGGAGGGCCATTCAGTCACTTCAGCCATCCGGGACGACGCCGGACGGGTGACAGGCGTCGTCGTCAATATCCTTGATGCGGCCGGTCGGAAAACAGGGGAGACCCGGAAGTTCCACGCCGACACCGTCCTCGCCGCCGACGGTAACTCGACCCGCACCGCCGTCAGTCTTGGACTGGCGAAGCGTGATGACCGCCCGCTCGGTGTCGCGGTGCGCACCTACTTCACGTCCCCTCGCCACGAGGACCCGTGGATGGAAGGGTGGCTTGAGCTGCCCGACGCCACCGGCCGCCCGCTGCCTGGCTACGGCTGGGTGTTCGGTGTGGGGGATGGGACCTCCAACGTGGGCCTCGGAATCCTGAACTCGTCGGCCGAGTTCGGGAAGATCGACTACAAGCAGGTCCTGAAGGACTGGACTGCCGGGATGCCCCCGGAATGGGGCTTTGTCCCCGAGCAGCAGGTAGGGGAGATCCGTGGGGCCGCTCTGCCGATGGGCTTCAACCGGACTCCTCACTACAGCCCCGGAATGTTGCTGCTGGGCGACGCCGGGGGAATGGTGTCCCCGTTCAACGGTGAAGGCATTTCCTATGCGATGGAGTCGGCCCGCTACGCCGCCGAGTTCATCATCAATGCCGAGCAGGTCCGCTCACCCCTCGGCCGGGACCAGGTACTGGCCGGTTATGCGCCCCACCTCCGGGGTTTGTGGGGCAGCCACTTCACCCTCGGCACCATTTTCGCGCAGCTTATTGGTAAGCCAGCCATCCTGCGGTTGGCCCTCCGGACCGGAATGCCCATTCCGGTGCTGATGCGCTTCGTTGTGCGCATGCTCGCGAACCTGACTGACACCGGCGGCAAGGGTTTCGAGGACCGCGTCATTCACTTGCTGGAGCAGCTGGTGCCTGCCGTCAGCAACCAATCCCATTCACGCACGCGGACGCATGCCAGCTCCGCGCGCTCTACTAGTTAGTCTTAGACAGTGACTGAATCTGCGAACCCCGGCTGGACCAGCGCTGGTCACCCGCGCTCCGACAGCGCCGAGCTCGATACTGCCACCGGGGCCATCGCCACCGGCCTGCGGCTCCCGCCCGGTTTCGCCCTGATCGCCGACGATCCCGACCTGGGTCCGGCAGTCTCCACCTGTCTCGCGAAGGTGGAAAAGCAGCTGCGTGAAGCGATCGCCAGCTCCGACCCGCTGGCAGACGCCACCAGCCGTCACCTGGTCGAAGCCGGTGGCAAACGGATCCGGCCGCTGCTGACCATCCTCGCTTCCCACCTCGGCGATTCCAGCCGCCCCGAGGTGGTCCAGGCCGCCGTCGTCGTCGAACTGACCCACCTGGCCACGCTCTATCACGACGACGTCATGGACTCTGCCCCCTACCGCCGCGGCGCCCCGACGGCGCACGAGGTGTGGGGGAACTCGGTCGCCATCCTGACCGGTGACCTGATCTTCGCCCGCGCCTCAATCCTGGTATCGGAGCTGGGTGGCCAGGCGCTCGGGATCCAGGCGCGTACCTTTGAGCGGCTCTGCCTGGGCCAGCTGCATGAGACGGTGGGCCCTCGCGAGGATGAAGACCCCGTGGAGCACTACCTCTCGGTAATTGCCGACAAGACCGGTTCCTTGGTGGCCGCGTCAGGCCAGCTGGGTGCCCTGTTTGGTGAGGCGCCGCAGTCGGCGATCGACGTCATGCTCGCCTATGGTGAGCGGGTCGGCGTGGCTTTCCAGCTGGCCGACGACGTCATCGACGTCACGGGCGTCAAGGTCACCTCGGGCAAGTCGCCCGGCACCGACCTGCGCGAAGGCGTGCCGACCCTGCCTGTCCTGCTGATCCGGCAGGCCGCGTCCCGTGGGGATGCCTCTGCCGTGGCCGTGCTGGACCTGGTGGATGGGGACCTCACCTCGGACGAGGCGCTTGCCACTGCCGTCGCCGCAGTCAGCGGCCACCCGGCCACCCAGGAAGCCTGGGCGGTAGCTCACCAGTGGGCCGACGACGCCGTCGCTGCCCTCGAGCCACTGCCCGAAAGCATCGTCAAGCAGGCACTGACCGCGTTTGCGCAGGCAGTGGTCACCCGGGACGTCTAGTCCTTTCCTGTTCCCGCGCCAGATCCCTGCCGGCGTGCACGTTTCCCCACGTTCTTTGTCCAGCAGGGCCACGTCGACGGCGTGTCTCCCGCCGCCACGGGGTCTGCTGCCCGGTAGGTGGGGAAACCTGCACGGCTCCCGATGCGGCGGGCTTTGTCTTCACCTCCCCAGCCGTCCTCCGTCGACGCTTCTTGGTGAAGCTGCCCACATAAGGGCAGTCGGGCGACCGCAGACCGGAGGGAATCGGGTGCACTGTCCGGATGGATACCATCGCCACCCTCAGGGGTCTGGGGTCGGTCGCCCGCTGCAGCGAGGTGCTAAGACGAGGTCCGACCCGCCGCCAGATTGACCGCCATGTGGCACGCGGTGAGATTCGCCGACTCCGCCCGGGGGTAATAGCCCTGCCCGACGCGCGCCCCGACTATGTGGCGGCCGTCCTCAACAACGGTCGGCTGACCTGTGTTTCCGCTGCGGGGGCCTACGACCTGTGGACGATTTCTCCAGCGACCACCCTGCACCTGAGTTGCCGACATGGACATGGCGGCGGATACACGAACCACCGGGTGCAAACCGTCCCACCCCATCCACGGGTGCCGCTGGTGGGAGTGGTGGACGTGCTGATCCACGCATTGAGATGCCTTCCACCGCTGGAAGCCGCCGTCATGGTCGAGTGCGCACTCCGTCGTGGCGACACGGTCCGGAGCTTCCTGCTGGATCAGCTACCGGGGGACCGGAACGGCACTGCCCGGGCGGTAGTGGACCTCGTGACCTGTACGGCCGAGTCTCCCCTGGAGGTGGTGGCACGGATCCTGTTCATGAATGCGGGATTCCACGTCGAAACCCAGGTACCGCTGACCGGCGTCGGAAGGGTTGACTTCCTGCTGGAGGGCTTCCTGGTGGTTGAAGTGGACGGGGCCGCCTACCACTCCGACCGCCGCGCCTTGAGGCGAGACCTCCGGCGAAACAACGCGGTCATGGTGGGTGGGTATCTCGTCCTCCGGTACAGCTACGAGGACATCATGTTCCACCCCGACGAGGTGCTGTGGGAGATCCGTCAGGTCTTTTCAGGCCGCGTGATCCGCTGACCCGCGTGCAGGTTTCCCCAGGTACTGGCCCGGATCCGGGCCGCAGACCGGTGTGTCGGCCGCGGACACGCAGATGATGCTTCACAACCTGGGGAAACCTGCACAGGCACAAGCCACCACGGGAAGGGCAAACGACCCAGCCGAGTACTACAGGACGGAGCGGAGCTCGTCGGCCTTCCGTGCCCGGACCGCGGGGTCCACGATGGGGCGCTTCGGCGTGAAGTAGAAGCCGTCGTCGTGCCACCGGGGGAGGACATGCTGGTGATAGTGCCAGACGTGCTGGCTGCCGGCAGGTTCGTTGTGCTGCCGGGTGGAGATGCCATCCGGCGCCCAGGCGCGTTTGATGGCGACGGCCATGTCGCGGGTGACAGTCATGATGCGGGCGGCGACGTCGTCGGGCAATTCATACAGCAACTCGAAGTGGGCGCGAGGAGTCACCAGCACGTGGCCGGGGTGCGGTTCGAATCCGTGGGAGGCAATAAAGGCCAGCACCAGGTCGTCCGAGTAGATCAGATCGCCGGGTCGGCACAGGTTCCTTGGCGCACTGAAATCTCCGGCAGCAAAGTCGCAGAACGGGCACTGGTAACCGTCAGGCGCGTGCCGCACCCATTCGGTCACTGCTCGTCCGTGTCTTCCTCGAACACCCACTCGAACATGTCCAGGACATACTCGCTGAAGGTGCCCTCTTCGCTCTTCCACGTTCCCCGGGCATTATTGCGACGCCAGATGATAGGGTCCGGGACGTTCAACTGGTCCACGCGGATTCCCCAGGTGTACTTCTCCTCTTCATCCTCGAGGAAAAGGAGGTGACCGTCTTCGATGGTCAGCTCGTCGGGATCCCAGAAGAAGTGGTACGCCTCCATGATGTCCTCGACGGCGCCGACCGCGAGGTAGAAGTCGCGCAGCGCGAGCGGGAGGTCAAAATCCTGGTCCTCCATGAGGTCCTGGAGTTCCTCTTTCGACAGGCCATCTTTCGCCGACCACTGGTCATCGAAGTACGCCGGAACAAGCGCACGGAATTTGTCCAGGAATAGCTCAGTCACTTGGAACTCCAGGGGTGGGGGTGGGGGATACATCCATCCTAGCCCCCGCTGCGGGGTCGGTTAAGCAGTGCCTGAACGCTTCCAGCCGAGCACCGCGAGGGGCGCCCGCCAGCTGAAGCGCCACGCGAGAACCCGCAGCGCGAAGACCAGTGTCGCGACGACGGCTCCGGTCACCACGTTGAACCACCCAGTGCCCACCAGCAGGGTAGTCAGTCCGGCGCCCAGCATCGCGGGGAGGGCATAGATGTCCCGCGGATCGAACAGCTGGGGTATCTCGTTCGCGACGACGTCGCGCAGTAATCCGCCGCCCACGGCCGTGGTCACCCCAAGCAGGATCCCCGCTACCGGGTGCAGTCCGAACTCGAGCGCCTTGACCGTGCCGGTAATACAGAACAATCCCAGGCCTGCGGCGTCGAAGACCACCAACAGGTTGCTGACCCGCTCCACTCCGGAGAACAGGAAATACACCAGCAGGGTGGCGAGTACCGGCGGAATCAGGTAGGCGGGATTCGAGAACGCCGCCGGAACCGTGTCGATGATGAGGTCCCGTGCCACACCGCCGCCCAGCCCGGCGAGCGAGGCGAGGAGCAGGGAACCCACCAGATCGAAGCCCTTGCGTGCAGCCAGCAGGGAGCCGGAGACGGCGAAGAAGAAGACTCCCAGCAGGTCGATCAGCAGGGCTACGTCCGCCGCGTCGATCATGGGTTCCTCGCTGTCCGGGTTGCACGTGGTTGGTCTGCGCCAGATGCATTACCGGCCTCCACGAGTTTACCCAGAGCCAGCCACCGCGGGCTGCCGGGGTGTTAGCGGATCCGCCGGGCGAGACCGGGATAGTCCACCACGACGCCGTCGTCGTCCACGGTGAGTTCGGCAGTAAAGCCGCCGTTACCCGAGCTGTACAACACCATGGCGGGACTATCCTCACGCGCTGAACGCACATGGCTGTACACCTGACGGCTGGGGATCACGCGCAGGCTCGGCACCTCCACCCAGGCCATGGTCAACTCGGTTTCATCGACCGGAGCGGCGTCCCCCGACAGAAGGTCCAGCCGCAGGATCGGCATGGTGTTGGTGACCGGGCACAGGCCCAGGTCACAGTCCAACGCGCCAGCCAGGGCGTCAGGGTCAGTGATTCCGGGTTCCGGAAGGGCTGAATCTCCAGAACTGTGCGCCATGCAGGACCACTCACCGGCCTCGCTGCGGTCCAGCTCGAGGTGGCGGCTCCACCCCCGCCCGTGGACCGTCGCGGTGAGCCGCTGGGTGACCCAGCCCGAGGTCGTCGCGAGCGCCCAGCTGATCGCGTAGTCAGCGGTCCGGGAAGTTCCGTGCGCGGTGAGGCGGTCGGTCTCGAGGTTGATCGTTGCCGTGTCGATCCTGGTGGGATCGTCCTCGCCCTGCCAGCTGTGCTGGAGGCTGGTGTGTGCCGGGTTTACCATCCTCTCACCTTAGGCAGCGGCGCCCGCCACCGCTAGGCCTCTAGAGTTAAGCCCATGATCCCGACCAACCGGACCGCTCCCAATCGTCCGAGCGTGCCCATGCGACTTGTCAGTGCCGCGTTGCGTCTGACGCCCACCAAGGCGCACTACAACTCGGTCGGCTGGATGCGGGGACACTACCTGCAGCGCACCTATCCCAGCCCCGCGCCGCTGACCCGCGCGCTGCGCCGGCAGTGCAGCATCGAGGATTACCTCGTTGATGGTGTCCGGACACTGACGCTGCGGCCGCGGTCCGGTGGCTCGGGCCGGCACATCATCTACACCCACGGCGGCACCTACATCAACGAACTGGCCATAGTGCACTGGTGGATCATCGCTGCTTTGATCAGATCCACCGGTGCCACGGTGACGGTTCCGCTGTACCGGTTGGCACCCGAGCACACGGTCACCGAGGCCTACCGCTATCTCACCGCCGTCTACGAGCGGGTGCTCAGCACCACCGCCGCCGACGACGTCGTCCTGGCGGGCGACTCGGCGGGTGCAGGCTTGGCGGTGGGGCAGGCGTTGCATTTCGCCGCCGCGGATCTGCCGCGTCCCGGCCGGCTGGTGCTGTTCTCACCGTGGCTGGACATCACCGGCACCAACCCGGATATTCCACAGTACGATCGGGTTGACCCGATGCTGGGCGTGCCCGGCGCCGTCGAGGCCGGCAGATGGTGGGCAGGGGATGCCGACCCGCGGCACCCCTCACTCAGCCCAGTCTTCGCTTCACCGACTGCGTTGGCTGGCCTGCCGCCGACCTCCATTTATCAGGGCACCCGGGACATCTGCATGGCGGATGCTCTCGCCTTTGAACGGGGGATGCGCGACGCCGGCGGCGACGTGACGCTCCATCGGTTTGCCGGGGCGTTCCACGTGTTTGTCGGGATGCCGTGGCTCCCCGAATCGCGGGCGGTGTTCGCTGATATCGCCGAGACTTTGCCGACAGAAGAATCAGTGGCGAAAGAGAAGCCTCAACTGTAGACGCAATTGCTCGGGAGGATTATGCTTGGTGTACTGCCCCAGACCCTGGCACCGTGTTGAGTATGGGCATTCCGCGGAAGCAATTGGTCGGGGCATTTTCTATTCTCCCTGACTTGGTGTTCTTGCCAGGCGGCGCGTTCCTGCTTAGCCGTTTATGGCTCAACATTTGGTGGCAGCAGTGCGAATCCTCAGCATCGTCGGTCATGGGGAGGTATATGAGATATGAGTTCTGAGACAGTCGAACGACTCTTAGAGGGAGACCATATGGCAGCTAAACCGCGGTTAGTAGTCGATTAGGTACATCGGCACTGACGGCAACATGACAACTTGCGTTGTCAGCCGGTTCGGTAATTCCCCCCAGCCACCGAACCGGCTGGCAGCGCTCCTCTATTTAAGGCGCGGTTACTTCATTTAGGGCGCGGTTACTTGAAACCGCGCCCTGGCGTATTAGCGCCGGGCGCAGGATCTCAGAGCGTCAGGGAACGGTCAACGATCCTGGCGGCGGTGTCGTGCAGGGTGAGGTGGTTGCTCCGGGCGTGATTGCGGATCCGGGTGAACGATTCATGCATGTTGACGTTGCTCAGCTGGGCCACAACACCCTTGGCCTGTTCGATGAGGATGCGGCTGGTCAGCGCCCGCTGCAACTGGTCATTGATCATTTCGGCCTCGCGGATCGCCCGCTCCTGCAGGATGCTGATGGTCGCCACGTCGGCCAGCGCCTGGCCAATGGCCGCGTCCTCGGCACTGAGCGCCCCAGAGATGCTCCCAAACAGGTTGAGCGCACCGATGGTCCTGCCCCTGACCCTGAGGGGAATGGCGTGCACCGAGCGAAATCCTTGGGACAGGGCGGCATCCTTGAACTCTGGCCAGCGGTCTCCGAGCTCCCTGATGTCGTTGACAGTGACCACCGTGCCCGTCAGGAAACATTCGACACAGGGGCCCGCACCGGCCTCCCGCTGCAGCACCTCCACGAGTTGGCTTTCCTCGCTGGTGGAGGCCAACACCTGTAGCTCGCCGTACTGATCCACCAGGAGCAGGCCAGCCGCTGAAGCGTCAAGGATGCCGATCGATTCCTCGACGAGGGCGTGCAGGAGGTCAAGGACGTCATAGTCGTCAACCAAAGTGTCGGCGATCTTTACAAAAGCGGCGCTGACGCGTTCCGCCCGGGTCGTGGTCACCATAAGTAAAGTTTACTCCGCTCTCTGTGGATTGGGCTTAAAGTCCAGCCGACGTTCAATCACGTCGGCTGCGACGTCTTTCAGCGGCCGGCTTTCGGAGAAGGCATATCCCCGCAGCAGCAGCAGGGCATCGGTGGCGCTGACGTTGGCTTGGGCAAGGACCATGCCGGTGGCCTGATGGATCTCACGCCGCGACAGGGACGAGCCCTCGGTCCCGCCGAACGAGCCGTCGTGATCGGGCTCCTGGGCCAGGATCCGCCGGAGGAGGGTCCAGGAGGTTGTCTCCGTGAGGTTCGATGCCACCGCCTGGCTGGCGCCGCTCAGTGCGCCGGGTCGGTTTCGATATAGCTCGACCACTCCGATATCAATGGCGCCAAGAACCAGAGGGAAAACAAACATCGCCCTGACCTCGGTGGCCCGAACAGCGTTCCCGAAGACAGGCCACCGGGTGTGCCAACCGTCTGCGGTGTCCGGGACCAGAACCGGCAGTCGGCTCGCAAGGGCATCCCACCGGGGACCTTCGCCCAGTTCGAACTGGAGTTCGTCGAGTTTGCCTGCCACCGCGTCGCTGCAACAGATGGTTTCCTGCTGGGACCCGCTGCTGAGAGAGATGGCGGCGCCGGTCACGGGGAGCTTGACCAGATAGGGGGCACAGAGGTTTACGGGGTCACTCTGCGACGTATTAGCTGACCGCTCAACCATGTTTCCCTGACATTCCTGCCGCATCCGTCAGATGACGGAGCGATCCATTAGCCGAGCGGCAATCCCTAGGGCGGGCTGCCTATTACCTCAGGATAGTCGATACGTGTCCGGACCTTCGGAGAACTGATTTCCCGAGGCCAGCGCCCGCGCGCGGATTCATAGACGTGCCAGCAAGGAGGAACTATCCTTTAACTGTTGTCCCAGAACCCGGCGGCGTGAAGCGAAGTCGCTACGAAGGGTCACTCAATGAGTGGGATAACAGCACAGCAAACCATCAGCGCAGAGCGCGCGTCTGTCACGGGACGCGCCACGACGGCCGTTCCCCGAATTCGCGAGAATGCGCTCGTCAACTCCTACGCCTCACTGCTGAGGAGGGTGCGCAGCGAAGGGTTACTTGAACGGCGCAGGGGCTACTATCTAAGCCACCTTGTCGGCACCCTGACGCTCTTCAGTGGAGTGTGGGTGGGGTTCTTCACCCTCGGGGACTCGTGGTTTCAGTTGCTGACGGCCGCGGTCCTCGGACTGATGCTGACGCACTTTGCCTTCTGGGCCCATGAGGCGGCGCACTGCCAAATCTTCAGTACCCGCCGGGCCAACGAATGGGCCGCCAGAACCGTCGCGGGTCTCCTGGTCGGCATGAGCTATGGCTACTGGGTCAACAAGCACAGCCGCCATCACGACCACCCCAACACCGTTTCGGTTGACCCTGACATCGCAAAGGGCGCGCTGGTTTTTCACGAGGAGGCGGTGGGGGAGCGGAGCCGCGTCGCTGCGTTCGTGTTGCAGCGGCAGGGCTATCTGTTGTTTCCCCTCCTGCTCTTCCTGGGATACACCCTGTACTTCGACTCACTGAAGTACCTCCTCAGTCGAACCCGGGTGTCGCATCGGTGGCTTGAGCTGTCAGGCGTCCTGCTCCGCCTCGGGCTGTACGCAGCGGTGGTCTTCGTCTTCCTTCCACCGGGGCTGGGCGCCGCCTTCATCGGTGTACAGATGGCCGTGTTTGGCCTGTACCTGGGTAGTTCCTTCGCACCGAACCACAAGGGGATGCCCATCATCCCCGCAGGGCAACGGGTTGATTTCCTCAGCCGGCAGGTCCTGACCTCCCGCAACATCAGCGGTGGACGGCTCCTTGCCCTGTTGATGGGTGGACTGAACTACCAGGTGGAGCATCACCTGTTTCCCGACATGGCCCGCCCCCAGCTTCGCCGAGCGCAGATGATCGTCCAGGCGCACTGCCTTGAGCACGGAGTTCCCTACACCGAGACCTCACTGCTGCGGTCCTATGGCATCGTCATCAGGTATCTGAACCAGGTGGGGCTGGCCGCCGAACGCTTCAATTGCCCCGTGACGGATCGGTACCGGTAGACAAGCGCCGTACCATAGCTGGATGGCAACAGACGAAGGGTTTGGGCGGTACCGTCCGTTGCTCCTGGAGGAACTGCAGCGTGCACGGGCCAGTTCCGCAGCGCTCGCGGCGGACAGCCGCTCGGTGAGCGCTGCCCGGGACAATTCGAATGTGGACGATGAACACGACCCTGAGGGAACGACCATCGCCTCTGAGCTGTCCCAGATGTCGGTGCTCTCGCGGGCCGCGGCTACCCGTGCTGCCGAGATCCAGGCGGCATTGGAGCGCCTCGACCACGGCAGCTACGGTCGGTGCGTGTTCTGTGGGGACCCGATTGCCGTGGGCCGGCTCGACGCCCGCCCGTGGACCGCGTTTTGCATCGCTCACGCGTCGTCGAGTGCCCGCGGGTAATCGGTCACACCAGAAGATCGGCCAGTTCGACGGGAATCGGGTCCAGAGCAGAGTGCGCTCCGATTGCTGCAGCGTACCCGGGGGGAGCGCCAACCCACGTGAGGTAGCGGGCGCAGGGTTTCAGCTTCACCGGGGCCCCTCACAGCGTCTGATCTGGTGGTCCTCCGGCCCGCGACGATGCCCACATCAAGGGGTGGTCAAGGGCTGGATCATTCAGCGGGAGTCGCGGTGATCACCACGTTCTTGCCCCAGATGTCCTCCGTGTAGCAGCTGATCACCACCAGGCGGTTGGGTACGATGTCCCAGATCTCGCTGTCCTTGAGGGTGTCCTTGTCGAGAGTGGTGATCGAATCGATGACGTAATCCAGGACACCGGTCTCGGTGGTCAGCTGGATGGAGTCACCCACCTCCGTGTCCGTACTGAGCCGGTTGAAGGGGGCGTCCTTGCCCTCCCAGCTGTGTCCGGTGAGGTAGGTGGTGTCCTCGGATCCGCTGCCGGGGGACCCGAATGAGGTCAACCAGTAGGCGTCCTCGGTCAGGGGCGGAACGATCGACTGGGTGGCGAACTCCTCGGCCGAGGGCGTGAGCGGAAGGATCGACTGGTCGATCCCGGCAGCTTCCACGGTCAACCACCCCGGCGGGGATGCCGCGGGCTCCGCGGCAGGAACGGGAGGAGCGACAGTTGCTTCGGGGGCAGCAGGCTGGGCGGGAACGTACGCGACCGCCACTGCTTGCCGCTCGAATGTAACTGGTGGGGGTGATGCTGCACCAGCCACCGAGGACGCGGTAACGATCAGTGCGGCCGACAGCGCCAGGCCCGTCCAGCGGGCAGCGCGACACCGTCGGCCGGTCACTGTTAGGCCTTCGCGGATCGACGCAGCCAGACGGCGGCACCCGACAGGAGCATCAAGGCGCCTCCGGCCAGTCCGCCGATCGCCAGGGCCCCACCGTCGGTCTCCGAGGTTTCAGCTGCTGCGGTCTGGACGTTCAGACCCCGCCCGGCCGCTGGTGCAACGGCTCCGGGAGCGGCCGGGGTGCTGGGAACGATGGCGACGACGGGCACTTCAATTTGCTGTCCCGTGCCGGCCCCGGTTGCAGCGCAGGCGGCGATCGCGGCGTTGACCAGTACCTGGACCTCTTCCACGCTGGTACCCGGTCCGCCCAGTGCGGAGAGTACTCCCTCGATTACCTCGACGGTGGCGAAGTAGTTGGTCTCGGCGGCAATCACCGCTTCGGAGTACAGTGCGTTGTCGAGCGCGGTCTGCGCGTCCATCAGGGCTGCATCAGCAGCTTCGAAAGCTGCAGGAGCGGCGTCGCGTTCTGCCTGCCGTGCGGAGAGCACTGCGGTTGCGTCGGCCTGGGCGATCAGCGCCGCCGCGAGTTCCGCTTCGGCTGCCAGGCGTGCTTCGTCGTCGCCCTCTGCCACTGCGGCGAGCGCCAGTTCCGCAGCGACCACCCGATCATCCGCGAGGATCTTGATGGTCTGGGCGGCATCCAGCGCCACCTGGGTGGCTTCGACTGCCACGATGGCTGATTCGTAGGCCTGGATAGCCAGATCATAGGCCGCGTATTCCTCGGCGGCTGCTGCGTCAGCGGCCATCCATGCCTCGTCAAGGGCAAGGGAAGCCGCCTCCAGCGCGGTAAGTGCGGCCTTCAACTCGTAGGCCAGGGCGATATCCACCGAGGCGGAGTCGAGGGCGCCGGCCAGGGCGACCTGCGCGGTGACGCACGACTCGGAGTTCGGCGCCGCAGTGGCGGGAGTTGCAGTAATGAATGCGGAGCCGGCAACAAGCGCGGCGCAGGAGCTAAAAGTCAGCAAACGATTACGGTGTGTCATGAGAGTTCGTCTTTCCCCCGAAATGGGCCCTCAAGTCCCCCTTGAGCGGCATCCGCCGGATGCGCGTCGCTGGGTGCGGTTTGCTGTACGGCTGAAGTAATTTGACCACGCGGATTTACGAAATACCAGCAATTCTTTTAACATTTTCGAATCATCTTCGAATTAGTCTCAATTTCCTCAGATAGCTACCTCAATCCCCTGACATTCAGGGCGAGGTACAGGTGAACGCGGTCCGCGGTGACCGCCGGGTTGTACCCGCTGAGGTCCTGGATTTGCTGCAATCGATACCGCACCGTATTCCGGTGGAGCTGGAGGGCTTCGGCTACGGCAGCGACTGATCCATTCAGGGCGAGGTACCGGTCCAGGGTCACCATCAGCTCGGAGTGGTGGCGCTGATCGAATGCCACCACCGGGTCCAGGGCCTCCGCGGCCAGGTCGGCCAGGGGCACGTCCTCGCTGGCCATCAGGAGTGAGGTCAGGGACAGCCGGTCGGGGGTATTGACCGGTTGGCCCCTGGTTAGCGATTCGCGGGCCTCAAAGTAGCTCCAGCGGAAACCACTCGCCTGGGCGTAGGCTCCACCGAAACCGACCTTCGCCGTCAGCCCGGCCCCATGCAGATAGACGCCCATCACCTGACTCACGGCGGAGCCGTCGCCGTCGGGAATAGCGATCACCAAACGCTCATCCACCAGTGCCGCCACCCCCGATTCGAATCCCGCAGGGGTTGGCAGCGTGCGCAGTGCGCGTCGCTGACCGGAGGCAACCTCCACGATCACCACCACCTGGCGCAAACCGGTGTCGATTCCAGCACCGCCGAGGCGCGCGACGGCGTCGGGGCCCGCCAGCGTTCCCCGCACCACGTCCTGGAAGAGTTGTCCCATCACTGCGCGCTCGCTCGCCCGCCGTCGGGCCTGGTTGCTGAGCTCGACGCTGATCAGGTTCTGCGCGTAGGCCACGATGGCGTTGGGTGTGTAGGGCTCGGCGATGGCGAGGGTGCACCGGTCTTTCAGTCCCGTCGCCACCGGCAGGCGGTGCCAGTGCCCCGACGGCGGACCGGCCGGTCCCGTCCCGAATAGGCGAGTCCCGTACTGGGACAGCACGACGTCGGTCCCCAGCATCGCACCCAGCTCACGGAGCAACTGGTGAAGGCCTCCCTCGCCGAGCAGGGCGGACGCCAGGACCTGGTGGCCCTTCAATAGGTTTTCGAGCCGGGAGTAGTGGTCGGCGGAGAGCGAATCAGCAACGATTTTCCCGATGGCGATGAAGGGCGTCTCGTAGGGGACCCGGAAGACGGGGAGGCCCAGGGTGTTGGCTTCGTCGATCAGGGCCGCTGGAACCTGCTTGTGCCCCAACCCGGTGCCAAACCCGATGCCGAGTGCTCCCGACTCGTGGACCCGGCGCACAAAGGCCCGCTGCGCCGTCGTCGTCTTTTGCCGCAACCCGGTGGTCAGCACGATCTCCCCACCGCTGAGAAAGGGGAGCGGGTCTTCCAGTTCGGTCACCGCAACCCACTGGATCGGAAGGTCGACGGGGGCGGTTGTCCCGACCGGGTGGAGATCGAGGCCAGCGGCGGTGAGCAGGGCGGGGAGCGTGATGGCCATGGCTCAACTATAGAGCGGGGTCACTGTGCGGTTGCATCACAGTGAGCAAGAGTTGTTGTGCGCATCACCCTAGGCCGCTGATCGCGTGAAGGCGTAGGGTCGGCAGTGGATTTACGCTGCGACGGGCCCGTTGTGACCCGTCAGCCCATCAGAGAAAAGGGATGAATACCGTGGTAACCACCCTCCAGAACTTCATCAACGGCGAGTTTGTGACGCCGGCCGGCACCGAACTGCTGGACATTGTTAATCCGACCAACGGCGAGGTCGTGGCGAAGGCGCCCGTTTCGCTGCAGTCGGACGTTGACGCCGCCATGACAGCGGCGGCGCAAGCCTTCACCACTTTCAAGCACGTCACCCCGAGTCAGCGGCAGCTCATGCTGTTGAAGCTTGCTGACGCGCTGGAGGCCGCGAGCGATGAACTCGTGGAGGCGCAGCACCGCAATACCGGGCAGGTCCGTGACCTGATCGCCGCCGAGGAAGTGGCGGTTGGTGCCGACCAGCTGCGCTTCTTCGCTGGTGCCGCGCGCCTGATGGAGGGGAAATCCGCTGGCGAATACGTCGAGGGGCACACCTCCTACATTCGCCGCGAGCCGATCGGCGTCGTCGCCCAGGTGGCACCCTGGAACTACCCGCTCCTGATGGCGATCTGGAAGATTGGTCCCGCGCTCGCCGCAGGTAACACTGTGGTCCTCAAGCCCAGCGACACGACCCCCGAGTCAACACTCGTGCTGGCGAAGCTGACCCAGGGCATCCTGCCCGCCGGTGTGCTGAACGTGATCCTGGGGACCGGGGAGACTGGCGCTGCGATGGTGGACCACCCGGTTCCCGGCCTGGTGTCGATCACCGGATCGGTCCGCGCGGGCATCGCCGTCGCCACCGGTGCCGCCAAGACTCTCAAACGTGCCCACCTTGAGCTGGGAGGCAAGGCACCCGCCGTCGTCTTCGCCGACGCCGACATCAAGAAGACCGCGGCGGCGATCGCTGAGTTCTCCTTCTTCAACGCCGGCCAGGACTGCACCGCGATCACCCGTGTCCTGGTCCAGGATTCAGTACACGATGACCTGGTAGCCGCCATGGTGGCGCACACCGAGACGCTCAAGACGGGGAACGCCGACGATTCCAAGAACTACTTCGGCCCGCTGAACAACATCAACCACTTCAACGCGGTCAACGCGGTGATGGATGCCCTGCCGGAACACTGCAAGGTCGAGATCGGCGGCAAGCGCTCCGGCGACAAGGGCTACTTCTACGAGGCCACCATCATCACCGGTGCCCGCCAGGACGACGACATTGTGCAGAAGGAAACCTTCGGCCCGGTCATCACCGTGCAGAAGTTCACCACCGAGGACGAGGCAGTGGAACTGGCGAACGACGTCGAGTACGCCCTCGCCTCCAGCATCTGGACCACCGATCACGGAACGGCCATGCGCGTCTCCCGCGACCTCGATTTCGGGGCCGTCTGGATCAACACCCATATTCTTCTCACCGCCGAGATGCCTCACGGAGGCTTCAAGAGCTCCGGTTACGGCAAGGATCTCTCAATGTACGGCGTTGAGGACTACACCCGGATCAAGCACGTGATGAGCGCGCTGGATGTCTAGAAAGGCAGTTTCCCTATGACCACCCAAGCAACGCAGCCGCAGTTCCGGCTCGAGCAAAAACGCAAGATCATCGCAGACTTCCCCGGACCGAAGTCCACTGAGCTCGCCGCCCGGCGTGCGGCGGTCGTCGCCAAGGGTGTTGCCTCAGGTGTTCCGGTGTATGTTGCCGACGCCGACGGCGGCATCGTGCACGACGTCGACGGTAACTCCTTCATCGACCTCGGTTCGGGCATCGCGGTGACCAGTGTCGGGGCATCGGATCCCGCCGTCGTCGGCGCCGTCAAGGAACAGGTGGAGCACTTCACCCACACCTGCTTCATGGTCACCCCCTACGAGGGCTACATCGCCGTCGCCGAGAAGCTGGCCGAACTGACCCCGGGCGACTTCGAGAAGCGCACTGTGCTGTTCAACTCGGGTGCCGAGGCTGTCGAGAACGCGATCAAGGTGGCGCGTCTGGCCACCGGCCGCACTGCCGTCGCCGCTTTCGATCACGCCTACCATGGCCGCACCAACCTGACGATGGCACTGACCGCCAAGTCCCTGCCCTACAAGGGTGGACCTGCCGGCGACTTCGGCCCGTTCGCCTCTGAGGTGTACCGGCTGCCGATGAGCTACCCGTTCCGCGAGGAGAACCCCTCGATCACCGGTGTCGAGGCAGCCCAGCGCGCCATCACGATGATGGAAAAGCAGATCGGTGCCAGCTCACTGGCTGCCATCATCATCGAACCCATCCAGGGCGAAGGCGGCTTTATCGTTCCCGCCGAAGGTTTCCTGCCCACCCTGGCCGCCTGGGCCAAGGAAAACGGTGTGGTCTTCATCGCCGACGAGGTGCAGTCCGGCTTCTGCCGCACCGGTGCCTGGTTCGCCGTCGACCATGAGTCAGTGGTGCCCGACATCATCACCATGGCGAAGGGCATCGCTGGCGGCATGCCGCTGTCGGCCATCACCGGCCGGGCAGACCTGCTCGACGCCGTCCATCCCGGTGGCCTCGGCGGCACGTTCGGTGGCAACCCGGTGGCCTGTGCTGCAGCTCTGGCCGCTATCGAGACGATGCAGGAGCAGGACCTCATCTCGCGCGCCCAGGCGATTGAGGAGCTTGCCACCTCGCGGTTCCGTGCGTTGCAGGAGGACCTCGGTGAAGAGTCAATCATCGGTGAAATCCGTGGTCGCGGTGCGATGCTGGCTCTTGAGTTCGTGAAGCCGGGAACCAAGACCCCTAACCCTGAAGCCACCAAGGCCATTGCCGCGGCGTGCCTGCAGGAGGGCGTCATCATCCTGACCTGCGGTACCTACGGCAACGTGGTTCGGCTGCTGCCCCCACTGGTGATCGGTGATGAGCTGCTGAACGACGGCCTGGACGTCCTCGAGGCAGCCATCCGCGCCGCGAAGTAGCGCAACCCCGCATCCCCCACCCCTCCGCCGAGTGGTCGGGTCTGGTGAGTCGGCCGACGCCGAACCCACCAGACCTAACGCTTCGGTGGAGGGGTTTTGCGTATCTCCAGCAGGTCCCCGACCTGACATTCCAGCACTTCGCAGATGGCCTGAAGGGTGGAGAACCTGATGGCCCGGGCCCTGTCGTTCTTGAGGACTGAAAGATTCACAATACTCATATCGACACGGCGACCCAGCTCCGTGAGCGTCATGTTCCGGTCAGCGAGGAGCTCGTCCAGCCGGCAATGGATGTCAGTGGCCTCCGAGTCTGCGGGGGCCATTAGATCAGCCCGTCGGTGTCGCGCTGCAGCCGGGAGCCGATATGGAAGGCCCCGGCGAATAGGGCGCAGAAGACTCCAGTGATCAGGGAAATCGAGTCAGTCGGACCGAAATAGTAGCCGGTACTGAAGGGTGCCTCCGCCAGGTCGATGCCGAGGTCAGCCACGATCACTGTGTGCGCGTAGGAGAAAACTGCCGGCAGAATGAGCGAGCCAACAGTGAAGAACAGTGCGAGGACGCCTAGACCTGCCGTCATTAACCGTCCGAAAGGACGTCCACGCTGCACCCGCCGGGTGAGGTGAAGGAAGAACACCAACGACGCTGCAACGAAAAGGAATCCGACCGTCATGGTGGCCGCATAGGGCGCTATCGCTGCACCACCGACTCCTTCAACGCTCAGGGAGATGGTGTCGAAGTACGCCATTGAGACCTGTGGCCCCAGCCCGGCGACTGAACCCTCAGGGGTGACCGCTGGCAGATACAGTTCGGTTTTACCCTGCGAGGCCATTACCAGGAAAACAGTGAGCACGGCGAGGACGATCACTGTGAGAAGGCCAGTGATTACCTGGACGGTCACCAGCCCTACTCGTTCGACAGTCTTCAACGGTGTCCGTGTGCGGGGTGGGGACGGTGTCATGGTCATGGGTTCCTCCAGGTAACTTAACGTTTATCAATACTAACGATAAACGTTAAGTTACCGATTGTCGATAACCTCTCGGAAACTGGTGCTGCGTTGGCTTCAGGTGGCCAGTTGAGCCTTCAGTCCGATGATGAGCGCTTCGAGTCCGATCGTGAACGCTGCATCGGCGGAGTCGGCCTGCGAGCTGCCGCGCACCCGTACGGCAGCAGTGAATAAGGGATAGTCGGGTCCCAGGCTGCCGGACTCGAAGATATCTTCCGGTGCGGCGACGTCGAACGCTGACCCGAAGATGAAGGACTCCAGAGCCACGATGGCAGGAATGATGCGGTCCTCCGGCCAGCCAGCCCTGAGGAATCCCTGGGTGACCGCCTCATACATTGCAAGGGTTTCGGGAGCACCGGTGACGGGAAGGACGGCGATCACCGAAATGAGTGGCGCATGGGCGGCGAATACGCCGCGGTAGGACCAGGCCCACGACCGGACCGCCTCATCCCAGGGTGCCTCAGCAAAATCGCTGAAATCCACCTGTGCCATCACCTGGTCTTCGACCCAGCGCAGCACTTCCTGCTTGGACTCGGCGTGGTTGTACAAAGCCGAGGGCGCAACACGCAACCGGTGTGCCAAAGCGGCCATGGTCAATCCCTCGTACCCCTGGCTGGCAATCAAGCCCAACGCGGCATCGGTGATCAGATCACGGGACAGTACCCCCCGTGGCGGCCTTCCTGCGCGGCGGCGGCTCACCGGAGACCCCACTGTTCCCATGCCTGCCCCTTCGCCATCCCGTTGCTGGGGGTCAATTCTACTGCGCCCCATCACTGATCGGCCCTTTCCAAAATCGACGGGTATCGCTACAGTATCTGTAATAAATGAATGCCGTTCATTTTGTGGCCTGGGCCATACCGTCCGTGAGGGGTAATTGTGGAGCAGTTGGAACGCGACGTCGTCGTCATAGGGGCGGGGCCCTCGGGTCTCACTGCCGCCTGGGAGCTGAGCAGGGCGGGATTGAGCGTCGCCGTCCTGGAAGCGCGGAACCGGGTGGGGGGACGCACCTGGACCGACACGGTTGATGGTGCGGTGCTGGAGATCGGCGGCCAGTGGGTCTCCCCGGACCAGACCGCGCTGAAGGATTTGCTGGCAGAGCTCGGGCTGGAAACCTATGAAAGGTACCGCGACGGGGACTCGGTCTACATCGGCGCTGACGGCACCAGCACCCGCTACACCGGCGACATGTTCCCCGTCTCGCCTGCCACCGAGGCGGAGATGAACCGCCTCATCGAGTTGCTGGACCGGCTGGCGGCCGAGGCCGGCCCCGAGACGCCGTGGACCCATCCCGAGGCCAGGGCGCTGGACACAATCTCTTTCCACCACTGGCTCCGCGAGCAGTCCAATGACGAGGAAGCCTGCAACAACATCGGCCTCTTCATCGCCGGGGGGATGCTCACCAAACCCGCTCACGCGTTCTCTGCACTGCAGGCCGTGCTCATGGCCGCGTCGGCCGGCTCCTTCTCCAACCTGGTGGACGAGAACTTCATCCTCGACAAACGCGTCGTCGGTGGCATGCAGCAGGTGTCGGAACGTCTCGCTGAACGTTTGGGTGACGACGTCGTCCTGTCCAGTCCGGTGCGCACCCTGCGCTGGCACAGTGGATCGAACGACGACGACGGTAGCACCGACGGAAGCCACGTCACCGCCGTCTCGGACGCCGTCACCGTCAGGGCGCGCTACGCGATCATGGCCGTCCCACCGAACCTGTACTCACGGGTCTCCTACGAGCCACCCCTCCCACGACGGCAGCACCAGATGCACCAGCACCAGTCCCTGGGCCTGGTCATCAAGGTCCACGCGGTCTACACGACGCCGTTCTGGCGCGCCGACGGCCTCTCCGGCACCGGGTTCAGCGCCTCCTCGATCGTGCAGGAGGTGTACGACAACACCAACCACCAGGACTCCCGCGGCACCCTGGTGGGATTTGTCTCGGATGAAAAGGCCGACGCCATGTTCCGGCTGGACCCGGCCGAACGGCAGCGGACCATCCTCGAATCAATCGCAGGTTTTCTCGGACCGCAGGCGCTGACCCCCGAGGTCTACTACGAGTCGGACTGGGGTTCCGAGGAATGGACCCGCGGAGCGTACGCCACCAGCTACGACCTCGGTGGCCTCCACCGCTATGGACCCGACCAGCTCACCCCGGTGGGCCCCATCCACTGGTCCTGTTCGGATCTCGCGGCTGAGGGCTACCAACACGTGGAGGGAGCGATCAGAATGGGTCAAGCGACCGCCCGCAACATCCTGAGCCTTACCTCAGCCGAAGGAGCATGAAGCGCATGGACTACATCGTCGGGTACACGGCTGACGAACGCGGCCGCGATGCCGTGAGCCTTGCCGTCGCCCTCGCCCGCCGCCAGGACGCGAAGCTGCAGCTCGTCATGGTGATGCCCGAGCACTCACCCTTCAACGCCGTCTACCCGCCCGAGCGCGGGTTCGAGAGCATCCTGTCCGCCCAGCTGCAGGAGTGGCTGGCCGAGGGGCTGGCCATGATTCCCGACGACGTCACGGCCCGCGCGCATGTCATCAGCGCCGATTCGCAGGCGGGTGGCCTGATCGACGCCGCAGTGGACTCGGGTGCCTCGCTGATCATCATTGGGGCGAGTTCACGCGGGCTGCGGAAACGGTTCAACGTGGGCAGCGTCGCGGGGACCCTGCTGCACGCATCCCCGGTCCCGGTGGCCCTTGCGCCGCAGGGCTACCGGCGGCTCGACCCGATCACCCGGCTCACCTGCGCCGTCGGGACCAGGGCCGGTGCGGACGAGGTCATCGCCGTCGCCGTCGACTCCGCGGCCCGGCGGAAGCTGCCCCTGAGGCTGGTTTCGCTGGTAGCACTGGACCCGTCGTCGGGCGCTGACGGAGCCGACGCCGCGGCGGTGGAGGCAGCCCACGACCACGCCAACACCCGGTTGGCCGAGGCGGCCGCCTCGCTCGCAGCGGGAGGCCAGGTCAGCGTCGAAGTGGTGCGCGGGTCGACCGTCGAGGAAGCCATCGGCGCGCTCGCATGGGACGAAGGCGAGATCCTGCTGGTCGGATCGAGCCGGTTGGCTCAGCACAGCCGACTATTCCTCGGCGTGACTGCCAACAAGATCCTGCGGGCACTGACCGTGCCAATGGTTGTGGTGCCACGCAGCTACCGATCCGACGATATCCAGTCGCGCCAACCGGAGCGATCTGTCACGAAGCGCTCCGATGCCGGTGAGGGCAGGGACGTCCAACCTACCGAGGTGTCGCAGTGAGCACTACACAGGATTCGCCCACCGGACTGAGCAAGAAGGGCCTGAGTTCCGGGTCGGTCGGGCTGCTGGGCGCCGTCGTCATCGGCGTCTCCTGCATCGCCCCCGCCTACACCCTGACCGCGGCGCTCGGCCCCACCGTTGCAGAGGTAGGAGTGCAGCTTCCAGCGATCTTCCTCGTCGGGTTCATCCCGATGCTGCTCGTGGCCCTGGGCTACCGGGAGCTGAACAATGCGATGCCCGACGCCGGCACCTCCTTCACCTGGGCAACGCGAGCGTTCGGCCCGTGGGTCGGCTGGATGGGTGGCTGGGGGCTGATCGCTGCGACGGTGATTGTGCTGTCCAACCTGGCCGCCGTCGCCGTCGACTTCTTCTACCTCATGCTCGCCCAGCTGACCGGGAACGAGTCGCTGGCCGACCTCACCCTTAACCTGCCGCTGAACATTGCCACCACGCTCGTCTTCGTGGCCCTGGCCTGCTGGGTGTCCTACCGCGGGATGGAAACGACCAAGGCCGTGCAGTACGTGCTGGTCGGTTTCCAGCTGCTCGTCCTGGGCTGGTTCGCAATCGCCGCCTTTGCGCACGTAGCCAACGGCACCGCTTTCGACGCGACAGCCATCAGCCCCGACTGGTTCAACCCGTTCGCCGTCGAATCCTTCTCAGCCTTCGCCGCCGGGGTGTCCCTGTCGATCTTCGTCTACTGGGGCTGGGACGTCACCCTGACCATGAATGAGGAAACGAAGGACCCGGAGCGGACACCCGGCCGGGCCGCCACCCTTACCGTGCTGGTCATCGTCGTGATCTACCTGACGGTCGCCCTCGCCACCCTGTCCTACGCAGGAGTAGGCGACGGCGAATTCGGTGCCGGCAACGTCGACAACCAGGGGAGCATCTTCGCCGTCCTGGCCGGGCCCGTGATGGGGCCGTTCGCCATCCTGATGTCCCTGACGGTATTGAGCAGTTCAGCGGCTTCGCTGCAGTCGACCTTCGTTTCACCGGCTCGCACCCTGCTCGCGATGGGTCACTACCGCGCGCTGCCAGCGAGCTACGGCAAGATCAGCCCCACCTACAAGTCGCCGAGCTACGCGACCGTCGCCGCGGCGGTCGCCGCCTCCGGGTTTTATGTGGTCACCCGCATTGTCTCGGAAAACGCACTGTATGACACCATTACGGCGCTCGGCATGATGATCTGCTTCTACTACGGGATCACCGCCATGGCCTGCGTCTGGTACTTCAGGGCTGTCGCGTTCAGCAACGCCCGCAACATCCTGCTGAAGTTCCTGGCCCCCTTGCTCGGCGGGGTAATTCTGCTGGTGATGTTCGTAAAAACCGCCACCGACTCGATGGACCCCGACTATGGGTCCGGTTCATCGATCGCCGGGGTGGGACTGGTTTTCATCCTGGGCACCGGAGTGATCCTCCTCGGGGCAGTACTCATGGTGGTCATGTACCGGGTAAATCCAGCGTTCTTCAAGGGCGACACTCTGCGGAAGGGGAGTGCACCTGCCCACGTCGAACGGTAGAACCCCACCTCCTACCAGCAGATCCATCCACTGTCTACAGCCGCGATAGGCTAGAGCAGATCTGCGGCGGTGATCCTAGGCGCCGGTCAGAATCCGAACCGGAAGGCGCCGTATGCGTTATGTAGTGGGTTTCACCAACAATGATCGTGGCCGTGATGCCCTGGCACTGGCGACGTCGCTCGCGCGCACGCAGGGTGCCAGCATCGACCTGGTGACGGTGCTGGGCCGTCCGCAGGACGGCAGCGTCGGAGCTGGCACGGGCCGCGCGATGGCCGCCCTTGAGGAAGCCATCCAGGGAATCCCCGGTGGTGTCGAAGTGGTTCCTCACGTGTTGCTCGCCGACTCGTTCGCCGAGGGCCTGCTGGAGGTTGCCTCCGACCTGGAGGCCGGGCTGATCGTGATCGGAGCGGCCAGCAATGGACTGCTGCGCCGGTTCACCGTGGGCAGCGTGGCCAATGCCGTGCTGCACTCGTCGCCTGTCCCGGTGGGACTGGCTCCCCGTGGCTACCGTCACCGCGACCGGATGACCCGGCTGTCCTGCGCCGTCGGCACCCGTGCGGGTGCGGAAGCGGTCCTGGACGTGGCGGTCGACTCGGCGGCCCGCCGGGGCATGCCACTGCGGCTCATCTCCCTGGTGGCTTTGGACGTCAACGAGCAGGCGGATACCGGGGAAGCAATCAACCTGGCCCACCAGCACGCCAACACGGTTCTCGCCCGGGCGGGGGAACAGCTGCCGGAAGGCCACGAAACGACAATCACTGTGGCCCACGGCCGGACGATCGAACAGGCCATTGACGACATTGAGTGGGATCCGGGAGAGATCGTTTTCGTCGGCTCGAGCCGGCTCGCGAAGCGGAGTCAGCTCTTCCTGGGCTCCACCGCCAACAAGATGCTGCGCGCGCTGCCCGTCCCGATGATCGTTGTTCCTCGGGACTGGAACCTGCCGGCCGCCTAGCGGCAGCCAGCGACGCCCGCCGAATCATGAGTACTGGCGACCCAGGGATGCCCTGGGTCGCCAGAGCTCACTTCTCGGCGGGGTGAATCCGGTCAGACCTTCGCGGTCTCCTCGACCACTGCGGCGGCGCGGTCGCGGCGGGGGCGGGAGTTCTTGCGGACGGTGCGCAACATGTCGATGGTGAGCATCGCCAGGGCAACCCAGACCAGTCCGAACCCGATCCAGCGCTCCAGCGGCATCTCTTCCTTGAATACGAGCAGGGCCAGCAGGAACTGCAGGACCGGTGCCAGGTATTGCAGCAGGCCGATAGTGGTCAGGGGCAGCCGCCGTGCTGCAGCGCCGAAGAAGAGCAGCGGGACGGCGGTAATCACGCCGGCGGACGCCATGATCCAGAAATGTGCGGGGCCCTCGGTGAGGACTGTCGCAGCCCCGGAGAAGGTCAGCCAGATCATGACCGCGGCCGCGATTGGGGTGAGGACGGCGGTCTCGATGCTCAGGCTCGACAGCGCATCCACCTTGGACCCGACCCGTTTCTTGACGAAGCCGTAGAAGCCAAACGAGAAGGCGAGTGTCAGGGCGATCCAGGGCACATTCCCGTAGCCGATGGCCAGCACCACCACCGCGATGATGCCCATGGCGACCGCTGCCCACTGCAGCCTGCGCAGTTTCTCCCGCAGGACCAGGACGCCCAACAGTACCGAAACAATGGGGTTGATGAAGTAGCCGAGGGCCGCCTCGATGGCGTGGCCGGTGGTCACGCCGTACGTGTAGACGAACCAGTTCACGGCGATCAGGAGGGCGGCGATTGCCAGGGTGCCGAGGATCCGGGGATTGGACGCCGCGGCCCAGACCGTCCGCCAGGACCTCATGACGGTCAGGAGGAGCGCGCAGAACACCAGCGACCAGAGGACCCGGTTAGCGACAATCTCGATGGCCGTCGCCGGCAGCAGGATCATGAAGTACAGCGGCAGGAGACCCCAGAGGCCGTAGGCGCCAATTCCGTAGAGGATGCCCGTGGAGTTTTCGCTTCGGGGCGGGCGCTGGCTAGCGGTTTCGGTAGGGGTCACGTCGGCTCCAGCGCTCACCCGTCGTGATTTATTCCCGATGTGCGGTGGAACCTGCGATGAGACCGGCATCACCGGTTTAGACGGCACCCCGGCGGGGCATTTAGAATAGGAAACTGTGCGCTAAATGTACGTCTCGGTTTGTCCACTAGGGAAGAAGGCCAATCAGTGTCCACCTCAGCTGCGGGGCGACCGCTGCGGGTAGCGATCATCGGTGCCGGTCCGGCAGGCGTGTACGCCGCCGACATCCTGACGAAGTCCCAGGAGGTCCAGGGTGGTGACTTCCAGGTCAGCATCGACCTTTTCGACCAGCACCCTGCCCCCTACGGCCTGATCCGCTACGGTGTGGCCCCCGACCACCCGCGCATCAAGGGAATCGTCAACGCCCTGCACAAGGTGCTGGACCGGGGTGACATCCGGTTCCTGGGGAATATCAACTACGGCCGGGACCTCACGCTGTCCGACTTCCGCAAGTTTTACGACGCGGTCATCTTCTCCACCGGTGCGATCAAGGACGCTGAACTGGCCATTCCCGGAGTGGACCTCGAGGGGTCGTTCGGCGGTGCCGAGTTTGTCTCCTGGTATGACGGCCACCCTGATGTCCCCCGCGACTGGCCACTGGACGCCCGGGAGATCGCTGTCATCGGGAACGGAAACGTCGCCCTCGACGTCGCCCGGGTGCTGTCCAAGCATGCCGACGATCTGCTCGCCACCGAGATCCCCGACAACGTCTACGCCGGGCTGAAGGCATCCCCGGTCACCGACGTGCACGTCTTCGGCCGGCGCGGGCCAGCGCAGGTGAAGTTCACCCCACTGGAACTGCGTGAACTCTCGCACTCCCGCGACGTGGACATCGTGCTCTACCCGGAGGACTTTGACTTCGACGAAGCCTCCGAACAGCAGATCGCCAGCAACAACCAGACCAAGACAATGGTGAAGACCCTCACCAACTGGTTGGTCGACGACGAACCGACCGGTGCCTCACGCCGGTTGCACCTCCACTTCCTGCACTCACCTGTCGAGATCACCGACTCCCCGGAAACTCCCGGCAAGGTCGCCAACGTGCGGTTCGAACGGACCGCGCTGACCGGGGAAGGGACAGTGCGGGGCACCGGCGAGTTCATCGACTACCCGGTGCAGGCGGTCTACCGTGCCATCGGTTACTTCGGGTCGGAACTGCCCGAGGTGGGATTCGACAGCCAGCGCGGTGTCATCCCCAACGAGGGTGGCCGGGTCATCGATCAGGAGGGCACCCCCGTCCCCGGCATCTACGCCACGGGCTGGATCAAGCGGGGCCCGGTGGGCCTCATCGGCCATACCAAGGGCGACGCATTGGAGACCATCGGGTTTCTCCTCGAGGACCGGTTGAACCTTCCCCCGGCCCAGGACCCGTCTGAAGACGCCATCATCGACCTGCTCACCGAGCGTGGAATCCGGTACACCACCTGGGAAGGCTGGCTCAAGCTAGATGCCCACGAGCTGAAGCTCGGCGCCAACTTTGTGTACGACGGCGGCACCAACACCGAGCTGGTCAGGGAACGCGTGAAGGTGGTCCCGCGGGACGAGATGATCGCCATCTCCCGCGACGAGTAGCCGGCTTAGTCCTGCCAGCGCCGGTGGCACCATCGACAGATCTAGACTGGGTCAATGACACGCAGGCACATGCAGCTAGCTCTTGTCCTCGCCGGTGCGGCGCTCACCGTCGGGTGCAGCGGCGCCGAAGCTGAGCCCGACCTCGGCTCCCAACCGCTCGCGACCTACAGCAACCCCGACAACAGCGGTGAGCAAGCCGGGATTTCCGGCAGGCTGGTGCTTGAGGAGGGGTGTGTCTATCTGACCAGCCCCGAATTCTCCGAGCGGTGGGTGCCGGTCTTCCGCGCCGAATCAAACCCCGAGTGGCGTGACGGGACCCTCATCTTCGACGGTGAGGAGTACTCAGGCGATGAACCAGTTGGCCTGGGTGGCAGCGAATGGGCCCGCGACGACGCGGACCTGTCCATTCCCGACGCCTGTGATGATTCTCCCCGCTGGGCCGCCTGGCAGGTCATGCCGGGTGACGCGCTCTAGGCCCTCCGGGTCCGCTGACCTTGAGGGCCGGAGCAAAGAAAAAGCGTGAGACACCCGCGACAGCGGGACGCCGCCGGCACTAGACTGATCCCACCCCACCGGCGGGGAGACCATGAAGCGGAGTGTCGATGACGCAGCAGCAACTGCCGATTCCGGGGGGACTCACGTCGAGAACCCTGCAGCAGTACGCCCACCGTGCACACGAACGGCTCGGTAGCGCCCCTCCCTCCGGTGTGCGCTCGCTCGTCAGGGATTCCTGGCTCCGGTCTCTGCAGCACCTGCCCAGCCCCGACGCCGCCCAGGCCCCCCTGTTCTATACGGACGAGGAGCTCGAGGCCTACCGCCGGGGGCACCCCCTCGCGGCGGTCCTGCCCATCATCCGCAAGCTCCTGGTCCAGCCGAGTCTCGACAGCGGGCTGCTGGTCGCGGTGGGCGACGCGGACGGGCGTCTGCTCTGGGTGGAGGGAGACCGCGAACTTCGCCGTCGGGCCGAGGGGATGATGTTCGTCGCGGGCTCGGACTGGTCCGAGTCGGTTGTTGGAACCTGCGCTCCAGGCACCGCACTGGCGCTCGGACGCAGCGTACAGATTGCCGGGGCCGAGCACTTTAGCCCCCAGGTGCATCCGTGGAGCTGCACTGCCGTTCCGGTCCATGACCCGGATTCGGGGACCGTGCTGGGCGTGGTGGACATTACCGGCACCGATGACGCAGTGGCAGTCCACACGCTGTCCCTTGTTGAGGCAACCGTCGCTGCGGCCGAAGCGCATCTCAGCCTGCACCGGCTGCAGGCCAGCCAGCCGGCACGGAAGCTGGCGGCAGCGAAAACACACTCCGTCTACCGGGAGGGGCTGCAGGTCCTGGGAAGGGATCACGGGGTCATTCAGGTGGGCCGACGGTCGGTGGAGCTCAGCGCCAGGCACGCCGAGCTCATCACCCTGCTTGCCTTGCACCCCAGCGGCCTGAGCGCGGACCAGCTCGCGGCGATGGCCTATCCGGAGCACGTCTCGGTCACCACCGTGAGGGCCGAAATGCTGCGCCTGCGGCGGGTGCTGAATCACCAGTTACCGTCCCTGGTGCCACGCTCGCGGCCCTACCGCCTGCCCCGCGAGCTGACGGTCGACGCGTCACAGGTGCTGGACTACCTGCAGCGGGGAGCACACCGGATGGCGCTCAACCTGTACCGCGGTCCCGTGCTGCCCCGGTCCGAGGCGCCGTCGATCGTGCGCCTGCGCACCGAGGTCAGCTTCCTGCTCCGCGAGGCGGTACTCAACGATGGTTCCGCCGACGCCGTCCTCCAATACCTCCAGCTCGCTGAGGCCCAGGACGATGCCGAGGCGTGGACCGCTGCCCTGAAGGTCCTGCCCCCGCGTTCGCCGCGCCGGGCCGCCGTGGTCGCGCACGTTGAAAGGCTGGATGCCGAACTGGAATTGCGCTGACGCCTGATGGGCCCTTGAGGGGAGTGCAACCCCAGTGCAACTGGAGCCCGCCTACAGTTCGGAAGGAGGACGACGACGTCCTTTTCGGAACCCAAGGAGTCAAAACGATGACTGTTTACGCCCAGCCCGGCCAAGACGGATCCAAAATTACCTTCAAGCCGCGGTACGAGAACTGGATCGGCGGCGAATGGGTGGCCCCCATCAAGGGCCAGTACTTCGAGAACATTTCCCCCGTCAACGGCAAGGCCTTTTGCGAGGTAGCCCGGGGTACCGCCGAGGACATCGAACTGGCCCTCGATGCCGCCCATAAGGCCGCCCCCGCGTGGGGCAAGACATCGGTAGCCGAACGTGCTGCGATCCTCAACCGGGTCGCGGACCGGATTGACGAGAATCTGGAAATGCTGGCAGTGGCCGAAACCTGGGACAACGGCAAACCCATCAGGGAAGTCCTCGCGGCTGATCTGCCGCTGGCCGCCGATCATTTCCGCTACTTTGCCAGCGCCGTCCGCGCCCAGGAGGGACGACTGTCCCAGCTGGATGACGACATGACCGCCTATCATTACCACGAACCGCTCGGCGTGGTGGGACAGATCATCCCCTGGAACTTTCCGATCCTGATGGCCACCTGGAAGCTGGCGCCCGCGCTTGCGGCAGGCAACGCCGTCGTCCTCAAACCGGCCGAGCAGACCCCCACCTCGATCCTGGTCCTGATGGAGCTTCTCAGCGACATTTTGCCACCGGGCGTGCTGAACGTGGTGAACGGGTTCGGGGTGGAGGCCGGCAAGCCGCTGGCGTCGTCGAAGCGGATCCGCAAGATCGCTTTCACCGGTGAAACCACCACCGGACGGCTGATCAGCCAGTACGCCAGCCAGAACCTCATTCCCGTCACGCTGGAACTCGGGGGCAAGAGCCCCAACATTTTCTTCGGCGACGTCGCGGACAAGAACGACGCGTTCTACGACAAGGCGCTGGAAGGCTTTGCGCTGTTCGCGTTCAACCAGGGCGAGGTGTGCACCTGCCCGTCGCGTGCACTGGTGCAGGACTCCATGTACGACTCCTTCATGGCGGACGCCGTTGCCCGCACCGAGAAGATGATTCAGGGCAACCCGCTGGACACCGACACCCAGGTGGGTGCGCAGGCCTCCAACGACCAGCTGGAAAAGATCCTCTCCTACTTCGACATCGGACGGCAGGAAGGGGCGAAAATCCTCATCGGCGGCGAGCGGATCACGCTCGACGGCGATCTCTCCGAAGGTTTCTACGTCAAACCGACAATCTTTGAGGGAACCAACTCCATGCGGGTGTTCCAGGAGGAGATTTTCGGTCCGGTGGTGTCAGTGACCCGGTTCAGCGACTACGCTGAAGCGCTCCAGATCGCCAACGACACCCTCTATGGGCTGGGCGCCGGCGTGTGGTCCCGCAACGGCAATGTGGCCTATCGGGCGGGCCGGGAGATTCAGGCGGGCCGGGTCTGGGTGAACAACTACCACGCCTACCCGGCGGGTGCGGCGTTCGGCGGCTACAAGTCGTCGGGCATTGGCCGCGAGAACCACACGATGATGCTGGACCACTACCAGCAGACGAAGAACCTGTTGGTCAGCTACAGCGAAGACAAACTCGGTTTCTTCTAAGGAGCAGGTGTGAGCGTCGAAGCCAGCATTGTCCTACCCGGTGAGGACTTCTCGCGGGTAGCGCTGACCGGGCCAGCCGTGGAGTTGCTGCGGAAACTGTGGGACATCCACGGACCGTTGATGTTCCACCAGTCGGGCGGCTGCTGCGATGGATCATCGCCGATGTGCTACCCGGCGGGGGAGTTCATCACCGCCGAGGCGGACGTCCTGCTGGGCGTCCTGGACGTCGGTGGTGGAGTCCCTGGGGAGACGCAACTGATCGAGTTCTGGATGTCCCGTGAACAGTTCGAGTACTGGAAGCACACGCATCTGACGGTCGACGTGGTCACCGGCCGGGGGAGCGGTTTCTCGGTCGAGGCTCCGGAGGGGAAGCGTTTCCTCATCCGTTCCCGGTTGATGTTCTAGCCGCCGCATCTCTCACGCTGCAGAAGCCTGCGGACGCGCCCGACCTATCGGGTGCGTCCGTTGGTTCTGTAGCGCTTGCGGGTTTGTACCGCGCACGGACGAAACGTGAGCAGCGGCACACGTCATTTAGTTGCACAGGATGCAAAATTGCACTTAGTGTAACAATATGACTAGTCCAGCTGCGGTGACCGACCCTGCCCTCGTGCCCGATACGAGCGACACCTCCGACGCCGGTTCCGCGGGCGCGGCTGCCGTGCCAGGCCGTCGGGAGCAGAACAAGCTCGACACGCGACGTGCCATTGCGGCCTCAGCCCTCGATCTCGCCCGCACGCACGGGCTGGGAAATTTCACGGTCGACCAGGTCGCGGCAGAGGCCGGTGTGTCCCGCCGTACCTTTTTCAACTACTTCCACAGCGCCGAGGAAGCTCTCACCACCTCCACTGATGCCTTCCTGGAGCTGGCCGCGGCAGAATTCATGGCCCGGCCCGCTGACGAGCCCCTGCTGGACGCCATGATCGCCGCGCTGGCAGCCATCTCCAAGACCGACAACCTGGGTGTCTGCGGCGAACTCTTCCGGATGGCCGAGGGCAGCCCTGAACTGATGCGCAGTCAGCTGCACGCCTGGGAACGGGCCGAAGCCCGGATCCGCCAGGCGGTCGACGAACGCATGGGCGGCAACCTGGACCCGCTGTACCTTCTCGCCCTGGTCGGCGCCGTCCTCTCCTGCGTCAAGGCGGCCATGCAGGTCTGGGCCGCCTCCGCTAACGAATCACCCAGCGACTCGGCTGATGACCTTGAAGAACAGATTGTCGGCGCGTTGACCATGCTGCGTGACGGCTTCAGCAACCCCGTCTAGGCCTGCCGGTCATCGCCGACCAGTGCCCACCCCACCCCAGCTTCATAACCTCCACCCACCGAACGAACCGAGGAACACTTCATGGCACACCTGCTGTATCGCTTAGGCAAGTTTGCATCACGACAGCGCTGGTGGATCGTCTCCGCCTGGCTTGCCATCCTGCTGGCCGTCGGTGGTTCAGCTGCCGCGTTCTCGGGCACGCTGAGCAACAACTTCACCATCCCGGGTACCGAGTCACAGCGTGTGCTCGACGAACTGCGCGACACCATGCCCGACGCCATCGGCGGCATGGGCACCATCGTGTTCGAGAACCCCGATGGGGCAATGACCGAAGAACAGCAGTCCTCAGTTGAGGAGGCGCTCGCCGACCTTGAGCAGGTTGAGGGAGTAGAAGCGGTCATCAATCCCTTCGACGTCTCCCGCCAGCTCGACGAGGGCAGGGCCGGAATCGACGAGGGGCGGGCGGAGCTTGAGCAGGGCACCGCGGAGCTGGAGGCAGGCGCAGAGCAGGCCGCCGCAGGTCAGGCCGATCTCGACGCCCAGCGCGAAGAGTTTGAAGCCAGCCGGGAGCTACTCCCGCCGGAACAGGCGACAGCCATCGAGGCGCAGCTTGATGAAGGCCAGGCGCAGCTCGATGCCTCACTGGCCGAGATCGAGGATGGTCGGAGCCAGCTGGAAGAAGGCCGTGCCGAGATTGACCTCGCTGAGCGCACCCTCGACGCGTCGTCGGGGATCCAGTTCGTGTCCGACGACGGCTCCGCAGCGGTTGCCAGCGTCCAGTTCGATTCCCCGGTAGACGCCGTCACCCTGGAAACCCGCGAAGCGGTCCAGGTAGCAGCAGACACCGCCACCGACGCCGGCGTGAACGTGTTCTACAGCAAGGAGATTGTCCAGGACATCTCCGAGATCTTCGGTATCGCCGAAATTGTGGGGCTGCTGGTCGCCGTGATCGTGCTGATCGTCATGCTGGGCACGCTGGTTGCCGCCGGACTGCCGTTGCTGATGGCCATCGTGGGCGTTGGGGTGGGTGTGGGAGTGACCTTTGCCCTGACCGGCGTCATCTCGATGAGCTCCATCACGCCGGTCCTGGCGTTGATGCTCGGTCTCGCCGTCGGCATCGACTACTCCCTGTTCATTGTGAACCGGCATCGGACCCAGTTGCTGCGGGGAATGGACGTACAGGAATCGATCGGCAGGGCCACCGGAACTGCCGGCAACGCTGTCCTGTTTGCAGGCATTACCGTGATCATTGCCCTCGCTGCGCTGGCCGTCCCCGGACTGCCGTTCCTCACCCTGCTGGGCATGTCCGCCGCCGGCACCGTTGCCGTCGCGGTCCTCGTGGCGCTCACCCTGACCCCGGCGTTGCTGGGATTCATGGGCCGCAAGGTCATCTCCCGTCGCCGGTGGGCCAAGGCGGAGGCCGAATCCGATCTCGAAGCCTCCCACGAACAGGTGCAGGCGGAAGAGGACCGCAAGGCAGCCAGCGGTCGTGGCTGGGGTGGGTTCGCCACCCGGAAGCCGATCCTCACCCTGATCGCGGGCGTTGCCGCCCTGGCCGTCATCGCGCTGCCAGCCCTCGACCTGAGGGTCGGCCTGCCCGACGGCGGTTCGGAACCGGTCGACTCCACGGCCTTCCAGGCCTATGAACTGGCTGGCGAGTACTTCGGCGAGGGAACCAACGGTCCGCTGCTGGTGGTGGCTAATCTTCCGGCCACCGATACTGACGCGGAACTGAGCGAGCTGCAGCTCGAGGTGGCCGACCGGTTGGCGACCGTCGACAACACCGCCGCCGCAGTACCGGCTGGCGTGAGCGACGACGGACGCACGGGCATCTTCCAGGTGATTCCTACCGAGGGACCCGCCAGCGAGAGCACCGAAGAGCTGGTCCGCGAACTGCGCGATTCGGCGCCGGCCATCGAGTCGGACACCGGAGTGCTGATCTCCGTGACCGGTCAGACTGCAGCCAACATCGACGTTTCCGAGAAACTCATGGAGGCAATGCCCCTATACCTGGGGATCGTCGTCGGCCTCTCCCTGGTGCTGTTGCTCCTGGTGTTCCGGTCGATCCTGGTGCCGCTGATCGCCACCGCCGGCTTCCTGCTGTCCCTGCTGGCCAGCTTCGGGGCAACGGTCGCCATCTACCAGTGGGGCTGGTTCGGTGACATCTTCGGGGTAACCAACCCGGGGCCGATCCTGAGCTTCCTGCCGATCATCCTGATCGGTGTCCTGTTTGGGCTGGCGATGGACTACCAGATGTTCCTGGTGTCGGGGATGCGTGAAGCATGGGTCCACGGCGGCAGTGCGAAGAGCGCCGTCCGCGTGGGCTTCAGCCATGGCGCACGGGTGGTGACCGCTGCGGCGATCATCATGGTGGCGGTCTTCGCCGGGTTCGTGTTCTCCCACCTGACCATGGTCCGGCCCATCGGGTTCGGCCTGGCCTTCGGGGTGCTGGTGGATGCGTTCGTGGTCAGGATGACCCTCGTGCCCGCCGCGATGTACCTACTGGGCCGCCACGCCTGGTGGCTGCCGAAATGGCTGGATCGCATCCTGCCCGACGTCGACGTCGAGGGCGCGCGTCTGACGCGCACCGAACCCGTTGCTGTCGGTGCAGATCTAAACGACGCCGACCGGGTTGGCATCAAGAATTAGGCAGAACGTTACTCAAATGTTGTAGGTGTTGGCCCGATCGATCAGCCAACGTACTATGCAAAGTATGGCGCGACCACCGAACCCGGAACGCAAGACTGAACTGCTGGACCAGATCCTCGACTACCTGCTGGACAAGACTTTCGCAGGGCTGAGTTTCCGGACACTGGCCGACGGCCTTGGCATCAGCAGCTACGTGCTGGTTTACCATTTCGGCAATCGTGAGGAACTGGTCAACCAGATCGTCACCCATATCGAGCAACGTGACGCCACAGTGAAGCTGCCCAGCCCAGAAGACCTCAGCCGTGAGGACTTCCGGGAGTGGTCGCTGGCCTCCTGGCGGTGGACGCAGATTGAACGGAACAGGCAGCTACAGCGGCTGGAGTTCGAGGCGTCCCTCCATGACGCGGTCAGCGATTCTCCCCGGGAGAGCGCTGTCGCGAAGTTCGAGTACTGGCATGGGTTTATCAGGGATTGGCTGGTGTGCCAGGGCGTTCCTGGGGACATGGCTGACACGGCCGCGCGGATGCACATCTCGGGCGTGTACGGCCTGCAGTATGACTTCGTCGTCAACCGTGACCGGCAGGCAGTCGAAGCGGCCCTGCTCATGATGCTTGACCACTTCTTTGACGTGATTGACCAGGCGAACGGGGCCGAGCAGCAGCGGGCCTGATGCGATCCAGAGCGCACCTGCTCCAGGCACGGTAAGCCAGGACAACAAGAAAGGCGGGCCCCTGGGGACCCGCCTTTCTTGTTGCCCACTCGGGGCTGACAGCCGGTTAGGCCAACGGTTAGACCTTGTTGGCGGCTTCGGCCTGGGTGTTTCCACCGGAGGCGTCAGCGCCGAGTGCCGCACGGAGCTTGGCACCGAGTTCGACGTCGACGTTGGTCCAGTACTGGATGGCCCGTTCCCGGATGGCGTCGATGGTCACGCCGCCGACGGCACCGGTGATGGTGTCGAGGAAGCGTGCCCGCTCGGCGTCGGAGAAGACCTCGCGGTACAGGGTGCCTGCCTGGCCGAAGTCGTCGTCCTCTGCGTGGAGGGAGTGTGCGGCGCGCACCAGGTCGCCGTCGTTCTCCCAGCCGCCGTGAGGGCCGTACTGTGCCGGATCAGCGGCTGGGCCGCCAACCGAGTTCGGAGCGTAGACCGGAGTGGACGGCGAGTTGAAGTCGTACCGTGCCACTCCGTCCTTTGAGTAGTTGCGGACCTCGTTCTTCGGCGCGTTGACTGGCAGCTGTGCGTGGTTGGTGCCCACGCGGTAGCGGTGTGCGTCGGCATAGGAGAAGATCCGTGCCTGCAGCATCCGGTCAGGGCTGGCCGCGATGCCGGGGACGAAGTTCGACGGCGCGAAGGCGGCCTGCTCGATCTGCGCGAAGTAGTTCTCCGGGTTGCGGTTCAGGGTCAGCTTGCCGACGGGGATCAGCGGGTAATCGCCCTGAGGCCAGACCTTGGTGAGGTCAAACGGGTTGAACCGGTAGTCCTTGGCGTCGTCGTACGGCATGATCTGGACCTTGAGGTCCCAGCTCGGGAAGTTGCCGGCGGCGATGTTTTCGGACAGGTCGCGCAGGTGGTGATCGGCGTCCGACCCGGCAAGTGCCTCGGCCTGGTCTCCGGTCAGTACCTCGTGGCCCTGGTTGGACTTGAAGTGGTACTTGACCCAGGACTTCACGCCAGCTTCGTTGATCCACATGAAGGTGTGTGACCCGTAACCGTTCATGGTGCGCCATGAGTTGGGCAGCCCGCGGTCACCCATCAGCCAGGTCACCTGGTGTGCTGACTCAGGGCTGAGGGTCCAGAAGTCCCACTGCATGTCGGCGTCGCGCAGGTTGGTTCCTGGCAGGCGCTTCTGTGAGTGGATGAAGTCGGGGAACTTGATGCCGTCGCGGATGAAGAAGACGGGGGTGTTGTTGCCGACCAGGTCGTAGTTGCCCTCGTCGGTGTAGAACTTCAGGGCGAAGCCGCGGGGGTCGCGCCAGGTGTCGGGTGAACCCTGCTCCCCGGCAACTGAGGAGAAACGCAGGAGCGTCTCGGTGACTGCGCCTGGCTGGAACAGCGATGCCTTGGTGTATTCGCTGACGTCCGAGGTGACCTCGAAGGTACCAAACGCGCCGCCGCCCTTGGCGTGGACTACGCGCTCGGGGACACGCTCGCGGTTGAACTGCGCAAGCTTCTCGATCAGGTAGTGATCGGTCAGAGGGATAGCGCCGTCGCGGCCCAGGCTGGACGAGTTGGCGTCATCAATGACTGGTGCTCCGGATTGGGTAGTGCTGAAGTTCGAAGACATCTGGCTCCTTTTGTTGCAGTGGTTGGAAATAGGGGTGGTTTGAGGGGAACTTAGCGGCAGTCGGCGCACAGGCCCTGGTAGACGACATCCGCAATCTGGATGGTCATCGGGCTGGTGCCGGCGGGCCACTGTGGGGTGAGGCAGGGTGCGTGGCCGACGGCGCAATCGACGTCCTCGATACGACCGCAGCCGGTGCACACCGCGTGATGGTGGTTGTCATCGACGCGGGTCTCATACCGGGCAGGGGAATGGGGTGTTTCGATCCGGCGCAGCAACCCCAGGGCGGTGAGATCGGCCAGCACCACGTACACGGACTGCACGGTGATCTCCGGCAGGTCAACGCGAACGCTGGCGGCGATATCCTCGGTGGTGGCGTGGGGGGAAAGCTCGACCGCCGCCAGAACCGCGAGGCGTTGACGCGTCACCCGACGGCCGTGGGCACGCAGGGCTGTAGCCCATTGCGCAACGGCTGCGCTCGGTGGTGTCGCGATCTCGGTCATAACCACAGTCAACCATCTATTCTGACAAACTCATAATAGGCGCGCCGGTGGCGGTCGGGCGGGTCCGGGTTGGGTACCGTTGAGGAAATCGATGAAAGAGGTTGCAGTGGGCCGGACCATCTGGGAACACTCCCAAACCGTTGTGGTGGGTGAGGTGTCCTGTGCGGTGCGGACCGTTGGGACCGGCAGCCGCGAAGTGATCCTGATTCATGGGATAGGGGTGTCCGCCCGGTACTTCGAGCCCCTGGCTGCCTATCTGGCCCAGACCTGCACGGTGCGCGCCATTGAACTCCCGGGGTTCGCCGCGCTGCCGGAGCCGCGTCGCCGACTCACGGTCGAGGAATTCGGGGCTGTTGCTGCCGAGGCGATGCGGGTGCTGGGGGTGCGGGACGCCGTCGTCGTCGGGCACTCGATGGGTTCCCAGGTCGCTGCCGAGGCGGTGCGCGCCGCTCCCGACCTCGTGGCGAGCCTGGTTCTGCTGGCCCCGACGATCAATGACCGGGAACGGACGGTCGCGAAACAGATGATGCGGCTGGCACAGGACACGCTCCGCGAGTCCCCGGCGGCCAACTACATTGTTCTTTCCGACTATTTCCGCGCTGGCATGAGGTGGTACCTCAAAACCCTTCCGTCGATGCTTCAGCACCGGCTTGAGGAGGCTCTGCCCTCGATCGCTTGCCCGGTCACGCTGGTGCGCGGCAGCCGTGACCCCATCGTTCCGGCCGACTGGATGCACCGCCTCGCCGATGCCGGGACTGACGTGTCTACCGGTGAGATCCCCGGTGAGCCTCATGTGATGATGTATCGCTCGCCCGAGGCCACCGCCCGGTTCTGTATTGGTGAACCCTCACATGCTGCTCGCTAGGCGCGGATGGTCCTGGATTCTGGACTACGTCTACGTGGGGTACTGGCAGGTGCATGGTTTCCTGTTCCGTGAGGATCCCGCCCAGTACCTGACGCCAAAGCTTGGATCGGCGGAGCAGCCGGGTCCGCCGGTGCTGCTCATCCCGGGAATCTACGAGACCTGGCAATTTATGCGGCCGGTCGCTGAACATCTGTCAGCCGCGGGCCACCCGGTGCATGTGGTTCAGCAGCTCGGCTACAACCGGGGCACCGTCCAATCCATGGCGGCACTCGTGACCGAGTACCTTGCCCGGCACGATCTCACCGACGTCGTCCTGGTAGCCCATAGCAAAGGTGGTTTGATCGGCAAATACGTCATGACCCAACCTGACGGTGGTGACCGGGTACGCCAACTGATTGCCGTGAATACGCCGTTCTCCGGGTCGATCTACGCCAACTTCTTTGTACTGCCGAGCATTAGGGCCTTCTCACCCCGCAACAAGTTCCTCCGCACCCAGCTCGCCAACATCGGATCCAACGCACGGATCACCTCCGTCTACAGCCGGTTCGACCCGCATATCCCCGAGGGGAGCCAGCTTCCCGGTGCCGAGAACATTGAGCTGGAGACGATGGGTCATTTCCGGATCATCGGGGACCGGCGGCTGCTCGAAGTCGTGGATCGGGCGATCGCCGACTACGGGTCACGCACCGCCTGAGCGCGAGTTTCACGCAGGGCCGCGCGCCTGGGACCGGTGGTTGCTGGAGGAAACCACTTCGCCGCTACACTTCATGAGTGCCCAAACTTCTAGCCGATATCACGCCGCTCAAAGAGAGCCCCGCATTCCGCCGGTTGTTCTTCGGGATGGCGCTGTCGGCGGTCGGCACCCAGCTGACCCTGGTGGCGGTAAGCCTGCAGGTCTACAGTCTGACCGAGTCGAGCCTGAGCGTGGGGCTCCTCGGGTTGTTCGCGCTGGTGCCACTCGTGGTCGCGGGACTCTACGGCGGGGCGATCGCTGACGCCCACGACAGGCGCAAGGTAGCCCTGGTCTCCGGGTTTTTCCTGTGGGGCAGTACCATCGCGATCGCCGCGCAGGCCTGGGCCGGGATCGAGAATGTCTGGCTGCTGTATGCGCTGGTGGCAGTCCACTCCGGTGCCGCGGGCATCAACCAGCCCACCCGGACGGCCATCATTCCCCGGCTGGTCCGCCCCGAGCTGCTCCCCGCAGCGAACGCGCTGAGCATGATCACCTTTGGTCTGGCCATGACCGTCGGCCCGCTGTTCGCCGGTCTGCTCGTGGCCCAGGTGGGCTACGGCTGGACCTACACCGTTGACGTTGTCACTTTCACGGCGGCCCTGTGGGCCTTGTTCAAGCTGCCGCCGCTACCGCCCGAGGGTGAGGTGCGGCGGGCGGGACTGGCCACGGTGCTGGAGGGCTTCAGGTACCTGGGCACCCGGCCCAACATCCGGATGACGTTCCTGATTGACCTTGCGGCAATGGTGATGGCGCAGCCGCGCGCGTTGCTGCCGGCCATCGGTGCGGTGCTGATAGGCGGCGGGGAACTGACGGTAGGGATCCTGCTGGCGTCGGTCGCCGTCGGGGCGGTGCTTGCAGGACTCTTCTCGGGTCCGCTGGGGCACATCCATCGGCAGGGTTTGGCAGTGATGTGGGCTGTGATCGGGTGGGGTGCCTCGATCAGCGCTTTTGGGCTGGTGGTGGTGATGGCCGGGTCCTCGGAGGCTGCCGCTTCCGACGAGCTTTCCCCCTGGATCATTCCGGCGGCGATCTGCCTCGTGTTCGCCGGGATCTCCGACTCGGTCAGCGGGGTGTTCCGCAGTACGATTCTGCAGTCCGCCACCCCTGACGCAATGCGCGGCCGCCTGCAGGGCGTGTTCATTGTGGTGGTGGCTGGCGGTCCGCGACTGGGTGACATGGTGGCTGGCGGAAATGCTGAGTGGCTGGGGGAGGGCTGGACAGCGGTGTTCGGCGGCCTCCTGTGCATTCTGTTGGTGATCATTCTGATGAAGCGCCAGCCACGGTTCGCGCAGTACGATTCACGTAACCCCGAGCCGTAGTCGGGGGTAATTAGCGCAGTAGTTGGAACAGCTGTGCAATGTGATGCGTTGTACTCGGTGATTGACCGTTACCCAAGGAGTTGTCAGTTTCAGTGCACAATCATTTCAACGGACCCAAGACAGTGATGTTGTTTGGTGCCCTCATGGGCATCTTCCTGGTCTTCGGTGCGGTTATTGCCGGGGCCACGGGCAGCTCGGCCTTCATCTGGATCTTTGCCCTGATCGGCGTCGGATCTGTCGCCTACAGCTACTGGAACAGCGACAAGCTGGCGATCCGTGCGATGCAGGCTGTCCCGGTGACCGAGCAGCAGGCGCCGGCCATGTACCGGATCGTGCGGGAACTCAGCACCAAAGCCAACAAGCCGATGCCGCGCCTGTATGTGTCGCCCACGATGGCGCCGAACGCCTTTGCGACCGGCCGCAACCCAGAGAATTCAGCAGTGTGTTGCACCCAGGGCATCCTGTCCCTGCTGAATGAGCGGGAGCTGCGCGGGGTGCTTGGACACGAGCTGATGCACGTCTACAACCGCGACATTCTCCTCAGCTCGATGGCGGCTGCGGTGGCTGGCGTGATCACCTCGGTAGCGCAGATGTTCGCGTTCACCGGGATGATGGGCGGCAACCGCAACTCGGGCGGCAACCCGATTGCGGCGATTCTGCTGGCCATCCTCGCGCCCTTCGCTGCGGTGCTGGTGCGTTCAGCGATCGGCCGGACCCGTGAGTACGACGCCGACGAGGATGGTGCCAAGCTGACCGGTGACCCCCTCGCACTGGCGTCGGCGCTGCGCAAGCTTGAGCGGGGAACCCAGCAGGCTCCGTTGCCTCAGAGTCAGCAGCTCGTCAACACGTCACACCTGATGATCGCCAACCCGTTCAAGGGCGGCGGCGTGCAGAAGATGTTTGCGAGCCACCCCCCGATGGGTGACCGGATCCAGCGGCTGGAGCGGATGGCTGGCCAGCCCCTCCGCTAGAGAGTCCCCTCACTGACCCAAACGACGACGGCGGCGCCTCCCTTGCTGGGAGGCGCCGCCGTCGTCGTGCGTAGAACTGTTGTTCTGGGTGCCTAGGCGGTGGTGATCCTGTCGTCGGCGGCCTTTTCAGCAGCGATCCGCTTGAAGGAGCGGGTGCCCTTCACCGCGAGGTCGAACTCTGCTTCGATCTCGGAGTTGGACTTCCAGGTGAGCTTGCTGACGACGATGGCGACGATCAGGTTGAGGAAGAAACCGGGGACGATTTCGTACATGGTGTCGGCAAGGGCGGAGTTGCCCCAGGTGAAGACCACGACGGCACCGGAAACCATGCCGGCGAGGGCGCCGGGCATGGTGAGCTTCTTCCAATAGAGGGCCAGGAGAACGGTGGGGCCGAAGGCAGCGCCGAACCCGGCCCAGGCAAACGCGACCAGCGAGAGGATCGATTCGCTGCGCCCCGAGGCCAGGACGATGGCGACAATCGCGACGACCAGAACGCCCAGACGACCAAGGACGACGCCCTGCTTGTTGGTGAGGGTGCGCTTGGAGACCATGTTGTAGAGATCCTCGACGAGGGCTGAGGAGCAGACCACCAGCTGCGAGGAAATGGTGCTCATCACCGCTGCGAGGACCGCTGCCAGGATGATGCCGGCGACGAAGGGGTGGAAGAAAGCCTGTGACAGGTCCAGGAACACGGCTTCGGGGTCAGTCAGCGACAGATCCGGGTTCTGCTGGAAGTAGGCGATACCAACCAGTGCGGTGGAGATGGCGCCAATGACGGTGAGGACCATCCAGCCCACACCGATCCGTCGTCCGGCAACGGCGTCCTGCGGGGTGCGCATGGCCATGAAGCGGACGATGATGTGCGGCTGGCCGAAGTAGCCGAGGCCCCAGGAGGCAGCCGAGATGATGGCAACCGTTGAGCCGCCGGCGACGATGTTCAGGAACGACGGATCAACCTGGCGAATAGAGTCGGTCAGGCCACCGAAGCCGCCGACCTGTACCAGTCCGATGATGGGAACGATGATGAGTGCGACGAGCATCAGCAGGCCCTGGGCAACATCAGTGAAGGTGGCACCCATGAAGCCGCCAAAGAGGGTGTAGGCGATGGTGACCGCGGCGACGATGATCATGCCAACGGTGTAGTTGGAGTTGAACGAGCTCTCGAAGAAGACGCCGCCAGCGACCATGCCGGAGGAGACATAGAAGGTGAAGAACACCAGGATGATGATTCCGGAGACGATCCGCAGGATGCGGGTCTTGTCTTTGAGCCGGTTCTCGAGGAAGCTCGGCACGGTGATCGAGTTGTTCGACACCTCGGTGTAGCTGCGCAACCGTGGTGCAACGAATTTCCAGTTGAGCCAGGCTCCGATGGTAAGGCCAATGGCTATCCAGATCTCGATCAGACCGGAGACGTAGATTGCTCCTGGGAGTCCGAGGAGGAGCCATCCCGACATGTCGGAGGCTCCTGCGCTGAGGGCTGCCACGCCCGGCTTGAGTCCACGGCCGGCGAGCATATAGTCGTCGAGGTCCGAGGTTCTCTTGAAGGCATACCATCCGATTCCGAGCATGGCGCCCATATAGATCACCATTGCGATGATTTGGAATGTCTGGTCGGGCATGACGAGGTCCTCTCATATTTTGCTTGGAATTTGCTGAGTGCAGCCGCCGACTATGCCAAAGACCAGCGCTATTGGCTAATAAGGTGATAGGCCTCACACTGTGTTGACGTGCCTTTTCGCGGTGTTAGGAAGTATGCTGTCTACTTTTGTGTCGGCGTCCTGATAGCTCTTTCGATGGCTGAGGGGCCCTGGCCAGGAGTAGTGGTCATGACGTGGCCAGGAGTGGCCGCCACCCCCGCTGAGCGGGGATGCCAGCCAGGCCCGGACCCCAGGCATCAGCGTCCCGGTTAGGTCTTCCGATGCTTGAGGGGGGGGGCCCTGGCCAGGAGTGCTGGTCATGACGTGGTGCTCTGGCCAGGAGTGCTGGTCATGAGTAGGGGTGTCCGCCATCCCCGCTGAGCGGCGATGCAGGCCAGGCCTGCCAGACCTGCCGGGCCTGCCGGACCTGCCGGACCCGCCAGACCTGCAGGACCCGTCGAGGCCCGCGCCTAGGCGTGAGACGTAGACCGTAAGCGTCCTGATCGTGAAGGTCGTTCGGGTCCAGGTTCGTAGACGCGTGCCGCCTCGCGACGCGGCTGGCCTAAGGGGACTGGCTCGGAAGGACTACGTTTCTTGAGGGGGTGGAAAAGCTACCTTCCTTCAGAAGGGTGGTGGGTCTTCCTTTGGTGCCGGTGGTGGGTCTGGTCTGGTGAGGTAGGTTTCCCCGGCGGGTGAGATCGCGATGATCATTCCGGGTTCGGGTTGTCGGTAGTGCCAGTAGCCCTCGGATTTGAGCTTGTGGTGGCGTTTACACAGCGCCGCCAAATTGCCGTAGCTGGTTTTCCCGCCCTGTGACCAGGGTGTGGTGTGGTCGAGTTCGCAGAACACCGCCAACCGGTTACACCCCGGATGCCTACACGTCCGATCCCTGACCCTGACCGCGTCCTGGAGGTCCTTCGGAACCCGGTAGGTAGTGGCGTCGGCCCCAAGCCTCGCCCCGGTGAACGGGTGGGTAAGAATCCTCGTGAATGATGGTGCGTGCCCAGCAAGTCTTCGGGCGGTGTCGGGGTCAATCGGACCGTACCCTTCCAACTCTCCCGGGGCGTCCCCACCGAGGAGAGTCATCACGGGGACCGTGACGAACACTCTCGCCTGCACACCCCAGAAGGCACCTGCACCACCAGCAACACGGCCGATCGGCTCGCCCACGGCAGTCGATCCGCCGTTCCCTGGCATCCCGTCCAGTCCGTTGATCCCGTCAACGACTGGTCCTCCGGTATTTATGTGCCCGGTGGCACTGGCACTGGTGAGGACATCGATCAGGACGTCGGCGCGTAGTTGGGTGAGGGTTCGTGGTTCGTCGGGGCCTTGGAGGTGGCGGGCGGCGGTGTCGACGCGGTGGAAGATCCCGGCAGCCTGATCCACGGGTAGGTAGGCTTCGAGCCAGGCCATCCCGTCGTAGCTGGGGGTCAGGAACACCCCGCGTTCCTTCACCGCCCTCTTACGCCTGACGGTGATGGATTCGGGGTGGAGTTCTTCGCGGAGCCGGTTCGCCTGCTGCCGGAACTTCGTCACCGTGGTCAGGGCCGCCATCCCGATCAGTCGTGCCTCAAAGTCCGCAGTGATACCCGGGTTGGTGTCGGGGATGCTGGTCGCTTCCTCGACCACAGCCCACGCATGCCGTTTACTGA
>NZ_JABFOE010000080.1 GCF_013116745.1 Arthrobacter sp. 260
TCTTAATGCCGTCAATGACAGGGCGGTTCAACAATTTCTTGCCATTAAACCGGTCCATCGCAACTTTTTTGTCTGCGGCAACAATGACACCGGCCGCACGGTTGATGTCAGCATCGGTTAGCTTGTGCTTGATGCCTTCAGAGCCGTTGGTTTCGACCTTAATATCAACGCCCATTTTCTCGGCAGTTTCTTTCAAGGCTGCTTCGGCCATGTACGTATGGGCAATCCCGGTTGGGCAGGCAGTAAC
>NZ_JABFOE010000081.1 GCF_013116745.1 Arthrobacter sp. 260
GCCAAGGCCAACGTGCGCCTCATGAAAATTTCCCTGCCGCCCGGCGGCGACACGCCCTGGAAGCAGGGCCGCAACGCCATGGACGCCAAGCGCGTCGGCTCGGGCCTGCTGCTGCAGACCGCCGACAACTACGAGCTGCAACTGCCCGACGTGCACGTCGTCACCGTCAAGCAGCCCACGCAGGAAGAGATGCAGGACCTGCTGTTCGCCTGGAAGGTGGCCAAGTACGTCAAGAGCAACGCCATCG
>NZ_JABFOE010000082.1 GCF_013116745.1 Arthrobacter sp. 260
GTTGGTAACGCACCAGAAGTTGCTGCTACTATTTCATCAAGAATCAACAACTTACCTACTCGTGCTATTACTGACTCACTCTTGGCACTTTATGCTGGCCTTGAAGGCGATGATGGTGCTCTTGTTATCGCCGGTACTGGTTCAGTTTACAACGGTTTGCAAAACGGTCACTTAATTGCTGTAGGGGGTTACGGCAATATCTTAGGTGATGAAGGTTCAGGTTACGCTATTGCACGTTCAGCTATGC
>NZ_JABFOE010000083.1 GCF_013116745.1 Arthrobacter sp. 260
TTTTGAGCGAGTATTGCTTACCGCTGGTAAAAAAAGACGGCTATTTTGTAGCTCTTAAGGGGCCAAAGGCTGAAGACGAACTGGATGAAGGCAAAAAAGCACTTGCAGTTCTCGGCGGCAAATTGATTAAAGATGAAGAGCTGACTTTACCAGGAACTACAGAAGAAAGAACTTTGGTTTTAGTTAAAAAAGTAAAAGAGACGCCAAAGAAATACCCACGTCAAGCAGGGACGCCGCGGCGTAAACC
>NZ_JABFOE010000084.1 GCF_013116745.1 Arthrobacter sp. 260
GTTCTAATCATGTTGTCAGCAACTTGATATTCTCTTTTGAGCTGTCCTTTTGTTGCACCGCGAGTTGAAATAATCTCTGGATGTTCCTGCTTAAACTTGTTGTGCGCATAGCGGCTTTGGAAGTAGCTGTGAAGATAGTTGCCGACCAACAAGGCCGTTGGGTCGCGCTTGGGCTTCCACTCGTCCTTCAATTCCGCCAAAGCCTCGGCCTCGCAAGCCATGAACTTTTTGAACCAAGTTGGGGAC
>NZ_JABFOE010000085.1 GCF_013116745.1 Arthrobacter sp. 260
GCCGTCGATACCAGATGAGCCCGGCCGCCACCACGAATAAAACAATCGACAAAAGCTGGGAAACACGCAAGCCTGGTATGACATATAACGAATCCGTCCGCATGCCTTCAACAAAGAACCGTCCAAAACTATACCACATGACATAACTCAAGACGATTTCTCCTTGCTTAAACCAGTGTTGGTGATGGCGAACCGTCATAATTAAAGCAAAACCAACGAGATTCCACATGCTTTCGTATAAGAAGG
>NZ_JABFOE010000086.1 GCF_013116745.1 Arthrobacter sp. 260
TAATGATGCCAGGCAGGTTCAGTTTTTTGGCAACCGGACCGGCGTTGATCACGCCACCGTGCATGAGGCTTGCATCTTCAATGTGAGCCACAATCGGCGCGTTTAACTTGGCTGCCTGTAGCATGGCTTGATACATGGTGTCAGCATCTTGAACCCCGACACCGTCATTGGAAAAACCAAGTGCACCGGCTGCTTGTAAGGCGGGCATGTCAACCACTTGATCCGAGTGCAGGTCCCGTGTAATG
>NZ_JABFOE010000087.1 GCF_013116745.1 Arthrobacter sp. 260
GCGCTGTCGGTGCGTGCCGAACGCCAGCAGCTGCTGGCATCGAATATCGCCAACGCCGATACGCCCCATTACAAGGCGCGCGACCTCGATTTTACCAAGGCGCTGCAGGGCGCGCTGAGCGGCGCCGGAGCGGCGCCGGTCGTACTCGTCAAAACCGCGGCCGCGCACCTGGGGCGCAGCGGCGACAGCGCCAGCGGCCGTGCCCATGCCCAGCCGCTGTACCGGGCCGAGCAGCAGGGCAGTGT
>NZ_JABFOE010000088.1 GCF_013116745.1 Arthrobacter sp. 260
GCTCAGCCGTGGAACAACACAGCGACCGGGCTTTGTCGCTGATGTTGTTAGGCGACTTGGAGACTGCCGGTCTTGCAGGCTCCAAGCGCCGTCACAGCGTTCCAGCACCATCTGGCCGGAGATTGCGGAGTTTGGCACGGCCCGGAACTACTTTAGCTACTTTCTCAGCTATAGTATTCGGATTTTAGTGAGCATCACATCCTGAGATAGAATTATGTCTCAGTCCCGCCAGTTTCCAATGAATA
>NZ_JABFOE010000089.1 GCF_013116745.1 Arthrobacter sp. 260
GGTAGGATTAGCCTCACCAGCTTTAGCTCAGGAGGAGAGCTTAACACCAACTGAGAAAAATTCAAATCGCATTTCTAACTTAGAGTCTCAAGTTGATCAAATGTCGAATTTGAAAGTTACTGGTTATGTTCAAGCACAATGGTTGTGGAATGAATCTAAAGGTGCTTCAGATCCAATAATGAGAGATCAGTTTCAAGTTCGTAGAGGAAGATTAAAGTTTACTTATACTCAAGGTATAGCAACTT
>NZ_JABFOE010000008.1 GCF_013116745.1 Arthrobacter sp. 260
ATCCGCCGGCACGAACCAGCGGCCCTCACCGGCCACCGTGAAAAATCGGGGCTAACGAACATAGCCCGACCTATGTGGTTCGTCGAGCTTCTCCACATATCAATCAGGCCCTCATCGATGCGGGCCCCAATCAAGGAAAAGGGATACAGATGACAACAAGGAATGTGCAAGGAACCAAGGTTGTCCTCGCGATGGCCGGAATCGCAGGACTACTGATTACTAGTACGGGTTGCGGCTCATCGGGGAGTGCAGACAGCAACGGCACATCAGGCAATATCGTCTTCGTCGGCTATGGCGGGGAGACACAGGAATACCAGCTCGAATCATTCGGCGATCCTTTCACCGAGGACAACGACGTTACTGTCCAGAGCGACTCGCCGATCGACCTTGCCAAGCTGCAGGCGATGGTCGAATCCGAAAACGTGACTTGGGATAGCGTCATTATGACCCCGGCTGGAGCGAATCAGCACTGCGGGACGCTCCTTGAAGAGTTGCCTCCGGAGCTGACCGAGGGCACAAAGTTTGCGGAGGGCGCCACTGGCACCGACTGCAGCATTCCTTTCTACTTCTCGCAACTCATGTTCGTTTCCAACAATGAGACCTATTCAGGTGAGAAACCCAGTACTATTGCCGACTTCTTCGATTTCGAGAAGTTCCCCGGGAAGCGACTGCTTCCCCCGGAGTTCGACACTGGAATGATGGAGCTCGCACTCCTTGCAGACGGCGTGAATCCTGATGATTTGTATCCGCTGGATATCGACCGAGCGCTTGCGAAATACGATTCGATTCGCGAATCCCTGGTGTTTGCCGAAAGCTATGGTCAGTTGGGGCAGTCGATGCTGGATGGCTCGGTCGATATGGCGCTGACCCCTGAGTCCCGCTTCGGCTACCTCCTCCGCGACGGCGGCGACTGGTCAGCGGTGTGGGACGCGACCGTCGTGTCGGCAGATCAGCTCGCAGTGCCGAAGGGCTCCAAGAGCGCAGACAAAGCATTCGGGTTCCTGCAGTCGACGCTCGACTCCGACCGTCAGGCCAAAGCCTCAGAGTTGACTGGTCGAGGCGCCATTGTCGCCGATGCCGATCCTGACTTCGACGAGTTCCAAGGGCAGGCAGTCATCTTCGCGGACCTGGACCAGCGTGGTCGCGCAATCTACTTCGACGGAGCCTGGTGGGGAGAGAACCTCAAGCAGGTAACCGAGCAGTACACTGCCTGGCAGATCGGCTAATCATGACCGCTCAGATTTTGAGCATCCCAGGATCTTCCAAGTCGCGGTTTCGCACGGGCGGGGTGAGTGCCGGAGGTCTCGCGATTCCGGCTCTCATCGCCCTGGGTGTGTTCTTTGTCTACCCGATTACCCTGATCGTCTGGCTCTCATTCACTAGCCCAGAGATCGGATTCGGCCACTACCTCAGTCTGCTCACCGACGGCGTTACTGTGACAGTGATGCTGCGCACGATCGCAGTTGGGCTCATTGTTGGTCTGGCAACTCTCATCATCGGCTATCCATATGCATATTCGATGACTGTCGTCTCGCCGGGGTGGCGGACGGTCATGATGACTATGGTCATGCTGCCATTCTGGGTAAATATCATTGCCCGGACTTTCGCATGGTTCATCTTGGAGAGCCGCGGTGGGTTGATCGATCAGTTCTTCCAAGCCCTGGGGATCAACGGCGTTGTCCTGCTTAACACATGGGGCGGAGTCGCAATTGCCATGACGCAGGTCATGCTGCCGTTTATGGTGCTCCCGCTCTATACCCAGATGAGCACCATCGACCGCGGCCTCCTGCGGGCTGCAGGGAGCCTCGGAGCAAAGCCGGTTGCGTCCTTTGCCCGGATTTACATGCCACTCAGCCTGTCCGGCGTGATGAGCGGTTTCTCCCTGGTTTTTGTGGTGGCTCTCGGTTTCTACATCACCCCTGCGCTCTTGGGTTCGCCCGATCAGGCGCTACTATCGCAGATCATCGCCACTCGGGTACAGAAGTTGCTCGACTTCCCCGGGGCCGGTGCCGCGGGGATGCTTCTGCTCGTCGTCACGCTGATCATCCTCGGTGTTTTGAACTGGCTCGTTCGGCAGGCCAATCCGCTCATGAAGCGAGGTGCCGCATGACTGTGAAGCATAATAGCGTCTCTTTACGGGCACGCCGCCAGCCAAATCTCCCGATTTGGTTGCGGGCATGGAACGTCGTCGTGATGGCGCTTCTGATCCTGCCGGTGCTAATCGTGATCCCCATGTCCTTTTCGGACGCGCGAAACTTCTCGTTCCCACCAAAGGGCTTCTCACTGCGCTGGTACGAGAACTTCTTCACCTCGGCGAAGTGGACGGATTCGCTCTTCACATCGCTGCAGGTCGGCATTCTGACTGCGGTACTGGCGACCGTGCTCGGCACTCTCGCAGCAGTCTCGATCGCAAGGATGTCACCCAAGTTCAGTGGCTTCCTCTCGGGCCTGTACATGGCCCCCATGATCGTTCCGGGCGTGATCTTCGCTGTCGCAATTTATGCTGTGTTTTTGCGATGGCAGCTCGTCGGAAGCCTGTTCGGGTTCGTCGCGGCCCATACCATGCTGGCCCTGCCGTTCGTAATCACTTCCGTCTCCTCTAGCCTGAGCGGATACAATCCCGGTCTCACCACCGCGGCGTCATCTCTCGGCGCAGGACCCGTTCGCGCGTTCCTCACGGTCACTCTGCCGCTCATCCTCCCTGGAGTTGTCAGCGGGTTTGTCCTGGCGTTTGTCACCTCATTCGATGAGTCGGTGGTCTCGCTATTCCTGCAGACCCCCAACTTGGAGACCCTCCCCGTCAATATGTACAACGCAATCGCGACCGAGATCGACCCGACAGTCTCTGCTGCGGCGACCCTCGTCATCCTGGTGACCACGATTTTGGTCGTACTGGTCCAGGTCGTGCCTGGACGCAATAAGAGAAAGTGAATCAGCAACTGATGCAAAAGCTCGAGCATGAGCAGGCGATCACCGTCAGCAACGTGACGATGCAGTACCCATCTTCCACCGCGCTGGCGCTCAACGACGTCTCCCTAGAGATCCAACCCGGCGAGTTCATGTCCTTTTTGGGCCCGAGCGGATCAGGGAAAACTACTTTGCTTTCGCTAATCGCAGGTTTCGTCAACCCTTCATCCGGGACGGTGAGCATCGGAGGCAACCAAATCGATGGCCTCAAACCGCATCGTAGAGACCTCGGCGTGGTATTCCAAAACTACTTGCTGTTCCCGCACATGTCGGTGTTCGACAATGTCGCCTACCCTCTGCGGCAGCGCAAGATGGATAAGAGCCAGATCCGAGAGAAAGTCACCCGTGCTTTGGCGCTCGTTCGGCTCGACCCTTATGCCGACCGGCTCCCGAAGGAGCTCTCGGGCGGCCAGCAGCAGCGTGTCGCATTCGCACGAGCGATCGTATTTGATCCCCGCGCATTGCTGATGGATGAGCCTCTTGGCGCACTAGATAAGAATCTCCGAAGCGAAATGCAGCGGGAACTAGCGAGGATTCATCGCGAGCTGGGAATGACATTCGTCTTCGTGACGCACGATCAGGAGGAGGCGCTCGTGCTCTCTGATCGCATCGCTGTGTTCAACGATGGCCGTATCGAGCAAATCGGGACCCCCGAGGATCTCTACTATCGACCTTCCTCCCTTTTCGTCGGACGGTTCCTAGGCGACTCCAACGTATTCAGTGGGAAGATCGATGTCGAGACCTCAACATTCATTTCCCCAGCGGGAAGTGCGTACCTAACGCGTGAGGAACTGGAGAAAACCGACGCGAACGTGATGATCGTACGCCCTGAGGCAATCTCCATCGCACCGAAGACGGACACGAACACGGATGGGTTCGAAGCCGCAGTACGGGAAATCGTATTCACCGGATCCAATGTCACCGTATACATGGAATTCGGCGACGGGACTCCGGGCATTGCAAAGCTCACAATGAGTGAAGCCTCGAAGCTAGCTGTCGGGCAAGCGGTGACCGTTTCCTGGGATCAATTACGACAGCATCTCATCCATGATGACGGGCTCACCAGTTGACCGCTCGCTGGAGAGGCTCGGCGTTCTCGAATCCATTGGCAAGAATCGCTGCGCGGGGGTGCCTACGGTTTGGTTAACTCTTGACCTGAGAGAACCAGAATATGAAGTGGGTCGCAAAGGCGGATTTCGTTGGGGCGTCCGCTGGCTGGTGAGGAGTGCTAGTCAGAGCGCTTCCTCAGCAAGTTCGAGGATAGTTGCGAGTGCGGGGTTGTGTGAATCCTCCCGCCAGGCCATACGCAGCAACACGTCTTCGAATGGGTTGGCAATTGGCAAAAATGAAAATTCCTGATTGTGAGTGTTGGTGGCGACCGAAGAGATAGTCAGGTGAACGCCGACTTCTGCTGCAACGAGAGCAAGTGCGGTCCACGTGTCCGGCGCGACTTGTGCGACAAGCGGGTCGAAGCCTGCGGCATGGCTGAGTCGGATCAGTCGGTCAGTCAGTACTGAGCCCGGATGCGGGGGCAGAGTTACGAAATAGTCGGTGGCGAACTCTTTCATAGCTGCGGACTCTGAGCTGGCCAAGGGGTGGGTGGTTGGAACGGCAACAACCAACTGCTCCTTGATGAGGACACGTGACCTGATGCCGGCCGGGAGATAGTCCCAACGACCTATCGAAATGTCAGCTTCGTTGTCGATTAAGCGATTAATTGCTGGTTGCGCAAAGTTTTGGCTGGCGAGCTCAAGGGTTAAGTTCGGGTATTTGATCTTCGCGGCTCGGGAGAGTCGACCTACGAGTACCTCTGTCGATGCGCCGGCGAATGCAATGCTCACACAACCCAAGGACCCATCTTGAGCTGCGTATACGTCGTGTGCAGCGCGTTTGACCTCGTTTAGGATGCGTCTGGCGGGCCCAAGTAGTGCCTGGCCTGCCACTGTGATTGTCACGGACCTTGTGGTGCGGCTGAACAACTCGACCCCAAGTTCCTTCTCCAGAGACTTGATCGTGCGGCTGACCGGCGGCTGGGCAAGGTGAAGCCGTTCTGCCGCGCGGCCAAAGTGAAGCTCCTCGGCAACTGCCACGAAAGTTCGAAGATCCTGGATTTCCATACCCGAATAATAGCAAACGGTGCATATATACAAACAGTTTTATTCCGATCAAGTACAAAGTCAGTAGAACCGAAGCAGCCGATATATAACTCATATGTATCAATGCCGCGCTTATTAGTATTTGACTCGCAGTAATACGACTGCCAGGATGAAGATTACTCACGCAGCACAACGAGAAACAGTATCGAGGTAGAAAGTGCGAGATCGCAGCATACTTGAGGAAGCATTCACCCGTTCCGGGCGAGGCCCACTGAGCGGAGTGGTCGTCGCAGACTTCGGACGTGTGCTGGCAGGACCTTACTGCACCATGATCCTCGCCGATATGGGAGCCACCGTTATCAAGGTGGAAAGCCCAACTGGTGATGAAACTCGAATGTGGATGCCACCGGTCTTTGAAGGACAGTCGACGTATTACCTCTCCGTCAATCGGAACAAATTCTCCGTCAAGCTCGACTTCAACAATGCGGAAGACCTCGATGTTGCGCGGGAACTTGCGGTGCGAGCAGACATCGTCATCGAGAACTTCAAGCCTGCCGGCCTCGAAAAGTACGGACTGGACTATGAGAGTGTCTGCGTCAGCAACCCGTCAGTGATCTTCGCCTCGATCACGGGTTTCGGCACAGCGGGTGGGGCACACCTTCCTGGCTATGATTTGCTTGTCCAGGCAGCCTCGGGACTAATGAGCCTCACAGGTAGTCCGGAAACCGAACCTTTCCGGGCTGGCGTCGCAGTCGTCGACGTTTTCACCGGAATGCATGCTTGCATTGGCATCCTCGCCGCACTCAACCACCGGCAGGTGACCGGTGAAGGACAGCGGGTCGAGGTCAACCTAATGAGTTCGGCGCTCTCGGGCCTCGTGAACCAGACCGGTGCCTACGCCATCGCCGGTGTCGTGCCGAGTCGCATGGGTAACGAGCATCCCAGCATTTATCCCTATGAGCCTATAGCGACCGGCGAGGGAGACATCGTTCTGGCGATCGGCAATGACCGGCAATTCCGGGTGCTCTGCCGGGAGCTCGGAATGCCAGAACTCACGGAAGATCCCCGATTCGCGCTGGCGCCTGACCGCAGCCGGAATAGGCTAGAACTGCGCCCCCTGCTCGAGTCGGCGCTCTCGCGAGCGACCGCGTCCGACTGGTTCGAGCGTCTCACAACGGCAGGTATTCCGTGCGCACCTATCCGGGACGTCGCGGGTGGCATACAATTCGCCGAGCGAATCGGCTTGGAGCCGATCATCCGGGCAGGCTCAGACACCCATTCCACTCCCGGCATCCGCAACCCCATCACTTTTTCGCAGACCCCGGCGACCTACGACAAGGCGCCGCCCGCGCTTGGCGAGGATACGCACCTTATTCGGCGCTGGCTGGCAGGCTCACCGGCTTTCTCTTCGATCTCAGTAGAGGAAGCAACAGCATGAAGGGACTCATCAGTTCGAACGTGAAGGCGGACTTCTATGAGGTCGCCGACTACCTCAGCGATGAGGACCGCGCCCTCGTGGTGAAGATCCGTGCGTTCGTGGATTCTGAGGTCACCCCGGTGATCAACGATTACTGGGAACAGGCCGACTTCCCGTACCAAATCCTTCCCAAGCTCGGAGAGCTCGGAATCATCGGCTCCGCAATCGAAGGGTTCGGCTGCGCAGGTCTGACCAGGTTGCAAGCGGGCCTCGTCGCCATGGAACTCTCGCGTGGCGATGGCAGTGTGAACACCTTCAATGCGGTGCACTCCGGCCTCGCGATGGGGACGATCGACCTCCTGGGCAGCGAAGGGCAGAAACATCGCTGGCTGCCGCAGATGGCGCGGCTCGAGAAACTCGGGGCATTCGCCCTCACCGAGCCGGACCACGGCTCAGACTCCGTCGCGCTCGAATCCAGCGCGCGCCTCGAGGGTGACCACTATGTCCTCAATGGCTCCAAGCGCTGGATCGGCCTTGGTCACGTCGCCGATCTCGTGATCATCTGGGCGCGCGACACTGCAGACGACAGGGTCAAGGCATTCATGCTGGAGAAGAACCGGGACGGCAGCTACCCCGAGGAGTACCAAGCTGAGGCCATTCAAGGGAAGATCGCCAAACGGGCAATCCAGCAGGCACAGATCACCTTCAAAGACCTGCGGATTCCGGTCGAGAACAAACTCGAGAAGTCGCAGTCCTTCCGCGACGTTGGAGCGGTGCTGAACCGTACGCGCAGTACCGTGGCATGGGAAGCGCTGGGGCACGCAACCGCCGCGTACGAAGCCGCTGTGCAGTACACGTCGGAGCGCGTCCAGTTTGGCAGCCCAATCTCGCACCATCAGCTCGTTCAGAACAAGCTCGCCAACATGCTCGCCGATCTCACAGCAATGCAGCTTGTCTGCTTCCGAGCTGGCGCGCTTCAAAACGAGGGGCGTCTGAGCAACGAGCAGGCGTCGCTCGCAAAGATGTTCACTTGCGACAAGGGACGCCAGCTGTGCCGCGATGCACGGGATCTGCTCGGTGGGAACGGTCTGCTGCTCGAGTATCACGTTGCTCGTCACCTCACGGACATGGAGGTCGTCCATACGTATGAGGGAACCGACTTCATTCAGTCCTTGATCGTGGGCCGAGAGATCACAGGCGTCTCCGCTTTCAGAGGTAGGTAATCGATCTGCAATGAGAGAGCGCATCGCAATCGGTGTGCCAGCTGCCCGGTGCTGTGACCGCTTAGCGCCTAGCTGTACCCGGCCAAGACGTTGGTAGCTGAATATTGGCTTCCAAGGGAGCCACCTGTCGTGCGCTTCAGAGCCACCTGCCCAGATCACGGACGTGTCGTTTAGAGCCACGATTGGTGTGGTTGAGAGCCACCTGAAAAGCTCCTCCCACCATGTGATGGCCACGTGGTGGGAGGAGTACCGGTAATGGTACGGAAGATCAAGGCGAAACTTGTCTTGCAGTTACGAAATCAGGGTTTGTCAGGCAGGTCGATCGCCTCGGCGCACATCGCACGCAATAGCGTCCAGGCGGTGCTCGATTGCAGCGGACCGGCTGGGCGTCGTCTGGGATGACGTCGCGGAGCGGTCGGAAGCCGAGGTGTATGCGGCCGTGTTCCCCGGCCGCGGCGTTCATGAGAGCGCCTTCGCGCAGCCGGACTGGCCCCGGGTTCACGCTGAGTTGGCCCGGGTCGGGGTGACGTTGAAGCTGTTGCACCAGGAGTATGTCGACGCAGCGTCAATGGCGCAGGCAACGATGAGCTATGACCGGTTCTGTCGCCTCTATGGCGAACACGCCGCCGTCTCGGGGGCGACGTCAAGGGTCGGGCACAAGGCCGGCCGCAGTATCGAGGTCGACTGGTCCGGACCCACGATGCAGCTGTTGGATTCGACGACGGGTGAGCTGTCGAGGGTGTATTTGTTCGTCGCGTGCCTGCCGTTCAGCCGGTATGCGTTCGTGGAAGCGAGCCTGGACATGAAGCAGGAGTCGTGGCTGCGCGCCCACACGGCGATGTTCGCGTTCTTCGGTGGCAGCGTCCCGCGCCTGGCCCCGGACAATTTGAAGACCGGGGTGATTTCCCACCCGAAGGAGGGCGAGGTCGTGCTCAACGACGCTTACCGGAAGATGGCGGCGCACTACTCGGCCGCGGTCCTCCCGGGCAAAGTTCGCCACCCTCGAGACAAGAGTGGTGCCGAGAACACGGTTTCCCATGTCGCGACCTGGGTCATCGCCGGCCTCCGGCACGAGCAGTTTACGTCGCTGGCGCAGCTGCGCCTGCGGATCCGGGAACAGATCGATGCCTATAACCGGGAGCCGTTCCAGAAACGTGACCGGTCACGCCTCAGTGTGTTCACCGCGGAGGAGAAGCCGTTGTTGCAGGGGCTGCCGGCGGCCCCATTCGAGATCAGCACGTGGGTCTATAAACGCAAGGTGAACCCCAACGCTCACGTGGTTTGGGCGAAGAACTTCTATTCCGTCCCTTTCAGCCATATCGGCGCCCTCGTTGACTTGCGCGTGACGGAGACGATGCTGGAGGTTTACCGGCGTGACGAGCGCCTGACCAGCCATTTGCTGCTGCCGGCCACGGCCAGCAACCAGTATCGGACGAACGAGGCGAACCTGCCCGAGGGGCGCAGCTTCGAGGCCTGGGACCGGGGCCGGATCGAGGAGTGGGCGGCGCGGGTCGGACCTGCGACGGCGGCAGTGACAGCCAAGATCTTCGAGACCGTGTTCATCGATGAGGCTGGCTTCGACGCGGCGCTGGCGGTGCTGAAACTGTCGCGCCGATTCTCCCCGGCACGCCTCGAAGCGGCCTGCGCGCTGGCGCTGCGGGGCCCGATCCGCTCACCCCGCTATGCGCACCTGCGGCCGATCCTCGACACCGGACAGGACAAAACCGGGCACACCCCCGAGCCCGAGCCGGATGATGGCGGTTATGTTCGCGGCGGCGCCTACTACGCCGGAGGCACCCGACGAGCGTCCTGGATGGGGAGACCAAACGCAAGCTCCGCGAGATGAACGCCGGCGAGCTGGTGGAGGCCATCGACCTCCAAGACGACACCCTCAGCATCAGCTTGTCGTTCGAGGAACGGGTCCGCCTGGTCGTCGACGACGCCTACTCCACCTTCATGCACTCGAAAGTGGACGGGCTGATCCGACGGGCGGGGCTTCGTTACCCCAACGCGGGCCTGCGGCGCATCGACCTGCTCGACGAGCGCGGCCTCAACCGGCAGCTCCTGACCCAACTCGGGACCTGCTTGTTCGTCACTCGGCAGCAGAACGTCGTCTTCCAGGGGTTCACCGGGTCGGGGAAGTCGTATCTGGGCTGCGCGATCGCGAAACGCGCCTGCGAACATCGGATCCGCGCCCATTATGTTCGGATGCCCGACCTCGAAGAGGCCTGGGTCGCAGCTCAAGACACCCCCGGCGGCGCCGGCAAGTTCCTCCGGAAATACGCTACCTTCACCCTGCTCGTCATCGACGAGTGGTTACTTGATCGGCCGACGGAATCGATGCGGACGATGTTGCTGGAGTTGATGGAGCGCCGTTACGGCGAGACGTCGACGGTGTTCTGCACCCAGTATCAGCAGAAGGACTGGCATCACCGCCTCGGCGCCGGCGTCCACGCCGACGCCATCATGGACCCGCATCATCCACAACACCACCTGGGTCGACACCGGTACCTACAACATGAGGGAGCAGACCGCCCTGGCCAGCGCCTAACGATGAGGTCGAGGGCCAGTGGCTCCCAAGCACACCACCACTGGCTCTCTTCCGCACGATCGGTGGCTCTGAAGCGCAAGATTGAGTGGCTCTCAAGGCATCAAATACTCAGGGCGGCGAGTCTGGTTGAACGAGGGAGAACCTCCGAGTGTGATGTGGCTTGTCTAAGGCCCACTTCAACTCGGAGGTTCTCGTGTTCCACCGTAATGCCCGTCTAACTGTCCATGGCCGCAGGCTGATCGTCGAGCGGCATCAGGCCGGATGGAAGCAGGCCCACATCGCCGCGGCGATGGAAATTTCCCGCAAGTGCGCCAGGACCTGGATCGTCCGTTACGAGGTCGAGGGCGAGAGGCCTGGAGACTCGGTCCTCACGGCCGCACACGATGCCTACCCGGACCGCGCCCGAGGTCGAGCAGAAGGTCCTGGCTGCCCGGACCAAGCACCGGCAGGGCCCCGACCTGCTCGGGCCGAAAATCGGCGTCGCGGCCAGGACGGTCTCGAGAATACTACGCCGGCACGCGATGCCCTGCCTCCGCGATTGCGACCCGATGGCGCCGGTGGCGAGGTCCAAACCCGCCCCACGGCGGGAAAGGCGTCCGGTGCGCCGATGTGCTTGGCAGGCAGTCGAAGCCATAATTGGGCCGAAGTTACCCGCATCCTTGCAGCAAATGAGATTGCCGAACCTGTCCGCCTTCAGGGCCTTGATCAGGAAAAAGTCAAGGTGGATAGGACTTTCATTACATATCTTCTGCCGTCCATGACGCAGGTTCCTTCCCCTCGGCGAGGATGGTTCCGTACCCGGCGGGGTGAGGAACCCACCGATTCCGGCTTCAGTGGTACGGATCCGTTCAGCGAAGTTGCCCTGTGGGGCCAATTTCAGCTCAATTTCCCCCGCCCGGTATTTGGTGCGAACAGTTGCGAGTCCGACTGGCGTGGAGATGAACAAACCATCTTGGTTACCCGTCCCGCGCCGATCAGTGCGGCCAGCGCGGACCGTCCGTTGCCAGCATCGTTGTTGACAACGGTCAGGTTGCCCGGACCCCGGCGCAACAGCGCTTCGATGAGTTCCACCGGCTATCCGGCGTTATGGAGCCTGTCGATCAGGACAGTGGCGCCGTCGTGGATCCCAGCAACTGTTTGGTCCACGTCCGGGTAATAGTAAGCACTGCTGTTCTCCCTTGGTGTGTTCCGTTTCAGGCGGAGACGTTCTCGAGCACGACGGCGAGTCCCTGTCCGACGCCGATACAGATGGCGGCGACGCCCCAGCGCTCCCCGGTGAACTGCAGGCTGCGGGCCAGGGTACCGAGGATCCGGGTACCGGACGCACCCAGCGGATGACCGATCGCCACCGCGCCACCGTGGCGATTAACGATATCCGGATCGATTTTCCAAGCATCAATGCAGGCCAAGGACTGTGCCGCGAAGGCCTCATTGAGTTCGATGGCGCCGACCTGGTCCCAGCCGATCCCGGCCTTATCCAGTGCGCGGTTGGCGGCTTCCACCGGGGCGAACCCGAAGTACTGCGGATCGGTACCGGCGGCACCGCGGCCTGCGATACGGGCAATCGGGGGCAAGCCGAATTTCTCTGCGGCACCCTCGCTGCCGAGGAACGCCGCCGATGCCCCGTCATTCAGAGGCGAGGCATTTCCCGCGGTGACGGTGCCGGCGGAAGATCCCTCCCCTGCCGGCCGGAAAACCGTGTTGAGGGCGGTTAGCTTCTCCACGGTGCTGCCGGGACGGATGGATTCGTCACGAGTGACGTCGGTGCCCGGAACAAAGGTGACCAGATCATCGAAGAAACCTTTGCTCCAGGCGGCGTCGGCCAGCCGGTGCGAGCGGGCAGCGAAAGCGTCCTGGCGCTCCCTGGTGATGTTGTACTTTTGCCGCAACTGTTCGGTGGCCTCGCCCAGAGAAACTGTCCATTCGGCGGCCATAGCAGGGTTAACTAGGCGCCAGCCCAGGGTAGTGGAAACAAGCATTTGGTTCCCCGCGGGGTAGGGCTTTTCTGTCTTGGGCAGCACCCACGGCGCACGGCTCATAGATTCAACCCCACCGATCAGCACCACATCAGCATCTCCTGCATTGATCTGCCGCGACCCGATAATCGCGGCGTCCAAACTCGAGCCACAGAGACGGTTCACCGTGGTGCCGGGGATCGAGGTGGGAAGCCCCGCGAGCAGAGTGGCCATCCGGGCAACATTCCGGTTTTCCTCCCCAGCGCCGTTGGCATTGCCCAGAATCACCTCATCGACCTGCGCAGGGTCCAGCTTCGGGACACGGCCTACCGATTCGCGCACAACGTGTGCTGCAAGGTCGTCGGACCGAACTCCCGCCAGCCCTCCGCCGAACTTCCCAAAGGGGGTACGGACAGCATCGTAGATATAAGCCTGTTTCATATCAGCTCCGGTTGACTGGCGTTGGCACAACATTCGGTGTTCACTCACCGAACTTTAGTGCGTAGCGTGAACAATATGTTTAGTGTTGTAGTGTCAAGTTTTGGACCACTTGGAGCCGTCTTGAAGGCTTAAGTGGTGCTGATGGTTCCGGCGAGGAAACTGCAGCTTGATGCCCCCCGTGACCTCGGAGGGAGTTCTGGATCATATGCGCCGGTTGCCCCAACCAGGCGGAACTTTCACCGTCCCGCCACCCTTCCCAGATTGCCTGCTGCTGCTCCGTCGTGAGCTCCACACGCACCTCCACCCACTCATACAGCCAAGTGGTGGTGCGTTGACCGGTTGAGACCACCATTCCTTGCTGAGATAACCGCCGGCGACGTTTTCAAAGTCCATGCTCTTACTATGTCTGCCGCGAACTGCGACACGGGAGGTGAAGGAGCGCCGGTGCGTTGAACAGTCGATCACCGTCGTTTTGACCCTACTAGTGGAGGTGGCTGCGAAGGATTGATTCTGCGCTTTGATTTGTCCCAGGCGGCAGTCAATCAGGCCGGAAGAAGATCTTTCCAAGCCGCGAGTTCGAGACCATGGGCGTCGCTCACGGACTGATGGGTGATCTTTCTAGCAACAACATTGAGGCCTCCTTCAAGAGAGGGATCGGCTTCGATGGCACCACGGACACCGCGGTTTGCCAGAGCGAGGGCGTAGCGCAGGGTGACGTTTGTGAGTGCGTATGTCGAGGTGTTTGGAACCGCTCCGGGCATGTTGGCAACGCAGTAGAACAAGGTGTCGTGGACCGTGAAGGTAGGTGTCTCGTGTGTGGTGGGCTTGCTGTCCTCGAAGCATCCTCCCTGATCAACGGCGATGTCGACCAACACGGAGCCGGGCTTCATGCGGGATACGAGTTCGTTGGTGACTAGCTTCGGCGCTTTCGATCCTGGGATTAGAACGGAACCGATGACGAGATCAGCCTCGATGACGGACTTTTCGATTTCGTAGCTGTTGGAGGCCACGGTCTTGAGCCGGCCCTGGTACAGCGCGTCGAGTTCACGCAGACGGTTGATGTTGATATCGAGGATGGTGATGTCGGCTCCGAGACCCAAGGCCATCGCCGCTGCGTTCGTGCCGGCAACACCGGCGCCCAGTACTACTACCTTCGCGGGCCGAACACCTGGCACACCGCCGATCAGCACGCCCTTACCTCCTTCGGGGGCCATCAGCGAGGTGGCGCCCACCTGCACCGCAAGGCGTCCGGCGACTTCGGACATCGGTGCCAGCAGGGGCAGTGCCCGTGTGGCCGTCTGCACCGTTTCGTAAGCGATGGCAGTCACCCCAGCTTCGATCAGGGCCCGGGTCAATTCAGGTTCAGCTGCCAGGTGCAGGTAGGTGAAGAGGATTAGGCCCTCGCGGAAGCGGTGATATTCGGCTGCTACAGGTTCTTTGACCTTGAGGACCATATCAGCGCGGGCCCACAGATCGTCAGCGTTATCTACAAGCTCGGCTCCTGCCGCAGCGTATTCCTGGTCGCTGATGCCTGATCCAATACCGGCTCGGGTTTGAACGAGGACATCGTGACCGTTGGCGCGGAATTCCTGGACACCAGATGCAGTGATGGCTACGCGGAACTCGTTGTTTTTTACTTCTTTGGGCACTGCGATGATCATGGTCTGCCTTTCGCAGGATGGCTTACTGTTGGCTAAGACTGGCAGATTATTGGAGCTCTTCAGCTAAACTATGAGCAATCTTCGGAAGAGGGTGAGAGTAAGTAGCGAAACTTCGACAGGAAGATTGAAATAGGTGACTGAGCCGAAGAAACTGCGCCCTGAACTGGACTCGACGGATTTGAAGTTGCTCGCCTTGCTGGTTGAGAACTCTCGGAGGACCAATCAGTCGCTGGCGGATGCGCTGAGGATTGCCCCGTCGACCTGCTTATTGCGTCTCAGAGCCCTCAAACAAGCAGGGGTGATTCAGCGGTTCACCGTTGATGTGGATGCCGAATCGCTGGGGATGCCGCTGCAGGCTCTGGTCAGTGTCAGACTCCGCCCGGGGGCGCGGCACCTGATGACCACTTTTGGGGAAGAGCTTCGACAACTTCCTGAGATATCGCAAATCTTTGTACTGGGCGGAGCCGATGACTTCCTGATCCACATAACAGCTCGCGATACCGATCACATCAGACGGTTTGTTCTGCAGCATTTGTCCTCCAATCCTGCTGTCGCGGGCACACAAACGAATCTGGTCTTCGAACATGCTCGAGGAGCATCGCCGGCCTGAGCGCCGCCGATTTCGGCAGAATTCACTCGCTCAATTCCTGAGATCGGGACACTGCGGTTTCGATGGCTGCTTGCAGCTGGACTGAGGACTTCAGGTCTCGTAAGGCATGCGATGCAAGACAAAAGTACGAGACAGTTCCGCTGGACGCTCTCGTAGTTCCTGGAAGCATCCCCGCCTGGCGGTACCAGCATTCCTGACAAGCTGCAGGTGGTCGGCGAGTACGGACTCGCTGGACCGAGTGGTGTGCCGGGCACCCGTTAAACCGCCTTCGGGAGGTGGACGGGATTGCTGAAGGTTTAATTGACAGCTGGGGTTGATATTTTCTTACGCGGCTGGGGCCGCGTTTTTTATTGTCTCAAACTCGATGGGTGTCAGCCGTCCGAGGGCTCGCTGACGGCGCTTTCGGTGGTAGCTGCGCTCGATCCAGGTCGTGATGGCGAGCCGGAGTTCGGCCCGGGTCTCCCACCGTTTGCGGTTCAGGACGTTCTTTTGAAGCAAGGAGAAGAACGATTCCATCGCTGACACGCGGCATTGTCACCGCATGCCCCTACCGGGCCCATCGATCCGTGCAGCCCGTAGGTGTTCAAAGCCAGGACGAACTTTCTGGATCTGAACTGGGACCCCTGTCGGAGTGGACCACCATGTCCGCCGGTTTCCTAAGGGCCACGGCATGGTCCAGGGCGGCGACGGCCAGAGATGCTTTCATCCGTCCGTCCATGGAATACCCGACGATCCGGTTCTAGTGCAGGTCCTTGATGGCGCACAGGTACAGCTTGCCCTCCTCAGTGTGGTGCTCGGTGATGTCCGTCAGCCACTTCCAATTTGGTGCCGTGGCGCTGAAGTCCCGTTCGATGAGGTCATCGTGGACCGGAGGGCCGGCCTTGAGCCCTGAGCGGCGCCGACGGTGGATCACCGACAGGATGCCGTTCTGAGAGCACAGCCGCCAGATCCGGCGTTCACTTGCCCCAGGCCTTGGACCGGCGCCCGAGGAATCATGTCAAGATGCCCGCGTAGCTTTGATCGTGGAATCATTTGATAATGCCCGGATGGTTGGTTGGCTTTTTGGGCCCTGCTTCGCTGTAGTCAGTGTGAGCAGGTCAGCGCAGAGGGCTTGAACCTGACGTTGGATTGCCGCCGGGTTCAAAGGCTTGTTCTCCCGCTTCAACCTGGTCTTCACGAGTTTCCGGACCGTTCCTTCGTCGGCCAAGACCCGCTCGTACGGTGTCGCCGGCAGATCGTACTTCTTGGTGATCTTTGCGCCGGTTCGGATCTTCTTGACGAATTTCTGCTGGGGCCCAAAGTGGTTGGTCAGCTGCCCTTGCAATGCCCAGATCCGGTTCAGCAAGTCCAGCTCAGCCGCCGTGTCGTAGCGGTGGTATCCGACGGTTTGCCGGACCACATGCCAGTTCTTTTGTTCCACGTGGGCGCCGTCATTTTTGTTCCCGGACCTGGATCTGGTGAACGTCAGTTGTCCCTGTTCACACCACCGCAGCAGCTCCCAATTGATGAACTCGCTCCCGTTGTCCGAATCGATCCCGATGATCGGAAACGGGAACGCCGCGGTCGCTTCCTTGATCGCGGCGAACACCCATTTCTGGGCCTTGTTCTTCACCGACCGGGTCTCGGTCCACCCCGTACAAATGTCAGTGATTGTCAGGGTGAAGCAGAACTCACCTTTGGAATTGCCGCCTTCGTGGCCGACCAGATCGATCTCAACAAAGCCGGGCACCGCATCGTCCCATTCGGCCCACGTCCGCATCGGGATGGAGTCCTTGAGCAGTGTTCCGGGCTTGGTGTGGGAACGGCCTCTTGGGTCGAGTTTCCCCCGGTCTGCCTTGAGCCGGCGGTCGATGGTGGCAGGGGCGATCTTCAGCAGCAACGCCGCCGTCCCGTCCTCAATCGTCAGCTCCTTAAACCGGAGCAGCCGCGGAACCAGGTCCGGCAGCGCTGCTGCCAGCAGCCGCCCGCACAGGGTGCCCTGAACGGCCCAGCAGAACCGCAGCGCCTCGATCACGTCTTCCCCATAGAGCGGGACCCTGGGCGGCCTGCGCTTGACCTGCTTGAGCACCAGGGCCTGCCGCAGCGCCTTACGCGCATGATCACGATGCCAACTGGTCAGGGCACATAACTCATCCAGGATCACCTTCTTCGCCGCTCGATCCGACCGGGCATATCGGAGGGCAGTAGTCTTCGTGACGGCCTTGCGTTCGCTCATCGAAAGCTCCATGGCTCACAGTGCCGGGGCGACGGTTGCCACCCCGGCAGACGCGCCGCTACGCGGGCATTACCAAATGATTCTTCGATAGCAGCTACGCGGGCATCTTTGATGAGTCAACGCGCGGCGTTGATCTCATCGGCGATGAACCGGTATCCTAAGGCCGGATCGTCGTGGTGGTGATCGATGGCGGTGTTGATCAGGTGGGCTTCTTCCCAGTCCCGAGCGGGGACTGGGTTGGCGGCCCACTGGTAGTAGGCCTGTCTGGAGAAATTCAGTACCCGGCAGGACACTACCACGGGGACCCTGATCGGGGCGTCCTTGGCAGCCAGCTCGCGAACCAGCGGGTACATCATTTTTTTGGATTGATGTCCCGGGACAGATAGGCCACAGCACGGCGCATGACTTCGGCTTCCTGTTCCAGGAGCCGGATCCGTTTGTTGGCCTCCCGCAGCTTCGCGGAGTCATCGGACACCGCCCCGGACTTCACGCCGCCTTCTTTGTCGGCGATCTTCAGCCAGCGGTGAAGGGCGGCGGGCGAGACACCGAAGTCCTTGGCAATCTGCGTGATGGGCGCTTCTCCCCTGCGGGTAACCGCTACGACATCGCGGCGGAACTCTTCGGGAAAGGCTTTGGGCATGATGAACATCCTTCCACCGCAAGGATCAAATCCTCACAGGCGAAGTGTCAATTAAACCTTCAGCAGTCCCAAGCTTAGTCTTTCGGAGATTGATAAACGGGCCGGTCTTTCCGTCCTTTCCGACGGCTCATTGGAGCTCTATCACCCGCTTTGGCGGGATGCAGAAGGTGACGAGGAACTGATTCCAACGCGAGGATGCTCGACACCCACTTTCCATGGATGCGCCGCAGACCTCGTGGCCGTCGCTGCGACGCTCGTCAATCTTCTAGGCCTTCACCTGCAACAGGACGAAGCTACATCAGGGACTCACCTCATTGCATTGCCCCATACGGGAGTGGGTCCTACTCATCAATTCTTGCCAGCAAATTTAGGCGATAGCTGGTTACCGCCTCCGAATCGATAGTGCTGAATCCGAAGAAACGCCGATAACGGCCTATTACGTCAGCCGGGAGTGGGCGCAAGCTGATCCAGGCATCTCAGCTTCTTCCCTCTTCTTTGATCAGCATGCTTCCTGGTCGAGTATCTGGATAACGGTTGGAAGAAGAAAGGTAAAAGTCCTGAGCGACAAGCCCCCCTTCCACCGTGGCATGGTATGGCTGGAGAATAGCCGATCGACGGGGCCGTCTACGGAAGGGAACTCCAGATGGGGACACCGCGGACCACGAATGAGGTGCTGCGGTCACATCTGGCGTACCGCAAGTACGGTGACCTGGAGTGGGACTTGCGCCTGAACTACGCGTCTGACGTGATGCTCCTCTCTACAAAGGGAATACATCGCGGCCATGACGGAGTCCGTTACTTAGCCAAACGATGGCGTTCCGGCGCCGAGGACGCTTCCTACACCCATGTCCGACTCATTACACAGGCGGACGTAGGAATGCTGTTCCGGACCGACTCAGATGGTCCCGTGAAGATTATCGATTGTGCAGAAAGCTACGTGGTCCACAATGGGCTGATCACCGCTCAAATCATTCACTACTCAACCAATCGTTCCCACCGCAGATGGTCACGAGTCAATGACGGTGAGCCATGAACTGCCCCCTCTGGCTCGACCATGTCAGCGGCCTCCTGCCCACCTGTGCACGGCGCAAAGCTCCCCCGCTTCGCTGCTCGCCCGCACACACCTGGACAGCAGGAACCAGCCTGACCGCGTGCACACACCCACCACGTCACCAACACTGGGATTCACACCTTGAGCGAGCGGCGGGCGTGCACAGCCTAGTTCCAGCGCAATAATCGGTCGATGGAGAGCGTTCCCCCTCAACGCCGGCCCGCCAGCACTGGCGCCTGCCCGAGCATCCCCCTCGATTCCTACACCGAACCTGCCGGGCGGTTACATGTATAAACCGAAGCGGGGCGGCCACTTCACTGCATAGTGTGTGCCGAGGACCATGGGAAGGCCGATAACAACCCATACGTTATCCCGCCGAAGGAGAAAGGCAGAGGGAATGGGTGGCATCGATGGGTTACATGGGATCTGCGCTATGTCCGGGTTACCCATGAGATCAATGGCCCACAAGAGGACTGGCTGAGCACAGCGACCGCATGCCGCTCATCGTCGACGTCGAGTGACGCGAGATCACCGGCTAGACCTGAGCCTCCGGTAAAACTTCACCTGGTGCTGCGCTGATCAGGAACGCAGACGAGCGTTTCGATCCGAGATCGTGCTTTGGCTTTCACGCCAGTCCAGCTCCAGATTCACTTCTTCGCTCCTGAACTCGGTCTCTGGTTCTGCAGCACCGCGACGGTACTCGGCGTCCAACTCCCGATGAAGCTTACTGTTGAGCACATGTAGTGCTTGGTCATCCAGTTCACGCAGGTTTTTCGGGAACGGCTCCGCGGGGCTGATTCTGCTGCTATACGTCATGAGCTTGGACTCGGCGTGACTGGGTTGCGGACCTCATGGAGCATGTTATCTAGGTATGTAAGGTCGGCGACCGCCGCGCTCAGTAGGCGTCGGGCAGTGTGAGACTCTGCCTCTTTGCATACGTCTAAAGCACTGAGCACGGTTCGCACGAGGTCATGTCGGGCTGCTTCAAGAGAAGCGAGATGAAGGGATGATCCGGTAGTCGGAAGAAGCTGAAGCACCGGTCACTGCGCGGGCTTGGAGTGGAGGGATACCAGTTCATTCGAGTGGAGGTTCGACGCTGAGGCTAGTTTAAGCATGACGGGCCTTTGCAAGTAACTCGCCGTGCGGTCAGACGGTAATCGGAAACGATACCGAAGGGGCGACTCGACTCCCCTTCGGTATAAAGGTACAACGGGTAGTCACGGAAGCCTAGAAGCCTGACCTTTTCAGACCGGGCTGAAGGAGGCCCGGAGTTCTCAAGGTGCCCGTCCCGACTTAGGCCGCCAATCGTCACTCTAGGTGGCCTGAAACGGCATCGACACGCGACGGGTTTACGATGCTTTCGCGTCTTCCTCCGGTTAGGCCAAACCGTGACCGGCTCTTTAGTCTTTGTAAGAGTTTCGTACGACCGGGAACCCTATTGGTTAGGACTTCTCTGCGCCGGCTGTCTCCAGGCCCGGAAGGAACTCGTCGGGAAGCTCACCCACGAGCACAATAATCATGTCCTGAACCTTCCAGTCAAGCTGCACGCAGCCTTCGCGGGCCTGTTCTATTTGTTTGATGGTGGGCGTCCGTTTGCCTGCAGGCACCACGAAGGACTCGATGTGGAAGACATGGCCTTCATCCCGGGTGCGCGACCGTGCATCGTCGACCCAATCCAGGCGGCGCAGATACTCGTCCACCTCTGATGTGAGGGGGTGGGGCTCGGCATCGTCGTACGTCATGGCCCGGGCGTCTGTTAAGCCGCCGATAGCGGCGCGAAGGTTCTTGACACCGTCGTGCAGAATACTCACTGATATCAGCAGCGCGGCGGCGTAGTCAGCCCACCACAGCCCAATGCCGATGCCTGCCACGCCCACGGCGGCGGCGACGGCCGTCATCCAGTCCGCTTTGTTCATGTCCGCGTCGGCGTACAGAACCTTATCGTGGAGCTTGCTGGCCAGCTTCATCTTCACATGACCCAGGTAGACCGGCGGAGCGGCCGTCAACAACATGATGCCGATCATGAGCCAGCCAAGCCAGATGACCTGCCCGAAGACTTCTACACCGCCGATGCTGGGATGTTCGGCGGTGATCAGGCCCATGCCTGAATCCACCACCAGGAACCCGCCCATCACCGTCAATGCCACGGCAGCCACCAAATGCGCGACGCCCACGGCACGGTGATGGCCGTACGGGTGCCTCTCGTCCGGAACCCGCCGGATGATGCGCACCGCTACGAGGAACGCGATAGGCGGCAGGAAGGACAGCAGATCCTCAATCCAGGCCGCTTTCATGGCCTGTGAATTACCGAGAACAAGAAAGACCACGAAGGTGGTGACCGCGAGAAAGACAATGGTGATCCATTCGAACTTCACGGCCTTCCGCAACGCCGCAGCCTGTTCAGGAGGAAGTTCGGTGTGACCGAAGCGCGCCTTCCGGTTCTCGGTCACAGCGCAACCTTCTTCGTCAGCAGGAACTGTTCGACGCTGAACACGAAAGCGTTCTCCCCGAGCGGGGCCGCCATCACGTGTTTGACGGTTTCACCACGCTCATCGCGGGTCTCCGCGTATGGTTTGGTGATGCTCCCATGGCTGTGCCAAGGAGTCTTGTCAGACAGGCCGGCAATCACCAAATCCAGTTGGCCATGCTTCAGCTGGTCCATCAGCTCATGCTCTGCGCCTTCCACCCATTCCACCTCGGCGTCGATCCGATCCGCATACTCACGCACTAAATCCGGTTCCACGCCCCGCGGCCCCGTTCCGTCATCGAGCTCGACCCAGCGCCCATTCTCAGACACTCCGACACGCATCGTGCCCCCGCTGACCCGATCGAGGGTGCCTTCTGGATCCGCCGGAATGCTGATCCCGCATCCGGCCAACATCACGGCCGACAGCACAGCAAACAGCACTACAACTCCTCTTCCCATACCGCAGACCCTACCGGCGCGATTCCCCAAGCCGGCTCGACAACACGACGGACCCGACTCCACTCATCCAAGTCACACCGCTGGTCAGGAAGTCTCCGCTTGTCGCGGTCCTGTCCTCCTTCACAATAATCATTTGTTCTCAGCGAAGCACATCTTCGCCTTCGTCAACCGGCACCCCACCGTGAAGATGCTCGCGCTGGCGTTACTGGTGCTGATCGGTGTGTTCCTGATCGCGGACGCGTTCGAAGTGAAAATCGACAAGACCCTCATCTATAGTCCGATGGCCTTCGCCATCGCCGTGGAGGCACTGAACCTGGCGGCGAAGCGGCGTCAGGAGAAGCGCAGCGGTGAGCCTATCGAGCCCGTGTACCTGCGCCACGCCTACACCAAGCCGACGACCACGACGCCGTAGCCGCGGCAACCGCCCGGGGGGCGGAGTCTGGTGCCGTCCACCTCTCCCGCAAGCCCGTCACTGGCCGGATCACCAACGATGACGGACATCAGTAGCCCGCCGGGCTGGGCTAGCCTTTCGTCAAGGCGTGGGGACGTTCGGTAGACTGTTTGGCACCATGGATGACCCTCCCTCACATAAACCCTTGCCCCTCTACGTACTGAACACCGGTGTTCTGGTTGCCAGTGGAGAGGGGCGACACCATGTATGAGTGGATCATGATCGGTATCGGCCTGATCCTCACGGTCGGAACCGGTATGTTCGTTGCCTCCGAGTTCGCCCTGGTCAACCTGGACCGCGGCGATCTGGAGGCCCGTCAGGCCCGCGGTGAGAAGCGCCTGAAACCGACCATTAACGCGTTGAAGATCACTTCAACGCACCTGTCCAGTGCGCAGCTGGGTATCACCCTGACGACGCTGCTGACCGGGTACACCTTCGAACCTGCGATCAGCTCACTGCTGCGCGAACCGCTGCTCGGGATCGGCCTACCTGAGGGCATCGTGCCCGGAGTAGGGGCGGTGGTGGGGATTTTCATCGCAACCGTGTTCGCCATGGTGATCGGAGAGCTGGTGCCCAAGAACTTCGCCCTGGCCCTGCCCCGGCAGACAGCCAAGTTCGTGGTGCCGTTCCAAACCCTTTTCACCACGGTGCTCAAACCGGTGATCCTGCTGTTCAACAACACCGCGAACAAGATCATCCGGTCCTTCGGAATCGAACCGAAGGAAGAGCTCTCCGGTGCCCGCAGCGCCGAGGAACTGAGCTCCCTGGTCCGCCGCTCCGCCCTTGAGGGCCGGTTGGACGCCGATCACGCCGAGCTGTTGCACCGCACGCTGCGTTTCTCGGACCACACGGCCGCGGACGTGATGACCCCCAGGGTGCGCATGAAAACCGTCCCCTCATCGGCCACCGCAGAAGAGATCGTGGACGTCGCCATCCAGACCGGATACTCCCGGTTCCCCGTGATCGGCCGGGACTCCGATGACGTCCTGGGCGTACTGCACGTGAAGCAGGCCTTCGCGGTATCCCTGGAGCAGCGAAGCCACGTTGCGGCGACGGACCTGATGATCAAACCACTCCGGGTCCCGGAATCCATGGGCGTGGACTCCCTGCTCGGTGTGCTCCGCACGCAGGGCCTGCAGGTCGCGGTGGTATCCGATGAGCACGGTGGAACAGCCGGCATCGTCACCCTGGAGGACCTGGTCGAGGAAATCGTCGGCGAATTGGAGGATGAGCACGACCGCACCCAGGTCGGCGTCGTCCGTACCGGGAGGTCCATCAGCTTCGACGCGTCGCTGCGCCCCGACGAGCTTGCCGACCGCACGGGCATCAAGGTCCCGGACGGTGAGGAGTATGACACCCTCGCCGGGTTCGTCACCGACCAGCTGGACCGCATCCCCGAACTCGGCGACGAGGTCACCGTCGAGGACGGAATCCTGCGCGTCGAACGCGTCCTGGGAACCCACGTCGAACGCCTCCGGTACACCCCGTCCGATCCCGAGAAATCACCTGAGAGCCCCCATGACCGTGTGATCGATGAGCTCACCAAGGACCTGACATGAGCGAGTACCTACCCGGCATCATCTGGCTCGTCGTCCTGCTCGCGGTGAACGCGTTCTTCGTCGGGGCTGAGTTCGCTGTGATCTCCGCGCGCCGGTCCCAGATCGAACCCAAGGCCGACGCCGGCAGCAAAGCCGCCAAAACCACCCTGTGGGCCATGGAGCACGCCACGCTCATGCTGGCAACCAGCCAGCTCGGCATCACCGTGTGCTCGCTGGTGATCCTGAATGTCTCCGAACCGGCAATCCACCACCTGCTCGAATACCCGCTGGCCTACACGCCCCTCTCGCCCGAAGCGGTCGGCATCCTTGCGTTTGTGATCGCACTGCTGCTGGTGACCTTCCTGCACGTCGTGCTCGGGGAGATGGTGCCCAAGAACATCTCCTTCTCCGTCCCCACCAAGGCAGCACTGCTGCTGGCACCCCCGCTGGTAATGGTCTCGAAGATCGTCAAACCGGTCATCTGGGCGTTGAACGGGATCGCTAACGGGATCCTGCGGCTGTTCAAGGTCGAACCGAAAGACGAAGCCACCAGCGCCTACACCCTCGATGAGGTCGCCACCATTGTGGAGCAGTCCACCAGGGAAGGGTTGTTCTCGGATGAAAGCGGCACGCTCACCGCGGCCTTCGAATTCACCACCAAGACGGTCGCTGATGTCGAAGTGCCGATCACGGACATGATCCTCCTGCCGGAGGATGCAACGCCGGCTGACCTGCAGGCGGCGGTGAGTGAGCACGGGTACTCCCGGTACATCCTCACCAACCCGGACGGTGAGCCGACCGGCTACCTGCATTTGAAGGACGTCATGGACCTCACCGCGCCGGAGAAGTTCACCCGCCCGGTACCTACCAAGAGGATCCGCCGACTGGCCTCCGCCTACCGGGATAGCGAACTCGAGGACGCGCTGGCGACCATGCGTCGCACCGGCGCCCACGTTGCCCGGGTCTTCAACGCCGAAGGACACACCACCGGTATGCTCTTCCTCGAGGACATCATCGAAGAGCTCGTCGGAGAGGTCCGGGACGCCACCTCCACCACCTGATCCCCCAACCGCTGGCGATATGCCATGAAGAAGGGGCGAACCTGTGTGAACTGGTCCCCGATAGTTGGACTGGTTTAGTAAGAGGCTAGGCGACTAGGGCCTGAGCACGGTATTGCACCGGGCTCAGGCCCTTTAGCTTTGTCGAGATCCTTTCGGTGTTGTACCAGTGGATGTAGTCGTGCAGTGCGGCGGTCAGTGCGTCTGTGCTGAGGACTCGGATGCGGTGGAAGAGTTCTTCCTTGAGGTGCCCGAAGAAGTTCTCCATCACCGCGTTGTCGTAGCAGTTTGCCTTACGTGACATCGATTGGGTCGCGTCGGCGTTCTGAAGCATACGCCGCCAGGAGAGGTGCTGGTACTGGAAGCCCTGATCCGAATGGACGAGCGGTTGTTGGCCCGGCTCGAGCGTTACCAGAGCATCGCGTAGTGAGGCGTTGGTCAGTTCCAGGTTTGGGGTGGGAATAGCAAGTTGATTTGGCCCCGGGTTCGCCGTTTGGTTTGGCCCCACCCTGTTGGTGTTCCGGTCAGTTTTGCCGGGACTTGTTGATGGTCTGCTGGGTGGTTTTTAGCCGGTAGGAATCGGTGCCGGTGTTGATGATGTGGCCGCGGAAGGTCAGCCGGTCCACGACGGCCGCCGCGAGGCGCGGGTCGGTGAATGTTTGGCCCACCGTGTAGGAGATGATTTGCCGGTCGAAGAGGTCCATGACCGGTGAGAGGTAGAGCTTCCGGTCACCAACACTGAACTCGGTCACGTCCGTCACCCATTTCTGGTTCGGGGCATCGGCGTGGAACTCCCGGTTCAGTACGTTCGGGGCGATCTTGCACTGCTCGCCCCGGTAGGAGTTGTAACGCTTCTTCCTGCGCACCTTGCAGACTAACTGCTGCGAACGCATCAGCTTGAGCACGGTTTTCTTCGCGACCGTCCGCCCGTGCTTGACCAGTTCGGTATGGATCCGGCGGTGCCCGTACCGGCCGTGGTTCTTGGTGAAGATCTCCGCGATCGAGGCCTTTAGCGACGCGTTCCGATCGGGTGCTTGGAGGCGCGCCTGGGGTGATAGAAGAACGTGGACCGGGCAAGACCGGTCACCTGCAGCCGAACCGGCAGAGGAAAGTCAGCCTTGAGGGCGATGATGGTCTGGGCCTTCACCGTCGTTCCTGCGCCCTCAAGGCCCGCAATTTTCCCAGGTACGCCACCTCTGCCCGCAACCGTTCGTTCTCCCGCCGCAATCGCTCCAGCTCGGACACCTCCGGCGGCGGCGGACCATCGGGTTTCTTGGGTCTGCCCTTCGGCTTCGCCCGCAACGCGTCCGCACCCTCAAGCCGATACTTACGGACCCACGTTTTCACCAGTTCAGGTGAGGACAGCCCTGCCTCCGCGGCGAGTGCCTGGGCATCCTCACCAGCAAGGACCCGCTCGACCAACGCGCGCTTAAACTCAAACGGGTAGGACTGCTTGGTCGGCTTGGTCACCAGCGCTCCTCGGCCATGAATCTTCCATCGCCGATACAGACGCCCGACCGGGCGACGAGAGACGCCCAGCAGGCTGGCCGCTGCCCGATCTGCGATGCCCTTCTCGAACCACGCTACAGCGGCCTCGCGCTGATCTACTGATAACGAACTACTTGCATACATAAAACTGCTCCCCGGAAGTCGGAACTGAATTTCTCAGTCCAACTTCCGGGGAGCAGTTCTGTTTTAGGTTCGCCCCTTCTTCATGGCATACAGAAAGTTGGTGGATCTAATCCTTCTTGAAGGCGTCCTTGACCTTTTCGCCTGCCTGCTTCAGATCTCCCTTGGCCTGATCGCCCTTGCCTTCGGCCTTCAGCTCGTTATCGCCGGTGGCGTCCCCGGTCGCTTCCTTGCCCTTGCCGCCAAGCTTCTCAGCGGCGTTTCCGATCTTGTCGTCCAAGCCCATGACGTTCTCCTTGCGGTCGACTTCACTGGTGCAATCGGCGAAAACTGATTGGCCCAGCTAAACACACTGAAAGACCATGCGCATAGAAACGGCCAGGCAGCTCCCCCCACTTCCACGGCCGCCGCAAACCAAGGTGGGCGAGTTGGCCACAACGGTCGTTAGGCCCCGAGTGCCTGCCATCTGTTATGCCCTGATCCCTTCACGGTCCGAATCGTCTTGGTGCCTATCAGAGGAAAGCGCGGCGCTCCTCCTGTAGGTCCACGTCGTATATACCGGGCATCGCTTGAATCGGGGCTGAGCGTCGACCGGACTCGTGGCTCTACGGGTACCGTGTATTGATGTCCTCACGTGATCCCCAGTCGAGCCGGTTCCGTCAAGCTGCGGTCACGGCCGCCTATCGCACGGAACAAGGAATCCGGAACCGGCTGGCGCGCCGGGCGGCCCGTCAGGGGTGGACGCCCGCGGTGATTCCGTATTCGGGTTACGCCAGCGCCGACCATGCCCGCGTGCTGGGCCGGGTCGTCCTCGCACCGGCGTCGGTGGATCCTGCTGCCCGGCCTGGTATCTCCGGTTGGCGTCGCCTGCTCACCCTGGAGAGTCCTGGAGTCGATGTGAGGATCGAGCTTGGTGGTGTCACGGCCACGGTCACCAGCGACTCCGCCGGTATCATCGATTCCCGGTTATCGTTGGACAGTCCCCTAGAGCCGGGCAGCACTGAAGCTTCCCTGCACGTGGACGGCCGTGCGCAGGTTCCTGCGACCGTGCACGTGATGAGCGGTGAACCGGTGCGCGGTGTGGTCTGCGACATCGACGACACCGTGTGGGTCACCGGTATCTCCCATCCTGCCCGGGCGGCCTGGCGCACCCTGCGCGGTTCCAGTTCAACTAGGCGCTCGGTGCCTGGCATGGCGCGCCTACTCCGGACCGCTGTTGAGGGTCAGGACCATCCCGGGGTGGTGTATCTGAGCAATGGCCCGTGGAACTTCGTGGGTCCGGTGTCCCGCTTCCTCGAACGGCACGACTTCCCGGCCGGCGCAGTCCTGATGACCGACTGGGGCATCACCCCGCACCGTTGGTTCCGCGATGGTCAGGAACACAAATCGTCCTCCCTCGCCCGTCTCATCCAGGACATGCCTCATGTCACATGGGTCCTCGTTGGCGATAACGGCGAACATGACCCCACCCTTTACAGCGACCTGGCGAGGGACCACCCGGACCATGTGGCGGCTATCGCATTGCGTGAGGTGCGACCGACCGAGCGGGCCGGGGGTGATCAGGACGCAGACTCCATCAACGCAATCCCTGTCGTTCGCGGCGCTGATGGGGACGAACTCCTGCCACTGTTGCGTGATGCGCTGCACAGTCGCCCGCCCGGCTGACACCTGATCGGGACCGGCAGGATCACCCTGACCTCAAGGTTGAACGGTCGCTTCAGCGGACAATCTGCAAGGGTAGAAGAGTAGACGCCGGCACCCCTGAAGGCCGCTAACCTCCGGGCAGGGAGTCTTTTCGCGTTTCGTGGGCTGGTTCAATTTCACCGCCGCGTCCGGTGATCACCGCACGGGACCGCTCTGATAGTGCCTGTAGATCAGCCGGGTCGAGGTCAGAACCTGGTAGTGCCCGAAGGACTCGACGGGCTCCGGATGCCACAAGGCAAGGACTCGAGAACGCCGACCCAAAAGCCACAAGCACCGTTCCTGGGGAACCTCGCACCCCCCTTGCAGGACACCGAACACCCGGCCACGAGATTCAAAACCGACCGTATATCGCGCCCCGGAAACGAAGGGTACCTCGTTATGGACATGAGTGAATGGCCAACTGTCCGTCTTCTGACCACTGCGGCCCGATTGAATGAGAACCGAGAGAACGGACGCCTACGGTTGAGCGGCATCACGCAAGCCGGTGTAGTCACTTTGAAGGCCCTCCGAGCACACAAACCCCTGACACAGGTGAAGCTCGCACGACTGGTTCACGTGCAGACCCAAACAATCGGCAAAATCATCGATCGCCTGGAATCACACGGCGCGTTGGTGGAACGTGCCAGGGACGACGCGGATCGGCGCGTCTGGCGTGTAGGCCTCACAACAGCGGGTCGGAAAGTACTCAGGGAAATAGAACACAGCGAAGCCAGCGAACATATTCCCAACGGGCTGACCAACCCTGCCCTGCGGGCCGCACTAATAAACATCGTGCGCCTAGCTGAAAGTAACGCATGCAGCCCGGCCCCTAAGACAAACCGAAGGGGAACAAGGGAACCCTTGTCCTCCCCCGTCCGCAGATGATGTGCGGCCCCAACCTTCATCATCAATCGAATCACGGATCAGGTCCTGCACTGGTATCCCAGAGCAAGTAATCGTTCCACCAGCGATGAATCCTCGCGCTGGTCAAAAATGAAGCGTGCGCCTACTATCTGTGCACACCACCGATCAAATGATCCGCGGTGATAGTCCCGAGGGTTGTTGAGCGAAGTTGGGGGCCCCAACAACCCTCGGCCGACTGATCAGCGCGGAACGTAGCCCTGATGGGACCCACTCCCCCAGAGCCGGCGGTAAGAGCCGGGCAGGAACCACCGGAGCGGCGGTGAGATGTGAACAGGAAAGTACGCTGGCTCGAGCGCACCACCGACACACCCCCGGCACCCCAGGCTCCGGAGGCATGACGAGCCCCAATAGGGCATGACGTGGTCCGGCGGTTGAAACCGCCGTTAACGTTAAGGAGTTCAGTTCGTGGGTGCCGCTTCCGGGTGCCCGGACTCGTACGCTACGGCGAGGGCGGTGATCAGGCGTTCCATGCGGGCGATCCCCGCGAATCGTCCCGCGTTGTCGGTGACGAGGATCGGGTCGAAGCGCTCCCCCTCGTTCCTGGTCATGCATCGTGTCAGGATCTGGTCCACCGGTGTGTCCAGGTTCGCTCTCACCCCCTCAGTCACCACCCCAAGCGCTGCCGCTTCGGCGGTCACAACGCACACGGGCCGGCGCGTAACGCTATCCAGCAACACCACGTGGTGTAGCCGCGGGTCGCTGCAGAATGCCTGGACGGCTTTGGCGACGCTGTGCACGGTTCCTGCCGGTTCGACGATCCCGCGCAGGCTAATCGACCGGGCGGATCTTTCCCGTGATGCCAGCCGCAGCGCTGCCTCGTCGGTGACCGGTGCCAAGGCGCTGCCGGCCGGCCCAGATAATAGCCCTGCACCAGCGGAACCCCGAGACCGGCCAAGGTGTCGAGCTCCTCCGGGGTTTCGACTCCCTCGGCGAGGATCCAGGCGTCGACTCGGCTGGCGAAGGTCCCCAGCATCTCGATCAACGCGCGTTTGGCTTCATCCCGATCAACATCGTGGATCAAGTCCCGGTCGATTTTGATAACTGGCGGACGCAGCGTTAGAGCCCAAAATCCTTTGCTATCTGCGCCAAAGGAGCCTCGCCCTTCCGGGCCACATCAATAACATCCTGACGGAACTCCGCCCCATAAGCCGTGGGCATGGTCAACATCCTTCCACGAGCCCAAGCTCGCTAGGTCAAGGAGTCAACACAAACCGGGGGCAGTCCCGTCTGTTTAATGACGCCGGCGGGTTGATTGCAGAAAGTGAAGGCGGTGACAGCGATGTGTCCGAAGACATGGACCCGTCGCGCCTAACCGAAGTGCTGGCCACCGGCCGGACGGTTGTCCAAACCGAAGCTGAGGCAGGGGAGACAGGAACAGGAAGGTACGAATTCCTGCTGCCGATCTCATCACCGGAAGGAACTCTGATCCTGGAGGTGGACCAGCGCGCGGACATCATCACGGAACTGGTCAAGGACTTGGGGCAGAACAAGCTCATGGGTCTGCTGACAGCCATTATGGTCGCTTTGCCCCTGTCGTATCTGTTCGGGGGACGATCGCTCCAGCGGCGGCAGTTGCGGGCACAGCAACAGGCCGACGCTGACCCCCTGACAGGGCTTTCCGGACGGCGCCCCTTCGGGCCGTCCCTGGCAGCAGCGCTGGCTGACCGCAGGAACACGGCCGTGAGTCTTGCCCTTATTGATCTGGACGGGTTCAAACAACTCAATGACCGGCTGGGCCACAGCCACGGTGACCGGGTCTTGCAGGCCCTTGCCGACTCCTTCGTTGAACTCTGCCCCTCCGACACCCCATTCCGGCTCGGCGCGACGAGTTCGCCGTCATCTCCCAGGGAGGGACGAAAACCAGGCCACCGAAGCACTTGAACGGGTTCGGGCAGCATTGTCCGGACGGTTTCCCGGGGTATCTTTCAGTGCAGGTGTCGCCTCAAACTCCGACGAGCCGCTGACCCTGACTGAGCTGTGGGAGCGCAGCGACGCGGCGCTCTACGAAGCCAAACGCCTCGGACGGCATCGGAGTGTCTCCTTCACGTCGATGGCACAGGGCCACACCGTCAGTGCCGAAAAAATCGACGAGCTCACCGCCCTGGTCGCCGGCGGACCCATCACCGTGGCGTTTCAGCCCATCTGGGATTTGCACCGCGGCGTCGTCCTGGCCCATGAGGCGCTGCTGCGCCTGCCGGAAGGTTCCAAGATCACCGGACCTCACGAGGCCTTCGAACTGGCCGAACGCCTCGGTGTCGCCCCGGCACTGGACCGGCTCGCACGATCGGCGGTGCTAGCCTCAGTCATCGGCCAGCAGTGGGAGGGCCTGCTTTTCCTCAACGTCCACCCGGACACCCTGCCGGGCTTTGACCTCAATGAGCTGGCCGCCGAGCTCGCCGTGGCGGGACTGGAACCGCAGGACGTCGTCTTGGAAGTGACCGAACAGTCCGGCCTAAACCATGCCGAGTCCATCCGGACCCTCAGACAGGCACAAGAGAAGGGATTTCGGCTTGCCCTCGACGACATGGGCCGAAGCAACGCCGGCCTGCAGGCGCTCAGGCTGATCAGCTTCGACATCATCAAAATCGACGGGGACGTCATCGCCCGCCTCGACCGGGACCCCTCATCGCAGGCGACCGTGCAGGCCGCCATCACCTTCATTCAACAGACCGGAGGGTGGATCGTTGCCGAAGGCGTCGAAGAGCCGCGCATGCTGGCCGCGCTGCTGCTCCCGGGCGTCGCCCCACCCCCGCGTCACCCAGTGATCGCCGGGCAGGGGTACCTACTGGGGAGGTCAGATAAGCAGCCGATCAGGCTGAATACGCGCCTGCCCGTCCCCGACCAGCACGTCAACGGCCCGGCGCGGCACCGGGATGACCTGAACGATGCCTACTACGGGAACAGCTAGCGAACCAAGCCGATCCGCCAACCTCCTTCCAGGTTCAGGACGCTCCCCCGGACCTACGTCGAGAAGGCCCACACCGACGGTGGACCTGACCCGGCGTCTGCTAGACCTCCCCTGGGGGTCTGGTGCCCACGTGGGCGAAGGACCCGAAGATCGGGGGCTCTAAATGATCAATCCGTGCACCGAGACGATCCTCAGAAATCTTCCTTTCGCGAATTCAAGATGAGATCCCGCACGGCCCGACCCTCTTTAGCTGAGAGGGGTTCTACGCGTCGTGGAACGCTCAAACGCTCCGGTACCTCCTTGATGAGCGTCCGACCGATCTCGTCGGTCACGGACACCGGAAACTCAGGTAACGTCCATACCCGGCCCTTCATGGAGGCTCGCAGGCATAAAGAAGGGGCTATCTCATTAGATAGCCCCTTCTCCGTATCGTCCACTCCCCCGAAAGCGAAGCAGGTCTTTTCAGACTAAGGGCGTTGTCAACAGTTCATCCAGCCGGTAGCCCTTCTGCGGTGGGCTGCGCGAAGGGCCTTAGTGGTGCACCTGGGGCGAAGAAGAGGCTGCCGTGATGCACGGCAATCACGAGCCGTCCTCTAGCTGGATGCTCACCAATCTTGGCGCTGCTTGGGTGATGATCGCTGCGGCGAGGTCCACGGCGAGAGTACCTACTTCCGCACGCGCTCTGGCTGCAGCCCCTTCTCCCTGTCCTGCCCGGGTTTCGGCTGCTGTAGCCGGTTCAGCGGCCGTGGCGAGCTCTGCTTTCAGGGCCGCAGTTTTCGGCGGTCTTTGCGTCGGAGACCTCGCGCGACCCTTCGCGCCGTGGGACGCTAACCTCACCTGGCGTCAGCGTTGACGTGTGCCAAAAGCCAGGCGGTGACCGTCGATTGCCAGCGTTCGGGGTCGGAGTTCCATGACAGTGTATGACCGGCTGTGAAGGCTTCGAACTCAACGAGGTCGGGGCGCAGGTCGCGAACGGCCTGCGAGACTCGAATCGGGGCGGAGTCGTCTAGGGTCCCGTGGATGATCAGCATGGGCACAGCGAGTTCTGCGGCGCGTGCGACCCAATCAAGATCCCGAAGCGGGATGGCCGTCGGCAGACCGGTCATGCGTGACAGCGAGGGAAGCGTGAGCCACGGAATAGCAAGGATGCCTGACGCGGCAGGCAGCCCGCTACGAATACAATTCGCGTTGATCACCGCGACCCAGTCGAGCACCGGAGACTCCAGCACAACCCCCACGATTATGCCGTGGTAGCGCGCACGGTCGACGAGTTGCAGCGCAATCGCGGCGCCCATCGACCATCCGAAGAGAATGATCCGATGTGCTCCGTGTTGTATCGCGTAATGTACTGCTGCTTCGGCATCCTCGACTTCCGTGAACCCAAGCGAGGACCGGCCAGAGCCCGCCTTCGGCCCTTCTCCATCGTTTCGATAAGTGATGATGAGCGATGTGTAGCCTAGGTCCGAAGCGACCCGCACGCCGCGCAATGTGCCCGCTCGGGTGCTCCCCAGACCATGAACGTGGATCGCCCACGTCGAGCGGTCACTCTCTCCCTCCACAAGCCAGGCCGGAGCACTTCCCACGGCGGTGTCAACCGCGACTTCTCGGGCGGAAAGGCCAGCATCAGTTGGACTCGCAAAGTAAATCCCGCTCCATGAGGTACGATCGCCAGCCGCCAGGGCGAAGCCGGCAGAAGCGCTTGTCACGGGCCGTTCGATTCGACCTCGCCCTCGATCGAGGACCTCGGCAGAGAGTTGAACCCAGCCGCCATTCTGGAACCATAGGTTGTAGATGCCATCCGCCACTGTCTGGCGCGTTCGGTCCAAGACGATCAAACAGCCATCACCGTCGCGCTCCACGTCACGGACGACGAGGTCGAATTTCCTCAGCCCTGCGGATGCCGTCAACCGCCGAGCAATGCCCCAACCGAGACCTAACCCGCATGCAGTCAATAACACCGCTCCCGCGGCGAGAAGGCGTTTCATACGTGCCCTCGTTCGGAACCACGGCGAGTTGAAGTATCGTCGGCTGCCTGCGCGCCCCGTCCGTCGAGCCCAAGGAGGTGGTCTTCCGCCCGTCCCAGAAGTGCGCGCTCGTGACTGCTCACCTCAAACGAGACGCGTGGATCAATCATGGCATCGCGGATTTCGACGATCACTCGATGAAGGCGCGTCTCCGGGTCCTCCATGTTGGCGGCCGAAGAGTGCGTCTGGCTCAACCCCGGGCGAACGAGCGTCGCCCGACGCCAGATCGGCTCCAGCTCGTTCACCAGCGCACCAGTTCTCACGCCCCGTGAACGGTCTCGCACGTAGCGGACGGCTGATTGCCCTGCCAAACCAGTGCACAGGAAGACGAACGTCAGCAAATAGAGAGGCCCGTATGCCGCGGCGACGGCATCCATTAAATCGAGATTGCCAACGACGTGCGCGACGTCCATGATCAGAACGACCAGGCACAGTGCGACTCCAAAAATCGATCCAAGAAGCAGCAAGCCGGCGGGAATGCGCTGAGCCCCATCATTGCGGAGGCGATATTGACGTCCCGCGAGGATCATCATCGCTGCGACCACGATTCCGCAGTACGTGAAGCCAATCATCGAGTAAGTGGCCGCCGCTGGCTGTGCTCCGAGGTCGCTCATGAAGGTCGTCGTCGTCGCCCCTCGGTCAATGAGCAGAAAAGCAGACCCAACCCCGACAAGTGAGATGAGGAGCGCGGGAAGTCCCAGGGCGGTACGCACCAGTCTTGGTCGATACTCTCCGGCCTTCATGATCCCCCGGCCGAGGAAAAAGAGCCCAATCATCAACGCGCCATCGGCAAGAAGTGTTGCGATGTTTGTCGCGCCAAGGGCCGCATCGACGGTGCTGTAGATCGGGTCCACGTTGAGGGTCATCGCGACGGAAATGGTGAGTGCGGCGTACGTGAGGCTGCGGTCCGTGCGTCTGCGCCGCAGGATGAGAAGACTCACGACGAGCACCCACATGAGTACCGCGACAAGGGTCTGGATCACCCGAAAATCTCCGAATAGCGGGACTCAGCGAAGGCCGATGCTCGGATCGCAGCGGCGAGCCGATCGGCCACGGACTCCGCCGCGATCTCGCTGTCAGAATTGGGATCTTGCCGTCTGAGTAAGCGCCCGCGGGTGTGTGCTGGGATGTCGGGGAGCAAGACGTCGTCAACCGCGCATTCGTCGCCCTGGCCGTGGCCAAGGAGCATATGGGCGAACTCGTGGAGGACGAACTGCTGGCGGTGCAGGAACGAGTCACTGCGAGCGTGGAGAACAAGGTCTTCGGAGTCCATGATCAGCCACAGCGCGCAGATTCCGTCGTGGTCGCCGAGATCCGCTAGTTCGACGACGCGGAGCTTGCGCTGCCTATGATTCTGCATCGCTTGGCACAATTCATCGAACGTAAAAGTGCTGTCCAGCGCGAGGCTCGCTACGGCCGTCGACACGGTCTGTTCGATGTTCAAAGTGCTTTCGCTCTCACTCCGGGAGCATGTGCCGATGCCGGCTCCGTGCGGAGCGGCGCCGTCACTGCTCAGGTGTGCGTCATTTCTTCGTCCAAGAACCTGCTGATCGCCTGGAGCGCTTTCGGTGATATATCCCCCAGCGTGCGTGCCGCGTACGACTTCACCTTGGCCGCCCGCATCGAGCGCACGAGATCCAGCTGCGCACTCACTTTAGCCGGAATAGGCGCGTCGCCCTCCCCGGCCAGGAAGGCCGCATCCACGTCGAAGAATGCTGCCAATCCCTCGAAGACCGCAGCGTCCTGCACAAACCTGTGGCCGTTCACCATGTAGGTCCACCGTGACCTCGACAGACTAGTTCCGCGCTGATCGAGGTAGGCCGCGATCTGCGAGTAGGTCGGTTCGGAACCCGACTCGGCGATCGCGACATCCAGCAGGAGCCGCAGACGCTTCGCGAGGTCCTGCGCCGCTGTGTTGTCCTCATCTGTCATTTTCGTTTGATCACCCTTCCCCTCGGGTCAGGCAAAGGCATCGTCGTTCGGCTGCCCCCGAGCGGAGTGTTGAGAATGCTCAATATAACCGTTGGGCATGCTCAAATCAAGGGGTTGCGCATGCTCAACGGGGGTGTTAGAACGGAACCCTCAAGCATTTTGAGCATGCTCAACGGCGGGCTTCGAGGGGAACGGCTCTGTCAAAAAGCGCCGCTGTCGCCGCGCTTCCAACCCGGGAGGTGAATGCTGCCCGGCTCGAACACAACCCTCCGACTGCGTGCTCATGTCCAGTGCGCTGGCGGCTTGATCATGGCTGTGGAAACGGTCCAGTCCCGTCGTCCGTCACGATCCGTTGGGTCTCCCGGCTCACCTCAACGGTGTACCGCCACGCACACGAGTGCCGTGGCCCGCCGGAGAGGAGACCCAATGATGGCATCGATGGAGGAAGGCCGAGCTGCGCAGGAGGCGAAGCTCGACGAGCTGCACGAGAAGTTGACGGACGCCGTCGCACAACTGGTCTCTGGTGATGATTGGGCACGCGCGTTGGCGTTCGCCGCACGGTTCCGCTCTCGGTCGTTCAACAACACATTGCTGATCTGGGTTCAGCACTGCGCGGCTTTCGACGCCAAACTGGTGCCCTCGCCTATGCCGACGTACGTCGCCGGGTACAAGCAGTGGCAGCAGCTGGGCCGTCAGGTGCAGAAGGGGCAGCCGGGGTACCAGATCCTCGCGCCGGTAACCGGCCGGTTCGCATCGGCTAATCCGTCCGATCCGGCGTCGTGGCGACGACTGAACCGGTCCGAGAAGCCCAAGCCGGGCGAGGTTGCTCGGTCGAAGATGATTGGCGTGCGGCCCGCGTACGTGTGGGACGCTTCCCAGACTGCAGGCGATCCCCTCCCCTCCCCTCCGGCGCCAATACTGCTCGAAGGTGAAGCTCCCGCGGGGCTCTGGGAAGGACTCGCCGCCCAGGTGCATGCCGCGGGATTCCGCCTGCTTCGCGTCCCGGACGGGGCATCCATCCATGCGGCGAACGGGATGACCGACTACGGCGCGAAGACGGTGGCGGTGCGGGAGGATATGGACCCCGCCGCGCAGGTGAAGACCCTCGCTCACGAACTCGGCCACGTGCTCATGCACGGACCCGATCAACCCGAAGCGCGTCAACATCGTGGGATCGGTGAGGTCGAGGCGGAGTCGGTCGCGCTGATGCTCGGCGCCGCCCACGGCCTGGACACCAGTGGTTACACGATCCCGTACGTGTCGACGTGGGCGGCCAGGGTCGATGGCAAGGAACCGGTCGAGATCGTGAAGACCACCGGTGAGCGGGTCCGCAAGACCGCCCTGGCGATCCTCGACCAGCTCGACAGCGCCCAGGTCGGCGACGGCACTCCGCCGGGCCTGGACTATGAGACACCGCACCGCGACCCGACGGAACGACCTTTGGCCGCTCGCGAGCTGTCAGCGCCGGCACATGCGATGCCGCAGCCATCGGGGACCGGTCCGCGGCACGTCCCTGCTATGTCGACGCACGGGCAGCAGCTGTGATGGTGTCCCCGGCGTCTTCTCCGGTGCGTTGACGCGGGCGTCCGGCCGGTGGCCGTTGTCCGCTGCGGCCCGGGAGTTGGCTCGTTCAGGGGTGCCGGTGTTCCCGTGCGTGCCTGGTGGCAAGCGCCCACTCACCGAGCACGGCTTCCACGACGCGGCCGCCGACCCCGATCAGGTGGAGGCCTGGTGGGGTGAGCATCCGGGGGCAAACATCGGCGTCCCGACCGGCGCGCCCTCTGGTTTCGTCGTGGTTGATGTCGATGTCCACGGCCCCGTCGATGGGTTCCGCGGGTTCTTGCGCGCTTCCCGTGCGGGGCTGGCGGAGGGGTGGCAGTTCCTTGTGTCCACCCCGTCGGGTGGGATGCACGCCTATTACCCGGCCACGCCTCGTCAGGATCAGCGGTCTTGGCAGGCGGCGCGCGCCGGGATCGACTTCCGTGGCGACGGCGGATACATCCTCCTCCCACCCTCCGAGGTATCCACCACTGGTGCTGTCGCCGGATACCGGGTGCGGCGGGTCAACGCCGGAACTTCCTCAGTGCTGGACTCAGATCGGCTGCGGGACTTCCTCGACCCGCGCCCGGCACCTCGCCCGCCGGAAAACCAAGGTCTGCAAAGACAGGCGGATATGTCGCGGTTGGCGGCGTGGGTCGCAGGCCGCGGAGAGGGTGAGCGGAACCGTGGCCTGTTCTGGGCCGCATGCCGCCTCGCGGAGAACGGCGTCCCGGCCTCCGACGCCCTCGACGTGCTGAGCGCTGCTGCTTCCGATGCGGGGCTGGATGAGCGGGAGATCACAGCGACCGTCCACTCCGCCTACCGTGCCGCCCACCCCACCAGGGAGAACTCCACCTCGCCCACGGTCCGGGACCCTTCACCGGCAGCTACGGACGACTGGTTTGCCAGAGACCCTGCCGTTTCACGATCGTCGAGTGTGCGGGGGCTGGGATGACTACATCCATCCGCGACAGGAGGGCCAGTCGGCGCCGGGCTGTGGTGACGGCCGGTGCCGGGACGGTGTTCATCGCCGCCGGGGCGTTCTGGCTCAGTTTCACAGCCTTGGCGGACCTGGCCGCCCGGTCCGGGATCGGTCAGGGGCAGGCGTGGGCGTGGCCGCTGATCGTGGACGGGATCATCGTGGTCGCCACTGTCGCCGTCGTCGCCCTGGCCGGGCAAAGGTCGGCGTGGTATCCGTGGGCGTTGCTGGCCGGTGGGGCCGCGGTGTCGGTGACCGCGAACGCGATCCACGCCGTCGTCGCCGCCGATGCCGATGTGCCGGGCGTGCTGGCCGCGGCCGTGGCCGCAGTGCCACCGGTCGTGCTGCTGGCGATCACCCACCTGACCGTCATCCTCACCCGACCCGTCCCCGCCACCGGCGAGCGTTCATCCTCGGAAAAGCCGACCGAGGCCTCCATCGCCGTACCTGCGCAACGAAGCCTCGTCGCTCCGACGTCGTCGCCCATCAAAAGCATGCCGCTGAAACGGCCCCCGTCGATCAAGGAGACACCGCGCCGTCCGAGGGATGCCGCGGGCACGGATCGGAGGGACCGCGCACGGGAGCTGTGTGGGCGGGGCTGGTCGAACAAGAAGATCGCCCGCGAGCTCCAGGTGCATCCCTCGACGGTGGGCCGGTGGTTCACCAGCACGCACCTTCCCGATGACACCGCGCACACAGACACCGACACCGAGCGCAGCGACACCGCGGAGGCAGAGAACCCATGAGCACCGATCCAACCCAGCCACACGAGCGCCGTCAGGCACCCGAGCCGGACACGACCCGGGCGACGGCGGAGCCTGTCCAGAGGACCGAGACGCCGGAGGCGGTGCAGGCCGCAAACGTCGTCCGCCGTCCGGGCAGCGCTACGTCACAGACAGGGGCATGCGCGAGACGTGTGCGGGGTGCGGAATGGGTGCGGCCCACGGACCTGATCGCTCGTCACGGCGCCGCGGTGGCGGGTCGGGGTATCGACTTTGAGGTCGAGCTGGCCCGCCGCTCCCGCCACCTCCCGGGCCGGGCGGTCCGTGCGGGAAGCCGCGGGGTCACTACCGTGCAGACGGCCGTGAGCGAGCGGGCTAGGCGTCTGCCGTCGGTGCCGGAGTTCGGACGAACGGGTGGGCCGCAGTCGTGGGTGACTCGCTCGGGGATCGGGCTGGGGTGAGCTGACGATGCGCGTCCCCAGCACCGGCACGTCGCCCATGGCGACTGCAGGGGGACGCCTGCGCACCTATCTGTCAGGAGGTGCCCTGACCATGACCGAGAACGCACACGCCACCACCGGCCAGACGACTGAGAGCGCCGGGGACTTCACGACCAGTGAGGGCCTACGAATCCTGCTGCGCCGGCTCCATACCGCAGGACCGGGCGCGTGGCAGCACGACCCGGCCGGGGCGGAGCTGATGGTGTTCGTGGCCGAGAAGTACGCCCCCTTGGCGCACAAGCACGGGCTGGACCCGTGGGAGGCCGCGTCCGCAGCGTTCGACGTGATGCGCACCCAGGCCGCCCGCACGGCGGTCGACCCGTGGGCGGTGGTGACCCATGCGGTGCGGATCACCTGCATTTTCGAGGAACGCGCCCAAGGTCTGCTCTGCTCAGTGCATCAGGCACGGCGCCCGCACGTGTCGGCGTTCCACGACCCCGAACGCTTCAGCGACCGCGACAACCCCCTGACCGACTACGACCCGGCATTCCAGGTCACCGACCCCATTCCCACCAGGCACGACAAGAACCAGGACGAGGACGAGAAGGAGGACTCCGCAGGGGCGCGCACCACGGCGTCGGCGGTAGTCGAGGACGCCATCGCGTTCTTCACCCTGCTGGACTGGCCGCCAGCGACGGCGCGGGCCGGGATTGAGCATGTCTGCGGGGCGCTGACCCGGACCGGCACCCGCCAGGCCACCTACGACGCGCTGCGACGCGACAAGCACGCCCGAGCCCTCCTCGACCTCCCCCGCGCCTCCTGGACAGCCCTGCTGAAGGCGTTGCTGGGCAATCCCCACCCCGCCTACGCCGCCACCACAGCCGGGCGGGGTGTGCTGCTGCGGCTGCTGATCGGCGAGAACCTGCCTATGCTGCTGCGCGACGACGACCTCACCCTCACCGTCTGCCTCGCAGCACCGCGCGAACATGACCGGGGTGGGTCTCGGTGAGCGCGCCAGCGGGGTTCATCGAGCTGGAGCGCACGGTCGCCTCGATCCGTGTCGGACGCCGGCACCGCACCGATCTGGGCGACATCGAACAACTCGCCGCCTCCATCGACCGCGAGGGGCTCCTGCAACCCATCACCATCACCCCCGACGGCGTACTCGTCTGCGGCGCACGCCGGCTGGCGGCCATCACACGGCTCGGGTGGAAGAAGGTCAACGTGTGGGTCCGCTCCGGGATCTCCGACCGACTCGGACACCTCCTCGCCGAACAAGACGACAACGTGCTCCACAAGCCGCTGACCCAGACCGAGGCGGCCGTTCTCTACCGGGAGCTGAAGACGCTGATGGCCGAGGACGCCGCCGGCCGGGAAGCCGCGACCCGGTTCAGCAGCGAACACCAGCCCGGAGGTGACGGGGGTGGAAAATTTCCACCCCCGTCACCCGGGCCGCACGGCAAGACCCGCGAACAGGCAGCAGCGATGATCCCCGGCGGGGCCTCCTACAAAACCCTCGACAAGATCAGCTACCTGGAGCAGATCGCCGACGACCCCGCCCAACCAACCGAACTCCGCGCACATGTAACCGCCGAGTTGGCACGTATCGACGCCGGCGCCCCGGTGCACCCGATCTACGAAGCAGTCCGTACCGCCGTCGCCACCGCCCAGGGACAGCGCGAGGCGGACCTGCACCAGCTCGCCGCCGACGCGCTCGCCCGCGTCAAGAACACCCAGACGAAGAAGCGCGCACCCCGGCCAGTCCCGTCCGCGGATGACGCTGGCGAGCCGGTGCGGTATCCGGTGCGGGCGTTCGTGCTCACCTGGGGCGAGCTGGTCGACTGGTGGACCCACTACGACGCCGGCCAGCTCGCGACCGAACTCAGCGACGAACAGATCGAATCCTTCCTGACCACTGCCGCCGGGACGGGCCGGTTCGCGGAGGAGCTGCGTGCCGCCCGCGACCGACAGACCGGCGAGCCCGGGCCTGTCCGGGGTCGCCTGCGCGCCCTCTGATCCCTCCGCGGCGAGGACTGGGTACGGTCGTGCACCTACAGGCATGAAGACACCCGACCTCGCCGACCCTCGTATCCGTCGCCGGCGGATCGCCGTGCTCGCCGCCCTCGCGGCAGTCCTCGTCCTGGCCGTAGTCAGCGGCTACGGCCTCATCACCGGACCACCCACCAGCACCGACACCGAAAGTGGTGTCGGGTCTGGGCCAGTGGTCACGACACCCGCCATCCCGGTCCAGACCGTGACGCCGCGTCTGCCGGTCGTCGCCGGGTCGGATGACCCAGAGTCCTTCGCCCGCAACGTCGCGACCGCCCTGTTCGGGTGGGACACCGCATCCGGGTTCATGCCCCTGGACTACACGTCGGTTCTCCTCGCCGTCGGCGACCCCACCGGTGCCGAGCAGGCGGGGCTCGCCTCCGACATCGCCACCTACCTGCCCACCCGGGAGGCATGGGTCGAGCTGCGCCAGTACGCCACGACCCAGCACCTCACCATCGACACCCTGTTCGTCCCCGACGCATGGGACACCGCCGTCGCTCAGGCGCAACCGGGGCAGCTCGCCGACGGCACGACCGCCTACACGATCGAGGGCACCCGCCACCGCACAGGCCTGTGGAACGACGAACCAGTCGCCTCCGAACATGCGGTGGCGTTCACGGTGTTCATCGGCTGCGGCCCAGCCTATGACACCTGTCATCTGCTGCGGCTGTCCCAGCTCGACAACCCCTTGCGATAAGGCCCCGGGGTCGATCGTGAAGAAGCTCGCGACTGCCGCCCTCACCCTGGTCCTGCTCGGCCCGTCGTTCGCGCCGGTCGGGATCGGGTTGCTGATGAATCCCGCCTCCACCGCCGCGTGCACCGTCGCCGGGAACGCCATCACGATCGGCGACGTCCCCGAGTCGTTGACCGTAACCACCGCGAACGGCGAGACCTTCACCCTCAACAACCGGCAGCTCACCCACGCGGCGACGATCATCGAGACCGGCACGCGCATCGACGGCGTCACCCGGGACGGACTCCAGATCGCGCTGATGGCGGCCCTCACCGAATCCACCCTGCGGCAACTCACCAACACGGGCACCTACCCCGAATCCGCGGACTACCCCAACGACGGCGACGGCTCCGACCACGACAGCCTGGGCCTGTTCCAGATGCGGCCGCAGTCCGGGTGGGGCACGGTCACCGACCTCATGGACCCGACCTACCAGGCGCGGGCGTTCTTCGGCGGACCAGAAGGCCCCAACTACCCCAGCCCCAGAGGCCTGTTGGATATCCCCGGCTGGAAGTCCATGGACAAGGGCGAAGCAGCCCAGGCCGTCGAGGTGTCCGCCTATCCCGACCGGTATCGCAACTACGAGCCCGTGGCCGAGACCATCCTGACCACCCTCACCACCACGACCACCACCGGCGCCACGGGCACTACAACCGTCGACGGCACTGTGGTGCCGGTCGTGAAGACGGTCCCGGTAGAGTCGTCGCGGGTCGTGTTCCTGCTGCCGGAGGACACCTGGGCGCCCTCCTCGGACTACGGACCCCGGGCCCACCCGATCACCGGGGAGAACTCGTTCCACACCGGCACCGACTTCGCCGCCCCGGACGACACCCCCATCCTCGCCGCAGCAGACGGCACCGTGACCGTCGCGGAGTTCTCCAGCAGTGACGGCGGACTCATCGTCATCGAACACCACATCGACGGAGCGGTCGTGGCGACGGCGTATGCGCACATGTGGGAGACCGGCATCCACGTCACCGCCGGCGACACCGTGACCGCCGGACAGCACATCGGCGATGTCGGCTCCTCCGGCAACTCCACCGGCCCGCACCTGCACTTCGAGGTCCGCAACGGCGGCACCAACGGCGAGCACACCGACCCCGCCGCCTGGCTCAACGCCCACGAGGCCGCCGATCTGCCAAAGCCCGCCACTGGCGCCCCCACCGGCTGCGATGCCGACACCGGAGCACCCGGCGACGAGCCGGACCCGCTCGACGGCGGCCCGGACCGGATGGTCGACGACCCCACCAGCGACGGGCGAATCACCGCCCGCCTCCTGCACCTCCACAACCAGGCCACCGCAGCGTTCCCCGAGACCTCGTGGGCCTGCTACTCGCCGCGGCCCGGCAACGTCTCAGAACACACCCTGGGCCGGGCATGCGATCTCACATTCGCAACACCATCGGCCAACACCCCACCACCTCGCAACTCGAGGCCGGATGGCAGGTCACCAACTGGATGAAAGAGCACGCCGAGACCCTCGGCGTCGAATATCTGATCTGGCAGGACAAGATCTGGTCCCTGACCCGCGACGCCGAAGGATGGCGCGACTACACCCACGGCACCGATATCACCACCAGGCACATCGACCACCTCCACGTCACCGTCCGGGCAAGGAGCTGAAGACCATGGACGTGTTCCCCGACTTTGAAGGCCTGAGCGGCATTGGCGACCTGCGCGAAGTAGTCGGCGCGCTGCTGACCTTCGTGCTCATCACCGCCGTGCTCATGCTGATCGTCTGCGCCATCATCTGGGCAATCGCCACCGCCAACGGCAACCATGCCGCAGCGACCAAGGCACGCATCGGCGCCTGGACCGCCCTCGGGGCCACCGTTTTGGCCGGCGGCGGGGTCGCGTGGATGAACTGGCTCATCGACCTCGGCCAACAACTCTGACGCCACACCGCCCGCATCCCGGAACTGTCGCTTTCCCGGGGCCGCGGGGACGGCCCGTGCACCTGACCGACGAACCCATCCATGTTCTCCACCTCAGAGGCGGAGTTCGTTCGTCAGGAGACCCACCGTGCTCGATCTCATCACCGCTCTGCCCGCGCTCATGCCGATGGACATCACCATCGACCCCAACAGCGACGGCCTGCCCGGGATCGCCCAGCTGCGCACCATCGTCGGCGCCGTCATGACCGTCGGCCTGATCCTGTCCGTTCTGGCGCTGATCATCTCGGCGATCGTGTGGGGCTTCGGCGCCAACTCCTCCAACCCCCACCTCGCCGGCCGGGGAAAGGTCGGCGTCCTCGTGTCCTGCGGTGCCGCGGTGATCTGCGGAGCGTCGGTGACGCTCATCAACTTCTTCTGGAACGTCGGCCAGCAGGTCTGACCCCACCCACCAACTCGACACCTATATGTGAGGAGTGATTGCGGTGGGCGTGTGCGATGTCCCCATCATCTCGTCCGTGTGCGACGTGGCCGGCGAAGCCGCCGCCACCCTGGTCTCGGCACCGTTCGACTGGCTTGCCTCCGCGATGGGCGCCGCCGCGGGCTGGCTGTTCGAGGCCGTCTGGACGGTGTTCGACACCACCACCCTCGTGGACGTCACCAGGCCGGAGTACGTGGCCGTCTACAACATCTTGTTCGGCATCGCCGTGTTCGTGATGCTGATCTTCTTCTGCCTCCAACTCATCACCGGACTCATCCGCCGTGACCCCACCGCCCTCTCCCGCGCCGCCCTCGGACTCGCGAAATCCGTCCTCGGATCATTCGTGGTCATCACCCTGACCGCGTTGCTGTTGGAGATCGTCGATCAGCTCTGCATCGGGATCATCCAAGCCGCCGGCGAGACCACCGAGTCGATGGGCGACAAGATCACCCTGCTCGCCGCGGGCCTGGTCGGGATCAACATCGCCGCCCCCGGTGTCGGGGCGATCATCACGATCTTCCTCGCCGGCCTCGCCATCGCCGCCGCCGCGATCGTCTGGCTCTCCCTCCTCGTCCGCAAAGCACTCCTCCTGGTCGCGATCGTCCTCGCCCCTCTGGCGTTCTCCGGTGCGTCATGGGATGCCACGAAAGGGTGGATCAGCAAGTGGGCGATGTTCATCATCGCCCTGATCGTCTCCAAACTCGTCCTGGTCGTCATGTTCCTCGTCGCCATTACCCAAGTCAGCGCGCCGATCGATGCGGACCTGTCCTCGGTCGCTGATCCGATCGCCGGGATCGTGCTGATGGCGATGGCCGCCTTCGCTCCCTACCTGACCTACAAGTTCCTGTCGTTTGTGGGCTTCGACATGTACCACGCGATCGGATCCGAGCAGGACGCGAAGAACTCCCTCAACCGGCCCATCCCCACACCATCCAAGCCGCAGGGCGGCGAGCCGAAGAAGGTCCTCGACGGCGACAACAACGGCGGCGGGGATGGGGGTGGGAAGAACCCGCCCCCACCGAAAAACCCGGCACCCCAGGCACCTGGTGGTGCTGCCGAATCGGGCGGAGGGAAGACCGCCGCCGCAGGCCGCAGCTCCGCCGGAGCCGGCGCAGGAACCGGAGCGAGTGCGGGTGCGGGTGCGGGTGCTGCGGCGGTAGGTCCGGCCGCAGCGACGGTGATCGGCGCAAAGGTCGCCAAGGACGTCGCCTCCGCCGGACCCAAAGCCGGTACCGCCCTCGGCGGCCAAGGCGAGACCGCCGCAGACTCCGCCTCCCAGACCGGCAGCACACCCCCGCCGGCACAGGCGCCCCCGCCGTCCACACCGGAACCCAGGACGCCGTCCGCGCCGAAGCAGACCCCCCCACCGGCGCCGAAACCGACCGGGAGGCAGTGAGCCCATGACGACGAAAAATGAGCGCATGGCGTCCTTAGAGCTGGCGCCGGTGAAGTTCTCCCGCCTCACCCGCCGAGGAGTGCTCCTGGGCCTGTCACTGTCCCAGATCATCACCCTGGCGACCGGTGTCCTCTCGATCATTGCCGCGCTCTACGCCGGCGGCGGCATCCTGCTCGCCTACACCGCACCCGTCTGGGTGCTCGCCGCCGCCCTGACCTGGACACCCATCGCAGGACGCCCCGCCATCGAATGGCTACCCGTCGCATTCTGGTGGCTCTGGCGTTCCACCGGCGGGCAGCTCTTGTACCGGCGACGCGTGGTGACACCGCGGCCTGTCGGGACCCTCGCCCTGCCCGGCGATACAGCCCGGCTGCGTGAATACACCGACCCCGAAACCGGCGCCGGGATGATTCACGACCCCCACCAGCAGACCTTGACCGTGGTGTGCGAGGTCGCCCACCCCGCGTTCGTGCTGCTGGACCCGGGCGAGCAGGAACGCCGCGTCACCTCCTGGGGTCGCGTCCTGGCCACCGTGTGCCGCTCCGGCCGGATCGCGACCCTCCAGGTGCTGGAGCGCACGCTGCCGGACTCGGGTACCGGGCTCGCCGAATGGTGGGCCTCCCACGGGATCTCCGATGACTCCTGGGCCGCGACCACCTACGCCGAACTCATCGACCGTGCCGGCCCCGCCGGGGAACGGCACGCCTCCACCCTGTCACTGTCACTGGACATGAAGAACGCCGCCCGGCAGATCAGAACCGCCGGCGGCGGCCTGCGCGGCGCCGCCGCCGTCCTGCGCCAAGAGATGTCCACCCTCACCTCAGCCCTCCGCTCCGCCGACCTCACCCCCTCCGGCTGGCTCACCCCCGGACAGATCGCCGTCATCCTCCGCAGCGCGTACGACCCAGCGATCGCAGCAACCTTGGAACGCCACGGTGAGCTGGGGCAGAACCTCGCAACCGCCGGCCCCGTCGCAGTCAACGAGTCCTGGGCAAGGCTACGTACCGACTCCGCCCACCACGCGACGCTGTGGATCAGCGAGTGGCCGCGATCGATGGTCTACCCCGGCTTTCTGTCCCCGGTGCTGCTGTCCACCGGCGTCCAACGCTCGTTCACGCTCCTGTGCACCCCGATGCGCTCCGACCAAGCCGCACGCGACATCAGGAAGAAGAAGGTCGAGCACATCAGCGACGCCGCCCAGCGGGCGAAGATCGGGCAGATCGAAGACGCCGCTCTCACCGCCGAATACCATGACGTCCTCCAGCAGGAAGCCGACGTGACCGCCGGCCACGGCGTGCTGCGCTACACCGGCCTCATCAGCGTCTCCGCCCCCACCATCGACGAGCTGGAAGCCGCCGTCGCCGCCATCGAACAAGCCGCGATCCAAACTTCCTGCGAGACCAGGCTGCTCGTCGGTCAACAGGCCACCGCATTCACCGCTGCCGCGCTCCCGCTCTGCCGCCACATCTGACAAGCCCGCTGGGCCCCGTTGTGTCGTTGCGCGCACCTGACCTGTGACCCCGAATCCGGGGACTCACTCGCGTTCCACGGGAGGCCGGTCATGCCCACGTTCCACGATCCACTCGCCGATGCCGCCGAGGCATCAGAAGCGCTGCGCGGCCTGGCCCACGCGAGCCGGACCTTCGACAATCCCGCCGACACGTACGCCGTGTTCGGTGATATGACCGCCGTGGTGCGGTCGCTTCGGCAGGTGCTCGACCAGCTCGCGAACGCACATCTGACCTACCGTGACCGTGCCCACGACGATCACGGTGACCACCCCGCCGGGGCGGACAGTGCCCTGACCGCAGCGGACGAGTTGCACCAGGCCGGCACCCTGCTGGATCAGGTGCATGACCGGCTCGATGCGGCGTTCGGTCATTCGGGCAGGATCGCCTGGCACCCGGAACCCGACCTTACAGAAGAGCCACTGAGTGAGACTGCCGCGCGGCGATGGGTCTCTGTGGTGTTCCTCCAAGGCGAGGATGCTGACGAGGTACTCGATCTGATCGACCGCGACGGCACGGCCACGGCGATCGAGCACTTGAAGGGTTTCGACTACGGGGACGAGACCACCGCCGCCGCGTTGGAGAACGGGTACGTCTACGACGAGCCCCCGGCGGGACCCCTCGACCACGTGGTGGTCGAGGGCGATTACACCCTCACGTCGAACGCGGCGATGGGGCACGTGAGCCTGCTGCGCGTCCACCTGGTCCCGCCCGACCCGTCTCTGACCGGCGCGACCACGGCGCCCAGCCGCGAGGCCACCAACCCCCTCCCCGCCGCGGATCGAAAGTTACCCCTGCCGCAGTCGGGGCAGACATCGCCGGGGGCGGAGAAGGACTGGTTCGCCGGTCCTGCCCGCTCGACCACATCTGTTGGGCGGGGGCTGTCGCTGTGACCGAGAGCGAGCGGCTGCACACCTCCGTGCTGGTCGCGCCGGCCTCCGAGCGCCGGCGGCTCCGCAAGCAGCGCCTGCAGGCCGCCGCCCGCCTCCGAGCCGAACAACGGCGCACCGACAACGCCGCAGCGCGGGCAAAGGCTGATGCCGAGCGCGCCGAACGACGCGCCACCACCTATCTGCCGGCCGCGGGTGAACCCGGACCGGCAGCGCTGCGCACCCCCGGCAGGTTCCGGCTACCTCGGCATCAGGACACCTCTGCCACGTTAGCGGGGGCGTATCCGTTCGTCGCCGAAGGAGGACTCGGCGCCGACGGGGTATTCGTCGGCCAAGACCTCTACTCCGGCGGCTCGTTCGTGTACGACCCCTGGGTGCTCTACGCCCGCGGGATCATCACCGCACCGAACGTCGTCCTGGCCGGGATCGTCGGCTCTGGCAAGTCGTCCCTGGCGAAGTCGCTCTACACGCGCAGTCTTCCGTTCGGGCGGCGGGTCTACGTCCCGGGTGATCCGAAGGGTGAGCACACGGCGGTCGCGAAGGCGGTCGGTGGGAGGGCGATCGTCCTCGGCCACGGACTCAACACACGTCTGAACCCGCTTGACGAGGGCCACCGGCCCTCCGGTCTGTCGAATGAACAGTGGGCGATCACGGTCGGGTCCCGCCGCCGTGACCTCATCGGGTCACTGGCTGAGACGGTCCTGACTCGGGGGTTGACGCCATTGGAGCACACCGCGATCGACCTTGCCCTGACCGAGACGGTGCGGGAGAACACCGTGCCGATCCTGCCGATGGTCGTCGACCGCATCCTCAACCCGAACGCGGGCGCCGACGACCGGTTGGCCGAAGACGGACGGCTCGTCGGCCATGCCCTGCGCCGCCTGGTCGCCGGCGACCTCGCCGGACTGTTCGATGGCCCGTCCACGGTGACGTTCGACCCGTCCCTGCCGATGATCAGCCTGGACCTGTCCCGCGTCACCGAGAACAGCACCCTGATCTCGGTGCTGATGACGTGCTCCAGCGCATGGATGGAATCCGCGTTGTTGGACCCCAACGGTGGGCAACGGTGGGTGATCTATGACGAGGCGTGGCGGCTCATGTCCCACCCGGCACTACTGCGACGGATGGACGCTCACTGGCGGCTGGCGCGGCATTACGGGATCGCGAACATGCTGATCTTCCACAAGCTCTCCGACCTCGACAACGTTGGCGACGCCGGTTCCGCCATGCGATCCCTGGCGAACTCGCTACTGGCCAATGCCGAGACCAGGATCGTGTACCGACAGGAATCCGATCAGCTCGGCCCCACCGCCCAGGCCCTCGGGCTCACCGGCACCGAACAAAAACTTCTCCCCTCGCTGGGTGTCGGGCAAGGACTATGGCGGATCAAGGACAGGGCCTTCGTGACCCAACACCAACTGCATCCCGCTGAACTGGACCTGTTCGACACCAGCTCCAGGCTCATTCAGGGGGTGAAGTGATGAACCGCAAACGCCCACGCCGCTCGACCTGGCGGGAACCCGCGCAGACCCCGATCATGCTGCCGCACGCAGTCGTCACCGTCGCTGAGGCCGGGGTACTGGACGTCACTGTGGACGGGAGTCCCTTCCTTCCACCGGCCGATGGACAGGCTTGGACGCGGAGGTCCTTCGGAGTCCTGCTGGATGCCATCACCGAGGACCGGACAACCGCGGTGCGCATCGAAGTCCGTGAGACCGACGGGAGCGTGTTCACCGACATCATCCACTCCGGCCGACGCACCCCGCCCAAGCCGCCCGAGGCCGACCCGGAGAAGCAACGCGGCAAGCACGACACGAAGGCGCGCACGCCGGAACTGGTCGAGGTGACCGGGGACGGGTTCGTGCCCGGTGAGGACGTCGCCGTCGCGGTCATCGTCTCCCACACCGATGCCACCGGCACCGGCCATGCCCGCACCCTCCTCGACAAGACCCAAATCTCCCCCCTGCTGCGTGACGGCACCCGTGAGGTGGTGCTGCTCGGGCGCATCTCCGGCACCGTCCATGTCCGGCGGCTGCCGTGAACGCGCCCCAGCAGCGCCAGGCAGGTTCCTTCGGCGACGAGCTGACCAACGCCGCCCTCATCGGACTGGTCGGGATGTTCGGCGTCGCACTCATCCTCCGCGCCGCAGGAAGCGTGGCTGCGTTCCTCACCGGCACACCCCAACCCTCCGCCGGCCCCGCCTCCGGACTCGCGGTCCTGCTCAACCCGGACGACCCCGCCACAGCGCTCGACGCCCACGGCCTCAGCCCGGTCGCGTACTGGATCGTCACCGCGATCCTGCTCGCCGGCCTCACCGCCGCAGGGGCCTGGGTGTGGGTCGGGCTGTGCCGCTACTCCCGCAAGGTCGACACGGACCCGCGACGCCTGGCCGGCACCGCCACCGCCCACGAGGTAAACCAGAGCGCCTCAGCCAAAGCGCTGCTGCGCCGAGCCGCGACTCTCCGTCCATCCCTCGACTGCCCGGCCCCTGGTGATGTGGGCTACCGGATCGGCACCTCCAAGGGCCAGGACGTGTGGGCGAGTGTAGAGGATTCAATCCTGCTCATCGGACCCCCACGGTCTGGCAAAGGCCTCCACGTGGTCATCAACGCCATCCTCGATGCGCCCGGGGCCGTCGTCACCACCAGCACCCGCCCAGACAACCTCACCGCCACCCTCCGCGCCCGGGAGCGTGACGGACGCCCGGTGGCCCTGTTCGACCCCCAGCACCTCACCGACGGCATCCCCGCAGGCATGCGCTGGTCACCGATCCGCGGCTGTGAGGACCCGCTGACCGCGATGATCCGCGCCACCGGGCTCGCAGCCGGCACCGGACTCTCGGCCGGCGGAGTGGAATCCGGCGGATTCTGGGAAGGCAAAACCCGCACCGCCCTCCAAGCACTCCTGCATGCCGCAGCCCTCGACCACCGGCCACCGTCCGAGCTATTCCGCTGGACCCTCGACCCCACCGCTGCCGCCGAGGCCGCCGCGATCCTCACCAACAGCGCTCAGGCGGCCACCGGGTGGGCGGACTCACTCGGCGCGATGATCGACTCCGACCCCAAGACCCGCGACAGCATCTGGCAGGGCGTCGCCCTCGCCCTCGGAGCCCTCGCCGACCCCCGCGTCCTCGACGCCGTCTCACCCGGACCCGGCGAAGCGTTCGACCCCGAAACCTTCATCCAAGAACGCGGCACCCTCTACCTCCTCGCCACCGGCGCCGGAGCCGGCGCATCCGCCGCGCTGGTGGCCGCGTTCGTCGAAGACCTCATCGAGACCGCCCGGCGTCTGGCCGCCCGCTCGCCCGGTGCCCGGCTCGACCCGCCCCTGCTGCTCGCCCTGGACGAGATCGGAAACCTCGCACCCCTCCCGTCCCTGCCGACGCTGATGGCTGAGGGCGGCGGCACCGGGATCACCACGCTGCCCGTCCTCCAGTCACTGGCCCAAGCACGGGACAAGTGGTCAGACAACGCCGCCGGCGCGATCTGGGACGCCAGCATCGTCAAGGTCATCCTCGGCGGCGCCTCCAACTCCCGCGACCTCCAAGACCTCTCCACGCTCATGGGCGAGCGCGACGAGTACACCGACAGTGTGACCCTCGGCGACCACGGCACCCGCTCCAACCAACGCTCCATCCGCCGCGTCCCAATCCTCCCACCCGACCGGATCAGAACACTGCCGTTCGGCACCGGCGTCACCCTGCTGCGCTCCGCGCCACCGATCATCACCGACCTGCGCGCCTGGCCCTCGCGCCCTGACGCCACGCAGCTCAAAGAAGACCGCGCCGAGATCGAAGCGCGGCTGGAACGTCCAGTCGATTCCTGACCAAAGCCCGTGGGCTTCGCTGTGCACCTCTCTCATACGAGCGACCCCGCACGGGCGGTCGCCACGAATGTCAGGAGGAGAGCCAGATGGTTATCCACACTCAGCAGTCCGTCTCAGGTTTCATTGCGTCCGATCCGCAGCTCAACTACACATCCAAGGGTGAGCCGAGGTTTTACGCGCGGATCGGACAGGAGCACTTCCGCCGGGAGGGCGACGGGACCTTCACTCGACTGGAGCCAACGTTCCACGACCTCGTAGCCTTCCGCGCCACCGCCGAGCGAGCCCACGAGCGGTTCGCCAAGGGCGACAACTTCGTCGCCGAGGGTTACATCCACCCCTACAAGACGGAGCGCGACGGGCAGAGCACCGACGTCGAGGAGTTCGTCGCCAAGAAGATCGGTCACGACCTCGCCCGCACCACCTACGAGGTGGACCGCACACGACGCACCCAAGCCATCGTCGAACAGGACACCCCTACCCGAAAGCCCGTCGATCGGTCCGCGCCTGAACACGTGAGCGCACACCGGCCGTCGCCGAGCAGCGAGCCAGCGATCGGGATGTGAGGAGCCCGGTCATGGACACCACCGATGACGTTCCCGACTTCGACGAGCCAGAGCCGCAGCAGCTTGATGAGGACGACGACGACGAGCGCCCACAGGTAGACACCGGCCTGATCGCCGAACCACCACACCCGGTCAACTGGAATCTGCTCACCGACGAGGAGGCCGAGGAGGAGTGGGCCGAACTGGACCGGTGGGTGAGCTGGCTCCGCCACACCTACGGCCTGCCCGCCGCCGTGGTGCCGCCGTTCTGGCACCACCATCAGGAGCTGGTGTGGGAGCTGTCTGCGCTGCACATCCACTGGCTGTGCGCCTACGACCCCGACCAGAACGGGTCCGCGCCCAGCGGCTGGCACCGCGACTTCGCCGACACCCGCAACCGGCTCCGCGAATGGGTCGCCGCTTCCGGCACCCGGCTGGACCGTGACCGCCCAACCCGGCAGACCTCCTGGCCCGGCGAGCAACCGGCCGAACCGGTCGAAGAAACCCTGATCGCGGACCGGGACTCGGAGTTCGTGGAGTTCGTCAGGGCAGATGTCGCACGGCGCCAGCAGGTCGAGGAGGAGTTCTACGCCACGCTTGCCAGGGACAACCGATGAGCTGCGAACCGGGCTGTCCGCCCGTCGACGAGGTTGCCCAGGTCGTCTCCGAGCCCTCGTATGGCGCGTTCGCGGCCGGGTGGTGCGCCGGCACTCACCGGCGCGCCACCCAACCCGCATCACAGGACGTGATCGAGCAGATCGCGACGATGCTCGACGCCGCGCTCGTGACCGATGCCCTCACCCGACCGGAATGATCGTCAATCGTTCCTCGGTCGCCGCCTTACCCGGCAGCGCATCAATCCGGTGGATCATCCGCCGCAGGTATGCACGCTTCTCCGGGATCGCCCACTCCTTCCACGACGCGATCAGAGCCGGGCCGTCCTCGATGGGGAACTCTTCAAGCTCCATCGCGTCGAGACGACGCTGGAGGACATCCACCCGCCGCTGCGCGTGCTCGATGAGCGACAACAGCACCGTCACCATCCCACCCCGATATTCGCCGATACCCTGCTTCGACAGCAGCGCGTCACGCTCAGCCTTGGCCTCGTCGAGCTGAGAGAGCACGTCGTTGATGCCGACGTCTGAGCGTGCCGCGCGGCGTCGAGCACGCGCCTGCGCGAGCGCGTCGTCGGTGATCTGAGAGAAGAACCAGCCCAGCACGAAAGCCTCACCCTTGACCGCATCGATCGTGCACCCTCCCGAGCAGTTCCCCGGACCCCGGAGGCGGTTGGCCTGGCACCGGTACGCGAACGCCTCTACGTGCTCGCCTGACGCACGTCTGCGGTACTTCTGATGCCCGTACAGCCTCTCCCCGCATTGGCAGTGCAACAGACCGGTCAGGAGCCACTCATGCGATCCCCACGGTCGCCGCGTCCGCGACGTCTTCGCCTCCTCCAGCAGCCGCCGCACCCGCAACCACGTCGCCCGATCGCACACCGGCTCCTGACCGATCACCGGCGCGCCCGAGGCGTCACGCGCGATGTAGTCCAGCAGGTCGAGCTTGACCCCACGCTGATGTTCAGGCACCTGGCGCATCCGATACCCGATCATCCGGGGTGAGACCAGCGACCGGTAGACCGTCGCCTCATAGACCGGTCCCCCGGTCGCGGTGGTGATCCCGTAGTGCTCACTCCAGTGGCGGACAATCTGCACCAGGCTCTTGCCTGCCAACACCATGTCAACCGCAGCCTGCAAGGCCGGATACTCGATCGGGTGTGGTACCAGGCGCACTCCCGAGCGCCCGAACTCATCTACTACCCGCGGACCGGCCATCCACCCCAGCGGCACCGTGCCACCGTGATGGAATCCCGCCTCCGCAAGATGGCGTTTCGCTGCGAGCTGCCGCTCACTCATCGAATCGGTCTCAACCTCTGCGAGAAGGGCCTTGATCCCGGTCACCAGCTTCGCCCCGGCGGTCGCGGTATTCAATTCATCCGCGCTGTCCTGGTGCGAAACCAAGTAAACGCCCGCGCGCTGGCATTCTCCGATCCACTCGATGCACTTGGCCGCGATCCGGTTCGTGCGATCCAGCTTCCAGAACGCCACCGCCGGCACCTTCCTTGCCTGGATGTCCTGGTTGAGTTGGCGCCATCCCTTGCGGTTCTTCGCCGCGGAAGAACTTGCTGAGTCGTTGTCGATGTACTCGCCCAGCACTGTCCAGCCCCCGTCCTGAGCGAGCTTTCGAGTCAGATCGAGTCGCTGGCGCTCTATCGCGTCTGCCTTGTCCTTGTGATACTTCGACAGACGTAGGTACAGGTAGATCGGCCGTGTGCCCTCGGCAAGCGTCTCCGGACCCGTCTGAGTAAACGCGGGATAGACCACCGCCCGCGTTGCCCGGCCCGGCCGCGCGTTCGGTCCCGGCTTCTTCGTGCTGGTGTTCATCAGTGACCTCCTTCAAGAAGGAGGTGCACTTTCCATTGCTGGACTCGTCGAGGAAGAGGACGCCTCGGTGGGCCCGTGAGGCGGAGCCGGGCCGTGGTATTCCACTGCCCCCGCCGATGATCGCTGCGGTAGACGACGTGTGGTGTGGGCTTTCAAAGGGGGGCCTGCGCTGTAGACCCTTGCAGGAGAGCACCCTTCCGAGAGAGTGGATGGCTGTCACCTCGATGGCTTCCTCGTCCGTGAGGTCAGGGAGTATCCCGGGCATGCGCTCGACCAGCATTGTCTTCCCGGCGCCCGGCGGGCCGACCATCATCATGTGGTGGGCACCGGCGGCCGCGATCTCCACGGCGAACCTGGCAGTGGGTTGTCCGGCGATGTCGGCCATGTCCTTCGGTGCCGCTGGGATACCGCGCGCAGTGGTGCTGGGCGCCGGAACGGGATCGGGTGCGGAGTCCGGGAGGGTGACCTTGGCTGGGTCCGCACCAAAGGCGATGAAGACTTCGGCCAGGCTGGCGAAGGCCTTCACCGTCGCCTGGGGCACCAGCGCCGCCTCACCCTCGTTTCCGGCTGCGACCACAAACCGGGTATGTCCGGCTTTCACTCCAGCCATCACCGCGGGCAGCACTCCGCTGACTGGACGGAGTCTGCCGTCAAGTCCCACCTCGGCGATGAACACGGTGTCTTCACAGCCGCGCACGTCGCCGGCCGCTGCCAGCGCCGCCATCACGATCGCCAGATCGAAGCTTGAGCCCCGCTTGTGCAGGGACGCCGGGATGAGGTTCACGGTGATCTTCCGGCGGCTCAGGGGTAGCCCCGCGTTCCGCGCGGCGGCCCTGATCCGCTCCCGGGCCTCGTTCAGTGACGCGTCCGGCAGCCCCAGGATCACGAAGGCCGGCAGGGTCTGGCCGATGTCGGCTTCCACCTCGACGATGTAGCCGTTCAGGCCCACCAACGACACCGCATAGGTGCGTCCCAGCGGCATCAGCTCACCGCCCTGAGGTACTCCAGCTGCGGTTCGCCGGTGCCGTCGTCGAGCACCGCCACCGCATCCACCCGGATCTCCGAGAACCGCAACTTATGGGCTTCAGCCCACAGCGACCCGAGAAGATAAAGCCTCCGAAGCTTGACCGCGCTGATGCCCTCCAACGGGTGGCCAAAGTTCAGTGAAGACCGGGTCTTCACCTCAACCACCACCAGCACCGAACCCTCGATCGCCACCAGATCAATCTCCCCCAGCGGACACCGCCAGTTGTGGTCCACCAACTGCAGACCGGTGCCCTCAAGGTAGGACGCGGCCAGCGCCTCTCCCCTACGTCCCAGACTGTCCTTCGCCAGCATCCCAACACCTCCGCTACCAGCCTGCTACGCCACCACCGGGGACGTCAGTAAACCCTGGCTATGTGCGAAACGGCAGCGGCACCCGCCCTGTGCAGGGCGAGTGCCGCTGGGAGTGCCCCAACCGCGGGCAGCGATCAGAACCAATCAGGGGGTGAATCAGCGATCAGCCTCGACCGATGACCGCTCGAGAATCGAGTCGATCTGGCCCATTGCCTCCTTGATGCCCTCTTCCATGCCCATCTCGATCATCTTCTCCAGCTGGTCCAGGCTCTCGAAGCTGGACACGGTGGTCATCCGGGTTCGACCGTCCACCGCCTCGAGCGTCACGACGCCGTGGGTGATTCCCATTTCATCCATCGGGTCGCCGTTCGCGTCAGCGAAGCCGTCGTCGAATTCGAGGTGGGTCGGCGGGTTGATGGCGGTGAACTGCCACCAGCCGCGGCTCTTGCTGCCGTCGGGGCCGGTCATGTAGTAGGCGGCCTTGCCGCCGGGGACGAAATCGTGGTGGTCGAACGTTGCGGGATAGGTGGGCGGCCCCCACCAACGTTCGAGCTGCCGCGGATCCTCCCAGACCTGCCAGAGCCGTTCAACACTCGCATCGAATTCGGCGACGATGGTGAGGTTGAGCGCCTCGGTGTCCTTGTGTGAACTGATAACTGTCATGATGGTGATTTCCCTTCTTCCTCAGCCAGGATGTCGGAAATCCGGTCGACGCGTTGCCGCCAGATCACCTCGTACTCCTCAAGCAGCCGCCGCGCCCTTCTCAATCCGTCGAGATGAACCCGCACAATCTGCTCCCTTCCGCGCTTCTCCTTGGTGACCAACGAGGCACGTTCCAGAACTGCCACGTGCTTCTGCACCGCGGCGAAACTCATGGCGTAGTGGGCAGCCAACCCGGACACTGAGTAGTCACTGACCAGCGCCCTGGCGAGAATATCCCGCCGGGTAGCATCGGCGAATGCCTGGAACAGGCGGTCCACCTCGGCGTCGCTTAGCTCATCTACAACCATAAGGTTGTACGTTAGCGAACACGAGGGTTGCCGTCAAGAGGTCGCGACGGGTCAGGCTGGATTTACCGTGAAGGACACGAACATCGCCCGGAGTTGGGAGTATTGCTCGGTGTCCATCCACTGCCGTGCCTCTTCTTCGGAGGCAGGTCCGGCTTCGTCGAGGGTGCTCGTGAAGATGAAAACGCTGTTGTGCTCCATGAAAACCTTTCCGGCCATCTGGCTGGACATCCCCTCGAAGGCGGGTTCACCCGTTTGAAGCCGGGCCTGATACAGCCGTCCGCCCTCCTCGTAGTCGGGCAGGGACTCGAAGACGAAGTAGACCGGGAGGTCGGATTCGGGTTTGACCTGTGGAAGGAGCTCGGAGTCGAAAACCAGATGATCCGGGCTGGGAATGTCGGCACCGTCGCCCGGGACCCCGCCATCGAACCGGGCGATTGGTTGGCCCGAGGCGTCCGAGATGACGTAGGCCGATGCGCTGAGCTCCACCCCGTAGGTGGGCAGATCGAGTGGTTCGACGGCGGCGGCTACCCACCCGGTCGGAAGCAGGAAGCTGTAGATGCCATCAGGGGTAGTGAAAACCGAGCCAGCCACCTCGTCCGGGACAGCTGTGGGCTGGACAGGGTCAGGCGACGCCGCAGGGGCGGCTGTCGGGCTGGCCGAGGGTGACGGGGTAGTTGTAGGGCTGGCCGACGGCGTCGGGGTGACGGACGGAGCGGAAGTTCCCGAAGCCGTTTCGATCGCCGATGGAGTAGACGACACCGAAGGGCTCCCCGTGGATCCTGCGTCGGCGTTCCCCGTGCACGAACTGAGCACCAGACAAGCCGCTACCCCGACAACGATGACCCGAGACTTTTTACCCATGCTTCAGCTACCCCCAGAGAGACCACATCCGGCGGTCTGCCGAAATTACTGAGAGCGTACCTCAGGAATGCCTCAGTTCCCGAGCGGTCCGTCCTTCGGCAGGGCGATGTCGTCCGACTTGGTCAGTTCCTCGACGTTGACGTCCTTGAACGTGATGACCCTGACGTTCTTGACGAACCGTGCCGTACGGTAGACGTCCCACACCCAGGCGTCCTGGAGGGTCAGGTCGAAGTAGATCTCGCCGTCGGCCGAGCGGGCCTGCAGGTCAACGTGGTTGGCCAGGTAAAACCGGCGTTCGGTCTCCACCACGTAGCTGAACAGCCCGACGACGTCCCGGTACTCGCGGTAGAGCTGCAGCTCCATGTCGGTTTCGTAGTTTTCAAGATCCTCAGCGCTCATGACCCCATCATCCCCCATTTTCCACGCGGGGAATGTTCATTCCGTCGCCGGTACCGAGGCGCCAGGTGGTGCGGTGTAGACCCGTGGGGCCCAGCCCGTCAATTGCGGCGCGGTGACCCGCCGTCGCATAGCCCTTGTTGATGTCCCAGCCGTACTGCGGATGGTCGGCGGCGTAGGACACCATCATGGCGTCGCGCTCCACCTTCGCCAGAACACTCGCCGCGGCGACGCTGAGGCATGACAGGTCACCTTTGATCCGCGTGTGGACCGGCACGTCGCAGCCGGCGGCTAGAACGTCGGTCTCGCCGTCGAACAGGGTGGCCTGCTGGCGGGGCGAGAGCCAGTCATGGTTGCCGTCGAGGATCACCGCGTCGGGCCGGGCGGTGGCGACAACCTGCTCCCAGGCGCGGTTGCCGGCCCGCTGGAGGGCACTCATCAGCCCGACGGCGTCAATCTCGGCGGCGCTGGCGTGGCCTACCCCATAGGCGAGAGCCCATTTCTGGATTCTCGGTACCAGCTTGACCCGGTCGGCCGGCGAGAGCAGCTTGCTGTCCCGCACGCCTCGGAGTCCCTTGATCTCATCAAGGTCAATCAGCACCAGTCCCACGGACACCGGGCCTGCCAGCGCGCCCCTGCCCACCTCGTCGCAACCGGCAAGGTACCGGTGGCCGGCTTCCCGGAAGGAGCGCTCGTACCGCAGGGTGGGTGCAACAGACTTCATCGCAGTTAGGATGCCGAATCGCTGGCGGCTGCCGGCTCGGGCACGCCGTCGAAGACATCGGGGTAGTTGCCAAGGAAGCCCATCCGGTCCAGCGGCCAGGCGATGACTGCCGCCTTGCCCTCGACGTCGTCGACGTCGATGAATCCGGAGTTGGGCTTGTCAGTGTTGGCGCGGGAATCGGCGGAGGCGTTCCGGTGGTCGCCCATTACCCAGATCTTGCCCTCGGGGACCGTCACGTCGAACTCGGTATCGGATGGGCTGGCTCCCGGGTACAGGTACGGCTCTTCCAGGGGCTCGCCGTTCACTGTGATCCGTCCGTCGTCATCGCAGCAGACCACCCGGTCACCGGCCATGCCGATGACGCGCTTCACCAGGTGCTGCTGGGTATCATCGGGCAGCAGGCCCACGAAGATCAGTCCGTCCTTGACCCAGTTGGCGCCGGGTCCCACCCCGGGGGGCGGTGCGGGTAGCCAGCCCTCGGTGTCCTGGAAGACGACAACGTCGCCGCGCTGCAGCTCGAAGGGTGCGGGCACCAGTTGGTTGACGAAAATCCGGTCGTCGATCTCCAGGGTGTTCTCCATTGAGCCGGACGGGATGAAGAAAGCCCTGAACAGGAAGGTCTTGATGAGGAAGGACAGCAGGATCGCAATGCCAACGATGATCAGGATTTCCTTGAGCCACCCGAGCAGGCCACGGTCGCCGTCGTCGCCCTTTTTCTTCGACGAGCCGTCGCGGCGGGCAGCACGGGCCTCCGAGCGGGGGGCATCCGGGCGGGGCGTGTCCTGACGGGCGTCAGCGTCGTCGTTGGACTTGCCGGGAATGCTCGTTGCCATCTGCTGGTCATCTACCTAAGGTTGCTAGTCGGTCACTGGGTGGTGCGCTCGATGGGGCCGGACCGGGAGGGCGGCCAGATTACCTGGACTGCCCGTCCGATCACACGGTCTGTTGAGACCAGACCTCCACCCGGAGCTCCCAGGAGAGATCGCGAGTCGAAGGATGCGGAGCGGTGATCACCCATCACCCACAATTTACCCTGTGGAACCTCCACCTCGAACTGTTGGTCGCTTGGAGCGTCCGAGGGGAAAACGTAGGGCTCGTCGAGGGGGTTCCCGTTCACTTCCACCTGTCCGTCCTCGTCGCAGCAGAACACGGTGTCACCGCCGACGCCGAGCACCCGCTTGACGTATACGGTATCGCTACCGGAGATGCCCAGCCAGTGGCCGATCGTTCCGAGGATTTCGGCCGGACCGCCGCTGCTGATCGGATCGAAGGAGCCCCGGCCATCGAAGACCACCACGTCGCCAACCTGCGGGTCGTCGTCGATCCGGGAGACCAGAACCCGGTCGCCTTCCTCGAGTAGCGGCTGCATTGATGCTGAGGGAATGTAGTAGATGTCGGCCACTGTCGCACGGAGCACCGAGGCGACCACTACCGCTACGAGAAGGGCGGACAGCACAAAACGCCAGCCCCGAAAGGGCCGGCGTTCTGGTCGTGCTCCCGCAGGCTGCCGGGGAAGATCTGATTCCGGCATGGTGCGGTTCAAGAACTGGTGTTACTTGGCAGTCTTGGGTTCGCGCTTTTCCTTGATCTTGGCGGCCTTGCCGCGCAGATCGCGCATGTAGTAGAGCTTCGCGCGGCGGACGTCGCCACGGGAAACAACCTCGATCTTGTCGAGGACTGGGGAGTGAACCGGGAAGGTACGCTCCACGCCAACACCGAAGCTGACCTTACGGACGGTGAAGGTTTCGCGAAGGCCATCGCCCTGGCGGCCCACTACGAAGCCCTGGAAGACCTGAACACGGGTGTTCTTGCCTTCAATGATGTTCACGTGCACCTTGAGGTTGTCACCGGCGCGGAATGCTGGAATGTCGGTCCGCAGTGAGGCGGCGTCGACGGCGTCAAGAATATGCATTGATATTGCTCCTGGTGAACGCCACAGGTCATTCACGTTGGTCACAGCGGTCAAGGCCTAGGCAAAGTCCGCCGGAAATTTAGGAGACCGGCAGAACCATAGGTGGCCCGCCGGCGTGTCAGCCTGTTGGTAGTTCTCCCCCTGTGGCAGGGAACAACCCAGTAGACACAAAGTTCAATTATGCCACACTGATGGACTCAGTCGGTCACCGGCGACGGGCCGCCGTGCGCGCGCCCCGTCGAGCATCTGAGGACACCGTCGATGACGACGTACCCCAGGTCGGCCAGTACCGCCAGGTCTGCCTTGCTGAGCGCTTCCGTCGGCAACCCCTCGAGCAGGTCAGGACGGCGTTGGGCCGTGCGACGGAACTGCTCGTCTCTCCGGAACTGGGCGATCCGTGCATGGTTGCCGCTGAGCAAAACGTCGGGAATACCGCGGCCGCGCCAGTCGGAGGGCTTGGTGTAGACGGGGTACTCCAGCAGTCCGTCAGAGTGGGACTCCTCGATGAGCGACTCGGGATTTCCGACGACGCCCGGTAAGAGCCGGCCGACGGCCTCCACCATCGCCAACACCGCCACTTCACCACCATTGAGGACGTAGTCCCCCAGGCTGACCGGGCGGACATCAAAGTGGTCGCTGGCCCACTCAAGTACCCGCTCGTCGATTCCCTCGTACCTGCCGCAGGCGAAGGCCAGGTGCGGCTCCTCAGCGAGGTCATGGGCCATCCGCTGAGTGAACACCTCGCCCGCTGGGGACGGAACGATGAGCACCGGGCGGGTCTCCGCTGGCGAGGCGTCAACGATGGACTGCAGCGCCAGCGCCCACGGTTCAGGCTTCATCACCATCCCGGCTCCCCCGCCGTACGGGGTGTCATCGACCGTCCGGTGGCGGTCGGTGGTGAAGCTGCGCAGATCGTGGACCCTCAGGTCCAGCAACCCATCCTGCCGTGCCTTCCCGATCAGGGACAGGTCAAGGGCTGCCAGGTATTCGGGAAAGATACTGACGACGTCGATGCGCACCTAGCGACCGCTGCCCTCAGGGTCGGAATCAGGAGTGCTGTCGGCGTCATCGGTCACGGCAGGACCGGTGGGGGCGTCGTCGTCGAGCTCGGTCACTTCGCCGTCGTCGGGCCCGGCCTGGTTGGAGCCGGGCAGGTTCAGTTCGAACAGGCCGTCCGGCGGGGTCAGCAGGACGAAACCGTCAGCAACGTTGACCTCGGGCACGATCTCGGCGACGAAGGGAACCAGGGTTTCGTGGCCGGCAGAGGTCTCGATGATGAGCAGGTCCTGCACCTCGAGGGTGCGGAGGCCGCTGACCTTCCCGACGATGTCGTCTCCCACCCGCGCCTCGAGGCCCACCAGCTCGTGTTCGTACCAGGCGTCGTCGTCATCATCGTCGGCCTCGTCGGTGTCGATGAAGAGCTTCGCGCCACGCAGCGTCTCGGCAGCGTTGCGATCAGAGAAGCCGTCGAAGCCAAGGATCAGGATGTCCTTGTTCCAGCGGGCGCCACTGACGGTCAGGGATCCGAGCGTCGCCGGTTCGGCGCGGAACACAGACCCGGCCTCGAACCGGTCCTCAGGCGCGTCGGTGAACAGCTGCACGGTCACCTCGCCGCGAATACCGTGGGGCTTGCCGATCCTGGCAACCTGAACTTCCATCTGACACTCCTGGTGCTGCTGGGGTAGGTGGACATAAATTTGGCCCCTCCACCATTATCCGGTGCGGGGCCAAACTCATTGAAACTATGCTCTGAGGCATTTATGCCCTGAAACATCTCTGCTGTGAGACAGGGTGCTGAAGCGCTGTTAGCCCCGGCGGCGGTCCGTATCGACTACGTCCACGCGTACCGGTTCGCCGTCGGCGAGGGCTGACACAACGGTGCGCAGTGCGCGAGCTGTGCGGCCCTGGCGGCCGATGACCCGGCCCAGATCGTCCTGATGAACCCGTACTTCGAGGGTTTCGCCCCGGCGGTTGTTCTTCAGGGAAACCTTGACATCATCGGGACTGTCGACGATTCCCCGGACGAGGTGTTCCAGCGCTTCTGCCAGCAATTTACTTGGCCTCGGCGGTTTCCGTCTCGGCTTCGGCTGGTGCCTCGGCGTCGGACTTCTTGGCCTTGGGGGTGATTGCTTCAGGAACGATTACCGAACCCTTTTCAGGAGCGGTGAAGGCTTCCTTGGGAGCCTTGGTCTTCAAGGTTCCCTCCTGGCCCTCAATGCCCTTGAACTTCTGCCAGTCACCGGTGATCTTCAGCAGAACAGCAACCTGCTCGGTTGGCTGTGCGCCAACGCCGAGCCAGTACTGTGCACGCTCGGAGTTGATCTCGATGAACGAGGGCTCCTCGGTGGGGTTGTACTTACCGATTTCCTCGAGGGCACGGCCATCACGCTTGGCGCGTGCATCCATGACGACGACACGGTAGAAAGGTGCGCGGATTTTACCCATGCGCTTCAGGCGAATCTTTACGGCCACTGTTGTGGTCACTCCTTGATGATCTAAAGGGGTGAACCCTACTCAGTGCTCCCGTGGGGCGGGCCACTTCTGAGGGTTCAAAAGGACAAGATGCGCGCGCAGAGAGAGGGGCTGCCCGGATCGAGTACAGGTCTATTGTGCCAGATAGCTGACTCCAGCACGAATCACGCCACGCTAGCTGACCGCGACCCGGATTCTGTTGTTCCACGGGTCGTTGAAGCGCAGTTCACTGCCCGTGTGATGGTTGCCGATGCCTGCAACCCTGAGCCTGTCGGCGAGGGCGTCGACGTCGTCTGCGGCGGGCACATGGATGAGCACCTCGCCGAGCCCGAGCGTGTCCTTGCGGGGCCCAGCGCCGCGGCTGTTCCAGACGTTCATCGCCATGTGGTGGTGGTATCCCCCCGCGGAGACAAACAGTGCCTGGCCATGCCACCCGGCGGTGCGCTCGAATCCCAGGGTGTCAACGTAGAACTTCCCAGCAGTCTCGACGTCGCCCACCTGAAGGTGGACGTGCCCGACGACGGCGCTTGCCTCGGTCTGGCCAGTGACCGCCGCTTCGGTGAGGTGGTCCCTGAGGTAGGCGTCCGCGGGAAGGCGGAGGCTGTCCATGACCACCGATTTTCCTGGCGCCTTGCCTGCGGCCTGCCCGGTGGTGTCGGTGCTCCACTGCCAAGTGTCGCGGGGCTTGTCGAAGTAGAGTTCGATCCCGTTGCCCTCGGGGTCGGTGAAGTAGAACGCTTCGCTGACCAGGTGGTCGGCGCTGCCGACGTACAGGCTGGCGTCGTATTGGGCCGTTGCGGCGACGGTCGCGGCGAGGGCCGAGCGGTCGTCGAAGAGCAGCGCGGTGTGGAAAAGGCCCGCTTCCCCCTGGGCCGGGAGCTGGAGTCCTGCGGCCGGTGCTAGGTGAATGAGCGGCGTGTTTCCTCGGCCGAGGTGGAGGCCATCGCTGGCCTCGGCAATGACCTCGAGGCCGAGGGCTCGCTGGTAGTAGTCGGACATGGTGGGCAGGTCGCCCACCTTTAGTAGTACGGTGCCCATTGACAGGTCGTCGGGCAGCAGATCCTGGGTGGTGGTCATCGGTTTCTCCTCTACGTGACGCAGTATCTGATTCAACTACTTGAAGCTTCAAGTTATTCCGTGACGTGGCTGTTCAACTTTCCCCAGGTTCTGGCTCCAGTTCAGGGTGTCGGAACGCGACACGCCGTCGTTGGGAGCCCTTCGGACGTAGAAGGTGGGGAAACCTGCCCGGCTACACCCGCTCGAATCACCAACACGACGAGACACGGCTACAGGACGGCGCGCATCACCACACGACGGCCGATGCGGTCGAGGCCGACCTCGGTTTCGTGTCGGCGGATACCCGCCAAACCCGGGGAGAGTTCCCGGACCGGCTCGAAGCCGCAAGTGGCGTAGAACGGGGCATTGAAGGGCACGTCGGCGAAGGTGCTCAGGGACATCATGGGGTAGCCGCGGTCCCTCGCCCAGGCCTTCGATGCCTCGACCAGGGCCCTGCCGATCCCTTGGCCCGAATGCTGCGGCAGCACGGCCAGCTGCTCGAGGTGGGCCCCGCTGTCGACCTCCTCCAGCCGGGCGAACCCGACGCATGGCTTCCCGGTGACCAGCAGCTTCAGGGACGCCGAAAGCTCGGCCCGGGACGCTCCAGGCGGAAGGGACAGGGGAAGCGGCAATCCGCCGATCTCGGTCAGCAGCGAGTCGGCCGCGGCCTCGATGGCTGGCAGGAAGGTGATGTCCAGCCTCCCGGCCTCACGGATGCTGATCATGCGCCCCAGTGTAGGGCGGCCAGCTCGCACGGTGGAACCCTACTCTTGACGCTCCCGGCCAACCCTAGTCACCGGACGCCGCATGAAGGGCGACGAACTCACGGATGAGGGCGTCGCCGTCGGGTGTGTCCTGGGGCCGGTGGCCACCCGGCGACACCACGTGGCGGGCGCCGGTCACTGCCAGGTAGTCGGCGATCTCCTCGTACAGCGGCTCCCAGCCGCCGGTCACAATCAGGGTGGGCACTCCCGGGACAATGTCCAGGGGAGCCTCCCACGGCGGGGACTGCAGGCGGAGCCGTCGGGCGGCGCGGCGATCCTCGGTGGTCGAGGGAGGCCGGGCATCGGTGGAGAAGACCAGGCGGACAAACTCCTGCAGGAAGTCCTCGTCGGAGAGGGATTCGCGTCTGTCGTATAGCTCACCCACAAGTGCACGATGGGCAACCGTTGCGGGCAGGTCAGTGGTCAGGGACAGACACGCTGGTTCCACGAGCACCAGTGAGCGCACCAGATCGGGCCGGTCAACCGCAGCCATCATCGCCGCGATGGCGCCCTGTGAATGCGCCACCAGATGACCGCCCTCCCCCAGCGCTTCGATGACGATCCGCTGATCCGCGGCGAAATCTGTGGGCAACGGGTCTGCGCCAACCTCGAAGCCGTGACGGCGGAGGAACAGGCAGTCGTAGGTGCTGGCCAGGGCATGCTGGGTAGGCCACGCTGCGGCTCCGAAGGTACCGCTGCCGTGGACAAAGACGAGTCGTTCAGGGGTCATTTCAGTGCTCACGGGGTCCTCGAAGGTGGGTCGAGTCAACAGGGACACCGGATTCCCGATGAACCCGTCATGGCTGTCGATCCGATCCGGGTAGAGCTGACACACCACCTGAAGCGGTACGTCAGTGGCCCGGGGTGGAAATTGACCCGTCCCGGGGTGAGTGTTACTTGCCGAGGAACTTCTCGAAGCCCTTCGGCAGGTTCAGGGAGGCCGGGTCGAAGTCGTTCTGGGCGCCGAACGCGGCGCCGGAGGGCACCGAGGGACGGTTGCGCCGTGCCTCGGCGTCGGCCCGCTCCTGGGCTGCCTTCGCCGGGTTGCCCGACTTGGGCTTCTTTTTGCCCTTCGCAACGGCCTTGCCCTTGCGGGCGCCGCCGTTGAATCCGCCGGGGCCGGCCATGCCGGGCATTCCTGGAATGCCACCGCCCGAAGCCATCTTCTTCATCATTTTCTGGGCCTGGCCGAACCGCTCCAGCAAACCGTTAACCTCGGACACGTGGACGCCCGAGCCTTTGGCGATGCGGGCGCGCCGGGAGCCGTTGATGATCTTCGGTGCCACACGCTCGTGGACGGTCATGGACCGCACGATCGCTTCCACCCGGTCGATCTCGCGTTCGTCGAAGTTCTCCAGCTGCTCGCGCATCCCGGCGGCGCCGGGCATCATCATCAGCATCTTCTTCATGGAGCCCATGTTGCGGATCTGCTGCATCTGCGCCAGGAAGTCGTCGAGGGTGAAGTCCTCCTGGTCGGAGAACTTCTGCGCCATCCGGGCCGCTTCGTCCTTATCCCAGGACTTCTCCGCCTGCTCGATCAGGGTGAGGATGTCGCCCATGTCGAGGATGCGCGAGGCCATCCGGTCGGGGTGGAACAGTTCGAAGTCGTTCAGTCCCTCACCGGTGGACGCGAACATGACCGGCTTGCCGGTAACGGAGGCCACGGAAAGTGCTGCGCCACCACGAGCGTCGCCGTCGAGCTTCGTCAGGACCACGCCGGTGAAGTTGACGCCCTCGTTGAAAGCCTGCGCCGTGTTGACGGCGTCCTGGCCGATCATCGCGTCGATGACGAACAGCACTTCGTCGGGATTGATGGCGTCGCGGATGTCGGAGGCCTGCTGCATCAGCTCGGCGTCGATGCCCAGGCGGCCGGCGGTATCGACGATGACGACGTCGTACAGCTTGGTCCGTGCCTCGGCAACACCGGCGCGGGCAACGGCGACCGGATCGCCGGTGGCGGTTTCGAACTCCGAGCTGACACCGGGGTGCGGCGCGAACACCGGCACTCCGGCGCGTTCACCGTTTACCTGCAGCTGCTTGACGGCGTTCGGACGCTGGAGGTCACACGCGACCAGCAGGGGGCTATGCCCCTGGCCCTTCAACCACTTGGAGAGCTTGCCGGCGAGGGTGGTCTTACCCGCACCCTGCAAGCCGGCCAGCATGATGACGGTCGGCGGGTTCTTGGCGAGACGGATCCGGCGCGTTTCCCCGCCGAGGATGCCGACGAGTTCCTCGTTGACGATCTTGACGACCTGCTGGCCCGGGTTCAGCGCCTGGGACACCTCCAGGCCCAGCGCGCGTTCCTTGACCTTGGCGGTGAACTCGCGGACCACGCTGACCGCGACGTCGGCATCGAGAAGGGCACGGCGGATTTCGCGCACCGTGGCGTCAACGTCGGCTTCGGAGAGCCGGCCCTTCCCACGGAGGTTCTTGAAAGTTTCTGTCAACCGGTCAGAGAGTGAATTGAACACGTGCCGTGAACTGCTTTCTTCGATGGATGGTGGGGCTCAGTTATCAAGGGTACCAACTAGGGCCGCTGGTGGCTCGCGGGACAACACGAGGCCAAGGTGGCAGGGTAGGCCCTGTGGATACGCATACAAACTCAGTCCAGGACAGCTCCCCCTTTTCTCCCGATCAGGAGGTCGCCACGCTCCTCATACTGGGGGCTTCGGGAGACCTGACCGGCCGGCTGCTGTTGCCCGGGCTGGCGCGCCTGGTCCGCCACGGCCGGGCGAAAGGATTGCACCTGGTCGGTGCCGGCTACGACGACTGGAGTGCCGTGCAATGGTCGGACCGGGTGGGCGAATCCTTCGCCGACGCGGTGAAAACCGCCGACGACGACGCCCGGGCCACCCTCGAGCTGCTGCAGACCACCAGCGAATACCGGCAGGTCGACGTCACCGCGCCGGGTGAGCTGGCCCAGCTGATCTCGTCGCTACAGGGTCCCGTGGCTGTGTACTTCGCCCTTCCACCGGCGATCTCGGAAAAGGCGTGCGAGCTGCTCTCCGCCGACGATCTGCCGCCGGGCACCCGATTGGTGATGGAGAAACCGTTCGGGACGAACCAGGCGGCGGCATTCTCGCTCAACGAGACCCTGACGGCACTCGTACCCGAGGACCACATTCACCGGGTGGACCATTTCCTGGGGAAGGCGACAGTTCTGAACATTCTGGGCCTGCGGTTCGCCAACCGGCTGTTGGAACCCGTCTGGAACAACCTGCATGTGGAGCGGGTTGAGGTGGTCTACGACGAGGATCTCGCGCTCGAGGGCCGTGCCGGGTATTACGACGGCGCCGGCGCCCTGCGCGACATGATCCAGAGCCACCTGCTGCACGCGATGGCGATCCTCGCGATGGAATCCCCGGTGAGCCTGCACGAGCGGGACCTGAGGGACGGGATCGGGGCTGTGCTGCGCGCCAGCAAGGTGAACCCTGATTTCAACGAGAGCACGCGGCGTGCCCGCTACACCGCAGGCACCATCGGCGGTCGGGACGTTCCCGACTACGCGGCGGAAGCCGGCGTCGACCCATCGCTGGGCACCGAGACGCTCGCGGAGATCACCGTGTCGATCAACAATGCCCGGTGGGCGGGTGTGCCATTTGTCCTGCGGTCCGGGAAGGCACTCGGCGGGAAGCGCAAGGAAGCTGTGATCACCTTCAAACCGGTGAGCCACCTCCCCATCGGGTTCAGTGGTCACGACCTGCCCACCCGGCTGCGGATTGGTTTCGGGCCCGAGACCCTGCGGCTGGAGATCGATGTCAATGGTCCCGGTGATATCTTCACCCTCGACCGCGCGGTGCTCGAGGCCGACCTCAACGCGTCAGAGCTGCTGCCGTACGGTGAAGTGCTTGAGGGCGTCCTGACCGGCGACCCTACCCTGTCGGTCCGCGGAGACACCGCCGAAGACTGCTGGCGGATTGTCGACCCGGTGCTCGACGCGTGGGCCGCCAACGAGGTGCCATTGGAGGAATACCCGGCAGGATCCTCCGGCCCTGCCTCCTGGGACACGCTGGCTTAAAGCCGACGTCACCCTCCGCTTCCGAACCACCGCTAGACGGTGGTGATGCAGGAAGCGAAGGGTGACGTCGACCGGTGCGTCCGGTGTGGGTGCGTCCGGGAGGAACAGGGGCGGGCTAGAGCGCGGCGTCGCCGCGTTCTCCGGTGCGGACGCGGACGGCGTCCTCCACCGGGATAACCCAGACCTTGCCGTCGCCGGCCCGTCCGGTGTTGGCTGTTGAGACCAGGACATCGACGATGTCGGTGACCCAGGCGTCCGCCACGAGGACTTCCACGCGAATCTTCTGCAGCAGGTCCACCGTGTATTCAGCACCACGGTAAACCTCGGTGTGGCCGCGTTGTCTTCCGTAGCCGCTGGCCCCGCTGACAGTGAGTCCCTGGACGCCGTACGTTTCCAGAGCCCCGCGGACGCCGTCGAGCTTATCCGGGCGGACGATTGCTGTTACCAGCTTCATGAGTTCACCTTTTCCGACACACTGTCCTTGGCTGCAACGTTGTTAGTGGGGTGGAACTGTCCGCCGACACCGAGGCCGCCGAACTCGTAGGCCGTCTCAGCGTGCTCCGACAGGTCGACACCTGATACCTCGTTGTCGGCAGTGATCCGGAATCCGATGGTCTTGTGGATGGCCAGGCCGATGATCGCCGTCATCACAGCGGAGAGCGTGATGGCCACCAGGACCGAGACAACCTGTGCCAGCAGCTGGCCGCCGCCGGCGCCGTAGAAGAGGCCACCGCCCTCGCCGTCAACCGGCATGGCGATGAAGCCGAGCGCAATGGTGCCGACAGTGCCGGCGACCAGGTGCACCGCGACGACGTCGAGCGAGTCATCGAAGCCCAGCTTGTACTTGAGGCCAACCGCCAGGGCGCAGAGTGCACCAGCCACGAGACCGAGACCGATAGCACCAATGGGGCTGACGTTGGCGCAGGCCGGGGTGATGGCGACCAGGCCGGCGACGATACCCGACGCCGCACCGAGCGAGGTGGGTCGGCCATCGCGGAAGCGTTCCAGGACCAGCCAGCCGACCATTGCTGCGGCGGGAGCTGCCATGGTGTTGATCCAGATGAGGCCAGCTTCCTCGGCGGTACCAGCGGCGCCACCGTTGAAGCCGAACCAGCCGAACCACAGCAGTGCTGCACCGAGCATCACCAGGGGAACGTTGTGGGGGCGCTGCGCCGGGTCCTTGCCGAAGCCCTGACGCTTGCCGAGAATGATGGCCAGCACGAGCGCCGCAACGCCAGCGCTGATGTGGACCACTGTGCCACCGGCGAAGTCGATTGCCTCGCCCACGGCGCCGCCGACAGCGCCATCAGCGCTCAGCAGGCCGCCACCCCAGACCATGAAAGCCAGCGGGCAGTAGACCAGGGTGACCCAGATAGGGACGAACAGCGACCAGGCACCGAACTTCGCCCGGTCGGCGATGGCGCCGCTGATCAGGGCGACGGTGATGATGGCGAACGTGACGCCGTAGCCGGCGCCGATCATGTCCTCTGTGCCGATCAGTCCTTCGAGACCGAAGGAAGCGAAGGGGTTACCGAACAGCTGGGCGACCCCGTCGCCCCCGGTCATCGAGTATCCCCAGAGAACCCAAACTATGCCGACCAAACCGACGGCGATGAAACTCATCATCATCATGTTCAGTGCGGCCTTGGCGCGCGTCATGCCGCCGTAGAAAAATGCCAGCCCCGGTGTCATCAGAAGCACCATAGCGGCCGAAACCAAAACCCAGACGTGACCTGCTGTCAGATCCATCGTCACATCCTCTCGCGAGTGGCGGGCAGTTCCCGCAATCAAAAGTCTGCACGCGCTGTGTTTCGGGCCCGTGAGCCAATTGATTGCGCGCAGGTTACAGAACTCGCACGTTGGTAAAGAGTGCATGACGGATATGTTTCAGCTGTGTTAACCGCACCTGATTTTGCCCCCTTAACTGGACTCGGCCGCGATCGGAGAGTAATACGGAATGCACCTGGGAGGTGTCCGGAGAGCGAGTCGTGGGCTGGCTAGACTTGCTTGGAGCTGACAACGATGGAGAATAATGTCCGACCACCCCTCTCGCCCCACTCCCGACCCCCTACCCGAGGACACTAGCCAGCCTGCTGCGGCACGCACCCGGCCGACTCCGCGGGTCATGATTGCCGCCGGCTTGGCGACCGTCGTCGTGCTGATCGGCGCCGGGGTGGGCATTACTGCACTCACCGGCAACGACGAACCGGCTGCGACCCCCAGCATCTCGGCGTCGCCGTCGCCGTCAACGACGACGACGTCCAGCGCACCCGCCGCGACCACCGCGCCTGCGCCCACTACCGAGCCCGCTCCTGAACCCACAGACCCGCTGCCCGCGGCGCCCACGGCGTTCTACGAACAGGCAGGGCCCCCGGACGGCTCACCGCTGGAGGCCGTGGAACCGATGACCATCGCTGTCTCGGCCGAACCAACCGGAACTGAGCTGCCCTCGAACCTGATCGGCCTGTCCCTTGAAGCCACCGACCTCGCCGACCCGCGGATGTCCGGGGACAACGAGGAGATCGTGAGCAGCCTGACCGGGCTGGGACGGCCGATGCTGCGCTTCGGAGGGAACGCCGTCGACCGGCGGTTCTTCTGGACGTCAACCGATGAGCCCATCCCCGGGAACCTCTCCGGCGACGACGCCCACCCGGTGCGGGCCGCTGGCCCGGCTGACCTGGAGCGCGTGAACAGGCTCCTCGAAGCAGCCGACGCCACGATCAGCCTCACCGTGGACCTGGGCAACTATGATCCCGCACGCGCCGCTGACATGACCCGGTACGCCAGCGAGATCTTCGGGGACCGGCTGGTGGGCATCACGGTGGGCAATGAACCCAACGGGTACCCCACCAACGGCCTCCGGCCATCCAGCTGGGGGATCTCCGACTACCTGACCGAGCTCTCGGCATACGCGGAAGCTATGTACGCCGTGGCACCGGAGGTTCGGATCGTCGGCCCGGGCACCTACGCCGAAGCCTGGTGGGAGCCGTTCGCGCAGGCCGACCTACCGCAGGAGAAGATCCTCTCCTTCCACCACTACCCGCTCTCCCAGTGCGACGGCGCTAACGACCCCCTGGGCGAGCCCATCATGGAAAACCTGATGGCCGGGCCAATTCATGACCGGGCGCAGAACTACCGCGACGCTGCCATGGCTCCGGCCAAAGAGGCGGGACTGGAAACGTGGATCCCCGAGACCGGCATTTCGGCCTGCCCCGGATCCAACGAGACCACCAAGACGCATGCGTCGGCACTCTGGAGCGTCGACTATGCGCTGAGCGCCGCCGAAATCGGGATTGCCCGGCTGAGCTTCCACAGCTCGCTGTTGACCTGCGTGGGCGGACCCCCCATGTCCGCCATCTGCTCCGGCGGGCCGTACCTGCAGCCGGATGCGACCTTCAACGAGCGGGCCAACTACTACGGGCTGTCGATGGTTGCCGAACTGCCACCGGGAGCGTTCCTGCAGAACACCGTCGACGGCGGTGGGCTGGCGTACAGCTACGCGATCGAGCACGAGGACGGCAGCATCAGCGTGGTGCTCGTGAACCAGAATGACCCCGAGGTCAGTGCCCAGACCGACGTCACGGTGCAGCTGCCCGCAGGGGCCCGCACCAGCGCGATGACCCAGCTCGCGGGGCCGTCCTACGGTGCCGAGGATGCCACGGTCATCGACGGGCAGCCCGCCCCACCGGTGCCCGCGGCCGACCGTCCAGCCGTTCCCGGTTTCGTTCCGGGAGCAGAGTCGGTGGAGCTTCCGGTGACGGCGGGCACCGTGTCGGTACTTACCTTCACGTTCTAACCCAGCACCTCTTAGCCTGAACGCAAAGCGGCGCCCCACGATGCATCGTGGGGCGCCGCTTCTGCGTTGGGTTCAGCTAGTTGAGGATCGCGTCCACGAAGGACTCGGCCTCGAACAGTGCCAGGTCGTCGGCGCCCTCGCCGAGACCCACCAGTTTGACCGGCACCCCGAGGCTGCGCTGGATCGCGACGACGATGCCGCCCTTGGCGGTGCCGTCGAGCTTGGTCAGGACAATGCCTGTCACATTGACCACTTCGGCGAACACCCGGGCCTGGTTGAGGCCGTTCTGCCCGGTGGTGGCATCGAGCACCAGCAGCACCTCGTCAACGGTGGCCAGTTTCTCGATGACCCGCTTGACCTTGCCGAGTTCGTCCATCAGGCCAACCTTGTTCTGCAGGCGACCTGCGGTGTCGATCATGACAACATCCACCTCGCCGTCGATCCCGGCCTTGACTGCCTCGTAGGCAACCGACGCGGGGTCGGCGCCGTCGACGTCGGACCTGACCGTAGGGACCCCCACGCGCTGCCCCCAGGTGGCCAGCTGCTCAGCGGCTGCGGCGCGGAAGGTATCAGCTGCGCCGAGCAGGACGTCCTTGTCATCGGCAACCAGCACCCGGGCCAGCTTGCCGACGGTGGTGGTCTTTCCGACGCCATTGACGCCGACCACGAGCACCACTGCGGGGCGGTCTGCGTGCCGGTCGGTTGCGAGGGACCGATCCATGGTGGGATCGACGAGCTTGATCAGCTCCTCCCGAAGCATGTCCTTGACCTCGGCGGGGCTGCGGCTGCCTGCCACCTTCACCCGGGCGCGGAGCGCGTCCACCAGTTCCATTGTGGGCTCGGTGCCCAGGTCGGCGAGCAGCAGGGTCTCTTCGATCTCGTCCCAGACGTCCTCATCGATGTTGTCGCGGGACAGCAGGGCGAGCAGGCCCTTGCCGAGTGCGTTGTTCGAACGGATCAGCCGGGCACGGAGGCGGGCCAGGCGGCCCTGCACCTCGGCGGGGGTTTCGACCGGCACCGTTTCGGTGCCGATGGTGGTTTCGTCGAGGTCGCGCAGATCGTCAGGAACAATGACATCGTCGGCTGTGCCGGTCGGCCGTTCCAACGTGTCGGTGGAGGTTCCCGCGGTGCCGCTGGCAACCCGGTCGTCGTCGTCGCGGGTACTGGTGTAGGTACCCGGCGGTGTTTTCCGTCCCTTCAGCAGCAGCACGGCAAGTGAGCCGATGACCGCGAGAGAAATGGCTACGTAAATTACTATCTGGAGCGTCGTCTCGTTCACAGACCTAGCTTCTCATACGCGTCTGGCGCTGCCCGGGCGGAACTGGTGAAAGACTGAACGCATCATGTTCAGCCTCAGACGCTCACCAGCCACCGGTACGCCCGCTGTCGACCCCCCCGAACGCATCAAAATCCCGCAGGAAATCTGGGTTCTGATTGCGGCGGCTTTCGTCATCGCCATCGGTTTTGGATTGGTGGCCCCGGTCCTGCCACAGTTCGCGCAGAGTTTCGACCTGCCGCCCATCGTGGCACGCCTCGATCTCGGCGTCACAGCGTCGGCAATCATCGTGAGCGCCTTCGCGTTCACCCGGCTGGTCTTTGCACCGGCGGGCGGCAAGCTCGTTGAACGGCTCGGCGAGCGGCCGGTCTACGTGTCCGGTCTGCTGATCGTGGCCCTCTCGACGGGTGCCTGTGCCTTTGCGGCCGACTACTGGCAGCTGTTGATCTTCCGCGGGCTGGGAGGCATCGGTTCCACCATGTTCACCGTTTCCGCGATGGGCCTGATCGTTCGCTTGGCACCACCCGGTCTGCGTGGCCGGGTGTCCGGTACGTATGCCTCGGCGTTTCTGCTTGGCAGCATCTTCGGCCCGCTGATCGGCGGGCTGCTCGTGGTGTTCGGCCTGCGGGTCCCGTTCCTCGTCTATGCGGGTGCGCTCATCATCGCGGCGGCAGTGGTGTTCATCAAACTGCGCGACTCGGCCCTCCGCGACAAGGCGGCCAACGCCGCTCCGCTGCCGGTACTGACGGTTCGCGAAGCCCTCGGCGATTCTGCCTATCGGGCTGCCCTCGCGTCGGGATTCGCCAATGGCTGGTCCTCGTTCGGTGTGCGGATGGCGCTGGTTCCACTGTTTGTGGTGGCCGTCCTTGGGGAGGGCCCGGAAATGGCCGGCGTTGCGCTCACCTTCTTTGCCGCAGGTACCGCGCTGGCGCTGACCTTCTCCGGTCGGCTAGCCGACCAATGGGGCCGGAAGCCCATGGTCCTGACCGGATTGGTGGTGAATGGTCTGGCCATGGCGACTCTGGGATTCACCACCGACCTGGTGATGTTCCTTGCCGTCTCTGTCGTTGCCGGGCTGGGCGCCGGGCTGCTCAACCCCGCCCAACAGGCAGTGATCGCCGATGTGATTGGGAACCAGCGCAGCGGCGGGAAGGTGCTTGCTGCCTTCCAGATGAGTGCCGACACCGGCGCGATCATCGGCCCGATTATTGCCGGGCTCCTGGTGGACGCGCTGTCCTTCGGGTGGGCGTTCGCTCTGACCGGTGCCATAGCCTTCGCGGCGTTCCTGGTGTGGCTGGGTGCCCGCGAAACACTTCCCGAACGAACCGCCTAGGCTTCCACCAGCCGCTGGCTGATGACTGTGGAAACGCCGTCGCCCCGCATCGTCACGCCGTACAGCGCGTCCGCCACCTCCATGGTCCGTTTCTGGTGAGTGATGATGATGAGCTGACTGGATTCGCGAAGCTCCTCGAACAGGGTGATCAACCGGCCGAGGTTGGTGTCGTCGAGCGCAGCCTCCACCTCGTCCATCACATAGAACGGCGATGGCCGCGCCTTGAAAATCGCCACCAGCAGCGCGACGGCGGTCAGCGAGCGCTCTCCCCCAGAGAGCAGGGAGAGCCGCTTGATCCGTTTACCGGCGGGCCGGGCCTCCACCTCAATGCCGGTGGTGAGCATGTTCTCCGGGTCGGTGAGGACCAGCCGTCCCTCCCCACCGGGGAACAGCCGGCCAAACACCCGTTCAAACTGAACCGCTGTGTCCCGGTAGGCCGCGGTGAACACCTGCTCCACCCGCTCATCCACTTCCCTGATGATGTCCAGCAGGTCTTTCCGGGTCGCCTTGAGGTCTTCGAGCTGGGTGCTCAGGAACTGATGGCGTTCCTCCAGTGCGGCGAACTCCTCCAAGGCCAGCGGGTTGACCTTGCCCAGTGACGCGAGGTCCTTCTCGGCGCGCTTGAGCCGTTTCTCCTGCTCCTCGCGGACAAACGGCACCCCGGCGGGCACCGGATTGCCGTCGTTGTCCACTGGGGCACGAAGCTCCGCCCACTTATCAGCGGCGGCGGCAGGTATGGGTACCGGGATGTCCGGGCCGTACTCGGCGACGAGGTGATCGGCGGTCAGCCCCAACTCGTCGATTGACCGGTTCTCCAGCGTCTCGATGCGGGCCTGCTGCTGGGCGCGAGCCAACTCGTCGCGGTGTACCGAGTCGGTCAGTTCCGCCAATTCGGCTACCAGCCGGTCATTGCCGGTCCTGACCCCGCCGAGTTCGGCATCCCACTGGGCGCGCAACTCCTCGGCGGCGTCGCGGTGGCGTGCCGCCTGATCCACCGAGACGTCGAGGTAGGCCAGCGCGCTGCGGGCCGCCTGCCCGACGGCGGCCGCCCGACGGGCCTGAACCCGGCGGATCCGTGCCCGCTCCGCAGCCTGCACCCGCGCCTGCCGTTCGGCGATTGCCGCCCGCTCCAGTGACGCCGCCCGGTTGGCGATGGCACGGAGCTGCTCCTCCGCGCTCCGCAGCGACAGCCGGGCGTCCATTTCGGCCTGCCGTGCCTGTGCGGCACCGAGCGCGAGCAGGTCCCGGTGCTCGGTCGACGGCTCGGTCTCGGCAGGGAGGTCCTGGGCGGCCGCGAGCCGCTGGGTGACCTCGCGCAACCGGTCCTGTTCGGCGGCGAGGTTGGCGGCGGCGGCGTCAGCCAGTCGGGTCAACCGTTCAGTCTCCCCTGCCGCGGAGCGCACCACGGAGCCCAGCTGGCCCAGCTTCTCGGCGACAGCCGCCAGTCGTGCATCCGATTCGTGGAGCTGCTCCAGCGCCGCGTCGGCAGCCGCCTGTGCGTCCTGGAGCCGCGACGAGGCCCCAGCCATTTCGAACCGTGCCCGCTCCATCCGGTTGGCGGCCGCTTCCAGCCGTCCGGTGGTCTCGTCAACTGCCGCCTGAATTTCCAGTACTCCCGGCTCCGCGGCCGAGCCGCCCCGGACGGAGGCCACGGTGACGACATGCCCGTCACGGGTCACAGCGGTCAGGTGGGGGCGCGACTCCACCAGGTCGAATGCCTCACCAAGGAGGTCGACAACAACGCTCTGGGCCAGCAGTGTCCTGACGACGTCGGCCACCCGTGCGTCGCACCGCACCAGGTCACCCGCCCACGCAGCACCCGGAGGAAGTCCCTCAGCAGGAACTCGGGTGGTTTCGACTTTCGATCCATCGGAACTCCCCACCGTCGCAGACACTCCGCTAGCATCAGTCCCTCCGGCGATGAGCAGCGCAACTTGCCCGGCGTCGTCGTCGATCACCCGCCGCAACACGAGGTCGGCTGACTGCAAATCGTGGACAGCGACCGCTTCCGCTGCGGGGCCGAGCGCCGCTGCAATGGCTGTCTCATACCCCTGCCGAACGGTAATCAGCTCCGTAACGGCAGCGAGTACGCCGTCCAGGCCTGCGTCGAGCACCGCCTGGCTGCCGTCGCGGCGTTGCAGCCCGGTCTGCAGGGCCTCCCGGCGGGCCTGGAGCGATTCACGCTCGCGGTCTGCCGCGCGTTCCTGCTCCGTCAGGTCCTCCAGCTCGCCCTGGACGGCCGCCAGGGCGGCGCTGGCCGTCTCATAGGATTCGTCGAGGTTCTCCTCGCCCTCCTCGGCGCCAGCCACCTGGACCTCCAGAGCGGCAAACTCCTGCTGGGCTGCTGCGCGGCGCACGTCGACGTCGGCCACCGAGGCCCGGAGCCTGCCCAGCTCCGCTTCCGCCGATTCCACCCGCGACCTGACCGCCCCCACCTGACCGGTGAGCTTGGCCAGGCCCTCACGCCGGTCGGCCGCTGCCCGGAGCAGCCCGGTGAGGCGTTTGTCCTCCAGCGCTGCCGCCTCCTCGGCGTCGCCGCGCAACTCAACCGCCGTCTCAAGGGCTTCCCGCCGATCCTCAACCTCCGTGCGCAGCGTAGCTTCTTCGGCGCGTACCCGGGCTGCCTGCTGATCCAGCTCGTCAGGGGTCCTGCCGCCGGTCCGTGAGGCGTCGTCCTCGGCGCCGCTGCCCAACAGCCGGGTGCGTTCGTCGGCGAGGCTCCCCAGCGACCTGAACCGTTCCCGGGTACTGGCTAGCTGGTACCAGGTGTCCCTGGCGGTGTTCAGCCGCGGCGTCGCCTCGGCGGCGAGCCGCTCAAGATCCGCCTGCCGGGAACGGCCGGCGGCCAGGAGTTTCTCGACGTCGGCACGGCGTTCCTTGAGCGCTGTCTCGTCAGCCACCTCCTGCTCGAACGAGCTCATCAGCTGGACCAGGTCGTCGGCCATGAGCCGGGCGCGGGCATCCCGGACGTCGAACTGGACGGTCTTGGCACGGCGGGCGACGTCGGCCTGTTTCCCCAGGGGAGTGAGCTGGCGGCGGATTTCACCGGTGAGGTCGGTCAGCCGGGTCAGGTTAGCCTGCATGGCCTCCAGCTTGCGCACCGTCTTTTCACGGCGCCGCCGGTGTTTCAGGATGCCGGCCGCTTCCTCGATGAAGCCGCGGCGGTCCTCCGGGGTGGCGTGCAACACCTTGTCCAGTTGCCCCTGACCCACGATCACATGCATTTCCCGGCCCAGCCCGGAATCCGAGAGCAGTTCCTGGATGTCGAGGAGCCGGCAGGTGCTGCCGTTGATCGCGTACTCGGACCCACCGGTCCGGAACAGGGTGCGGGAGATGGTGACTTCGGCGTATTCGATGGGTAGGGCGCCGTCGGCGTTGTCGATGGTCAGGGAGACCTGGGCCCTGCCGAGCGGCGGGCGGCCGGATGTCCCGGCGAAGATGACGTCCTCCATCTTGCCGCCGCGAAGGGTCTTGGCCCCCTGCTCACCCATCACCCAGGCGAGGGCATCGACCACGTTGGATTTCCCCGAGCCGTTGGGACCCACCACTGCCGTCACGCCCGGCTCGAAGTCGAACGTCGTCGCGGAGGCGAAGGACTTGAAGCCGCGCACGGTTAGACTTTTCAGATGCACAGTTCTCAGGGTCTCCAGAAGATGTCGGTTTCCCCCAATCTACTGCGTTCGGGACCTGTACAGCAGCATTGTGCTGGTTCACGGACCGCGTAATTCACGTTCGATGCGGTCCTTGGAAAGCTACACCAAGTAGGCTTTATAACGAATCGTTAGATTCGTTTGTGCGTCCGAGTGCCCTCAGGGCCATCCAGCGCAGGTTATCGAGGCGCACTGAACAGTCGACAAGGCAGGAAATTTGACCGGCAATTTCAACTTCCGACACCACAACACCGCGCTTCTGGGCGTCGAAAGTGTTGAGGCTCCGGTCATCGTCACCTCCAACGAATTCGACCGTGTACTGGCTCCGGCGCTTAAGCGCCTCCGACTCTCCTCCGGGCTGCTTCAACGAGTGGCGGGGATCACCGAACGCCGCTGGTGGGCACCCGGCACCCGGTTCGACGACGCCGCCATCGAGGCGGGAGCGAAAGCGCTGGCGTCCTCGGGCATCGAGGCGTCGCAGATCGGCCTCCTGATCAACACCTCGGTCACCCGGACCAACCTGGAACCTTCGGTTGCAGTGAAGATCCACAACGGGCTCGGCCTGCCCTCCTCGGCAATGAACTTTGACGTCGCCAACGCGTGCCTCGGGTTCGTCAACGGGATCACCCTGGCCGCGAACATGATCGAGGCCGGACAGATCCAGTACGCGATGGTGGTCAACGGTGAAGACTCCCAGGCCACCCAGGAAGCCACCCTGAGGCGACTGAACTCGCCGGAGGCCACGCGGGCCAGCTTCCTCCAGGAATTTGCCACCCTCACCCTCGGGTCCGGCGCGGCAGCCGCAGTGCTCGGCCCTGCTGATGCCCACCCCGGCGCCCACCGCGTCCTGGGCGGCGTGGCACGGGCCGGAACCGAGCATCATGAACTGTGTGTCGGCGGGATCGACGGCATGTACACGGATGCGCAGGGACTGCTGGACGGCGGCCTCGAACTGGTGGTTGATGCGTGGAATGAAGCCCAGGAGGAGTGGAACTGGACCAAAATGGACCGGTACATCACCCACCAGGTGAGCAGCACCCACACCAACGCGATCGTCGAGGCAATTGACCTTGATCCGTCCCGGGTGCCCATGACCTTCCAGAAGTGGGGCAACGTGGGCCCGGCGTCACTGCCCATGACCCTGGCCGCTGAAGCCCAGACGCTGACCTCCGGTGACCGGGTGCTCTGCATGGGCGTCGGATCCGGGTTGAACACCGCGATGCTGGAGATTGCGTGGTAGCACTTCCCGGCGTCGACCCCTCGTGGCCGGCCTACCGAGACGTCCCCTCCCATGCGGCAGTAGACCCAGCGGGAACCACCAACAGCTGGCATTACCTGGACAATGAGGCACAGCTCACCGGGCCGCCCCGCGGCACCCTGCTCTGCGTGCACGGGAACCCCACCTGGTCTTACCTCTGGCGGAGCGTGCTCGCCGCAGGGGCTCAGCACGGCTGGCGGGTGATCGCCGTCGACCAGCTGAACATGGGCCTGTCCGAACGCACCGGCCGGTTCCGGCGGCTCGCGGACCGGGTGCAGGACCTCAACGATTTCGTCGGGTCCATGGACCTGACCGGACCGGTCATCACCGTGGGCCACGACTGGGGCGGTGTCGTCAGCCTCGGCTTCGCCCACCAGCGCCGCGACCTCGTGGACGCCGTCGTGCTCACCAACACAGCGATCCACCAGGATCCCAACCGTGCGATCCCTGCTCCCCTGCGATTGGCGCTCCACCCACTGGTGCACCGGTGGGGGACGAAGGACACGTCGGCATTCCTGGACGTCACCCACGCGCTGGCCCGGCCCGCGCTGCCCAAGGAGGTGCGGAAGGCGTTCCTGCTGCCCTACCGAGGTGGCGCCCGACGCCAGGGTATTGCGGACTTCGTTGCCGATATTCCCGCCAGCCCGTCACACCCCAGCTACCCGGCGCTCCGGAACATCGCCGAGGGCATCCGTACCCTCGACGTACCCGCGCTGATGCTGTGGGGACCCGAGGACCCGATCTTCTCGGACACCTACCTCAACGACCTCGCGGCACGGCTCCCGCAGGCCGATATCCACCGGTTCGAGGGTGCCAGCCACCTCGTGGGCGAGGACCGGGACATCGCCGGCCCCCTGTTCCGGTGGCTCGACGGCGCCCTGAAAACGTCAGCCGCGACGTCGTCTCCCGGATCCCCGGACGGTGATGCCACTGCTCCTGGCGCCCCAGCAGCCAGCGCCCTGGAAACCGACACCACCGCGCCGTTCACCCCGCTGGAGCATGAGCTGACCCAGCGCGCGCAGGGTCCCGACGCCGACCAGCTGGCCGTTGCCGATATGGGCGCGGATGGCCGGATCGGCCGGTCCCTGTCCTGGCGTGATCTCGAACGCGAGGTCAGTTCGCTCGCCGACGCGCTGCGACGGATCGGTTTGCGCCGCGGCAGCCGGGTAAGCCTGATGGTTCCGCCCGGGGTGGAGCTCACGGTACTCCTCTACGCCTGCCTGCGGATCGGCGCCGTGATCATCGTCGCCGACGCCGGTCTGGGCCGAAAGGGCCTCAGCAAGGCTGTTCGCGGCACGGTGCCGGAGTTCCTGATCGGCATCGACCTGGCGCTCACTGCGGCGAAGCTGTTTTCCTGGCCCGGCCGTCGCATCAGCGTTGCAACGCTGCCCGCCGCCAAACGGAGGCTCCTCGGGGTGGAGTCCTCACTCGCCGAGCTTCGCCTGGGTAAGACGACGGCCGCCTCCGGCGACACGGGACCAGCGGACGTTCCCAATCCTGCAGTCCTCGATCCTGCAGTCCTTGACCCTGACGTCCTTGATCCTGATGCCGACGCCGCCATTCTGTTCACCTCCGGATCCACCGGCCCGGCCAAGGGTGTCGTGTACACCCACCGCCGGCTCGCCGCCATGCGGGATACCGTTGCAGAAACCTTCGACATCCGCCCCGGTGACGGACTGGTGGCGGGCTTCGCACCCTTCGCACTGCTGGGTCCAGCCCTCGGGACGACGTCGATCACGCCCGACATGGACGTCACCAGACCTAAGACCCTTTCAGCGTCGGCCCTCGCCGATGCCGTCGCCGCCATCGAGGCGACCACCGTGTTCGCCTCCCCCGCAGCACTACGGAACATTCTGACGACTCAAGGTGAGCTGACCGATGCCGGCCGGAAGGCATTGGCAGGGGTTTCACTGCTGCTCTCAGCCGGCGCTCCCGTCCCCTCGCGGCTGCTGACCGAGCTGCTGGGGATTCTTCCTGCGGCCTCGCTGCACACGCCCTACGGGATGACCGAAGCGTTGCCTGTTACCGACGTCGATCTCGGGGTGATTCTCTCGGCCGAAGCTGACGCTGCAGCCGGGAACGTCATCGGCGCCGGGAACGGTGTCTGCGTGGGCCGGGCGGTCGCGGGCGCACGGATCACTGTCAGTCCCCTCAACCGGGCGGGGACCGCCGACGGCGCCCCCACTACTGAGGCGGGGGTGACCGGAGAGATCCTCATCGATGCTCCCCATGTGAAAGACCGCTACCATCGGCTGTGGCTCACCGAGAGCGAAAGCTCGCGGACCGGTGGCTGGCACCGCACTGGCGACATCGGCCACTTCGACGGCAATGGCCGGCTCTGGGTCGAGGGACGGCTTCCGCATCTGGTCACCCCGGCCGCCGGCGTACTCACCCCGGTGGGTGTGGAACAGGCACTTGAGGCGGTCGACGCCGTCGGGCTCGCAGCGGTGGTCGGCGTGGGACCAGCTGGTACCCAGGCGGTGGTCGCAGTGGTCGAGACCACCCCGGCAACGGCGAAACCAGGGCTCGCACCGGCATCTCTGGCGTCCGCAGCACGCAGCGCCGCGCGCTCCGCAGGCGCGGAACTGTCAGCGGTGCTGGTTGTTCCCGCCCTGCCCACTGATATCCGGCACAATGCCAAGATTGACCGGACCGCCGTGGCGCAGTGGGCAACCGGCGTGCTGGCTGGCGGAAAGATCAGCAAACTGTGAGGGTTCTGGTGACCGGTGCCAGCGGGATGCTGGGCCGGGTGACCGCCGAGCTACTCAGGGCGCAAGGCCATGAGGTGCACACCTTTCAACGGCGTCCATCAGGGCTGACAGGGGTTGAGGACAGCCTGGGATCGATCACCGAGCCGGCAGCCGTCGAGCGGGCGGTCCTGGGCATGGATGCTGTGGTGCATCTGGCAGCCAAAGTCTCGTTTGCTGGAGCGGCAGCTGACTTCGAAGCGGTCAATGTAGAGGGCACCCGATGCCTGTTAGATGCGGCACGGACAGCAGGGGTCAGGGACTTCGTGTTCATTTCCTCCCCTTCGGTGGCGCACGTGGGCACCTCGATCGTGGGGCAGGCTGCCACCGATGCCACGCCAGAGAAGGTGTTGGGCCACTACGCCCAGACGAAGGCCAAGGCAGAGCTCATCGCGCTGGCGGCAAACAGTGACAGTTTCCGTGTCGCGGCTGTCAGACCACATATCGTGTGGGGGCCAGGGGATACCCAACTGGTCGAACGGGTCTTGCAGCGGGCACGGGCGGGACGTCTTCCAGTCCTGGACGCTGGCACCGCACTCGTCGATACCACCTACGTCGACAATGCAGCGGAAGCGATTGGCGCGGCCCTCGCCCGGATGGATCAGGTGGCGGGCTTAGCGGTCGTGGTCACCAACGGAGAGCCCCGGCCCATCGGTGAACTGATCGCAGGCATCTGCGAGGCTGGTGGGGTTCGCCCGCCGCGCTGGAGCGTTCCCGGAAGGGTGGCACGGGTAGCCGGGTCCCTGGTTGAGTTTGTGTGGCAGCGGAGCGGCGCCGACGGGGAACCACCGATGACCCGCTTTCTGGCGGAGCAACTCTCCACGGCCCACTGGTTCGATCAACGACGGACCCGCGACCTGCTTGGCTGGACGCCCGGAGTGTCACTCGATGAGGGACTGGCAAGACTCTCAGAGCACTACCAGCAGCTGTAACAGATCAGCTTCAACCCCGCTTCTTAGGAGGCGGCGTCCTTCCCATCAGAGCCAGGAGAATCCCTAGATGCCCTATTCAATAGTTCTCGTTGCCGACGACATTGAGGCACTCGGCGGTGTTCAGCGGTTCGCCAACATTCTCAGCACAGGGCTGGCGGAGCGCGGGCATCGAGTCTCACTGCTTGGAATCAACAAGAGTACTGATCCGATGCAGTACCGCAGACATTCGTCAGTTCAGACGGACTCAATTTACGCTCTTCCCTATTCGCATTTCCGGCAGCGGGTCGACAATATCTCAACGACCCATGAGGACGAAGCCGAAATCTGGCATGAGCATAGACTGGCCACCGAGGCAGGCCAACTCAGGCTTCAACAGCACATCGCATCCTGGGGTCCAGAGACAATCGTTGTCGTTCTGCAGATCAGCGCGTTGATAGCACTTCAGAAAGCGGGTCTCCTCGAGACCAGACCGGATCGTCCAAGGGTGATTGCCCAGTATCACGGTTCTTTCGACTACGCCCAAGCCAGGGGGGTGCTCCCCCGCATCGTTGACGAGTTCAGCGCGGTGGACCTGCAACTCTTTCTGACCGAAGAGTACGCGCGACAGTTCGCTGAAGCCGGGCTGCCTGACGCGGGGTATGTTCACAATCCCAACACCCTTCCGCCTCAGACCTTCGATGCTGCGCAACGCGAGCAGACCGTGGTCTCCCTGTCTCGGCTCCATGAGGAGAAGTCCTTGGACGAACTCCTGACCGCCTGGTCATTGATTAGTGAAGAATTTCCTAGCTGGACCCTTGCTCTTTACGGAGCCGGACCTGAGAGGTCCGCTCTGGAGCTGCTTGCGGCCGAGCTGGGAATCGCAGGGTCGGTGAAGTTCTGCGGGGTGGCGACCGATCTTGCCGATTCGCTGGGTAAGGCGAGCATTAATGTTCTGACTTCACATCGGGAGGGATGGCCTCTCGTGGTCGCCGAGGCAGCGGTCTGTGGGATCCCAACCGTGGCGTATGACGCTGGACACGGGCTGCAACGGCTGATTGCCGACTCACGGACAGGCATCATAGTCCCCACGTATCAACCGGAAGATTTCGCCAAGGCATTGTCCACTCTCATGGGGTCGAGTGAACTGCGCCGCACCCTTGGAGAGCGTGCAGCTCAGGAGATTAGCCAGTACTCGCTGGAGAACGTCATCCCCCAGTGGGAAGCTATTTTCGAGGCGCTTCTCCCGCAGTCCTGAACCCGGACAGCTCCTTTCGTCCGATCCATGTTGCCACCGCCGGACACCCCGGATAGGGCCGGTGAACGCACGAATGCGCCATCGGATTTCTCCGATGGCGCATCCTGGGCTGGCGCGGGCTGCGTCCTAGCGGGTGTAGTACCCGACCAGTGGCATGGCGTCGACCGCGTGGACCAGGGTGCCCTGGCTGGGGTTCAGAGCGCTGACCATCTGGCCACCACCGATGTAGATACCGACGTGTCCGCCGCCGTTCTGGATGACGAGGTCACCCGGCTGAGGGTTGCTGGTGGGGGTCAGGGCCGCCATCTGTGCCTGGCTGGTGCGGGGCAGATCGATGCCGTGCTGGGCGTAGACCCACTGCACAAAGCCTGAGCAGTCCCAAGCACCGGGGGTGGTGCCGCCGTAGACGTAGCCGGAACCGATCTGCGACATTGCGGTGCCGACGATACCGGAAGTGGACGCCTGACCGCCGGTGGAGGGAGCTGCAATGGGGGTGATGGCCTCGGAGGCGGTAGTGATGCCCAGGGTGCTGGTCTCAGCAGGAGCAGCCGGCGCGGGAGCGGCAGCGGTCACCGCAGCGGCTGGTGCAGCAGCTGGTGCTGGAGCAGCTACCTGAGTGGCCTGGGTGGCACTGCCTGAGAGGGAAATGACGTCACCGGGGAAGATGACCGAGTCCCAGGTGAGGCCGTTCAGCGCAAAGATCGAATCGAGGCTGACACCCTGAGCGGCAGCGATGTGGCCGAGGGTATCTCCAACCTGGACAGTGTAGGTTGCGGAGCCGGCGCTCTGGACGGCTGGTGCCGCGGCGGTGGGCTGAGCGGTGATTTCACCGGACGCGTTGGCCGGGAGTCCGGCGCTGAGCATCAGACCGGAGGCTGCCACCAGGACTGCTGCTGGGCGGCCGAAGGATCCGGCGTGTGAGCTGACCGCCTTGGAAACGGTCTTGAAGGCGCTTGGCGGGGTTGCGCGGTGGCGCGCAATGTGACGGTTCTTGGACATGATGTTGCCTCTCCCAATGCCTACGAAGTTAGCTGTCGGATTCGGATGGGAGCCACCCGGACTCGATAATGAGTCTTCACCCCGAGGCCGTCTATCGACGGCCGCTACTGGTTCCTCCGCTTCTGCCGGATGAATGCGAACGGACCTCACGACAACGGCAGAACTTGGCAATCTGTCGGGAGGACGCTGAGTTGAACGGAACCCGGCGTGCCGTCTACAGTACAGAGGCCCGCACAGATTTGTCACATTTGTGTCACAGGGAGGAGGTGCGGGGTAGCGATCCGATAACCGACGGCGGGGTGATAAATCACGCTCTGGCTGCGTGGAGGTTTCCATTGCACGTTAGTCCCGCAGGCGCGATGCCCGCGGGAGGGGATTGCCCACTATGTGGGCAAGTCACCTATGTGGGCAAGTCACCGGCTGTGGAGGATCAGTTGGTCCCGCTTGAGACGCGGGGACCCCCGGATGGGAGGCGGGGATCCGGAATGTTCTGTTTACCAGCGCCCGTTCCGGGGCTTCGGCTGGCATCGGGGGCAGCTGAACGAGGACCGGTTCATGAATATTTCACGCCGGATCAGGGAGCTGCCGTGGAAATCCGGGTCCGAGGCACAGCGGAGGCACGGTTCCCCTTCCCTTCCGTAGGCGTTGAGGGACCGCGCGAAGTACCCCGAGGCCCCGTTGACGTTGACGTACAGGGAATCAAAGCTGGTGCCGCCGGCGTCCAGTGCGCGCAGCATGACCTCGCGACAGGCGTCGATCAGACGGAGCGCGTCGCCCCGTCGCATCGTGTCGGTGGGTCGGGCGTAGTGCACGCGGGCAGCCCAGAGAGCCTCATCAGCGTAGATATTGCCGATGCCCGAGACCAGCGACTGATCCAGCAGTGCCCGCTTGATGCCTGTCTTGCGCCGGCGCACCAACGCAAAAAAGTCGTCAAAAGAGAACGCCGGGTCCAGCGGGTCGCGCGCAATGTGGGCAGCCTCGACAGGGATCAGCGGCAGCGGGCTTTCACCGAGGCCACCGGCGTGCCCGTCGGCAGTGGGAATCATCGATGTCACGAAAAGGCCGCCGAAGATGCGCTGATCGACGAACCGCAATTCACGCGGCAGCGGTCCCCCGTCGGCCGAGGACGCCGCGGAGAGCGTCAGCCGGACCCGGAGGTGTTTTTCCTCAGCGGCTTCGGCGTCCTGGACCAGCAGTTGGCCACTCATTCCCAGATGCGCCATCAGAGCCACCGGGGGTGCAGCGGTTCCTAAAGCTGCAGAAGCGTCTGCGGCGCCAGCTGTCGCCGCGGTGCCTGTTGCGCCGGCCACGCCGGAAGCGTCCAACAGGCCAGTGGACCCTTGAGAGTCTGTGCCGGCGGCCAGCGGGAGCCACAGGAACTTGCCCCGGCGCACGACGTCCAGGACACGGGAGCCCACCAGATTGCCGGTGAAGTCCTCACCGCCGAGGGCGTGGCGGCGGATTGATCGCGGGTCGAGGATGTCGACGTCGTCAATGGTGCGTCCCAGGACCCAGCGGGCGAGGCCGCGGCGCACCACCTCGACCTCGGGGAGCTCCGGCATGGTGTGTGCTTAGGCCGACGCAGCGGAGGCCGCGTCGGAGGAGCTGATGACGGGGTCAGGAACAGCAGCAGCGCCGTTGGGGCGACTTCCGTCGTGATCGACGTTGGCCACTTCAACCGGAACCATTACCGTGTGGACGGCCGTCTTGGGCTCGGCGGCGAGGACCCGGAGCATCTGCCAGGACGCCGCTGCAGCTTCCTGTTCGGCTTCCTTCTTGGATGGCCCCGATCCGGAGCCGTACGGCTTGCCGCCGACCGTGAGGAGTGCTTCGAAGGTGCGGGCGTGGTCGGGGCCGAACCCCGTGACCTTGTAGTCGATGGTGCCCAGCCGGCGCGCGGCGGCGATCTCCTGGATATTGGTCTTCCAGTCGGTGCCGGCTCCCATAGCGGCAGCGCTTCCCAGCAGGGGACCCACGAGGCGCATCACCATCGCCCGGGCTACTTCGATCCCGTTGCTCAGGTAGGTCGCGCCAATGACCGCTTCCATGGTGTCGGCAAGGATCGATGCCTTGTTCCGACCGTTGGTCAGCTTCTCCCCCTGACCCAGCAGCACATGCTGGCCCAACTCCAGGTCGCGGGCAATCCCGGCCAGAGCACGGGTGCTGACGACGGCGGAGCGCCGCTTGGCAAGGTCGCCCTCGGACAGGTCAGGGTTGTCCCGGTACAGCGCGTCCGTGACCGCCAGGCCCAGCACCGAATCGCCGAGAAACTCGAGGCGTTCGTTGGTGGGAATGCCCCCGTGCTCATAGGCAAAGGAGCGGTGTGTCAGGGCAAGACGAAGCGTCTCGGCGTCAATAGAGACACCGAGACGCTTCAAAAGGTCTTCAGTATTAGCCACGTCTACTTACGCATTCGCATAAGAACGCTACAGGCACGGCGATGCCGGGCACGCAGCGGTCGTTAGACGTCGGCTACTTTGCGTCCCTTGTACTCAAGGAACAGTGCAGTGCCAGCGGAGTCGGTGACTACCTTGGCCTGGTGAGCCAGGCTGTAGGTAACGCGGCCGTTCTCCACGGTCTTCACCAGTTTGGGGGCAGTTGCCTTCCACTGGGACCGACGTGCACGGGTATTCGAGCGGGACATTTTCCGCTTAGGAACAGCCACGACTAACTCTCTTCTCTCTCGACAGACTCTGTACTTGCTGCCGCGTCGCTTGACGCTGCAGTGCCGGTCAGCCCGGTAAGGGCCGCCCAGCGGGGATCCAAAATTTCGTGCTGATGATCGGGGTCATCCGCGAGGCGGGCTCCACATTCAGAGCACAGACCCTCGCAGTCCTCCCGGCACACCGGCTGGAACGGCAGTGACGTTACCACTGCGTCCCGAAGCACCGGCTCAAGATCAATTGAATCCCGATCAACCCGGTGCTCTTCAACAGGTTCTTCTCCCTCGGACAACTCGACGTCGTCGTAGTAGAAAAGCTCCTGCACATCGACGCTGCTGCTGTACTTGATGGGATCCAGGCACCGGCCGCATTCGCCCACAATCTCGACGTCTGCGGTACCTGATACCAGGATTCCTTCGTGTACAGCCTCCAGTCTCAGATCCAGCTCCACGGGGGAACCTTCCTGAACACCGATGAGAACCACACCGAAATCCTTTGGTGCGGGTACATGTTCTTCGATTGTTCGCATGCTGCCCGGGCTGCGCCCGAGGTCCTTGACGTTGAAAATCAAAGGCGAACTGAGATCGCTCTTAATGGGAACTCCTGTAGAACATATGACCGACGTATCATCTTAGCCTGATAAGCCCGTCCGGCTCAAACCAGAGCCAACGGGTCCGGCAAGCGACAGCCGCCGACGACGACGGCTAGTGCCGCTCATGCCCCACCTCACCACGGATTGGGGGCAGAGCCAAACGCGCCACGCGGGTGTGGTCCGGTCTTTGCTGGGCTTTGCGGGAGGTTCAGTACGCTCGTGTCCGCCTGCCCGTAAGGTTGATCCGGTGAGAATCCCCCCGACCCGCGTGCTGTGGCGATCGCTGCAACGGTCGACGGCGGTGCTGGTGGCGCTGACCTGCGTCTGGCTACTCTCCTGCTATTCCCTCTTCATCAATCCCCCGGTGTACAGCCCGGACTATGTGGCAAGCGTTGACGCTGATGCGGTGGTGGTCCTAGGTGGCGACAGTTCCGAGCGACTCCCCCTTGCCGAGGAATTGGTGGCGGCAGGGCACGCACCGGTTCTTGCGATCTCCCGGACAGACACCCCGGGGAACGTCGACGCCGACCGGCTCTGCAGGCGACCGGCACACGTCTCCCGGGTCTGCTTTGAACCCGACCCCCTCACCACCCGCGGCGAAGCACGGGCGTTCGCGCGGCTCGCAGCCGACCGGAACTGGGACACGGTCCTGGTGGTGACCTCGGACTATCACGCCCTGCGGGCGTTCACCAACCTTCGTCAATGCTCGGACACCAGGATGGTCATGGTGCCCTCAACGCCGGATCATGGGCTGGTCGGCTGGCTGCCCCGGTTTGTCGAGGAGACTGCCGCGCTGGCGGCCACCCACCTGCGGCCTGTCTGCGCAAACCAGATCTAGCCGGGGATTCAAGGCTCGCCGGCGAAGGCTGATGACCGCCTGATAGAGCCCAATTTCCCGCATCTGCAGGTATAGACTGGCGTTCATGACGCAGATACGGGTCAAAGATGCAGCCCACTACCTGGGAGTCAGCACCGACACGGTGCGGCGCTGGGTGGAAGACGGCACCCTGACCAGCACCAAATCCGCAACCGGCATCACGATGCTCGACGGCCTGGAACTCGCCCACCTGGCCCGTCGCCGAGCTGTCCTGCCCGAGGACCCGTCAGGGATGGAGAGCTCCGCCCGGAACCGGTTCGTGGGCCTGGTGACCCGGGTAGTGACCGACAAAGTGATGGCCCAGGTGGAACTCCAGTGCGGGCCCCACCGGGTGGTGTCACTGATGAGCGCCGAAGCAGTCCGTGAGTTGGAGTTAGAGCCGGGCTCGGTAGCCGTCGCGGTAGTCAAGTCGACCACCGTCATCGTCGAAACTCCCGGAAGGAAGTCCTGAGATGCGGCTCCCCCACGGGATTCTCGCCGTCTTGTCCTTGGCAACAGTCTTGGGGTTGACCGCCTGCGGAACCTCAGCTGATACCTCCGAAGCGGCAGATGCTGACCAGAGCCTGACCGTGTTCGCTGCAGCGTCGCTGCAGTCCACTTTCACTGAACTCGGTGAGCAGTACGAGGCAACGCACCCGGGCACCACCGTCACCTTCAGCTTTGCCGGGTCCTCTGATCTGGCCACCCAGTTGATGGCTGGCGCCCCCGCTGATGTGTTTGCCTCGGCAGACACCCTCACGATGGACCGGGTGGCGGCCGAAGAGCTGATTGACGGGCAACCTGAACCTTTTGCCACTAACACGCTCACCATAGGGGTGCCCCAGGGCAACCCTGCAGGCATCACCAGCTTCGAGGACCTGTCCGACCCCGGCACCCGGGTGGTCCTGTGCGCGCCGCAGGTGCCGTGCGGGGCCGCTGCAGCGACGGCCCAGGAGGCTGCAGGAATAACGGTGAACGCGGTCAGCGAGGAGGCGTCGGTCACCGACACCCTGGGCAAGATCCGCTCCGGTGAAGCCGATGCCGGTCTGGTCTATGTCACCGACGTGCTCGCTGCAGGTGACAGCGTGGAGGGGATAGCGTTCCCCGAGGCGATGGACGCTCTCACCACCTACCCGGTGGCCGCCGTGGCAGGCGGGAACAGCGAGCATGCCCAGGGTTTCATTGACCTGGTGACGTCTCCGGTGGGCCAGCAGTTGCTCACCGACGCAGGTTTCGGTGCACCGTGAGCACCACGACCCGGGCGATCCGGCATGAAATCCCGCGGTGGGTGTTTGTGCTCGCCGCCGGCGGTGCCCTGTTCGTGACGTTGCCCCTGGTAGCGATGATCGCGCAGGTGAACTGGTCGCAGTTCGTCCAGTTGATCACCTCGGAGTCCTCGGTGGCGGCGCTCGGTCTCAGCCTGCGTACCTCGGCTATCGCCACCGTGCTGTGCGTCGTGTTTGGCGTGCCGATGGCACTGGTGCTCGCGCGCACCGACTTCCCCGGCCAGCAAATCCTGCGGGCGCTCGTGCTCCTGCCGCTCGTCCTCCCGCCAGTGGTCGGCGGCATAGCGTTGCTCTACACCTTTGGCCGGCAGGGACTGGTGGGGTCCAGCCTCGAGGTGCTGGGAGTCAGTATTGCGTTCTCGACGACCGCTGTCGTCATTGCCCAGACCTTCGTGGCATTGCCCTTCCTGGTGCTCAGCCTTGAAGGGGCCATCAGATCAGCCGGCAGCCGGTACGAGGCGGTCGCCGCGACGCTGGGTGCCCGGCCCGGAACTGTGCTCCGCCGGATTACCCTGCCCCTGGTGTTACCGGGCCTGATCTCCGGGATGGTGCTGTCCTTCGCGCGGGCGTTGGGCGAGTTTGGAGCCACCCTGACCTTTGCGGGCAGCCTGCAGGGGATTACCCGTACCCTTCCCCTGGAAATCTATCTGCAGCGCGAGGCAGACCCGGATGCCGCCGTCGCGCTCTCACTGGTCCTCGTGGTGGTGGCGGTGCTGGTGGTCGGTCTTGCACACCGCAGCCGCCCCCAGAGCGGCGGCGCACAATGAGCCTCACGGCAGATGTGCAGGTGGCAGCCCGCAGCCTGGCGGTCCAGCTGACCGTGGAGGAGGGCGAAACGGTTGCCGTCCTCGGTCCCAACGGCGCCGGCAAGTCGACATTGCTCGCCGTGCTCGCCGGTCTTCTGCGTCCCGACGGGGGCAGCGCCACCCTGGACGACACCACCTTGTTTGCAGAGGGAATCTGGCTGCCACCGTATGCCAGGGGTGTCTCTCTGTTGGCGCAGGAGCCGCTGTTGTTTCCGCATCTGAGCGTGCTGGACAATGTGGCGTTCGGTCCGCGCAGCCAGGGAGCCAGCCGGGAGGAGTCCCGGGCAGAAGCTCTGAGGTGGCTGGGCGAGGTGGAGGCGACGGAGTTTGCTGACCGACGTCCGTCGGAATTGTCCGGTGGGCAGGCGCAACGGGTGGCAGTGGCACGTGCTCTGGCGACCCACCCGCGACTGCTGTTGCTCGACGAACCCATGGCTGCCCTGGATATCGCAGTGACCCCGGCGATGCGACGGACCCTGAAACGGGTGTTGGCAGGACGCAGCGCGATCATCGTCACCCACAGCGTGCTGGACGCCCTGATGCTCGCGGACCGCACCATCATCATCCAGGCAGGACGGGTTGTTGAGGCGGGACCCACCCGCGACGTGCTCGAACGGCCGCGCAGTGCTTTCGGCGCGAGCCTCGCCGGGTTGAACCTGGTGAGCGGCACCAGCACGACCGGCGGCCTGGTCACCGGGGATGGTCTCCGGCTGTCGGCGATCGCTGAGGAGTCGCTACCTGACGGCCAGGAGGCCGCAGCGGTATTCAGCCCCCGCGCGGTGTCGGTATTTGTGGTGGAACCGTCCGGCAGTCCGCGCAATGTGCTGCCAGTAGTGGTCAGCGATCTGGAACAGCGCGGCCGTCTGGTCAGCGTCCGCGCCGGTCACCTGAGCGCCGAGATCACCGCCGCAGCCGCGGCAGACCTTGACCTGGTTCCCGGGATGAAGGTGTTCTTCGTGGTCAAGTCCACCGAAGTCGCACTGTACGCGGGCTAGGCTTCCTTCTCGGACTCGCCCTGACTTTCGTCGTCGCGCTCGTCGAGCTCCTCATCGAGCTCTTCCTTGCGGAACTCCGTTTCGGGGTTGGGCTGGCCCTGTTCGACGTATTCCTCGTCAATCTGGCGGTGGACCTTGCTGTTAAGCACTTCAACTTCCCCGTCAGCCAGGGGGTCAAGGTCCTCGGGAAACGGATCTTCGGGCGTCAGGCGGGTCTTGTCGTTCATAGGTTCAGACTACTTCATCAGTCTTCCCCGCAGAGCGCACCAGGCCAGCTAGGACTACTGACGATTCAGCCGTTTCAGCACACCCTTGGGGACGAACGGAGAAATGTCGCCGCCCAGCGAAGCGACCTCCTTGAGGAGCGTCGAGGAGAGATGGGTGTAGCTGTTCTCCGCCGGAATGAACACGGTTTCGACGCCGGTGAGCTGGCGGTTCATGGTGGCCATGGGCAGCTCATAGTCGAAGTCCTGGCTGGAACGCAGTCCCTTGACGATCAGGTTCGCGCCGTGGGAACGGCAGAATTCGGCGAGCAGTCCCTCCCCCATGGGCAGCACCGAGACGCCGCGGAGATAGGTGAGGGTTTCGCGTGCGCTGGCCAGCCGTTCCTCCAGATCGAACCGGTAGTTCTTGGCCGGGTTGGTCGATACTGCAACGATCACCTCATCGAAGAGGCTGGCTGCACGGGCGATGACCTCCACGTGTCCGTTGTGGATGGGGTCAAAGGATCCGGGGCACACTGCTCGACGCATGCTTCGAATCTACAGGGCATTGCGGTGTGGCACAGCCGGGCTGAACGACGGGGCGAGAAAACCGTAATACTTGAGTCCATGAGTACATCAACTTCTTCGCTGGTGACCGACACTGCCGCAACTCCCACGCCGTGGCAACGGACGGCGTCGGGCGCCAACCTGTTGGCCTCTGACGGGCGACTGGGTGTGACAATCTTCGAGGAGATCACCATGCTGGCGGGGCGGCATGAGGCCATCAACCTCGGCCAGGGATTCCCTGACGAAGACGGGCCCGCCGAGATCCTTGACGCAGCCCGTGCAGCGATTGCCGCCGGAGCCAACCAGTATGCCCCCGGCCAGGGTCTGCCAGTGCTCCGGGAGGCCATCGCGGCCCATCAGGAACGGTTCTACGGCCTGACCCCCGACCCCCATACCGAGACGATCGTCAGTACCGGCGCAACCGAGGGGATCGCATCCGCGGTGCTGGCACTCGCTGGACCCGGCGACGAGGTGCTCACCTTTGAACCGTTCTACGACTCCTACGGCGCGATCATTGGTCTGAGCGGGGCCACCCACACCACCGTTGCCCTCTCGGCGCCCGATTTCCAGCCCGATCTCGACGAGCTGGAACGGGCGGTGACCGGCTCCACCCGGATCATCCTGCTCAACAACCCGCACAACCCGACGGGCACCGTGTTCACCCGGGAGGTACTGCAGAAGATTGTGGACCTCGCGGTGAAACACGACGCCGTGATTGTCACCGACGAGGTCTACGAGCACCTCACCTTCGGGGTGGCGCATCTGCCCATCGCGTCACTGCCGGGAGCGACGGACCGCACCCTCACCATTTCCTCGGCCGGCAAAACCTTCTCGGTGACCGGATGGAAGATCGGCTGGATCACCGGGCCGCAGGAACTCATTTCGGCGGTGCGGACGGTCAAGACGTTCCTTACCTACAGCTCCGGCACCCCGTTCCAGAGCGCCGTCGCCCACGGTCTGGGCCTGGACGACGGGTTCTTCGAGGCAACCGCCGCCACCCTGCAAACGAAACGGGACATCCTCAGCGCCGGGTTGAAAGCCGCCGGGTTTGATGTCTTCTCCCCGCAGGGTACCTACTTTGTGAACGTCGATACCGCACCGTTGGGCATCAGCGACGCCACCGCTCTGGCGCGGCGGTTGCCGGAGCTTGTGGGGGTGGCTGCCATCCCCGTGGCGGTGTTCTGCCATCCCGACGGCGCAGCCCGCACCAGTTCGCTTCTGCGGTTTGCGTTCTGCAAGAAGACCGCGGTGCTGCAGGAGGCTGCGGACCGGCTCGCGACGCTGAGCGCCCGGCTGTGAAGGGTGTGGAAGTGGCCGCAGACGAGGACGGCTCGGTGCCCACTGTGCAGCTGGCTGGAATTGGCGAGCTTGCTGAAATCGATCAGGATGCCTTTACCGAGGGTGCATTCATTCTCAGTATCGGCGGTGCACAACAATCCCATGTGAATCTGCGGAATCCCGGGAACGTCTTTTATGAGTATTTGCGCCGGATCGCGAATGTGCTGGATATTTTCAGGCCGGCGGGCGAGCCCATCCGGGTGCTGCACCTGGGCGCGGGCGCGCTGACCCTGGCGCGCTATGTCCAGGCCAGGCGCCCCGGTTCCGAGCAGACAGCCGTCGAACTGGAGCGGGAGCTGCTGGACTTTGTGCTGGAGCATCTGCCGCTGCCGGACGGCACCCGGTGTTCAATCGTGATCGATGACGCCCGCGCAGCCCTGGAGCGCTGTGATCCGGGATCCTTTGATGCGGTAGTGCTGGACGTTTTCGCCGGCGCCGATGCGCCGGTCCACCTGACCGATGAAACGTTCTACAGGGCGCTGACCCGGGTGGTGGCACCGGGAGGGGTGGCGCTTGTCAATGTTGGCGACGATCCGCCGCTGACGTTTGCACGCGCCCAGGCACGTCGGCTACGTGCCACCGCCAACGACGTCGTGGTGCTGGCCGATGCCGGGATGATCAGTGGGCAGATGGCAGGAAACATCGTGTTGGTGGGCACCAATTTCTCCTGGCCCGCGGCCTGGTCGCCGTCCCTGGTGGCTGCCGGCCCGCATCCGGGAGTGGTGGTGGCCGGACCTGAGCTGGATGCCTTCTGTTCGGCACAGCAGTAGCCCTGCCCCGGGCTGTGCGGTGTGGGCCATGAAGCCCGAACGACAATACAATCGAAAGCTTCAATACGAAAGCAATAAATGCGCTAATTAAATGTGCGCTATCGAAGTTGTTTTATTCGGTGTTATTTCCTCCATTCAGCAGTACCGTTGAGGGTATAAAGCAACGGGCCCATTAGGAGGAACCATGACAACCGAAGTTGCAAGCGTTTCCGATTGCAGTGTCCATTCGTGCTCTTTCAACCACGACGGTTGCACAGCCTTCGCAATCACTGTTGGTGGTAGCCGGGACCATGCCTCCTGTTCCACCTTCATTGACACCTCAGCGACCGGCGGCCTCCCCATGGTGCTGGCCCACGTGGGTGCCTGCCAGCGCACCGAGTGCACCTTCAACGACCACCTCATGTGCGGAAAGACCGATGTGAAGATCGGCTCCGGCGCTGACACAGCCGATTGCCTGTCCTACCAGCCCCAGTAGGCTGCGCTTCCGCCCTATCGCTCCCCCGCATCTGAAGGTGGGGTACTGCGTTCTCAAGACCCGGCGATCCTCTGTGACCGCCGGGTCTTCGCCTGTCCAGGCGACGGGGATTGCAGGAGCCGGCCGGCTGGTTGTCCGCGACCGTCATGACGTCCGCCTACTGCCCCCGGGTGGGTGCCCATGGAGTCCTGGATGAGAACTCTCTCATAAGCGCCTCACGAACGTCTCATAGGTGGCTGGCTAGATAGAGAACCTGCAGCAGTTACATCACCGCAGGGAAAGATCTGGTCACCGCTATGGAAACGCATTCGCCTCTAGGGCATCACCCGCAGGACGTCGCTGCACAGGAGCTCCCTTACCGGGGGCTTCCAGGACAGGGAGCCTCCTCGAAAGAGCTCCGGGTTGTGCTCTACTCGCACGATTCCCAGGGCCTGGGCCATACCCGACGGAATCTGGCTCTCGCCCACTCGCTGGCAGCCAACCTCCCCGGGCTGACCAACCGCAAGGTCACCGGGCTGCTGGTCACCGGCGAATCCCAGGCAACACGGTTCGACAGCCCCGACGGCTGGGACTGGGTGGTGCTCCCCGGGATTTCCAAGGGCAGCGACGGCTATGTACCCCGCAACCTGGCCATCAACCAAAGCAAACTCATCCGGTTGCGGTCGCAGATTATGGAAGCCGTGCTCTCGGAGTTCCGACCCCATCTGGTGGTGGTGGACCGTCACGCCTTCGGAGTGGACCGCGAACTCATCTCCGCCCTGTCGGACCTGAAGAAGGCACGGCCCAGCTGCAAGGTGGTCCTGGGCCTCCGCGAAATCCTCGACAGCCCCAAGGTGGCGCGCGGGGAATGGGACGCATTGGGCAGCCTGGACCGCCTCCGTGGCTACTTCGACGAACTGTGGGTCTACGGGGATCCTGACATCCACGACCCGGTGGCATCCGGCGAGATTCCGGGCAAGCTGGGCTCGATGGTCCGTTACACCGGATACCTCGCAACCGGTCGCCAGTCGAGGCGTCGCACCGGCACCACGGCGAAGCCGTATGTGCTCACCATGGCCGGTGGTGGATCCGACGGACGGGCGGTGCTGCTCACCGCGGCCCAGGCAACGGTCCCCCATGGCTATGAGCACCTGATCGTCACGGGCCCACAGATGCCCAAGGAGGACCGGGTGCTGATCGAGAAGTCCGCGGCCCCCGGCACCCGGGTCATTTCGATGGTGAGGGACGGCCTCGCCGAGATGAGGGAAGCCTCGGCGATTGTGTCGATGGGTGGCTACAACTCCGTGTGCGAGATCATGAGCACCAACACCCCTGCACTGGTGGTCCCCCGGGTTCATCCCCGCCGGGAGCAGCTGATCCGCGCCGAATCCCTGGCCCGCCACGAACTGATGGACATGTGCCACCCCGACCGATTCACTCCCCAGGTTCTCACCGATTGGTTCGAGACCGTCGTCGGGACGCCAGCACCGCGGCACAACGTGGACCTGAACGGTCTGCACACCGTGGGTGAGTATGCAGCCGAACTGCTCGGCTTCACCGTGCCAACGTCTCATACCGACCTTCGCAGCGATTGGAAGACCCTTGCAGCCGTCTAGTCCGTCCCGCACCGGGTACATCCTGAAGATCTATCCCCGGTTCTCCGAGACCTTCATTGTCACCGAAATCCTCGCGCGGGAAGCCGCCGGAGACGAGCTGGAGATCTTCTCCCTCAGGCCCCCGATCGACCCCCGGTTTCATCCCGAGCTGGGCAGGGTCCAGGCGCCCGTCACGTATGTGTCGAAACCGGCAAAACTGGCCGAGGGCTGGGCCATCATCGCAGCGGCCGAGGGCGTGATCCCCGACTTTGCTGACCGGTTCGCCCGGCTGCTGCCACAGCTGGCCGCCATGGACCCGGTGGAGGTCCACCAGGGTGTCGAGCTCGCCATGCTCCTGTGCCAGCGAGGCATCACCCATGTGCATGCCCATTTCGGGTCGATCGCCGCCCGCACCGCCAAGGCCGCAGCCGAGCTGACGGGCATTTCGTTCTCGTTCACCGCTCACGCCAAGGACATCTTCCATGAAGAGGTGGACCCGGAGGTGCTCCGCAGTCTCATCGGTGCCGCCCACCACGTGGTGACGGTGAGCGATTTCAACCTCAGTTACCTGGGCGGGCTCTTCCCCGAACATCTGGGACGGGTCCATCGGGTCTACAACGGTCTTGAGCTGGAGCGGTTTCCCTTCGCCAGTCCCACCGCGCCCGGACCAATGCTGCGGGTGGCCGCCGTCGGCCGTCTGGTGGAGAAGAAGGGTTTCAACCAGTTGCTTGAGGCCGTGGCTGAACTGGTCCACCGCGGCGTCGTACTCGACGTCCGCATTGCTGGTGGCGGAGAGCTTCACGACCAACTCGCTGACCAGATCACCCGCCACGGACTGGGGACGACCGTTACCCTGCTGGGACCACGGACCCAGGCCGAAGTGATTGATCTACTGCGATGGGCCGATGTGTTCGCCGCACCCTGCCTGGTGGGCCAGGACGGCAACGCCGACGGTCTGCCCACCGTCCTGCTCGAAGCAATGGCGATGGGGGTGCCCTGCATCGCCAGCGACGTCACCGGAATCCCCGAGGTGATTTCCAACGGTGGCGGCGCCCTGGACCCCAGTACGCCCACCGGCGACGGCGCCCGGACCGGGATCCTGATCCGGTCCGGTGTGCACAGCGACCTGGTGGACGCCCTCCAGCAGGTGGCGTCAGTGGACTTCGACCGGCAGGCGGTGGCACTCGCTGCGCGCGGAGTGATCGAACAGTTCTTTGACTCGCACCGACAGTCCGTCAGGTTGCAGGAACTCGAAGCCAGCCTGCAACCGGTCCGCCAGATCGAGGAAGCGGTGGCCTACTCATGATTCGTCTTGCCTATCTCTGCGTGGACCCCGGGGTTCCGGTATTCGGCTCGAAGGGTGCCTCAGTGCACGTGCAGGAGATTATCCGCAGCTGGCGGGCACTCGGTGCCGAGGTCACTGTGTACTGCACCCGGCCCGGAACCGACATCCCGGCAGACCTCGCCGACGTTCGGGTGGTGGTCCACCGCATCCCCAAGGGTGACGGTGCCGCCCGCGAACAGGCACAGGCCACCGCTGCGGCCGAATTGGCGGCCCAGGCCATCGCCGACGGCGCAACGGCTGTCTACGAGCGGTATTCACTCTTCAGTGACGCCCTCGCCCGCATCACGTCAGCGTTGGCCATCCCGGGGTTCCTTGAGGTAAACGCCCCGCTGATCGATGAACAGCGTATCCACCGCTCCCTCGTGGACGAAGAGGGAGCGCTCACGGTGTTGACTCGTCAGGTTGCTGCGGCCTCCAGGACGGTCTGTGTCTCAGAACCCGTTGCCACCTGGGTGAAGGAGCGGGTGGCGAGCGAGGATCAGGCGAAGGTGCTGGTGGTCCCCAACGGGGTCAACGTCGATCGGATCCGGCCCACGGCCGAGGCGGTAGGCATCCCGATGGTGGTGTTCGTCGGGACATTGAAACCGTGGCACGGGGTGGAGACCCTGATTCGGGCCAAGGCTGTCGCGTCGACTGACTGGGCTCTGCGGATCGTGGGAGACGGCCCGGAGGGTCAGCGGCTCCGCGAGCTCGCGGTCGCGCACGGGGCGGCTGTCGAGTTCACCGGTGCCGTCACCCCCGATCTCATCCCGGCCGCGCTGGCAGGGTGTGCCCTGGCGGCTGCACCTTATCCCGAGATGGAAGACGCGAGCGACCAGTACTTTTCTCCGCTGAAGATCTACGAATACTGTGCGGCGGGTCTGCCAGTGGTCGCCTCCCGGGTGGGGCAGGTGCCTTCGATCATTGACGACGGCGTCACCGGACTGCTGGTGGATCCCTCGGATCCTGCAGCGCTGGCAGCCGCCATCGATGACCTTGCCGGTGCTCCGCTGGCCAGGGCAGCGATGTCCGACGCCGCGCGCAGCCTGGCCAGCGATCATCACAGTTGGGACGGCGTCTTGGGGCGCATCACCGAAGGGATCCTGTCATGACCATCGAGAAGACTCCATCAGAGGTCGTTGCTGCTCCCCTGACTCCGGCAATCGTTAGGGCCCCCAAACCGGCGACGCTGCCGACCATCGGCCCCAAGATGGGACGTAGCCCCCTCCGCCGGACCATCAATATTGCGAAGCCACATCTACGCAAACACCGCATGCTGATGAGCGGCGGAGTGGTGGCGTTGCTTTTTGAAGTGATCTTCCGGGTGCTCGAACCCTGGCCGGTCAAGTTTGTGGTGGACGCGATTTCACGCAGCCTGGGAGCAGATCTGGCCGGAACCGGTCCGTTGGCCACCGAGGGCCTTCTCCTCGCGTGTGGTGCGGGTTTGCTGGTGATCATTGGGATGCGGGCGCTGTGCAACTACCTCGCCACTGTGGCGTTCGCGCTGGCTGGTTCGAGGGTTGCGACGGAGCTGCGGGCACGGGTCTTCGAGCACGTGCAGTCCCTGTCCACGCGGTATCACTCATCGGCACGGACCGGCGACACCATCCAGCGGTTGGTGGGCGACGTCGGCCGGCTCCAGGAGGTGGCGGTGAGCGCCGGACTGCCGCTGATCGCCAACTGCATCACCCTGGTGGTGATGGGCGGAGTGATGTTCTGGCTGGATCCGCTGCTCGCCCTCGTGGTGGTCATTGCCTGTGCCAGTTTCCTGCTGCTGTCGCGTGTCAGCACCGGCAAGATCACCGTAGCGGCACGCCGGACCCGGAAAGGCGAGGGCTCACTTGCCAACACCGCTCAGGAGAGTCTGGGCGCTATCCGGGTGGTACAGACCTACGGACTGGAGAAGACCCTTTCTGATCGGTTCGGCAGCAGCAACCAGAAGACCCTCAAAGACGGAGTCCAATCCAGGCGCCTCGCCGCAGCATTGGAACGCCGCACCGACGTCATTGTCGGCGTCGCCACCGCCATCGTGCTGGCGGGCGGCGGATGGCGGGTGGTGCAGGGGGCGATGACTCCCGGCGACCTCGTGCTGTTCCTGATGTACCTGAAAACTTCAATGAAGCCGCTGCGGGATCTGGCCAAGTACACGGGTCGGATTGCCCGCGCGACGGCCTCGGGCGAGCGGGTGGCTGACCTCCTGGACGAACGGGTGGACATTGTTAACGCCCCGAACGCCGTGTCGCTCGGCAAGGTGTGGGGCGACGTGGAGTTCCGCGACATGACTGCTGCTTACGGTGACGGGCAACCGGTCCTGAAGGGCCTGAACCTGGCGCTGGTCGGTGGGCGCAAGACCGCCATTGTGGGGCCATCCGGATCGGGCAAGTCCACGCTGGTGTCGCTGATGGTGCGCATGATGGATCCGGTGTCCGGAACCGCCCACGTGGACGGACATGATCTGCGCACGGTGACGCTTGAGTCGCTGCGGTCGAATATCAGTCTGGTCCTGCAGGATGCGGTGCTGTTCACAGGTACCATCCGGGAGAACATCCGGTATGGCCGGGCGGATGCCACCGACGCCGAGGTAGAACGCGCGGCCGTGCTGGCGAATGCCCACACGTTCATCTCCGGATTCGAGGACGGGTATGACACAGTGGTCGGCGAGCGCGGCGGGACCCTGTCGGGTGGGCAGCGGCAGCGCATCACCATTGCCAGGGCGTTGCTTCGTGATTCGCCAGTAGTCATCCTGGACGAGGTGACAACCGGGTTGGATCAGACGTCACGGACCGAAGTCCTTGCCGGCCTGGCCACCCTGACCGAGGGTCGCACCACCATCACGATCACCCATGAGGCGTCCGTAGCCCTCACCCATGATCGGGTGGTGTGGCTGCAGGATGGGCAGATCCTACTCGACGGGAGCCCCGCCGAACTGATGGACCACCCGATGTTCGCCACCTGGGTCCGTCAACAACAGGCGGCCGATGAGGCGCAGCTCGCCGAGAAGACTGCTGGAGTCCGGGCATGAGGGCCACCGCCGTCCGGTCCCAGGCCGCTCATCCGGCTCTGGCCGTTGATCCAGCCCTTCCCGGACTCGCCGAGTTCTTCGATAGTGACCGGCTCAGCGAGTTGCTGGGTCATCCTGTGTGGGCTGACCGGCTGCGGCACAAGCCCGGTACGTCGGCGGTTGCCCGTCTCCGGGAAGCCGGGGGCGGTATCGGCTGGCTGGCCACCTACAGTCCCGATGCCGCAGCAAAGCTGGAGAAGACGTTCAGCCGGGCGGTCGGCAGCGGTCTGGAGGTCCACCACGTCGCGTTACCCGACTATCCGGAGCACAGCCTGGTGTCGGGACCCATCGAACTGGATCACCGGCTGTACCGCCCCCTGCGGCCGTTCCGAGAAGCCGGGTTCGGCTGGATCTTTGCCGACCGTGCAGTTGAGGTGCTCAACTACAACCCGCAACGCAGGGTGGTGTTTGGGCTTCGCCATCGGGGTGAACGATTGGTGTGCAAACTCGGTGCGGCGCCACCACACGCCGATGGCCAGCTGTTGGCGAAGCTCGCGTCCAGTGGTGTTCCGGTTCTGGAGACCGTTGACAGGTCGGGGTTGCCCACCTCGAGTCATGTGCAGTACTTCAGCTGGTTCGGTTCCGGTGACCTCAGCACCGTGGGCGCCAGCCACCCTTATCCCCTTGAAGCTGCCTCCCCGGGGACGGCGGCCGATGCCGGTGCTGCCTCCTATGCAGCGGGAATGGCGTTGGCGTTGCTTCATCAACAGCCACCCGCCTTTGAGTCACACCGGTGGCGGGCACCGGCCGGATCGCTGATCGATCTGGTGCGGGAGACGTCGTCCCTGCTTCCCGGAATTTCCGATCGGCTGGAGCGGCTGCGTGCTGGACTGGAACCGCTGTTGCGGCGTCCTGGCCGGGCCGCGCTGATTCACGGTGACTTTTCTGCCGACCAGGTACTGGTGGATGGCAGCGACATCCGGCTGACGGATCTGGAGCGATGCACCTACGGTGCGGGCGCATCCGATCTGGGTAGTTTTGCCGCCGTCGAGATCCTGCACAGCATGCCATTGGCGAGGGGCACCGATGTGTTGGCGCTTCCCCGTACTGCGGCGATGCTGGACGGCTACAGCGCTGGCCCCACAGGGGCCACCGAGACGGAGGTGCTGGGGTGGACAGTGTTTCACTTGCTCAACCGCCTGAGTGAGCCTTTTCGATCCTGTTCTCCCACCTGGCGGCAGGACATGGTGAACCAACTAGACCTGATGGAGGACATCCTGTGGTGACAACTATCCCCGCAACCTTGACGGATCGTGCTGGCCGACAACTAAACGTCCACCGGGCATGGCCGCGTGACGGTGGTCGGCTGACCTTTGAGGCGACTGACGCGGATTGCGGCCGGGTCAGGGCAGGCACCATCGGGGCTGACGGCGTGGTGCGTTTGTCGCCATTCGCTGAAGATCCGGTGTTGTCGGGTCTACCCGGTGCTGCGGCGCTGGGTCAGTTGTTGGTCCACCGGTATAAGCGGCGCGCAGTGGTCCGCGATGATGCTGGATTCACCAAGCTGCTGGCTCCCGGCAAGGCTGAGGGGGTGGCAGTTGCCCACCGGTTGATGCGCACGTTGGCGTATCCGTCAGGGATGGTGGTGCCCGACGTCGTAGTGCAAGATCACGACAGCGTCACGTTGACGGCGGTGCATGGAACCAGTTTGCACGAGCTGGGGCGCGGGTCCACTGCAGATGGACATGCGGACGGTGCTGCCACTGAAGACGGGGACGCACGTTGGAACGGGCCCGGTCAGGACAGCGGGACTGGCCGCCCGGCCGGAACTGGTACTTGGGATGGGGCTGGCACCTGGCAGAACGCTTGGCATCAGTGGGCCCAGCGGTGGCCCCGGTTGGCTGTTGCACAGGAGCGCGTCGAACGGGGCAACGTCGTTGAACAGGGCAGTGTTGGACAAGGCAGCGCCGGACAGAGCAGGGTCGCTCTGCCAGCCCACACAGCGCGCGATGAGTGTCGCACCATGGCACGGTGGGTAAACCAGGCGCAGGAGTTTGAGGCGCTGCCTGTTGAACCTGCCCGGCTCCAAAGGGCGTCGGCGCAAGTAGCTCGTTTGCTGATTTCCGGGGCACCACAACAGGCAGTGCTGTCCCATCGCGATCTCCACGACAAGCAGCTGTTGTTCAATCCGGATTCGGGTTCCATAGGGTTGATCGACTGTGACACCGTAGCTGTCGCTGAGCCTGCACTCGATCTGGCGAATCTTCTGGTGCATGTCGACTTCCGGCGAGCGCAGGGTGTCTACTCTGCTGTGGCCGCACAAACAGCCGAACAGTCTGTCCTCACGGCTGCGGCGGCGATGGGTGTGTCAGATGCGCGACTGCAGGCCTACGCGGTGTCGACCAGGCTACGACTGGCGTGCCTGTACGCCTTCAGGCCGCAGCACCAGGCTCTGGCTCACCGTTGGTTTGAGGATCTCGAGACCGACCTCGGAGGAACAGCAGCGGCTTAGTCTGTCGGCCGGGTTGAGCAGGACGAGTCAGGCCGGGTTGAGCAGGACGAGTCAGGCTGATCTCGTCGGTCGCGGGTTGTTCTGCATCTCCGGTCCTCTACTTTCGTGAAAGTCCGGCCGGCCTCCCCCCACCCGCGAGATCGTCCATCGCCTACAGACGAGCTGCCGTCGGTTCGGCGAACCATAGCCTGGTTTCGCCGTACTTCTTCTCGGCGAAACGTTCCAGTCCAGCGGGCCAGTCTGGCTCCTGCGAGCGCGATGAGCGTTCCAGAACAACAACTGCACCCTTTGCCAGATGGGGAACGAGCGTTGCGAGAATAGTGGTCAGCGATTCGTTTTCCACCGGATAGGGAGGATCCATCAGAACCAGATCCCATTGATCCTCCGAAGTGACGCGGTCAAGGTAGGTTTCCACCTTCAGGTGGTGGACCCGAACGGTCTGCTGTTTGAGGGTCTTGTTGACGAGGTCGGCATTTGATCGGCTGACTGCGGCTGCCTTGTCGGCCGACTCCACCAAATCAACGATCTTCGCTCCCCTGCTGGCGCTTTCAACCCCGAGTGATCCGGACCCCGAGAAAAGGTCAAGCACCCGGGCGTCCGCGATGACCTCATAGGCATCCAGACGGGAGAAGAGCGCCTCCTTCACCCGATCGGTGGTGGGTCGCGTAGCGGTGCCAGGGACACTCAAAAGGGGTAGGCCGCCGGCAGCTCCAGCGATGATTCGACTCATGATTCAACTCTATCGACTCGGGATGGCCTGCTCGTGCGCCTTCACCCTCCCCATACACTGACCCTTCACCCCTCACGCCTGACCCCACCCGCTCACCCGACACCCATGTCCGTCCACCCCTCACGCCTCACCGCTATAGCAACTTCTCGCCAGGGCTCACCTCAGGAGGGTTCGGTGTCGATCGCGGTGATAGTGGTTTTGCCTCGGTCTCTGGGCGGGATCAATGTACCGGGGAGGAACGAACCAGGGAACCTGGTCCTTTACCTCAATGGCCCAGTCCCCCTGATGGACCAGATGGTGGTGTCTGCTACAGAGCAACACACCGTTGTCGATGCTGGTCGCTCCGCCGCGACTCCAATGGGTGATGTGGTGACCTTCTGTCCACGGAGAGGGCATCATGCAATCCGGGAAAGCACATCCACCGTCCCGCGCCACAAGGGCTTTGCGGAGTGTAGGAGTAAACAAACGACGCAGCTGTCCTACGTCAAGAATTTGGCCCTGGGAACCGAGGACAACAGGGAGAACATTCGCGTCGCAAGCAATCCGCCGAATCGACTGTGCCCCCATCAAACCGCCAAAGGCAGCGCTACCTCCCCGGCCTACCTCAGCGGCCAGCTCCTTGTAGTCAGTGGTGACCAGAATCTGGGGCCTCATACCGCCGGCTGTCGACAGGTCGTTGCTGGCCAATGCAATCCCACAAGCACCCACCAAGCCATCGAGAAGCTGCTGCGCCCAGGTTGACCGATCCAACTCATCCTCAGAAGCGGCGCCCTGATGCTGTTCGCCCCGCCCCGGAACCTGATCGGTTCCACATAGTTTTTCGGTGTCGGCAACAGACAACCCGGCTCTGGCCCGAGGGTTGGTTGCTGAATACATTACAGTGGCAAGGCTTTCGAACTGATCATCCGTAGCTGCGATCTCCAGGTAATGCAGCCCTCGCCGCTTCCCCCGTAGAAAGACGCCCTGTCGAACGCGCAGCATCTCCTCGGTCGGCTCGGCACCATCAGGATTGAGAACGTCCTCCCAGCGGCGAATCAGTACCCTCAGCAAATCAGGGTCAGATTCAGCTGCGTGTCGCGTGAGCGCCAACTCCATGGCACCAAGATCCTGAACGGATGCACACGGCCTCATTCGTTCAACCGCCGCGCTGATCAGGGTGGCCGCCTGTCCGCTAACGGTAGATTGTGCGACTGCAGAGGCGAGATGTTCAAGTTTAGGTACACCCGGCTCGCCAGTGAGCTGCAACAATGGCAGCACCTGCCCGGATAACTGGATGCGCCGCTTCGCCTCGCTTCGGCTGACCCGCAGCGTGTTCCGAAGGTATTCAGCATTGTCCCTGCACCCGGTCCGATTCGTGGACCCGTCAGTAGCCTTGCCGCCCAAAGCCGAAAGGTTCAAGCGCTTATCTGACTCACCAACAACTGCAACATTCTGGTGCTCGATCGCATGGGCGCTAATGAGCTGAAGCTGCTCCACGGTCCTGCCAACCGTTTCGATGGCGATCGCGTTCTTGGCGAGTTCGCTGGTAGGCATCACCAGACCCGACACACGGAGGACCGCAGCGATCGAAGCCAGTTCCGAGTTCAGCCAGGCCAGATACTGAGCGGTATCTGTCTGCTGCTCGAAGGGTGCGATAGCCATAGATCAATTTTATCGAACACATATTCGAATGGGCCAGCAAATATTGCCATTGTGGAGGAGAAGTGGGCGCCTCTGCTCACCGAAACACCCGACTTTATCCACAGCCAGCCACTGCCGACGCCACCAAGAGTCGGCCACGAACAGACCCCTTCGAACCGACAGCTAGCCCCGTTCCAAAAAGGCTTCCTTCTCTGGATTCAGGTAGAGATCCATTGCGTCGGCGAGGTCTGGATGATCCACCAGATCGACATCGTCCGCCACAATCTGTTGGGCATCTTCACGGGCCTTCTCGATGATCTTCACGTCCTTCACCACGCGCAGGAACTTCAACGCCGACCGCCCACCGGACTGTGAGGCCCCGAGAATGTTACCTTCGCGCCTCAGCTCAAGATCCTTCTGCGACAGCTCGAAGCCATCGGTGGTCGACGCGACAGCCGCTAGCCTCTCCCTGCTGGGATGCTCGGGGTCAAGCTGCGTCACCAGCAGACAGGTTCCGGGATGCCCACCGCGCCCAACGCGCCCCCTCAGCTGATGCAGCTGGGAGATGCCAAACCGGTCCGCATCCATAATGACCATCAGCGTGGCATTGGGAACATCCACACCGACCTCGATCACCGTCGTGGAGACCAGGAGTTGGATGCTGCCGTCATTGAAGCGGGCCATGGTGGCGCTCTTCTCGACGGGATCCAGCCGTCCATGCAGCATTCCCATCGACACCCCCTGGAGCGACGGGACCTCCTGGAGTGCCTCGAATAGCTCGTTGACCGAGGTCAACTCCTGCTGGGGGCCCCGGTTGTCCGACGGTCCATCGGGCGAGTAGAGCTCCACCGCGGTGGAGTCCTCCTCCTGGTCGCCGATCTTGGGACACACCACGTACACCTGACGCCCGGCGTCGATCTCCTCCCTGGCCCGCGCCCAGATGCGCTGAATCCAGTCGGGATGTTCGGTGAGCCCCACCTGATGGGTAGTGATCGGCGCCCTGCCGGCGGGCAGCTCGGTCAAGGTCGACACGTCGAGGTCGCCGAACACCGTCATCGCTACGGTCCGGGGAATAGGGGTTGCGGTCATCACCAACACGTGCGGCGAATTGGTGGCCTTGGACCGCAACACATCGCGTTGCTCGACGCCGAATCGGTGCTGTTCATCCACCACAATGAGCCCAAGATCGAAAAAGCTCACATTCTCGGACAGCAGGGCATGGGTCCCAATCACAATCCCGGCTTCGCCCGTTGCCGCGTCAAGCATTGCCTGCTTGCGCTGCGCCGTGGACATTGAGCCGGTCAGGAGGACCACCTTGGTTCCATCGGCTGCCCCCCCGAGCATTCCACCCATGGCCAATGACCCCAACGTACGGGTGATGGATTGCAGGTGCTGTGCGGCCAGCACCTCAGTCGGCGCCAACAGCGCGGCCTGACCGCCGGCATCGATCACCTGAAGCATGGCCCGCAGCGCCACCAGCGTCTTCCCGGAGCCCACCTCACCCTGTAGGAGCCGATTCATGGGGTGGGAAGAGGACAGGTCTTCAGCAAGGGTCTCCCCGATAACTTTCTGTCCGTCGGTGAGGGTGAAGGGTAACTGGGAGTCGAACTGGTCCAACAGGCCGCCCGGGCGTGGACGCCGGGACGTCGCCTCTTCCTGCGAGGTGAGCGCCCGACGTCGGGCCAGTGCCGTCTGCAGAACCAGCGCCTCCTGGTAGCGGAAGCGGTGCTTGGCACGGTAGGTGTCTTCGATTGCGTGGGGCCGATGAATCAGCTCATAGGCCTGGGTGATATTCATCAGCTTGTCCCGACGCGCAATATCCGGCGGGATTGGGTCATTGAACTGGGAATGCACGAGTCTGTCGAGCAGCTTGGCAACGGCCTTCTTAATGGTTTCGCTGGGAACCTTCGCCGACGCCGGGTACACCGGGAGAGGAGCCTCGAGGAGATCGGGGTCGACGGGCCCGTCGTCGTCGAGCAATGAATAGATGGGGTTGGTGAGGGTCAGCCGGTGCCGATATTCACTGACCTTGCCGGAGAACATAGCGTGGACGCCGGGACGCAGATCCCTTGCGGCTTGATGTCCATTGAAAAAGGAGAGGCTGAGACTGCCGAGCTTGCCGCCGGTGTCGTCGGTGATGACTACCTCGCACAGGGATCCCTTACGGTTCCGCATCTGCCTCAGGTTGGCGGATTGCACCCGCGCTATCAGTGTTACGTCTTCACCCAACGGCACGGAGCTCACGGGAGTGAGCTCACCGCGCTCAAAGTAGGCGCGCGGAAAATGGTTGAGCAGATGGCTAAAGGTGTGAATATTGAGGGTCTCGGCAAAGGCCCTGACCTTGGCCTGGGGACTGACAACCCCATCGAGGGGCGAGTTAAGTTCCCCGGTAGTTGAACTATCCACTGGCCTCTTGGACTTCGCTGTACAGGGGCGTGTCGCCGGCCCGTGGGGAAGCAAGCTGCGTCACCGAAACATTGATGGGATTGCCGGCTTCCTGAATGAGCTTCAGTGCGGGCTCAGGGGTGGGCACATGAACGTGCACCCGCCACCGGTAACCCTCCTCGACCTCGGTAACTGCGCTCATGATGACCGAATCGCCAAGCTCGTCCAGGTGGAGCCGCAAAGTTGCGGCGTCGAGGGGGCTGAGGTTGATGGTGCACATGACCTCCACCCCATCGGCGTCGCCACCGTTGTGGATGTGGGGGGCCTGAATGTCGTAACCGTGAAGTCCGTCGAGGAGTTCGTCCTGCAACTCCTCGCCCAGGGAGGCCGCACGCAGCGCGTCCATAATAAGAAGGAATCCCACTCCCCCGGCGTCCACCACCTTCGCCTGGGTCAACACACCGAGTTGGCTCTCCGTGTGGACCACTGCCTCAAGGGCTGCCTGGACAGCCGCCTGAAGGGTCAGCGCGAGAGCATGGTTACTGTCGTCGCCGTTCTGGGCACCGTCGACGACGGCGGCTCCCCTGGCTGTTGCTTCGAGGACAGAGAGCATGGTGCCGGGAACCGGGTCGCTGAGCGCTGACCAGCTGCGGATCTGTGCGCGTTGCAGCGCCGTGGCAAGCAACGGGCCGGAAAGCCGCACATGATGATGCAATGGCTCGGCGACTGCTGAGAGGAATACCGCGAACAGAGTGCCGGAATTTCCTCTCGCATCCTCCATGGCAGCCTGGCCGGCGATCTTCAACAGTTCGCCGAGGTCAGTGGTCTCTGCCGCGTTGGCGGCCTGGGAGGCGGCGCGGACGGTGAGGTACAGGTTGGTGCCGGTATCGCCGTCTGCCACCGGAAAAATGTTGATGGCGTTCAGCCGGTCGCTGTGGTTGCCCAGGGACTCTTCGGCCTTGCTCAACCATCGCTTCATCGCAGTCGCGTTAGCGGTGATTTTCGTCTGCAAAGTGATCCCATCCCACGTAGGCATGTGACTGCGGCGCTGCGGTCACTCCGGGCAATCCGGCACATACCGAGCCTACCGCAGTGCGCTCTGCAGGTAGAGAGCGAATCGAAGTATTGGTAGCGGGTACCAGCTGGGCGCCAGTCGTAATCCTTCTCCATCAACTTGCTATCCAGGGGGCAGGTTTCGCTCCGAGGCCGCACTCGCAGCCATAAGCGGCCACAAATCCCTAGCGTTTACTGCAGAAAATTCGTGAACTCTTCGTCGTCGCTTTCCGTGAACGCCTTCAGACCGGCCAAACCCATAGATCTTTCGGCCCGTTCCCGAAGATCCAAGGGGTAACCAAAATGATCAAACGCCTTCGAATAGTAGGCCTCGTGAAAAGGGAAGCTTTCGTGCTTTTCCAGGAGATCCTTTATGTGTTCATTTACCCATGTCGGCCGCACCTGTCTCGCGGCTGCGTGGACGAAAACATCCGCATAGTACAATGGACGCGTTCGGAGGAAGGCGTGGATCTGATCAGATTGAACAAAGTCATCGACTAAATGCATCTCCGAAGGATCGAACATCGCTCTGATCATTCGCCGACGCAGGCATTTAGTACATCTTCCGCAATCTTTGCGATCTATTTTTTGACAATAGGCCGCGTCGTCCATGCGATTCGAATACGATACAATCTTCGCATTTCCCACCTCCGATAGGAAGGATGTGGGCAAGACGTCGACACCTATGGTTTCAAAAACTCTATACCAAATATTCTGATGACGAGGGAGGTACCTTTTACCCGCCAGCAGGTACGTTCCCGTCAACTCAGATCCGGAGACAATATACTTCGGCTCGAGGATAAGGGAGGCAATATAAACGGATACCCACAAAGGAAGGCCCCATACCGTGAACAATTGCCTCAAGTTGTCGAACACCACAAAGTTTTCGGCCCGCTCGTCGGTCACAATCTTGTTGACGATGTCGGAGTAGCTGGCATGCCTCGACGGCAATGGTGTCTCGTGCACAAGAGGGAGGTCAGGAAACATAATACTGGCGGCTAGAGAGTCGATTCCCCCGCCATAGCTCAACACTCCTCCACGCTTCGGAGTGAAAGGGGACGCCTCACCTGGAGAGTTGACCCGAATGTAGGGAAGTATCCACGCCCGCCGGATAGCCTTCTCAAAGTTCGGCGAAACACTGAAGCTGGGTTTCAGCTCAAACTCTTCGTTGGGCAAGATCGGGTGAAAGGCCAGGATACCTATGAGCGCGATGATATCCGGGTGGATGGAAGAGAAGTCCACGCCGTCACACTCGACCGACAACACGGGGTCCACGAGCCTCATCGCAACCCCGCCCTCATCCCGTCGGACTTCGGATCCCGTGATGTCGCCACCGATGGCGATACGAAGGCGGTCCACCCCCGCATAGGAGTCGAGCGTTACTTTCCTCATCCTGGCAAACTCTCTCTTAAGTAGAATCTAGATCGCGACCTAATCGCACTCATCCTGAGGGTGTGATCAAAAAGTACAGTCTAGTGATTTGTTTCGGCGCCGCCCACCGCTGAGTTCAAAACTTCGAGGCCTTCAGTTAACCAGGCTGCGAATGCGGTCCAGCAGGGAGCGACCGACATCAGCCTCAACCCCGGGCCGATAATGATTTTGGTCGGTTAGGGCTTCAGTAAGTCCGATCTCGAGAATCTTTGCTTTCGTTGAGAGAAAGTCGACGCTGGTTTCCGAAGCCACGCCTGACAAAGCTTGAGTAAGGGCCAGCCGCTCGGGAACCGGGCTTCCATCTGGTAACTCGGAATATAGGTGGTCCACGGCAAGAACGGGGCAGTCGAGCCGTGAGGCGATCGAAACCAAATCTGCCTTCAGGTCATCATACGAAGTAACGGCCACTTGCATATCCCGCAGGATATGGCCATCAGGCAGAAGCTCCACATTGCCCTGTACGACGGAGCGGCCAGCGACGCCGCTCTCGGCCGCAATTCCGTAAACCTTATGGGCATTCAGCTCCACCCCCTGGACGTGGTGCCGACGGAGGGTGCTCACCTCGACAACCGCCACGTCATTCCCATCAGCGCAAGCGGAGGCCATGTCGGTTGGGAAGGTCAGATGTGTCTCGAGCGCAGCCTTCCGCAGGTCATGCGGGATAACCTTGCGACCCTGAAGAACATCAACCGCCTGCCTGGCCGCCGCCGAACTGTGGGTGAACCATATGTTCTCGTCGTAGTTGACCACGTTGACCTCACCTGACCTGTGAAAGTGGCTCAGCGGTCGCGACACACGACAGCTTCCTATCACAAGTACCTTCAAAGGTCTGTTCAGCATCGTTCAATCCTACTTCACGCGGCCCTTGCCATAAGCCCCTGACTACAGCCCCAGCAACTAGGCTGCCGGCCTTGACGGAACGACTCCGTCAGACGACGTTCCGCAAGCGAAGGAGCTAAATAGTGACTACTTTGATAGCCTAATGCCACCACTCATCGACCGGCGTGGGGACTACGGTCGTTCACCGCGCTAACGCATACCGACACGGTAAATCCCATATCATGAACTGATAGGAACGAATTGTCCGAGTCCAAAATCTTCTCTCGCGAAAATATAGATATTCGGTATCGGTTTCGCCCCTCTAAACAAGACCGACGGCACCTTGTCGTCGTTTTCGCTGCAGTCCAACCAGGTCGTACAGACGTGTATGGCTTTGACGGCAAAGCTCTAGACGACGTAAAGGGTGCCATTCTCTGGATACAGGATTCTGTCGATAACCATAATAGCTATTATCTCTGCCATGGCTTGGATTTCCGCATAGAGAAAGCAGTGCGTGATCTCATATTTGACTGTCTCGACGATATGGATCTGGGCCCAGAGAACTGCACACTTCTAGGTGGCTCCAAGGGGGGCAGCGCCGCCCTCCTATTCGGGACCAAGTACGAATTCAAGAACATCATAGCCTCCGTGCCTCAGACCAAAATAGGCACCTACACCAGACACAAACTGAAGGAAACATTTTGCTACATGGCGAACGAGGACCAGGATGAATCGGAAAATGTCTTAAATACATACATACCGAATTCAATTGCAAACCCGATATCTTTCGACAAGAATATTTACATAATCAGTTCTCTCACGGACCCGGAATACGCCGTGCACATCGATCCGCACGTAAGCGATCTGGATAAACAAAAAAACTTCAATCTTCTCCTTACGGATTCATCCCTCGTCCGCGCGCATCCGGACGTCACCCCTTACAACATCCCATTCATTCTTAGTGTCCTTTATGCCCTATGCGAGGGCATCACTCCAAAATACGGACATGTCTCGAACGGAAACGGCGAGAACGATCGGGCGCTGTCATCAAACTATTTCAACAGCAGCGGAACAGCTCGACTAAATCCAGTAGCAAGGTTTCATTGGTGTCAGCTAATTAATGACAACGTGACCTTTCAAGGTTATGCGGTGGCTCTTGGAGAGGAAGTCGACGCAGATTCACGGGAGACAACTTTGATTTTGAAAAGCCGAACATCAGAGTACTCGTTCCCGATGAGTAAGAGAGCTGACCAGACCATAGCCACAAAGCTATACGACAAGTACTATCGAGACTATACTTGGGGCGGCTTCGAGCCACACCAATCAAAAGGAATTGATCTTTCAAAGATTGACCAAGGCGAATACGAGTTCCTCTCCGAGTTTTCTCAGCATGGGAAAAAGTACAATAGCAAAATTGACTGCCTAACTAGTCTGGAAATATCAAGTGTATATAGTGGGCACCATTACACGCTCCTGCTCAGTGAAAAGGGCTGCACGGTTAAAAAAACCAGACTCATCGGAAATAATCCAAAACAAAGCGTTTTTTCGTTTAGCAACCTAGAATTTAGGGCGCCGATGCTACATGTAAGCGGGTCGTTCCTTTCAGACGGCGCCGTCATGCCCGCTTGGAACGCTGGGCAGTACGTCCTTTGCCTGGAGCAGGATCAAACCGTCTATAGCTTCAGCCTGGGTACAACCCGGCTGCGCAACGATCTTCCCGAAGCCGGCGCCTACGACCCTGAACTCTATCTCTGGTCCAACTTCACTACACCGGGCAACGTGGGAGTCGATCTTGAACTGCTTCCTCAGGGAACGTTCACCGGTTACCTCTCACACATCACCAGTGCGGGTATCGTGAGTACTCCCCCGGCTTTTAGGTTCACTAAGTTGGGCTCTTCCCATGAATTGGTCGTTCTTTGACTCCCGGATACTGCTAGCGCTTTGTCCCGACGAAGTCTGGAAAGGTGAGAATCCAGCCATTGGAGCGCCCAAATGTGTTCACGATGTCAGGCTCGTACCCAACATATGTGTCGCCGTTCCGCTTATAGTCCATCCGTGACGCGTATACAACCTCGGTCTAGTCATTCAATCGCAGATCCAGCACCCGCCCCACGTTCTTATTCAGCGTGCGACAGAGCCGGAGCAATAATCTTTCTCCGCAAACCTACGCTATTTGAGCAAAATCGGATTTGAACGTACTGCATCCAAATTTGAAGAATGGCACGAGAGGTCCGCGGCCCTCCTACCGATCCAGGCATGGCCCCCCGCGGTGACGAAGCACAGTTAAAGCTTCGGCTGCCATCGGCCCAGCAGGGATACCGAGGTCGGCTAACGCCTCCCCAGATAACTGTAGTCTTCAGGCGACAGTCTTCTACCGTCTGTCACTTGCATATCCTTTTCTTTGCCCTAGCGCGACGAGCAAGCGACCTACCGATTGAGCGTACGACTGCTACAAACGGTGAGTATTGACCCCGTCAGAGGCCCCACGTGTGTCGAAGAAGACCCCGGACTCCGTCCCTAGCCTGGGAATGTCATAATCAGAATGAGCCTGGAGAAGGACCACTATGTCCGCCTCGCTATTAGCTTGATAGACATCGTCCACCCTGGACATTCTGATTTCGGGACTGGTCCACTCTGGTACATAGGGATCGTGGTAAGAAACATTAGCGCCCATTCCGGTAAGCAGATTGGCGATTTCCGTAGAGGGGGACTCTCGCTGGTCCGCAATATTCGCCTTGTAAGTGACGCCCAACAGCAGGATCCGTGATCCGTTGACGCTCATCTTCTGCTGGTTGAGTAAGGCCTGTACCCGCGACACGATATAGGAGGGCATAGAGTTATTGATCTCTTCGGCCAATTCCACAAACCTGAAAGGATACTTGAGGGACTTGCGCACATGGAAGCTGAGATAATTGGGATCGATCGGAATGCAATGCCCCCCGACCCCTGGTCCAGGGTAAAACGCCTGAAAACCAAACGGTTTGGTCTTCGCCGCGTCAATGACATCCCATAAATCGATATCCAGTTCCTTGCAGAACTTGGACATCTCATTCACCAAGGCAATATTTATGTGTCGATAGGTGTTTTCAAGTAATTTGGCGGTCTCAGCTTCCTTTGACCCACGCACAGGAACAACACTGTCGACTATCTTGCGATAGAAATCTACGGCTCTTTCAGTCGATGCGCTACTGACCCCGCCCACCACCTTGGGCGTGTTCTTTATACCGAACAACTGATTTCCGGGATCGATTCGTTCCGGCGAGAAGGCGAGGTAAAAGTCACGGTCAATCAGAAGCCCCGTCGACTGAAGTATCGGTAGCAGTACCTCATCAGTAGTCCCGGGGTAAGTAGTGGATTCGAGTACGACGAGTGCCCCCTTCTTCACCCTTGTCAAAATATCGCGTATAGCACCTTCGACTGCAGAAAGGTCAGGAGAGCCAGCCTCACCTAACGGCGTGGGGACACAGATGACAATATTCGCGGCGGCCGACAAACAATCTGGGTCCGAGGTTGCTCGATATCCCCTACTGATCATGCCTGCGACCTGATCGTCTGAAATGTCATCCACGTGGGAAGACCCACTGTTGAGTGACTCAACCGCCTTTTGGTTGAGATCGAGGCCGACTACACTGAATCCCGATTCCACCGCTTGATGCGCGAGGGGAAGGCCAACATAGCCTTGGCCAACTACAACTAGATCGATCTCCATCTATCCGCCCATTTCATAGTTTGTAAAATAATCAAATGTCTTGTTTCCAAAGGTGCGCCTTATACAGATGGCACCAAGTCGCTACTACGGCTGCAACTCCAAGTTCATCCCGCAAGTTTGAAGAAGCATTCCAACTCTCCGGAGATTCTCATCAAGAAGGGTGCCCTTCGGCAGTCGAATCGTGCCGACATCGTAATCCTCCGAAAGCATCACGGCGACCGCAATGAATGGCTCATGGGAGAACTGGCCCAAATTGTTCATCGTCGCGAACAATCCGGCGTTTGTCGGCACGGATAGAACCTCGTTTCGATACTGAGCAGAAAACGAGTCACTCATGTCCGTCAAGTTCAGACCTATACAGCGCGGTGAATCAAACCCCGCCCAAGTAACCTCTGGCTGTGTATCCGACGCATAGTTCAGGACAAAGACATTCTCGCCATACGTGAATTGGCTGGGTTCGAGGTCTATCGGAGTGACCGAGACGGCTGTCGGTTCCAACAGCCGTTGAACTCCTGCTGCCAGTTCCGGCCCGACTTTTGATGGAAACTCTATCTCCCCGCTAATGCTTGAGGAGAACGCTAAGGTGAACGCTACCGAAATACGTGGGTTGCCTACTAAGCGGGGAATATAGTCAATTAACAAGTTTGATATCAACGGATGCGAATCGTAGCTTCCGGGAACTGCTCCTAATGAGCAGACTCCGGTGGAGGTTTCTCTTTCCCAATAGAACTTCATGAAACTAAGCTCACCGCTTCTTTCCAGTTGTATTGTCCCTGTTCGTTCAACTTCGGACGCTGCAGCTCGATATACACGCCTATAGGGTCGATGCCTAACTGCGACAATTTCAACTTCACGTTTTCTCCATCCGACAATATGAAGGATATAGCGTCTACGGATTCATTCTTACTCGCCGAACGATAGTGAGAATTAGCGTCGGGAACGGTGTCGGGAAACAGATCTGATGAGCCTATACAAATCAGCCGCATAGTCCCCTTGCCTGGCTCTTCGTCACCGACAATCAGACGATGAAGAACTGGTAACATTTGGTCGGTGATCTGGGGGTATTCGACGATGAAGTCGGCGCGCCTTTTGGCGTACACGATCGTGAAAGAGATTTCGGCCCCGCGCAGCGCCACGATGTCATCCCAAGAAGCGTCGTCAAGGGTAGCTTCGATCTCTATCGGTCCCCGATTCAGAACGTCTTGCGTTGATACGTACTTGAATCCGTCCCGATCCGATAGCCTCGCTGGAAGTTGGCTACCTTTTTCTAGGTGCAACTCTAAGCGCCTGGCCACTAAGTGGTCCGGCAGGTATGGAAGGATCAAGGCCGCGGGATCGGAATCACCCGTGACGGCCACGCCGGGCGCTTTCGAAAATTCCGTCCTCAACACCCTTTGCTTCCCCGGCCGAATACTTTGCATTCCTAGGGTAGATATGAGGCGGGCTGAGGCTTTTTGAACTGCTGTGTCAAGGTGAGTCACCTGACGCTCATGAAGTCGTCTGATCAAATGAAAATGGTTGGTGTGAACAAGCACCGCGCCGGACCGCGCCAGTCTTATGGCCAGGTTGTAGTCCGAGCCACTGCGTAGCCTGAAGTCATAGCCGACCTGCCGTATAAGTTCCGTTCGAACCATCAGTGTCGCATGAGCAAAAACTTTCCCGGAAAATAGCAAAGCTTCGAGCGAAAATTTCTTCCCGGGGTTGCTCGAAATTACTTCCCCAGTGGAGTGATCAAAGTCTATCCAGCCCCCGTAAGTCCCCGCCACGCCCGCCTCAAGTGAAGCGAAGTGATTTTCTATCCGATCCGGAAACATAAGGTCGTCGTCGTCATGGATGACTGTGAAATCTGCAAGAGAAATGGAAGCAGCGTAATTACGGGCCGATGCTATGCCCGCTCCCTCCCGGAAGTGATATTTGACCCGGTGGTCTTTGAAAGACTGGACTACATTGGCCGTGCCATCAGTCGAACCGTCATCGATAACAATGACTTCTATATCCTCGACAGTCTGCGCGAGGACGGAGTTTATACTGTCGCTGATGTACTCTGCCCTGTCCTTAGTACTAATCACAACCGACGCAATAGGCTTGGCGTCGGCTGGTTTGTGGACCCATTTCACGACATTTCGAATTATTGATTTATCCTCAAGAACGACACGGCGGTTAAATTCAATCGCCTGCCTACCCTCTAGAGTTTTACTGGTTTCGGTCCTGGTTGGTTGGTGCCACATATGGAACATTCGAACTGTATCGTCAGAGATCCAGGAGAGACGTCGACCGGACCAGCGGACGCGTTGCGCGAAGTCCATGTCCTCTCCCCCATAGATTTCCATTCTCTCGTCGAAGCCGCGCAAGAGAAGGAAGGTCGCTCGGCTAACGGCCATCATGCCGCCCATCCCCCAACGAGGCCTCAGAGTCGAAGATCGCTCGAAGGCGTCCCAATCCATCCCGGCAGCGAGAATTCCTACGCTGTCATATTTCTTCGGAAGATCCCGGCACTGCAACACCAAAGCTTCCCCGGGGTCGGATAGCACCCTTCGCCCGATCGTCTCCATCGCAGACGGGCTGAATAGCATATCCGCATCCGTCGACACCAATACACGACCCTGAGACTCCGCAAAGCCGGCGTTTAGAGCGCGCGACCGCGACCATTTCCCATCCGTTTCGGTGTAGACATACTTCGCGCCCAGATCCTCGACTAGATTTTTGACATTTGAATCGACGACTGATCCATAATCGGACACAATCACCTCTCCTTCGAGCTCCCCGAAAGAACTAAGGATGGATTTTACCGAAATCAAGAGCCTTTCGACTCCCCAGTCTTTGAATCCTATAACTACGGAAATGTCTTTTTCTTGAATTATCATAGTGGAGCCTTTCAGGATTCTAAGCCGTTAATTTCGTCGGCCAAACATAAATAGTTTTGTCTAGAAAAGATTTGCTTTCTTCATTCCTTTTATAAACAAGAATCCCAAAATCTTCGTTCCTGAGGGGTTTCTTAGCGAATAGTGGACTGTACCCGATGACCACGCGAGAGAAGGGGATCATGCTCGAGATTTTGCTCAAGAGAAACATCTCCCCCGTCTTTGCTTCTTTGACATAGTCAAAGCAGACCCCAAGATGGGACGAAAGCGGCAAATTTATGGAGGCCTGAGACAACTGCTCGGCAGATTCATCGAAAAGTTCAATAGTGAATACACCCTGCCTCTCGCCGGCATCCTCACCAAGGTTCTCGATCCCTACGTCAATCGACAACGCAGGTCCCACCAAACGAAAGTCGTGAATCACAGATATCAAAATTAGCCCCGCTCGCCGACTTGATCCCGGAAAGGTTCGGTTCCGATCCTGGGCATGGCATCAGACAGGTGAAGTGGCAAAACTGGTTCAACCGCCCAACGCTTGTCTAGTCTATCCGGTTGAGGGATGGCATTGGGACAGCCGTCGCCACATCGAAATGGTCACGGTTCCGATTGAGCTTCACGTTGACCCAGTCTTCAGTGGTCGTTTCATGGGCTTTGATTTGAAGCGTGCGTGCCCTACTGCTGGTCGGGCGTCTAATAGTGGCTTAGTGACAACTTGATAGCTCGTTCGTTGTACTGCGCGTCCGCTTCCACAGCAAGCCGACGGTGTCACCCCATCGAAGGATCTATGACGCCCTTGATGGCTGTGGCGCTTTTTCCATGCGCTGGACAGACACATCGGTTCCGCAGGAGGGTCGGTAAGGTGAAAGGCAAGCTTTCCTTATCGAAATTACGGTTGATGTTTGCACTTTGTCGCTATGCCTCGACCAGCTCGGAAGGATGGAAGCAGTATGGTCAACCACGGTCTGAAACGAATTATTAGGCGCCCCAAACGCGAAGTCCGGTCTGTTGTCGGAGCGCTCTTCGGACAAAACGATTCCGGCTACGGTTGCGGCATCAAGATCCACCAGAACGAAACCAAGCCATTGAACGTGAAGGGACCCTGAGGGGTGCTTATCGGCCTAGTGCGGAATAATCCCTGACCGACAGGCTGCCATAGGCACACACCCTCCCCATACCGCGCGAGATTAGTGTCGAATGTGTTTCAGCCTGACACCGTTCAGGCGTGAAGCAGGCTATTGCAGGAGATTTGGGGCAGAGAATCGCTCAGGGACCATCGATACCACGTCATATGAGCGATCAGCAGTCATTGATCAACTTGCCCTGCGCTCGGTGCTATTCGTAGCAAAGTCGGCCATTCGTTCACCCAAATCGAACATTTTTTCGATGGCAGCTACTGACCGATCAGCTGCTTGGCCGTCCCCGTAGGGATTGATCGCGCTGGCCATCGAATTAAAGCTGTCCTTGTCGTTGAGCAAATTATCGACTTCAAAGACAATTCTGTCCTCATCGGTACCGATCAGCGATACGGTTCCAGCATCGACTGCTTCTGGCCGTTCAGTGTTTTCCCGCATCACAAGAACTGGCTTGCCAAGGCTAGGCGCCTCTTCTTGAACTCCGCCCGAGTCTGTAAGAATGATGTGCGAAATGGAAAGAAGTCTGGTGAACTCACCGTATGCGAGGGGCTCCGTCACGATCACGTTTTGCAGCCCCTCGATGGCGGGAAGCACGGCTTCTCTTACAGCCGGATTTTTGTGAACGGGCAACACTATCGTGAGTCGCGGTTCAGCTTTTGCGATCCGCGCTATAGCTCGCCCAACGCCTCGCATGGCTTCCCCCTGATTTTCCCTGCGATGGGTGGTTACTAGAAGAATTTTTCTGCCGGAAACCGACAACTCCTCCAATTGGGGATCGGCGAACGGGACATTTTGCTTGACAGTGTTCAGTAGGGCGTCGATGACGGTGTTTCCCGTGACAACGATGTTCTCTGCCGGAACGTTCTCCGCGAGAAGGTTGTCCCGACTACTAGAGGTCGGCGCCAGATGGAGGCTAGCGATTTGGGAAGTTATTTTACGGTTTGCTTCCTCAGGGAACGGCGAGAAGAGATCGCCCGATCGCAAGCCGGCTTCCACATGAATGACAGGGATACCGTGATAGAAGGCAGCAATGGCCGCGGCTGTAGAGGTTGTGGTGTCTCCCTGGACGATGACGGCGTCAGGTTTTGAGTGCTCGAATAGTTGATCTAGGCCATCGATGGTCCTGGTCATTATTGACGTGAGAGTTTGGCGTTGTTGGATGATATTGAGGTCATAGTCTGGGACGATGCCGAATAGTTCATTAACTTGATCCAACATCGCTCGGTGCTGACCTGTAACTGTCACCACACAGCTAAGGCACTCTGATGCCTTCAGTGCGGCAACTATCGGTGCCATCTTTATGGCCTCAGGGCGGGTTCCGTAGATTGGCATAATGACAGGCAAGAGTGTCCCCTGAGGTTGCGGTTGTGTTCGAGTCACAGCCTATCTTAGGAGCGCCAGTGCGACGATGAGCGTAGGAACACATGTGGCAACTAACGATGCAAGGACCAACGCGATGGTCCTTCTGCGTTTGTATGACCGGTCACGCCCCGAGGGTAATGACGACCGATAGGGGGCCGCTGGGATGGAGCTTGGTCCGAGGCTGGCTCTATTGGGCTGGCGGGTAGCTGGTGCAGAATCGGGCGCCATATGACGTGCGGCCGGAGTGTGCGGGTCTGCTGGGCTTTTCAATCTGGCAACTCTCCCTCAAGGACTAAAGAGGGTTCTACTATAGTTTCTCCTCTCGGTCCTAGTACTTTGGGGTTATGTCATTCACCGTCAGCGACCTCAGCGAATCAGAAATTCTTCAGCGAATATTTCCGAGGCTCCTAAACGTAGAAGTCGCAGTTGTAGGGCCAGGGGACGATGCCGCAGTAATTACCGCGAAGGACGGACGAGTTGTGATCTCCATCGACACACTTGTCGAAGGGCAAGACTTCAGACTCAATCGATCGAACGGACATATTACTAGGGGTTTCGATATTGGGTGGAAGGCAGCCGCCCAAAATCTCAGCGACATCAATGCCATGGGCGCGCGAGCCACCTCGATGGTAGTAAGCCTCACCTTGCCGGGACGGACCCCGGTCATTTTGATTGAGGACTTTGTTGATGGACTGGCAGCGGCGATAAGGGAGCTTGGTGCTGCAGGGTGCGGTGTCGTCGGGGGTGACTTGGGAGCCGGGCACGAACTCACCGTCTCGATCGCCGTTACTGGGACGCTTGACTATCGAGAACCGATTCTACGATCAGGTGCCGAAGCGGGTGACGTCGTCGCACTCGCTGGAACGGTGGGACGGGCTGCGGCAGGATTGGCGCTAATGGAATCTGATCATCATTTCACCAGGCTCTCGGCCGACCTGCAGGAACTGACACTGCGACAGCAACGTCCGAGGCCGCCATTAGCAGCGGGACCAGCCGCAGCCATGGCTGGTGCCCGTTCCATGCTGGATGTATCTGATGGATTAGTTCGGGATGCTGGGCGAATCGCCACGGCAAGCAGAGTATGTATCAACATAGACCCTCTCGCTATAGAACGGTTCACTCAACCTCTGCTCGAGGCAGCCCAACTGCTTGATGTCGATCCTCGGGAATGGGTGCTCTCTGGGGGCGAAGACTACGCACTTCTCGCGACGTTTCCCCCAAGATCGCTACTGCCAGGTGGCTTCACAAGGATCGGAAGCGTTTCCGCTGGGGAACCGACGGTACGGGTAGGTGCGGTTTCGAAAGGCTCAGGTGGTTGGGATCATTTTGCGGGCTAAACTCGGCAAACCATCTCGCTACCGCTAGCCGCGCGTTTACCACAGGATTGAATCAGCGTTGGATCATGATTGAGCAAGAATCGATTTTACGCTTCAGCGCTGCTGTAGGTTCGCCATAACCCGGAATTTATCCAGGGTGTCGGTCGTTGGGGCTGGCTTATGCGGAGGTCAGCTTCATGTCTTTCTTCACCCGTGCACGTCGTTTGATTGCTTCGGCAATAGCATTCCTTTTGGTTGTTCCTTTCCTCGCGATGGGGTCGGCCAACGCCGTTGAAACCGTAGAGGACGCGACAGTGTCGGCTGCGGCAGGATCCTTCTTCGATGTGCGCAGCGATAATCAATTTTTTGACGAGATCAGCTGGCTAGCCGCCGAGAGAATCTCTACCGGTTACTCGGACGGGTCCTTTCGACCGCTAGAGCCGGTCAATCGGGATGCGATGGCGGCATTTATGTACCGGCTCGCGGATAGCCCAGCGTACACACCGCCCGCTAAATCGCCGTTCCGAGACGTCACCACGACGACCCAGTTTTACAAGGAGATTAGCTGGCTAGCGTCCATGAAGATCTCGACCGGCTACTCCGATGGAACCTTCCGACCGCTAGAGCCGGTGAACCGAGACGCTATGGCCGCATTCATGTATCGACTGGCAAAGAGCCCTTCCTACACCGCCCCGGCAACGGCACGATTTACAGATGTAGGGAAAGGGGTCCAGTTCTACAAGGAAATTAGTTGGCTGGCGTCCAAGAAGATTTCCGAGGGCTGGCCCGATAGGACCTATCGTCCACTCTTGCCTGTCAATCGGGATGCGATGGCGGCATTCATGTACCGCTACGCGGGTAGCCCAGCGGTTGCCGCGCCACCGCCCGCTCCGGTTTCTGCAGTGACTGCCTATGCTGGCACCCCAACCACAGTGACGCTCAGGTGGACGAACCCAACATCCAGCGCATACACCGGCGTCCTCGTTCGGCGTGCCGCCGGTACCATCGCGCCCGCCTCCCCAACCGATGGCACCGCAGTTAGCGATGTCCCCGTTCCGAAGACCACGGCGACGAACACTGGTCTACAGCCATTGACGACCTATTCCTACTCCTTCTTTGCACACGACAAGGATGGGAGATTTTCATCCCCTGCAAAGGCAACAGTCACAACTCCCGGAGAAGCTACGGCAGGTGGGCCGAGCCTGAACGACCAGCGGGCAACCCTTCGGACCAGGATCACCGCGGCGAAGAATCTATATGTGGATTCACGACCGTTCATTTCGACCTTGGCTCGTGCAGACGGATTAATTGTCAAGGATGCCGTCGCAAACGGGACGGTGAGCCTAGACAAGGCCGGGGCATTGGTTACCGCAGCGACAACCCAGACCGCTATGACGGCAGCGGCCAAAGCTGTCGATTCCGAAAGCCTCCGAGCAGCCACGGTGAAGACCAGCGCCACCCAGATGAAGGCTTTGATTGATCTGAGGGTGGTTCAGCAAAACGTGGCTAAGACGGCGCTATCTGACCTGAATGCCGCACGGATCTCGGCATCTGCGTATCAAGCAACTAAGGTTCGCGCAGAGGCCTTTACTACAGTTCTCGCCGCCGACCGAGTCGCACAGCGTAACGCCATCGGAAAAGTTGTCTCTGCCGCAAAGCTTCAGGCGCCAGCTTGGCGCGACGAGCTTGAGGGTCGTACCGGCACCATTCCCGCGTCCTCGGGTTGGGTCGGATTCCTAGGCGGTTGCGCGCTTCCAGTCGCGGAGTCGAAGTTCGCTCCGAAGTTGCCAACTAATGGGCCAGGCATCATCACAACCAACAAGATGATTGCTGACGCGAACTCTCGCGCAGCAACTAACCCCGCGATCGAGAAGGTTCACGGACAAATGATCCGAGGAGCCGCCAACCAAGCCGCGGACGTACTCACAATCGACCAGCTGCGAGGTAGCTTCTCGACTCGGGTTTCGCGGCTCGGATATGGCTGGCTCCAGGCAGGAGACACCAAATCACGGGACGCCATGCGTTCGGATACACGACGGATTCTCGAAAGCGGACCCGAGACCATGAGCACACTGACTGCGTCCCACCTCCTTCTGGCAGCCGGCACCGCAAACGACTGGGCACCGGTCGCTGGCATGGAAGAGACAGTTCTGGTGCGGTGGCTCGGCCCGCAAACCTGCCTCCACGCAGACAGGGAAAACTTCGTCGATGCAGCCACAAATATTGCGGCTATTCACAACGCAGCAACGTTCGTCGCATCGGCCGTCTACCTAGAGAAGTCACCCGTTCAAGCCGCCGCCCTTGCTAAAGAATCCCTAGTATCCATTCAGCCTGCCCTCGCTATGGTCACCGCTGACGGAGGTTCTCAGGAAGGCCCCGGATATTGGACCTACGAAAGCCGGGCCTTCGCGACCCTGTATTCAACCCTTCCCAACGTGTACGCTTCCAACCCAATAGCAATTCCTTCACTTGCCAAAACAGCGGACTACGCGATGAACAGCACTGGTCCCGATGGTCTACCGACTCCCTTTGCGGATTCTGAGCCAAATCCGCTTAGTCCTCTGATGCCAGCCTGGATCTCCTACACCACCAAGGACGCTGGAGTTGCCGCGTGGGTTTGGAAAGAGAATCAAGCAAAGCCTGACTCTCAATTGATGTGGTGGTGGGCGCAGCCGGGTCAACTTCCCGCTAAGAAATCTTCGGTGTACCCCTTCACAGGATTCGCCGCGCTTCACCTGCCAAGCGGATCGACAGCCGGGACTGCAACATTGAAGGGTGGAGAAAACACCACGGCTCATTCCCATCTCGATCTCGGGACAGTGTCCTTCTTCCGAAAGGGTGTTCAATGGTCGATCGATCCTGGAACCGAGTTGAACAACCCCACTGGCTACTACAGTGCGGCCACCCGCTGGAACTTCTGGAAGCCTGGTACCTCTGCGCACTCCACATTGCTCATGGGCCAGTCGAATCAACCGATCGGCGCGAAGGGCGCAACTAAGCTCCTTTCATCGTCATCCGCATCCGTTGATATGGCCCAGGCGTTGCCGGGCACCTCATCGGCAACCCGTACCGTCACGCACACTCCGACGAGTATGGTCATCAACGACGTGGCGAAGGCAAGTTCAGGTAAGGCAATGACCTGGCAATGGGTAACTGACGCAGCGGTCACAATCGATGCCAGTCTGAACCGGGCCACCCTGAATAAGAATGGGCAGCAGATCACTATCAATTTCGGCGGAGTACCGTCGGGATCCAAGTTGGGGGCCGTCGCGGCCCCAGGCAAGGGCCCAAGCGGGCAAGCGCTCACCATCATCAAAATGACGATGACCAACGTATCCAACCTCAACCTGACCGCGACTGCCAAATAGGAAGTCTAGGTCCTCCGCTAGGCCCCAACCCGCGCGCCTGTGTTCCCTGTCACGGTGGCCCCTCGATAACCAGCGCGAAATAAACGAGACGGACCAGGACGGTCCACGTTCCTCTGCGACCGGCCGGTCCACGCAAGGTTGCCGACCGGCCGGGTACGGCACTGACGGAGGCTAAGCTTGATGAATTGAACAGCGGGCTTCCCCCTAGGTGCCGAGTTCGATGTCAGTCCGCAGGTCATACGAATGAGATTCAGGGAAAATGCTTACAGAACCAGAAACGACGAGGCTCCGAGAGGTTGTTCTTTCCCTATTACCTCGAGCTAAAGGGGACGCAAGTACCGCGAGGGCGATGAACTTTGTCGAGAATCACACAATTTCCTCCCCTAATTTTGCCGATGTGAAATACGATAACGGAGGAATTTGGTCTAAACCTTTTCCCCGCAGCCAGCAACGTTACCTTCACGGCTTCATTTTCTTTGTCGACTGGTTTGAAACAGTCCTCACGGCCAAGGAGACAGCACACCAAGCCGCGACGATGGCGGTGGCTCTGGTCAGGGATTGGAAGGAGCTGCATCCCAAACCATCGGACGCGGAACCGATGGCATATCACGATGAGACGACCGCCCAGCGTCTCCTAAACCTTATGTCTTTACAAATAAGGGTGCGGATAATCGACCCGGATCTAGATAAACAAGTTCTTGAGCCCCTCATTAGTTCGACAGCGGACCTGTTGGCAAGAGACGACTTTCACTCTGCTGGGAACAACCACGGCATGTTCCAGGATCTCGCACTCCTTTACTGGAGCATTTTGTCGGCTTCTGACGGAGGAGACCGACCCGAAACCTACTTCAACATCGCGATGCTTCGGCTTCGGGCCTATTTCAGCGAATGCTTCACCGAGGACGGCGTGCATGTCGAAAACACGCCGACCTACCACCTGATGGTTTCCCGACAAGTCGCGAATGTGCAGCGCATCGCTTCGATCGCAAACCACCCGGACGCTGCTTTTTACGCTCAGTTGATAAGCCGCGCGGAACGTTACGCTACCCACGCTCTCATGCCGGACGGAGTGTACCCTCCCATCAGCGATACACAGCAGATACCGGTCAATCGTGCCGGTATGCACCGAGTCTTCACAAGCCCCGAATTCGCCTACGCCAGCAGTGCCGGTGCGCATGGACACCCTCCCCAAGAGCGGTGGCTTGTTTTGCCAGAGTCTGGTTACGCCGTCTACCGGGATCAGTGGGGACATGTCGGAGCAACTTATGCGTTCTTTTCCGCAGCATACAACGCCGACTATCACAAACATTCAGATGACCTCAGCTTCTTCCTTCGCAGCAAAGAAATCGATCTATTGAGCGAGTCCGGGCCATTTAGCTACGATTACAAGGACCCTTTCTCTCGTTACGCTTACTCGCAATACGCCCATAATAGTCTTGTAGTAGACGGGGCGAGTCTTCCTCGAACTGATGATAAAAAAGATCAGGTAACACTAGAATTAGTTGAGGAGCGTTCGGACGGATTTGTCGTTGTCGGAAAGAACGCCAGATATGAGGATGTCGTTCACCAACGCACGGTATCGGTGACAGATGGATCAGAAGTTCCATCCTTCGATCTCGAAGACTCTGTGTCCAGTTCGACGGAACATCAGTACGAACTATTATGGAATCTTGGTACTGAAGTTCAGGTGACGCTGCACGGTCAGGGTTTTGAACTGTTCCATGAAAACAAGAAGGTAATGGACTTAATGTTTTCAGCCACCGTTCCCACCTCGATTTCCCTTCACGAAGGCGTCAAGAAACCAAAACCACTTGGTTGGAGATTTCCAAAGTTTGGTGAAGCTGTGCCCGCGAAAGTTGTTGTAGTTAAATTCACGGGAACGAACGTGAAGATAGCAACGAAGATCCGACTCTCGGATTTCAACTACACTGATAGAAATCTTTCGCTCCCAGCATCCGGCTGGTCTCGCCACGACGGCCCGATACCCTTGAATTACCTATTCTCACAAGGATCGTCCCAAGCAGGCAGGAAGCGATTGGTGGTCATTTTTACGGCAATCCACAATCCTGGCGATTTCACCTATAACTACAAATCAACAGTGGACGACGTCGACATCAGCGCTCTCTATATTCTGGACGACTTCGGTGACCAGGGTGCCTACTATCATTCCGACCACCGCTCGACCGACATTTTCGATGCCGTCCAGTCGTTGATAAAGCAGGTTGTACGCGACAACGGTCTCGATACGGCCGATGTCGTAACCGCTGGGTCCTCTAAAGGGGGAACTGCCGCCCTTATCCATGGTTTCGCTCTCCCGGCCGGCAGAGTAGTTGTAGGGGCGCCCCAGACACGAATAGGAACTTTCGTAGCCGGCCCACATCCCAATATACTGCTATTTATGGCCGGTGGGGAAGGTGAAGAAGACATTGCCCACCTGGACGGGATTGTCGATAGATACGCTCGTCATGCGGAGGATGCCACCCGGGTTTCAATCCTGGTAGGGGCTAACGATCATCACCTCCCTCGTCATGTCCAGCCGCTTGTAGATGGAATGTCTATAGAAAGGGCCGTGCCTCCCAGCGTCACGGTTCTGGCGGACCTGTCGCACGCTGACATCGGTTCTGTATTTAGGTTCTTCCTTCGAGCTAACCTCGAGCAGTGGGTTGCGGAATCCCCTGAGGAAGCACTTCCCTATATTCTGACCGCGGATCAGAGCAAAGGAAGCATCCGGATTAAGGTTTACGCCCCTGACGGTGCCCAGCTCGCGTATCGACTATTCAAAGCCTCTGACATTATTCGCCGGCGGAGTTATTCAGCTCGCCAAGTCGTTATATTCGATGATCTTTCCCCTGGCAAGTATCGAGTCAGAATATTTCGAACGGACGGGGATCCTAGTCAGGCGACGGCTTTCACAACCCGGTGGATAAACCTCACTTGAATCGAGATCAAGATATAACGCTCTAGTGCCCACCCACCCGGCCAATGGTTGAGTCTCCGAAGTCCATGCTCGCCACCAGTGGAAACTCGAGGCATTTGATGTTAAGAGTCGGGAGGTATCGGCTGGTCTGGCGCACAGAAAGCCCAATCTGTTGTGCAACATTGGTTGGCGTCGCGTCCGGCGGAATGCCATATGACGCAATCTGTCCATCGATGTGGCTTAGCACCTTATCTTCCGACGCTGCTTCGAGCAGGCGTTCCGCGCCGAGCCGCGACAGGATATAGCCGTCCGCCCCCCAACCATGCACAGAATCAGGCCTCGTGGCGAGAGTCTCCCAAAGTGGACTGATGGAAGTCGAGACAATTCCGGCCTTGACCGACGACATTCGCTCATTGACGTACAGGACGTCAAACTGCCCCGCTTCGGCAACCACTTCGGATAAGTTCATCCAGGTGTATGGCAATCCGTCGTCTTCGAGGAAGAATCCATAGCTACGGTTGCTCAAGAGGAACGTCTGCCACATGGAGATATGGCCAAGCGCGCACCCGAGCGCACCTTTACCCATTCTCAATCCACGATGAGCGGCAATGTCTGGCAGTTCGGAGGGGTCAATTCTCCGACCATCCACCGCCTCGTGACGGTTGGGTACGACGCCGAACTGTCTATAGAGGCCCCGGAGCAAACTGAGCTTTCGTCTGTCTTCCAGCATATTCAGGACATAGGTTGGAAATTCGGCAGCTTGGTCCCTAAACGACAAACCCAGCTCTGCCCGTTTCATAAGAACTTTCACGGCAGGAGCGTCTGGTTCTGCGACGCTCGAATGAACGAACTGCTCGACTTCGTCCCAAACACCACAAACAGCGGCCATTTCACCAAGCTTCAGGCCTACCGCAGAGGACCGAATGCCCATACTGCCAGAACGGTTAGCTTCCCTAAGCAACTCGGCGGCATGAGTCACTCGGTCTGCGGAGATCAAAGTCTCAATCAGAAAGACGAAAATGCCCATATTCTTGGGCCACTCTTCATGGGCAGCCAAAAGGAAGTCTGCTGCTCTACCATATTCGCCTGCACGGCGGGCAGCTGTCATGCCTGCTGTGGCATACAGGTCGGACGACAACCCACTCTTTCGGAGCTCGTCCAATCGAGAGAAGGCAACATCGAGCCCCTCGGAAACCCTCAAGAAATCGATGTAGTTCCGAAAGTCGACGCGAGCCCCTTTGGTAACCCCCGCCCCCGATCCCGATCCCGAGAACCTATCAACTAGCACTTTCGCATGCTGGTCGAACTCCCGCTGCGATGGACCGTCCAAGGCCCATTGATACATGAGTCTTCTTCCGAAGTCTTTAGCGTCCAATGATGCAGCCTGACCTCGGGAAATCAGGTTCGGTTGACATGTTCAAACCCATATCAAGGGCTCGATTAGATCGGTTCTGATGCCGCAAGGTGCCTCCCCGAGGGTAGTATTGCCGCAACATCAGCTCCAGAGTGCATCGCTCGGATGATCTCCAGCTCGATGCTCTTGTCCAGCACTCCGTGCCCACTTTCCTCATCCCGATAGACAAGGAAATCGACCTTTCGGCGGCCGCTCACTCTTTCATATTCATCCCTGTACGGTTTGAAGTGATTCTGTAGGTGAAAATCATCAAACAAGTTTTGGGCATAGGTGAGGGAGAAGTCTCCGTCCCAGTCGATGCAAGTTAGATGAGATGAGAACTTCTCTGTAACCTCTAGCTCGTCCATCCCGGGGTATGCCACCGCGATCATTTTGCTGAACGTTTTCTTGTAGTACGAACGCACATCTACCTGAATATTCGAGCAATAGATCTTAGTTCCTGCGTTCCTAGTTCCGATCTTTATCGCCGGTATACCGCCGCCCGACGACGCATAGATGACGACCTTGTTCACATCAATTTTCATCTGTGAGATCATCCTTTCCACGAGGATCGCTAACCAGTCGGCATAGTGGTGAGACCGGTTTCCCACGTACCAACCCAAACTGATGTCGCGATTCATGAAGAGCATAGGATCGAACATGGACACGACATTCTGATCTATGGATTCGGCGTACGAAGACCTCTGAAATGCTGGAACGGGCTTGGCGCGGTCAAATCGACCAGGAGTAAAAAGAGTCCATTCGCTAGATCCTGTGAGGTTCCACCAAAAAGGGAACAACACATTTCGATAAGATATAAAGAACCCCCCTTTTCGACTATGCCGTGCGGCGTCGCTGAAGGTAAAGAACACCTTCATGGGTACCTCCTATTAAATTTTTGAAACTCACGCATCCGTGGTTCTATTCTTTCAAGATCGATTCAAGCAGATTCTGCAGGACCTGCGACTGGTCAAAGTGTTCCTCGACGAACTTCCTCGCGTTGATCACCGCAGCGGTCCGCATTGGCTCATCGGCTGCCATGCTCGCCACGCGTTTCGTCAGAGATTCAACGGACGCTGAGATCCACGATACCGGGTAAATCTGGTCGGCTCCTGACCAGGCGAGGGTGGCGGGAAGTGCGCCCGACGCCGCACCGTCAGCGAGCGTCAGATGAAATGATTCGAAATCACTCATGGAAAGAACCGTCCCAATTTTCCGATACCATTCGGCCATGTCATCACCTTGCGGATCGAACGTTACCGCACCTGAAAGCAGCGGATCGTTTTCGATACGCTGATATTGCTCCAGATAATAGGCCAATTCTTCAGGACGATCAGCCATCCAGGGGAAGTCCTCAGGACGCTTGCCCTTAATGAACAGGTGGTAACGCCTATCTGATCGTCTTAGCCCTCGAAGCACATCCAGGGCAAGGTCCAAGCGCTTTCGCTGCGGGACAATGCCAACTAGGCCGATATTCCAATTGGCCCCGGGCTTCTTGTCCCGATGAAGACGCTTCGTGTCAACATAGTTCGGAATAACCTGCGATTTCTTCGCAGGAATATCGAAATCTCGTTCAGCGACGTCCGCTATATGCCTGCCGACAAAAATGAACTGGTCCACGTTATGGGTGTTCAGCTGTGAAAGGTAAGGGGTGGTCAGCTCCTGGAGGTGCAATCTGCATACCAGCCTTTGGTCTTGGCGTTTGTTGTTGGCATACCACACCGCATTCCCCAGAGCCCATTCGCAGAAGATGATGTCAGCGGTTGCAAGTTTGGCACGACTGCCTGTCTCATCGTGCTGCGAATGGCCCAACCACTGATCGATTTCGATAGTGTGCCCTGCGTCCTCAAGGTATGAGATAAGCCCGCGAGCGAATTTCAGGTCATGCCCAGCGACGAGTATCCGTTTTGCAGCCGGCTTGACCCTCTGCTGAGCAGCAGCTGATGAAGATGCGGTAACTCGCCGATTAAGGATCAGCGATCCTGTCCCCTTGGCCACCAGAGCTTCAAGGTGTCTTCCCGCAACATCCTCGTGTGGCGCCGGTCGCGCGAGCCCCCACCCGGGTTCGTTAGTGTGTGAGGATTCGATTCGTGCCGAGTCCCAAGCCAAATACTTCCTGGAGGTAAGCAGGTCTTCGTAAAACGTTCGGTCAATCGGCCCACTGGGCACGTCCCCAATGAGGGTGATTCCGGCGGTCAGGAGGGCCTCTAAGCTGAGGTTCATCGCCCCTTCACCGGCCATACCGTTCACTACGCGATTCGGATTGGCCTCGGAATCCATCAGTATGAGGGCAGGGCGGACGCTCTGGGCTTCGAGTTGCTCAATGGTCTCTTGGGTAGGGTTTGACACTCGTAGCGCGTACTTTTCCAGGGCAGGCGCCACTATCTCTAGGCCTGCTGTCCTCAATACGTAGGTGAGGCGATGGGCTGCAGTATGACTACGAAAGACTGAGCGCATTCCCAGCCAAGCGTCCTCGTTCCGGGCGTCCTCATTCTCCATCCAATAATTGATGAGAGCGTGTGCACTCCGTTGATCCTGAGCTATCGGGATAACGCTTCCGAAAACCCGTTCAATACCTAGACCCGGACCACTGATCACCGCTCCCCCGCAAGCGGCCACCTCGAAGACTCGACGGGAGAACATGGTGCCCGACTGTTCGACTGAGTTCACGTTCACATGGACTGGGTGTGCTTTGTAGGCCTCAAGCATTTCCGCGTAAGGAAGGCCTCCACTGACGTGGGGTGCCAGATCGGGAGGAAACTTATAGGGGCTGTCCGGGTTTAGGTGTTGACGATCGTAGATGGTCAGCCCTGAGGGCAGTGCAGCGGCCAACAGTGCGTGGAGCTGGTCAGAACGTTTCTTGTATCGATCGCCGTAGTAGGAGCCTGCGTAACTGACGGTATGTGAATAGGGCCGGAGGCTTGGCAGGGGGTTGTGAAGCTTGGGCTGAGCATAGAACGGCAATGATGCGACCGACACCAATGATGGGCCGGCGGACTGAAGATAGCCGGGTATAGAACCGTCGTCGCTTGTGAAGACGTGGTCGAAGTGCCTAGCGGTCTGTCTGAAACGGTTGAAGTGGACCGGATCCTCTTTGTTCCAGAAGATGGTTGGTATAGAACGTTCGCGGCAATAGGTTAGCAGGGCGAGTAGGTCGGCAAATGATTCGTCGTCGTAATAGCCCACCTTCCCTCTCCAAGAGCCCTCGTTTCCGTCCCACGCCGATTCGACGAACATCGCGTCGATAGGGTTGGAATCGAGTTCGGCTTGCCATCGATCGGGATGCACTTCGACCAGATTGATTTCAGGTCGGAGTCCTGCGGTTGTGAACTCGTCGGCGATGATCCCAAGGGTGAGGCTGGACAGATTTCGCGCCGACTCCGACGCAGTCGTCTGAGTAGACTCGCGAGAGCTCCAGGCTACCTCGCCCACTTTCTTCCAGGTCCGCTCCGCTACTGCCCAGAGCCGCGCGCGGCGACCCATTTCCTGTCGTTGAGTGGGGTCGTTGAGAAGGTCCTCAAGGACCCTTGCCAGAGCGCCGGGGTCTCCAGCCTGGAACAGTCGTGCACGCTCTCCGTCCTCGCCTGCCAGATCGCGCATCGGCGCGAGATCAGAGAGGACCACTGCTTTGCCAGCGGCCATGCCCTCTAACGGTTTAAGCGGTGACACCATCTCCGTGATCGGCAGCGGCATCCGAGGGCATGGCATGATATCGAACACGCTAATAAGCGCAGGGATTTCCTCAGCAGCGATCCTCCCGGTGAACTTGACGTAATCTGCTATCCCAAGCTGTTTCGCCTGGTGTTTCAGCTTCGGAAGGGCCGCTCCGTCGCCGACGATCACCAGGTGGACGCGGATGTCCTTCAGTATGAGTGTTCTGAAAGCCTCTAGTAGAGTGCCAAGGCCCTCGTACTCCACTAGGCTTCCGGCGTAGCCGATCACTGGCGCATCGTCTTCCAGCCCAAGTCGGGTCCGCGTGGGCCGGTGCTGCGGCATGTCACTGAAGTCGTCGGTGTCGACGGCGTTGGGAAGGACAGAGATCTTTTCGGCTGGGACCCCCCGCTGGATAAGCTCGTCCATTACCTGTGGGGTAATCGCAAACACGGAGTCTGCGCTAGCAGCTACAAGTGTCTCCATGTCTTTGGAGAAGTTGTACCTGTCCGATTGACCCCAGTTTGGCTTAGTGGAGGATTCGGTAATCTCCCACAGTCCCCGCACCTCGTAAATGAAGGGCAGCCCTAGGCGGCGAGCTGCGATAAGCGCGGGTAAAGCGGTTACATGATTAGACGCTGCCTGGATGCGCTCCACGCGATTTCGGATCGCTATCTGGACATAGCTGTCTGCAGCCTGCTGGATGAAATGGTCGAGGGGGCTTTGTGTCCAGGTTGGTCCATGACTGAAGAAATGCGTTATCCCTGCGATGGTCTCTGTGTAACTGACGTCCGAGGACGGAGCCTTATCAGTCTTGATGTCCCACGGGTAGCCCGGACGGGCCGCAATGACGACATCTGCACCCGCTGCGGCAAGTCCATTAACTATGCCCGCTGTCCGAGTCGAGTACCCGTTGGAGTTATAGGGAGATACGCTGTGCGCACAATACAACATTCGGCCGCGTTCGGGCTGATAACCGGGGCTCCCTTGCTCCGGTGGCAGGACGATTGGCCGCTTCTGAAGCCTATTGAGGCCTCGCACTGCCTCAATCAACTGGCGTTCCTTCGGCGTCAGATCGGTCAGGACCTCCTCGTACCGTTCGATGACGGCGGCCGGTTCGCTTACCGCTCCTAGGACGAAGTACAGGTGGGCTATCAGGTTATGTGCGTTCCCTTTGGACGGCGCTCTTGATAGTAGTTCGCGTAGCTCGTTGGCACGTTCGATGGGGTTTAGAGGTCGGGATAGTGTCGTCTCGACTGCCGACGGGGCTACTGGAGTCTGACGTTTAAGTATGTTTTCGACGGGAGCTTTGAGGCGAGTCAGCGCGCGAGCAGGAGCGGTCACCGCCGTTCCAATCCGAAGCCTGGACGACTTGCGAAGGGCAGAAAGGGAAGTGCGAAGAGCCTTATTCTCGCCTTCGAGGGATTTTATCCTTGTTGTGAGCTCGGTATTTGTTCGTTCCACGCCGGTGAGCTGGGTTCGAAGGGAACGGATGCTGTTAGCATCCCGCTTATGGCTACGCTGCAGCACTTCGTGTTCGTCGATGAATTTATCAATATCCGCTAGGTATTTAGACCTTCTCGCTGCATCAATCGGCGAGCGGGTCCGTCTTTCGTCATCGAACTGCATGGCTCATCCCGGACTCGAATCCAACTGGCCCCGACCGAGTATCTTGGCACTGGTTAATCATTAGCGCCAGATCCCGCGGGTATCCACAACTGCTTTACCTTCGAGCATGGCCCGATCCATCTCCTTGAACTCGTCGTGGTCGACGAGTAACAGCACAACGTCGGCACTCCGGACCGCACTCTCAGTCGCCATGAGCTGGACGTTGGTCAGCGAACTGAGCGATCGGGGAAGCACCGTGACGTGTGGCTCGGCGACGAGTACCGAGCATTCATCCAGATCCTGGCTGAGTTGCCGGACTATTTCGACGGCCGGAGATTCGCGAAGATCGTCGATGTTGGCTTTGAAGGCAAGGCCAAGCGCAGCGACCTTCGCGTCCTTGCCCGCACTCTTGACGGCAATCTTCACCTGATCGATGACCCAGGCTGGCTTGGCGTCGTTTGTTTCGCGCGCTTGACGAATCAGCTTCGACTCGTGGGGTGCAGCCGAAACGATGAACCACGGGTCAACGGCAATGCAGTGTCCGCCTACCCCGGGGCCGGGCTGCAAGATGTTCACGCGGGGGTGATGATTGGCAAGTTCAATGAGTTCCCAGACGTCGATCCCAACCTTGTCGCTGATGACGGACAGCTCGTTTGCGAACGCGATGTTCACGTCCCGGTAGGCGTTCTCAACGAGCTTGGCCATCTCAGCTGTTGCAGCATCGGTGAGATGAATGTCGCCTTGGCAGAACACGTGGTATAGCTGGCGGGCTAGCTCAGTAGCTTCATTGGTAATACCACCGACAATGCGGTCGTTGGTGACCAGCTCAATCATCACTCGCCCGGGCAGCACACGTTCCGGACAGTGGGCTACATGAATAATTGGCTTGTCGTTGGCACCATCGAGGCTGAGATCGGGCCGTAATCCGAGAAGGTAGTCAGCAAGATGCTGGGTGGTTCCAGGGGGCGAGGTCGATTCGAGGATTATGAGCTCGCCGCCCTCCAACTTGGGTGCGAGACCCCGTGCCGCGGCCTCAATGTAGGAGAGGTCAGCCGTCCTATCGGCATTGAACGGGGTTGGAACCGCAAGGATGAAAGCGTCGGCCGAGGGCGTTTCCGTGGTCGCAGTAAGTGCGCCGACACTGACCGCGCCAGCTACGTGAATATTGAGATCAGGCTCGACAAATGGCACTTCTCCGCGGTTGATTGCATCCACGTTTTCGCGCTTGATGTCTACTCCGACAACTTGGAGCCCGTTGGTGGCGAGGATGGCAGCTGTAGGTAGTCCTATGTAGCCTAGCCCGATAACTGCAACTTTACGGATGCTATTCATGCGCTCCCCTAGATTGATACATGGTGGTCTGGTCTACCGAAGAACGAGAGATCCGCGGTGGCAAGTATTTCGTTATCGGACACCTGCCAGGTATGACCGGATCCGTTGCGTTGCTGGTAAAAGTTGTATTTGTCGGATGAGTAAATTGCCCCGGATGCCACCGAAACAGCTTTGAGGAACGCAGTGTCCTCTCCCTTGCTTCGATTCTCAAAGGGAAAATCCCGAAGAGTGCCCGCCGAACCCATGATGGTTGGCCCCATCACCATGCTAGTGAACCGGTGCTCTTTGTGCGCGAAACGGAGCACTGTCGCGTCATGAGACTGCAGGTACATGTAGTGGGCCTGTTTACCAACTATCTGCGCCCCGGAATAGCTCAAGGCACTGAGCTGATCCACGAGGTAGTGCGGCCCATAAAAGTCGTCGTCATCCATCTTCGTCAGTACAGAGCCAGATGAGGCCTCGACACAGTCATTGAGGCACTGCCCTAAACTCCGGCTTGCTGGTGCAGTCAGCAGGGTCAGGGATTCTATGCCGTGGTTCTTCCTCAGCTTCTCGAGCGTCGATGCATCTGGTGTGAATCCATGAGTAAGCAATACCAACTCTGGGTTCACGTCGAGCTGAGCACCCACTGTTCGAAACACATGCTCCAGCTGATGAGGGCGATAAGTCGAAACCATCACGCTCACGGTCGGCAGAACCATCGGCCGGGACAATGCTGGAACTGCGGCACGAAGAATTTGTTCCACTCGTTGAGCGTAGGTGTGCTCACGCCAGATCACACGTTGTGCGAGGTGTACTTGCCGCTCGCCCATCGAGGGCTGTCGAACGAGGGCAGAGAGCAGACTGACTGCATCCTCAGGAGTGTCGATAATTGGAACTTCAGAGGGAGCAAAATATCGCTCGATGGCTGCACTTCTCGTCGAAACCACCGGAGTTCCAGAAGCTGTAATTTCAAAGACCCGACGTGCACACATGCTCGGGGATTCAGTCACGGAATTCACGTTCAGGAAGACTTTGTATGCCTTGTACGCGGTCAACATCTGAGGATAAGACAGCGATCCTACAACATAGGGCGCAAGGCGCGAAGGGAACTGATAGTCCTCTCGATCACCTAACTTGCGCGAGAATATCTCTAAACCCGTCTTCATTGACGCGGACGCTTCCACCGCCGCTCCGAGCAGCAGGTCCATCTGAGCACGACGTTCAGGAAACTTGTGCCGGAAATACATCCCCGCAAAGGCAATGTCTCTTTGGTGCCATCCATGTCTTGGTCGTACGGGATTGTGAATGGCGGGCTGTGCCGCGAAGGACAATGATTCGACTCGATCATGTCCCAGGTCCGCTCTGTACCGCTCCACCATGTTCGAATCACTCGTGAATACATGATCGAACAGCTTTGCCGCTGGTAGGAAGTCGTCATAATGCGGAGGATCTTCTTTATTCCAGAACACGGTGGGGATACCTTTGTCGCTGCACGCCTGAAGCAGTTCCCGGAACGCCTCCGAGGGCCCTGAAGGACCGGTCAGGTTGTATTGCCAGGCACCCCCGTTCCCGTTCCAGGCTGACTCAACAAAGAGCAGGTCAACACTTTGACCGGCAACTACGGCACGCCAGTTGTTCGGTGTCAGGTGGATTGATTCCCATTCGTAGCCGAATGCCAACGCCGAGAATTCATCAAGTATCACCGCTGCGCGTAATGACCGTCTCGGCACCGCCGATCCCATCAACTGCGCTTCCGCAAAGCCTAGCCGCCTGGATTTACGACGTCCGGTCCAAGCGCCTTCAGCCCCACGGGCACTATCTACCGTGAAAACGCCTTGTTCCGCTTGGTTTCTTCTATGCCAGGTTCTGAGGGCCGCGAATCCCCCATGACGAAAATGCCACGCCGCCGTTCTTATCCGGCGGGCGTCCAAGGCGATCACTCGGTGCTCCTTCGCCCGGTTTCACGGGCCATAAGATGCGGGACCACTAGATCGTTCATCACTCGTCTTTTGGTCTTCATAGCCGCTACCCGGTCTCGAGAGGTCAAATGCTTGATGAATGTGGTGTACCACTTGATGACATCATCGGCCGGCCCGTCCATCACTAGCTCACCCTCATCGAGCCAAACCACCCGGGTACACATTTCCTTGATGGTTCCAACACTGTGACTGACAAGAAAAACGCAACCCGCTTTGCCGAGTAGTTCGTCCATCCTTTGCTTGGTCCTGCCCTTGAACTGATCATCCCCGGTGTTCAACGCCTCATCGATCAACAGAATCTCGGGGTCCACAGCTGTCGCGATTGCGAACTGGAGCCTCGAGGCCATCCCCGACGAATAGGTCCGCATGGGTAGATGAATTGAATTCTCGAGGCCAGATAGTTCGACTATGCCCTGGTACTTGGTTGAGATATCCTTCTTCGACATTCCCATGGCGAGACATCCCAGGATTATGTTCTGCTCACCGGAAATGTCCGGAACCAGTGCTGCACTCACCCCGAGTAAAGTTGGGCGGGACGACGCGTAGATGGCTCCGGAAGTGGGCGGAACCCTCCCGTTAATAAGTTTCATTAACGTGCTCTTGCCGGATCCGTTGCGGCCAATTATCCCGACTGATTCACCACGTCCAACGACGAGCGAGATGTTCTGCAAGGCGTGGACGTCTACCATCGGCCGGTTGCCAATAGCTCGCCGGATCGATCGCAGAAGCCCTGTGCTCGCAGCGTTGTCCGAAGTTGGCACACGGTAGGCCATGCTGACGTTATTCACTACGACGGCTGGCGGTTCGGAGAGGAACTCTATTTTATTCGTCACGGCCGTAAGTCTCCTCCGCGAGCCAAAAGAAGACCATGCCGACCGCCAACGCTCCGAGCGCCCACGCCCCTAAGATCGCCCAAGACTCCCAGGACGGCACTTCGCTATATAGAACTGACTCCCTCACGATGGTGAGCACCTGGTACAGAGGATTAACTTCAATCGCTTCCTGAACTGTCGGATATGGATCGAACAGGGATATCGGGAACATTACACAGGAGGCATACATCAAGATCCGCATAACAAAGCTGATGACGTTGGCGACGTCATTCACCCTCGAAACTACGCGAGCCAGAATCAAACCAATTCCAAGGTTAAACACGGTCTGGAGGAGAAGCGCGGGAACGACGAGGAACCATAGCCAGGTGATTTCCTCAGCTGGCTCAAGTAACAAGATCAGGACCAGCATGGTGATGATCACCGGGACACTTGCCAGCAGCTCACGAATATTGACTGAAAGCAATAGAGTTGCCCTGGGAAAGTTGAAGGCCTGCACTACCTTCAAATTAGACTGAATTGCTCGCGCGCCGTTCGAAATTGATCGGCTGCTCATCTGGAAGAGGAAGACCCCGATGATCAGGAATCCAATGAAGTTTTCGATACCGCGGTCTACTTGCAGCAAGACACCAAAAATAAGGTAAAAGGTCAATCCGTTCAGTACCGGATTGAGAATGAGCCAGATACTACCCAGACGGTCACGACTATTTCCTGATTGAACACTCGCTTTCGCGTCAAAGAAGACGAAATGGCGGTAGTCCCACAGGGCAACTAGGTAGTCGAGGAAGTGCGGCCTGACCCCAACTTTTATTAGGGTTCGCAAGTCTACCGAGGTTGGTACGGCACCATCTTTTTCATCAGGAACAGCCATTAGGCAGCGCGCTCCAGCCCTGAGTACGAGTGAAGCAAACTGAATGAAGTTCCGGTCCATGTCCGGTTGGTAAGGACGTCTCGACGACCGAACACTCCGAGTTCTATTGCTTCACTGCTCAAGGCACCGCCGTCGTCAAGGAGTCCACGAATCCCCGACGTCAAAGACGCGACATCACCGGCGGAGACCAGCACCCCTGTATCAGCCGAGACGATCTCACGGAGAGCGGGGAGATCGCTCGCCACCACAACCCGGGCAGACGCCATCGCCTCGACTGGCTTCAACGGCGTTACCGCTCGGGTCACTTCCAGGTCCTTCCGCGGCACCACAAAGATGTCGATTGCTTGATGATGAAGCCGGGCTCTCTCGCGCGGAACCCGGCCGGTAAACGTCACAAGTGCGCTTACACCGAGTTGCCCAGCCAAAGTCTTCAACGATGGCAGTGCCACGCCATCCCCCACGATCAGACAGCGCAAACCAGGGTGGTCAGGCACTAGCACTGCGAACGCCCGCAACAGATCATCGAGGCCCTCATAATCGACAATGCTGCTGACCGTTCCGATGTACACGCCGTCGCTGGGGAGACCGAGCGACTGACGCGCACTGCCTGAGTCCATCGGCTTGTCGAGGTACTCATCCCCCACGGCGTTCGGGCACAACAGGACCTTACGCGGGTCTACTCCCTTGCTCACCATGTCCTGCTTCATAGCCTCACCCAACGTCACCACCAGGTTGGCACTCTGCATAACCTGAGCTTCACTTTCAGTGAAGAGCCTATAGCGTTCGCTCTTCTTTGCCGCATCACTACGACTTGAGGCCCAGGTGTCAGCCAATTGGCCACGAACCTCATACACCCAAGGGATGCCCAGGGCCCGCGCAACTTCGCGCACCACCAGACCATTCACAAAATGGGTGGTGGTATGCAGGACAGTGGGCCGGACCTGGAGTGCCAGGGCCAGGAGTTCCTCAGCTTGCTGCTGCAGCCTGCCATCAAACCCTTCGGCGAGGGTCGAAGGCAGCAACCGATGGTAGGAAACCCCATCCAGCACATCAATGTCAGCAGCGAAAAGTTTACCCACCTGCACCGGGTAGCCCACGCGGGTTGCCGCATGAACCGTCCATCCCGCGTCATGCTGGGCTTTGAGGATCGAATGGGAGCGCTGCGCATAGCCGCTCCCGGTATGGGGCAGCGAGTTGGTCAGGACGTGCAGCACTGTATGCTGCCGGGGCACATACCCCTTGACGGGCGGCACCGTGGGTGTCCAGCCAGCGAAGACCCGACGTTCCGACTCAAGCCTCTCCGCCGTTCGGTTCCGACCGGCCGCTCTGAGTACCTCCACGGCGCCGCTCATGTCGCCGTCGTACCAGCGCCGTCGCGCAATAGTCCGACTGGCATCCGGCGCGCCGGATGTCTGGGCCCGAACGATGAACTCATCCGCCATCGTTGGATACCCTGCGGCCAAAGCCACCTCCGCCAATCGAAGGGCAGTCGAGGCTCGCACGTCGGCGCCCAATGCCGACCGCAATACTTCGCGGGTGCGGCTACTGTCCCCGCGAAGGTACGCGGCGACCGCTTGGGTCAGTGGAGTCCGGCTGAGAAAGGCAGCCGCTCCGGCCGCCCGGTACACCGCGCCGCTGGGCAACCTGCGCGACACTTGCAGCACCAGCAGAAGCGGGTCGTCGCGCAGATGACGTAAGGCGGTGGTGCCCAACAACCGCGCATTGCGCAGCACTGCCCCATCTGTCACCGGTGCGGACCCCCAGCTACTTCGGCCAGCAGGTCGATATAGCTTTGCGCCAGCGCCTCGACGTCGGCGTTGTTCTTCACCCAGGTGCGTCCTGCACCGTTGACCTGCAGCAGCGAACGATCTGCGGCGAGCTTCCTCCAGAGCTCCGCAACGTCTTCCGGCGATGAAGCGACAACATGGCCAGATTCTGCGTCCTGAAGAATCTTCTGCGCCTCGCCCAGCACGATTCCGGTGACATGCCGTCCCAGGGACAGCACTTCGTAGGTCTTGGAGGGAATGGTGGTCTCGAAGGACTTCCAGTCGTCGCGGAGCGAAACAATGCAGCTATCCGTGCGGTCGTAAAACCCTCTCACGGCTGGGCCGTAGACGGAGGGGTGGAATTCCACCGGCGCCTGGAGCTCGTGAGCGAGCTGTACCAGCTCGAGCCGTTGAACCCCGTTACCGACCATGGTGAGGCGCATCCGCCCGCCTACGAGTGCCGCTGCCCGGATTGCCACATCCAGCCGTTGGCTTTCACCATGATTGCCGAGATACAGCACCTCGAGCCGGTCCGCTTCGAGCGGTGGCGGCGCCAGCTGGTCCAGCCCGCGCAGGTCCACTCCATTGGTGACCGTTGCGACGTTTTTCAGGCCCCGTTGGCGCAGTGTCCGCGCGAACCCATGGGTCACAGTCACCACCAGCTCGGCGCGGTCCTGGATGGCCATGATGATCCGCTCGACGACGCCCTTAGCACTGCTCTTCACCAGTTTTGCGTCCCGGGCGAGATCCGGCCACGCATCGCGCATGTCAACGACGAGCGGCCGTCGCATGAGCCGCGAGACAACAAATCCCGCACCCAGGATGGGCAGGCTGGGGACTGTGACAATGACGACGTCGGGGCGTTTCGACAGGAAGGCAGCGGGGACGCTGCAGGCCGCCGAGAAAAGATGATTGCTCAGTCGGCCCAGTCGGGTATTCCGATGCCAGAGAAAGGGCACCCGCCGAATCTGTTCACCGTATTCCCCAGGCGAGCACAGGAACGGCCGACCTGCCTGACTGCGCGGCAGGGTCCGCTTGCCGAAGGGAGCGTGGGCGATCGGAGCGACGACATCAACATCCCAGCCAGCAGCGCGGAACGACCGGATAAATTGCGTCCAACGTCGCTGCGGAGGGCTATGCTCCGGGGCATAAGAATGCGTCAATAATAAAATGCGCAACGCACACCCCCAAAGTGTCTTAGTTGCTTCGTGTCGAGAGGATCAGGTTCAAGTGTAGACCGAAGGTAGCTGAACGGTCGTTTTAGCGCTGACTAGGTCATTCGCAGCGCGGAACCCCAGGAACTATCCGTCTAACAGCACAGCCTATTTCTCGGGCTTGGGCCTCGGCGTATTGCCGCCCCGGAGCTTCGCATAGTAAAGCACTCCCAGGCCGACCAGACCCAGGATGACGAGCACCCGCGTCAGCGGGCTTGAGCCGGCCGAGGCTTCCTCGGTTGAGCTCGCCTCGCTGACATCCGTCGCGGTTTGCGTAGGCTCCGGCGTGGCCGAAGGGGTAGGGGTGGCTGCGCGGGTTTCGGTCACGGTGGGCTCGGGGGTTTCGGTCTCTTCGGGCTCCGCAGACTCGGTTGCTTCCGGCTCCGGGGTCTCGGTCTCCTCCGGCTCCGGTGTCTCCTCGGCCTCGAAGGTGTCTGTCAGGTTGACTACTCCACCCGTGACGGCGATCCACCGGAAGTCGGTGTAGAAAAAGGTCGCCCGGTCAATCAGGTTGCCGGTGCCGGGTTCGATCAGGAATCCCGTGGGCGGGTGGATGGGGTACCCAGTGACCGGGTCGACCTCGAATCCGGTCGCCGGGTCAATGGCTGGCCCCTGCTGGGCCGGTGCAGGTTCCGGTTCAGGCGCGGGGGCTGGTGCGGGCGCGGGAGCTGGGGCCGGTGCCGGCTGCGGGGCCGGAACCGGATCCGGTTGAGGCTCCGGCGTAGGAGACGGCGCCGGACTCGTGGTTGGGCCAGGCGTTGGGGTTTCGGTGGCCGAGGCCACGCCCGCACCGAGGCCAACGCAGAGTGCAGCGACGGTCAGGCCGGCGAGAGAGCGGCGCATCAATAATTCCATGGGTCCTAATTCTACGGGGCTGACTCCGAAGAGCCGGCAATTCTACCGGGAGGCGGTTTCGACGTAATCGCCGAGGGTGTCGGTGTCGAGTGCCGCGGCGATCTCGGCGATGGCGGCGTCATCCTTCACAATGATGGATTGTCCATCCGCTGACGTCCCGATACCGAGGTTTGGCAGGGTGAAGAACTCCACATCATTGCTGCGGACATTCCGCAGTGACAGCGCCAGGCTGCCCGCGGCCGAGGCGTCGAGACCCTCGTCGACGCTGAGGTAGGGAGACACCTGACCGACGATTTCGTTGATCTTCAACGGATTAGACAGAGTGTCAGCGGTGAGGAACTTGCCCATGATCGCCTGGATGAAGAGCTGCTGGTTTTTTACCCGCTGGTAGTCGCCGTCGGTGAAGGCATACCGTTCACGGACAAACTTCAACGCGGATTCCCCTTGCAGGGTGATGGGTCCCTCGGCGAAGAACTCGCCGTCGGCTCCGCGTGACTGGAACGCGATCTCGTTATTCACTTCCACTCCCCCCAACGCGTCCGTGAGGCCGGTGAAGCCTTCGAAGTCGATGATGGCGACGTGGTCGATCGGCGCATCAAACAGCCCTTCGACCGTCTCCACTAGAAGCGGCACCCCGCCAAACGCGGTGGCGGCATTGATCTTGTGCTCGCCATATCCGGGAATGTCGGTCCAGGTGTCCCGCATGATCGACATGACGTACACGCCCTCCCGGTCAGCGGGAATGTGCATCAGCATCATGGTGTCGGAGCGTCCCTCGTTGGGTACCCCCGGCAGGTTCTCGGTCTCGCCGCTCCCGCCGTTCTCGTCGCTACCCAGCAGGAGGATATTCAGTGCCCCCTCGGCCTCAGCAGCCCGGGTGGGACGGTCGGTGCCTTCTGGAAACACCTCCTCGATGGTCTGCGTCTGCGAGTTGTAGGTGCTGGCCAGATTAAACAGGTAGCCACCAGCAACGAGGCAGGCGACCAGCACCAACGCAAGGGCCGAGAAGAGGACAATGCGCACCGGGCGCTTCTTTCGGGCCGTCGGCTGGACGGGCTCTTCGAGATAATTTGACACGACGGATTCTCCCTGACATAAGACAGCTCCCCATACTAACCTTCAACCGTGGGAGGAAGCTGGGAACCGGCGCCGGTCGCTCCTCACCCCGTCCGCGGCTACTAAGCTGGCACCATGCGTGCCTCCCGACTCCTCCCCCCGCTTGCCGTCGTCGTTCTGGGCCTGACCGCCTGCTCGCCGATCGTTGGGGTGGAGGCTGCCCCGGATGCCGCGAACCCCGAATGCGCCTCGGTGATGGTGTCCCTACCCGACGTCGTCGCCGAGAATGAGCTACGGGATACCGACAGTCAGGCGACTGCCGCCTGGGGTGACCCGTCGCAGGTGGTGCTGCGCTGCGGCGTCGCCGTTCCTGGCCCCACCACCGACGCCTGCGCCTCGGTGAACGGCGTCGACTGGATCATCCAGGAAGAGGCGGAGGTCTGGCGCGCCACCACCTACGGACGCGACCCGGCGGTGGAAATCCTGTTTGACCCGAACGAGGTAGCGTCAAGCACCATCCTGGTGGACCTGGGCACCGCGGTATCGGTGATTGCGCAGGATTCCGAATGCCTGAGCCTCAATGACGAACTCGAACTCCCCAGCGAAGGGCCATGATGGACCACACCACTCCCCTGTCCGGACGCCAGCACCTCCTGCGTCACGGCGACTACAGTGCCGTCGTCGCCAGCGTTGGAGCCTCGTTGCGTGAACTCCGGTATGCCGAACGCCACCTCACCCGGCACTACGACGCCGACGAGATCCGCCCCCAGTACCGGGGCGCACTCCTGGTGCCGTGGCCCAACCGGGTAGTGGATGGCACCTATGACTTCGAGGGGATTACCCACCAGCTCAGCCTGACCGAACCCGAGCGGGGTCATGCCCTGCACGGGCTGCTCGCCTGGGACGAGTGGGAGACGGTGGAGCACAGCGACGCATCGGTTACGCTTCGGGCGACAGTCGTCCCGCAGAAGGGCTACCCGTTCCGGCTCGCCGTTGAGGTGCGGTACTCGCTCGACGACGACGGCCTCACCACCACCGTGACCACCGTCAACACCGGACCCGACGCCGCACCTTACGGCGTGGGACCCCACCCCTACCTGGTGGCCGGGAACGGCCCGGTGGATGAGTGGATCCTTACCCTGCCGGCGGACACGGTGCTCGAAGTGACCGAGGACCGGCTGATTCCCACCACGCTGGCCGCTGTCACCGGGGATTTCGACTTCCGCTCGCCCACCCGAATCGGGGCGGCATTCCTCGACCACGCGTTCACGGACGTCGGCTACGCCGACGACGTCGCGACGGTCAGCGTCACCGGCCCCGATGGCAACGGCGCGGCCGTGTCTTTTGGCCGGGACTGCCCGTGGGTCCAGGTCCACACCGGCGATCTGCCGGGTAATCCGCCGGAAAGCCGCGGAAGCCTCGCCGTCGAGCCCATGACCTGCCCGCCGGATGCCTTCAACTCCGGGACTGACCTCTTGGTCCTCAAGCCCGGGATCAGCCACTCGGTGAACTGGCGGATCCACGCCGTCGGGAAGTGAAACGGGCACTGCCGGGTTACCTCCAGTAGACGCACTACTTTCAGTGCCCAACGGGAGGAACCACATGTCAATCGTCATCACCGGAGCCACAGGCCACCTGGGCCGCAAGGTCGTCGAGTATCTGCTGGCCCGCGACGTTGACCCGTCAACGATCGTGGCGGCGGACGCAACGAGGCCGCACTCAGCGCGCTGGCATCACAGGGAGTCGGGACGGCACGCCTCGACTATGCGGATCCCGCGTCGCTGGATGCCGCGTTCGCCGGGGCGGAGAAGGTGCTCCTCATCTCCGGAACCGAGGTGGGCCAGCGCGTCGCCCAGCACCAGGCAGTGATCGAGGCGGCCGGACGGGCTGGCGCGTCCCTTGTCTACACCAGCGCACCGAAGGCCTCGACCTCTGCCCTCGTCCTCGCACCCGACCACAAGGCGACAGAGGAGCTCCTCGAACAATCCGGCCTGACTTACACGGTGCTGCGCAACAACTGGTACACCGAGAACTACGCCGACACGATCCGTCAGGCGGTTTCCACCGGGACCATCATGACCAGCGCTGGCAACGGCAAGGTCGCCAGCGCCACCCGCGCCGACTATGCCGAAGCCGCCGCCGTCGTCCTCCTCTCGGACGCGCACGACGGCGAGATCCTGGAACTGGGCGGCGACGAGCCGTGGGACTTCGAGGAGCTGGCTGCCACCATCTCGGCGATCTCCGGGAACCATGTGACTGTCAACCACCTCACCACCGACGAGCACCGCGCCGCGTTGAAGGGCTTCGGCCTGGACGACGGGACCGCCGGTTTTGTCGCCGCACTCGACGCCAACATCGCTGCCGGCCTCCTCGCGGAGAGCGACGGAACACTCTCCCGCCTGATCGGGCGCCCGACGACGACGCTCAGGCAGTACGTGGGCGAGCTGACCATGCCCACCGGGTAGCCCGGCTCGAATCTGCCCCGGGAATGAAGTAGCCGGCTAGGAACTGGGGGTGCGGGTGGATCGCTCCAGCCGCACCACATCCCGGCCAAACGAGGCCACCAGCAACATCAGGGCAGCAGCGGCCACGGGGACGGCGAGCGCTACCGGTGTCGCGGGGACCAGGATCACCACCAGCACCACCCCCTGGGTGGCGGCGACCACCCGCCGGAACTGGCTGAACTCCAGGTCTCCCCGCAGCGCCGGACGGAACCACGATGCCGCCACGTACAGGTAGCGCATCAGCCCGATCAGCAGCGTCCACCAGCCGACCGTCAGGGCCACCGGTATGGAGAGCACCAACAGGAGAATGGCGTCAGTTTCCATGTCGAGGCGGGCACCCGCGGTGGACGCGGTGCCCGTCCGCCGCGCCACGGCGCCGTCGACCGCGTCCAGCAGCACCGCCGGGGCAGCCAGCAGGACCAGCCACCACGACCGGGTGGGCACGTCTCCCCAGAGAGACAGGACCACAATGGTGGCGCAGCCTCCGGCCAGCACGGCCCGCAGCAGGGTGACCCGGTCGGCTGGTCCCGAGTAGGACGGCCGCCGACGCACCACGCTCAACGCCGCGACGGTCACCAGGGTGAGCCCGGCCACGACGGCAGCCAGGTTGGTGACGTTGTGGGAATCGTTCAACGCCAGCAGGGTGATGCCGATCCCCACCGACCCCAGCACCGCGCCCGACGCATCGAACAGTGCCCGCTTGCTGACCCGCGCCACCGGCGTCCCTTCCCGGTCTAGACGAGTGAGTTCAGTTTGTCCCGGAGACCATTCAGTGCAGGGTCACGCAGCGAGTTGAACGCCGGCTTGAGGAACGGCTGGACAATCCGCCGGAACCCGTTGAGTGAGAACTCGGCCGTGTAGGTGACGTCACTGCCCGTCGCCGACGGGACGACGTCGATCGAATCAAATGAAACGAGAGTCTTGTTGGCCCCCCGCAGCTTGATGTGACCCTGCCGCAGCTCGGTCACTTCGTATTCGATCGGCTGACGCTTCCCGCGGAATTCCGCCTCTGCGTGGTATTTGTGACCGACGGCGACCGGGCCGATCGAACGCTTCTCGACAACTGGTGTGCCCGGATCCCATTCGCTGGTGTGCTCGAACTCGGAGAGGTACGCGAAGGCCTTCGAGGGTGAAAGCGGCGTGCTGATGGTTCCCTTGACAGTAATCATGTAGCCAGTCTACTGATTACATCGGCTTAGAAGGCTGGTGGCGTCCCCCGCAGCCTTGGAGGCGCTGCAGGGCATAATCGAGTTATGTCTTCCCACAGCCAGTCGTACTGGACCACCAGCCCCGGGCACGGCGAACTCCGCACCGCTCCCCTGCCACCGCTGGAGCCCGGCCAGGCACAGGTCCGCACCCTGTACTCGGGCATCAGCAGGGGAACCGAGACACTGGTCCACGACGGCCGTATTCCTCCCGAGATCGCCACCCTGATGGAGGCACCCTTCCAGGAGGGATCTTTCGGTGGGCCGGTGAAATACGGGTACCTCTCCGTGGGGCTGGTCGAGGACGGCCCCGCCTCCCTGGTGGGCAAGCGGGTCTTCTGCCTCTACCCCCATCAGGACCGCTACGTGGTTCCGACGGAGGCACTGACCCTGATTCCCGACGACGTCCCCAGCGAACGCGCCGTCCTGGCCGGCGCCGTCGAAACGGCAGTGAACGCCCTGTGGGATTCCCGGCCATGCATCGGTGACCGGATCGCCGTCGTCGGCGGTGGCATGATCGGAGCCGCCATCGCAACACTGCTCCGCCGCTTCCCCCTGGCGCGCCTCCAACTAGTGGATCCGGATCCCGCCCGTGCCGCGCTCGCCGAGCAGCTGGGCGTGGACTGGGTGCACCCGGACGACGCGGCGGGCGACTGCGACCTGGTCTACCACTGCTCCTCCACAGCCGCCGGCCTGTCGCTGGGCCTGGGCCTGCTCGGCGATGAGGGCGAGGTGATCGAGCTGTCCTGGTACGGCACCAACTCGCCCGAGGTGCCGCTGGGGGCAGACTTCCATGCCCGCCGGCTCACCATCAGGGCAAGCCAGGTGGGCACCATCGCCGCTCCGCGCCGGGCACGCCGCACCCACCAGGACCGCCTCGCCACCGCCCTCGACGCGCTGAAGGATCCGGCGTTCGATGCCCTGCTCAGCGGGTCCTCACCCTTCGAAGACCTGCCGAACGTGATGCGCGACCTGTCCAGCGGCACCCTCTCCGCCCTCTGCCATGTGATCGCCTACCCGGGCTCCGACCACACCCCGTAATCCCGGCGCCGGGCCCTTATCGTCACGCCCCACAAGCACCGCCGTATCCAACAACCACAGGAGACCCATGTACCGCCTGACCGTCCGCGACCATGTGATGATCGCCCACAGCCTTCCCGACCCGTTCTTCGGCCCGGCCCAGGGCCTGCACGGCGCCACGCTGGTGGTGGAGGTGACCTGGCGGCGTCGTGAACTGACCGAACACGCAGTGGTGATCGACATTGGCGAGGCCACAGCCATGCTCGGCGAGGTGCTCGACGGGTTGCGGTACCGGAACCTCGACGAGCATCCCGACTTCGCGGGCGTCCTCTCCACCACCGAGGCGGTGGCCCGGTACATTGCCGACCGCTTGCAGGACCGCTTCGACACCTCGGTGTTTGCCGGACTCGACGTGGTGCTCCGTGAGCACCCGGATGCCTGGGCCGGTTACTCGGTGGAGTTCGATCCGGCTGACGTACCGGGCTAGCTCGATGGACCTGACCCTGGTGGATCCCGGCGCACCCGGACCCAGCGGCGGCACCATCTACAACGACCGGCTGGCTGCGGCGCTGGGCGACGCAGGGCACCGCGTGACGATGATCCTGGTGCGTGGGGACTGGCCAAACGCCTCTGCGCACCACCACCGGGTGCTCGCCGCTGCGCTCAGGGATGTCCCGGCCGGCTCGGTGGTGCTGGTCGATGGGCTCATGGCCTCAGCCGCCCCGGAGGCAGTTCGGGCAGCGGTCGACGCCGGCGTCATCGTCTGGGTATTGCTGCACCTGCCGCTTCCCGCCGAGACTGGCCTCAGCGAAGCGGAGCAGACGGCCTTAGCGGCGTCGGAGGAGGCCGCGTTGCGGCACGCCACCGGGGTGATCTGCACCAGCAACTGGGCCCGCGAGGACCTGCAGCGCCGCTACCGGCTGAACCGCGTGTACGCCGTGCCTCCCGGCACCGAACCGGCGGAGATCGCCGCGGGGAGTAGTCAGGAGGGCAGTCCGCACCTGTTGATGCTCGGGTCGCTGACGCCCCGGAAGAACCATTCGGTGGTGCTTGCCGCTCTCGGCGACCTGGTCGACCTGCCCTGGACCGCCTCACTGGTGGGTGGTCCGCTCGACGGCGCCCACGCGACCGGCCTGAGGGAGCTGGCAGGGAAACTCCCGCCGGGACGGGTCTCCTTCCCCGGTGTGCTCCAGGGTCCAGCGCTCGACGCCGACTGGGCACGCACCGATCTGCTGCTCCTGCCGTCGGTGGCTGAGACGTTTGGGATGGTGGTAACCGAGGGACTGGCCCGGGGCATCCCCGGCGTGGTGGGCCGTGGCACCGGCGCGGTCGAAGCGTTGACCGGCGGCACCGCAGCGAACGACGACGATAACCTCCCCGGCGCCGTCCTCGATCCCTCCGACCCGGACCGGCTCAGCGAACTGCTGCGGACCTGGCTCACCGACGCGGCCCTCCGCCAGTCGTGGCGGACCGCCGCGCTGCGCCGCCGCGATACACTGCCGACATGGGCCACTACCGCGACCACGCTGCTGAAGATCATCGACCTGTGACCGACGCTGACCCGGATGCACCCCGACCCATCAGCAGCGACTGGCTCTCCCTCCGCCGGCCCGCCGACGAAGCCGCCCGGCAGGCAAGCCAGCCCCTCCTCGCTGACCTACAGAACTTCCTCGCCGAGATCCGAGGTACCGACCACACCGGTCCGGTGCGGATCTTCGACCTCGGCGCCGGGACGGGAGCCAACCAGGCGTGGCTGGCCCCACAACTGGCCCTGTCCCAGCGGTGGACCCTTATTGACCATGACGCTGATCTGCTGGACCACACCTTGAGTGCTCCACCGGTCGACGGCGTCGCCGGCACTGAAGCAGTGGTGGCCGGGATCGAAGACCTTGGGCAGATCCTCGACGCCGACGCTGGCACCGCTGATTCTGCAGTTGACGGTCCTGCCCCGGACCGGCACCGATTCGTCACCTGCTCAGCCCTTCTTGATCTCCTCACCCCCGACCAGCTCCGCGAGCTCTGCGCCACCCTTGCCGCGACGGGGACCGCTGCCCTGTTCAGCCTCAGCGTCACCGGCGTGATGGACATCGAACCGGCGGACCCCCTGGACGAACGCCTCAACGACGCCTTCAACCGGCACCAGAACCGTGGCGACCGGGCGGGCGCCCAGGCCGTGGACCTGACGGCGGGGTATCTGGCGGACGCCAACTTCACGGTCACCACCGTCGACACGCCGTGGGAACTCACCGGAAACCATGCCCAGCTGATCCACCGGTTCCTCAGCGACCGGGCGGACGCCGTCCTGGAGGTAGACCCCACCCTCGCCGGGGAGGTCGACCGCTGGCTGGCCCGGCGATCAGAGCAGGCGGCAGCCGGGTCCCTCCGGGTGACGATTGGTCACCGCGACCTGCTCGCCCTCCCGCCACGACGGTGACCCTCACCGCACAGGCCCGCCGCCGCTGGCTGGGGCTCCTTCAGGCTGCGTGCGCAGCCGCTCTGATCTACCTGCTGGTCCGGGTATTCGGCACCGGACCGTTCGCTGCCGGCCTGGAGGCACTGACCTTCCCTTCGATCGCCGCAGCCCTCCTGCTCGGGCTCCTCGGTACTGCCGCACAGGCCCAGCGCTGGCGGCTGGTTTCCGCAGGGTTCCAGATGCACCTTCCCCCGGGCGGTGCCCTGGCCCAGTGCTACGAAGCGTCCTTCCTGAATGCAGTGCTCCCGGGTGGTCTGGCGGGCGACGCCATCCGCACCGCCCGGCAGCGCTCGGCCTACCGATCGAGCTGGCTCAGCAGTATCGGCTCGGTGCTGGGCGAGCGGCTGGCCGGGACGGTGATCGTGCTCCTCGCGGCAGCGGCAGCCCTCCTGGCAGTGGACTGGCGGGCCTCCGCAGCGGTCGCCGCCGGCGCCATGCTGGTCCTGCTGGCCGCCCGTCCCTCGCTGCGGCGGCTCCCCAACCGGACGGTGGCGGCCGTGTGGGGGCTGTCGGTCCTGGGGTGGTCCTCCTATGCGGCACTGTTTGCGGTCTCTGCGGCTCTGACGGCACCCGAGCTGGACCCGGTCGACGTCGTCGGCCTGACCGCCATCTGCCTGGCAGGTATGTCGATCCCCCTGAGCCTGGGCGGGTGGGGGCCTCGCGAGGGCGTCACCGCCGTCGCGTTCATGATGTTCGGATACCAGGGGTCGCTGGGTATCGAGGTGTCGGTGGGCTATGGGTTGCTGGCCCTGGTCTCGGTCCTGCCCGGCGCTCTGCTCCTGCTCGCCCTCTTCGTAAGCGGCCTGCTAGGGAACCGGTACGGAGAGGGCCGCCGAAAAGTCGAACTCGGTGCAGACGTCCCTACCGAACTCGAAGCGCCGCACGGGCGCCGAGAGGGCACCTGACAGCGCATCGCTGCCCGCGAACCTGATCCCCGGAACGCCGTCGCCCACCAGGATCGGCGCGCACGTCAGGTACAGCCGGTCCAGCGCACCTGCCTCGAGGAAGCGTGACACCGTGTGCCCGCCGCCCTCCACGAGCACCCGGGGGTGGCCCAGGTCAGCCAACAGGTCCAGCAGGCGGTGCGGCGCGAAGTCGTCGGCGGCGAGCCGTCGGACGCTGACGTGGTCGGCCAGATCGGTCGGAACCGCAGCGTCGGTCCCCACCAGCCAGAGGGTGGGAGCGGCGCCATCGGTCAGGAGCAGTGACGAAGCGGGGATCCGGGCGTGCGGATCCAGCACCACCCGGAGCGGGTTGGGTCCCTCGACGGCCCGTACCGTGAGCTGGCAATCGTCCGCAGTCACGGTCGACGCACCAATCACCACCGCGTCCACCAGCGCGCGCAACCGGTGCAGGTGTTCACGGTCCTCGCTGCCCGTGACAAACCGTGCATCGCCAGTACGCGACGCGATGAAGCCGTCGAGACTCTGGCCGAGCTGGCCAATGACCAGGCGGCCGTCGGGGCGGATGGCCTGTACCAGGGGTCCGTAGCGGGTGATGAGCTCGGCGGCGAGACCGTGTACCGACCCTTGGGGGACAGTGCCCTCGGTGAGCTGGCGCCAGACGTCCTGGACCGGTTCGCCGTCGTGCCTCATCCTGGCCCGCTTCGTGGCGATGTAGCCGGCGTTCTCGGGCCGCTGGGCAATGTTCAGTCCGCTGCGTCCAGCGACGGTGATACCGCCGCTTTCCAGGGCTTCCTGTTTTGCGGGGTTGGAGGAGAGCAACCGGATGCGGGTAATTCCGAGGTCGCGCAGGATCTCGGTGCTCTGCACGTAGTCGCGTGAATCGACAGGCAACCCCAGCGAGGTGTTGGCGTCCACGGTGTCAGCTCCCTGATCCTGCAGTGCGTAGGCACGCAGCTTCTCCAGCAGGCCGATCCCCCGCCCTTCGTGCCCACGGACGTAGATGACGACGCCGGTGCCCTCCTCGCTGATCCGTTGCAGGGAGGCCGCGAGTTGCTCGCCGCAGTCACACCGGTAGGACCCGAGGGCGTCCCCCGTAAGGCATTCGGAGTGCACGCGTACCAGCGGGATCGCCCCGTTGTTGGTGTCACCCCGCACCAGCGCCACGTGCTCGTTGTTTCGGGAATCGCGGTACCCCACCATTCGGAACACGCCGTAGCGCGTAGGCAATACCGTCTCGACAACACGTTCTACCTGTGAGGCACCCCAGCCGGGAGCCGAATTGATCGACATAAAACCACAATAGGCGACCGGCCGCGCTCCGTGACCCCCAGCCCCCGCCGGGCATTGCGTCCCGGCGAGCCGATCACAATGTCGTCACAGTTGCTCAGGCATCAGTTACAGTCGGATAAAGAAAGCATGCTGACTATAGCCGGGGCGTTCAACGACTCACTATCGTCGGAAGCAGGAACTGGCTGGGCGTTCGGGACGTTGACCCAAATAGCTGAGCCATCCGGCAGACACCACGTGAGCCGGCAGTGCAGTACGGGCAGCCCGCTGGGGTGCTGCCGACATCCGAGCATAGGGCAGCATGGAATCGAAACGGCCATCATCCGACACCGGACGCCGCCTGGCGCGCTCCTATGCAGTGCAGGACGGCAATCTGGCAGTCAGGATTGACGCCCCCGAATTTCCCAGCGCTTCCCCTCTACGCCGCCGCCGCGCCGAAAGCGCCGAACAGCGCCTGTCCGGACTGGAAGCCCTGCGCCGCCCGCTGGTACAGGCTGTCCTGGACGCCCGCGAGCTTTGTGAACGGACCGCTCCCCACCCGCTCGACGACGAGTCGGATGCCATCGCCATCGCCGTGGGCACCGCGCCAGTCCTGACCACCCCCACGTTCGGGCAGCTGCTCCTCTGCGCCGCTGTGAAGGACCTCGAGGAACTCGACGACCGGCTCTACCAGGCCCGGCTCCACCACTAACGGCGCCGGGACCAGCGGCTCCGGCACCAGAGGACGCCTACTCGGTAACCAGCCAGTTGAGCTCGGTCCGCAGGTCGGCCGGATCCATGTCGGGCGTCGGCTCCGTCACGTAGACCTCCCACAGGGCGTCGCTGGGGGTCAGACCCTGTCCGGTGATCCACCCCTGCAGGCGTTCCCATGACGCTCCGAGGGTGTCAAAGGATCCGTGGTGCATCAGCCTGGCCACCCGGCCGCCGGGGAGTGCACTGGCCACCACCTCGCCGTCCTGCTCCACCTCGCGATCGGTGACGAAACCCACTTCAAGATCCACCGTTTCGGAGGGAACCCCGTTATAGAAGGCCATGGCCGGACCAGCGATTGACACGTCCTGGGCGCCGACCACCGCCGGAACCTGGGAGAACGACCGGTCGAAAAAGCCGGTGAGCTCCTCCATCGCGATCACTCCGGGAATCACAGCGGTCACCGCTGGTTCAACAGTAACCAGCTCGGGCTGGGCCTCGGTGGCTTCCTCAGACTCGAATTCTGCGCTGTTCATCAGACCTCCTCGTGTGTGTGCCTGCCATCTTGCATCAGCTGACAGTTCGTGTAAATCCCTCACCCGGAAGCGGGTAAACCGAAGCCACTGCCACGTCCGCGGCGCCGGAAAGCCGCAGCGCACCGTCGTCAGCCTGGCCCGTGCGCTCAATCAGCACGGCGTCGTGGGGTTTCAGCAACTGGTCATCGACGTGCAGGGTTCCGGCCAGCAGCACGACGACGACAGCCCCACCCGGCGGGGCGGCGAGCTCCCGGGGGGTGCCAGCGGGTGCGTCGAGCCGCAGGTGCTCAAGCACTCCGGTGCAGGCGTCCCGCCGGGTCATCAGGTTCAGGTCGAGCGTCGGGACGGTCACCCCGGTCGCGGCAACGTCATTCTCCCCGGCGAACCGGTGCACCCCGTACCGGCCGAGCGCAACCGGGTGTCCACCGTCCACGAGGCCCAGCCCCCCGGGCGAAAGGGCCATCAGGGACCGGTCAACGCCGGGGAACGCCGAGAACCCGCCGTCCCGATCCACGGTGGCGATGCTTAGCCGCCAGGTGAAAGGCCCCTGTGCACTCCCGGTGGCATCGTCGTCGGGCCGCACCACCAGCTCGGTGGTGTAGCCGCCGCCGTTCTTCCACGGCACCCGCCGGTGTGACGACGCTGGCAGCAGGGTGGCGCTCATCGCTGGGTGTGGGCCCAGCGCTCCACCAATTCCTCGTGCGCTTCCAGCAGTTCCTGGGTGCGGTGCGGGTCCCGGGCTGCGAGCGCATCCAGCAGAGAGATAGCCAGGACGACGGCGGCGGCGTGGGAGTCGAACACCAGGTCGGTGCCGACGGGCGCGACCAGGAGGGCATCGACGTCGTTCGCGAAGGGAACCAGTGGGCTGTCGACGATGGCCACGGTGGCCATGCCCAGCGACCGGGCCTGCGCCAGGGCGCGGACCGTGACCGCCGGGTATCGGGGCATCACGAAGGCCAGGACGGCCGTGGCGCCATTGCGGTGCAGCTGCAGGATCGCGTCGTCCATGGAGGCGGCATCGGAGAGGACGTGCACGTCCGGCAGCACCCGGCGGGCGAAGTAGCCAAGGTACTCGGCGAGCGCGGCCGAGACCCTGAGACCGATAATGCCGAGCGGCTGGGTACCGGCGAGCAGGTCGATCGCCCGCTGCATCTGCTCGCTGGCGACAGTGCGTTCCAGGGCGCCGATGTTCTGCTGTTCAAACTCAAGGATGGTGGGCCGTTCGGCGCCTGCACCGTTGAGCGGAGCGGTCTTGCCGCGCACCACGTCACGGATGGCGCTACGGAACTCGGGATAGCCGGGATAACCCAGCGCGGTCGCCAGCCGGGTGACGGTGGGCTGGCTGACCCCTGCGGCCTCGGCGACGTCGATGGTCGAGGCAAAGGCCACGTCCGGGAGGGAAGCAAGCATGTATTGGATCACGCGACGCTGGGTGGGCGAGACCCGATGGCGGTGCGCCAGGTCCACCAGCCAGTCGTGCGCGCGGTCAGCTGATGATTGGTCGCTCAGCACAGTCAGTCCCCCGGTTTCGGTAACGTCATCGTTTGGTGATCCCGCTCACTATGAATAGCATGATACACAGCTACGACACGTGCATGAAACAATTCACCTTCGGAGGTTCTTTTGTCAGAGCAGGGTCAGCGCGAAATTTGGCTTCGATTCCTCAGCGGTCCGGATATTGACTCGCTGGAACTCACCCGTCCCGAGATCATCAAGGCAGTGGACGACGTCGTCGCCTCCCACGGCCGCGGTGAGACGGTCTTCGAACCCCGCATGCACCTGATGCCCAACAATGGCGGGGTAGGGCACTTCAACGTGCTGCGCGGTCATGTGTCGAACCTCGGCGTCAACGGCATCAGCGGCGTCAAGGTGGTGGGCGACTTTGTCCCCAACTACCTGCAGGGTCTGCCCAGCGAACTCGCCATGGCCACCCTGTACGACCCGACCACGGGCGTCCCGCTCTGCGTCATGGACGCCACCCTGGTCACCGAGGTACGCACCGGCGCCATGACTGCCGTCGGCGCCAAGCACCTGGCACGCAAGGACTCGAAGATCCTGGGCCACGTGGGAGCCCGGGGCACAGCCTTCTCCAACGTCACCATGCTCGACAGCATGTTCGACTTCGATGAAATCCGGGTCACCAGCAAGCGCCCGGAATCCCGTGAGGCTTTCGCCGAGCAGCTGCGCGCCGAGATCAGCACCCCGGTCCGCGTGGTGGACACCGCCGAGGAAGCGTTCGACAACGCCGACATCCTGGTGGAGGCGTCCCGCCTGAACGAGCCAGCCCCACTGCTGCGGACCGGCGTGGTCAAGCCCGGCGCGTTCGTGGTGCCCTACGGCACGGTCAGCGCCGTGGAACTGGATCTCCTCGACGTGATGGACAAGGTGGTGGTGGACGACTGGCGTGAGGCACAGTCGGGCCGGTTCGGTGCACTCCGCCCGCACGTCGACACCGGACGGCTGTCCCCCGAGACCCTGTACGCGCAGCTCGGCGAAATTGTCAGCGGGCAGAAGCCGGGCCGGGAGAACGACGACGAGCGGATCCTGCTCTGGCACCGCGGACTGTCGATCCTCGATGTCGCGGTGGCGCACCTGATCCTTACCAAGGCGGAGCAGACCGACACCGGAACCATGCTCAGGTACCGGTAACGGCGCATGCATCACACCCACGCCCCCGTTGACCATCTCACCGTGCTGCGCATCTCCGACCCCCAGCAGTTGGACGCCACCGCAATCGCCGAGATTGCCGGAGGGCGGCCGCTCCGGTTGGAGAAGAGCCTCCTCGACGCCATCTCGGCGCAACGCCGGGAGGTGCTGGAACTGCTCTCCGACGGCTCCCCCGTCTACGGCGTGAACACCGGGATGGGCGCCGCCAGCGAGGTGCCGCTGGACGTCATCGCGCAGTCCCGGCACCAGAACAACCTCATGCTCGCCCGGGCGGTAGGATCCGCGCCCTGGCTGACCCGGCCGGAGACCCGTGCGGTCATCGCGGTCCGGCTGCGGACCTTCCTTACCGGTGACGCGGGCGTTTCCGCTGAACTGTGCGTCAGGTTGGCGGAGCTGCTCAGCATGGACCTGCTGCCAGCCATCCCCCGCACCCGTATTGGCGCTGCTGGCGAAATTATCCCCCTCGCCCACCTCGGTGGAGCCCTCACCGGTTCCGGCGCCTTCCTGGCTGACGCAGGCGCTGGACAGACTGCCGGCACCACCTCACGTCCCATGGCTGGCCACGGTGTTGTCCACGGTGCGGGCGATGGTGCTGTCAACGCCGCTGGCGTGTTCGAAGCGGCGGGGATGGCACCGTACTCGTTTGGCATCAAGGAGGGCGTTGCCCTCATCGAGGGGGTACCGGTCACCACGGCACTTGCCATCCTGCTCGCTAATGATGCCCGGCTGCTCGCCGCCCAGGCCATTGCCCTCCTCTCCGCCGAGGTCTGCCTGGTGGGAGCGAGCCGGGACCCGTTCGATCCCGCGCTGGCCCGTGCCGATGCGGAGCTGGGCACGGTGCTCGGCGCGATCCGCCGGCTCGCCGGCGAAGACTCCGCGCCTCGCACTCTCCAGTCGCCCCTCTCCTTCCGGGTACTGGGCCCGGCCGTCGCCCATCTGTTGCGCTCCATCGCTGGGGTGGAGGCCGCCGTCGGGCGCGCCCTCAACGGTGTCACCGATTCGCCGGCGTACCTGGACGGGCGGTTCATCGGCACCGCAGGGTTCGACGGGTTCGATCTGTCCGCCTCACTCGACGGGCTGCGGCTGTCCCTGATCCACGTTGCGGAGACGTCGGCGGCACGCGTGCACCGGTTGCTGGACGAACGGTTCACCGGGCTCCCCCGCCAGCTCTCCGGCCAGCCCGGCCTGTACGCGGGGATGGTCGCCGTGCACAAGCGGACCGTCGGCGTCGTGCATGAACTGGTGGCTGCCGCACGGGCATCCAGCGTCGGGGCGATCGAAACGTCGTTCGGACAGGAGGATGTGCAGAGCTTCTCCGCTGAGGCCGCCGAGGCGTGCGATCACGCGGTCATGGGCCTGCGTGACATCCTTGCGTGCGAACTGCTCACGGTGATCCAGGGAGTCAGGTTGGCCCAGGACCCGCTGGAACACGTGGACCGACGGCTCGGGACGCTGGTGGATGACGCGTCGGACCTGTTGCCCGCGGGCACCGACGACCGCGCATTCGGCAAGGATATTTCTTTGCTCAACGAGCTGCTGGCTAGTGGCTGGGGGCGCTGGGTGTCGACGGAGGAGCTGTCGATTCCCGGTCAATAAAGATCGGGCGGAACATCACCCGGCCGCTGGCTGTCCCAGTACCCTCGGGCATGGTGAGGGCGCTGACTGCCGCATCAACGATTGCCTGTTCGTCCCAGCCGAAGGTGGTCAGTTCGGGGCTGACCAGTGAGGCAAGCTCACTGTCGTCGAAGCCGAGAATCGACAGGTCCGCCGGGACCTGAAGGCCCAGGTCCCGCGCGGCACGGTAGGCGCCGAACGCAATCGAATCGCCCAGGCAGAACAGCGCGGTGGGCCGCTCGCGGCCGGCGAGCAGCTGGGATGCAGCGTGCGCAGCCCCGTGCACTGACGACGGCGACGACGACACCGTGACGCTCAGTCCCATCGAATCCCCCAGGCTCTGGGCCAGCAGTTCCGCTGGTCGCCCAGGGGTGGTGGGCAGCGTGGGTGCGAGCAACCCGACGGTGCGGTGGCCCAGGTCGGCGAGATGCTGCAGGGCGGTACCGACCCCGTACTCATTGTCGAACAGGACGCTCTCCGATTCGGGGCGCGCCGTCAGCGCATCCCCGATGGAGACAATGCGCGTCTGCTCCGGCACCTGGGTCCAGTACTCAGCGGAGGGGTCGACGGGCAGAGCGATGATGCCGTCCACCCGCTGGGCGGCCAGGGAGCGAAGGACTGCCGCCTCGCGCTGGGGGGAGCCGTCGACGTCGGCGATGATGGAGGAAAGCTCCTGTGCCCGGAGCCCCTCGGACAACATCACTGCCAGACCCTGCCGCCACAGGTCACGGAGGGACCCGACAATCGCGACGTTGCCGCTGCGCCCATTGGCGAGCGCCCGGGCGATGGGGTCGGCAGAGTACCCCAGCTCGTCGGCGATCGCCCGCACCCGGGCCTGGGTGGCCTCTGAACCCCGCAGGCCGCGCAGCGCATAGGAGGTTGCGGCCTTCGACAATCCCGCAGCGTCGGCGATGTCCTGGAGTGTCTTGCGTTGGGCCCCGGTCATCAGACCAGCATACGTCCGTCCCCGTGACCGCCCATCCCCGACGCCGTCCTCCGTCCGCCAACCCCGTCCACGGGCCCCCTCCACCGAGACCGCCCGCCGAAGAGTGAGAGCTGACGACCTGTTGATCTCCCGACCCGCCTGATCTCACGGTTCGGCGCACGGGAAGCAGTTGACAACCCTGTTGTGAACCGGTTCAATTAGTTACGAGTGAACCGGTTCACAACGGCAGCCTACTTAGTATCTTCCGTCTGGTTCACCGCCCTAACACCTCTCCACCTCACCACCTCCGCGAAAGGGCATCATGCGCACGGATTGCCACCAGCACCTGTGGCCAGCCGCGTTCGTCGATGCGCTCCGCAACCGGTCCCAGACTCCACGCCTGAACGGCTGGGAGCTGCTTATCGACGGCGAGGCGCCCTACGCCGTCGACCCGCTGGCCCATGACACCGAGATCCGGCGAGGCCGCGAAGCCCGTGAAGGCAAGGACCAGGTGCTGCTCTCCCTGTCCAGCCCCCTGGGGATCGAGCATTTGCCGTTCGAGGAATCCCGCGCACTGATTGAGGTGTGGCACACCTCGGCGCTGGAGCTGGGCGATCCGTTCCTGGTGTGGGCGGCGACGCCGGTGAGCGAGTTCGATCTCGACGGGCTGACCAACATCCTGGAGCACGACCGCGTCGTGGGGCTGCAGCTTCCCGCCACGGCACTGGCGGACCCAGACTCACTCCGCCGCCTGCGGCCCGTCCTGGACGTGGTGCAGGCCTCCAACAAACCGGTGCTGATCCACCCGGGACCGGCGCCCGTCACGGCCGGAACACCCGCCTGGTGGCCGGCGCTGGTCCCGTACGTCTCCCAGCTACATGCCTCCTGGCTGGCCTGGCACGCGGTGGGACGCACCCAGCACCCCACCCTGCGGGTGGCATTCGTGGCCCTCGCCGGACTAGCCCCGCTCCACCACGAACGGCTGGCAGCCCGCGGCGGCACTTTCGGGGCCGTCGACCCGCTGGTGTACTACGAGACCTCTTCCTACGACACCCGGGCGATCGACGCGACCATCCGGGTAGTCGGCGTCGACCCGATTATCCACGGCTCCGACCGGCCCTACGCCGAACCCCGTGACCCGGGACTGGGACATGCCTTCACCCACGCACTCTTCTCCGCGAATCCCCAACATCTCCTGAAAGGAACACCACGATGACCACAGCACCTCCCCAGGGCCACGCCCTCACAGAATCAGACGTTCCTGCCCTACCCGGGCGCACCCTCAGCCAAAAGGAACTGCAGGACTGGGTGACCACCCTCGCGGCCCGGCCCGACCTGTGGGAACACCACATCAATCACGACGGCGGCGAGCGCCACTATGCCTCCGTCTACCGGGACTCCAACATCGACGTGTGGCTGCTCTGCTGGAACACCCAGGACGACACCGGCTGGCACGACCACGACATTTCCTCGGGCGCCGTCGTCGTCACCCACGGTGCGGTCACCGAAGCGAACCCCCGGATGAACGGCGAACCTGTCCGCCGCGTTGTGGAGGCCGGCAGGTCCTTCTCCTTCGGACCGGACCACGTGCACCGGATGGGCGGCTCAGTCGACGGATCGGTCTCGATCCACGCGTACTCCCCACCGCTGTGGCGGATGGGACAGTATGCGATCGGCCGCAACGGCGTGATCCGCCGCATGTCGGTCAGCTACGCCGATGAGCTCCGGCCCATGGATGACGAAAGTGTCATCGAGAAATACAAGCAGCTCCAATCAGTCACTGACGAACTGGCCGGACGCTAAAACCGGGCAATTCTAGAACCCGGCGAGGCCTGGCAGCAGCGCGAGTGCTGCCGCCAGGTCGTCCCCCAGCGGACGGTCATCAATATCGGGGTCCAGCCCGGCTGCCAGGTACTCAAAGGCGGCCCGTGCCGGAGCCGTACCCAACCGGTGGGGTGCCATCCGCAACGCCCGCACCGCGGCGACCGCTTCGAGCGCGACGACGACGGGCGCCTCCTTCGCGAGGTGGCGCAGCTGCCGGGCACCCTGGGTGGCAAACCCGGCGTGTTCCTCCAGGCCCAGGGAAACGCTGATGCCGGGGCCGTTGGCTGGAGTCGAATAGGTGCGCAGGATCGACAGCATGTCCTGCGCCACGTACTCGGCGATCATGAGTCCCGAGCTGCCGCGCGGTCCGGCGGCCAGGAACGACGGCAGGCCACTCAGCTCGGGGCGGAACAGGTGCGACAGCCGGGCCGCCGACAGGGAGATCACCGGGTAGACGGCGTTTCGCGTGGCATCCAGGACCGCCGAGAGCATGGCCTGGTGGAATTGGCCGTGGTGGAAGGGGCCCCCCTCGATCATCAGTGGGTTTTCAGCAGCTCCGTTGATTTCAGTTTCGAGAATGGCCCGCAGCCGCAACAGGGCATCGAGCGCCGGGGCATGCACCTGAGGCAGCGCCCTGAGGGCAAAGGGATCCTGCAATCGGGCCGGAGCAACCGGCGTGTCGGGCCCCGTCAGCCGACGCATCTGAGCGGCGACCGACGCCTGATGCGGATAGACCCGGGCACGGTGAACTGCCTCGGCGTACGGCTCGGGCGAGCCTTCCAGCGCGAGCATGGTCAGCGACGCCACCACCAGGGCACTCTTCATCAGCTGCTCCGTTGCGACGGCGCCCTGCGCTGCGGTGGCCAGAGTCAGCGCGCTGGAGCTCATGAACGGCAGCGAGTCGGTGTCCTCGAAGTGGACCGGAGCAATGCCGCCCACCTGCCACGGCCGGTCTCCACTGAGGGTGAGCGCCAGTTCGGCCATCGCCGCCAGGTCGCCGGTCCCCAACCCGCCGAGGCTGTGGATCGTGGCGACCGACCCACTGTCGAGGGCCTCCAGCAGCCCCCTCACCACTCCGGTACTGATCCCGGAGCCGCCCGCGAGGAACTGGTTGAGCCGGACGGCCATCGTGGCGCGGACAGTGCTGTCCTCGTCCACCCGTCCGGCCCCCGCGCAGTGGCTCAGGAGCAGACGGCGTGCGTGCGCCGCCCGGATTTCCTCCGGCGACCCACCGGGCTCCACATTCATGGCCCGATTGGCCCCGACGCCGGTATTTGCACCATAGACGCGACCGGATTCGCGGGCCCGAATGAGCACCTCATTCGAGGTCGTCAGGGCGGCCAGCACGCCGTCGGGCACGTGAATACCGGCGGACCCCGTGGAAATAGTAATAAGATCGTCAAGTGTCAGCGAGGCGCCGTCGAGCACCACCCGGTTGATGTTGTGCTCGGAAGTCATGGATGCACCGTTGTCCTTTGTATGTCGGCTATGTAAGTAATCTCACAAATTAGGTTGACTGTCTATTCATTCGCTGAAACTATGAATCAACTTATTCACTGCCGGTTATTAGGGCTGGTGCCAAGGAACCTGGAGAGCCACCGTGATTACGTTTGACAAGGTAAGCAAGACTTTTCCGGATGGCACCCTCGCCGTCGAAAACCTCGACTTTGAATTGCCCACCGGCAAGATCACCGTCTTCGTGGGCCCCTCGGGCTGCGGCAAGACCACCTCGCTGCGGATGATCAACCGGATGATCGAACCCACCGGCGGACGGATCCTGATCGACGGCAAGGACGTCATGAGCCAGGACGCCGCCCTGCTGCGCCGCTCCATCGGATACGTCATCCAGCATGCCGGGCTATTCCCCCACCGCACGGTGATTGAGAATGTGATGACCGTTCCCAACCTCATCGGCACCGACAAGAAGAAGTCACGGGCAACCGCCATGGAGCTGCTGCTCCGGGTGGGGCTGACCGAGAGCATGGCCAACAAGTACCCGGTCCAGCTCTCGGGCGGCCAGGAACAGCGCGTGGGCGTGGCCAGGGCGCTGGCCGCCGATCCTCCGGTCATGCTCATGGACGAACCGTTCAGCGCCGTCGACCCCATCGTCCGTGCGGGACTGCAGACCGAGTTCCTCCGCCTACAGGGCGAACTGGGCAAGACCATCGCTTTCGTCACCCACGACATCGACGAGGCCATCAAACTCGGTGACAAAGTGGCGGTCTTCCGTGAAGGCGGCCACCTGGCCCAGTACGCCTCGCCACAGGAACTTCTGGAAAACCCCGCCAACGACTTCGTCGCCGACTTCGTGGGCCGCGACCGCGGCTTCCGCAGTCTCTCCTTCGACTCCTCCGGGGTCCTGGTTCTGGACTCCGTTGACTCGGTCCGCTCCGGCAGCGAGATCCTGGTGCTCGACGACGCCGGCCGGCCACTGGGCTGGGCCGGTCCAGGAATCGCCGACGAACGCTCGCCACTGTCAGTGGCTGGCACGTTCACGGCTGCTGATTCGCTGCGGGTCGTCACCGACCTGGCGATCAGCTCCCCCGTCGGTATCGCCGTCCGGGTCAACGACTCGGGCGTAGCGGACGGCATCATCAGGCACCCGAGCCTGGTCCGCCAACTGGATGAACGACGCCGGCAACGCGCGGGGACCGCCTCATGATCGACTACATCAGAATCAACTACCAGCTGATCTGGGAGGCCTTCCAGCAGCATCTGTACCTGGCCCTGATCCCGGTCATCCTGGCGATCATCATCTCGCTGCCGCTGGGGTACATCGCCGTCCGCTACAAAAAGCTGTACTACCCGTTGGTCAATATCAGCAGCATTCTTTACGCCATCCCATCCCTGGCGCTGTTCCTGCTGCTGCCGCCGATCATCGGGACGGGCGTCCTGTCTCCGCTGAACATCATCATCGCGCTGACCGTGTACAGCATCGCGCTGATGGTCCGGGTGGTGGCCGATGGGCTGAACTCGGTTGACCCGGCGATCACCCAGGCCGCCACAGCGATGGGCTACCGGCGGGTCCGGCGGCTCTTCGCGGTGGAGCTGCCCATCGCCCTGCCGGTGATGCTCGCCGGACTGCGCGTGGCAACGGTGGCCAACGTGAGCATTGTCAGCGTGGGTGCGCTGATCGGCGTCGGCGGACTGGGGGCCCTGTTCCTGCGCGGCCTGCAGCTTGACTACCTGGCGCCAATCTTCGTCGGAATCATCCTGTCGGTGCTGCTGGCAGCGACCTGCGACATCATCATTGTGCTTGTTCAACGACGATTCACGCCCTGGGTGCGTGCGGGAGGACGGGCCTGATGGACTATCTCGAGTATCTTTTGGACCCCGAGCACTGGGATCTGGCCGTGACGGGCAACATCCCCTCGCTCGTCGTCGACCACCTGTACTACACGGTGATCACCCTGGTGATCGCCTCACTGATCGCCATCCCGGTGGGGCTGTACATCGGCCACACCGGCAGGTTCTCGTTTGTGGCAATCAACGCGGGGAACGCCGGGCGGTCATTGCCGACCCTGGGCCTGATCATCCTGCTGGTGACGGTGATCGGGTTCGGCCTGCTCCCTGTCATCATCGCGCTGGTGATCCTGGCCATCCCTCCCATCCTGACGTCCACGTATGCGGGGCTCCGGGCCATCAACCCGGCCTCGGTGGACGCCGCGAAGGGGATGGGCATGCGCCCCATCCAGATCCTCTTCCGGGTCGAAATCCCGATGGCGTTGCCCCTGATCCTCAGCGGCCTGCGAAGCGCCACCCTGCAGGTCGTCTCCACCGCCACCGTCGCCTCCTACGTGGGGCTCGGCGGGCTGGGCCGGTTGCTCGTCGATGGGCTGGCCCTGAACCAGTACGACCGGGTGATCGCCGGCGCCGTCGTCGTCGCCGCCCTGGCGATCGTGCTCGACCTGATCGCGTCGAGTGTGCAACGGCTGGTGGTCTCGCCCGGCGTTTCCGGCCGGGCCCTCACCCGGACGTCCAACAAAGCCCCATCATCTTCCGTCGGGCCAGCAACGGCTACTGCGGGATAAGCTTTATTTACCTGACCGAAAGGCACGACCCATGATAAGAAAACGCTCCACGAAACTGATGAGTAGCGTTGCGCTCTTCGGCGCAGCGGCCCTGGCCCTCACCGCGTGCGGTGGCGATCCACTCGCCTCCGACGGCGGCGAATCGGTCGACGCCGAAACCATCGCCATTGGTTCGGCCAACTTCCCGGAGAGCGAACTGCTTGCCGAGATGTACGCGCAGGTCCTTGAAGCCGAAGGCATCGAGGTGGAGCGCAGCTTCAACATCGGTGCACGCGACCTGTACCTTGCGGCACTTGAGGACGGGTCGATCGACCTGCTCCCCGAGTACAATGGCGCGCTGTACTCGGCGCTCGTAGAGGGTGGCGCCCCCGAGGGGATCACCGCTCCCGACGAGGTGTACGAGGCAATGGTCGAGGTCCTCCCCGAGGGAATTGTTGCCCTCGAACAGTCCGAGGCAGAGGACAAGGACACGCTTGCCGTCCTTCCCGAAACCGCCGAGGAGTACGACCTCAAAACCATCGACGACCTCGCTCCTGTTGCCGGTGAACTCAGCGTCGCAGCGGGCCCAGAATGGGCCGAGCGTTTCCAGGGCCTGCTGGGCCTTGAGGAACTCTACGGAATCACCTTCGGCGAGTTCCAGGCCCTCGACGCGGGTGGCCCGCTCACCCGCGAAGCCCTGATCAGTGGCCAGGTTGATGTCGCAAACATCTTCTCCACCGATTCGGTCATCGAGACCGAGGGACTGGTGATCCTTGAGGACACCAAGAACCTCTACCTCTCGGAGAACATCGTTCCGATCATTCGCGAGTCCAAGGTGACCGATGCGGTGACCGAATCGCTGAACGCGGTTTCGGCTGCCCTCACCACCGAGAACCTCACCGAATACCTCGCACGGGTTCAGGTGGACCGCGAAGCCAGCGCCACCGTGGCCACCGCGTTCCTTGAGGAATACGACCTCCTCTAAGCGCACCCTGCCCATCCCGACGGTACGCCGTCGGGATGGGCAGCGCCCGTTCCCCCATCCCGGCACCCGTTTCACCCGAGCGCCCTGAAAGAAACCCAGTGACCACACAGCGCTCGGCCGCCACCGCGGCAGTCATCAACCTGCTCCCCGGAGTACTGGTCATGGCAGCCGCCGTCGCCATCTCACTCTTCGTCGCCAGTCTCCAGGGATTCATCGGCGCCCTCGTCGTGGCGCTCGCCCTCGGCCTGCTGGTACGCAACACCGGGTTGTTCCACCCCCGCATCCGGCCCGGCATCCAGCGGGCCACCAAGCGCTTCCTGCGGCTCGGCGTCGTCGTCCTGGGTTTGCAGCTGTCCCTCCCCGAGATCCTCAGCCTCGGCTATCCAGTCCTCGCCCTGATCATCGTCTCGGTTTTCATTAGCTTCCTGTTCACCCGCTACGTGGGTGAGAGGCTCGGCCTCAGCCGCGCGGCATCCACCCTGATGGCTGCCGGGTTCTCGATCTGCGGCGCCTCAGCCATCGCTGGCATGCAGAGCATCGTCAACGCCGACGACGACGAGGTGGCCAGCGCCATCGCCATGGTGACCCTGTACGGTTCGGCAGTGATTGTCGGGCTGCCGCTGATCGGGAACCTGCTCGGGCTCTCTCCCGAAACCTTCGGTATCTGGTCCGGACTCGCCGTCCACGAGGTGGCCCAGGTGGTAGCCACCGCGAGCACCGCCGGCGCCGTCGCCCTCGCGGTGGCGACGGTGGTGAAGCTGGGCCGCGTGGTGCTCCTGGCGCCCGTCGCGGCCTTCGTGTCGGTCGGTATCCGGCGCACCGAGGGTGCCCAGCCGTCCGCGACGGGGCGGGTGGCCCCGATTGTGCCACTGTTCGTTGTCGGGTTCCTGGCCCTGGTGCTGCTCCGCTCCACAGGGGTGGTCCCCGAACCCGTCCTCGACGCTGCCTCCCTGACCGCCACGCTGTTGCTGGCTGCAGCAATGTTTGGCTTGGGCACCGGGATCGACATCCCGCATCTGGCACGCACCGGAGGGAAGAACCTGGTGCTTGGAGGCATCTCGACGGTGTTCCTCGGCGGGATCACGCTCGCCGGGGCGGTCCTGGTCACCGCCTAGGGTCTTACCTGACGCCTCCTGGGACCCACCTCGGTTTTGGTGAGCAACCTGGACCTTGGAGGGCAAGATCTCACTCACCGATGTCCAGGTTGACCCTGCCTGTCCGGGTTGCTCACCAAAACGACGACGGCACGACCCGTCTGGCATCTTCCGCGCCGGTCAGCCGGGCTAGCGGAGGCCGGTCTTCCGGTTCAGGGCCAGGGTGATCAGCTCGTCGATGAGTTCCGTGTAGGTGAGGCCGGACTTGGCCCACATCTGCGGGTACATGCTGATCGGGGTGAAGCCCGGCATGGTGTTGATCTCGTTGATGATCAGTCCGCCCGCCGGGGTGTAGAAAAAGTCGACCCGGGACAGTCCCTCGGCGCCGACAGCGTCGAACGCCTCGGCCGCGAGGGTGCGCACCCGGTCACTGACGGTGGGCGGCAGGTCAGCCGGGCAGCTCAGCTCGGCGGCGGCACCGTCGACGTACTTCGCCTCAAAGTCGTACCAGTCGTGGTCGCCGGGCTGGACGGCAATCTCGCCGGGCAATGAGGTCCGCGGTTCGCTGGTGCCGCGACCCTCCAGGACGGCCACCTCGATCTCCCGGCCGATGATGCCAGCCTCGACCAGCACCTTTGGATCGAAGTCACGGGCCACCTCGACGGCGGCAGCCAGGTCCTCCTCCGACGCCACCCGGGTGATCCCCATCGACGAGCCGGCGCGGGCGGGCTTCACGAAGGAGGGGAATCCCAGGGCCGCTGCACGGGCAACGCACCCGTCGCGGTCGTTGACCCACTGGCGATCGGTGATGACCTCGTACGGTCCCACCGTCAGACCGGCGGCGGCGAAGACCACCTTCATGTAGTGCTTGTCCATGCCGACGGCGGACGCCAGCACCCCGGCACCGACGTACCGAATGTCGGCCATCTCCAGCAATCCTTGGAGGGTGCCGTCCTCACCGAACGGTCCGTGCAGCAGCGGCACGACGACGTCGACCCCGCCCAGGCTGCGCGGCATTTGTTCAGCGGCGGTCACCATGAGCTCGGTGGAGGCGAGATCCATGCCGACGCCAGCCGCGGCGAGGACCAGCGACTCGTCCGATGCCTGGACCTCGGGAAGAGTCGCGGAGCGCAGCGACCACTGCGACGGATCACCGGAGACCTGCACCCACTGGCCGTTCTTCGCGATCCCGACCGGGATGACCTCGTACTTGTCCCGGTCGATCGCTTCGAGCACGCCGGCCGCAGTAATGCAGCTGACGGCATGCTCGCTGGATCGTCCGCCGAAGAGAACCAGTACCCGTGGCTTGGGCGTGTGGTCAGGATCGGGCGTCGCGGGTGGAACTACAGTCACAGTTTGCCTTCGGATTTCAGGTCGCGGGACAACAGTCGCGGCCCCAGGTCATGGACGGAGACGGTGCCCTGGAGCACTGCCACCACGTTCTCGGTAATGGGCATATCAACACCCAATTTACCGGCCAGGTCCAGCACGGCCTGGGCGGACTTGATGCCCTCGGCGGTCTGGTTCATCTTCTCGGTGACCTCGTCCAGGGTCAGCCCCTGCCCCAGTAACCTGCCAGCTGTGTGGTTGCGGGACAGCGCGGACGAGCAGGTGGCGATCAGGTCGCCCATCCCTGCGAGGCCGGCCATCGTTTCGGCTTCCCCACCCAGCGCGACGGCCAGCCGGGTGGTCTCCGCGAGCCCGCGGGTGATGACCGAGGCCTTGGTGTTGTCACCCATCTGCTTTCCCTCGCAGATTCCGACGGCGAGGGCGATGACGTTCTTGACGATCCCGCCAATTTCGACGCCCACCACATCGGGGTTCGTGTAGGGCCTGAAATACCTGGCGGTACACGCGGCAGCGATCCAGGCAGCCACGTCCTCGTCCGGGCAGGCGACCACCGAGGCGGTGGGCTCCTGCCGGGCGATCTCGAGCGCCAGGTTGGGGCCGGACACCACTGCGATGCGGTGCTCGGGGAGGTCCAGTTCGGCGGCGATCACCTGGCTCATCCTCGCGTCGGAGCCGACCTCGAGCCCCTTCATGAGGGAGACCACCACTGCGTCGGCGCTGAGGAACTGCTTCCAGCTGGCCAGCTGGGGCCTGAGCGACTGCGCGGGGACGGCGACAGCAACCAGTTCGGCACCGTCGAGCACCTCGGCAATGTCGCTGGAACTGGTGATGTTCGCGGGCAGGACTGTGTCCGGAAGGTACCTGCTGTTGCGCCGGGTGGTGTTGATCTCGGTGGCCACGTCGTCGCGGCGTGCCCACAGTTTCACCTGGGTGCCGTGGGCGGCGCCGGCGTCGGCGAGGATCTTCGCAAACGTGGTCCCCCAACTGCCGGCGCCCAGGACGGCGACCACGGCGGGAGGGGTGCGCGTCACGGGGTCCCCTCTGGAGGGCTGTCGTAGTCCCTGCCGGTACTTTTCTGGTGCTTGTCAGCCGGGTTCCAGCGTTCGGTGGGCGGGGTCTCCTGGCGCAACTCGGCCACGAGCTCGGTCAGCGCATCGAGGATCCGGTCGGTGGCCGTGTCCAGGACGGTCTTGGTGATGGGTTTCCCGGCCAGGTCGGCGAAATCGATCGGGTCACCGACCACTACCCGCGAGGTTTTCCGTGGGAACAGGTAGAGCCGCTTGGCGTAGCGCGGAAATACCTCGTGGGCGCCCCAGTGCGCGATGGGAACCACCGGCGCCCCGGTTTGAAGCGCCAGACGTGCCGCACCCGTGCGGCCCTTCATCGGCCACAGGTCGGGGTCCCGGGTCAGGGTGCCCTCCGGGTACACCACGATGCCACCGCCAGCGCTGATCGCGTCCCGGGCGGCCTCGAGGGACCGGTTGGCACCCGCGGTGGTCCGGTCCACCGGCACCTGGCCGGTGGCCTTGAGGATCCACCCCATGATGGGCACGTTGAACAGTGAGGCCTTCGCGAGGAAATGCGGTGTCACCTGGTGGTTGAACAGGAAATGGCCGATCACCACCGGGTCGATCTCGGTGATGTGGTTGGGGCAGACGATAAAGCCGGTGTCCTTCGGCAGTTTCTCTGCCCCCGACCACCGCTTCGCCATCAGCGCGTTCATGATCGGACGCACGGTGACGGCGAGCACGCCGAACGTCACCCGGGATTTCCTCGATTCAGCCATAAATGAGTACCGCTGAGCCTAGCGGCTGACCCCCTCGGGCGTCGCCTCGGTATCAGGGGTGACGTCGAAGTCAGCCCCGAGCCCCTCGAGTTTGTCCTGGAACCGCTCATAGCCGCGGTTGATCAGCTCGATGCCGGTCACCCGGGAGGTGCCCTTCGCGGCGAGGGCCGCGATCAGGTGGCTGAAGCCGCCCCGCAGATCCGGGATGTCGATATCGGCGCCGTGCAGCTGCACCGGTCCCGAAATGACCGCCGAGTGGAGGAAGTTCCGCTGGCCGAAACGGCAGGGGACACTGCCCAGGCACTCGCGGTGGACCTGGATGTTGGCGCCCATCCGGATGAGGGCGTCGGTGAAGCCGAACCGGTTCTCGTAGACGGTCTCGTGCACGATCGACACTCCCCCGGCCTGCGTCAGGGCGACGACGAGGGGCTGCTGCCAGTCGGTCATGAAGCCGGGGTGCACATCGGTCTCAAGCACCAGCGGGGACAGCTTGCCGCCCGGGTGGTAGAAGCGGATGCCGTCGTCGTCGACGTCGAAAGCGCCACCGATCTTGCGGTAGGTGTTCAGGAAGGCGGTCAGGTCCAGCTGACGGGCGCCCTCGACATAGATGTCGCCCTGGGTGACCAGCGCGGCCGATGCCCAGGATGCCGTCTCGTTGCGGTCCGAGATGGCCTTGTGATTGAAGCCGGTAAGCTCCTTCACGCCCTCGATCCGGATGGTCCGGTCGGTCTGCACGGTGATGATCGCGCCCATTTTCTGCAGGACGGCGATCAGGTCCATGATCTCGGGTTCGACGGCGGCACCCTTGAGCTCGGTGATGCCCTCGGCCCGAGTGGCGGTTAGGAGTACCTGCTCGGTGGCTCCGACGCTCGGGTAGGGCAGCTCCAGCTTCGCGCCGTGCAGTCCCTTGGGTGCGGAAATGGAGATTCCGCCGGGACGCTTGTCGACGACGGCTCCGAAGTTGCGGAGCACCTGCATGTGGTAATCGATCGGCCGGTCACCGATCTTGCAGCCACCAAGGTCGGGGATGAAGGCTTCGCCAATGCTGTGCATCAGGGGGCCGCAGAAGAGGATGGGGATCCGCGAATCGCCGGCGTGAGCGTCGATGTCCTTGGACTGGGCCATCTTCGCGCCCTTGGGGTCCATGCTCAAGTCCCCGGTGACCGGGTCCTTGGTGACTTCCACGCCGTGGAGCTTCAGGAGGCTGGTGACAACCTCGACGTCCTTGATCTCGGGGACGTTCCGCAGGATTGAGGGGGCATTGCCCAACAGGGTGGCGACCATCGCTTTGGGCACCAAGTTTTTGGCTCCGCGAACGAAGACCTTGCCGGTCAGAGGGACTCCACCACGAATGGTCAGCACGCTTCCCATGAACACCTATTTTCTACGATTTGCACACAACAGAGATTGCCCCCAGAGCAGCTTTTGCCTCCCGCTAAGCATAGGAGCATGTCCAACAAGACTGAAATAGGCTCCCCGGGGGTACTGGCGAAAACTGCCGTGAACCCCGATTCATTCCCCGCCGGACCGCGGAACCCCGCCGGCTGAATGAGTTTCCCCACCACAGGGGTTCCACCCCGGGGCGGCAGCCTCAGGTCCGGGCGGGTAGCGTCTTCGGCTTGAAAGTGGGGCGGGATCGCTCGTACTCGGTGATCGACTCCTCGTGGGTGAGGGTCAGGGCGATGTCGTCCAGTCCCTCCAGCAGCCGCCAGCGGGTGTAGTCGTCGATCTGGAAAGGTGCTGTGACGCTCCCGCAGACCACAGTGCGTTCCACCAGGTCAACAGTTACTTCGGTGCCCGGGTGGTTCTCGAGTACTTTCCAGATCAGCTCGATGTCGTCCTGCGCCACCTGCGCCGCGACCAGCCCCTGCTTGCCCGAGTTGCCGCGGAAGATGTCGGCGAACCGCGATGCGAGCACCGCCTTGAAACCGTAGTCCTTCAGCGCCCAGACCGCGTGCTCGCGCGATGATCCGGTGCCGAAGTCAGGTCCCGCCACCAGGACGGAGCCGGCGTTGAACGGCTCCTGGTTCAGGATGAAGTTTGGGTCCTTGCGCCACTCGGAAAACAGGGCGTCCTCGAAGCCGGTCCGGGTGATGCGCTTCAGGAACACCGCCGGGATGATCTGGTCGGTGTCGATGTTGCTCTGGCGCAGCGGCACTCCAATGCCGGTGTGCGTGGTGATCTTCTCCATGGGGTTCTCCTAGGCGGCGTTCGAAGCGGAGGGGACGACGACGTCGTCGTGCTGGCCGGTCGTGGCGGGTGGCAGGGGGTCGAGGTCCGACGGCGAACTGAGCGTCCCGCGGACGGCGGTCGCCGCAGCGACTACCGGGGACACCAGGTGGGTGCGGCCGCCCTTGCCCTGGCGACCCTCGAAGTTGCGGTTCGAGGTGGAGGCGCAGCGCTCCCCCGGTGCCAACTGGTCCGGGTTCATGCCCAGGCACATGGAGCAGCCGGCGAACCGCCACTCAGCGCCGAAGTCCTTGAACACCTGGTCCAAGCCCTCCGCCTCGGCCTCAAGGCGGACCCTCGCCGAGCCGGGTACCACCATCATGCGGATGTCAGGATCCTTGGCCCGGCCGCGGATGATGTCGGCGGCGATGCGCAGATCCTCGATCCGGCTGTTGGTGCAGGAGCCCAGGAACACGGTGTCCACCCGGATGTCCTTCATCGGGGTCCCGGCGTCGAGGGCCATGTACTCAAGCGCACGCTCGCAGGCCGCCTTGTCGTTCTCGTCGGCGAAGTCATCGGGAGACGGCACCGCCTGGGACAGGGACACGCCCTGGCCGGGGTTGGTACCCCAGGTGACGAAGGGCTCGAGGTCGTTGGCGTCAAGGAACACCTCGGCGTCGAAGACGGCGTCGTCGTCGGTGACCAGGGTCTTCCAGTTCTCGACGGCGGCGTCCCAGTCCTCGCCCTGAGGTGCGTGAGGCTTGTCCTTGAGGTATTCAAAGGTTGTCTCGTCGGGTGCCACCATGCCGGCGCGGGCACCGGCCTCGATGGACATGTTGCAGATGGTCATCCGCGCTTCCATCGACAGGGCCCGGATCGCCGAACCACGGTATTCCAGCACGTATCCCTGGCCACCGCCGGTGCCGATCTTGGCGATGACGGCCAAAATAATGTCCTTCGACGTCACGCCGGGCTTCAGGGTGCCCTCAACGGTGATCGCCATGGTCTTGAAGGGCTTCAGGGAAAGGGTCTGGGTGGCCATAACGTGCTCCACCTCCGACGTTCCGATGCCGAGGGCGAGGGCGCCGAACGCCCCGTGGGTCGAGGTGTGCGAGTCGCCACACACCACTGTCAGGCCGGGCTGGGTCAGACCAAGCTGCGGGCCGATGATGTGGACGATTCCCTGTTCCGCGTCACCCAGTGAGTGCAACCGCACGCCGAACTCCTTGCAGTTCGCGCGGAGGGTCTCAATCTGGGTGCGGCTGGTGAGATCGGCGATCGGCTTGTCGATGTCCCAGGTGGGGGTGTTGTGATCCTCAGTGGCGATAGTGAGGTCGGGGCGGCGCAACGGCCGGCCAGCCAACCGAAGCCCCTCGAAGGCCTGCGGTGAGGTGACCTCATGGACCAGGTGAAGGTCGATGTAAAGGAGATCCGGCTGCGATTCAGCACCCTGGACCTCGCCTTTGCGCACAACGTGTGCGTCCCAGACCTTCTCCGCGAGCGTATTGCCCATGACCCGTTCCCTTCGGTGCTGTTCGTCGTACATCTCAAGTAGTTGCATCTCAAATGCTGAGACGGCAATATCATCCTATGGACAATATTAGCGGTGTAGGGGTCATAGACAAAGCGGCGACGGTACTGGACGCGCTGGAGGCCGGCCCCACCACGCTGGCGCAGCTGGTGGCTGCCACCGGGCTGGCCCGTCCCACCGTGCACCGCCTCGCACAGGCACTGGTCCACCACCGCCTGGTCAGCAAGGACATCCAGGGCCGCTTTGTGCTGGGCAGCCGGCTGGTGGAGCTGGCTGCTGCGGCTGGCGAGGACCGGCTGATCGCTTCGGCATCACCGGTCCTGTTGAATCTGCGGGACGCCACCGGGGAGAGCGCGCAACTGTTCCGCCGGCAGGGCGAGTGGCGGGTTTGCGTTGCCTCGGCGGAGCGCCCGATCGGGTTGCGCGACACCATCCCCGTGGGAACCCAGCTCTCCATGAAGGCGGGATCCGCGGCGCAGTGCCTGCTGGCGTGGGAGGACCACGACCGCCTCCTGAAGGGCCTGCAGGAGGCACGCTTCACCCCGACGGTGCTCGCCGGGGTACGACGCCGGGGCTGGGCCCAGAGCCTGGGCGAGCGGGAGGCGGGCGTCGCCTCGGTGTCTGCTCCCGTGCGGGGGCCGTCCGGCCGCGTGATTGCCGCGGTGTCCATCTCCGGTCCGATGGAGCGGCTGACCCGTCAGCCGGGGCGCATCCACGCCGAAGTGGTGTTAAACGCAGCCCACCAGTTGACTCTGGCGGTCGGCAAGAGCACGGACTAGGGTGGCGCCATGACTGAGGTACGCCTTGACTGACTATGCGGTGTTCCTGCGGGGCGTCAACGTTGGCGGTGTCAATCTGTTGATGGCTGAACTGCGGGCAGCGGTCGAGACTCTTCCCGTTACCCGAGTGGCCACCCAGCTGGCCTCCGGGAACCTCACCTGCAGCTCGGACCTCACTTCCCAGGAGCTCAAGGACGCGGTGGAGACGCTCCTGCGCTCCACCTTTGGCTACGACGCCTGGGTGGTGATCTTCGATGCTGGGCGGCTCCGGGAACTGGTGGACGCCTGCCCCTACCCCGCTGATGACCCCACCACCCACACCTACATCACGCTATTTTCCGATCCCGAAGCACTCACCGACCTAGTCGAGGCGATCGACAGGGCAATCGGAGGCGCCACGGGAGGGCTCGGGGACTTCCGGGTGCTGGGTCCCGACGCCGCCGCCTGGTTGGCCCCGCGTGGGGGCACCCTCGACTCACCGCTGAGCAAGATCTCCGGCAAGCCACGCTTCAAGAACTCAAGCACCACCCGGAATCTGCGGACCCTGCATAAGGTGCTGGCGGTGCTCGAAAAGTAGCCTGCCTAGCTGCCCCCACGAGCCGCCAGGATGGCTTTCCGGAAGCCGTTGTACCGGTCAATCTCGGCACCGACGGGTGCGACGACATCGCGCAGCGCAACCTCGGCGACCGCCGCGTGCAGGCGCCTCCGGGCCCGGCGGCCCCGTGATCCAGCCGAGATCCGCGCGGCAACCGCAGCGAGAATCGACACGGCAATCCCGAGGACCGCTCCCCCGAGTGCCAGCAGGGTGGGAAGCGGAAACCCCTCGACGAGCGGGGTAGCCGGTGCCGGGATCTGCAGGAAGCCCAGCGCCGCAAGCAATCCCAGCCAGGCCAGGCCAGCCACGGCTGCGGCGAACAGGATCCATTGCAGGACGCCCACCAGCGGCCACCACCACGAACGGCGGCCCCACCGCAGGTCAGTCCCGGCGATGGCCTGGTCCAGGCCGTCGACCAGCGGACCGCCGGTAGCCTGGGCGGTGCTGCGGAGCTGCTCCCGCCATGGGCCACGCATGGACGAGGCGGCAGCGTCCGCATACTCCCGGAGGGCACCGTCCATGGCGGCGCGTTGCGCTGGCCCGGGGGTGGGCAGCGAGGTCCGGTTGACCGCAGCGTCGACGTCGGGGCGGCGCAGGTTCAGGCGACGCAGCGGATCAGGCCGGAGTTTCCCGAGCCAACGGGTCACGGGCCAGCCGGTGGCCGCGTGGGCGTCCCGCCGATAGGAGCCGACCACCGCGGCGACCACCGTCTCGGTGCCCGCGGCCCCGGCCAGGCGGTCCACCAGCCGCGACCGGTCCGCCTTGGCGGGTGGGCTGGCATCGGAGGACCCGGCATGCCCGGCAAGGTGGGCGGCCGCCGCACTCACGTCGGCAGTGAGCCGCGCCGTCGCGGCGCTCTGGCGTTTGACGATCGCCCCGATGTCCTTGACCAGCCCGTCCAACCCGGCCCCGGTCGCAGCCGACACCTGATGCACCGCGACCGACCCGAGACCATCGCCGGCGAGGATGTCCCGCAGCGACGCTGCCACCTGGTCGGGTTCGTCCCCCACCAGCCGGTCGATCTGGTTGAGCGCGACCAGGGTGACGGCGCCGTGGGCTGACATGCGTTGCAGGAACCCGTGGTGAAGGGCGGCGTCCGCGTACTTCTGCGGGTCGACCACCCAGAGCAGGACGTCGACCTGACCGGCGAGCCGCTCCACGATGGCGCGGTGGCTCGCCGCCGTCGAGTCGAAGTCGGGGAGATCCAGCAGGATCAACCCGCCCAGAGCGTCACGGGACGTGCGTCCCCCGGCAGCCAGCCGCGAGTGGGCTGGCAGTTCGTGGCGCTGGTCCACCTGGAGCCAGTCGAGCAGCGGTCCGCTGCCCTCGGTGTTCCAGAGCACGGCGAGCGGCTCGGAGGTGGTGGGGCGGCGGGCCGCGACCCGGGCCACGTCGGTGCCGGTGAGCGCGTTCAGCAGCGACGATTTGCCGCTGCCGGTGGGACCGAAGATGCCCACCACCGTGTGGGCGGCGGACAGGGACCGGCGGGTGCTGGCCCGGTCGAGTACGTCGAGGGCAGCCTGAAGCTCCTCCTCGGGGAGGCGGCCGACCGCCAGGTCGTGGGCGGTGGCCAGGGCGACCAACTGGTTCTGCACCGCCGATTCCGCCGCCTTGCCCTTGTGGCGGCTCACTGCTCCTGCCCCTCTGCGGCGGGGGCGCCGTCGTCGACGCTGCCCTGTCCGGCGTCGTCCTGCCGGGCTTGATGGGACACCAGTTCGTTGGCGAGGGTGCGCAGGGCGGCCGCTTCGGGTTGCCGACTGAGTGGCTCCAGCAGAACCAGGTAGCGCTGCTGTTCGGCACGGAGGAGGGACTCGCACCGGTGCCGGAGATTGTCGCGGGCAGTGCGGGCCAGCCGCCGCACCGCGTCTTCTCCGAACACTGCTTCGAGCACCTTCTGGCCGACGACGGCGGAACCACCGGCGACACCGATCTCCAATCCGCTCAGTCCGGCGGTGGAGGCGAACACCACGACCATCAGGGCCACCGCCACGCCGTTCACCCCGAACGAGAGCATCCGGGCGGTGAACCGCTTATTGGCTCCTTCGGCACTCACCAGGTCAAGGAGGTCCTTCTGCCAGGCCCTGATTTCCCGGGCAACCTCGGCGGAGAAGTCGCCCTCGCGCGGCGGCAGCCCGGCGAGCAGGTCCCGGCCCGCGTCAGCGTCCCGCCAGGCGCGCTCGGCTTTTTCGGCGGCCTGGGCCGCCTGTTCCACGATCACGGCATGGAGGCCGGTTTCGATGGCTGACTCCACCGTGACCGCCCGGGTGGGGCGGCCGGTGAAGAAGGAGCCAATGGCGTCACGTGCCCGGCCCACCCTGGACTCGAGGCCCCTCATGAACTCCCCCGTGCCCACGAAGTCCTGCCAGCGGGCCAGGACCTCGCCGCGGAGCAGTGTCCCGTCTTGAGTGGCGTCGAGGATGCCCGCGAGGGCGTTGTCATAGGCGCGGGTAACCGCGTCCTGGAGGCGCCGCTGCTCCGCCAGCTGGTCGTCCTGCGCGTCGGCAGCGGCGTCCACTCGGCCGGCCAGGGACTTCACGGCCCCGTACAGGGTGCGGCGGGCGATGTCCCGCCGCCCTGCGGCATCGGCGGCCAAGGCCTGTAGCCAGCGCCGGATGGGGTCAACTGCCTCCGCGGGGAGCATCCCCTCCGCGTCCAGCGGCAGTTCGGGGACGATAAAGATCGGCGCATGGCCCAGCTCAGCGGCGGCGAGCAGCGTGTGCAGGTCACCGCGGATCTCTTCCTCGACGCCCGGCGGAACCCGGTCCAGCACGACGGCGAGCAGGATGTCCCGCGCGGCAGCGTCGGCGAGGAGCTTCCAGGGCACCGCATCCGCGTACCGGTTGGCTGTTGTGACGAAGACCCACAGGTCTGCGGCCGCGAGGAGCTGGTTGGCCAGGCGACGGTTCTCGTCGGCGATCGAGTCGAGGTCGGGGGCGTCGAGCAGCGCGAGGCCCAGCGGAATCATCGGGTCGGGGCGCAGCAGCAGCGTGCCAGCCCCGGGTAGGTCCGGGTTGCGCGCCTCGTCCGTTACCGGAGCAGGACTGCCGGCGTCAACGGCGCGCACCCTGCTGAGGGTGGGGAGGATCCGTTGGTCGGAGAACCACCGGTCGTCAGCCGGATGATGCAGGAGAACCGGTTGCCGGGTGGTCGGGCGGATGGCACCCGAGCGGGTCACGGGGTGTCCGACGATCGCATTGACGAGAGTTGACTTCCCGGCCCCGGTGGATCCGCCGACGACGGCGAGCAGCGGCGCGTCCAGGCTGCGGACGCGGGGAACCACGTAGTCATCGAGCTGGGCCGCGGCCGTGGCGGCGTTGCGGCGGGCGTCCTCGGCGCCGTGCACCGCCAGGGGGAAGGTTAAACCGCGCAGGGCTTCGCTGGTGTGGTGCAGCGTCGCGAGCAGCGGATGTGCGCCGGCGGGAGGAAGGGTGTCAGTCACCACCCCATTGTGCCGTACACCCCTTGATCCCGGCCGTAGGGTGCCACTGCCCCCCACGTCAGCCAGGCAGTCAACTGGGCATGGGCAAGAAAAAGCCCCCGGAACCGTGGGGTTCCGGGGGCAGTTGTGACCCCAGCGGGATTCGAACCCGCGTTACCGCCGTGAGAGGGCAGCGTACTAGGCCGCTATACGATGGGGCCAGTACTGTGTGCTGTCTGGTTGGACCAAACGAGCTAGATGATTGTTTCACATCTGCTAGTTGCCACCAAATCAGTTGGTTTGCCCTCCGGACCGAAGTCCCGAATCAAACCGCCTGATCAGGCCTGCATCTAACGCTGGGGTACCAGGACTCGAACCTAGAATGTTGGTACCAGAAACCAGTGTGTTGCCAATTACACCATACCCCAATGGCACATCCCGAAGCGCTCCGCGAGGAGCTTCCGGGCCGCTTCAAACCGCTCTGCGCCGAGAGATCACTTTACCGGACATTCGGCAGGAACTGCAAAACGCCCGCCAGCGAGGTGATCCGGCGGCCCGCGAAGTCCCCCGGCCCGGCGTTCCGACGGTCCAGCCACACCCCGACCAGCCCGGCCGCGTCGGCACCCTCGGCATCAACGATCCGGTTGTCCCCCACATAGAGGGTGCGTTCCGGATCGGTGCCGAGCTGCCGGGCACCCTCCCGGTAGATGGCGGGGTCGGGTTTCGCCGCCGACACCGTGTCGATTCCAACAAGAACACCGAACCGCGAAAGCCCTGAACGGTCCAGTTTGGCGCGCTGATAGTCATGCACATTATTGCTGACAGCCCCGTAGGGCACGCCTGCTGCGTCGAGCGCATCGAGCAGCGGTACAACGTCGTCGTACGGCGCAAAATGCAGCGGCAGGGTCGCCTCGTAGGCGGTGTTCCAGCGGCGGGCGGCCTCGCCCTCGAGCGGCTCCTCGACGAAGGCAGCCTGCGCATGCCTGGCGCGGTGCAGCCTCTGCTCGGTGAACGTCAGCTCACCCGCCAGGAACCGCTCATAGGAGCCCAGCGGATCACGGGTGTACAACCTCTTGTACTCGGTCCACTCGGCTTCACTGAGGTGCGCCAGGGTGTCGGCGCCCACATGATGCAGGGTCCGGCCCATCGCGGTCTCCAGGTCGACCAGGGTGTCGTCAATGTCGAACAGGACCCCGGCGATCTCCGGCAACGCCTCCACGGTCAGCTGGCCGTGCTGCGGAACGCGCTGATCCTCGCCAGCGAGGACTCCTTCCCCAGAATCACCATCGACTCGAACAGGGGTGGGGAGATCCTTTTCCCGGAGACGGCGGTGCGGACCGGGCCGAAGGCGAGCCGGGGTTTCATGCCCAGATCCTCGACGAGCGCTCCGCGGAGGGCGTCCTGGATGTTTTCGGTGGTCCACTCGTCGATCGGCAGCAGGGCTGCGTGCGCGGCGTCGAGGACTTCGCCAAGGTTTGCGGGCAGGCCCTTCCGGGCATCGTCGGCGATTTCGATACCGGCGTCGTCGGTGAACAGGAACCCGAGCATGTCCGGGGCTTCGCCGAGGAGCGTGATGCGCTCCTGGATCAGCGGTGCGGCCTCCGTGAGGATCTGGGATTCGCGCTCGCTCAGACTGGTGCCCACCAGGCCCGCGCTCTGCAGGTAGGGGATGACCCGCTCACGGAAGTCCTCCGGCTCCAGCAACCGGACGTGGGTGCCGTTGATCGCCTCGGCCTTCTTCAGGTCGAAACGCGCCGGGTTGCCCAGCACATCGTGGATGTCGAATTTCTCCACCAGGGTGTCCACAGTGAAAATGTCCTCGTCGGCGGACAGACTCCAGCCCAGCAGCGACAGGTAGTTCAGGAGCCCCTCGGGGATGAACCCGCGTTCCCGGTGCAGGAAGAGATTGGACTCCGGATCCCGCTTGGAGAGCTTCTTGTTTCCCTGGCCCATCACGTAGGGCAGGTGGCCGAACAGTGGCATGTACCGCGCCACCCCGATGTCGATCAATGCCCGGTAGAGGGCGATCTGGCGCGGGGTGGAGGACAGCAGATCCTCCCCGCGGAGCACATGGGTGATCCCCATCAGTGCATCATCGACCGGGTTAACCAGCGTGTAGAGCGGTGCGCCGTTGGCGCGGACCACCGCGAAGTCGGGGATGCTTCCAGCCCGGAAGGTGATCTCGCCGCGCACCAGGTCGGTGAAGGTGATGTCGGCGTCGGGCATCCGGAGTCGCAGCACCGCGGCGCGGCCCTCGCTGCGGAAGGCCTCCCGCTGGTCCTCGGTAAGATCCCGATCGTGATTGTCGTACCCGAGCTTGATGTCCCGGCCGGCAGCCCGGTGGCGCTCCTCGACCTCCTCGGGGGTGGAGAACGACTCATAGAGGTGGCCGGCGGCGCGGAGCTTCGCGATAACGTCCTGGTAGAGCTCACCACGCTGCGACTGGCGGTAGGGGGCGTGCGGGCCTCCCACCTCCACTCCCTCGTCCCAGCCGATGCCGAGCCATTTGAGGGCATCGAGCAGCTGGGTGTAACTTTCCTCGCTGTCGCGGGCAGCGTCGGTGTCCTCGATCCTGAAGACCATGGTCCCGCCGGTGTGGCGGGCGTAGGCCCAGTTGAACAGCGCGGTCCGGATCAGTCCGACGTGCGGCGTCCCGGTGGGAGAGGGACAGAACCGTACCCGGACGGGGGTCTCGGCGGTGACAAGGGGTATCTCAGCAGCAATAGTCATGATGGCCCCCAGTCTACGGGGCTTTCGGGCCCGACCCGCAGCGGAGGGTGGCCGGGGAAGCTACCCCGCGAAGTACCACCAGGCGCCGAAAATCAGCGCCGCGACCACCACTCCGACGGCGACCTGGACCACGAGGGAGGTCCTCGGGCGGAAGTAGCGCACCGGCAGCACCGCGGCGGCGCCAAAGCCCAGCGCCGCGAGGAGCGACACCCAGAGCTGGTCGGCGCCGCCGAGGGAGGCAGCCCGGGCCAGCACCAGCGGCAACGCCACCGCGGCAATGGCTATAAACCGCGCGAGCCGTCGTCGTTCAGCGCTCGGGCTGCCTTTCCGTACTGGCCCGCTGGGCACCCTGCGCATGGCTAGCGGCGCGCAGGGTTGGACAGGCGCCCGATGCCTTCGATTTCCACTTCGTACCGTTGGCCTTCACTGATCAGGCCGACGCCGGCCGGCGTGCCGGTGAGGATGAGGTCTCCCGGAAGGAGCGTGAAAGCCTGCGACACGTAGGAAACGAGTTCCCGCACACCCCAGATCATCTGGCTGGTGGACCCGTCCTGCTTCAGTTCGCCATCCAGCCGACCCTTGACGCTGAGGTTCTCGGTGTCGAGCTCCGTTTCGATCCACGGACCCACGGGGCAGGAGGTATCAAACCCTTTGGCCCTGGCCCACTGGTTGTCGGTCTTCTGGGCGTCCCGGGCGGTGAGGTCATTGGCGCAGGTGTAGCCGAAGACAACTTCGTCCACGCGTTCCAGCGGAACGTCTTTGCAGATCCGGCCGATGACGACGGCGAGCTCGGACTCAAAGGAGATCTCGTCGGAAAACGCGGGAAGGACAATCGGATCGCCGGGACCGATGACTGAAGTGTTGGGCTTGAAGAACATCAGGGGTGCGGGCGGCACATCGTTGCCGAGTTCCTTGGCATGCTCGGCATAGTTCCGGCCAATGCCGACAATCTTGCTCCTGGGAATGACCGGCGCGAGCAGTCGGACATCAGCAAGCTGATGGCGGACACCGGTCAATTGCACCCCTGAGTAGAACGGGTCGCCGGCCATGACGGCAATCTCTTCCTGGCCCTCCTCCCCCTCTACCACTCCGAATGCTGGGTCACTGTCAACGACAAATCGGGCTATACGCATGATCCTCAGGTTACCGTGACCCCGGACTTAGACGGCAATTTCGTGGGGTCAGGCAATTAGTCGGTCTATTTGATCCCGAACATGCAGATGGCCGTGAACCTGTCCCCAGCGGACAAGTTCACGACCATCAGCAAATGCAGCTCAGTCTGAACTGCAACTATGGGGTTGAGCCCCTAGTTAGGCCAGTCACCGATGTTAGGCCAATCGCCAATCTTATTGGGCCAATCACCAATCTTTGTGATCGATGAGCCCTTGAGACCAGTAGCGGCGTCCGCAGCTGTAGCCGTGGTAACGCCTCCGACAGCGAATACTGCCACGAGGAGCAGTGAAGCAGATAGTCTTTTCATAGCGAGAGTCCTTTGCTTATGCGATAAAGCACGGGGAACCGAACCCCGCACAGTTTCATTAGTATACGAACGATTTAGAGGAAACCAAGCGTTTTGTAGGATGAGCCTCCAAACTGAGTATGCGCCGCGTATCCCCTAAACTCTTGTTTTGGAGTCCCTATCCGTGGGGAAGCCCGAAATGCATTGCCCGAGGTCCACAAGAACACCGCACGAAGGGGCTACCACCCATGGCAACTAACCAGCCCGGCAACCAACTGCTGTATGAGCTGCGGGCCAGAGAAGCGTGGAGCCAGCGCGATTACGAATCTGCTCGTGTGATTGCTGGTCAAGCAGTCGAACTTGCCCTTAGGGAAGACAATCAGGTGGCTTGGTGGAATATGGCCTTTTTTCAGGCGGAGTGCCTTCGAGAGGAAGGCTCCGTTGAAGAATCGGTTAAGGTTGCGGAACTCCTCCGCGCACACCCTCTTACAAGTCAGTCACCTGCTCTGAAGGCCCGGGTTCTTACCCTGCTTGGTATTGGGCTTCAAGGGATAGGTCAGCTTCCATCTGCCGTGGACGCCACACGAGATGCCGTCAATTTGGCCTCTAACGATGATGCTCCCAGCGAACTTCTTATCAACGCTCGCCGTGCACTGATCGCGACCCTGGCGGAGAGCGATCAGGTTGACGAAGCATGGGCAGAGTGCATGGCACTGGCCGCCCTCCTTACTCCCGATACGCCCCCACAGATTTCCGGTAAAGCGTACTGGGTGATCGGCAACGTAGCCTTCTTGAGGCAAGAGGTGACAGAAGGGGCGAAGTATCATCGTCTCGCTGCTTCTAAGCTATCCCCGAACAATGACCTCGACTTGTGGGCGAGGTTCAACCGAGCGTCAGCCGCGAAACGGTTGGCGGCGGGTGTGGTCGACGCCGAAACCCTAGAGTGCATCGAGAGGGCGGAGACTGCCAGCTCGATCGTCGGCGGCAACGAGCGCGACCAACTGGAGCTCTCCCTTACCCGCGCCCACTGGCTGGTCCTGACCGGCCAGCTCAACGCCGCTGTGAAACGACTCAAGCCAATCTGCTCTGAGGGGACAATCCTCGCCTCACAGACTGCAGGAGAAGCCAACCTATTGCTAGGGCGAGCGCTCGTGGGTCGCGGAGACGTTATTGAGGCATTGAGCTTCCTCGACACTGCCCGGAGTCTGTTCATTCAGGCTGGAGCCCAAGACCGGGCCGAGCATGTTTCCGCGGTTATCGACTCGCTATTGCAGCCCGAGGAAAGCGCTTCCTAGCGTCTATCCGGAGAAATCCGTCGGACGACCGGTCGTCATCCTAAAGTCGCTACTGGTAGGCGCCCGTCCAGGCGCACTTCCTGACTCGGACCGCGCCGACTAAGAGGCGGCACCGAATCTAGGCGCTGCTCTGGACTAAGAGTCGTCGTCGGTGGACGTGGTGTCCGTAGTGGCCTCATCGGTGCTTGTCCCGTCAGCTTTGGAGCTACCTGTGGTGCTGGTTGCCCGCGGGGCTGGCGTCGGCCCGCTGGCGTCGTCGTTCTTGAGTTCCTCCAGGAGTTTGACGACGTCGTCGTTGCTCAGCCGGTTCCACGGCGATCCGGCCGACCCCTGCAGGGCAGCCTCGGGGCTGTCCCCCTGGCTCCACCACTTGGCCACGAACACATGGTCATCGAGCCGGATCCGATCACCGCTCTCATAGACTTCCTCGGGATCCCACTCGTCGATGAGACCCGCGGGAATGGTGGGTGCGCTGACGGGTTTCTCGCCCGGCAGCACCGGTCCGATCAAAGTCCACGGCGTCTCGTCGGCCTGCAGTACCGGGTTGTCGGGAGTCGACTCCTCATTCCACCACTTGGCAACATAGACGTTGCCGTGCCAGACCACACGCTGCTCAGCAACGTAGGTAGCGTCCTCCGACCAGATGGGGTACGGGCTGGTTTCGGGATCGTCCTCGACCAGCTCGGGGGTGGGCTCCGGTGTCGCTGACGCGGTCGGGATGCTCTCGGAGCTTCCCTCAAACCCCTGTCCCAGAATCTGCGCGAAGCTCAGCCCGTCCTGGTCAATGCCGCTGCAGCCCACCGACACCACCGACACGTCGGCATAGTTGTCGCTGCAGGTGGCATCCCGGTTCAGTGACCACATGGACATCCGGCCGATACCGCGCTCGACGGCGAAGGCGTTAAGCCCCGCGGCGTCGTCGAGGGAGAAGACCTCGCTGACGACGTCGTTCTGCCCCACCATCGGGGTGAGCCCCAGTTTCGTCCAGAGCGCCTGCGGGCCGAGCGCCATGTTCGCCCGGCTGTAGAGAGTGGAGAGCTGCGAATGCGTGGCCTCTGCAGCCGCGATCGATGCGTCGAGCATGCTCATCGCCGGGGGCTTGCTGCCCCCGAAGTCCATGGTCATGATGTTGACGCCTGCGAGATCAACCCCACCCTCAAGCATTTGCGTGACGGCGGTGGTCCCCGGCTCGGTCAGACCGGAGGGGGCCACCGGAAGTGTGAGCCAGATGTTCAATGGTTCGTCAGCTGCCAGTCGCTCTTCCTGCAGCAGGGCCAACGCCTCGGCCCTGCGCTCGCCAGCCTCGGTATCCAGGAGGTTCTCGCCCTCCACGTCCAGGTCGATGGTGGTGAGGTTGTACCGGTCAACGACTGAAGCGTAGGCGTCCTTGAGATCGTCAACGTCGGTGCAGGAGGTGGCAAGCTCGTCATTGAGCAGGCCTCCAAAGGACACGGCCACCTCGCCGCCACCCTGAACCAGCCGGGCGATCCGCCGGTCCAGATCCATGGTGGACTCGGCCTCGTCGAAGCTGTAGGCCGCACCCCACGACGGTTCGCACGGACTCTCGGGGTCGGCGACGATGAAGGACAGCATGACAGAGTTGCCCTCGTCGGTCCGTGGACGCTCGAACGCGTAGAACGGAGTAGCAGTGGCGTCGACGTATCCGGTGAACCAGGATCCGGTGCCTTCAGCGGCCCGGGCGTCCTCGAAACGGTTCCACCCGGTAAATGATGCACCCACTACTGCGGCAAGAACCCCCACCACAAGAACGAGCCGGACGATCGAGAGTTTTCGGCCCGGAAAATGTCTTGCCACTGTGCACTCCAAGAAATATTCGCCCCTGCTGAGCCAGGGTTACTTGAACACTAAACATTAATGTTATGCACTCACTATAGGTCTTGACTGCAAGTGTTATCGTTACAGCGTCATCGAATCGCTGTATTGGTCATGTGCCAGGTCTCAGTGTCAAACGTGAACGCAGATAAAACCCACCCCCGCGGTGGTACGGCACGTGCCGGCTGCGCAGGGATAGGTGGGAGTCAATCCTGCAATCGAGTCGCTGGGGAGCGAGATGAAAGATCACAAGGTGACTGCAGCGCCCGTCGTAAAGAGCAAGGATTTGCCTCCGGCGGCCCGTAAGCGGCAATGGGGCGCAGAGAAACGTTCCGAACCCCTGTCGATTGTCCACCCGACGCCGTCGCGCCGGAAGATTGCGCTGGGCCGGTTGGCCATCGTGGCAACCATGGTGGGCTGGGCGTCGTATGTCATCACCACGATCCTTCGGCAGCTCATCGAGAACCCCACCGCAGGTTTCCGGTTCCAGTTCGAGGCCGTCTCCTACCTCATCGTGGTCACGTTCCTCACCTTCTCGGCGCTGCTGTACCTGGTGGCGCGGCAGGGCGCCCTGTACCGCTTCAGGGACCATAAGCGGGTACCCCGCGGCGAGCTGGACCGGCACTTCGCGCAGTACGATGACGGGATTACCGTCCTGGTCCCCTCCTACGCCGAGGAGCCGCAGGTGGTTCGTGCCACCCTCTGGTCCGCAGCCCTCCAGGAGTTCCCGGACCTGAAGGTGGTCCTTCTGCTCGACGATCCTCCTACCCCCTCCGATCCCGCTGTGGCCGAGCGGCTTCGGATCACCCGGGAACTAACGGAAAACATCGAAGCCCAGCTACTCGAACCCTCCACCCGGTTCAACGACTCCCTCACCGGCTTCCGCGAACGTCTCACGGCACCCATCGAAGACGGCATTGACGAGCTGGAACTGCTCACCATCGAGTACGTCGCCGCCGCAACCTGGCTTGAGGACATGGCCGCCGCGGAAAGCATCGATGACCATGTGGACGAGTTCTTCGTCGACCTGGTGCTGATGGGGCTGGCCCGCGAACTTCGGCTCACTTTGCTGGGCCTCACAGCAGCCCGTGCCCAGGGCCAGCAACCGGACGCTGACCGGCTGGACGAGCTGTACCTGCGGCTCTGCCGCATCTTCACTGTCCGGCTGGAAACGTTCGAGCGCAAGAAGTTCGCTTCCTTGTCGCACGAGGCGAACAAGGCGATGAACCTCAACTCCTACATTTCCCTGATGGGGAAGCGCTGGCACCAGGAGGAATCCCCCAACGGCACGATCCTGCGTCCCGCCGAGGGTCCGGCCCAGGTGGACCTCGATGTCCCGGACACCACCTACCTCCTCACCCTCGACGCCGATTCCCTCCTGCTCCGCGACTACTGCCTCCGTTTGGTCTACCTTCTGGAATCCCCCGGCAACGAGCGGGTAGCGGTCACCCAGACCCCGTACTCCTCCTTCCGTGGGGCACCCACCCGCATTGAACGTGTGGCTGGCGCTACCACCGACATCCAGCACATCCTGCACCAGGGCATGTCCTACTACGGCGCCACGTTCTGGGTGGGAGCCAACGCAGTCATCCGCAAGGAAGCCCTGATGGACATCCTCGAGGTCGAGGATGTTGGCGGATTCGAGATCCACACCTACATCCAGGACCGGACCGTCATTGAGGACACCGAGTCGAGCGTTGACCTCGGGGCCCACGGGTGGACCCTGGTCAACTATCCTGAGCGGCTCAGCTACAGCGCCACTCCCCCTGACTTTGGTTCGCTCGTGGTACAGCGCCGCCGGTGGGCCAACGGCGGGCTCCTGATTCTGCCGAAGCTGTGGAACCAGCTCTCCGAGCGGCGCTACCGCCGGGACCGGATCCTGATGCGGGAAGTGCTGCTCCGCGTCAACTACATGGCCTCCATCGCCTGGGCGAGCTTCGGACTGCTCTTCCTGCTGATGTACCCGTACGACAGCCGGCTCCTGAGCCCCCTGGTCTTTCTGACCGCGCTGCCCTACTTCCTGGCCATGGGAAGCGATCTGAGAGACTGCGGCCACCGGTTCAGCGACATCTTCAGGATCTACGGGTTCAACATCGTGTTGCTCCCCGTGAACCTGGCGGGTGTGCTGAAATCCATTCAGCAGGCGTTCACCGGCGAGAAGATTCCCTTCGTCCGTACCCCCAAGGTCAAGGACCGGACGGCGGCACCAGCCCTGTACGTCTTTATCCCCTACGCCATCGTCGCCTTCTCCGTCCTGACCCTGTGGCGCGATGTCGCCCAGGGCAACTGGGGCAACGCCGCGTTCGCGGGATTCAACGCAATACTGGCGGCGGGTGCCATCCGCGCCTACATTGGGGTGAACAATTCAATTGTGGACATGGTTCTTGGAGTCCTAAACTGGCTCTACGTATCCCCCCGCAAGAAGCCTGAAACAAAGTCGCGGGTAATTGAGAAAACCCCCGAAGAAGCCGACTGGTCATCGATCCTGTATCACGGTGACCGTCGGCTCAACCGTGATCTCCGGGGCTCCAACGACCGCCGTCGCCGGATCTCCTCGCGGTAGGGATTGGTTTGCCAACAACCGGACAGAGACGCAGTCGGAGTGAAAGGCAGCATGTCGGCTATAACTACACAAGATGATCGGGTGCGGGAGGGTCAGCCGGACCGGGTAATTAGGCTGGTCATGCCCCGGGGCGTGGAGATCACCGGTGAAATTGCCGAGGAACACGCTGCCAGGGCGAGGGCTCTGTCAGGAGACGATTTACGCCCGGTCCTGCTGGAAATCACGGGAGTGAGCGCGATCAGCCGCGAAGCGCGGGCTGTCTTCACCTCCTCACGCACCTCCTCTGCGATCGCCGTTCTGGGCGAAACACCTGTTGACCGGGTGCTCGCGAACTTCCTGCTCGGTGGCGACCCGCCCCCGTGCCCCACCCGGTTCTTTAGCACCGAGTCCGAGGCCTTGGCCTGGTTAGGAAGCAGCCCGGATGCCTAAGAAAGACGCCGATCCGCGCCTGGCCATGCTGGTCGATGGGATCGTCAGGCTCTCCCGCGGTGACCTCAGCAGCCGGATGGAACCCTCGGAGGCACGCGACGACGTCGACGCCGTCATCACCGGCTTCAACCTCCTCGCCGAGGAGCTGGAACTGGTCTACCGCGACTTCGAAGAGCGGGTGGAGAACCGCACCGCAATGCTTCATCAGGCGCACCTCGACATGCGGAACATGGCCATGACCGATGCACTGACCGGTCTGGACAACCGGATCGCCCTGCTGGGCAAACTCCAGGAACAGCTGGACGCGGACGGGGACACTCCCCCGCCCGCCATCATCCTGCTCGACCTCGATTCCTTCAAGGACGTCAACGACAGTTTCGGGCACGACGCTGGTGACCGCGTGCTCCAGGAGGTGGCCCGCCGCCTGGAAGGGGTGGTCCGCGAGACCGACACCGTCGCGCGACTTGGCGGCGACGAGTTCGCCATCCTGGTCCCTGAAGCCACACTGGAGATAGCCCTCCGGATCGCCAACCGGGCCCTCGCCGCCCTGGGGGACCGGATTTCGCTTGCCGAGCTCCACGTCTTCTCCCGTGCCAGCATCGGCGTGAGGCTTGCCGATCCGCGTCAGGAGGCTGAAAGCATCCTGCTCGACGCCGATACCGCCATGTACGCAGCCAAACGCGAAGGCCGCAGCACCATCAAGGTCTTCGAACCGGTCATGCTGTACCAGCGCCAGTTGCGCAGCCAGATCGCGTCCGAGCTCAGGGACGCCATCTCGACGGATCAGCTCTCCCTCAACTACCAGCCAGTGGTGGACCTGCGCGACGGGCGGGTACTCGGACTTGAGGTGCTGGTCCGGTGGAATCACCCCACCCGTGGTTTCATCATGCCCGACGAATTCATCCCGCTGGCCGAGGAGATCGGTGCAGTGGTCGAACTGGATCGGTGGGTGATGGCCGCCGCGATCCGCCAGTACTCACTCTGGCGGGCGGAGCTGCAGCTCGACGACGACTTCCAGCTCCGGCTCAACCTGTCCGCCGTGGAACTGCAGCAGCTCGACCTGGTGGACTACGTCCGTGGGCTCCTGCGGCGGTTCGACATCCCTCCAGCTGCACTGGTGCTGGAGATCACCGAGACCGCTCTGGTGACCGGTGGCGAGGTGGAAACCTATTCGTTGCTGAGCCTGAAGCAACTCGGCGTGTGCATCGAGATCGACGATTTCGGCACCGGGTACTCCTCCATCAGCTACCTGCGCAAGCTGCCCGTCAGCATGGTCAAAGTGGACCGGTCCCTGCTCAATGAACTGTCCACCGGGTCCATCCAGTTCGGCTTCATTTCGGCAATCCTCCAACTGATCCGCGCAGCGGGGCTGGAAGCAGTCTTCGAAGGCATCGAAACGTACGAGCAGGTGCAGAAGCTGCAGGAGATGGGCTGCATCGGCGGCCAGGGCTACTACTTCAGCCGGCCCTTGCCGGTCGAGGAGACCACAGCGCTGCTGCGATCCTCGGCCACCCTGCCCCTCGCCTTCTAGCCTTTCGCCTATCCCGGCCCCTCAACTCATGGCCAATTAACGACCGGAGCGCCCGCAGTCTCCTGCGGGCGCCCCGGTCGTTAAGAACTCATGAGTGGTTAGACCAGCCGGGTCAGCCACCCGTGGGTGTCCTCCGAGGTGCCGGTCTGGATACCGAGCAGCTGTTCGCGGATCGACATGGTAACTTCGCCCGCCTTCGAATCGGGGGCGCCGATCACCTCGGAGCCGTCCTTCAGCTGACCGATCGGGGTGATGACCGCAGCGGTACCGCAGGCGAACACCTCTGTGATGTCACCGGAGGCAACCCCATCACGCCACTCATCGAGGGTGATCTTCCGCTCGGTGACCGTCAGGCCCCGGTCCTTGCCCAGCTGGATCACCGATGAGCGGGTGACGCCCTCCAGGATGGTGCCGGACAGGGCTGGGGTCACAAGTGACCCGTCCTTGAAGACGAAGAAGACGTTCATTCCGCCGAGTTCCTCGACGGCGTTGTCATTGAACTGGTCCAGGAAGAGGACCTGCTTGCAACCCTGGGCCTCGGCCTCCAGCTGCGCGGCGAGGGATGCGGCGTAGTTGCCTCCGCACTTCGCGTTGCCGGTGCCGCCACGTCCTGCGCGGGCGTAATTGCGGGAAACCCAGATGTCCACGGGCGCCAGTTCCCCACCGAAGTAGTTACCTGCCGGTGAGGCGATAACCCTGAAGGACACTTCCCGTGCCGGCCGCACACCAAGGAACGCCTCGGTGGCAATCATGAAGGGCCGCAGGTACAGGCTCTCGCCCTCGCGGGTGGGGATCCAGTTCTGATCCGCGGCCACCAGCTGGCGGAGGGACTCCAGGAAGATGCTCTCGGGAAGCTGCGGCAACGCAAGGCGTGCGGCTGAACGGTTAAGGCGGGCGGCATTCTGGTCGGCACGGAACGTCCACACCGACCCGTCTTCGTGGCGGTAGGCCTTCATCCCCTCGAAGATTTCCTGCCCGTAGTGCAGCACTGCTGCAGCCGGGTCGAGCGCAATGGGTCCGTAGGCTTCGAGGCGGGCGTTGCCCCACCCGCCGGCACCGGTGCTGTCAGCCTTGAAGTCGACCACGACTGTGTGATCCGTGAAGTGGTTTCCGAACCCTGGCTCGGCGAGAATCTCGGCGCGCTCCTGATCGGATTTGGGGTTGGCGGAGGGGTGCTGGCTAAATTCCAGGTCGGTGGCTGTCATGGTTAACCAGCTTAGGACACCAAAGCGGCGATCGCATCGCCGATTTGGGCTGTGGTGCGGGCCTCGCCGGTCCGGGAGGCGACGTCGTCGTCCACGGCACGCTCCACGCGGGCCGCTGCATCGTCAAACCCGAGGTGATGCAGCATCAAAGCAACCGAGAGAATTGCCGCCGTCGGGTCGGCCACCTGCTTCCCGGCGATGTCGGGGGCAGAGCCGTGGACGGGCTCGAACATACTGGGCGCGGTGCGGTCCATGTTGATGTTGCCCGACGCGGCGAGACCGATCCCGCCCGTCACTGCCGCGGCCAGATCAGTGATGATATCGCCGAACAGGTTGTCGGTAACGATGACGTCGAACCGGGCAGGGTCAGTGACCAGGAAGATCATCGCGGCGTCAACATGGAGGTAGTCGTGGGTGACGTCGGGGAACTCGGCGGCGACGGCCTCGACCGTTCGCTTCCAGAGGTGACCGGCGTACACCAGGACGTTGTGCTTGTGCACCAGCGTGAGGTGGCGGCGCGGCCGGTCGTTGGCCCGCCGGAACGCGTCACGGACCACCCGTTCCACGCCGTGTGCCGTATTCAGGGATACCTCGGTGGCAATCTCATGGACGGTACCTGTGCGCAGTGAGCCTCCGTTGCCGACGTAGGGGCCCTCGGTGCCTTCGCGGACCACAATGAAGTCAATGGCGCCCGGCGCCGCCAGCGGACTCGCAATGCCGGGATAGAGGCGGGAGGGTCGCAGGTTCACAAAGTGGTCCAGTGCGAACCGGAGCTTCAGCAGCATTTCCCGCTCGATCAGCCCTGAGGGGATCCGGGTGTCTCCCGGTGCTGCGCCGACGGCGCCGAAGAGGATCGCGTCATGCTGCCGCAGCTTTTCGAGGGTCTCGTCCGGAAGGGTCTCTCCGGTGGCCAGCCAGTGCTCCGCCCCCAGCGGGTACTCGGTCAGCGTAAAGGAGGTATCGAGGGTGGCGGTGACGCTGTGGAGCACCTTGACCGCCTCGGCGATGACCTCCGGGCCGATTCCGTCGCCGGGGATGACTGCCAGCTGGACTGGTGAAGAGGATTCGCTCATAGGAACAGGCTATGGATTGGGACCACATGATGGACAACCTGTCTCACTTTTTGAGACGTCTCACCTGCGGGCCTAGCGGCGACCGAACCTGATCTCCACCCGCGGGCTGATGTAGGACCGGAGACGTGAGCCTAGTGTTAAGTCCCATGGACTTCCACCACCGTGTCGCCAGGCTCCTGCGCACTAACCCCGGTCGCGTGGACTTCATGCTCATGGTGGTGCTGTTCCTGTTTCTCGTGGTGCCCCTGCTCCTCGCCTCGGGTCCGGGAATAGAAGTCCTGGTATCCACGGCACTGGTTCTTCCGCTCGCCTGGCGGCGCACCCGCCCCGTCCTCTCGGCTGGCATCGTCGCGGGAGTGTCGGTATTTCAGCTCAGCCTCGGTATCTGGCCGGTGTTTGCCCAGATTGCGGTGCTGGTATCCCTGTACGCCCTTGCGGCGTATGCACCCCGGTGGGCCAGCCTCGGTGGCCTCACACTGGCGTCAGTTGGGTGCCTCGCTGGAGTACTCAGGTATGGCGAGGGCTATGGGATCAATCCCTTTCAGGCGGGTCTCGGCTCCCTCCCCTTCCTCGTAATCGTGCTCGTTATGGTCGAGGCAGTAGTTCTAGTGTGCTGGGCGTTCGGTGACCTGACCCGCAACCGACGGCTGACCCTCAAGGCCATGGAGGACCGTGCCCGTCGCCTGGAGGTCGAGCGCCAGCAGGAGCGGGATCTGGCCGCCGCCGACGAACGCAGCCACATTGCCCGGGAAATGCACGACATTGTGGCCCATTCGCTATCGGTCATCATCACCCAGGCCGACGGCGCCAGGTACGCGAGCGCACAGAACCCAGCGGTGGCTCCCGCGACGCTGGCTACGATCGCTGAGACCGGCAGGGCGTCCCTGCGCGAAATGCGCCGTTTGCTGGGTGTCCTGCGCGGGGACGAGGAAGCCTCCACCCGTCCCCTCCCGGTACTCGCCGACATCCCCACGCTGATCGAGACAGTGCAGCGTGCGGGTCTCACCACCAGCTACACGGTCAAGGGCACCAGCCGTCGGGAGCTTCCTGCCGGTGCCGAGCTCACCGCCTACCGGGTGGTGCAGGAATCCCTCACCAACGTACTCAAGCATGCGGGCCCGGACGCGCGCGCCGTCGTCGAGCAGGTATGGACACCCCGCGGGCTGAGCCTGACGATCGACGACGACGGCCGCGGCGCCGGCGCGGACCCGACGTCCGCCGGCGCGGAGCAGGGCATCAAGGGCATGCGCGAGAGAGTCAGACTTTACGATGGGAATCTGGCCGCCGGAGCGCAAACAGGCGGCGGGTACCTCATCGAAGCATTCATCCCCTACACGGAAGCCTGACAGTGCCCACCAACCCCGACC
>NZ_JABFOE010000090.1 GCF_013116745.1 Arthrobacter sp. 260
TAATATGGTTCCATGGTCTAGTTGGTTAGGACGCCTGCCTGTCACGCAGGAGATCACGGGTTCGAGTCCCGTTGGGACCGTCCCTCTCGATTTGAGAGGAACAAATTCTATAAAAAGATTCAAATGGCTCGGTAGCTCAGTCGGTAGAGCAATGCATTGAAGCTGCATGTGTCGGCGGTTCGATTCCGTCCCGCGCCATTATGGAGGAGTAGCGAAGAGGCTAAACGCGGCGGACTGTAAATC
>NZ_JABFOE010000091.1 GCF_013116745.1 Arthrobacter sp. 260
CCATCACACTGGCAACACAGAACAGATGTCTTGAAAGCCTTCAAATTAAGCACCGCGATGATGCCGCGCATAACGTTTGAACGCAATTACATTAATGGTGAGGAGTACGACTAACCCTGCTAAAATCATTAAGCGCCAGTCAATCGCATTCGCCTGGGCAGGTGCTTTTTTAACAGCGGCAGCATTCAGGTCATCGGCCTCTTTTTGCGCGACCATAAATGTTTTCTTGAAGTGCCATGTTCT
>NZ_JABFOE010000092.1 GCF_013116745.1 Arthrobacter sp. 260
CCTTGATGCGTTGATATTTGGCCTCGGCTTCACTTCAGTAATTGCCAGCATCCTTCTCGTAGTTATCTTCCCCGGTAACTCATTGATTGCTTCAGATAACTTCTTCGCCATCTTCTACCCTGTTGGAGATCTACTGCTCTTGCTGATCTCCATCACAACGCTCTTGACGCGTGGTTTCGATCTTCAGAAGTTGGTATTTCTTGCTGGAATTCTCACTTTCTCAATCACCGATATCTACTATCT
>NZ_JABFOE010000093.1 GCF_013116745.1 Arthrobacter sp. 260
CTTCCGTATTCAATGGAAAGTTTTTACGGGCAAGACTGCTGCGTTTTAATAGCTCGCTAAAGGATTTAACATCGTAGGTTCGACTCACTTGAACCGGCGAGGCCATCATCCCGTTGAACTGTTTAAAAATCTGCCACGGCGTCTGCGTTAATTGATAGGACTTATCCCCTGGTTGCGCACAATCCAAGGCGCCGTTCATTTCAAGCTCCCGCCGTGAGCTTGAACTGAACGGCGCCTTGGAT
>NZ_JABFOE010000094.1 GCF_013116745.1 Arthrobacter sp. 260
GTAATGAAGGGCCTTCTGGTCCTAAGAACAGACCTGTACCAATTACCAGAATACCCCCTATTAACTTACGCCATAAGATTGGGAACCACTGCAGAGATAACTTCCCTTGAAGCTGCAATTTTACTTCAGGAATACCAGATCCTCCCACATGCGGATACTGTTTTACAAAATAGCCTGCAATTACGGCTACTGCGATAAAGCCTATAATAATCACAATGAACCATAGTGGATTACTATGAGCT
>NZ_JABFOE010000095.1 GCF_013116745.1 Arthrobacter sp. 260
CAGAAAACAACCACTCAGGACCCGGCTCACCCGAATCTGGTTCTGCTGAATCCGGTCCCGCTGCATCGGGTCCTGTTGAGTCGGACTCCGGAGAATCTGGATCGGCCGAGTCGGACTCAGCCGGTTCTGCATTGTTCGGATCAGCCTCATCATCAGCCGAATCACTATCAGCCGCGGGCTCCGGCAGGTCCACGACCGGAGCAGTCCACACCGACTCAACACCCAACGGACCAGCCGACCC
>NZ_JABFOE010000096.1 GCF_013116745.1 Arthrobacter sp. 260
GTGGTAAGATCATGTTCGCTATTCATAGTTCGGCTTTTCTAAAGTCGATTGGAGAAGATAAAAAATTAAAAAGTATTTTAAAATTATTGCTTCAAAAAGAAGCCGTGCTTTTTCAAAGCATTAATTTTTTGAAAGGCAGCGAACAAAAAACGCATTCCGACAGTATTCACATGAGCTCATTCCCCTTGGGAAATCTGGTGGCCATTTGGGTTGCTTTGGAAGATATTGATGAGACCAATGG
>NZ_JABFOE010000097.1 GCF_013116745.1 Arthrobacter sp. 260
CTTCAACAGGCGAGAAGTTGATGATGTTTCTTCAGGCCCAACCCGGATCGTTTCATCAAACAACTACAAGAGACGTAGCGACACCTAAGGAAAACACAGAAGACTGCATGAGGCACGGAGCGAAGCATGACTACTAAATTCGAGAACCCCTAGGGTATGATGAGTCTTGTACCCCCTATGCGCAGTCGAGTCCGTATGATGGTTCGAATAGAACCAAGATTGTGTGTTGCTTGTTTTTATT
>NZ_JABFOE010000098.1 GCF_013116745.1 Arthrobacter sp. 260
GTGATTGAACGCGATTCAATAAACTTGTCACAATGATACTCCTTTCGTTTGATACTTTAATGGATATCGTTTGTTGGCAATGCAATGCCTAATTGTTTTTCAATTGCCGCCAGTCGTTCATACTCATCAATCGTGAAACTAATCGTATCTAGCAGCATCATTGTGGTCATTAGCGTATCTTGGCCATGAACCATGATGAAAGTAACATCCATATTCTCGCCGCCAGCCTCTTTACTAAGC
>NZ_JABFOE010000009.1 GCF_013116745.1 Arthrobacter sp. 260
CCAATCAATAAAACAATCGGTATCAACAAACATGGCACACTATTGAGTTCTCAAACAACAGACACACCCGGCACCAAACAGAACCAAACAGTTCCATCATCGCTCCGGAGCAACTTTTCAAACTTACCGGCTAATCATCTTCGGGTCAAATCGGCTGATCCTTCCAATCTCTGAGCTGTACTGCACTCTGAGACGAACCGAAGTTCTGGGGGTTGTCAGCCGGTCAATTCCCTCGACCAGCGCGGATATAAACTCTAGCACCCTTCGGCCGAGGTTGTAAATCGGCATCGGGGCCGGGCTGAAAAAGCCCGGCCCCACGCGGATCTAGGCCCTTTTCGGTGCCAGGTAGACGACACCGAGAGGTGGGACACGGAGATCGGCGTAAGCCGGCTGGCCGCTCCACGGTCCTTCGACGGAAGTCACTCCGCCGAAGTTGGTCACACCCGAACCACCGAATTCCTCGGAGTCGGTGTTGAGCACTTCCTCCCAATCGCCGGACCATGGGAGTCCCACCCTGAATCCTTCGTGCGGCGCACCGGCAAAGTTCGCGATACAGACCAACGGATTGCCCTGGCCATCCCAACGGATGAAGGACAGCGTGTTGCGTGCGCCGTCGTTCTCGTCAATCCACTGGAAACCGGACGGATCATTATCCCGCAGGTAAAGCGCCGGCGTATTCCGGTAGATGCCGTTCAGCGACCGCACCAAATGCTGCACGCCCTTGTGGGCGGGAGTGTCGGAGAGCCACCAATCAAGACCGTGCTGCTCCGACCATTCGGATTCCTGCGCATACTCGGTGCCCATGAAGATCAGCTGCTTGCCGGGGTGCGCCCACTGGAACGCCAGGTAGGCGCGCACGCTTGCGAGCTGCTGCCACCGGTCGCCCGGCATCTTGCGCAACAGGGACCCCTTGCCGTGCACAACCTCGTCGTGGCTGATCGGCAGGAGGAAGTTCTCCGTGTAGGCGTAGACCATCGAGAACGTGGCCTTGCCGTGGTGGTAGCCACGGTTGATCGGATCTTCAGCCATGTACTCGAGCGAGTCGTGCATCCAGCCCATGTTCCACTTCAACCCGAATCCGAGCCCGCCGCCGCTGGTGGCACGGGTGACTCCGGGGAACGAGGTGGATTCCTCAGCGATCATCACAATGCCCGGTACCCGCTTGTAGGCTGTCGCGTTGACCTCCTGCAGGAAACCGATTGCCTCAAGGTTTTCCCTCCCGCCGAGGCGGTTCGGGGTCCACTGGCCCTCCTCACGGGAGTAGTCCAGGTAGAGCATCGAGGCGACAGCGTCCACGCGCAACCCGTCGATATGGAATTCTTCCAGCCAGTACAGCGCGTTGGCGACGAGGAAGTTCCTCACTTCACGACGACCAAAGTCGAAGATCAGCGTTCCCCAGTCGGGGTGTTCCCCAAGGAAGGGGTCGCCGTGCTCGTAGAGGGTACCGCCGTCGAACTTGGCCAAGGCGAAGTCGTCCTTGGGGAAGTGGGCTGGCACCCAGTCCATGATGACGCCGATGCCCGCCTGGTGCAGCTTGTCCACCAGATACTTGAAGTCATCCGGGTGACCGAACCGCGAGGTGGGGGCGTAGTACGAGGTCACCTGGTAACCCCAGGAGCCACCGAAGGGATGTTCAGCGACAGGCATCAACTCGACGTGGGTGAAGCCCTGCCACTGGACGTACTCGGTGAGCTGCTCGGCAAGCTCCCTGTAGTTCAGTCCAAGCCGCCAGGAGCCGAGGTGCACCTCGTAGACGCTCATGGGCCCGTTGTGGGGATCGGCGGCAGCGCGCGCCGTCATCCACTCGTCGTCCTGGAACGTGTACCGGGATTCGACGACGCGCGAACCGGTGAGCGGTGGGATCTCGGTCCCACGCGCCATCGGGTCGGCCTTCTCGCGCCACTGGCCGTCGCTGCCGAGGATCTCGAACTTGTAGCGGGATCCTGCCTCGGCGCCGGGAATGAAGATTTCCCAGAAACCTGAACTGCCCAGCGCGCGCATCGCGTTGATCGAGCCGTCCCAGCCGTTGAAATCCGCCTTGACGCGCACAGCCTGGGCGTTGGGCGCCCAGACAGCGAAGCTGACACCGTCGATATCGCCGAGCACTGATGCGTAGTGACGGACATGGGCGCCGAGAGCCGTCCAGAGGGTCTCGTGCCGCCCTTCCGCCAGCAGGTGCATGTCGATTTCACCCAGGGTGGGCAGGAACCGGTACGGGTCGTCGACCAGCTGTGGGCTGCCGTCATAGGTCACTTCAAGCCGGTAGTCGGGCACGTGCCCGGGGGTCTCCGCTTCGACGGTTCCCACCCAGATGCCGTTGTGTTCATGCTCCAGCTCGACCCGGCCACTGGCGGTCACCACTGTGACCCGTTGTGCCAGACGTCGCAGGGTCCGGATCGTCACCTGGGTTTGACCCTCAAGGTGCGCACCCAGGACAGCGTGCGGCTGGTGGTAGCGCCCTTCGGAAACAGCCTGGAGGACATCCTCCGGGTGGTTGATCCGGCCGCTGACGGCCGAACCACCACTGGTCGCGGCAACTGCTGCTGAGGTTGCCACGGGGTCGACGGCGATCACCGGATCGATCGGGCCCGCGGACGCGGGAACAGCAGCCGGAGTCTCAGTTGAGGCGGACTCCGCCTGCCCGGTGAGGGCACGGCGCACATCCCTGACGGGGATGTCCACCCACTCCGGACGGTTGCGCAGCTCGTACACGACTTCATACAGCGCCTTGTCCAGCCAGAGGGCAAGGAACAGGGGGTCCGCCCGGTCGATGGGGGTGCCGGTCTGCTCCTGGTAGCCGGCAGCGAAGGCGGCGGCGGACGCTGCTGTCCACTGGTCGGCAGCCGGGATGGCTGCGTCGTTGCCGTGGGCTGCCGCCGCGCCGGCGTACTCGAGCGAACGGGTCATGCCGACGACGTCGCGCAGCACCACATCGGGCACAGAGCGCTCAGCCGCTGGGCGTAGTGGCTCACCCTCGAAGTCCAGGACCAGCCACGATCCGTCAGGCGCGTTGAGGACCTGCCCCAGGTGGTAGTCGGAGTGGATGCGCTGCAGCTCGGGCAGAGTCGTGACGGCGCGGACGCGCTCCACCACTGTCGCCACTTCGGCTTCAAGCGGTCCGACGACTCCGCGGGCTTCTTCCCAGGCCCACTCGATGCGCTGGACGAGGGTTTCGATGAACTCGGCACGTTCGGCGTCGCTTGCCGCACGGCTGCCGAAGGCCTCCCCCAGCTGGGAGTGGATGCGTCCAGTCACCCGGCCCAGCTCGGCTGCCTCGGCAGTGAAATCGGTGTTGCTTGCCGCCGCGGCTGAGGCGGTCCGCCAGGCGTCGGTGCTGTCGTCGATGAAGTCGCGCAGCACACTGAGGTGGCCGGTCAGCCACTTCCCCTTGGCGGTGGTGTCTTCCCAGCTGCCGGTGACCCAGCCATATGTGGCCGGGACATCAACGGATCCAGCGTCGGTCAGCTTGGCGCTGACCTGGACGTCGGGGCTCTCGCCCGGGGCCAGCACGCGGAAGAACTTGACGATCATTGATCCGGCTGGGGTCTTGACTACCACTGAGGTGTTGGACTGCTCACCCTTGAGGACCGTCAACTTGAGAGACCTGACAAACCGCTTCTGATCGCCGAAGGACCCTTGCGGAACACCATGCGTGCGTCCGTCCTCGGTCACCCCTCCGGAGCGCATCAACTCCACCCACGCGGTGACAAACACCGGGTCGTGGGTGGCGTCGTAGATCCAGCGGTGACCAAGTTCGGAGTGCTCGGCCTCACCGATCAGTGCGGCCTTGGCACCCCGCAGGGGCGCCTTCCGGTAGCTCAGCGGAACCTGCACAATGTCCTGGCGGGTGCCAGTGTCGACGGCGATCAGGTGGACATCGAGCCCTACCTCGCCTTTGGGGTCCTCCAGCCGGATGCCACCGACCCGGCGAAGTTCAAACTCGCGGCCTGTGGCGGGGAACCACCGCTGACCAGGAAGCCAGGTTTCAAGAAGTTCTGGAAAGGTCGGCGTCATTTTGGGCATTACTTTGCGGCCTCCGGGGCTTGGATGACGGGCAGTGCTTCGGTGTGCGGCGAAGCCGTGTTTGAGCTGGCCGAGCGCAGGCGCAGCCAGTAGAAGTCGTGGCTGCCCAGTGTCAGGGTGAGGGAACCGTCGCTACCGAACGCGGGGAAGGGGGTACCGCCAAAGAGGTCCCGCAGACCCCGGTCGGCGTATTCGGGCAGGTGGAGTTCGGCGGCCACCGGGTGCTGCGAGAGGTTGAACACGCAGAGCACCACCTCGGGCTGCTCGCCCTCGTCGTTGCCCGGCGCCACTTCGCGGATGAAGGCCAGGACCGATTCCGCCTCGGTGGGTACGTTGCGGTAGGACCCCAGGCCGAACGCGGGGTGAGTGCGCCGGACGGCGAGCATCTGCCGCATCCAGTGCAGCAGGGAGCTGGAGCTGGCCAACTGGGCTTCCACGTTGACGTGGTTGTAGTGGTAGACCAGCGACTGCACAACCGGCAGGTACAGCTTTCCCGGGTCGGCCGTGGAGAACCCGGCGTTGCGATCAGGGTTCCACTGCATCGGGGTACGCGACGCGTCGCGGTCGTCGAGCCAGATGTTGTCACCCATCCCGATTTCGTCCCCGTAGTACAGGAACGGGCTGCCCGGCAGGGAGAGCAGCAGGGCGTGGATGAGTTCGACTTCGGCACGTGAGTTATCGAGCAGCGGGGACAGCCGCCGACGGATACCCACGTTGGCGCGCATCCTCGAATCCGGGGCGTACCAGCCGAGCATCGCTTCGCGTTCCTCGTTGGTGACCATTTCGAGGGTGAGCTCATCGTGGTTCCTGAGGAAGGTGCCCCACTGGGCGCCCGCGGGAATGTCGGGAGTTTCGGCCATCGTTTCGATGATCGGACCGGCCTTCTGGTCACGCAGTGCGTAGAAGAGCTTCGGCATGATCGGGAAGTGGAAGCACATGTGGCATTCAGGGCCGTCGGCGTCGCCGAAGTATTCGACCACCTCGTCCGGGAGCTGGTTGGCTTCCGCGACGATGATGCGGCCGGGGTAGTTCTCGTCCACCATGGTGCGCAGGTCCTTGAGGAACGCGTGCGTCTGGGGAAGGTTCTCGCTGTTGGTCCCTTCCTCTTCGAACAGGTAGGGGATGGCGTCCGCACGGAAACCGTCGATGCCCTGGTCGAGCCAGAATTTCACGACGTCGAACAATGCCTCGATCACCTTGGGGTTCTCGAAGTTCAGGTCCGGCTGGTGGGAGAAGAAGCGGTGCCAGAAGAACTGCCGGCGGACCGGATCGAAGGTCCAGTTGGACTCCTCGGTGTCAACGAAGATAATCCGGGCGTCCTCGTACTTCTCGTCGGTGTCGCTCCAGACGTAGAAATCGCCGTAGGGACCGTCGGGATCGTTACGGGATTCCTCGAACCAGTGGTGCTTGTCCGATGTGTGGTTCAACGGCAGGTCGATGATGACCCGCACGCCGCGGGCGTGCGCCTCGGCGACCAGCCGCTTGAAGTCACTGATGGTGCCGAACTCGTCGAGGACGTTGTAGTAGTCGGCGATGTCGTAGCCGCCGTCGCGCAGCGGCGACTTGAAGAAGGGCGGCAGCCACAGGCAGTCCACCCCAAGCCACTGCAGGTAGTCCAGTTTGTCGATCAGGCCGGAGAAATCGCCTGAGCCATCGCCGTTCGCGTCTGCGAATCCGCGCACCAGAACTTCGTAGAATACGGCCTTGCGGTACCAGTGTGGGTCATGCGCGAGACCTGGTGCGTTGAGTTGAAACGGGTTGGCCACTAGGGCTTCCTCCTGAGGTAAAGGATGTGTGCTGGTTCCACATGCGGGTCCAGCCTGACGTAGTTGTGGGTGCCCCAGACCCAGCTCTGGCCGGTAATGAGATCGTCGACCCAGAAGGTGCCGTCCTCATTGCAGTCCTCGGGGTCAAGGGCGAGGGCATCGAGGTTCAGCGAAACGGTGCTTTCCCTGGCCCCGTGCGGATCGAGGTTGACCACCACGATGATCGTGTCCTTGGCGGAGCTGTCACCGCCGACGTTGTCCTTGTGCTTGGAGAACACGAGGGTTTCCGAGTCGGAGCTGTGGTGCAGGGTGAGGTTTTCCAGATCGCCCAGCGCCGGGTGGTCCCGGCGGATGTGGTTGAGCCTGGTCAGGTACGGCGCCAGGCTGCGCCCCTCGGCCTCGGCGCGCTTGAAGTCACGGGGACGATACTCGAACTTCTCGTTGTCGATCGATTCCTCGGCGCCGGGCCGGGCGACGTGCTCGTACAGCTCGTAGCCCGAATAGACACCCCAGAGCGGGCTGGCCATGGCGGCGAGCACCGCCCGGATCTTGAATCCCGCCGGTCCACCGTACTGGAGGAACTCGGTGAGAATGTCGGGGGTGTTGACGAAGAAGTTGGGGCGGAAGTAGGGCGCGCTGACCTTGCTGACCTCGGTGAAGTACTCCTCGAGCTCGGTCTTGGTGTTGCGCCAGGTGAAGTAGGTGTAGGACTGCTGGAATCCGGCGCGGCCCAGCGCGTGCATCATCGGCGGCCTGGTGAAAGCTTCGGCCAGGAAGACCACCTCGGGGTGTTTGCGGTTGACCTCGCGGATGAGCCATTCCCAGAACACCACCGGTTTGGTGTGCGGGTTATCCACCCGGAAAATCTTCACCCCGTGGCTGATCCACAGCAGAACGATGCGCAGTACCTCGTTCGAGAGGCCGTCGGGATCGTTGTCGAAGTTGATCGGGTAAATGTCCTGGTACTTCTTCGGCGGATTCTCCGCGTAGGCGATGGACCCGTCCACCCGGGTGGTGAACCACTCGGGATGGGAAGTGACCCAGGGGTGGTCCGGGGACGCCTGCAGGGCGAGATCCAGGGCGATTTCCAGGTTCAGCTCGTTGGCGCGGGCCACGAAGGCGTCGAAGTCGTCGAAGGTGCCCAGGTCGGGGTGGATCGCGTCATGGCCACCCTCCGCAGCGCCGATGGCCCAGGGTGATCCGGGATCGCCGGGGCCGGCGATGAGCGTGTTGTTGGGTCCCTTGCGATGGGTGCGCCCGATCGGGTGGATTGGCGGGAGGTAGACGACGTCGAACGCCATATCCGCGACGGCGGGCAGCCGCTCGGCGGCGGTAACAAAGGTACCCGAGGTCCACTGCGCGGCGGCCGGGTCGTAGGTAGCCCCCTCGGAGCGGGGGAAGAACTCGTACCAGGCCGCACGCCCGGCGAGCTCGCGTTCCACCAGGATGCGGTAGGGCTGGGATACGGTCACCAGGTCGCGCAGCGGTTCGCGGTCGATGGCGGCCAGGATGTCGGCTGACTCGCCGGCGGCCAACCGCTCACCGACTGGGAGTTCAGTGTCGGCGAGGATGCTGGCGGCAGCGATGAAGGCCTCTGCGTCCTGGCCCGGGCGGGACTTCGCCGCATTGGTGAACAGGGCTGCGCCTTCCGCGAGCATCAATTCAACGTCCACCCCGGCGGCGATCTTCACTTCGGCGTTGTGGTGCCAGGTCCCGTACAGGTCCCCCCACCCTTCGATGACGAAGGTGTAGTTACCGACCGACGGCGGGCGTAGCTGCCCCTCGTACCGGTCGAGGCCCAGGCCTACCGGTTTCAGGCGCACCCGCTGAACCTCAACCCCTGCCCCGGAGAGCAGGACCGCTGAGACGCCCAGCTGGTCGTGCCCCTCACGGAACACCGTCGCGCCGACCGTGATGTCCGATCCGGGGATCGCTTTGGACGGGAAGGCACCGCCGTCCACCACTGGCGCAATGTTGGTAATTGGAATTCGTCCGAACCGCAGATCTTTGCCGTCTATCGGCTTCCTGGCGGTACGTCCCTTACGTGGTGGCTCTATTGAAGTCGTCACAGGTTAGACGTTAGCGAGTATTTGCCGAGATTGCTAAGGCGCGCGGACGTAACATGGGCGCATTTAACTGTTGAGTAGACCGATAACGCAAACGTTTACTCCCAGTTGCTCTCATCGGCGGTCACACGCCCACCTACGCCCGGGAAAGTACGCTAGCCTTTCCCGGGTGAAGGCAATCCGCAGATTTACAGTCCGTACCGTTCTCCCCGAAAGCATCGCCCCGCTGGGCAAACTGGCAGGCAACCTGCGGTGGTCGTGGCATTTGCCGACCACCCGTCTGTTCCGGGACCTCGACCCTGTGGCGTGGGAGGCGAGCGGTCAGGACCCCGTCGCATTCCTCGGCTCGGTCACCCGCGAGCAGCTCAGCCAGCTCGCCGATAACGAGCGCTTGGTCGCCCGGATCGCTGAACTGGGCAGCGACCTGGACCGGTACCTGACCGAACCCCGCTGGTACCAGTCCCTTGGCGACGACGCACCTCGCTCCATTGCCTACTTCTCCCCTGAATACGGCATCAGCGCCGTCCTCCCCCAGTACTCGGGCGGCCTCGGCATCCTTGCCGGCGACCACCTCAAGGCGGCTTCCGATCTGGGTGTCCCGCTTATCGGTGTCGGCCTGCTCTACCAGGCCGGGTACTTTAAGCAGTCGCTCTCCCGTGACGCCTGGCAGCAGGAAACCTACCCGGTCCTCGATCCTGACGGCCTGCCCCTGACGCTCCTCCGCGAGGAGGACGGCAGCCCAGCGAAGGTGGTCCTCCCCCTGCCCGCCGGACGGCAGCTGATCGCACACATCTGGCGCGCCGACGTCGGCCGTGTCCCCCTCCTGCTCCTCGACTCCAACGTGGCCGGCAACGACGAGGCCGCCCGCAACGTGACCGACCGCCTCTACGGCGGCGGCGGCGACCAGCGCCTGCAGCAGGAGCTGCTGCTGGGCATGGGCGGCGTGAAGGCGCTGCGCATCTTCGAACGGCTGACCGGCACCCCGGCACCCGAGGTGTTCCACACCAACGAGGGTCACGCCGGATTCCTCGGCATCGAACGGATCCGGGAACTGATGGACCCGTCCAACCCGTCCCCGATGAGCTGGGAAGAGGCACTGACCGCGGGGCGCTCCTGCACCGTGTTCACCACCCACACCCCTGTGCCTGCAGGGATCGACCGGTTCGAAAAGTCCCAGATCGAGCACTTCTTCGACGCCGGTCTGGCCCCGTCGGTCCCGACGGCGAAAATTCTCACCCTCGGCGCAGAGAACTACGAGGGCGGCGACCCCAACAAGTTCAACATGGCGGTGATGGGCCTGCGCCTGGCCCAGCGTGCGAACGGTGTGGCCAAGCTGCACGGTGTGGTGTCCCGCGGTATGTTCTCCGGGCTGTGGCCGGGCTTCGACACCAGCGAGGTCCCCATCTCCTCGGTCACCAACGGCGTCCATGTCCCCACCTGGGTTGACCCGCTGATCGCCGACTTCGCCCGGGAACGCTTCGGCGCCGAGTCGGTGCTCGACCCGCAGTGGTCAAACGTGTACGACGTCGAGGACTCGGACATTTGGGCCCTGCGCCGCCGGATGCGGTCCAACCTGATCGACGACGTCCGGCAGCGCCTGCGATCCTCGTGGAAGAAGCGGGGCGCGGCTGACGCTGAGCTGGCGTGGACGAACAACGTCCTTGACCCGGACATCCTCACCATCGGGTTCGCCCGCCGGGTGCCCACCTACAAGCGGCTGACCCTCATGCTCAGGGATCCAGCCCGCCTGAAGGCACTGCTGCTGCACCCCGACAACCCGATCCAGCTGGTCATTGCCGGCAAGTCGCACCCGGCCGACGAGCAGGGCAAGCGGATGATCCAGGACCTGGTCCGGTTCACCGACGACCCGGAGGTACGCCACCGGATCGTGTTCCTGCCGAACTACGACATCGCCATGGCGCGTACCCTGTTCCCCGGCTGCGATGTCTGGCTGAACAACCCGCTGCGCCCCCTCGAGGCCTGCGGCACGTCGGGCATGAAGTCGGCCATCAACGGCGGACTCAACCTGTCGGTGCTCGACGGCTGGTGGGACGAGATGTACGACGGCGACAACGGCTGGGCCATCCCGACGGCGAACAATGACGCCTCCCCCGAGGAGCGCGACGACATTGAGGCCTCGGCGCTGTATGACCTGCTCGAGGAGCAGGTGGCACCACGGTTCTACAGCACTGTGCGCTCGGAAGGCGCCGGCGCTGCCGGACCGTCGGAACTTTCCCACGACGGCGTCCCGCACCAGTGGGTCGCCATGATCAAGCACACCATGGCGAACCTGGGGCCGGCTGTGTCCGCCGAGCGGATGCTGCAGGACTACGTCAGCCACCTGTACCAGCCCGCCTGGCGGGCCGGTCGCCTGGCTGCCGAGTCGGACTACACGGCAGCGAAGCACACCGCCGCCTGGCGTTCGCGCATCAACGACGGCTGGTCAGCCGTCCAGGTGGAACATGTGGACTCGATCGGCGTCGCCGAGGATCCCCAGATCGGTGACTCGCTGATTGTCAACGCGTACGTGTCACTCGGGGCCCTGTCTCCGGACGACGTCGCCGTTGAGGTGGCCTACGGACGGGCCTCCGAGAACGACGAGCTCAGCGAGGTGGCCCTGGCCAACCTCGAGGTCTCCGAGAACCTCGGCGCGGGCCGGTACCTGTTCTCCGGAAGTATCACGATCGACCACTCAGGGTCCTTCGGGTACACCGTCCGGGTCCTGCCGAAGCACGTCAGCCTGGCCTCGAAGTCCGAACTCGGACTGGTCGCCAACGCGTAGGACATCAACTTGCAGGCCCAGCGCCTGTTCAGCATGAGCGGCAGTCGCGCCAGAGTTTCCTGGTGTTGCTGCCGCTTTTGCGTGCCCGCGAAACCGCACGCCAGCGAGGACATCGCCCCAACAGGGGACTGAGCCTCGTGAAAGGGCTGCGCACAGGGAAGCCCCTGGGCGGCCGAAGACCCGTGGACCGTTGAGGTGCCCGGGTTTAGACCCGGTACACGCTGATGGAGTTAGCGGGGACGACGTCGGTCTCGCCCGAGCCCACCCTCGCACCGCGGCGGCGGTCCTGGTCGCCAGCAGTGGTGTAGCGCAGCTCGAACCGTTTGATCGACGGCAGGCCACTGTCTTCCAGTGCGGTGCGGGCGGGCAGCGTGATCCGGGCGTCGTCCATGCTGCCGTTGATCACCACCAGCCCGTCCAGGACGCCGTCCGGGGAGCCGAGGAGCAGCTGCACCGTCCGCGATCCGGGGTCGGTCCACTGCTCCTGGGTCATGGCGGTGCCGGCCGGGTTGAACCAGTGCAGGTAGGAACTGTCATCCCGCGCCGGGTATCCGTGCGGCTGGTGCGCCAGGAACTCCCGCCGGATCCGCAGCAAGGAGCGGGTGTGCTCCAGGAGGTGGCGGGCATCGTCGTCGTGATCCCAGTGCAGCCAGGCGAGCTCGTTGTCCTGGCAGTAGGCGTTGTTGTTGCCGCGCTGCGACCTGCCGAACTCGTCCCCGGCGGTGAGCATGGGAACGCCGAGGGAGAGCAGCAGGGTAGCCATCAGGTTGCGGGCGGTCTGGGACCGCGCCGCGGAGATGGCCTCCTGGTCGGTGGGGCCCTCCATGCCGTGGTTGTAGCTGCGGTTGTCGTTGTGACCATCACGGTTCTGCTCGCCGTTGTTCTCGTTGTGCTTGCGGCTGTAGGAGGTCAGGTCGGCGAGCGTGAACCCGTCGTGGGCGGTGATGAGGTTGATGCTCGCGACTGAGGTCCGCCCCGAGGGAGCGAAAAGGTCGGTGGAACCGCTCAGGCAACCGGCCAGCCGGGCCACTGACCCCGCACCGCCGCCAACTGCGAGGCTCGCCTGATCGGTCAGCCAGAAGTCGCGCACGGTGTCGCGGAAGCGGTCGTTCCAGTCTGCCCAGCCCTGCGGGAAGTTACCGGTCTGCCAGCCGCCCATCCCGATATCCCAGGGTTCGGCGATCATTTTGACGCCGCGCAGGGCGCGGTCGGCTCCGGCGGCAACCAGGAAAGGGTGACGCGGCGTGAAGGTGTTGGTTTCGTCCCTGGCCATTGACACGGCGAGGTCGAAGCGGAAGCCGTCGATGTGGAATTCCTCCACCCAGTACCGCAGGGAATCAAGGGCAAGGGCGACGACGCGGGGATGGGCAAAGTTCAGGGTGTTACCGCACCCGGTGGTGTCCAGGTAGCGTCCGTGATCGCCGTGCCGGTAGTACTGCTGCTCGGCCAGCCCACGCCAGCTCAGCGCGGGCAGATCCGGTGGACCCTCGGCGGTGTGGTTGTACACCACATCCAGGATCACCTCGAGGCCCGCCTCGTGGAGGAGTTTCACCATCCCCTTGAATTCGTCCTGCACGGCCCGGGGCCCCGTGGCGCGGGCAGCTTCGGTGGCGTAGCCCGGGTGCGGGGCGAAGTAGCCGAGGGTGTTGTAGCCCCAGTAGTTGGTGAGCCCCAGTGGGCCAAGGTGCGGCTCGTCGATGTGGAAGTGGACCGGCAACAATTCCACCGCCGTCACGCCCAGCTCCTTGAGGTACCGGATCATGACCGGGTGCGCGAGCCCCGCGTAGGTGCCCCGCAGGTCCGCCGGGATATCCGGATGCAGCTGGGTGAGCCCCTTGACGTGCGCCTCGTAGACCACTGTGTCGCGCCAGTGGGTCCGGGGTGGTGCGGAGGTTCCCCAGTCGAAGCCGCCGTCCTCCACGTAGACCGACCAGTAGACCGGCCCGGATTCGGTATCCACCGTGTCGATGGCCCGCGCATACGGGTCGAGCAGCAGCTGGGAAGTATCCGGCAGGGCGGTTTCGACCGGCCAGAACGCGTAGCGCACCGAGTCGGCGAGCCCCTCCACCACGCCGTGGTGCACCCCGTGGGTGTAGTCAGCCAGGGCCTTTGAGTGCCAGGCGCCGTCCCGCCCCTGGTAGTGCACGGCCAGGGCCGACACTCCCGGCGCATAGACGGCGACGTTCACGCTGTCCGCCGCGGTGGTGCGCGCGTGGGAGCGGTGCACTCCCAGCGGGAATTCACTGGAGGGAGGGCTCAGTTCGAGGGAGACGCTCATGGCGGGTGGTCGGCTGCGGTCAGGCGGAACGCTGGCGCGAGATCTCGTACAGGCTGATCCCAACTGCCATCGACGCGTTCAGCGACTCCATCGCTGAGTCGATGGGGATCGAGACGATCTGGTCGCAGTTCTCGCGGACCAGGCGGGACAGGCCCTTTCCTTCGGAACCCACGACCAGGCAGACCGGTTCGCGGCCGAGCGTCAGGTCAGGGAGGGATACGTCGCCGTCGCCGTCGAGGCCCAGCACAAAGATGCCCTTGTCCTTGAAGGCTTTCAGGGTGGAGTTCAGGTTGCCGGCCTTGGCGACGGGGACCCGCACGGCAGCGCCGGCACTGGTCTTCCACGCCGAGGCGGTCATCCCGACGGACCGTCGCTCGGGAACGATGACGCCGTGGCCGCTGAACGCGGACAGTGACCTGATGATGGCGCCGAGGTTGCGCGGGTCGGTGATGCCGTCCAGGGCGACGAACAACGGTGCGTTGTTGATGTGGCCCTTCTTCCATTTCTGGATGGTCTCGGTGGCGAGGTCCACGGCGTCGACGTACTCGTAGGGCGGGATCTGCAGCATGATGCCCTGGTGCACCGAGCCGTCCGCCATCCGGTCCAGCTCGGTCTTGCCGGTTTCCATCAGCGGGATGCCCCGCTCGGTGGCGAGCTTCAGCGATTCGCGGATCCGCTCGTCCATTTCGATCCGGATGGCCACGTGCAGCGCCTTCGCGGGGATGCCAGCCCTGAGGGACTCGACGACCGCGTTGCGGCCGGTGACCATTTCTTCGGTGCCCTTGCCGCGCGTGTTGCGGGACGACCCGGGGTTGCGGTTGCCTGAGTGCTTGGCCGCCGACCGTTCGGCGAGCTGCTTGCTCTTGTGTGCCTTGTGGTACGGGCGGTCCTCGGCCTTCGGGGTGGGACCCTTGCCTTCCAGCGCCTTGCGTCCAAGGCCTCCGGTTCCGCCCGAGGGGCCCTTTTTGCTCTTGCGCACAGCGCCGGGACGTCCGTGAGTGGCCATGGGGAAAACACCTTTGGGTAGAAGATTGGTCACCTCAGTTTACGCGGGTAACGCAGCAGACTTCACCGGAGTCTGCTGTATGGCGGCATTGGTCAGCTTTTCAGGGTCCAGGAGGCACCGTCGGCAGTGTCCTCGATGACGATTCCGGCAGCGGTGAGGGCATCACGGATGGCGTCGGCCTGCGCCCAGTCTTTCGTTTCCCGGGCGGTCGTGCGCTGCTGCAGCTGGGATTTGATCAGCGCATCCAGGGCGATGTACTCGGGGCCGCGGGGACCCTTGCCGGGGTCCTGGACGTCGTCGAGTCCGAGCACCATTGTCATTTTCATGACATCGATGAAGGCCTTCTTGGTGGCCTCACTGTCTCCAGCGGCCAGGGCGGTATTCCCAGCCCGGACCGTGTCGTGCAGGACGGCCAGCGCCTGGGGCACGTTGAGGTCATCATTCATCGCTTCGATGAATGCCTGCGGTGCGGGACCGGCAACGAAGCCGTACCCGTCAGGGAATTCCCGGGCGGCGGCTTTCGAGAGGAACCCGTCGATGCGTTCGACGGCGGCAGCTGCCTCCTGCAGGGAGGTGGGCCGGTAGTCGAGTACCGACCGGTAGTGCGCCTGCCCGAGGTAGTACCGCACGACGCGGGGGCTGGCGAGGTCGAGCATCTCGGTGGGGCTGACCGTGTTGCCGATCGACTTGGACATCTTTTCACCCTCGAAGGTGACCATCCCGTTGTGCATCCAGTACCGGGCGAAGGGGTGCCCCGCGGCCTGCGACTGGGCCATTTCGTTCTCGTGGTGCGGGAACCTCAGGTCCAGGCCGCCGCCGTGGATGTCGAACTCGGTGCCGAGGTACTTGGTGACCATTGCCGAGCACTCGAGGTGCCAGCCCGGCCGGCCGGGTCCCCACGGGCTGGGCCAGGCGGCGGTGTCCGGCTCGCCTTCTTTCCACCCTTTCCAGAGAGCGAAGTCTCGCGGATCGCGCTTCCGGTTGATGAATTCGGGTTCGACGTCGGTGGCGCTCTGCATGTCGTCGATGTTCTGCCGGGTGAGGGAGCCGTACCCCTTCCATGAACGCACATCGAAATAGACGTCACCGGAGTCGTCGTTGGCCGGGTAAGCATGCCCCCGGTCGATGAGGAGCTGGATCAGGGAGTGCATTTCGGGAATGTGGCCGGTGGCGCGCGGCTCGTAGGTGGGCCTGCGCACGCCGAGGGTGTCGTAGGCCCGCTGGAATTCCAGTTCGTAGCGGTAGGCCAGCGCCCACCACTGTTCGCCGCGCAGCTCGCGGGGCAAGGCGTCGTCGTGCTCCGATTCCTTGGCGCGGGCCAGGATTTTGTCGTCGATGTCGGTGACGTTGCGGACCGTGGTGACCTTGTAACCGCTGGCGCTCAGCCAGCGGTTGAGCTGGTCGAACGCGATTGCGGAGCGGATGTGCCCCACGTGCGGCATCCCCTGCACAGTGGCACCGCAGTAGTACAGTCCCACTTCACCCTGCTTGAGGGGAACGAAGTCGCGGATCTGGGCGGTCGCGGTGTCATAGAATCTCAGGCTCACCGCTCCAGATTAGCCGGTCGCGGTGAGCTGCTTCATCTGGCGTCGCCGGAGCTAGGGTCAGCGGCAGGGGGTGTGACGCTGACGACGACGGCAGTCGCCACCGCCGCGATGCCCTCCCCCCGTCCGGTGAAGCCCAACCCGTCGGTGGTAGTCGCTGACACGCTGACGGGTGCGCCCGCAGCGAGGGTCAGGACCGCTTCAGCTTCCGCCCGGCGCGGCGCGAACTTGGGGCGGTTGCCGACCAGCTGCACCGCGATGTTGCCGATTTCAAAGCCTGCAGCACGCACGATCCGGGCGGCCTCGGCCAGCAGGCTGACCCCGGAGGCGCCAGCGAATTCCGGGCGGTCAGTGCCGAAGTGGGTGCCGAGGTCGCCCACGCCTGCGGCGGAGAACAGTGCGTCAGCTGCGGCATGGGCCACCGCGTCGCCGTCGGAGTGTCCGCTCAGGCCACGTTCGCCATCCCAGAGCAGCCCGGCCACCCACAGCGGGCGGGGAGCGTCCTCGGGGGCGAACGCGTGCACGTCGACGCCGACGCCGGTGCGGGGCAGGTTCATGGTTGTGTCTTTCCGGTGGGGGTAGGAGCGAGGATGGCCGCGAGGCGGAGGTCCTGGGCGGTGGTGACCTTGAAGGCGGCGTCGTCGCCGTCGACCACATGGACGGGAATGCCGAGGCGTTCCAGCAGCACGGCGTCGTCGGTGACTGCGGCGCCGGGGGTCTGGTGGGCGAGGCGGAGGGTGTCGACGTTAAATCCCTGGGGTGTCTGGACCGCCCGGAGGGTGTCGCGCCGCGGTGTGCCGGTGACCAGACCGCCGTCGACGGTCTTGATGGTGTCGACCACGGGAATCACGGGAATCACCGCTTCGGCGCCGGCCCGCAGTGCTGCAACAACACGCTGGAAGACGGCGGGTGGGGTCAGGGCGCGGGCGGCGTCGTGCACCAGGACATGGCTGATGTCCTGGGACAGTGCGGCCAGGCCGGCGTTGACGGAGTCCGGCCGGGTGGCACCTCCGGCGACCAGCAGTACCGGGATCTCAGTGACCACCTCCGCGACGGCCGCACGGAGGGCGGTGTCGGCGGCGGGGACCACCACGCAGATCTCATGGGCGACGCCGGCGTCCAGCACCCCCTGGAGGGCATGATCGAGGATGCTGCGGCCTGCCACCTGGACCTGGGCCTTCGGAATGCCAAGCCCCAACCGTTGCCCTGCCCCACCGGCCACGATGATGACGCCGACCCGCACCCCGGCGTCGGGCGTGGGGCTGGTCTGGGATTCGGGGTAGGTTCGCGACACCTGATTACCCTACGTCAGGGCAAGAAAAAGGGACCGCCCACCCGGGCGATCCCTTATCAAACTCGATGTCCTTCAGGATGCGTTCCTGAAGAGCTAGGAAGCCAGTACCTCGTCGAGAACGCTCGCGGCCTTCTCTTCATCGGTCTTCTCTGCGAGTGCCAGTTCCGAGATCAGAATCTGCCGCGCCTTGGCGAGCATCCTCTTCTCCCCTGCTGACAACCCACGGTCATGATCACGGCGCCACAGGTCGCGGACTACTTCCGCAACCTTGATCACGTCACCCGAGGCAAGTTTTTCCAGGTTTGCCTTGTAGCGTCGTGACCAGTTGGTGGGCTCTTCAGTGAACTCGGCCCGCAACACATCAAAGACGTGCTGGAGACCTTCCTTGCCCACTACATCGCGCACCCCAACGAGGTCAACGTTCTCTGCTGGAACTTCAATGGTTAGATCACCCTGAGCCACCTTGAGCTTGAGATACATTTTCTCTTCGCCCTTGACGACGCGCATCTTGATCTCTTCGATCTTCGCTGCGCCGTGGTGAGGATAAACTACTGTTTCGCCGACCTCAAAAACCATGTGGACTTTCCCCTTTCCCGCAGATCAGTTTATCACGAATTCGACACGCCGAAGGCGTGTTTACGCAGGTCAGCAGGGACATGTGAAGGGGATTGGCTATGATTCGCCCCTTGACGGATTTGGGTTTTAGTGATCCACGTCGCGTCGAAAGTGTTGCGTGTGAGCCGCAGCGCTCCCTCACCGGGTAACTTTTCCCGATAGGCTGTAGGGAAAGTTTGAACTGGCAGTTCCCCACCAGATGATCGACCACCGTAGGAGTTTGCGCTGTGAAGAGTGACCGAATCAACCCCCTGCAGCACACCCGGGCGACGCGGAGCCTGGCTGCCGGTGCAGCACTGGTCGCTCTCCTCGGTGCCACCGGTTGCAGTGTGACCAGTGAGCAGGCCACCACGATCCAGTACGCGGCCTCGGACGGAATCGTCGACGAGGTTGGTCCCCTGGAACTGCGCAACATCCTGATCATCACCTCGGAGGAGGGCGAGCCGGGCACCATCCTCGGCACAGTGTTCAACCCCACCGACTCGGCAGTGCAGCTGACCATTGAGGGCGAGAACTCAACGGTGGACATCACCGTTGAGGCCGAAGGGAAGTGGGTCTTCGAGGACGAGACCACCGACGACGGCGTACTTGAGGGTGTCAGCGAGATCCCCGGTGCCCTGGTCGACCTGAACTTCGTGGTGAACTCCGAGACCGTCGAACTGCGGGTTCCCGTGCTGGACGGCACCCTGGCCGAGTACCGCGAATACGTTCCCGGCGGCTACACCCCCGAGCCCACCCCGACGCCCGTAGAAACAGGCGAAGAGGAAGAGTAACCTTCAGGACTCGTACTTGTAGCCCAGGCCGCGCACCGTCACCAGGTGGCTGGGGTTGGACGGGTCCGCCTCGATCTTCCCGCGGAGCCGTTTCACGTGCACGTCAAGGGTCTTGGTATCACCGACGTAGTCCGAACCCCAGACCCGGTCGATCAGCTGACCCCGGGTCAGCACCCGGCCAGCGTTGCGCAGCAGCATTTCGAGCAGCTCGAACTCCTTCAGCGGCATCGCGACCGGGGCGCCATTCACGCTGACCGTGTGCCGTTCGATGTCCATCCGCACCGGCCCTGACTGCACAGTGTTCGAAATCAGTTCCTCGGGTTCGGCCTGCCGCCGCAGCACCGCGCGGATTCTTGCCACCAGCTCCCGTGAGGAGTAGGGCTTCGTGACGTAGTCATCGGCTCCCAGCTCCAGACCGACCACCTTGTCGATCTCGGAGTCCTTGGCGGTGAGCATGATGACCGGCACACTGGAGCGCTGGCGCAGCTGCCGGCAGACCTCGGTCCCCGACTGGCCGGGCAGCTGCAGGTCCAGCAGCACCAGGTCGGCGCCAGCGCGGTCAAACTCGACGATCGCCTCGTTGCCGTCGCCCACCACCGACACCTCGAATCCCTCCTTGCCCAGCAGGTAGGACAGCGGGTCACTGAAGGATTCTTCGTCCTCCACCATCAGGATGCGGGTCAAACGCTCACTCCTTGTTCGTGGGCGGACGGTCCGCCCTGTTTCTCGCCGGACGGACCGGATTTCCCGGACTTCCCGGTCGACGCTTCAACGCGCCGGTCGGTGCGTTTCTCGGTGGCCGCGAGCCCGTCCGCGGCATCGCTGTCCGCTTCCATCTCCGGCAGCCGCACGGTGAAGGTACTCCCCTGGCCGGACTGGGACCAGACGGTCACCTCGCCACCATGGTTGGAGACCACGTGCTTGACGATGCTCAGGCCCAGCCCGGTGCCACCGGTCTGGCGCGAGCGGGCCGCATCGATCCGATAGAACCGCTCGAAGACCCGTTCCTGTTCCTCGGGGGTGATCCCGATGCCCTGGTCGGTGACGGAGATTTGGGCGAGACCATCCCGGGAGCGCAGCCCCACCCCCACCCGGGTGCCCTCGGGCGAATAGCGGATGGCGTTGTCGATCAGGTTCCTGAACGCCGTCATCAGCAGGTCGGGGTCACCGTAGACCGGTTCGTCAATCCGCCCACCGACTACGATGTCGATCTGCTTACTCTCCGCGGGAAGCCGGTTGCGGTCCACCGCCTCCGCGATGACCGTGTTGATGTCCACGGGGCGCCCGCGGCGCACCACGTCGGCACCCTGCAGCCGCGACAGTTCGATGATGTCCTGCACCAGGGCTGACAGGCGTGCCGACTCCTTGTGCATCCGGCGGGCGAACCGGCGGACGGCTTCCTCGTCCTCCGCGGCGTCGTCGAGCGCCTCAGCGAGCAGGGAGATGGCACCCACTGGGGTTTTGAGCTCGTGGGACACGTTCGCCACGAAGTCGTTGCGGATTTCCTCGGTGCGGGTGATTTCTGTCCGGTCATCGGCGAGGATCAGGACGTATTCCTCCCCCAGGGACGCCACCCGGGCGAGCACGATGATCGTCCCCTGGCCCAGGGGGCCACGGGGCAACTCCAGCTGCTTCTGCTCAATCACACCGTCACGGCGCACCCTGGCGGTGAGCTCAAGCAGTTCCGAGTGCACCACCGTGTGGCCGCGGACCAGGCCGAAGGCATACGCGGCGGGGCTGGCCCGCACCACGCCGTCGATCGCGTCGACCACCACGTAGGCGCGGCCAATGATGGAGAGCACCTCGGCCGCCCCCTCGGGCAGGGTTGGCTCATCGACGAAGAGGAGCGAACGGCGCTGGATTTCGCTCAGCCGGAAAGCGGCCATGCCGGCGGTGCCCAGGGCGACGCCGACCAGCCCGGCAATGAGAATGAGAAGGACGGGATCCACATGCCTAGCTTATGCGTACCAACGGTGCCGGGAAGGGTGTTCCGGTGGCAATAGGGAAGTGGTTCAACTAACGTTCACTCAAAGGTGCATAACAGTTCATCACCAACTGAGAATGTGCTGTGTGGGACTGTGCATAGACGTACGCAGTCATCTCTATGGAAAGGATGCCTCCCGTGCGGAAGGTTTTTCAGGCAGAGCTTCACCAGATCGGTGAACAGCTCATCGAAATCTCGCAGCTGGTCGCGGAGGCGCTGGGCAAAGCCACCACCGCGTTCGAGACCGCTGACACCGAACTTGCCCAGGATGTGATCGCCGCCGACGCACGCATCGATTTCCTCCAGAATGATCTGGACGAGCGTGCCATCGACATTCTGGCCCTCCAGGGCCCTGTCGCCAGCGACCTGCGGATGATCGTGGGGGCGCTGCGGATGAGCGCCTCGCTGGAGCGGATGGGCGATCTGGCCCGCCATGTGGCCCAGCTGGCACGGTTGCGGTACCCCGAACACGTGATCCCGGCGGCCATCCGCCCCACCTTCGAGGAAATGGCCGAGCTGGATCAGCAGATCGCCAAGAAGGTGAACGAACTGCTCGAAACCCGGAACCTGCAGCTCAGCAACGAGATCTACGCGCACAACGCACGGATCAACGAGTTGCATGCAGGGGTCTTCAAGGCAATCGCCGCCCCGGACTGGGATGTGTCAGCACCCATCACCGTGGACGTGACGCTGGCCAGCCGCTACTTCGAGCGGTTCGCCGACCATGGCGTCTCCGTCGCCCGCAAGGTCACCTACCTAGTCACCGGCGAATGGCAGCCCAGCGCTCCGCTGAACTAACCCCGGTTGGTAACACACACCACCGACGACGACGGCCGGTCCCCTGAGGGGCCGGCCGTCGTCGTTCGTGGGGTGGTGAGCTGGTGGCTCTGAGGGCTAGTGCTTGCCCTGGTTGGCGACGGCTTCGATCGCTGCCGCTGCGGCGTCAGCGTCCAGGTAGGTGCCGCCAGCCTTGACCGGAACAAGGTTCTCATCCAGTTCATAGATCAGGGGGATGCCGGTCGGGATGTTCAGGGAGGCGATGTCGCCGTCGCTGATGCCGTCCAGGTGCTTCACCAATGCGCGCAGGGAGTTGCCGTGCGCTGCGATGAGTACCGTCTTGCCCTCCTTGATGTCCGGTGCGATGTCGGATTCCCAGTACGGGAGGAACCGGTCCAGGACGTCCTTGAGGCACTCGGTGCGGGGGATGGCGTCGCCGAGGTCCGCGTACCGCGGATCGTTGGCCTGGGAGAATTCGCTGTCGTCCTCGATGGGAGGTGGCGGGGTGTCGTAGGAGCGGCGCCACTCCATGAACTGGGCCTCGCCGAACTCCGCGAGGGTCTGCGCCTTGTCCTTGCCCTGCAGGGCGCCGTAGTGGCGCTCGTTGAGCCGCCAGTGGCGATTGACGTCAATCCAGCTGCGGTCAGCAGCCTCGAGGGCCAGGTTCGCGGTGATGATGGCCCGCTTCTGCCGGGACGTGTACACGATGTCCGGGAGCAGGCCGGCCTCGACCAGCAGTTCCCCGCCGCGGATGGCTTCGGCTCGGCCCTGTTCGGTCAGCGGGACATCGACCCAGCCGGTGAACAGGTTCTTCTCGTTCCACTCACTTTGGCCGTGGCGGAGCAGGATCACTTTGTAGGAAGTCATAGGTTCAGTCTGCCGCATGAGCGCCGCAGGTTCACCTGTGGCGCGGTTCTGTTACCGGTGGACGGTTACCAGGGTCCGTATGGACCGCTGCCGCCACGGACCTCTGAGACGGCAGGCTTCACGTCGGCCAGGTAGACGCAGGCGGCGATCACGGCGACGATCTGCAGCAGCCCGAAGAGCCCAGTAGACGTCACGAGCACGGTGAGCGCGCCGACGGCGGCAGCGCCACCGGTCATCGCCGTCCAAAAGCCCTTGGTGCGCTTCATCGTGGCCTCGAAGTTGGCCGCGGGACGCTTCACACAGTCGATGAGGGCCCAGATCTCGATGCCCAGCGCCACCAGACCGAGCGCCAGGTACAGATAGTTCCGAATGTCATATGCAATGTCCACGGTTCAAGCTTATCGGGTGGAGTCGCCGCCTGGTCGCAGGGCGTCGAGGGCCTGCTCCAAATCCGCCCACAGGTCCTCAGGATTCTCGATCCCGACCGACAGCCGGACCAGCGCCTCCGGGACGGTGCCTGGCTCGCCCGTCTGCCGCCGTCGTCGTTCAATCAGGGACTCGACGCCGCCCAGGGAGGTGGCCGGCAGCCACAGGCGCACGGCGTCAACGAGGGCTTCGGCAGCGGCAACGTCAGCCAGTTCGATGCTGATGATCGAGCCGAAGCCGTTCAGCTGGTCGGCGGCGCGCTGGTGCCCGGGGTCGGTCGCGAGCCCGGGGAAGCGGACCTTGGTGAGGGCGGGATGCTGCTCAAGTTTGTGCGCCAGGTAGAGAGCGTTCGCCTGGGACCGTTCCACCCGCAGCGCCAGCGTGCGTAGCCCCCGGAGTGCCAGCCACACCTCGAACGGGCCGGCGATGGCGCCGTGCAGGGTGCGGTGCTTGAGCAGATCCGTCCGGACTGCGGCATCGGAGGTGGCGAGGGCGCCGAGGACGACGTCGGAATGGCCCGCCAGGTATTTGGTGACCGAGTGCAGCACGACGTCGGCGCCGAAATCCAGTGGCTTGCACACCAGCGGCGTGTTGAAGGTGTTGTCGACCACCACCGTCACTCCGGCGGCTTTCGCGGCGGCGATGAGGGCGCGCAGGTCAGCGACCTCAAGCATCGGGTTGGTGGGGCTTTCCAGCCAGAGCAGGTCGGCCTGCTCCAGCGTGGCGAGCACCTGCTCGGTATCGGCGACGTCCACCCGGACGAGGGTGAACCGGCCGCGCGCCGCCTCGTCGTCGGCGAGACTGAGGGAACCGGCGTAGGCATGGCGGGGCATGACGACGACGCCACCGGTCGGCACCAGTGACAGTGCGGCCGCCGCGGCGCCGAGACCGGAGCTGAACACCAGGGCGGGCAGGGCAGCACCCTCCAGCGTGCCAAGAGCCTCCTCGAACGGGTCCCAGGTGGGGTTGGACATGCGACCGTAGATCCGGTCCCCCGCAGTCGGGTCGACTGCCTCGTGGAAGGTGGAGGACAGGATGATCGGCGGATTCACCGGGGCGTCATGCTCCCTCGGGGGGCGTCCGGAGGCCACCACGATGGTGTCCTGGGCGAGCTCGTGGTCAGCGTGGTGGGTCATGGATTCAGGGTAGTTGGCTGTGGCAACCGGGTGAAATGTGACCGCTCGCCCCGGCCGCCCCGGATCGGGGCGCCGAGATGCTGCCCGGGAGGTCGGTGAGACTCGATAGGCTGGGCAGGTGACTACACCTTCCCCGCGCCGCACGTCCGGGCTGTTCATTGCCTTTGAGGGCGGCGACGGCGCCGGCAAGTCGACCCAGGCCGGCCTCCTCGCTGCTGCCCTGCAGGAGCGTGGCCTGGAGGTGCTGCGCACCCGCGAGCCCGGTGGCACCACCATCGGCGAGAAGCTCCGGTCCCTGGTCCTCGACCATGGGCAGGGTGAGATCGACCCCCGCACGGAGGCCCTGATCTTCGCCGCGTCCCGGGCCGCCCACGTCCATCAGGCGATCCTTCCCGCCCTGTCCCGTGGCGCCGTCGTCGTCTGCGACAGGTACATCGACTCTTCGGTTGCGTATCAGGGGGCCGGCCGGGGGCTGGGCACCGACAGCGTCCTTGAGGTGAACCTGTGGGCCGTCGAGGGGCTGCAGCCGGACCTCACGGTGCTGCTCGACGTCGAGCCGGTCGAGGGCCGGGGTCGTCGCATCCAGAACGGCGCTGAGGACAGGCTGGAGTCCGAGCCCGATGCTTTCCACTCCCTGATCCGGGGCGCGTTCCTGGACCGGGCCGAAGCGAACCCGGCACAGTATCTGGTGCTGCCCGCCCGACAGCCCGTCGAGGAGCTGGCGACGGCGATCCTCGCGGCCGTCGAGGAGCGTCTCGGATGAGCGTGTGGACCTTCCTGATGGGTCAGGAACCGGTGGTCGAGCAGCTGCGCCGCGCGGCGTCCGCCGACCAGCCGAACCACGCCTGGCTGTTCACGGGCCCGCCCGGATCGGGCCGCTCCAACGCCGCCCGCGCGTTCGCTGCGGCACTGCTGTGCGAGCGGGAGTCCCTGGACGAGCGGGGCTGCGGGGCGTGCCGGGCCTGCCGGACAGCGCTCGCTGGCTCCCACGCGGACATCACCAACGTCACCACGGAGAAGGTGACTATCAGCATCGACGAGGCGCGGGAACTGGTCCGCAAGGCCCAGGACAAGCCCTCCACCGGGCGCTGGCGGGTCATCATCGTCGAGGACGCCGACCGGATGCAGGAGCGCAGCACCAACGTGCTGCTCAAGGCGATCGAGGAGCCACCGCCCCGGACCATCTGGCTATTGTGCGCGCCGAGCCCCGGCGACGTGCTGGTGACCATCAGGTCCCGGTGCCGCGCCGTGAACCTGCGGCTGCCCCCGGTACAGGATGTTGCCGACCTGTTGGTGCGCCGCGACGGGATCGACCCGGCGACTGCGGAGGCCGCAGCGCGGGCGGCGCAGAGCCATATCGGCGTCGCAAAACGGTTGGCCACGGACGACGGCGCACGGGACCGGCGGAACCAGATCGTCCGGCTGCCCCTGGACCTGAAGAGTGTGGCCGGCGCGATGAAGGCCGCAGCGGACCTGGTGAAGCTCGCCGAGGCGGAGGCGCAGAGCTCCTTCGAACAGCGGGATGCCCAGGAGAAGGCTGCCCTGCTGGCCACCCTGGGCGCACCCGAGAGCGGGACGCTTCCGCCCGCCATCCGTGGGCAGGTCAAACGGCTTGAGGATGACCAGACCCGCCGGGCAAAACGGTCCAAGAACGACTATTTTGACCGTGCGCTGACCGATCTGACCTCGTTCTACCGGGATGTACTGATGCTGCAGGTTTCCAGCGGCAGGGACCTCGTGAATGAGCCGCTTCGCCCCGAGCTGGAAGCGTTTGCCCGCGGGGGGACCCCCGAAGGGACGCTGACGAGGATCGAGTCGATCAACAAAGTGCGGGACCGGATCGTTAACACCAACGTTGCCCCGCTTCTGGCCATCGAGGCGATGGCCGTCAGTCTCCTGCCCGAAAAGGATTACACCGCGTGAGAAGCTTTTCACCCCGCCGCCTGGCCACTGCCGCCGTCGTCCTCTCCGGAGCACTGGTGCTCTCGGGCTGTCAGCTGCTCTCCCCCGGGTCCGGTGACTCCCCTGAGGTCGGGGTGGAGTCAGCCGCCCCGGAGGTGGTGGGCGAGGTCCCTGTGGATCTTGAGAGCTTCTACACCCAGGAAGTCGAATGGGAACTGTGCGAGGAGACGTTCGCATGCGCCACGGTCGAGATGCCGCTGGACTACGCCGACCCCGCACGTGAGTCGATCAACGTCGCAGTCATCCGCAGCGACGCCACGGGTGACGCGCAGGGCACCGTCCTGGTGAACCCGGGCGGCCCGGGCGGGTCAGGCGTCAACATCGTCAGGGATGCGCTGCCGTTTATCACCAGCGACCGGCTGCGTGAGCACTACGACGTCGTCGGCTTCGACCCCCGCGGCGTGGGACAGTCCAGCGCCGTCGACTGCCTGACCGATGAGGAACGCGAAGCAGACCGGCTGGAGTTCCTGGAGCCGGGAATCTCCGATGCCGAGGCCTACGAGACGCTCGCCGCCGAGGCGGAGGACTTCGCCCAACAGTGCGCCGAGCGGACCGGCGAACTGTTGGGCTACATCGACACCGACAGTGCAGCCCGCGACCTGGACATCCTGCGGGCCGTGGTGGGTGACGAGCAGCTGAACTATCTGGGCTTCTCCTACGGCAGTGCGCTCGGCACCGCGTACGCCGAACTGTTCCCCACCAACACCGGCCGGCTGGTCCTCGATGGTGCCGTGGATCCGTCGCTGAGCAACGAGGAGATCACCCTGGGTCAGGCCCGCGGCTTCGAAGCGGCCCTGCGCACCTTTGTCGCCGACTGCCAGCTGTCCAGCGAGTGTCCCCTGCCCTCCGGGGTGGACCAGGGCGTCGCGGTGATCCAGAACCTGTTCCGTTCGGTGGAGGAAAGCCCGATGACGGCGTCGGACGGGCGCCTCGTCACCATCGGCACCTTCTTCTCCGGCTTCATCCTGCCGCTCTACGAGAACAACAACTGGCCGCTGCTGTCCGCCGCGATCGACCAGGCGCTGCAGGGCGACCCCACGGCCATGCTGGAACTCGCTGACCTCGCCGCCGATCGCGGGCCCGATGGCGTCTACGCCACCAACAGCAACTCAGCCTTCATCGCCATCAACTGCCTCGACTACCCCATGACCAGTGACTTCGACGAGCTCAACGCCGACGCCGACGAACTGGAGGAGGTCTCCCCCACGTTTGGCCCGTACCTGGCCTACGGCGGCGTCACCTGCGACGCCTGGGAGTACGGCCCGGTGCTCGAGCCCGCGGCGGCGTCGGCGCCTGATGCCGCACCGATCGTCGTCATCGGGACCACCGGTGACCCCGCGACGCCGTACGACTGGTCGCTGGCGCTGGCCGACCAGCTGGAGACCGCGGTGCACGTCACCTGGGAGGGCGAGGGGCACACCGCCTACGGCCGGGCAGGCGACTGTATCGGGGACCTGGTGGATTCCTACTTCATCGACGGGACAGTGCCCGACGACGGCGTCACCTGCGGCTAGCCCGCGACGGGCTGTCTCCGTTGTGAGGGCGCACAACTCGCCGAGGGTGCGCTTTTGACCTTCCGAGTGCTGCTCTTATAGAGTTGACGCTTGTGGATTGGGCCGCGCTGAAGCGTGTCCCGTGAAGCTTTAGCCTCCTTAGCTCAGTCGGTAGAGCGTCTCACTCGTAATGAGAAGGTCGCCAGTTCGACTCTGGCAGGAGGCTCCACTCTTTTAACCGGGAAACCGTGAGCAAGCTGGACACGCGTCAGCAAGGTGGACATTCGTGAGTGAAATGCATCTAACCGATGTCCAGGTTCCTCACCAGAACGGGTTTTAGGCGGACTCGCCCGGTTTCGGTGCGTCTTTCGGGTCAGACTTCGCCTCGGTTCGCTCAGCATCGGCCGGCTCAGCCCCAGTCTCGGCAGGCTTCGCCCGGGCCTGCTCGGCGTCATTCGGCGCCGCGGGTGCAGCAGTCATCCCCAGCAGGGCCTTGATCCGCGCTTCGGCCTCGGGATCGGGCTGGGCGGCGGCAAGGTTGGCCTCGACGACTGCGCGCAGCACTTCCTCCCGCTGGATCTTCACTCCCCGGGGCGCATCGATGCCGATCCGGATTCCTTCGCCGCGCGAATCGAGCACGGTGACAACAATGTCGTCCCCGATCAGGATCTGCTCCCCTATTTTGCGTGTTAGCACCAGCACCCTTGTACTCTATCCCAGCACGGTCACAGCACCGGCGAGCTGGCGCGCCGCCCGTCCACCCAGCCCACCGGAATTCCGAGCGTGTTCACGCTCTCCGGGGACGATGTTGCCGCGGTAGCCACCACCGCCAGAGCGGTCACGCTGACCTCGTCGGCCACCTCGGTCACCCAGGCCGCCGTGTCCAGGGGCTTGCGGCTGGCGTCCACCACAATCCACACCTGATCGGCGCCCAACGCTGCGACGGTCGCCAGGCTCGCACCATGTTTCCCACTGGCTCCCTGCCCCACCGCTTCCAGCCCGACGGCGACGAACACCGGGAAGCCACCCTCCACTCCCGCGGCACGCAACGCCGCAGCTGCCATCCGGTCGGTCACCTGGCCGCCACGGGAACCCCCGAGGGCGTCGTCGGCTCCGCTGTCCCCCGCGGCGCGGCGTCCACGGGACTCAAACCCGGCCGACGCAGTCGCGCCAGCGCCGCCGAACCCCGAACCGGCCCCCGGGTCGCCCAGTGCCCGCACCGCAGACCGGCGATGACGGTCTGCCACCAGTTCCTCAGCCATCGACCGGGCCACCCCCAGGGGATCAGCACCCAGCCCGACGACGACCGTCAGGTCCCCCGGCCGGGTCGCCGGAGACGGGATCGGGACCGGCGACGGCTGCTTCGCCGTGACCTTTGTTGCCGCGTCAGTGTTGAAGATGAGATCGTCCATCAGGGCGGCGAAGAGATTGCTGTCGGTCGACACCAGCGGCTCCGGCATCTGGACACCGTGCAGGGAGGCTTCGGCGTCGTCGGCCTCCGCCAGCAGTGCGGCGATCCCCGACTCCCTGCGTGGCGCGGGGGCTGGACGGCCGGCGCTGCGCCGCCCGGTGCGGGGAGGAACCTGAAGCATCGGGGGTACCTCGACCGTCACCTCGTAGTGCCGCTGGGCGAAGAAGCCGCGGATCCCGCCGATGGTAACCAGTTCGGCCGACGTAATGCGCGCCTCCGGGCCATGCTCGGCGAACGCCTGCGAGCGCAGTGCCTCCAGGGACGGTCCTCTAAGACGAAATCGTTGCGTTTCCACGCACCACACCCACTGTCTCGATATTCACGTTGGCGCTGGTGACTTCCTGGTAGGAGAGGACAGGCAACCCGCCCGACGGCGCGGAGACCATCCGGCGGATCGCTGGGCGCAGCGCCGGGGCGCACACCAGCACGGCCGAGTGGCCGTTGGCTTCGGCTGCAGCGACGGCGTCCTTCACCGAGGTGAGCACCGCTTCGGTGCGCGCTGCGTCCAGCAGGATCTGGCTGCCCTGGTCGGAGGGCCGCAGCCCTTCGAGCATCGACTGTTCCAGCAGCGGGTCGATCATGATCACCCGCAGCAGGTTCCCGTCCTGGTACTGGGCGGTCAGCGCCGGGCCCAGAGCGTGGCGGGCTGCTTCGATCAGACCCTCGGGTTCCGCCGACACCTTGGCCCGCAGGGTGAGGGACTCGTAGATCCGTGGGAGGTCGTTGATGGGGATCTGTTCGGCGAGCAGGCCCTGGAGGACCCGCTGTACCTCGGCGAGGGAGAGCATCCCCGGGATGAGTTCCTCCACTGCGGAGGGGCTGACCTCCCGGACCCCGTCGGTCAGCACCCTCACGTCCTCGCGGGTCAGCAGCCGCGCGGCGTTCCCCGTGATGATCGAGGACAGGTGCGTGACCAGAACCGATACCCGGTCGATCACCGTGGCGCCGGTCATCTCAGCGTTGTGGCGCAGCTCGGCGGGGATCCACTTGCCGGCCAGCCCGAAGACCGGCTCCACAGTGGTGGTGCCGGGCAGGGAGGCAAGGTTGTCGCCCAGCGCGAGGACCTTCCCCCGGGGAGCCTCACCACGTCCCGCCTCGACGCCGGCGATTCGGATGACATAGGTGGCTGGCGGCAGGTCAAGGCTGTCCCGGGTGCGGACCGGCGGAACCACTACGCCCAGGTCCAGCGCGATCTTTCGGCGGAGCGCCCGCACTCGGCCCAGCAGGTCGTCCGAGGATCCGGTCACCACGTCCACCAGATCCGGGGCAAGGAGGATTTCGAGGGCGTGGACCCGCATCTGTTCGATGAGCTCCTCGGTGGTGTCCGTCCCGCTGGGAGCCGCGAGCGCGGCTGCGGCGGCGTCGTCGCTCTCCCGTTTGGCGTCGTCGTCCTTCTTGATCCGCTGGGCGATGAAGATCAGTCCCGCACCCACCAGCACGAACGGCATCACCGGCATCCCGGGGATCAGGGCCATCACCACTGCTGCACCGCCAGCGATCCGCAGGGCAGTGCGTGACTGGCCGAGCTGGGCGGAGGCGGTGGAGCCCATGTCGGACTCGGCGTTGGACCGGGTGACAATCATGCCGGTGGAGACCGCCATCAGCAGGGCCGGGATCTGGGTGACCAGACCGTCGCCGATGGTGAGGAGGCTGTAGGTGTTGACGGCGTCGCCGATGGCCATGCCTCGCTGCAGCATGCCGATCGCGATGCCACCGATGACGTTGATGATGATGATGATCAGGCCTGCGATCGCGTCGCCCTTGACGAACTTGGAGGCACCGTCCATCGCGCCGTAGAAGTCGGCCTCGGCGGAGACCTCGGCTCGGCGTTCCCGTGCCTGGATGTCGGTGATCAACCCTGCGTTCAGGTCAGCGTCGATGGCCATCTGCTTGCCGGGCATCGCGTCGAGGGTGAACCGTGCGCCCACTTCCGCCACCCGTTCGGCACCCTTGGTGACCACCACAAACTGGATGACGATGAGGATCAGGAAGATCACCGCGCCAATGATCAGTGAACCGCCCACCGCCACGTGGCCGAACGCCTCGATCACCTGACCGGCGTACCCGTCACCGAGCACCAGGCGGGTGGAGGCGACGTTCAGGCCGAGCCGGAACAGCGTGGCGACGAGCAGCAGCGACGGGAAGACTGAGAAGTCCAGCGGCTTGCGCACGAACATGGTGGTCAGCAGGATCACCAGGGCGAGCAGGATGTTGACGATGATCAGCACATCGAGCATCGGTGCCGGGATCGGCACCACCAGCAGCATGATGATGCCGACCACACCGATGGGCACAAAGAGTTTCGACAGTGACCGGTTCATCAGTACGCTCCGCTGGAGGTGGAAGTGGCTACGGGTGGCAGTGTGTGGTGGCCCCTGATGGAACCACGGGTCTTTAGTGACATGACAAAGGCGAGGACGCGGGCGACGGCGTTGTAGTGGTCGGCGGGAATCTCCTGCCCCAGCTCGCAGGCGGCGTGCAGGGCACGGGTCAGGGGCACGTCCTTGACCAGCGGCACTCGGCGGGTTTCGGCTTCCTCGCGGATCCGGGCCGCCATGATCCCCGCCCCCTTCGCGACGACGCGGGGTGCCGACTTCCCCGGCTCGTATTTCAGGGCCACCGCGAAGTGGGTGGGGTTGACCAGCACCACGTCGGAGTCGCCGACGGCGGCGATCATCCGGTTCCTGCTCATGGCCAACTGGCGGGACCGGCGCTGGGATTTGATCAGCGGGTCACCCTCGGCGCTCTTGTTCTCGTCCCTGACCTCTTTCTTGGTCATGCGGGTCTTCTTGCGGTTCCGCCGCTGCACCACGAGGACGTCCAGGGCCGCCAGGGCAAGACCGGCGACGACGGCTGACTGCAGCAGCGTGACCGCGCCGCCCGACCCTGCGGCGAGGAGCGCGGAGACGGGCATCCCGCCCGAGGACATCAGGACGGGCAGCAGCGATTGCACCACCAGCCACAGGACGGTGCCGACCACCGCCGTCTTCAGTAGCGCCTTGACTCCCTGCCAGAGGGCCTGCCCCCCGAAGGTCCTTTTTACGCCGGCCAGCAGGTTGAACTGTTCGAACTTCCCACGGAACTTCTTGAAGTTGATACCGCCCTGCAGCGCGGCGGTCCCGAGCACTGCCACCACCACCACGGTGAGGAAGGGGATGAGGATGTCCGCGAGGGAACCCAGCCCGTCGACCAGCGCCTGGACGGCCCGGGCGGGCTCGGGGTTTGCGATGATGGCCCGAAAGGTGAACACCTGGTCCGTGCCGGCGTCGGCGGCCCGCGCGATGGTGGACGGGATCATCACCGCTGCTGCCCCCACCCCGATCCAGGCCGTGAAGTCCTCCGACTTAGAGAGCTGGCCCTTGGACCGGACCTCCTTCATCCGTTTCGGGGTGGCGTCCTCGGTCTTTTCCTCGGCACTGTCAGCCATTACCCCACCCCCATCACCAGGCGTACCGCGTTATCGACCAGGGTCGAAACGATCCGCGGCAGTGCGACGAACAACGTGGCTGCGAGCAGCAGGGTGACCAGGATCTTCAGCGGGAACCCCAGGGCAAACGCGTTGAGCGCGGGCGCCACCCTGGTCAGGAGCCCCAGTCCGACGTCGGCCAGGAACAGGATGACGATCAGTGGACCGGCGATCTGCACGGCGGCGAGGAACATGTTCGTCACGGACCCGGTGATGGCCTCGACCGGTGAGGACAGGTCGATCCCCCCGCCGATCGGCAGCGCGCTGAAGGTGCGGGTGAGCCCGGCGATGATCAGCTGGTAGCCGTCGGAGGCGAACAGCAGGGCGAGGGCTGTCATCTGGAAGAGCCGGGTGAACTGGGCTCCGTTCACCATGGACTGTGGGTCGAACCCCTGGGCCAGCGAAAACCCGCCGAAGAGGTCAATGAGGCTGCCTGCTGCCTGGATGGCCGAAAACACCACGAGCACCAGGAACCCCAGCGCGGCTCCGACCACCAGTTCGAGAATGAGCGCGGTGATGTAGCCGGCAGTGCCCGGGGACTCGTAGCCTTCCGAGACCTGCGCGGACACCGCCAGGGCCAGTCCGATCGCGAGCATGGCCTTGATGCGCGCTGGGATGCCGTTGTAGGAGAACGGCGGGGCGATCACCAGGAACGCGATCATCCGCACCCCGGCGAGCATTGTCGCTTCGATGCGGCCCTGGTCCAGGACCACCTCCACGTCAGCCGCCCATCAGGAGGCCGGGGATCTTTTCGAACATCTCCTGGGTGAAGGAGACCATCTCCGAGATCATCCAGTGCCCACAGACCAGCAGGGCGACCGCCACCGCCGCTGCCTTCGGCACGAACGAGAGGGTGACCTCCTGAATCTGGGTGATCGACTGGAGCAGTGAAATGGCGAAACCGACCACCAGCGCGGTGATCAGAATCGGCGCGGAAAGCTTGGCGGCGAGCCAGATCGCCTGGAGCCCGATGTCGAGGACGGCGCTCGTGTTCATCCGACCACCTGGTAACTGCCGATCAGCGAAGTGATGATCAGCCCCCACCCGTCAACGAGGACGAACAGCAGGATCTTGAACGGGAGGGAGATCATCACCGGCGGGAGCATCATCATGCCCATGGACATCAGGGCCGCGGAGACCACCAGATCGATGACCAGGAACGGCACGAAGATCACGAACCCGATGATGAACGCAGCGCGCAGCTCCGAGATCATGAAGGCCGGGATCAGGGTGGACAAAGGCACTCCCGTCGGATCATCGGGGTTCTCCTGGCCTGCGGCGCGTGTCATCAGGGCCAGATCCTCTTCGCGGGTGTTGCCAAGCATGAACGTGCGGAGGGGGTCCGAGCCGATGTCGGCCGCCTCGCCGAGCAGCAGGTCACCGTTCAGGAACGGCTGGACCGCGAGGTTGTTGATCTCGGTCAGCACCGGGGCCATGATGAACAGCGACAGGAATAGCGCCAGCCCGGCGAGCACCTGGTTCGGCGGGATGGACGGCAGGGACAGGGCGTTGCGGGTCATGGCGAGCACCACGAAGATCTTGGTGAACGAGGTCATCATCAGCAGCAGGGCAGGAGCCACCGAGAGCAGGGTGATGCCCAACAGGGTGACGATCGCCCCGCTGGGACCACCGTTGACCCCGTTGATCTCCACCGACAGGCCATCGGAGTCTTCGGGTGCCACGGGGTCCACCGGGTCAACGGGCGGCAGCGGGTCGATCGGGGTGGCATACGCAGCAATCGAGGTCAGCAAAGGGATCAGGACGACCAGCAGGGCCGTGAGCACGACGACGACTGCCACGCGGGCAGCGCCGGACTGCTGACGCGCCGGGACTCCTGGACCGGTGCTGTGGGGAGACCGTCCGGTGGGGACGGCGTGGTTCACCCGGTCCGTCCCTGCCGGAGCGCAGCGGCGGTTTGCTTCCAGGTATCGGGCGACAGGATGGAACCGGCCAGCGGCGACGCGGGGCGGGGTGTAGAAGTGTGGGCGGCGACCGGCCGGGCGGCACGTCGGCCGGACCGTTTCAGGTCGGCGCGGGTGGTCGGTCCCTGTCCCGGGGGTACCGTCTCGGCGATGGGGTGGGTGCCTGCACGACGCCGGGCCGCCCGGTCGGTGCCCGTGTCAGTGCTGGCGGTGGCGAGGCTCAACACCCGGGCGAACGTGGCGCCGCCGACGTCGGTACTCTCGCCGGTCTGGCGGTCGCTGCGATGTGTGCGGCCGTCGTCGCCGGTGTCGCTATCGGCCAGCGGGGGCACGGAGACGAGCCCCGGTGCTGTGCTGGTGTGCAGGACGTTCACCGACTGGTCGGTCACGCCGAGGAGGAAGCGCTTGCCCTCGGCCTCGATCATCACGACCGAGGCCTTGGGGCTGATGCCCTGCCGGGTCACCACGGTTACCGGATCAGCTTTGTTCCCTGTCCGGTTGTACCGGGACACCTTGCGGTGCAGGTACCAGAGCAGTCCAAGCACGACGGTGAGGGACAGCAGGACCCTCAGCCCGAGGACCACGGCGTCCATCTAGAAGGATCCCTCAGCGACGTCGAGGATCCGGGTGATCCGGACTGCGTAGTCCTGGTCGACGACCACTACTTCGCCGTGGGCGATGAGGCGGCCGTTGAGGAGCACATCGGCGGGGGCGCCGGCGGAACGGTCGAGTTCGATCACTCCGCCGGGCTCCAGGTCGAGGACGTCGCGGACTGACATCCGGGTGCGGCCGATCTCGACAGTCATCGACATTTCCACGTTGTTGATCCGACCCAGCTTCCCGGCAGCGGTGCTGCCCGCAAAGGGACCACCGGCGGACTTGGCGGCACCGGTCCGGACCCGAATCGCAAACCAGCCCTGCGGCCGGCCGTTGGCGGTGAGCTCGAAGACGGTAGCCTCCGGGTCGGCGAACAGCGCCGTCGCATCGTCGGTGCGGGTGTCCCCGAGGACACCGGCACCGAGAACTGCGGTCGCTGCTTCAAGGGCGGGGCGGAGAACATCGGCCGCGGACACCAGCGGCGAGTCGGTTCCTGCGGCCTCCACCGGGACACTGCCCGCGGGGAGGACCAGCGCAACGTCGGCCGAGGTTGCCCCGACAAAGGACCCCGAGGTTGCCGCCGTGGCAAGGCCTGCCGGCATCTGGTGGACGCTGCTCTTGATAGCCCGGACCGGCACCGAGGTCGGCAGCAGTTCGGCGAGCGCGTCGGCTGCTGCCTGGGAAGGGTTGGTGGTGATCATGATGATTTCTCCTCGGTGTTCACAACGACGCAGGCCAGGCGTGAGCCGTTGACCCCTGCCGCGGCGTGGGCCAGCCAGTTGCCGTTGACCATGACGTTCAGCGGCCGGTGTTGCGGGTGGGGCAGGGGCAGAACATCTCCGACGGCAAGGTCCAGGATCCTGCCGGGTTTGACCGTGACGGGGGCAAGCTGCAGCGCCACCTCTACCGGCACGTTGGCCAGTTGTGCCTGGATCAACTCGCCGGCGTCGTCGCTGTTCGAGGCGGGGTTCGCCTCACCGAGCTGGGGAATCAGGAGGTCAGCGGGGATGGCCACCGTGGCACGGCAACTGCTCTCCCCGACCCGGATCTCGAAGCCCGCCACGATCATCAGGTCGGCGGTGGGCGCCGCCTGGGCGAACTGGGAGTTGTAGTGGATGGCGTCGACGGTCATGTGCCGGGTGAGCAGCGACCCCAACGAGTAGTGCAGCCCCTCCAGCCCGTCGTCCATGAGGCGGTGCACCAGCGACTGCTCAATCTGCGTGAACTTGCGATCCTGGGCTGCGGAAGTGCCGTGGCCGCCGAGCATGTGGTCGATCCAGTACAAGGCGGCCGACGTCGGGAACTGGATCACCGCCTTGGCCACGAGGTCCTCGATCGAGCAGAGCACCATTGCGGTGGTGTGCGGGAGGGAGGCCGCGTACTCGTTGTAGGACTGCATCATCACGTGCTCGGACGTGACCTGGCAGATGACCCTCACCTTGGCGGTCAGCTGGGTGGCCCACTGCCGCGCGAAGGTCTCGAAAGCCAGTTCGAGCACCCGGGAATGCTCACGGGCCAGCGTGGTGGGGCGGCGGAAGTCATAGACATCCACCTGGCGTCCCGCCGCTGCGGGCACGCCAATTACAAGGTGTTCCTGGACCGTCACAGCAGCAACTATCGGCACCTGATGGCGTCCCGTTAGGAAGACTTAGGTCACGACTCGGAAACCTTCGGCCAGGCGGTGGATTCAGCCCTGGTCCGGCCCTCACCCGCGGGCCCCAGCGCAGAAACGGCCCCTGCGGCAAGACCCGCCGGTTGCACGCGGCGGGTCTTACCGCGGGGGCCGTTTCTGGCTCCACGGGACCCCGGGTGAAGCCGGGGTGAGGCGCGGTCGGTCAAGTGCCGGCCGCGACCTCGGGGATCAGCTCCCGGACGGCCTCGGACTCATCCGAGAGCACCACGATGTCGACCCGCCGGTTCAGCTTTAATTCCTCCTCGGTGACCCCCGGAGCGAGCGGACGGGTCTCGCCGTAGCCCACGGCGGCGATGCTCGGGCCAGGGACTCCCCCCTGTTCCACGAGGTGCCGCAGGACGTTCACCGACCGCTCAGTGGACAGCTCCCAGTCACGCGGTGCGAGGAAGGTTTCGGGCAGTTTGGCGGTGTGGCCCTCCACTGAGACGCCGCGGTCGATGCTGGCCAACACCGGCCCGATCGAGTCGAGGACCTGACCGGTCCGTTCGGTGAGTTCGGCCCGGTCCGGCAGGAAGAACGTCTCGGAGCTGATCAACCGGATGGTCAGACCCCGCTCATCCAGTTCGAACCGCACTGACTCCTGCAGCTCGTTCTCCCGCAGTCCCTCATCGATCCGGCGCTGGATCTCGCGCAGGTCGTCGACCTCCTGGGCAGCCAGCTCAAGGTCGGACAAGCCCTCCAGGTCCTGGTTGACCAGCTCTGCGGGGACTACTACCCCCTCGGCAGTGTCGATTGACCCCACCTCGACCTGCCCGAAACCGGTGGCGAGTGAATTGCGCAGCTGCTCGAACTTTGCCTGGTCCACTGTGGACATAGCGAAGAGCACGATGAACAGGCACATCAGGACGGTGACCATGTCGGCGTAGGAGACGGCCCAGCGTTCGTCGACGTGGAACTCCTCAGGCGGTTCGGCCTTCCTTCGGGGCCTGCTCATGCTGCTTTGTTCTCGGTCTTCTCTTTGCTTCCCTTGGCCGCCTTGCCCGGGGGAACCAGGGCGGTGAGGCGTTCAGTGAGCAGCATTGGCTGGGCACCTTCCTGGATGGCCATGATTCCTTCGAGCTGAAGGTTCATCTTGTCGACCTCCAGTTCATTCAGGCGACCGATGCGGCTGCTGATCGGTAGCCAGATGAAGTTCGACGACAGTAGGCCCCAGAGGGTGGCGACGAAGGCGGCCGCGATCATGTGGCCGAGCTCGTCCGGTTTGTTGAGGTTTTCCAGGACATGGGTCAGGGACACCACGGTGCCAACGATGCCGACCGTCGGTGCATATCCACCCAGTGCGGCGAAGAACTTTGAGTTGCCCCGGCCCGTCTTGTTCTTGGTGGCTATCTCGTCTTCCATCATGGTCCGGAGGTCATCTCCGTCGGTACCGTCTGCAATGTTCTGCAGTGCCTTCTTCAGGAACGGGTCCTTGGCCTCGTTGGCCTTCTGCTCGAGGGAGAGCAGACCTTCGGACCGGGCAGTCTCGGCGTACCCAACCAGCTCCTGGACCGTCTCATCAAGGTTGATCTTGCTGCCTTTGATGGCGGGTCCGACGGCTTTGAACGACGAGATGGTGTCCCTCATGGTGAACGAGGCCAGGCCGATGGCAATGGTGGCACCGAACACAAGGATCATGGGGGCGGGCAGCAGGACCGACTGGACGTGGGCGCCCTCCAGGAAGATCATCGCGTAGAGGGAGCCAAACGCGAGCAGAATGCCGATGATTGTTGCCGGATCCATGGGTTACTTTCCTGTTGGACGAGGAGGGACGGCGGCGAGCTTGGCGACCGGTTGCGGGGGATCCGGCAGATCCCGGGCCATGCGGAGTACAGAAGCGCGGTACCCGCGGATGATCTCGATCACTTCTTCGAGCGGTTCGCGCACGATCACGAAGGACCCGTCCACCATGGACAGCGTGGTGTCCGGGTTGGCGTGGATCTTCTCGATGAGATCGGGGTTGATCGCGAACTGCGACCCATTCAGGTGCGTGACGACGATCATCGGCCGGTTCCTCAAGATTGGGGCCGTCACCGGCCGTTTGTAGTACATATCGACGGCCCCGGCCCTTTCGTAAGGGTTCGGGGCCGCCGTTGGTGTTATTCAGTTCAGTGGAGCGGAAAATCTAGCGCTTCAGGTTGGACAGTTCCTGGAGCACTTCGTCCGAGGTGGTGATGATCCGGGCGTTGGCCTGGAACCCACGCTGGGCGACGATCAGGTTGGTGAATTCCTGGGAAAGGTCGACGTTGGACATTTCCAGCATTCCTCCCGCCACTTCCCCGAGGCCGTCGGTGCCGGGGGCGCCCACTGCTGGTTCACCGGAGTTCACTGTTGCGCGGTAGGACGATCCACCGGCCTTCTCCAGTCCGCCGGGGTTCACGAAGTTGGCGAGGGCAATCCGTCCGAGGGGCTCCCGGCCGCCGTTGGTGAAGGAGCCGATCAGGGTGCCGTCAGGCGAAAGGCTGAACGATTCGAGGGTGCCAGCGGACCGGCCGTTCTGCTCGGCCAGGGAAATGGTCGACAGTTCGGCCACACCCGTGACCGCTGCCAGGTCGACGGTGATGCCACCTACCTGCAGGGCTCCGCCTCCGGTCACGTTGCCGTTGGCGTCGAAGGTCAGGGTGCCGTTTCCGGTCGCCGGGACCCCGGCTTCACCCTCGTCCTGCCCGACGACGTTCCAGGCGTCCCCGTTCTTGGTGAACGTGAGCGACAGGGTGCGTTCCTCGCCCGCCGCGTTGAAGACCGACATGTCCTGGACGACCTCGGTGCCGTCAACGGCGTCGGAGGGAAGGTTGCCGGTGGCGCTGGCCGTCGTCGTCCGGACGGGAGCGGAGATGGCCTCCCGCGGCACGGTAATGTCGCCGATGCCGCCTCCGGCGACCTGGCCGTTGACCGCTCCCCAGCCCTGAACAATGGCCCCGTCCGGTGAGACCAACCGTCCGTCGGCATCGAAGTCGAAGGAACCGGCACGGGTGTAGGTGGTTTCGCCACCGGACTGGGTGACAAAGAAGCCCTCACCGGCGACCATCATGTCGGTGGCCCGCCCGGTGGCCTGGGCTGACCCCTGGGCGAAGTTGGTGGAGATTCCCGCCACCTGCACCCCGAGGCCGATCTGGGCCGGGTTGGTGCCGCCCACCGCCTGCTGGGGTCCGCCGGCACCCTGGGTGAGCTGCGACAGGGTGTCCTGGAACTGGGCGGAGGATGCCTTGAACCCGGTGGTGTTGACGTTGGCGATGTTGTTGCCGGTGACGTCGAGCATGGTCTGGTGGGAGCGGAGACCGGAGATTCCGGAGTAGAGCGAACGCAGCATGGGAGGGCCTTTCGAGAGGAGGGTGGGTCAGAAGGTTGCGGTTGGCGGGGTGACAACCCCGGAAATCTGGTCGAGCGGGATGGATGCGGTCCCAATCGTGACGGTGGGTACCGGGCCGGCGAAGGAGACGGCGCTCGCCATACCGGTGGCCGTCGAACCGGCGTCGTCGGTGTAGCTGACCTCTTTGCCGAGCAGCGTCGCAGCCGACGTGCGCATCTCCAGGAAAAAGTTCTCCTCGATGGTGCCGGTCATTTCCGTGATTTTCTCCATCATGGCCAGCTGGGTGGTCTGGGAGATCATCTGGTTGGTGTCCATGGGTGAGCTGGGGTCCTGGTTCTGGAGCTGGCTGACCAGGAGCGACATGAACACCTCGCTGTCCATGGCCTGTTTGGGGGCGCGCTGAACCTGATCACCCTGGAAGGAGGGTAGTGCGGCTTCGACCGCTTCAATTGGCACGGGGTGGGTCCTTTGGTTGGCTGGGCGGGTACGAGACGGGTCTTGGCGGGTGCGCCAGTCGGTGCTTAGGCGAGCAGGTCCAGGGTGGACCGGTTCCAGGAGGTTCCGCCGGGGAGACCGGACTCCTCAGGTGAGGGGTCGTTTCTGGGAGGGCCTGGCGGGGCAGGAGGCTCCCGGGTGCGGTCCGGTCGGCCGTGGTCCTGTCTGGCTGGCCCCTGGCCGTCCGCGTCGCTGCGGGCGGAATCCCCGCCTCCGGGCTGGTCCTTGGTGGAGACATCCAGGCTGGCGTGCAGGCCGGGGGCGGCAAGGTCGCGGCGCAGATCCGGAAGCATCCCGCGGAGTGCTTCCCGTGCGGCTTCGGTGGGAGCGAACAGCTCGACGCGCATGCCCTCCGCGGTCACCAGGGCCCGGACGGTCACCGGACCGAACTCATCGGGTGCCACCCGTACGGTGATCAGATGTTCCCCCTTCGAGGCGCTGGCCAGGCTGAACACTGGCTTGTACAGCTGGGTGGCCAGCGGGACCGGAGGCGCGGGTGGGGCGGGTGGCGCTGACACTGCAGTCTGGGCCGCTGCGGACTGCATTGCCAGCGGTTGCGCTGCTGGTGCGACCGGTTGCAGCGTGCCGGCGGCCGACGGCTCGGCGGCCGGGATAGCCGAACGCGGTGATCCAGCACCTGGGACAGCCAGCGCGGGTGGCATCCCCTGCGGACCAGCACCCGGCGCACCCTGCGGGGCACCCGGTACTGGGACGGCCTGTGCTGCACCAGCCGGTGAAGCGGCGGTCAGGGGAGCAGTGCCCAGTGGGGGCTGGGTCGGTGTGGTCTGGGCGGACCCGGGCACAGCGGACGCGGCCGGAGCGGACGCGGCCGTAGCGGACCCGGGCACAGCGGACTGGACCGTAGACCCGGCCACTGGCGTGGCAGCCGTGGCGGACCCTGACGAAGTGACGGCTGGCGGCAGGGCGCGCTCCCCACCGGCGGGTGGCACCTCTATCGGCACATGCGCGGCCGACTCCTCAACCCGCGCACCCTGAGCTGCCCGGCTCAGGAAGGTGGCACGGTTCTCCGGCAGACCCAGGGCGAGCGCGGATCCCGAAGGGATGGTGCCGGCTTCCGCCTGGTTCGCAGGGTCAGCCCCGTCCAGAGTGCCTCTCGCACCGGTGACGGACAGGCCGATAGGTGTGGCGGCAAGCGATGAACCAGGGACCGCACCCTGCACGACCCCAAAAGCCGCCAGCGCGGTCTCTCCCGCGGCGGTTGCGGTCGCCGCCGGGTCGACCGGCAGAGCCGGGCCGGGGGTGGCCCGCGATCCTGCACCTGGCCTCACGGCTGGAGGGTCCAGCAGCCCGCGCGCCAGTGTGAGCGCTGGGCCAAAGGCTCCCCCGCCGTCGGACGCTCCCTTCGCCGTCATCGACGGCGCACCCTTGGGCGCCGGGGCGCCGACGGCGGCGAGCGAGCTCATCAGGGCCGTCCCGACACGAAGGCAGCCTGTGCTGCAGCGACCAGATCCGCGAGCGCGGCGCCGTTGGCGGCAGCACCCTCAGTCAGGGCTGACATTTCGGATGCTTCGGAGTCAGTGGGCACGATCCGGCGGATGGAGTCCAGGTTGCCATCGTTCTCCCAGGCGTCACGGACCGCGATGTTCTGGCCGGGCTGCGGCGCGTCGATGACCTTGTTATTTCCGAGGTAGATGGACACATGTCCCCCGTCCAGGCTGAACAGCAGGTCACCCGGCTGGGCCTCCGCGAGGGATGACACCTCGGTGCCCATTTTCATCTGGTCCCAGGTCACGCGGGGCAGTTCGATGCCAAGGTCCCGGTACACCCGCTGGGTGAAGCCCGAGCAGTCCATTCCGACGGCGGGATCGGTACCGCCCCAGACGTAGGGCACGCCCACGTACCGGTTGGCTGCGGCGACGACGTCGGAGCTGGTAGCTTCTCCGGTGGCCATCGGCTGGGCGGGTGCGACCGCCGCGGTGCTGACTGTGGCGGGGACGGAGGCGGCAGGTGGCGTACCGGCCGCCGCAGCCGCCAGGGCGTCCGCGAACGCACGGGTGGGCCCCTCCGACCCGGTGGATGCCGACGAGGACGACGACGTCGACGTGGTCGCGGGCGCCGGGGTGGTAGCGGCAGCCGCGACAGGCGTGGAAAGCCGGGTCAGGGTGGACTGGATCTGCTGGATCCGGCCCACAGTGTCAACGATTGTCATCTCTGATTCCCCCTCAGGTGCCGGGCATTGGCAGCAATTTCATCGAGCACCAGTTGCTCGGCCGACAAATCCTCCGCCTGCACCGCGGCGACGTGCTTTTCCTCGAGTTTCTCCAGGCTGATGGTCCGTGCCCGCGCAGCACCGAAGTTCGCCTGCGCGCGTTCCAGGTCCATCCGGCTCCGGGTTTCGAGTGCTTCGAGCTCGCGCAGCATGCTGCGCGAGGAAGCGCGGGCGGCCGCGACAGCGGCGAGCGCCTGCGCGGAGTCGACGCGGCTGCCCGACCGGTCGAGGGAGGTCAGCGCTGTCCCCCGGTCCTGGGCCCGTGCGCGCACTGCAGCGTTCGCCGCAGCGAGCTGACCTTTCGCCTGGTCCTGGTGGATCTGGCGGAGCCGGAGCAGACCAGCGAGCGGGAAGGTCCGGGCCATCATGGCGCCCCGAGCAATCTGACCAGCTTCTCGAGCTGCGCCCAGGTCTGCTCAATGGGGGTCTGCTGGCTCATGGACTGCTGCAGAAAGGTGTTGACGGCGGTTTCGTGCTGGATGGCCGCGTCGACCAGCGGGTTGGAACCGGGCTGATAGGCGCCCACGTCCAGCAGGTCCTGGACCGCCCGGCGTGCCGAGAGGACCTTCCGCAGAAACGCTGCTGCCCTGCTGTGCTCGGCGGTGTTGACTCGCGAAGCAACCCGGGAGATGGACGCCAGCGCATCCACTGACGGGAAATGGCCGGCGACAGCGAGCTTCCGGTCCAGGACAACGTGACCGTCCAGGAAGGACCGGGCCGAATCGGCGATCGGTTCGTTGTGGTCGTCCCCGTCCACCAGCACTGTGTACATGCCGGTCACCGACCCGCGCTCGCCGGTGCCGGCGCGTTCCAGGAGTTGGGCGAGCAGGGAGAAGGTCGACGGCGGGTACCCACGGGTGGCGGGGGGCTCCCCGACCGACAGGCCGATCTCCCGCTGCGCCATCGCGACGCGGGTGAGGGAGTCCATCATCAGCATCACGTCGGTCCCCTCGTCCCGGAACGCCTCGGCGATGCGGGTGGCGACGAAGGCAGCGCGCAGCCGCATCAGCGCGGGTTCGTCGGAGGTGGACACCACCACAATTGACCGTTTCAGGCCCTCGGGTCCGAGATCGTCCTCCAGGAACTCCCTGACCTCGCGACCACGCTCGCCGACGAGAGCGATTACCGAGACGGCAGCGTCAGTTCCCCGGGCGATCATCGAGAGCAGCGAGGACTTTCCGACGCCGCTGCCAGCGAACAGGCCCATGCGTTGGCCTTTGCCAACCGTGGTCAGGCTGTCCATCACCCGGACGCCCAACTGCAGGGGCTCAGTGATCCGGGTGCGGCTCATCGACGGAGGCGTCGGATGGTCCAGGGGGACCATCCGGGCGGACTGCAGTGGACCCAGGTTGTCGATGGGCCGGCCCAGACCGTCGAGGACCCGTCCCAGGAGCCCGGCGCCGGTGGGTACCAGGAGTGGTTTCCCGGCGGAACTGACGGGGGTTCCAGCGTTGACCCCGACCAGCCGGCCCAGCGGCATGCAGTGCACGGAGGAACGGGAGGCTGCCACCACTTCGGCGTCGACCCCCGGGTTTTCACCAATGGTGACAAGGTCGCCGATCCCGCAGTCCAGACCCGCGACTTCGACGCCGAGACCCACCACCGAGGAGACCATCCCCAGCCGGACCGGGGCGGCCGCCGACACGGCGGCCCTGAGGCGATCGGCAGGCTGGGTGAGGACGGCGTTCACGCGGGGTCCTGCAAAGCCTGCCGCGCCCGTGACAGGGCGGATCCGATCCGGGCGTCGAGGTAGCCGTCGGCCAGATCGACCATCGCGTCACCGTTCGCCAGCGTCGGGTCTGCCACCAGGGTGACACCGGCGGACGTACGGGTCTGCTCGTCGAGGCTGGACCAGTCGGCGGTTGACAGCCGCACGCGCTGAACGTCGTCGGGGTCCACGTCCCGCAGTGCCCGCCCCAATGCGAGCCGCGCGGGATCCTCGGAGCGCAGCTGTGCGCCAATGATCGCCTCGGCAAGGTCCAGCGCGGCCGCGTGCACCAACTGCTGGGAGGCGCCGTCGATCATCGCCACCCTCGCGGTAAAGGCCCGCGCGGCAGCTTCCAGGCTTCGCACCGCCTGATCGGTGCGGGCCCGCTGATCCTGCTGGAAGGCGGCAAGCTCGGCCTCCTGGGCAGCCGCAACACGGCTCACCTCGACCGCCGCTGCACGCATTCCCGCCGCATACCCGGCCGCGTGGCCCTGGGCATGGCTGCGGTCCGCGTTGCCATGCGTCGGCAGGGCGAGGGAGGGGAAGGCATGCGCAAACACGGGTGCGTCAGTAGACATACTCGTCCTCGTCGCGCTGGATGGTGATGGTTCCCTGCGCCTCCAGGTCGCGAATGGCCCGGACCACCAGGGCACGCGCCTCCTCGACCAGTGAAATGCGCACCGGTCCTGCCGCCTTGATTTCGTCGTCCAGGATCTCGCGGTTGCGTTCGGACACGTTGCTGCGGATCATGTCGATGACCTGGGTGGAGGCACCCTTCATGGCGCAGGCAAGGACCGCCGAATCAAGGCCGCGCAGCACCTGTTGCACATCCTTGCGGTCGAGGTTAACGATGTCCGCGAAGGTGAGCATCCGTGCGCGCACCTCATCGGCCAGTTCCGGGTCCCGGTCGTCGAGTCCGGCGAGGAGGGCGCGTTCAGTGGAGACGTCGGCGCGGTTGATGATGTCGACGAGGGGCTGGATCCCGCCGATTACAGCAATGGTCTGGTGGGGGGTGCCGATCGCGCCGGAGCGAACCTTAAGGGTTTCGGCGACGACTCCCACGGCCTCGGGGGTGGCAGTTCCCATGGTGGCGATGCACTGAGCGACGTCGGTCCGCAACGGATCGTCGAGGACCGACACCACCGCCGAGGCGTGCTCCGGGCGCAGGTGCGCCAGGACCAGCGCCACCGTCTGCGGAAGTTCGCCGTCGAGCAGGGTCTGGATCTGCCGGGGATCAACCGTGTCCAGGAACTCGAAGGCTTTGCCGGCCATGGAGGAGGCCAGGCGATCCATCACGCCGGCTGCCCGATCGGCCCCGAAGGAAGCCTCGAGCAGGCCAGCGGCGACGTCGCGGCCACCGCGCGGCCGGCGTCGCCCGCTGCTGCTGAGTTCGTGGAATTCCGACAGCGCCTCATCGGCCATCGATGCATCGACCCGGCGCAGCCGGACAATCTCGGAGACGATCTCCTCGGCTTCGCTGTCCGAGAACTGGCGGAGCACTATCGCAGCGTGATCGGGATCGAGCTGCATCAGCACCATCGCGGCCTTCTGCGTTCCGGTCAGCGTCTCGGCCGTGGGGTGGGCGGGGGTGGCGACGAGCTCGCTCATACCGGCTGCCTGTCATCCATGAGGCTCCGCAGGTAGTCGGCGGTCTTCGCCGGGTCCCTGACGGCCATGGCCTCGATGTCGGCCCGCTTCCGGCTCATCGCGTCTTCGTGACCCAACTCGGCGATGGCGCTCAGGTCAATCGAGGTGGTATCGGGGGCCGGTTCGACCATCCGGGTGGGGCCCAGATCACCGATCGCCGGGCCACCGATGACCGGAATGACCTCCTGGAGCTCACCCAGGTCAACGGGTTCGCGCCGCTGCCGGCGGGACTTCCGTGCGTACACCACGAGGGCGATGATGATGGCCAGCAGCACCAGGGCGGCGATCACGCCGACCTGCATCATCAACTGGGCCCGTGCCTCAGCAGCCGCGGCCTCATCGGCGGCGGCGAGCGCCTCGGCGGCCTCCGCTGCACCGGCGTTGTTGAACGGGAGCACTTCGACGGTAACCAAGTCGCCACGGTCCTCATTGATCCCGGCCGCGGCGGTAACCAGGCCGGTCAGACCGGCCAGGTCGAGAGCGCCGGCGGCTTCCTCGTCGAGGGCCACTGAAACGGTTTGACGGTTGATGGCGCCCGCGGGAATGGTGGTGGATTCGGTGATCTTGTTGACCGCGTTGTTGCGGGTGCTGGTCTCCGAGTTGAAGTTGCCTTCGCCCCCGGTGTCGTCGGGACCGGCAATGTTGTCCGGCCCGAGCACTCCTGCAGCGGCTCCCCCAGCTCCCTCGTACTCTTCGGTGGTGGTGGATTCGTTGAGGGCCGGGTCGCCGTCGGGTGTGGTGAAGGATTCCTCCACCCGTTCAGCGAACTCGGTGTTCATGTCGGCCGCGACCACTACCGACGCGTTGCCCGGCCCGACTACCCGGTCGAGCATGCTCTGCACCGAGGCGCGCACTGTCTCCTCGTAGTCGGAGGACTGCTGGTTGACGCTGCCGGTGGCACCGACGCCCACGGCGGAGAGCACGTTGCCGTCGGCGTCGATCACTGCCACGTTCTCGGGAACCATTCCGTCGATGGAGGCCGAGGTGAGGTGGGCAACCGCCTGGACCTGCTCGGAGGAGAGCGTCACTCCACTGTCCGTTTCGATGAACACGGAAGCGGTGGGGGTGCCTGCCTCGGAGACGAAAACCGATTCTTCGGGGATGGCCAGCCGGACCGAGGCGTTCTTCACGCCGCTCAGCGCGGAGACGGTCGCCGCGAGCTCGCCCTCAAGGGCACGCTTGTAGGTCACCGACTCCTGGAATTCGGAGGAGGTGACTCCCATGTCGTCGAGGAGTGAATAGCCGGCGGTGGACGACGACGGCAGCCCGGCCGCTGCAGCCTTCAGCCGCTGGTCGTAGACGCTCTCCTCAGGCACCAGGATGGTGCCGCCGCCCCCGGAGATCTCGTAGGGGATGTTGTCGGTGCGCAGCTGCTCGACAATGATCGAGGCGTCCTCGCCGTTCAGACCGGAGAAGAGTGGCGTGTAGCTGGGCTTCATGGACCATGTGACGAGGGCGGCAACGCCGAGGGCGAGGACCGCCACACCAATGATCGCGATGGTGCGCTGGGCGATGGTGAACGCTTTCACCGCATCGCCCAGGCGGGTCATGACTGAACTGAATGACTGGGGCATCAGGCCTGCATCCTCATGATCTCGTTGAAGGCGTCGACGCCCTTGTTGCGGACCGCGGCGACAAGTTCAAGCGTCACCTGGGCGCGGGTGGACGCGAGGGTGGCGTTGTGGATGTCACTCAGGTCTCCGGTGACCGCCTGGACGGCCAGCGCGCTCGACGTCGACTGGAGGGACTGGAGGTTCTCCACCGCACCGGTGAGGGCGGTGGTGAATCCGGCACCCTGGTCCGAGGCGACCGCCTGGGTCTGGGGCAGGTATCCGGTGCCGGTGACCTGTTGGACGGAGCCCACTGAGGGAAGGGCGGAAATGGGCATCAGGAGCGTCCGATCTGGAGTGCAGCTTCGTAGGTAGCCTTGGCGCGGTCGACGACGGCGGCATTCGCCTGGTAGCCGCGCTGGGCGAGGATGAGGTGGCCCATCTGGGCCCCCATGTCGATGTCCGGATACCTGACGTTGCCGTCGGCATCGGCCAGGGGGTGGTTCGGTTCGTGGACCACACGGCCTTCGGCATCACCGAACTGGGCTCCCGCCACGTACACGCCGCTGACGCCCTGGCCTTCCTGGGCGGTGACGTAGCGCTGCTGGAAGGCGGCGCCGTCGGTGGACGTGACGGTGTTGGCGTTGGCCATGTTGTCGGCAACGGTATCCAGCCATTTGCGGTGCACGGTGAGACCCGTACCGGCGATCCCGATGGCGTCGAAGGTCATCAGTTGCTCCTCATCGCGGTACGCACACTGGTGAACTGGCCCTCGACGGCGCGGGCAGCGAACTGGTACCGGAGCACGGTGTCAATGTTGGACAGCGTTTCGGTATCCAGGTTGACGTTGCTGCCGTTGAGACGGGTGGGTTCAAGGGACCGGTCGGTGGAGCTGACCACGCGGCCGTCACCGTTCGCCACCGATCGCTTCAACGCGTCTTCGAAGCTCACCCGCTGGGCATGGTAGCCGGGGGTGTTGACGTTGGCGATGTTGTTGGCGGTCACGCGCTGTCGCAGGGACAGCCCGTCCAAAGCGCTGCCCAGTGCAACCGAGGTCACGGAATCGAACACGGCGGAAACCCTCTTCATCAAGATGAGGCGAATGCGGCCGGTCCATGGCCTGGTGGGTGAGCGATCCATGCTCATTTGCCACTATCGGCAGGACGAATCCAGTTGGTTAGGGGAACGGGAGGTTAAAGTTTTTGGCCGGTTATCCGGCAACGTCGAGGTAGACCGCTCCGGGACGTGCGGTGGACGCATTCACTGCGCCCAGCAGGGCGTGGTGCTGCCGGTTCTCCCGGACCGCGGAGCGCAGCTGGTCGACGATGCTGCGTTGAGCTGCCTGGATTCGGCGGGCCCTGCCCACGAGGTCCGCCGGGAGCGGGCCCGGGTCCGACGGCGGGTGCCATCCGGGTGAGGCGTCCACGGCGTCGTCGTGCTGGGCGTTCGCCGCCGTGGCGATGCCCCGCTCCATCGTGTCAAGGACAGCCTCCCACTCGTTGTGGGTGAGGTCAGGCAAAGCCGAGGGTTCCCGTCCCGGCGGCGGGTGCGGGTACCGGCAGCTGCGCGGCGGCCTCGTGCCAGGCCTGCCGGACCGGCTCCAGCAGGGCAATGCACTCGCGGGTCCGGGAAACGTCGCGGCTGATGTTGGCCTCGACGAGGGTGGTCATGACGTAGGAGTACAGGGACTTCAGCCCGTGGGCGCCGTCCCATTTGCCGGTGTCGAGGGAGAGGTTGAGCTCGGTAATGATCGCCTGCGCGTGGATCAGGTTCTCCGACGCGACGGACCAGTCCTGCGCCAACTGGGCCGTTTCGGTCCGGGCCAGGTCCAGCATCAGGCGGTCGTAGAGCATGGTCAGCAGCCGGGCGGGCGACGCCGACAGGACGGCATCCCGGTTGTAGGCTGCCCGTTGTGCCGAGGCGCTGGTTAGGGTGATCACGATTTCGAGCTCTCCATCCGTGGCAGGTTTGCAAGCTGTGAGGTCAGCCAGTCACCCTGTGACTGCAGCTGGGATAGCTGAACCTCAAGGTTGGTGTAGGTGCGTTCAAGGGTTGACCGCCGGGTCTCCAGCCGGCGGTCCCATTCAGCAACCTGGGTGTTCAGTTCCTTGACCTCGGATTCCTGGCCCTGGATCCGCAAGGTGATGGCGCCGTCGAACTTGTCTGAGGTTTCCTTCGCGACACCGGCCACCCGGGAGGCGATCTCCGAGAGCATGCCCTGTACCGCAACAGGATCCTCGGCCAGTGCCTTCCCGAACTTGTCAGCGTCGAACTCGACGCTTCCGGTGCGGGTCAGCGTGATACCGAATTCCGAGGGCGACCGCCCGTCGACCGGCGCGGTGGCGGCCGATAGGATCCGCGCGGAAATGCCGCGGACCCCGCTGTCGCCGGTGAACAGACCCGCCCGGGCCACCGAACTGCCGGTGGATTCGGAAGTGGTCACCGACGAGTTCGTGGCAATGTAGCCCAGCACCCCCGCCAGCGAATCCACTAGATCCTTGGCGGTCTTGGTGGTGGCTGCCTGGTCCCTGCCGACCGTGATGGTGACCGGGTCGGTGGAAACCTTGGCCGCCGTCACGTCCACACCGGGCAAGAGGTTGCTGAACGTGTTCGACGACGACGTCACGGCCTGAGCCGCGGCCGTCCCCGCCCAGAGGGTGACCTGCGCGTCCTGCGCCGCCCTGACTTCTGCCGCCCCAGTCACGGTGAGCAGATTCGTGGCGGTGCCTGCCGCGGTGTCGGCGGCGGTGCCCCGGTGCACGGTGAACGCGCCGCTGGCTCCGGCGTCAGCCGAGGACAGCTGGAGCCGGTACTGCGGCTCGTTGTTGGCGTCCACCCCTGATGCGACCTTCAGGGCGGTAACCCCCGACTCCGAGGAGTTGATGGCAGCGACCATGTCGTCCAACGAAGCCGTGGCAGCGGTGATCTCCGTGGCCGTGCCGTCTGCGCCGGTGACAGTGATGACCGGTGGGGAATCCGGCCAGGCTGTCATCGCCGCGGTGACGGAGACCTGGTTCTGCGCGAGCCGGTCCACTGTGATGTCCATGGATCCGGCACTCGCCGTGCTGCCCGCCGTCGTCGTGACGTCGGTGGAGTTGCTGGTGGCTTTGAAAACGTTGAATGCTGCGGGAAGGGCTGCCTTCTCCGCGGCGGAACCGAGTGTTGCCACCCGGGTGTTCAGTTGCTGCAGCGCCGAGACGAGGGTCTGCGATTCGCTGACCTTGTTCTTCAGGAGGGCCTGGGGTCGGGCCTCCAGCTGCATGAGCTGATTGATCAGGGTGGTGGTGTCCAGGCCGCTGGCGAGGCCGTCAATGCCGAGTGCCATGGTCTAGTCCTCCCTTGGACGTGCAGTTGGTGATGGTTTCTGTGAGCGGGTCTCTACGTGGTGAAGAGGGCGCAGGCAAAGGAATGCAGGGCGGTGGGAGGGTGTGAGGTCCAAGTCGTTCCCCCTCACCGCCCGGCACCTTTAGCCTTTAGCGCTGCGGACTAGCCGAGCAGCTGCAGGACACCCTGGTTCATCTGGTTAGCCTGGGCCAGCATCGCGGTACCGGCCTGGGACAGGATGCTGGACCGGGTGTAGTCGGCCATTTCCTTCGCCATATCGGTGTCGCGGATGCGGGACTCGGCCGCAGAGAGGTTTTCGATCGAGACGTTGACGTTCTTGATCGTGGATTCGAAACGGTTCTGCACAGCACCGAGCTCGGAGCGGGCGGAGGAGATGTCCTTGATCTGGGCATCGATGGCGCCAATGGCTGCGCGCGCTCCTTCTGCGGTGGAGAAATCGAGGCCGGCCGCTCCCGTAGCAATGGCAGTGCCTGCACCGAGTCCGCCACCAGCTGGATCGGTCACATCGACATCTCCACCGTCATTTGCCTTGACCAGAATGCCGGTACCGGTGCCGTTCTCGTTCTTCACAACCGATGCGGTGAAGTTGGAGGCAAAATCGCTATCCGCGTTCAATGCTGCAGCGAACTCCTCGACGCTGGTGAAGGCGTTATCCGTGCCGCCGTCCGGGGTAACCGCAACTGTGGTGGTTACACCGTCCTTGACTGAACTGAAGCTGTACTCAGCCTCGGCCAGATCGGTTGGAGCACCAGTCGTTCCGTCAAAAGCGGCAATATCGAACCGGGTACCGCCGCCGCCTACTGCGCCAAGGGTGTCAGCAACAGCCTTCACATTGGCGCCGGACAGGTTGACCGAGATCTGGCTGCTTTCATCCCCACCAGCACCCACCTGGAAGCTCATGGTCTGGGTCGAGCCGTTGAGCAGCTTGTTGCCGTTGAAGTTGGTGTTCTCAGCAATGCGGCCCAGTTCAGCGGTCAGCCCCTCGACCTCGGTCGCGATCGCTCCACGCGACTCAGCGTTGTTCGAGTCGTTTCCGGCCTGAACTGCCAGGTCACGCATACGCTGCAGGATCGAGTGGACCTCGGTCAGCGCACCTTCAGCGGTCTGAACCACGCCGATGCCGTCCTGTGCGTTGCGGGAGGCAACGGTCAGGCCACCCACCTGCGACTTCAGGCCTTCAGCGAGAGCCAACCCGGCGGCGTCGTCAGCTGCCCGGTTGATGCGCAGGCCGCTGGACAGCTTCTCCAACGACTTGGACATGTCATTCTGTGTCATCGACAGGTTGCGGTAGGCATTCATTGCCGAGACGTTGGTGTTGATCTGAAAACCCATGATGTATTCCTCCGTGAGTGGGTATAAAGCGCCGGCCCATCCATGGGCTGGCAACCTTAGCTATCGGAAGATGAATCGGGGGCGTTAGAGAAAATCCAGCAGAACTTAAGACTTTCTGCACTGCACTTTATGAGGCGGCGGAATCCAGGAGGGGCGCCGGGTGATGGGCCCGGGTAATCCCGCCCGCTGTCTGGTCCGCGAGAGTCGCGAGGTAGGCGGTCCTACGGTTGGGTGAGATACGGGACCGGGGTACGTGCCGGACGGCTGGCTCGTCCGCGTAGTGGGTGCTCAAGCCGTCCTGCAGCAACCGCACGGCTTCCGACCGCTGCTGCGAAACTGCCGAATGGGTGGAGCCGAGTTCCTCGGCAATATCCTTCACTGAGCGATCCTCGAAGTAGATCTGCTCGATCACCCAGCGCATCCGTTCCGGAAGGGAAGCCACCGCTGCCCGCAGGTAGACCAGGCGCTCGGACGCCAGCAGGGTGGCCTCCGGAGAGGAGCTGTCGGCGACCAGCAGGTCGACCATGGTGTCATCCAGGGCGGATACGGTGCGTGAGGCGTCGCTCAGGGCGGCGTCAGCGACGCTGCGCTCGACCCCGAGGACGGACGCGATCTCATCCACCGTGGGAGTCCGCGCGAGGGACGCAGTGAGCGTCTCCTGCACCGCGAGGGTCTCCCGGATCCGGCGGCGCGCCGACCTAGGCGCCCAGTCGATGGAGCGCAGCTCGTCGGCGAAGGCGCCAGTGATCCGGCGTCGTGCGTAGGCACCAAAAGGTACACCCAGTGACGGATCAAAGGATTCTGCTGAAGTGATCAGTGCAATAGCACCGACGGAAGCCAAATCGTCCCTGGACAGGTGAGTTGCTTTAGCACACAACTCAGAAACGAGGTAGCCTACAAGTGGTAAATTGTCCACGACAATCTTATTTCGGTCAGACCGATTCATGGCGAGTTCCCCAACTCTTTTCGTGCGAGAGTCGCCAACGCACTTTGACTGGGGCAATGAAACCTGTTACCCATGCGCTGACGGTTACAAGATGAAAGATACCACTAACATTGCGTTTGGCAATGCCGATAGTTAGAGGCGACCACGCTGGACGCGTGATTCGGATGGAAAGGCGGCAGTGTGGGAGCGCATGAGTTGTCCGCACTGCTCTGGCAAGAACGCGAATTGCTGGAGTTATTGGTCTTTAAGTTGGAGGAAGAACAGTTACTTCTGACAACCGGTAAGACCAGGTGGCTGCAGCACGCTACCCGCGAGGTGGAGTCGGTACTTGAGCGTCTTCGCGCAGCCGGTCTGGCCCGCACCGTCGAGGTTGCCGCTCTTGCCGGCGAATGGGGAACCCAGCCTGATGCGACCCTCCGCGAGCTCGCCGCCCAGGCACCCGACGGGCCCTGGGGCGATATCTTCACTTCCCACCTCACAGCAATGACCGAGCTGACCGTCGAAATCCGGACCCTGCGCGATGCCAACCAGCAGTTCCTGCGCGCCGCTGCACGATCCACCCAGGAGACACTGTCGCGGCTCAACCCGGACGCCGGACTCTACGATTCACGTGGCACCTCCAATACGCCGTCCGACAACGCCCACCTCTTTGACAAGGATCTGTGAGGCAACCCCATGAGCACCTTTAGCGGCCTGAATACAGCCTTCAGTGGCCTGACCGCCGCACGCCGCGGCCTCGACGTCGTCGGCCAAAATATTTCGAACGCCAACACTGACGGATACACCCGCCAGCGGGTTGCTACCAGCTCGGTCGGGGCACCTGCCGCTGGCCTGTTCTCGACCGGCGTCCGTGCCGGCCAGGGAGTGGTGGTGAACGGCATTGCCCGGCTCGGCGACGCCCACCTCGATGCGCAGGTGCGTATCGCCGTTGCCGGATCCGGGTTCTCCTCGGTGCAGGCTGCAACACTCTCCACCCTCGAAGGATCGCTGTCCGAGCCGGGCGACAATGGGCTCTCGGCGCGGTTACAGGGCTTCTGGTCCGCTTGGCAGGGCCTGTCCAACGACGCCGGAGGCGGCGCTCCGACCGCTGTCCTGCTGCACGAAGCGACCGACCTCGCGTCCCGGCTGGCCCAGGTTTACAAGGCCGTCGAGGGGCAGTGGTCACCGCTTCGCCAGGACGCCACCACGCTGGTCGCGGAAGTGAATACTGCTGCCACCCAGGTCGCTGAGCTGAACAACCAGGTGCGGAAGGTCCTCGCAGCAGGCGGTTCTGCCAACGAGCTCATCGACCAGCGCAACACCCTGGTGGCGGGCATATCGGCGCTCACCGGGGCCAGCATGCGCCAGCAGGGCGACGGCACCGTCGACGTCCTGATCAGCGGCAACCCGCTGGTCTCCGGGGACACCGTGCGCACCCTTGCGGTCTCCGGTCCGAACCGGCTGGACCTGGCGAGCGCCGACGCCGTGCAAGTTGAATTCAGTCACCGGCCTGGCTCCCCCGCGGGACTCGACGGCGGGGAGATCGCCGGTGCCCTTGCGGCGCTGGCTCCCGCCACCAGCGGTGGCGCCCTCGCCGAGGCAGCCACCTTCTACAACGACTTTGCTGCAGACCTGGCAGCCAAGGTGAATGCGGTCCATTCCCAGGGTTCCACCGTGGACGGGACCACCGGTCTGGACTTCTTCAGGGTGAGCGGAGATCCCGCCGCACTGAACCTCACAGTCGTACCGGTGGACGCATCGGGCATTGCCGCGGGAACGCCGGGGGCCGGCGGTCTCAACGGAGCGAACGCCGACGCGATCTCCCAGCTGGGTGCTGGCGCCGACGCGCCCGACACCGCCTGGGCCGGGTTCGTCACCCAGCTCGGTGTGGAGACGAAAGCGGCTTTGCAGACCTCGGTCCTCGCCGACCTGGCGTCGTCGTCGTCAATTGGCCGCCAGCAAGCCAACGCATCAGTGGACATGGATGAGGAAAACCTGAGCCTTCTCGCCTACCAGCATGCCTACCAGGGGGCGGCACGCGTCATCACTGCAATAGACGAAATGCTCGATACCCTGATCAACCGCACCGGCGTAGTGGGAAGGTAACCAATGATCACCCGCGTCACCAACCAGACCATGATGCAGACCGCCCAGCGCAACCTGCAGACCAACCTCGCCCGGATGGCCGAGTTGCAGGACAAGGCATCGGGACAGAAGTCCTTCACCCGTGCGTCGGACAATCCTGCTGCGGCAGCCGAGTCGCTCCGGGTACGCGCGGAACTCCGCGCCGTCGACCAGTACGGCAGGAACATCGCCGACGGCGACGGGTGGCTCACCGCCGTCGATGCTTCGCTGACCATGGCGGGCGCCACCCTGAACAAGGTCCGTGACCTCACCGTGCAGGGATCCAACGGATCACTGTCAGCCTCGGGTCGCGAAGCGCTCGCCATTGAGGTATCGGCCCTGAGGGACCAACTGCTTGCCCAGGCCAACACCAAGCATCAGGGTCGGACCATTTTTGCCGGCAACTCCGATGCCGGGGTGGCCTTCACCGAGAACCTGGACCACACCGGTGGCAGCGCGGTGGAGCGCCGGATCGACGCGGGTGTGACCGTGCGCGTGGACGCGGATGGTGCAGCGATCTTCGGCACCGGCGACGCCTCGGTATTCAAGCTTCTGGATACCATTGAAGCTGATCTGCGGTCGGGAGCCGAGGTATCCCGCCATCTGGGAGCACTGGACACCCGGCTCACGGCGATCCGCTCCCACCAGGCCGAAGCGGGTACCCGCCACGCCCAGATCCTGCGTTCCGAGGAGGTCAATGTGGAGAAGTCAGTGTCGCTCGGGGCGCAGCGCGCCCGGGTGGAGGACGTCGACCTGGCAGCGGTCATCCTGGAGATGAAGCTGCAGGAAGTCACCTACCAGTCGGCGCTTGCCGTCACGGCACGGGTCCTGCAGCCCACCCTGATGGATTTCCTGAGGTGAGTGCGGTACTGACCTTCACTTCGCCGCCGCCCGGACTGGATCCGTTGGTGGATTTTTCTTTGGACAAGATCGACGGAGCGGACGGGCTGTACGCGTTGCAGGCCAGCCATGACGCGTCGCTGCGGCTGTATGTGCTCGATACGGCCGTTTACCTGCCGGACTACCATCCGGCCATCCCCGCCTCTCACACCGACGCCCTTGACCTGCCGGACGCGCAGGAGCTGACATTCCTGGTAGTCGCCAACCCGGGCGACGGCGGAACCACCGTGAACCTGATGGCCCCGATCGTGGTCAACCAGGACACCGGGCGGTGCACCCAGGTGATTCTTGAACGGGGCGGCTGGCCGGTCCGGGCCGAGCTTGCCGACTACGCCCCCAGTAGCGGGCCCGCCGCCACAGTGGTTGCGGCTGACCCCATGACTTAAACAGAACAACCGGGTGGAAACTTTCCCACCCGGTTGTTCTTTTCTGCTGATGATTCTGTGACTAGGCGAAGTCGGCAGTTGCCGGGTCCGCGCCGATCCGGCCTTCGGCACCCTTGTCGAGTGCGCTGATGGCGTCGAGGTCGCCCGCGTCGAGGGTGACATCCAATGCGTTCCAGTTCTCGACGATCCGCGATTCGGTCACTGACTTCGGGATGACGACGTTGCCGAGTGCAAGGTGCCAGGCCAGAACAACCTGCGCCGGGGTGGCGTCATGCTTGGCGGCGATCTCCACCAGCGTGGGGTCCTCAAGGAGTCCCTTGCCGGAACCCAGGGGCGACCAGGACTCGTGCAGGATGCCCTTGTCCTCGTGGAATGCCCGCAGCTGGGCCTGGTTGAAGAACGGGTGGGTTTCCACCTGGTTGATGACCGGGACCACGCCTGTCGCGTCAATGATCTCCTGCAGCGCCTCAACGGTGAAGTTCGAGACACCGATCGAGGTCACCCGCCCCTGCTTCTGCAGCTCGATGAGAGCCTTCCAGGTATCGAGGTACTTGCCCTGCTTGGGCTGCAGCCAGTGGATCAGGTACAGATCCAGCTTCTCCAGGCCGAGCTTCTCCATCGAAGTGTCGAAGGCCTTCAGGGTGCTTTCATAGCCCTGGTCCGCGTTCCACAGCTTCGTGGTGATGAACAGTTCGCTCCGGTCGAGGCCGGAGTTTGCGATGGCCCGGCCTACGCCTGCCTCATTCTGGTAGGCGGCAGCCGTGTCGATGTGACGGTAGCCAGCCTTGAAGGCGCGTCCGACGACGTCCTCGGCGGTGTTGTCGTCAACCTGCCACACCCCGTAACCCAGCTGGGGGATGGTGACGCCGTCATGGAAGGTGAGGTTTGGTGAGGTAGTCATGTATGCCTTTCGCGGTGCGAATAAATACTCTGTGATTAAGTGAACCGCCGCCCGCGCCCAAATATTTCGTCAGCCTACTTCTGATCACTCACGCTAGCTGGCAGCCAGCTGGCGCTCTGCCTCGGCAATGTCTTCCTCCACCAGCTCGGCCCGGCGCCTGACGTTCTCCACGCCGGCTGACGCAAGTCCCCACCGCTCGCCGTCGAGCCGTGCCATCGCTGCCGCCTCCGCCGTGGTGGCCAGGGCGTTACCAGCCCTCGACAGAGCGCGGTGCACGGGGGTGAGGGCGCCGGGGATATCCATCCCCTCGCTTGGGGAGGACGCCTGGGCGGTGACGCACACCGCCCGTACCCGTTCGAGTAGCGGCCCGAGGTCGTTGGCGAGCAGGGCGAGCTGGTTGTAGACGTCGTCGTCGGCCACTCCCTCCAGGATCTGGTGGTAGCGGTCCAGGCTTCGCCGGAAACGGTCGTGAGCGCGACGCCAGACGCCGGTACCGAGTTCCGCGTCGTCCTTCCGTCCTTGACGGGCAGCAGTAAAAAATCCCATGAAAATTATGGTCTCACGGTGGACCAATCCTTGATGGCCCGGGGAATCCCCCCATCCGGTCCCCCGGGCCTCTTGCCGTCCGGCGCTTGCTACTCGCCGGCACGCTCTTTCGGAGCCAGATTGGCCCGGTAGTCTTCGTGCTCCCGGCGGTCGAGTTCCTCGGTGAGCTCCTCGAGGCGGCCCTCCGTCTCCGGGTCCGGCAGGCCGTAGCGCACGTACTCGGCATCAAGTTCCCGATGAATCCTGCTGTTGAGGACCTCGACCTCAATGTTCTCGAGCTGGGTCAGGTCTTCGGGAAACGGCTGATCGGGGGTCAGGCGGGTGGTGTCGTTCATAGGGGTCCTTCCAAATGACTGTGTGCTAGGAGGTGCTGACTCGGCAGCAGGGCCAGGCGGTTGGGTCACCGGTTGGCCGGACGCAGGGCTGGGCGTCTACAGGCGCGGGATAGCCAGTGGGCTGGGCGCGTGAAGGATGCCCGCAGTGCGGGGATAAGGGGATGTCTTGACCGGGGCCCAGAGGGGCAATCCGTGCAGCACTGAAGCCATTGAAATCCTGCTTAAGAGGAGAAGTTCCCGTGGCTGTCTGCTCAACCTGTCTACGACTATATCCCATCCGGGCCTGCCTTCCGCCGTCACATCGGCCACCCCGGGAGGTCGATGCACCCCGCAGAGCGGTCCCAACGATTAGAGTTGGGTTCGTCAGGTTAGGGGGTTGTTCAGCAACGCCCGGAAGTGGAGGACAGCATGTCACAGATCCCGCGCGTTGAAGCGGACGTTCACAACGTCCTGATCGACATGGTGATGGACACCGACGATGTAAGCACCTTCCTGACGGGGCTGACCCAGCTGGCCGCCGCTACCCTTTCGTCCAAGGCCGCAGGCGAGGTCCTGTGCGGGCTGACCCTGCTGCGGCCCCGCACAATGGGAACTGTCGCGAGCAGCAGCGAACTCGCCCAGCGCACCGACGAAATCCAGTACGCCTTCGACGACGGGCCCTGCCTGCGGGCGGCGCGGGAGAACGTCGTCGTCCATGTGCGCGACGTCCCCAACGACACCCGGTTCCCCGACTACCGGGACGCCGTGGCCGAACACGGTATCCGCTCGGCCTTGGGCATCCCGGTGCCCCTGGGCGGCGAATCACGCGCTGGCCTCGACTTCTACTCCACCGAGGCGAACGCGTTCGGCGACGACGCAGTGGCCGCCGCCGAGGCCTTCGCCCTTGAAGCGTCCAAATCCTTGCGGCTGGCAGTACGCATGGCCCAACTCAGCGACGCCAGCAAGCACCTGGAAGCGGCGATGCAGTCACGCACCGTCATCGATCTGGCGGCCGGCATCATCATGGCCCAGAATCGGTGCTCCCAGGACGAGGCAGTCGAAATTCTGAAGGCCGCCTCCAGCGCCCGCAACATCAAACTGCGCGACGTCGCCAGCGCCGTCGTCGCCTCGGCGAACCAGGCGCCCACCACCACGCACTTCGACAAGTAGCCGCCCCGCTGGCGAGCCAGCAGCACGGCAGGCTTGCCAGCGTGGACGGACCACTGGGTTGCTAGCATGCCAGTCATGGCCCAGGCTGGACGACCACCCCTCCGACTGATCTTTGCGGGTCCCCGTGGCCGGCTGCTGGCTGCCTTCCTGATGGCTGAATTCGCGGCCAGCATGACGGGGCTGAGCTATGCGGCGGTACTGCCGGTCGCCGCAGCCGAGCTGGATGGTCTGGCACTGTACGGGCTGGCTGTGGCCCTGCCCGGCGTGGTGGGAATCGCCTTTCTTGCCCTCGGTCCCTACCTGTATGCCCGAATCGGCCCGCAGGCCCAGCTCAGCCTCTCAAGCCTGGTGCTGGTCCTCGGGGTGTGCCTGTCAGTCGCCGCACCCACCATGGAGGTCCTGGTGGCCGGGCTGGCGTTGCGGGGCGTCGCATCCGGTTTGATGGGCGGCCTTGGCATGGGCATCCTGAGCGAGCTCTACCCCGACGCCGGTGAGCGGGAGCGGGCCTTCGGCCTCTACGCCCTCATGTGGGTGGCGCCGTCGCTGGTGGGGCCCGTGATCAACGGGGTCCTGCTGGCCACCGTCGGGTGGCGCCCGTCCATGGCGTGGCCCGCTGTACTGATCCTTTTCGCCCGCGCACTTATTTCCTATTACCTCCGCCGGATTCCCTTCGACCGGCCCGACGCCCCTGGCAGGGTGCGAGGAGTTGGACCGCTCCTGGCGATCGCCGTTGGGCTCCTCCTGGCACAGGTCAGCATCGCCACCTCCGAACCTGGATGGGTGATCGGTGCGATCGTCCTGCTCGGGCTGGTACTGGTGGGACCGTTCCGGCAGGCGTTGCTCGTCATGGTCCCCACCGAACCCCGCACCCGGGCGGGAGGCTGGGTCCTGACCCTCATCTGCGGGGGCTATTTCGGGGTGAACTCACTCGTTCCGCTGCTGGCATTCACCTATATCGATGCAACCGGTGTCCTGGGCGCGGTACTGGTTTCGCTCGGCCCGTTGGCGTGGGCGTTGATGAGTGCCGGGGGTCTGGGCGCCCGGCTATCCTCCCGCCGGATACACCGACTCGCGGCCGCCAGCTTCCCGGCCGCAGCAGCGGGAGTTGTGGCATGGGCGCTACTCCCGGGCATGAGTGCGCCAGCGGGGGCGGTGGTACTCGGACTCGTTGCCCTGCTCGTGGGCATCACCATGGGTGCCGTCTATCCGAGGGTCATGACCCTGGCGTTCGAAGGCTTCAGGGGTGGCAACGGGACGAACCGTGCGCACGGCGGGGTGGTGCTCGGTCTTAGCGAAGACGTGGGGACGGCCTCCGGGGTGACACTGCTCGCCGGGACAGGTGGCATTGCAGTGGGTTTGGGGACCGGATCGGTGGCGATCCTGGCCGGGGCCTTCGCCGTCGTGCTGCTTGCCGGGTGGGTGATCGTCAGCCGCAGCAGCCTCTGGGATAGCTGAGGTCCACGCACAACTGCCCACCCACCGGTGCGGTTCGCTGAGCATCAATGTTCATGCGCAGCAGAAACACCCGGTGGGCGGGCAGTGGTGGTTCAGGGGGCTCCGCCTAGCAGCAGCGACCCTCGGGGTTGGCGTCCTGGCGGTCCGTCTTGTCCCGCCAGAAAGCCTTCTCGGTCATCGGCGGTTCACTCTCGTGGGTCGCCGCGTGATGGTCGAGGTAGGCCTGATAGGCGTTCTCCCCCATCACGCCCTTGAACAGCCAGACCGCGTGCCGTGCCCGCTCCAGAACGGTCATCAGTGACCCGTCCTCGCCGGCTTCTGGGCTGCGGGAAGTGCGTCCCACTGCTTCTCCAGGTCCTTCTCCGCCGGCGTGGCGATCAGGCCAGACGGCGCGTAGATCCGTGAGGGGACTGCCTTGTCCTCGGTGTTGGGGCCACCGCCATTGCGGTAGGCCTTCACCGAGGCGACGACGGCCGTGGTGATCACAATCAGCGCCAGCGTGACGAACACGATCGACAGCACACCCTGGATGAAGGTATTGCGTACCACCGCTTCCATCGCCTCGACGGAGGCAGCAGCTCCGAAGCTCTGCTCACCGGCCGCGAGCGCGTCGCGGAAGGCGAAGTGATTGGCCCAGTAACCCACCGAAGGGACCGGCGAGAAGATCTTCAGGAACGACGCCGAGATGGTCACCACGGCGGCGAATGCCAGTGGCAGTGCGGGGATCCACAGGTACTTGAAGGCTCCCTTCCGTGCGCAGATCGCCATGCAGACGGCGAGCGCGATCGCTGCGAGCAGCTGGTTGGCGATACCGAAGAGCGGGAACAGCGTGTTGATTCCGCCCAACGGGTCTGTGACCCCCATGATCAGGATCGCCCCCCAGCCAGCCACCATGATGGCTGTGCAGATCCAGGCGCCGGTCCTCCAGGAGGTGTCGCGGAACTTGGGGATGAAGTTGCCGATGCTGTCCTGCAGCATGAACCGCGCAACGCGGGTTCCGGCGTCGACGGCGGTCAGGATGAACAGCGCTTCAAACATGATGGCGAAGTGGTACCAGAAGGCCATCATGCCGGAACCGCCGATGAAGGACTGCATGATCTGCGCGATGCCGACGGCCAGCGTCGGGGCACCGCCGGTGCGGGAGACGATGGATTCCTCGCCCACGTTGTTGGCCAGCTGGCTCAGCATTTCGGGGGTGAGGTTCACCCCAGCCAATCCCAGCCCGTTGACGAAGGCAACGGCTCCTTCGATGGTGCCGCCGGTGGCTGCCATCGACGAGTTCATGGCGAAGTAGATCCCCCGGTCGATCGACAGGGCGGCGACGAGGGCCATGATCGCGACGAACGACTCCATCAGCATGCCGCCGTACCCGATGAAGCGGGTCTGGCGTTCCTTCTGGATCATCTTCGGGGTGGTGCCCGAGGCGATCAGGGCGTGGAACCCGGACAGGGCGCCACAGGCGATTGTCACGAACAGGAAGGGGAAGAGCGTGCCCGGGACCACGGGTCCGTCGGAACGGCTGGCGAACTCGCTCACCGCGGGGACGCTGATCTCCGGGCGGGTGATGATGATGGCGACGGCCAGCATCACGATGGTGCCGATCTTCATGAACGTCGACAGGTAATCCCGGGGGGCCAGCAGGAGCCAGACCGGGAGGACTGCGGCGATGAAGCCGTAGATGATGATGCCCCAGGCGATTGCCACCCGGTCGAGACCGAAGATGGCGACGCCCCACTCGGTTTCACCGATCCAGCCGCCGGCGATGATGGCGAGCATCAGCAGTACGAAACCGATGATGGAGACTTCGGTGACCTTGCCGGGGCGGAGGTACCGCAGGTAGACACCCATGAACAGGGCGATGGGGATGGTCATCGCGACCGAGAAGACACCCCAGGGGCTTTCGCCGAGGGCGTTCACGACGACGAGTGCCAGGATCGCGACGATGATGATCATGATGGCGAGCGTGGCGATCAGGGCTGCGGTGCCGCCGATCAGGCCGAGCTCTTCGCGGGCCATCTGACCGAGGGAGCGCCCGCCGCGTCGCATGGAGAAGAACATGACCAGGTAATCCTGGACGGCGCCTGCAGCGATGACACCGAAGATGATCCACAGGGTGCCAGGCAGGTAGCCCATCTGGGCGGCGAGGACCGGTCCGACGAGGGGCCCGGCGCCAGCGATGGCCGCGAAGTGGTGGCCGTAGAGGACGCGACGGTCAGTTGCCGCGTAGTCCTTGCCATCTGCCTTGTACTCGGCGGGAGTGGCCCGCCGGTCATCCGGCTGCAGGAGCTTCCGCTCGATGAACTTTGAGTAGAACCGGTAGGCGATGAAGTAGGTGCACACCGCCGCGAAGACGAACCAAATGGCGTTGACGGTTTCGCCGCGCACCAGCGCGAGCATGGTCCAGCTGAAACCGCCGAGCAAGGCAATACCGACCCAGAGGGCGATTTTGGCGGGTGTCCAGCGTCCCTCTTCGGCCTCGGCGATTGCGGGGTCGAGGGCGGTGGGTGGCAGATCCGGGTCCTGCACCAGGACATCTGCGTCCTGGCCATCACGGTCAGCTGGTGTGCGGCCAGCCTGACCGTGATTATTGCGATGCTCACTCATGGTGCTCCCTTGGATTTGAGTGTCTGAACCTGCCGAAGTTAGCAATGTGACCGCGGTTACGCCACCGCGTAGTGCCCCGGCAGGCATCCCAATCGCCAGGCGGTCGCCTTTATGCGCCGAAAGGTATTGCGAATGCACCGCAAGTAAGGAATGCTGTCCCATCGAACCAGCACCACCAGTGGGACTGTCTGGACTATCCCACCGGTGGACGCCGGTCAGTGGGACGGATCGACGGTGAGCAGGATTTTCCCGGTGTGCTCCCCGGAATCGAAGTACCGGTGCGCCGCGACGACGTCGTCGAGCGGGAACGTCCGGTCCACCATCCCTGTCACCGCCCCGGAGGCGATGAGGGGCCAGACGTGGTCCAGCACCGCAGCCATGATGGTTGCTTTCTCGGCGACGGGTCGGCCCCGGAGGGTGGTGCCCGCCACCGAGGCGCGCTTGGTCATCAGGGCGCCAAGATTCAGCTCGGCCGTCGCGCCGCCCTGCAGCCCAATCACCACCAGACGGCCACCAGTAGCGAGTGCCTCCACGTTCCGCGCCAGGTACTTTGCGCCGACGACGTCGAGAATGACGTCGACCCCCTTACCCCCGGTGGCGGCAGCCACCTCGGCCACAAAGTCCTGGTCCCGATAGTTGATGCAGACCGCGGCGCCGAGGCTGCGGGCAACCTCAAGCTTCGCCGCCGAGCCTGCGGTGACGAAGGGGATAGCTCCGAATGCTAGAGCCAACTGGATGGCCATGGTGCCGATCCCGCCGGAGCCCCCATGGATGAGCACCCGCTCCCCCGGCTGCAGGCGTGCTGTCAGGAACAGGTTCGAATAGACGGTCGCCACGACTTCGGGCAGTGCCGCGGCAGCCACCAGGTCCACGCCGGCGGGGACCGGCAGCACCTGTCCCGCGGGTACCGCCACCCGCTCCGCGTAACCTCCGCCAGCCAGCAGCGCCACCACTTCGTCCCCGACGGCGAAACCCGACCCGCCGGCGTCGGCAACCCGGCCGGAGACCTCCAACCCTGGATACTCTGGCGCCCCGGCCGGCGGAGGATAGTGGCCCTGACGTTGCTGGACATCGGCCCGGTTCAGTCCGGCGGCGACGACGTCGATCAGCACCTCCCCCTGCTCCACACGGGGTGCCTCCACCTGCGACACGGAGAGCACCTCCGGCCCACCTGGTTCAGTGATGACTGCTGCTCTCAAAGGATCCTCCGGGGAATGGTTTTTGGCTGAACTGGAAGCTACGTGAAACACTACTCACTTGGGAAGGTTGTCCGAGCGGCCGATGGAGCTGGTCTTGAAAACCAGTGTGCGGTAACCCCGTACCAAGAGTTCGAATCTCTTACCTTCCGCCCGTAAGAAAAAGTTGGTCCCGGTAGTTGCCGGGGCCAACTTTTTGTTAACCACAATCCCCTTGGCCCTTCACTTTCCGTAATCTCTCGTTCACTATTGTCTGATTGGCTCGAACCTGACCCATTTAGTTATCTGGATCACAATTGTCCAGATTTCGGGCCAATAACCGTTCGAAGATTCTGTCTTTTTGCGGACTCACTCGCGGCTGTCAGCAGCCAAAAGCCAAGGAGAACCACCGGATGAAACATTCGTCATGGAAGGGCGGGCTTGGCGCCGTGATCACGGTCGGGCTACTTGCCTCACCGATCGCTGCGCTACCTGCCTATGCGGCGCCAAACGGCGTCGTCATCAATGAGGCGTACGTCAACGGGGGCAGCGCCAACGCCCCGTATCTGAACAAATTTGTCGAACTGCACAACACCACCAGCGAACCGGTCGACATCAGCGGCTGGTCCCTCCAGTACCGCGCGGCGGGGAGTACCGGGGCGCCAACGGGGGTGTCATCGCTAAGTGGAATCATCCCGGCAAATGGCTACTACCTTATTGGCGGCTCCAGCAATGCTGACAACGGAGTCGCGCTTCCTGCAACGGATGCCGAAATCGGGGCGAGTTTCGCCGGGGGCGGCGGAACGCTGATCCTATCCAACGGTTCAACGGCAGTCGACCCACTGGGGGTGGGTTCGGTTGTTGATAATCCCGCCGTTGAGGATCTTCTGGGGTATGGATCGTCCAACACCTTCGAGACCGCAGTTGCGCAAAAGCCTGACAGCAACTCCGATCCACGGTCCCTGAACCGGACCGACTTCATCGACACCAACGACAACTCGGTCGACTTCACGCTGAGCGAGGCTGTGACCCCGACGAACGCCGACGGCGAGACCGGCACGTTCGAGCCGGAGCCCGAGCCCGAACCCCCTACCGCGGGGGAGGTAGTCCCGATCGCCGAGATCCAGGGCACCACAGACACATCACCGTTCGTGGGCGACACCCTCACCACCCGGGGCGTCGTCACCGCCGCTTACCCCACCGGGGGCATCGATGGCTACGTCATCCAGACCGAAGGCACCGGGACGACAACCTCGGAAGCCCGCACCGCCTCCGACGGTATTTTCATTTACTCTCCCGGGACCGTCAACGAGGTAGAGATCGGCGACCACGTTGAGGTCACGGGTGCGGTTTCGGAGAACTTCGGAGTCACCCAGATCGAGGTGATCGCGGGAGCCGCGAGCGTCCTCAGCGAGCCGGCCGAAGAGGTCAAGTCCCTCGTCACCCCCTGGCCCGAAACCGACGCCGAGCGTGAGCTGCTCGAAAGCATGCTGATCAGGCCCGACGGCGATTTCACCGTCTCCGACAACTATGACCTGAACCGGTACGGCGAAATCGATCTGGCCGCCGGGCCGGACGCCCTGGTCCAGCCCACCGAGGTTGCGCCACCGGGCACACCCGAGAACCTCGCCGTGCAGGCCACCAACAGCGCCCTCGGGGTTACCCTCGACGACGGCGCCACAGTGGACTTTGTGCAGAACATGGACCTGGCCCTGCCCTACCTGACGCTCGACAACCCCGTCCGCGTCAACGGCACCGCAACGTTCACCTCCGACGTCATTGTCGACTTCGACTTTGGCGTGTGGCGGTTCCAGCCGGTGACTCAGCTGACCGCTGAGAACGCTGAGACGGTCCAGCCAGCGACCTTCGTGGGCGAACGTCCAGCCACCCCCATCGATGTGGGCGGCGACATCAAGATCGCCTCGTTCAACGTGTTGAACTACTTCAGCACCACCGGCGCTGAACTTCAGGGCTGCACCTACTACAACGACCGCGCGGGCAACCCGATCACCGTCCGTGGCGGGTGTGATGCACGCGGCGCGGCCAACACTGAAAGCCTCGAGCGTCAGGAAGCAAAGATTGTCGACGCCCTGACCAACCTCGACGCCGATATGGTGTCGCTGGAAGAGATCGAGAACTCGGCAGCCTTCGGCAAGGACCGCGACGAAGCCCTCGCTACCCTGACCGCCGCACTGAACGAGGCCGAGCCCGGCGTCTGGGACTATGTTCCGTCCCCCGCCGAGATCCCTGCCAACGAAGACGTCATCCGCAACGCGTTCATCTACAAGACCGCAGCCGTGGAAACCGTCGGCGAGTCAGTCATCCTCGATGACGACGTCGCGTTCTCCAACGCCCGCAAGCCGCTGGCCCAGGCCTTCCAGGCCGCAGACGGCGACGAGTCGACCAAGTTCCTCACCATTGTGAACCACTTCAAGTCAAAGGGTTCCGGCTCGGGCGAGAACGCTGACCAAGGTGATGGCCAGGGCGCCTCGAACGCTGACCGCGTGGAGCAGGCAACCGCACTGGTGGCGTTCGCCGACACCATGCAGGAGGAAGCCGGCACCGAGAAGGTCTTCCTCACGGGTGACTTCAACTCCTACTCGGCCGAAGACCCCATGCAGGTGTTCTACGAGGCTGGCTACATCAACCAGGGACTGGAGACCGGAAAGTACTCGTACGTCTTCGGCGGACAGTCCGGGTCGCTCGACCACATCCTCGCCTCACCCGAGGCGGCTGCAACCGTCACCGGTGTGGACATCTGGAACATCAATGCAGTCGAATCGCTGGCGCTTGAGTACAGCCGGTTCAACTACACCCCGGTGAACTACTACACCCCGGACCAGTACCGAGCCAGCGACCACGACCCCGTGATTGTTGGCCTGGATCTCGACGCCGAGGTCACCGAGCCCAGCACGACGGCCGAGATCAACCTGTTGAACATCAACGACTTCCACGGACGGATCAACGCCAACACGGTGAAGTTCGCTGGAACAGTCGAGCAGCTGCGTGAAGCCGCGGGCGAAGAGAACACCCTGTTCATCTCCGCTGGCGACAACATCGGAGCGTCACTGTACGCGTCCTCATCGCAGGGCGACGTGCCAACGATCGACGTGCTGAACGCTCTGGAACTGAGCACCTCAGCCGTTGGCAACCACGAGTTCGACGGCGGCTTCGCTGACCTCACGGACCGCGTGGAACCCCTCGCGGACTTCTCCTACCTCGGCGCCAATGTCTACACCAAGGGCACCGAAGATGCAGCGATGGACGAGTACGACATCTTCACCGTAGATGGCATTGATGTTGCAGTCATCGGCGCGGTCACCGTTGAAACTCCCACCCTGGTCAGCCCGGGCGGCATCGCGGACCTCGATTTCGGAGATCCAGTGGAAGCAGTGAACCGGGTTGCGCAGGAGATTGAGGACGACGGCCTGGCCGATGTCATCATCGCCGAATTCCACGCTGGTGCTGACGGCTCCAGCGAAGACTCGGCAGCCCTCCCGGAAATCATTCCCGGCAGCGAGTTCGAGGCGATCGTCAACGAGACCACTCCCCTCGTCGACGCGATCTTCAACGGCCACACCCATTCGTTCTACGCATCTGATGCGCCAGTACCGGGTGAAGCAGGCGAAACCCGTCCGATCGTGCAGACCGGGTCCTACGGCGAGTTCATCGGTCAGATCGAACTGACCGTCGATATCGCAACGGGCGATGTGGTCGAGTACGAGGCGCGCAACGTGCCGCGCACCACCGTCGCCGACGACGTCCTGGCCACCGCGTACCCCCGGGTCGCCGAGGTACAGACCATTGTCAACCAGGCACTGGAGACTGCTGAGGAACTCGGTAGCGTGGTTCTCGGCAAGGTTACCGATGACATCACCACGGCGTTCGTCGGGGATGCACGCGATGACCGGACCTCCGAGTCGACCCTCGGCAACCTGGTTGCCGATTCGCTGCTGTCCTCACTGACTCCTGCCGATCGCGGTGGGGCCGAGATCGGTGTCGCCAACGCGGGCGGCCTCCGCGCCGAGCTGTACTACGACGAGAACGGTGACATCACGGTGGCTGAGGCCAATGCGGTGCTGCCATTCCTGAACAACCTGTGGACCACCACGCTGACCGGCGAACAGTTCACCGACCTGCTCGAACAGCAGTGGCCTCGCGAGGGCGGCTCCCGTACCGCGTTCGCGCATCTGGGACTGTCGGACAACGTCACATACACCTACGACCCTGAGGCAGCCCAGGGTTCACGCATCACTTCGGTGAGCATCGATGGGGAGCCGCTGGATCCTGCCCGGGATTACCGGATTGGAACCTTCAGCTTCCTGGCACAGGGCGGCGATGACTTCCCCGTCTTTGGCGAAGGCACCGACACCCTGGATTCCGGTCTGGTGGACCGCGATGCCTGGTTCGATTACATCGAGGCCAACTCTCCACTGTCTCCAACCTTTGACCGCCGCGCTGTGGCGGTTCAGGGCACTCCGGAGATCGTGGCACCAGGCCAGGAGGTCGCATTCGACGTTTCCAGGCTGGACCTGACCTCGCTGGGAAGCCCCGCCAACACCAGCATCGTCCTGTCCTACTCAGTCGGCGACGGCGATCCAGTGGAGATCGACACCTTCTCCGTCACCGACGGTGCCGCGCGGATCGCGTTCACCGTTCCGGCTGACGCCTTCGGTGCAACTTTCCGTCTGAATGCGCCTGACTCCGGCACCATGGTGCGCCTGCCCATCGGCGTCGAACTCGTTGAGTTCACCGACATCGACGGCAACGAGCACCAGGACCACATCGAATGGATGGCCGAGAACGGCCTCGCCACCGGTTGGCTCGAAGCAGACGGCACCCGTACGTACCGCCCTCTGTCGAACATCAACCGCGACGCGATGGCAGCATTCCTGTACCGCCTTGCCGGCGAACCGGAGTACCGCCTGCCCGCGGAGTCGCCGTTCAGTGACATCGACTTCCCAGCCGATGAAGCTGATCGGGTGGAGCACTTCGACGCGATCATGTGGATGCACGCCACGGGCCTGTCCACCGGCTGGCCCGAAGCCGACGGCACCCGGACCTTCCGTCCGGTCACCCCGGTCAACAGGGACGCCATGGCCGCATTCCTGAAGCGCTTCGCCGGGCAGATTTGCCTGGACGAGGAAACGATCGAATATGTTGACCCAAGTGGCGCTCCGTTCTCGGACGTTCCTGAGGGCAAGATGTTCGAAGAAGAGATTTCCTGGATGAAGGACAACGGAATCTCCGAGGGTTGGGGCGACGGCACCTACCGTCCGGTCACCCCGGTTGCCCGTGATGCGATGGCAGCATTCGTCAACCGGTTCGATGACACGTTTGGATCCTGCGGCAGGTAACCCTGCAGTGGGTAGTCAGAACCAACCACACTGACAGTCAGGCGGCGGGTCCCCTCGGGGGCCCGCCGCTTGCGGTTAACCACCCGGTGGTTACCCGACCCCGTAGCCACCCGGTGGCGGGCTCTACCTGCCGGAGGTGAGGATCGCCGCTGCGATACCGTCGGCGTCGCGCAGGGTCCGTCCCCCGGCGTCAGCGGGTGCATGCGCCTCGGCCGCGATGGCGGTCCCCCACTGGACGGAGGCAAGCTGCAATCCGATCACGTACAGGTCCGGCTGCTCCCGGCCGGCCCCGTCGATCGCCCGGTAGGGCGGGAGGGTAACGTCCAGCCCGGCTGAGGTGACGGGCGCACCGTCCTCGGCCATCATCACCTTGGCCCGGACCAACCCGTCCTCGAGCAGCTGCCGCAGCAACGGGGACAGGCTGTCCACCGCACGGTTCGGCGGCATCATGGCGTCGACCAGATGACTCGCTGTAGCCTCCTCGCCGTCGACCCACGGTGAGGAGGCCACAAACCGCCCGGTCCCCGCGTCGATGGTGAACTGGGGGTTCGGGCCCACGAACCGGACGACGCCGGCACGCGCCAGCGCGGCCAGCTGTGCGATCCGCACCGCCGGCGGACCGCTGGCCAGGCCCTCCACAAGAGGCTCAAACCAGCCGCGGAGCTCGGACATCCAGGCCTGGTCGGTCAATCCACCGTCTGCCACGACCGTCTTGATGACGGTCCGTCCCGCGTTCATTGCACCGATTGCCATCTTCAGGGGGCTGTCTTCACCCCGGACCGACTCGTCGACATCGGCGTCCAGGAAAGGGAGCACCGCCTCCTGGTACTCCTGCGCGTCAGCGAACCGGCGGCCAGCGAACGGGCGTGCGAGCCCTTCGACGTCGAGCCGTGGCGCTGCTGGCATCTCCTCGGCGAGAAGCTCCTCGAGGGCGGTGGCCCATCCCGGGCCGGGGACGTCCAGGGCCGCGTGGAGCCGGATCAGGAACGCGTCGGGGTCGGCCGGCCCGGCCCCCGCCACCCGGGCCATGGTGGCGTAGTAGGTGCCCAGAACGTCACGGTGCAGCAACGGCCAGATGTCATGGTCGAAGCCCGGACGGATACCCTGCCCGGCAAAGGACCGCAGCGCTGGAACCGTGCAGTGGCGCAGGGAGACGCTGCGGGGTAGATAGCTATCCAGCTGGGCCTTGGCCCGGTAGGGAACGCCCCGGCGGGATGCCGCGATGAGGAGCGGTTCCCGGCCGGTGGGATGGTACTGCAGCCGGCCGGTCTCGTCCGGGGCGAAGTGGCCGCCGCGCCCCTCGGAAAGCTGGATCATCACGTCGAAAAAGTTAAGTCCCAGGCCCCTGATCAGGACGGGCTTCCGGGCGGGAATCCTGGTCCAGTCGATATCTGCCGGGACCGCGGGGGGCCAGTAGTTGAGGCTGTACCGGGCGGCGCCGTCGCGCAGGGCATCCTGTTCGGGGTTGAGTTGCGCGGGGAGGTGGCCGAGAGCCAGCACGACGGCGTCTGCGATCAGGGCGGTCCCGTCGGCCAGTGCGACCCGGTACCCGCTGCTTGCCCGTGCCAGCTTCAGCGCGTCGGTGGCGTGGTGGGTGACGGTAATGCCGTCCCTGCAGTGAGCCACCAGCCGCTGGTAGGTCCACTGCAGGTACCTGCCGTACAGCGCCCGGCTGGGGAAGTCGGAGCCGCCGAGCCGTGCCAGTTCCTCCAGGTCACCCGCCGAGAGGGACGGCGCCGGAGTGGCGGTCATCTCGGTGCGCCAATCATTGAATGACCGGTCAACCACTGAAGGTGCGAGCCCGTCAGCCGCGCGCCCCACGGGCACGACCGACGGGAACAGCGACGGGGTGTTCATCAGGAACAGTCTCGACTGGTCTGGGCGCCACACGTGGCCTGGCCCGGGGGGTTCCGGGTCGATCAGGTGGATCTCGAGCGGTCGCCGTTGGCCATCAGGAAGGGCGTCCCATTGGGAGATGAGCCGTTCCGTCACTGAGGTGCCGCGGGGGCCGGCGCCCACCACAGCTACCAGTTGGTTACGACCCGTATGCATCAGATAAGGGTATCTGCTCCGACGCCGGCAAGCAGGGCGTCCCTCCGGCCGTCTCGGTTCGGGGGCTGCGCGGGGCGTGCATAGGATAGAAATATGACCTCCACCACAGACCAGCAATCCGGTCCGACCTCCGACGACGAGTTCATCTGGCTCGAAGACATCTACGGTGATTCACCCCTTGACTGGGTGCGGGCCGAGAACGCTGTCACCGAGCAGCAACTGGTCACCGACGATTTCCAGGATATGGAGCGCAAAATCCTGGAAGTCCTCGACTCAACGGAGCGCATCCCGCTGGTCTCCAAACGGGGCGGTCACTACTACAACTTCTGGCGGGACCAGGAACATCCCAAGGGACTGTGGCGCCGCACCACGTGGGACAGTTACACGGCCGCGCAGACCGAATGGGAGGTGCTTCTGGACCTTGACGCGCTCAGCGCCGACGAGGGCACCGAATGGGTCTGGGGAGGGGCAACGTTCCTTCGCCCGGCGGACGGAGCGCCCTACCAGCGCTGCCTGGTAGCCCTCTCCCCCGATGGTGGCGACGCGCGCCGCTACCGCGAGTTCGACGTCGTCTCCCGGACCTTCGTGGCGGACGGTTTCGACATCCCGGCTGCGAAGAGCCGGATCAGCTGGGCCGGACCCGATGCGCTTCACGTCGCCACCGACTTCGGCCCCGGGTCCATCACCACCAGCTCCTACCCACGGACCGTGCGCACCGTGCGCCGGGGTGAGCCGCTGACCGCCGCCGAGCTGGACTTCGAGATCCCTGAAACCCACATGATGGCCCTCGTGGTGCGGGACCAGACCCCCGGTTATGAGCGGGACATCGCCGTGGACACCATCGACTTCTACACCAGCCGGACGCACCTGCGCGGCGCCGACGGGTGGGTGCAGCTGGATGTGCCCGACGACGTGAACGTCTCGTTCCACCGGCAGTGGCTGGTCCTTCGGCCCCGGACGGACTGGAACGTGAACGGCACGGTGTTTGCCGCAGGGTCCCTCCTCGGCGTGGAGCTGGACGCGTTCCTGGCCGGTGAGCGCTCACTGATCACCCTGTTCCAGCCCGATGCCACCACCTCCCTGCAGTCCTGGAGCTGGACGCGGGACTACCTCCTGATCAACCTTCTCAACGATGTGTCCTCGGAAATCCGGGTCCTGAAGCCGGCAGACAACTGGCGGTCCGAGATCCTTGATGCCTGCCCGCCGCTGCATTCGGTCGACGCCTACGCCGTCGATGACGAGGACGACGACGCGGGAAACGACTACTGGCTCGTGATCAGCGGCTTCCTGACTCCGTCGACCCTGCTGCGCGGCACCATCGGCGGAAAGCATGCCCCTGTGAAATCCACGCCGTCGTTCTTCGATGACGACCGGTTCACCGTTGAGCAGCACTTTGCGGTGTCCAAGGACGGCACCCGCGTACCGTATTTCCAGGTGGGGGCGAAGGACCTGGTGCTCGACGGCGAGAATCCCACCCTTTTGTCCGGTTACGGCGGATTTGAGAACGCAATGGTCCCCGCCTATTCCGGGGTCATCGGCAGGGGCTGGCTGGAGCGCACCACCGACGGCGGCCGGCATGGTGTGTACGTACTGGCCAATATCCGCGGCGGCGGTGAGTACGGCCCGGCCTGGCACCAGGCCGCGCTGCACGCCAACCGCCACCGCGCCTACGAAGACTTTGCTGCCATCGCCATGGACCTGGTGTCCCGTGGGGTCACGCGCCCCGAGCTGCTCGGGTGCACCGGTCGCAGTAACGGTGGACTGCTCGTGGGCAACATGCTTACCCACTACCCGCACCTGTTCGGCGCGATCTCCTGCGGGGTGCCGCTGCTGGACATGCGCCGCTACACGAAACTCTCCGCCGGCTACTCCTGGATTGCCGAGTACGGTGATCCCGACAAGCCTGAGGAATGGGAATACGTCAAGACCTTCTCCCCTTACCACCAGCTGCGCCCAGGGGTCACCTACCCGCGCACGCTGATCTGGACCGCTACCAGCGACGACCGGGTGGGGCCCGTGCAGGCGCGGAAGATGGCCGCACGGATGAAGGCAATGGAGATTGGCAATGTGTGGTTCCACGAGGCCCTGGAGGGCGGTCACGCGGGCGCGTCTGACAACCGGCAGGCGGCCCGCATGCACGTCATGTCGCAGGAGTTTCTGTGGAAGGCGCTGACCGGCGGACTGTAGCCGTGGGTGGTTTTGCTCTTGCCCGGTTCTTACAGGTAGCCTTGGGTGGCTAGTAATAGCCGCTGGAGACGTGCCAGAGCGGCCGAATGGGCTTCACTGCTAATGAAGTGTGGGCCTAAAGCCTACCGGGGGTTCAAATCCCCCCGTCTCCGCGCAGAACGACGAAAGCACCCCCAACCTCGGTTGGGGGTGCTTTCGTCGTTCTGGGGCGGCTCAGGCCTTTAGCGCCAGGACAAACGGCAGAACTTCGTGCGCACCGGCGTCCCGCAGCGCCTTCCCGGCGACGGTAATGGTCCAGCGGCTGTCGGCGAGGTCGTCCACCAGCAGCACCGGCCCCGGGTTGGCCGCGAACCATTCCTGACCCTCCTCCGGGACGGCGAACCGGTCCCAGACCGCTGCCAGCCGGAACGCGCTGTTGCCACCGGGAGCCCCGGTGGGCCAGCCGTGCGGTGTTTGGAGAGCGCCCAGGTACGGGATGCGGCCCACTCCGGCCAGTCCTTCCGCCAGGGATCGCACCAGCAGCGGGCGCCGTCGCGACGGCACACTGACCACGGCGACCGGACGGGTGGCCCATCCCCACTGGGCCAGCACCGAGACGCAGGCCTCAACAGCCAGCGGGCCGAGCGGCTGGTCGGGGGTGGATTCAGCCAGCATCTCACGGAGGCGGCTCCCCCACCCGAGGTCGGTGAACCGTGCCAGTGCCCTTCCCGACCCGTTGGCCTGGGTTGCGGGGATGCGGCCCTTGACCGGCACACCCAGCTTGTCCATGCCGCTGGGCCACTGTCCCCGCGGATCCACCTCCACACCGACCTTGCTGAGCGCCTTCTGGGCGCTGTCGGACGCGTCATGCGCCACTTCATCCGAGTACCAGGGGCCAGCGCAGTTGTCGCACCGCCCGCAGGGCGCCGCCGTCGGGTCATCGAGGGCGGCGGCCAGGAACTCCATCCGGCAGCCCGTCGCGTTCTCATAGTCCAGCATTGACTTCTGTTCGGCGACCCGCGCCTGGGCGATCCGCCCATACCGTTCGCTGTCATACAGCCACGGCGTGCCGGTGCTCTCCCAGCCGCCCTGTACCTTCCGGACGGCGCCGTCCACGTCCAGCACCTTAAGCAGCAGTTCCAGTGGGGTGCGCTTGAGGTTGACCTGGGCTTCGAGGGCTGGCGTGGACAGAACCGTTCCGGAGCCGAGCGCGTCGAGCACCCGGGTCGCCTTTTCTTCGGACGGCATCGAGGAGGTGGCAAAGTACTCCCAGATCTCCCGGTCCTCAGTACCCGGCAGGAGCAGGACGTCAGCGTTGGGGGTGCCACGCCCGGCGCGCCCCACCTGTTGGTAGTAGGCGACCGGGGAGGAGGGCGCTCCAAGGTGGATCACAAACCCCAGATCCGGTTTGTCGAACCCCATGCCCAGTGCGCTGGTGGCCACCAACGCCTTGACCTCGTTGTTCTTCAGGGCAGCCTCAGCAGCTTCGCGATCCGCCGGGTCGGTGCGGCCGGTATAGGCGAGCACCTGATGGCCGTTTGCCCGCAGGAGGTGGGCTGTATCTTCGGCCGCCGCTACTGTCAGCGCGTAAATGATCCCGCTTCCGGGCAGCTCCTCGATGTGGGTCAACAGCCAGGCCAGCCGGGACCGGGGACTGGGCAACCGCAGCACGCCGAGCCGCAGGGAGTCCCGAGCCAGCGTGCCGCGCAGCGTGAACACCTCGGTGCCGTCGGTGCCCAACTGCTCCTCGACGTCGCTGACCACGCGCGAGTTGGCGGTTGCCGTGGTCGCCAGCACCGGCACCCCTGCCGGTAGCTGGGTGATCAGGTCGCGGAGCCGGCGGTAGTCCGGGCGGAAGTCGTGTCCCCAGTCGGAGATGCAGTGCGCCTCATCGATGACCAGCAGGCCGGTGCGCCGGATCAACTCGGGAAGGTGGCGTTCGCGGAACGCCGGGTTGTTCAGACGCTCCGGCGAGACGAGCAGCACATCGACAGTGTTGGCGTCGAGCTTGGCGGTGATCTCCTGCCAGTCCGTCTGGTTGGCCGAATTGATCGCTTCAGCCCGGACACCGGCGCGTGCCGCTGCCGCGACCTGGTCGCGCATCAGCGCCAGCAGGGGCGACACGATGAGGGTGGGTCCTGCGCCGCGCGAGCGCAGCAGCAGACTGGCGACGAAGTACACCGCTGACTTGCCCCAGCCGGTGCGCTGCACCACCAGTGCCCGTCGCCCACCGTTCACCAGGGCCTCGATCGCCTCGAACTGGCCATCATGAAACTCGGCGTCGTCGCGCCCTACAAGGGTCCGCAGAATTTCGGCTGCCTGGTCATGGAGTGTGGTGGTGTCAACCATGAGCCCTAGTATTGCAGCCCCCGCTGACAGCCTGGGCGGGCGGGTCGAGAATGTGGATACCGCACGCGCCTTCGCCTGCACACGCCTTGTCTGGCAGGGGGCAACGGTTAGACTCTCCGAGTGAACAAATCCTTCGATCTTTCAGCATCCTTCAAGGCCTACGACGTCCGCGGTATCGTCGGCGAGAGCATCACCGCCGAGATTGTCGAGGCCGTAGGCGCCGCCTTCGTGGACGTGCTCGGCCTCGGCGGGCAGATCGTTCTGGTGGGCGGCGACATGCGTCCGTCGTCGCCCGAGTTCAGCCAGGCGTTCGCGCGCGGCGCCACGGGCCGGGGCGCCGATGTCGTACTGCTGGACCTGATCTCGACCGATGAGCTGTACTACGCCAGCGGAGCCCTCAACGCAGCGGGCGTCACCTTTACCGCGAGCCATAATCCTGCCGAATACAACGGCATGAAGATGTGTCGCGCCGGAGCCGTTCCGGTGTCCTCGGAGACCGGCCTGGTCGAGATCCAGGCCCTCGCCGAGCAGTACCTGAACAGTGGGTCCATCCCCGTCGCGGAACGGACCGGCACCATCGGCGTCCGCGACGCGCTTGGCGGGTACGCAGAATACCTCCGCTCCCTGGTGGACCTGTCCGGATCACGCCCCCTGAAAGTGGTCGTGGATGCAGGCAACGGGATGGGAGGGCTCACCACGCCCGCCGTCCTGGGCGACACGCTGCTCCCCAAACTTCCCCTTGAGATCATCCCCCTGTACTTCGAGCTCGACGGATCGTTCCCGAACCACCCGGCCAATCCGCTGGAACCGGAGAACCTCAGGGACCTGCAGGCGGCAGTGGTCAGCAACCAGGCGGACATCGGAATCGCCTTCGACGGCGACGCCGACCGATGCTTCGTCATCGACGAGCAGGGCAACCCGGTCTCGCCCAGCGCCGTGACCGCAATGGTGGCCCGCCGGGAAATAGTCCGGGCGCAGGCTGCCGGGGAAGATACTCCCGTCATCATCCACAACCTCATCACCTCCCGCGCGGTGCCCGAGCTGGTGGAACGCCTGGGCGGGCGTCCGGTCCGTACCCGGGTGGGACACTCCTTCATCAAGGCCGTGATGGCCAAGGAGGGTGCCGTGTTCGGCGGTGAGCACTCAGCTCACTACTACTTCAGGGACTTCTGGAACGCCGACACTGGAATGCTGGCGGCCATGCACGTGTTGGCCGCACTGGGCGAGCAGCCGGGGCCGCTGTCCGACCTGGGCCGCGAGTATGAGCCGTACTTCTCCTCGGGTGAGATCAATTCACGGCTGGACGACGTCCCCGCCGCTGTTGCCCGGGTGCGCGAGGAATTCGAGAGCGACGGCGTCACTGTGGACGAGCTCGACGGGTTGACGTTCACAGCAGATGACGGTTCCTGGTGGTTCAACCTCCGTGCCTCCAACACCGAGCCCTACCTCCGCCTGAACGCTGAAGCGGTCGACCCCCAGGTCCTGGAAACATTGACCGAGCAGGTGCTGGCGCAGGTTCGCCAGTAGGGGACGCCGCCCCGGACCCCGCAACCCGTGATCGACGAAGACCTGTAAGACGGTGAGGGCACCCTGTGGATTTCTCCACCGGGTGCCCTCAGTTATTCAGTCAGTTACTCAGTCACTGGATGTTGCCGATCAGACGGCGAACCGCTCCTTGAGCCCGGTCAACTGATCCTGGAGCTCGGCGGGGAGCGACTCACCGAACCGTGAGTACCACTCCTCGATACCGGCCAGTTCAGCCGCCCACTCCTCGGGGTCAACCCGCACCGCTGCGTCGACCTCCTCCGGCGTCATGTCCAGGCCAGTGAGGTCCAGCGAATCTCCTGTCGGCACGAAACCGATGGGGGTTTCGACGGCGTCGGCGGTCCCTTCCAGCCGTTCGATGACCCACTTCATCACCCGCGAGTTCTCACCAAAGCCCGGCCAGGCGAATCCTCCGTCAGCGGTCCGTCGGAACCAGTTCACCAGGAAGATCTTGGGCAACCGTTCCTGATCGGCCTTAGCGCTCAGGGTGATCCAATGGCGCAGGTAGTCGCCAGCGTCGTATCCCATGAACGGGAGCATTGCCATCGGGTCGCGCCGTACCCGACCGACCTCCCCGGCCGCCGCCGCCGTCGTCTCGGAGGACAGGGTGGAGCCCATGAAGATGCCGTTGGTCCAGTCGCGTGACTGGGTGACCAGGGGAACGGTGGTCTTCCGGCGCCCGCCGAAGAGGATAGCCGAGATTTCCACGCCGTCCGGGTGGTTGAACTCGTCGGCCAGCATGTCGATCTGGTCGATCGGGGTGCAGAACCGGGCGTTCGGGTGGGCAGCTGTCTTCTCTGAGGCGGGCGTCCATTCGTTCCCCTGCCAGTCGGTCAGGTGCTCCGGCACTTCGGCCGTCATCCCTTCCCACCACACGCCGCCGTCGTCGGTCAGGGCGACATTGGTGAAGATCGAGTTGCCCTTCGCGATGGCGCGCATCGCGTTCGGGTTGGTGAGCCAACCGGTGCCGGGTGCGACGCCGAACAGGCCAGCTTCGGGATTGATGGCCCGCAGTTCTCCTTCGTCGCCGAACCGCATCCAGGTGATGTCATCGCCCAGCGTCTCGACCTTCCAGCCCTCGATGGTGGGGTCCAGGAGAGCCAGGTTGGTCTTGCCGCAGGCGGAGGGGAAGGCCGCCGACACGTAGTAGGTCTTATTCTCGGGAGAGGTGAGCTTGAGGATGAGCATGTGCTCCGCCAGCCATCCCTCGTCCCGTGCCATCACCGAGGCAATCCGCAGGGCGTAGCACTTCTTGCCCAGCAGCGCGTTGCCGCCGTACCCGGAGCCGAAGGACCAGATGGAGCGTTCCTCCGGGAAGTGGACAATCCACTTCTCGGCGTTGCACGGCCAGGGTACGTCAGTCTCTCCCTCGGCGAGGGGTGCGCCGAGGGAGTGGAGGGCGGGGACGTACTCGGCGTTGAGCTCGGTCATCCGTTCCAGCACCCCGGTGCCAATATTGGCCATGATGCGCATGGAGCTGACCACGTAGGCGCTGTCAGTGATTTCGACGCCGAACTTGGGGTTCGCGGCGTCCAGGTGTCCCATCACAAACGGGATCACGTACATGGTGCGTCCGCGCATGGCGCCGGTGAAGAGACCCCGCAGCTTCTCCTTCATCTGGTCCGGGTCCATCCAATTGTTGGTGAACCCGGCGTCGCGCTCGTTCTGGGAGCAGATGTAGGTCTGCTCCTCTACCCGTGCCACGTCCGCTGGATCAGAGAACGCCGCAAAGGAATTGGGGAACGTTTCGGGGTTGAGACGCCGAAGGGTTCCAGCGTCCACCAGTTCGTCGGTGAGCGCCTTGTTCTCCTCCTCGGAGCCGTTGACCCAATACACCCGCTCAGGCTGAACCATTTCGGCAACTTCCTGAACCCACGCGAGCAAGCCAGCGTGAGTGGTCGGCGCAGGGGTCTGCGTGCCCTGATCGGTTGCGTTCAGGTTATTGTCATCAACCAGCTGGCGTACGGGATCGCCCATAACATGTCCCTTCGTTGGGTGGGTGGTGTAACGATGCTATGGTCCATGTCACTAAGGGGCTTAGCACCGTCAAGTGGGCTGCGGTGGGGTCTCCTAGGATATTTCCCTAGAATCTACGGCGGCTAGACAGTGTCAAGACTACGTAATGTGATTAAGGTCACGTAGACCGGTCTAGTCATGAATCAGCATCGAGGGCCTCCGGCCGCCCGACCGCTCCCCGCAGGCCGGGCAGATTAGGCGTAGGTCCTCAATAGCTGTAAAGTTATCTACGGCCAATAACCGCGTGGTTCGCCTGAAAATGGCAGACACAAGGTTAGCTAACGGCGATGCGTGCGTAGCTCAATGGATAGAGCACCTGACTACGGATCAGGAGGTTGGGGGTTCGAGTCCCTTCGCGCGCACGGTTTGATGAAATGCCCTCCCCACTGGTGGAGGGCATTTCTTTTGCCCAAATACGCCAGAGGTTGCCCCGCGGGACCGGCGGTGAAAAGCTCAAGGCATGAGTGACTCACAGGACTTTGACGTAATCGTGATTGGCGCCGGCGCTGTCGGCGAGAATGTGGCGGATCGTGTGGTGCAGGCTGGCCTCTCCGCGGCGCTGGTGGAATCCGAGCTGGTGGGTGGAGAGTGCTCCTACTGGGCGTGCATGCCGTCCAAGGCCCTCCTCCGCCCCGGGACCGCGTTGAAGGCCGCTTCGTCGGTCGCCGGATCGCGGGAGGCAGTCAGCGGCTCCCTCGATGCCCAAAAGGTCCTGGACCGTCGCACCGAATTCACCTCCAACTGGGACGATTCCTCGCAGGCCGTCTGGGTCAAGGACAGCGGCATCACCCTGGTCCGGGGAACGGCGCGACTCACGGGTGAGCGGTTGGTTGAGGTGAGGGACAACGACGGCGACGTCACGCTTCTGACCGCACGCGTGGCAGTAGTGCTGGCCACCGGGTCCACCCCCACCACCCCACCCATTGACGGCCTGGACGCCATCGAGTTCTGGGGCACACGGGAAGCCACCTCCGCCACCCAGGTGCCCGATTCCCTGGCAGTCCTGGGCGGCGGCGTCGCGGGCACCGAACTGGCCCAGGCCTTCGCCCGGTTGGGTGCGAAGGTCACCATCATTGCCCGGAGTGGGCTGCTTTCCAACTACCCGAAGCCAGCCGCCGATCTGGTTCGGGCGGGACTGGAAGACGACGGCGTCGTCGTCCTGACCGATACTGCCACCGAGTCCGTGCGGCAGGAGGCTGACGGTTCGGTCACGGTCACGCTGGGCGATGGCGAGACGGTGACCGCGGCGAAGCTCCTGGTCTCCACCGGCAGGCGCCCGGCGCTGGCCAATCTGGGCCTTGAGGACCTTGACCTCGACCCCGGGAAGCTGGTGACGGACCAGTCAGGCCGGGTGCAGGGCGCGGACTGGCTGTACGCCGTGGGCGACGCGGCGGGGAAAGTCCTGCTGACCCACCAGGGTAAGTACGAGGCCCGCATTACGGGCTCGGCAATCGCAGCCCGCGCGGCGGGAACCCTTGGGGACGCCGTCGAGGACTGGAGTCCTTACGCGTCAACAGCAAACCATTACGCAGTCCCCCAGGTGGTATTCACAGACCCCGAGATCGCTATGGCCGGGCGCACCATTGAACAGGCACGCGAAGCTGGTCTCACCGTCAGCGAGACCAGCCTGGAAATCGCCGTGGCCGGATCGGCCCTCCACTCGGATGGCTACCAGGGGTGGGCCCAGATGGTCGTCGACGAGGATCGGCGGATCCTCGTCGGAGTGACCTTCGCTGGGCCCGACGTGGCCGAGCTGCTGCATGCAGCCACCATTGCTATTGCGGGCGAGGTCCCGCTGGACCGGCTCTGGCACGCGGTGCCCGCCTACCCGACCATCAGCGAGGTCTGGCTGCGCCTGCTCGAGAAGTACGGGCTCTAGGCCCGCCGCACCACGAAATCGGTCATGACCGCGTCGCGGCCATCCAGTTCGCTCCAGTGCCGGTCATGTTCCAGCACGGACAGCCCCGACGTCGGGTAGTGGGTAGCCATTTCCATCACCGCGTCCTCATCGGAGTCAGCTGAGGCCAACCGCATGGCCAGCTCCTGGACTCCCGGCATGTGGGTAATGACCAGGAGGCTGGTGACCGTTGCCGGCACGTGATTGATCAGTGCCAGGATCTCAGTGGCGGTCGCGGAGTAGAGACGGTCCTCAAGCTTGGGGGTGGGCGCCTTGTCGCCGAGTTCCTGGCAAATCCAGGTGCAGGTCTGGCGGGTCCGTAAAGCTGAGGAACAGAGGATGAGGTCCGGGACGGCGTCGTTCTCCACCATCCACCTGCCGGGCAGCGGTGCGTCCCGGTGGCCGCGCGAACTCAGGGGGCGCTCGAAGTCCTCCACGTTGCGGGGCCAGTCCGATTTGGCGTGCCGCAGCAGCATAAGTCGTTTCAGGTGATGGGATGCCATGGCCTGAAGTCTATGGGGTGTGGCGGTGCCGACAGGACGCCAGGTTAAAACAGAAAGAGCGGCTTCCCGGCTCTCGCCCCGGGAAACCGCCCCGATCTGTGGGTCAGCGGTCGGTTTATCCGCTCGGTCGATGCTCTCCGCACTGGCGGAGACGGAGGCGGGGAGGTTCGTTGGGGAGTCCCTCAGCCGCCCCCGGCTCTATGCTTCAGTGCTGGTGTCTGCACCGACCTGGGAATTTCTTCCCTGAAAACAATGTATGCCGTGAATGGGCTACCTTCTCTACGCAGGTACTACCCGACTTTTCGTGGCGCTTACGTAGTTTTGGAAATCCGGCTGCGGGTACCTAGCGATCCTGCTTGCCAATGTCCCTACGTGAGGACAAACCCAGCTTCGTGAGGATGCTCTCCACGTGGCCATCGACGGTCCTGATTGACACTCCCTGCTCCTTCGCGATCTGCCGGGCGGTCTTTCCTGCGGCGACATCAGCGGCGACAACTGTCTCGCGGGGCGTGAGACGCGTGGCCTGGCGAAGCGCCGCCAGTTGTGGGTGCGCCCGCTGAAGCTCAGGATCGAGCTGGCCCAATAATTTCGAAGCGCTCCTGACCACCTTGCCATTCGAGCCAGCGGATTGGGTAAGGAGCACCCCTAGACAAACGGGAACCAGGAGTTCCTGGCCGTGGGCGAGGCAAAACTCGGCAGCACCAATCAGCCGGGCGGGATCTCCCTCGTCCAGCGCAGTCAACACTGTGTGCAGGCTTTGGGCACGGGGATCGGCCAGCCCGGTCGAACAAGTGATTGCCCTGGAGATGGCATCGGGCGCACCCGCCTGCACGCCCAGGACAGCTAGTTCGGTTCGGAGTTGGGGATTTGCCACCTCTGCCGTCATCTCGTTGCGCTGAGGGATCAACGCGGAATCGGGTGGTTCCCTGACCACCGCCATGTAGGCCTCGGCCAACAGCAGGCGTTCGGGAGGGCCCAGGTGAGTGAGACGTTCATACTCCGCGACGTACCCCTCAAGGCTGGGGTCTCCAATGAGCCAGGCTGTGTAGGCGGCCAGGGCGGTCGCCAGCGGCCTGAACCGCTTGATATCCCTGCCCCGAAGCACCACCACTGCAGTCCGCAGGTGGACGAGGGCCGTCACCGGACGTCCCCGGCGCAGCTCGGTCAGGCCAACTACCAGCTCCCAAAAACCGATAAACCGTTTTACCCACGGGGCCCTGCCATGGGTGAGTTTGGCCTGGAGGGCCGCCAGGTCCTCCCAGAAGCCGCCGCCAGCCAACAGGAACATGAGCCGCACCACCACGTACCCGCCGTAGTTCCGCAGCGGCTCTTCCTCGAGAATGATGTCCAGGGCCTGCGTAAACTCGGTGGCCGCGGCGCGAAGATCCCCCCGGCGGTAGTGCAGTTCGCCCGCGACGACATGCCAGCACATCGCCTCATTCGGATCATCGGGCGGACCGCCGGCTTCCACAACCGGTACCTCCGGAATGGCGCCGCCAATGAGCTGCTGCAGGTCGCTGCCGAGCCGCATCATCAGCGTGCTCTCATAGACCTCTCCCGTCGAGGCCGCGGCGGACCGACGCCTGATTGCCTGGGCCAGCGTGGAGGCGCCCATCCCGGTGGCGAGATTGATCTGGAAGACAAAGTGGACCACCGAGGCAAGCACCTCCGGGCCTGGGTCCCCCATCAGGAGTCGGCGGAGGCGCGACAGGGCGAGGTCTGTCCGGCCGTCATAGAACTCGGTCCGCGCCCGCTGCACTTCGGCAGCTGCGACGATCCCTTCCTCGTCGACGGTCAGGTCAGAGGGGAGCAGTTGCAGCAGCAGTTCGGCGGTATCCGGTTGGTCTAGGCGGTTGGCCAGTGTGGCAGCGGTCAGGACTTCCCGGTCGTCGACGGCCACTCCCACCGACAGCTTCCACATCACCCGGTGGATAACGCCAGGGGTATTGGAGAGGTCAGAGAGGTACTGGTTGACGTTCTCCCAGAGTCGCCGCGACCGGAAAGGTTCGATCCGCTGCCGGATGGCCGCTCCCAGAATGGGTGGGGAGGCCCGCAGCCAGATTTGCCCGGCGTCCTCCACCCGGGTCAGTGCACCCTCCAGCAACAGGTCGTTCACCGTATTCACCCCCCACAGGTCCACGACCACCTCCACTGGAATCTGGTGGGCCAGGGCGACCGTCAGGAGAACATCGGTTTCCTGCTGACCGTAGTCGGCAATCAGGCTGAAGATCCTCTCAGCCATTCGATCGGTCAGGCTGAGCTCGCGGGGAAGTATCCAGACGCCGTCCCGGACCTCGATCAGGTGCTGCAGTTCCTCATCCCGGGAGACCATTTCCAGCAGGACCGGGCTTCCCCCGATCACGTCGCACACCAGGGTGCTGGAGAGCATCGGCAGCGTCGCTCCCAGGATGCTTCCGAAATACTCCCGGACATCTGCCGGGGAAAGTACCGGGATCTTGACCTCCTCGATGAAGCCGTCCGCCAGCGATAGTTCGAGGTCCAGCGGAAGCTGGCTGCGGGGTCCGCTCCGGATCAGCAGCCCAATCTCCGGTGACTCAGCCAGCCTGGTCAGGACGGCGATGCTCGACGAATCGAGGTGCTCGGGCCCCCGCACCACCACCACGCAACTCCCGCCCTCGGCCAGCCGCCTGATCCGGTCCCGGACGGCTGACAACACGTCAAGTTCCGACTGGAAGTTGACGTCAGGAGAATCAAGGAGGAGTGGGGCCAGCGGGGCGTACGCGACATCCGCGAAAGGTTCAGTGCCCTGCACGTTCACCGTGCAGCCGGGCTCGGCGGACGCCAGGATGCGGGCGAGCAGGAAGTCTCCGCCGAAGACGGTGGAGGTGGTCAGGATCAGCCCACCCCCCTGGGCGGTCACCAATTCGCGCCCCGCTGCGTGAAGTACCTCGTCGAGAATGCTTCGCTTGAGGTGGTCAGCTCGGGGCTGGCTGGTCATGCACCGCCCGATTCTGCAGCATCATCGAGAGGCTGAAGCGCCTGCCGCAATTGCTCCCTCGTCGAAACTCCCAGCTTCCGGTATGCATTCTGCAGGTGACGCTCGGCGGTTCGGGGGGAAATTCCCAGCAGGGCCGCTATCTCTGAGTTCTTGCTGCGGGACACGGCAAGGTCGACCACCTGGCGCTCCCGACGCGTGAGCGCCGCGATCTCCGCTGGCAGGTCAAGGTGGAGCTCGGGCCCGGGGACCAGCTCTTGGGCGGCGCGCTGGACATCGGGCTGTCTGACCCTGCCCGCTGCACGCGATGCCAGAGTGGCGGCAACTCCCGACAACGCGGTGTTCCCCTGCCGGGCTGCTGCCTGCGCAGCCCTGACCAGGGTGATCGGTTCCCCGGTCAGCACGCCGTCGGCGAGCAGGCCCAACTGGCGGGCGAGCGGTCCGGTGGTTGATCTGGCGCACCGTTCGAGACGCTTGAGGTCCAGCTCATTGAAGCCGTGGTCGGGGGTGGCATCCGCGTTGTGCTGGCCCTGCGTCAACACCATGGATCCAAGCGCAAAAAGTTGCAGGCCCAACAGCCCGGACAGTCTCGGGTGACCCGCCAATTCCTTGAAGTCGGCGGCGACCCTGCCCTGGTCGTCCGGTTCAGCGAACAGGCCGGCGCACTGGGCAGTGAACCAGCCGAACATATCGGTGGGGGTCCGACCACCACGCTCGCCCCCGATCATCACGTCGCCTGGTTCCCGGGAAATCAGGCGTGGCAGCAGCAGCGTGGACTGTTCCCCGAAGAGGAGCCTCCCCGGGCGCCGCAGCACATTCTGGCCCAGGATGTCAGAGAGGCCGCGCCACTCACCATTGAGGAACAGCACCCGATAATGGGCGGTCTCCCCGATCTCCCGCACCACTGCGGAGCGCACGCTGCGGTACACCAGCCCGCATTCGATGGCGAGCAGGCGGGCCCGGGCCGGATCCCCGCAGACCGCGAAAGCCTCGGCGGCGAGCATGGTTACCAGGTAGCGGGCGTCCGGCCACGCGGGAAGGGTGATCGAGTGAAAGAGATCAAGCACAGCCCGGTACTCACCGGTGCGCCGCAGCACCAGCATTTGCGCCACGGTGTCGCCCGCCACCTCTTCCAGCGAAGCCTGGTGGGCTGCGAAGACAGACTGCACCAGTTCTCCGACCGCGGCCTCGTCCGCAACAGCTGCTGTGGACGACCCGGCGTCAGCGGCAGCCGCAGTCAGGACCTCCATGCCCTCCCCGGGCTGCCCGAGGAACCAGTGCGCTTCGGCCTGGACGCGCCGGGCTGGACCTGTCTGGGCTGTGACCGCCGAGGCAAGGTCGAGAGCTATCCGGGGCGAGTAGGCCCGCAGCGCGTCATCCGCTGCGGCCAGCAATGCCGAATCGTTCACTTCTATACCGCGCTGCAGTGCCCAGACGATATTGGCGCCGGGCGGCCGCACCCCGCGCTGCGCCATGCCGGGCTCAACAATCGTTGACCACACCTCGCGGCTCCGGTCATTACCCAGGGTTTGCCGCAGGATGTGGGCGAGCCCCTTACTGTGCAGCCAGTAGGTGTTCCCGCCGTCACGCGCCTCGACCATGCCCTCACGTTGCAGGCGTTCGAGCGCCCTCATGTCGCAATGCTGGGCAAGCACGTCAATGTGAACGGATCCTGCGGCGGCGAGGATCTCCAGCGCGGCCCGCTCGGCGCTGTTGAGCCGTGACTGCAGTACGGCCAGACCGCTGCGCAGGGATCCGCTGGTGAATGGTTCGGCGTAGTGTGGTGTGGTCCGCCATCGTCCGTCGATCAGGGCGATGTTGCCGTTCTCCCGCGCGTGGGCGCACAGCATGGCCAGAATCCGGGCATTCCCCCGAGAGTGCGCGTGCAGGGAGTTCGCCACCGAGGTGGAGACCTCCCCACCCAAGACACGGGTGATCACTTCCCGCCCCTCGTCGACCGATAGGGGCGTCAGGGTCAGGGGTTCCATGGATCGGCTGTTGACCGCCGCGCGCAGTTCCGGGCTGTCATCGACCCGGTTGCAGGACACCAAAAGGGTGACCGATGACAGTCCGAGCACCATGGTGCATAGTGCCCGGCTCTCGGGGTCAAGGAAATCGAAATTGTCGATCAGCAGGATGACAGGACGGTCGGTGGCAAGCTCCCGTAGCCTGGCCGAGAGCTGGGCGAAAACGGTCGCTGGGTGGAGGGTTGAACCCGGAGGCACCCGGACAAGATCTCCCAGCGCCAGGTAGGCGGTTCCGCTACCCCGGGGTGTCCCGCGTAGGCGGACAATGTGGCTGTCGGATTCAAGAGAGAGGGATGCGACACGCAGAGATTCGGTTTTTCCGGACCCGAACTGTCCCTCGACGACCACCGAGACTCCATGCCGGAGGTAGTCTTCCAGCTGCTTCATCAACTGGCCTCGGGTGCTGTCCCCAGTCATTCTTGTCCCCAATGTGGCGTGTGCTTAACAGGGAACTGGCAGCTACTACCGCCTCTTTAAACACTGGCCCCCACGCCCGCCGGGCGCAGGGAATAGTGAAATCTTCCGCTTCTGCAGCCACTGGTTACCCGGCTCATCTTATCTATGCGGGCGATTGACTCCCAACAGTCGCCCCGATGACAAGATGGTCGAAGGCTACCACTAACGACGGGGGTTTGGAACCCCTGCTCGGAGCCCTAGCGGTTGGTGTCCTAGATGGAGTATTCGGGGGCGGCCCAGACGATAACTTCGGGGTGCTCGTAGAACCGGTAACCCTGGCCCCGAACGGTGCGGACTGTGTTCGCGAGCCGGCCGAGCTTGGACCGGAGCCGACGAATGTGAACGTCGATTGTCCGTTCGTTGGGCACCTCTTCGGCGTTGCGCCACAACCCGCTCAGGAGTTCCTCGCGACCGACGGTGCGCGTCGCATTTTCGACGAGGTAATTGAGGAGTTCGAACTCCTTGAAGGTCAGGTTCAGGGTCTCACCGTCGAGGTGGACCTCGCGGCGGGACAAGTCGATCAGCACCCCGGTAGGACGAGGCGCGGCGGGCTGGGCAGGTGTCGCGGGTGCCCGGCGGGTGACTGTCGGATCACCGAGGGCCTGCCTGACGACGTCGATATCGCTCCCGACGGCGTCCGCCGGGGCAAGCGCGACTGCGGCGTGACTCTGGGCCTGCGGCACGAGGGACCGGACATGGGCCCTGACGTCCTGGGCCAGCTTGGTCAAGGTCGTCCCGTTCGCTGCGGCGGTTTCCTCGTTGAGCGCCACGTACAGGACAAAGCCGCGGGCCGTCGTGTCGCCGCTGACCGACTGGGGGCCGGGGATCCCGTTGGGCGTGACCACGGCGGTGGGTGCCGTGTCGGGGTGTGAGCCGTCGGCCGAGCCCGGCACCGCCTGAAGGGGCCGATATTTCGACGTCGGCTGGTCCTGTGTCGGGAGTTCACCGTAGGGGACGAAAGACGGTCGCGGCTGGTAGGAGCGGGCCTGAAGGATGGCGCGGCTCTGAGCGTTGCGGAGTGAGATGTGGACGTAACCAGATGCTACTGACATATTGCTTGCCTCTACGTGAATGGCCGTCATCACGGCACGAATGCGGGGGTGTGCCCGGTCGAGATGGCTTCAATGGAGCCCGCCGTTGGGCTAGGAGTGCGTACGGGTGGGGGTAAGCCGTTACGCGTGCATTCGACACCAGCGCGGCCCGCGGACAGGCTGGACGCCTGCTGTGGACGATGCGGCTGGGGATGCCGATGAGTGGGTAAACACGTTACTAATTATTGCACGTCACATTCCTTTACGCACAAGTAACAAAGCATTATTGGGCGTAGCGCTGCCCAAAAAGAGGTTGGACAGACTGTTCACGAATAACACTAAGTACACTGCGAATATCGTCTTCGTCCACATAAACAGCCTGAAACGCAACATTCGTCCAGAGCAGGCCCTGTCGACAGGAGGTGGTCGTCCCTTACGCAGGGATGGTCCGCCCACGGCATAGCCCCACCCGGGGCCATGGATTCCGGAGTGGAAGGGGCTAGCCGACCACGCCGTACAGACGGTCGCCAGCGTCACCGAGGCCCGGCACGATGTAGGCGTTTTCGTTGAGCTTCTCGTCAATAGAGGCCAGAACGATGGTGACGTTCGCGTCCTCGAGTTCGGCCTGCAGCGCTGCGAGTCCTTCCGGCGCAGCCAGCAGGCAGATGCAAGTGACATCTGCCGCGCCGCGTTTGAAGAGGAACTTGATGGCTTCACGCAAGGTGCCGCCGGTAGCCAGCATCGGGTCCAGAACAAAGACCTGCCGCCCGGTCAGGTCATCGGGCAGCCGTTCGGCGTAGGTGATGGCTTCGAGGGTTTCCTCGTTGCGGGCCATGCCCAGGAATCCGACCTCAGCGGTGGGGACCAGCCGGGTCATTCCCTCCAGCATGCCCAGTCCCGCCCGCAGGATCGGGACGACCAGGGGGGTGGGCTTCACGAGTCCGGTGCCGATGGCGGTAGTCACCGGAGTTTCAATCTCGACAGGCTCTACCCGGACGTTGCGGGTCGCCTCGTAGGCGAGCAACGTGACCAGCTCCTCTGTCAGCTGCCGGAACACGGGCGACGCAGTGTCCTTGTCCCGGAGGACTGTGAGTTTGTGGGCTACAAGGGGATGATCTACAACCAGTACGCGCATAGCTCAAAAGTATCATTGGGGGCATGCCGCGAATCCCGCTCGGAGCCGACCTCCTCCATTCCCAATGGATGGGCCTCGCCCTGGACGCTGCCCGACGGGCCCTGGCGACGGCTGACGTACCCATCGGCGCCGTGGTCGTCGGCCCTGACGGGACGGTCCTGGGTACCGGCTGGAACGAGCGGGAGGCCTCCGGCGACCCGACCGCCCATGCAGAGGTACTGGCCCTGCGGCGTGCAGCAACGGCCGCGGGGAGCTGGCGGTTGGACGACTGCACCCTGGTGGTCACCCTGGAGCCCTGCGCCATGTGCGCGGGGGCCTCCGTGTTGGCGCGTGTCCCCCGCGTGGTGTTCGGGGCGTGGGATCCCAAGGCCGGGGCGTCCGGGTCGGTTTTCGACATCCTTCGGGAACGGCGGCTCAACCACTGGACCGAGGTGATCCCCGGAGTTCGTGAGACCGAGTCCGCCGATCTGCTGCGGGACTTTTTCGCTGCGCAGCGCCGGGAACGGTAGGCCGCGGCACCGGTCATCGATTTCGCTCCCCGCTGACTTGGTGTCGCTGAACGGAGGTAGTGCGTAGGCTGACTAATTCCGGTATAGCCGCAAAGTTTAAGGAGCACTTGATGAACGCGCAGCAGGATGGCATGAAAGAACTTCATAAGGTCTTGAAGGACGCGGATATCGCGATCCTCACCACGATCAACGGCGAGGGCCAGCTGGTCAGCCGCCCACTCGCCGTGCAGAAAACCGAGTTCGACGGCGATCTGTGGTTCTTCACCGAGGACCCGTCACCGAAGACCGCCGAGATTCGCACCAACCCCCAGGTAAACGTCTCGGTCAGCAGCGGCAAGGGCTACGTCTCCATCACCGGCACGGCGTCTGTGACCAAGGACCGGGCGAAGATCGACGAGCTGTGGAGCGCGTCGGTGGAGCCATGGTTCGAGAACGGCAAGGACGACACCTCTGTCGCCCTGATCAAGGTCGACGCCGACACTGCCGAATACTGGACGCTTGACTCCCCGAAGATCGTCTCGGCGTTCAAGATCGCCAAGGGCCTCATCACCGGCGAACGCGCCGATCCAGGCAAGAACGACGTCGTCGATCTCTAGTCTGCTGAGGGCTTGAAACCGCCCCGTACGAACACCGAAAGCCCCATCTTCCCTGATCGACCGGGAGGGTGGGGCTTTTTCGTGAGGTGGGCAATTTTGATTGCGAGCTCCGGCTCGCACTCCTCCATGGCGAGGCGGCGCGCCTCGTCAGCGAGCGCCGCGCCCCTGCGTCCCCGGATGGCTGTTGTGACGGCGCGGCGCAGGTTGGCTTGCCGGCTTTCCGACACCACCGCCAGATTGGCGCCAGCCGGTCCCACCAGCTCCACCCACTCGCGATCAGTCCTTTTTGCGCCCCGGTTCACCATGCGCTCATCGTAACCGTCGGCCAGAAGAGCATGGCTGTCGGTGGGCGTTTTGGGACTGGGGGCCGCCAGCCGGTAGTGTGGACGCGTTGGTGACGTGTCCGAGCGGCCGAAGGTGCAACACTCGAAATGTTGTTTGGTGAAAGCCAACGTGGGTTCAAATCCCACCGTCACCGCCAGTTGGCAAAGCCCCTGTCTCCCTGATCATCAGGGAGGCAGGGGCTTTGTTGTGCCTGTTGTGCGCGACGCGATATTCCTTCGCCAGCGCCGTCACGAGATCTCAGTCTCTTGCCGCGGACTCCAGCCGCCTCAGCGCATCCTCTCGGGACTGCTGACCACGGCGTTCGTCAAAGCCAATTGCCAGACCGAGCACCAGCGCCATTTCGAGCATGCACAGCGGGACCGACACCCCCGCGGCGGCCAAGGGCACACTCGCAGCCAGGCCGAGGACGACCAGCCCCGTATTCAACAGGAGCAGGCGATCGGTGCCGAGCATGAAGCTGTAAATGGTGGTGACAAAGATCTTGAACAGAATGATCGGCAGCGCGATCGAGGCCACAGCGGCAGCAGCTGAGATATGGGTCTCATGATCGATGAAGTAGGCGGCCACGTGAAGGCCTGCCCCCGTGGCCGCGATGGCCGCGAAAACGAACATATGCCCGTACCCGAAGGCCCAGGACCGGTGCCGCTGAAAGTGCAGGGCCGCGCCGGAGGGGAGGATGAAGTAGATCCACCACATAGCGAACGCCAGGCCGGTGCCACTCAGACCCACCAGGGCAGCGTCCATAGACCACCCGTGTGCTGCCACGATGGCCCGCAACGTCTCGATGGCGCCGATCAGGCACTCGCCGAGGGCAATGATCGCCAACAGCCCGTAGCGTTCCGCGACGTGATGGGCATGCCAGGGGGTCTTCCCCTTGCGCTCGGCATAGGTGGGGGTTGCAATTTCCAGGACCACCAGCGGGGCAATCATCAGGATCGTGGTCGGTATGTCGGTTTCGACCAACAGCACAGCGACCCAGCCCAGTTGCACCAGGGCCAGATACCTGGCATAGCGTAGACACGTTTCCCTCCGAGCCGGGTCCTGACGCGCGGCCCGAAGCCACTGCGAGATCAGGGCGACACGCATGATGATATAGCCGCTGACGATGGTCACGTTCTCCACGTGGTGGCCCTCAATCAGCGAATGAAACAGGGGCTCGATGCCCATCGCGAGGATGAGGACTCCCACCATCTGGACCATGGTGACCAGCCGGAACACCCAGTCGTCGGTGTCATAGGCACTAGCGAACCAGGTGAAGTTCACCCAGGCCCAGATCACCGCAAACATCGCGATCGTAAACCCGAGGAGGCCGGCACCGACGTGGGCTTCCGCAATGGCGTGTGCGAACTGGTTGCCGGCCACTCCGAACGCGATCACGAAGGTCAGGTCAAAGAACAGTTCGAGCGGGGTCGCGGAACGGACCTTTCATGGGGATCTCGACCTCCCATGCGGGAGAGCGCGTGACGAACTGGGTTCGTTGCCATGGCACCAAGATAACCCGTCCCAATCAGCGTGTCAGCCCTGGCTTCTTCCTCGTACTATTGTCTCGACAGACACAGTGACAAACGGAGCTCATGGCAACCTCATCTCGGCGATCGGCCAGGATTATTGTCCTCACCGGCATCGACGGTGCAGGGAAGACCTCAGCCGGAGAACTGCTCACTCTCCGACTGTCCGAAAAGGGATACCCGGCAACGTTCACCACCAACCCATCGGGGCGCAGAAGCATCGGCACCTGGTGCGAACGTCATCACATTCATCCCCCGGCAGTACGGCTGGATGCCGTGGAAACTGTGATTCGCTGTCTCAACGTCGCCATCTCCCACCTCCGGGCGGGAAACCGCTCCCGCGTGGTGATCATGGACCGTCACCTGTACTGCCAGCTCGCGCTAAGGCGGGTGCGGGGACTTCGCCGGGGCTGGTTCTTGCCCCTGCTGCTCAGAGTCCTGCCCGCACCCGAGGCAATCATCTACTTCGATGTCGGTGCCGAGGTTGCCTACAACCGGATCAAGAGCCGCGCCTCGGACACCGAGTCACTCGAGCACCTGACGATGTTCGACAGGGCCTACAGGGAGCTCCCTGACTTTCAGGCGTTCACCATCATCGACGCGAGTCGTTCAACTACAGACGCAGTGGACGACATGATGCGGGCTCTCGGGCTGTGAACCTCCGGCCCGCGATCATGTGGCCGCAACGTCGTCGATCAGGACCGCAACTGGCGAATTGGTGACTGAACTCGACAGATAGGTGAAGAGCCCAATGGTTCCTCCGGTTTGCAGCCCTGCCGTCGAATCGGTTGCCGAACGCTGCCAGGCGGCCGGCTCGGCAGTTCCGGCTTTCCAGACCTTCGCCCGGATCGTCGTCGGGCTGAGCCCCGTCACCTCGGTCCGTACCAGTAGCCGGTCGCCGGGAGCGTAGGTGAGCCCCGGCAGGGTGAGCGAACCCTGCAGCGACGCCTCGGTGCCGCTGGCGTTCGTGCGGTGCAGCGAAAGCGCCGTCTGGCCGTTGGCGTCCAGCCTGACCTTGGCGCGGTACTCCCCCACCCCTGCCACCCGGCGGCCAATCGCTGACACGTAGAGCGAGCTGGTGGCCGGCCGCTTGTCCACGCCCACTGCAAAGGTCAGGTCCGTGGCCGAGGATGGCGGTGGATTAAGGTAAGCGGTTCGTCCGGACCCTGCCGTGGTGTGCCTGATGGTGCCGGTCCCGGACCCCACCGAGTACGACGCCGCTCCACCGGTTACCGTCCACGGCCCGCCCTGATCGGCCGTTCCCCAGCCTGATGCCACAGTCCTGCCGAAGGTGTCTGCGGCGAACGACCCCTGTGGTGGGGCGGGTGCGACCGTGACGGTCCGGGTGGTGCTGTTGGTGGCGCCGTCGTCGTCGGTCACCGTGAGGGTGATCGTGTATGCACCAGCGGCTGCGTAGGCGTGGCTGGTTTGCGCGCCGGATCCAGTGGTGCCGTCACCGAAGTTCCACGCATAGCCGGTAACCGTTCCATCCGAATCGGTGGACGTGCCAGCATTGAGGGTGCAGTCCAGGAGAGTACAGGAGCTGGCAAAGGCAGCGGTTGGCGGAAGGTTCGACGGCGGCGCCCCCACACTGAGGGTGAATGCGTCAGTGAAGGTCCCGCCCGATGCCCCGGTGAATCCCGCGCTGAGCAGGTCCGGCGTGACCGTCACATCCAGTGAACCGAATGTCGGGTTGGCATTCAGACCCGACGCCGTCGCGAAATAGGGGGCTTCGGGATCGGCGGGGAACACGTCCCTCAGGGTGACACCTCCCGTGCCGATGGTGGCGAAGACTGTGCCCCCGCCCTTGCTCATGGCGTTCCCCGTACCGGCAATGCACGACGACGACGCGGTGCCGGGCACCAGCGCGGGACAGCCGGGGCTGTGGGCGAGCTGGTGTGTGCGCTGGTAGAGGTGTTCGTGCCCATTCAGCACCAGATCAACCCGCTTCTGCAGCATCAGGTTGGTGATATCGGCACCGGCAACGCAACCGTACTGTCCCTGGGACAGGCAGGGCGCGTGCATCCCCACCACCACCCAGGGGATGTCGCTGGCCCGTGCGCCGTCGATGGCCGCAGCGGTCCAGTTATAGCGTGTCGTCCCCGCCGCGTAAGACCAGACGCCGCCGTCGGTGAACGGGATCCCCGGCGAGATCATCACGTAGCGTACCAACGGGTTCTCCCGGGGCACATCCACGTAGTACTGGCGGCCGTAGCTCCCGATCAGCCCGGGCAGCTGGTTGGGCAGGCAGGCGGCGAAGTCGTTGACGTTGCCGTTCTGTCCGTTGCTTTCGTGGTTGCCGGAGAGCAGCTCGAAGGCGAAGCCGGGACCCACCCGCGACGTGACGAAGTCGCACCAGGCCTGTTCGGCTCCGGTGGCACCGTAGGAGAAGTCTCCTAGAGCCAGATGCAGGTCCGGTTGCAGGGCGCCGATCTGGCTGAAGACGGAGGCTGCCGCGGGGCTGGCGGAAAAATCGCCGCTGGCGGTGAAGTGCACTGACGAATCAGCGGCCGGGGCCATTGGGACCAGTTGGGGAATCACCGCCGACCCCACTACCAGTGCTGCGCTGGCCACAATTCCGGTAATAAGTTTGGCAGTTCCCATCTCACAGTCTCCATCTGGCAGAACAGCGGTGAAACGCCATTCATTCTGAGACCTGCGCTGAGCGTACACCCGTGTTCGGGTGTCGGGAAGGCTGGGAATCCGAGACTTACCCCTTGCGCCTGAGGCTAGCCTGCCGGGAGCAGGCGACCTTTCAACTCGCGGACCCTGGCATGGATATCGTCACGGACCAACTCCATACGTTGGCGGCCTTCAATTCCCCGCAGTGAGGGCTCATCGGTGTCCCACACCTCCACTACAACCCCGTCCACGGACGGCACCCGGGCCTCGGCCCCCAACACCACGACAAGTCCCGCGGCTCGCATGTTGTCCTCGGTGAGCATCGTGGGTTCCTCGCCAGTGATATCGATGCCCAGATCCAGCAGGACCTCCGCCGAAAGGCCATTGATTGCCGCACCCGGGTTGGTGCCCGCCGATGAGACGACGACCTGGGCACCCGCCTCATGCTTCATCAGACCGGCAGCCATCTGGGACTTACCGCCGTTCTTGACGCACACAAACAGCACAGCAGGAAGCACTCGGTCTGCATTCTTCTCCGGATGGTTCATCATGGTCGCCCTTAGCTTTATGCCCTTGATAAGGGTGGTCTATGTGAAAGCAACGATACGCTATGACATCGACAACTTTCGATGTCTCGGGCGATTACAGTGTCCTCCGGATACGGAAGAGTCCTTTCGCAGTGGACGGATCGACCACTGACCCGTTCTGCACGATCTGGACCTGACCAGTCGTGACCAGCCGCCGGGCTGCCCGCCGTGCGGGCTCGATGAGGTCCCGCCAGTCGGCACCACCCACGGCGTGCGCAGCGTCGGCCGAGCCGATACTTGATCCGGCCGTCAGCAGGGTGAGGATCCGGGCTTCCAGCTCCCGATCCACCCGGGTCACTCCGCGGCGTCGGCAGTCGGCGGAGCAGTAACGGACCTCGGCCCAGGTGGAGGCCCATTTCGCCCGCCATTGAATCCGTCGCCCACAGGATACGCAGGTCTTGTCGTTCGGGGTGCGAGCCGTTCCGCGCTGTCGGTGGGCCATCACCCCATTCTCCACGGGCGGGCCCCTCCTTGTAGGGTTTGGCTGTGGCACTAAGGATTCTGGCGGTTGGCAAGAAGCATGAGGCGTGGGTCAGCGACGGCATCGCGCGGTACGAGAAGCGCCTGAAGAAGCCGTTCGACCTGGGCTGGCAACTAATTCCCCACTCCTCCCGGGAAAACGATGCAGCCCGCCGCGAAGAGTCCGAGCGGCTGCTGGCAAAGCTGACGGGCGACGACTTCGTGATTCTGCTCGACGAACGAGGCAAAGCTCTTGACTCTCCCGGCCTGGCCCGCACCCTGCAGCAACCCATCGACAACGCCCGTACGGTGATTCTGATTATTGGTGGTGCCTACGGTGTGGACCCGTCAGTGCACACCCGGGCCAATCTGGTGTGGTCCCTCTCCCCGCTGGTGTTTCCCCACCAGCTGGTGCGGTTGATCCTCGCTGAGCAGCTCTACCGTGCGCAGGAAATCGCCGGTGGTCGGCCCTACCATCACGAGTAACGCCGTTCCACCAAGCCGAGCACCCCACCGCGTCGAATACTCTTAGGTGGGGCGGGTAGCCCAACAGCTGCAGTACGAGTGCGGACAACTACTTGATCCAGGGAGGACCATGAGCAGCGCATCGCCTTTTGCTCGCCTGGCCCGTTCCCTGGCGACGTCAGCGGTTATCCTCTCCCTTGCTGCCGGGGCGCACGTGATCGGTGGGGGGCATCTCCCCGCCCCGTTGATCGTTGCCGTGCTGGGTTCGGCAACGCTCTTAGCAGTGACTGTCATTGCCAGGAAGGCTCTAACGCTACCCGCCCTCCTTCTGGTGCTTGGAGTGGGTCAGTGGCTCCTGCACACCGGGTTCAGTCTCACCTCCACTGCTTCAGCCTGTGTCGCCGCCCCGGCCCGGCACTATGCCGTCCAGTCCGTCAGTTGCCTCCCCAGTGGTGAGCACACCCACGCCGCCTCGGCCCACGCCGACGTGTGGATGCTTGCGCTTCACGCCCTCGCCGTCATCGTCACCGGGTTCATGCTGCAACGGGGTGAGACCGCCGCACGGCTGGCGGCGTCCTGGCTTGTTCCATTGCTGAGGCTTCCCGACGTCGTCGGCCCTGTCCCAGCACCACGGATCCCACTGTTTCCCCCAGCCCCCATCCGCCGGTCCGCCCGCGCCTTCCGTGATGTTCCACCGCTGCGTGGTCCACCGTCGACGCACGCCCCCGCTCTTTCCCCCGCCTGATCCACCGGACGGCCGGGGTTCACACACCCCACCCATTTTTCGCTGCCTGAGAGCGCCATGCGCCCGGCCAGCACCCAGAAAGGTATTCCCATGAAAACTTCGACACGTCGCACTGTCACCACCTCCGCGCTCGCCGTCACCACCGCCGGCCTGATGGCACTGGGCCTCGGCACAGCATCAGCACACGTGAACGTCAGTCCCGCCAGTACCACCGCCGGCGGTTACACGCAGCTGAACTTCTCAGTGCCCAGTGAATCTGACACCGCGCTGACCGAGAAGATCGAGGTCCAGTTGCCAACGGATTCGCCCTTCACCTCGGTCCGGGCGAAGCCGGTCGAGGGCTGGACCGCCGAAGTAGTCCGCGGCGAGCTTCCGGAGCCCGTCGAGATTGACGGCGCCACCATTACGGAGGGCGTGCTGTCGGTCATCTGGACGGCGGACAGTGAGGAAGACCAGCTCACGGCCGACGAGTACCAGATTTTCTCCCTGTCGGTGGGGCGCCTCCCTGAAGAGGGAACCACCGTGACGTTGCCTGCCATCCAGACCTACTCTGACGGTAGCGTGTCGAGCTGGGATGAGGTCGCCGAGGAAGGTGCCGAGGAGCCCGAAAGCCCCGCTCCGTCCTTCGTCACCACTGCCGAGACCGAAGCGGGCGGCCATCACAGCGCGGAAGCAACCGACGAGGCGGAGGCAGCTGACGCCGAACAGGCTTCAGCTACCGAGTCCACCTCCACTCAGCCGGTCATCTGGGTGGCTCTTGCCGCCGGGTTGCTTGGCCTGGTCGCAGGCGCACTGGCCCTGGTCCGGACCCGCAACACCAAGTAGCGGTCTGTAACGATCCCTGCGTCAATCGGCTGCGAAGCACGGCGGCCGATTGACGCAGGGTCGATCAACGGCGATGGTGAGTCCATGCGTATCCACACTCGGACTTCGTCCAAAGCCGCTGCCCTCCTCGCGGCCCTGAGCACCATCGTTTTACTCGCGGGCTGTGGAACCTCAGATCCCACCGACCAGGACACCACTACACCCGCGGCTGAGGTCAGCGCGTCGGCCCCGGCCACTGAAGAACCCACCGAGGAACAAAGCGAGGCGGCCTCTCCAGCGCCCGACACCTCGACCACCCCCACCGGCGAACCTTCCGGGGAGCCGACAGCCTCCGAGCCCGCCGAGGCTGGAATGTGCACGGCAGCAGATCTCTCAGCGGTGGTGGAGACCCCGATGGGTGCGGGCGGCGCCGGAACGGTGGAGCGCACCCTCATCCTCTCGAATGCCTCGGACGCGGAATGCACCATGACCGGCTACCCGGGGGTGTCCTATGTGGATGCAGCCGAGGCTCAGGTTGGCGCTCCCGCTGACCGGGAACCCGGCGTCGAGGTTCCCACGGTAGTCCTGGAACCGGGGCAGTCGGCGATTGCCACCCTCCTGCAGACGAACGCCCAGAACTATGGGGACGAATGCAACCTTACCGATACCACCGGAGTGCGCATCTATCCGCCGGGCGCCACCGATTCGCTGATCGCGCTCCAGGAATCAGTAGGGTGCACTGCCGAGGACATTGTCCTGATGACCGTCGGCCCCATGGTCGCCATGTAGGGATCCTTCCCATCCCGTCCCGGGAACCATCCGGCCGGGGCGGACGAACCGGTGGGCTACCTCGCGGCGGTAGCCGGAACGGACTCTGTAGCGTGCCGCTGGGTGAGCAGCACGTGCCGCAGCCGGCCAGCTGCGAGCGCGAAGACAGCGGCGGTGAGCAACTGGAGCGTGAGGGTCAGCCAGGTTTGGTGCGCCACGACGGCCCCCACCCCGGCAAGAAACGCGAAGACCCCCGCGGTCACCATGACCCGACCGCGTTCCAGCAGGCCGTACGCCACCAGGCCCAGGCCCAGCACAATCCACCCACCCAAGCCACGCAGTACCCCGATTGACCCGCCGAGCAAGGCTCCGAGCTCCAACGCGACGGCCAGCACCAGGTAGGTGCCCGAGTTTGCGTTGATCGCTGGCGGGTTGCGCACCAGCCACGGGCCGGCCACCAGGATCAGCACCAGCGTGGCCACCACGAAGTAGGCGGCCACCGCACCGGTATTTTCACCCGCGAGCAGGCTCGCTACGGCACCACCGACAAAGAGCACCGACACTCCGGCCAATGGGACCCAGTTGTTGCCTACCTGGCCACTCATGCGTGCGCCTTTCCTCCTGCAGCGGGGCGTTCTACCTTGAAAGCTACCCCTCATTCGCCCGCGGCGCGGGAGCCTACGCCCGCTGAATCACAAAATGTCAGCAGGCTGCGAGATGATAAACCGGTGACTTCGGTGCTGGATAGGTTCACCCCCGCGACTCATCAGTGGTTCGCCGGGGCCTTCGCCGCGCCCACCTCCGCACAGGAGGGGGCCTGGAACGCCATCTCGGCGGGCTCCAACGCCCTGGTGATCGCACCCACCGGTTCCGGCAAGACCCTCGCAGCGTTCCTCTGGGCCCTGGACAAGTTCATCGCCGCCGGCGCCGACGACACGGGTCTCCTCGCCAAGGGGACAACAGCCAAGGGAAAGGCAGCGGGCAAGGAGGTGCCGGCGAAAAAGCGCGGCACCCGGGTCCTGTACATATCGCCGTTGAAAGCCCTCGGCGTCGACGTCGAACGCAACCTGCGCGCACCCATGATCGGGATTACCCAAACGGCAAAACGACTGGGACTGCCAGCCCCCTCCATCACGGTGGGGGTGCGCTCAGGTGATACCTCGCAGGCCGACCGGCGCGCTCTGCTGACCCGCCCGCCGGACATTCTCATCACCACGCCGGAATCGTTATTCCTGATGCTGACGTCCAAGGCCAGGGAAACCCTCACCGACGTCGACACGGTCATCGTCGATGAGGTCCATGCGGTGGCAGGATCCAAGCGCGGCGCGCACCTTGCGGTGTCGCTGGCCCGGCTGGATGCGCTCCTGGAAAAACCGGTGCAGCGGATCGGGCTGTCGGCCACCGTGGAACCCCAGGAAACGGTCGCCCGCTTCCTCGGCGGCAATGCGCCGGTGGAAATTGTCGCCCCGCCGTCGAAGAAGCAGTGGGACCTGACTGTCACGGTGCCGGTGGAGGACATGACCGAGCTGGGCGGACCGCCCACCCAGAACGGTGGCGATGACACCGACGGTGACACCTACGGCGCCGAAGCAGTCCCCCAGGGGAGCATCTGGCCCCACGTCGAGGAGAAGATTGTCGACCTGATTCAGGCGAACCGCTCGACGATCGTGTTCGCCAACTCCCGTCGGTTGGCCGAACGGCTGACCGCCCGCCTGAACGAAATCCATGCCGAACGACTGGAGGCTGCCGCGCTGCGGGCGGCAGGACCAGACGGAGCGGACCCCGTCTCCGGACAGCCCGCTGGGCAGCGGGCAGGGCAGGCGCCCCCCGCCCAGCTGATGGGCCAGGCTGGCCAGACCGACGGCGCCGAGCCGCTCCTCGCTCGGGCCCACCACGGCTCGGTGTCCAAGGACCAGCGGGCGCTGATCGAGGATGACCTCAAATCCGGCCGGTTGCGCTGCGTCGTGGCGACGTCCTCGCTGGAACTGGGCATCGACATGGGTGCCGTTGACCTGGTGGTCCAGGTCGAATCGCCCTACTCGGTGGCCAGCGGCCTGCAACGGGTGGGCCGCGCTGGCCACCAGGTGGGTGAGGTATCCCAGGGCGTGCTCTTCCCCAAACACCGCGGGGACCTGGTCAACACTGCGGTCACTGTGGAACGGATGCTCGCAGGGAAGATCGAGCCCCTGTATATTCCCGCGAATCCGCTGGACATCCTGGCGCAGCAGACGGTGGCAGCGGCAGCCCTGGGCACCATCGACGTGGAGGAATGGTTCGACGTCGTCCGACGCTCCGCACCGTTTGCCACGCTGCCCCGATCGGCGTTCGACGCGACCCTGGACCTGCTGGCCGGCCGGTACCCCTCGGACGAGTTCGCTGAGCTGCGCCCCCGGATCATCTGGGACCGGGTGGAGGGCACCATTACTGGTCGGCCCGGTGCCCAGCGTCTGGCTGTCACCTCCGGCGGCACCATCCCCGACCGCGGACTGTTCGGGGTCTTCCTGGTGGGCTCCGCCGAACCTGGGACGGGCGGCAAACAGGGCGGACGGCGGGTCGGCGAACTCGACGAGGAGATGGTCTACGAGTCACGGGTGGGCGACGTGTTTGCCCTCGGCGCCACCAGCTGGCGGATCGAGGACATCACCCACGACCGGGTGCTCGTCTCCCCCGCCTTCGGTCAGCCGGGCAGACTGCCGTTCTGGAAAGGAGACTCCCTTGGCCGTCCCGTGGAACTGGGCCGCGCGGTTGGCGCCTTCGTCCGCGAAACGTCCCTCGCTTCGCCCGAGGACGCGCAGGCACGGTGCAAAGCGATCGGCCTGGACGACTGGGCCTCGGGCAACCTCCTGACCTACCTCTCGGAGCAGCGGGCAGCTACCGAAATAGTGCCCAACGACCGGACGCTGGTGGTCGAACGGTTCCACGACGAGCTCGGCGACTGGCGGGTCATCCTGCACAGCCCGTTCGGCATGCCGGTTCACGCTCCCTGGGCCCTCGCCGTCGGAGCCCGCCTCGAGCAGCGGTACGGCATGGACGGCTCGGCGATGGCGTCCGACGACGGGATCGTGCTGCGGGTACCACTGATGGAGGACGAGCCGCCGGGGGCGGAACTGTTCCTGTTCGACGCGGAGGAACTCGACGGAATTGTCACCACCGAGGTGGGTGGCTCGGCACTGTTCGCTTCACGGTTCCGCGAATGCGCGGCCCGCGCTCTCCTGCTCCCCCGCCAGAACCCGGGAAAACGGTCCCCGCTCTGGCAGCAGCGGCAGCGTTCAGCGCAGTTGCTCGACGTCGCCCGGAAGTATCCGACGTTCCCGATCGTGCTCGAAACGGTCCGCGAGTGCCTGCAGGACGTCTACGACCTGCCCGCCCTAAAGGACATCGCCGCGAGCATCGAACGCCGGGAACTGCGGATCGTGGAGACCACCACCTCCCAGCCGTCGCCGTTCGCCCGCTCCATGCTGTTCGGCTACGTGGCCTCGTTCCTCTATGAGGGGGACTCGCCGCTGGCCGAACGGCGGGCGGCCGCCCTCTCCCTGGACCCCACCCTGCTCAACGAACTGCTGGGGCGGGCCGAACTGCGTGAACTTCTCGATCCGGGGGTCATCGCCTCCACGGAGAGCGAACTGCAGCGCCTCGCCCCGGACCGGTTGGTGCGCGGGCTTGAGGGGGTAGCGGACCTGCTGAGGCTTCTGGGGCCCCTGACCACCCGCGAGGTGGCGGAGCGCTTCGAAACACCCGAAGACTCCGGCGACACCCCGGCCACCGACCTGGTGGGCCCGTTACTCACCCAACTGGTGCAAGCCAACCGGGCACTGCAGGTGTTCGTCGCCGGCGAGGAACGCTGGTCAGCGGTCGAGGATGCCGCCAGGCTGCGCGACGCACTCGGGGTCCCGCTGCCGATGGGGATCCCCCTTGCATTCATTGAACCGGTCGCGGATCCCCTCGGGGACCTGGTGGGGCGCTACGCTCGCACCCATGGGCCGTTCACCGTCGTCGAAACGGCCCAGCGCCTGGGCCTTGGCGTTGCCGTGGTGCTGACCGCCCTGCAGCGGCTCGCCGCCGACGGCCGGGTGGTGGAGGGCGAGTTCCGCCCGGTTGCCTCCCTCCCGGAAACAACCTCGGAGACCACCCATACCGCGTCGCCCAGCGAGTGGTGCGACGTCGAAGTGCTCCGCAGGCTCCGTCGCCGGTCCCTGGCCGCCCTCCGGCAGGAGGTGGAACCTGTGGATCCGGCCGCCTATGGCAGGTTCCTTCCCGCCTGGCAGCATGTCGGGTCCACCCTGCGCGGACTCGACGGTGTGGCCACCGTCGTCGACCAGCTCTCGGGGGTACCCATCCCGGCATCCGCCTGGGAACCGCTGATTCTCGGTTCCCGGGTGGCCAACTACACGCCGGCGATGCTCGACGAGTTGACGGCGACCGGCGAGGTGGTCTGGTCCGGAGACGGATCCCTGCCCGGCAACGACGGATGGATCGCGCTGCACCTGGCGGAGAACGCGCCGCTCACCCTCCGACCCGATCCCGTGTTCGACCCGTCAACACTGCAACTGAACCTGCTCGAACTGCTGGACCGGGGCGGTGCCTACTTCTTCCGGCAACTCGTTGAGTCCCTGGACTCCGCGGCGCCGCTGAACGACACCGAGGTGGTCAGCGCCCTGTGGGAACTGGTGTGGGCCGGGCGGATCAGCAATGACACCTTCACGCCGGTGCGCAGCCTGCTCGCTGGCGGCAAGACCGCGCACAAACAGCGTGCCGCCCCACCCCGCGCCCGCTCCTCCCGGCTGGGCCGGCTGGGCCGTGCCCCCGGGGCGTCGTTGACCGGTTCCTCAATGCGGATGTCAGGGGCCGACGACGGCGCCCGCGGCTACCAGCGCAGCACCCCGCCGATGGCGGCGGGACGGTGGACCATGCTGCCGCCCGTGGAGGCGGAGACCACAGTCCACGCGCATGCCACTGCTGAACTGCTGCTGGACCGGTATGGAGTAGTCACCCGGGGCTCGGTGGGCAGCGAGGGCACCCCCGGTGGGTTCGGCCTGCAGTACAAGGTCCTGGCCCGGCTCGAGGAGATGGGCCGGTGCCGGCGCGGGTACTTCATCGAACACCTCGGCGCCGCCCAGTTCGCGGTCCCCGCGACGGTGGACCGGCTGCGCTCGTTCGGCGCCGACGCACAACAGGAACGACGCCCCGGTGAGGACCCCGGCGTCGTGCGGTCCTCGATCGCCCTCGCCGCAACGGATCCAGCCAATCCCTACGGGGCCGCGCTGGCGTGGCCTTCCTCCGACGGCGGGCACCGTCCCGGCCGGAAGGCTGGCGCGCTGGTGATTCTTCAGGACGGGCACCTGGCCCTGTATGTGGAGCGGGGCGGGAAGACTGTGCTGGCGTTCACCGATGATTCGGCGGCGCTGCACGCCGCGGCCGGCGCCTTGGTTGCCATTATCCGCCGGGGCGCGGCCGAAAAGATGGCGATCGAGAAGGTGAACGGGGAACCGGTACTGGACTCGGAGGTGGGCCGCGCGCTGACCGCTGCGGGGTTCTACTCCACCCCGCGGGGACTGAGGATTCGTGCCTGAGGGGGATACCGTCTGGCGGGCGGCCCGGGAGCTGAACGCGGCCCTCGCCGGCCGCACCCTGACACGGTGCGATATCCGGGTTCCGAAGTTCGCGACTGTGGATTTCACCGGCGAAACAGTGCAGAACGTGGTGGCCAGGGGCAAGCACCTGTTGATCCGGGTGGGCGGCGATGACGGGTGGACCATCCACTCGCACCTGAAGATGGAGGGCCTGTGGCACATCTACGCCAAGGGTGCCAAGTGGCGGCGTCCGGCGTTCAAGGCGCGCTGCATCCTGGAGACCCCCGACGCCGCCGCCGTCGGTTTTGAACTGGGTTTCCTGAAGGTCCTGCCCCGCTCCGGGGAGGAAGAAGCGGTCGGCTACCTGGGCCCGGATCTGCTGGGACCGGACTGGGATCCCGAGGAGGCACTGCGACGGCTCAGCTCCCAACCGGACCGCCCGATTGGGCTGGCCCTGCTGGACCAGCGGAACCTGGCGGGGATCGGAAACGTGTACCGGTGTGAGCTGTGTTTCCTCGCCGGGGCGCACCCGCTGACCCCGGTGGCGGAAGTCAAGAACCTCCCCCGGATGGTGACGTTGGCGAAGAAACTGCTGGAAGCGAACAAGGCGCGGTCCACCCGGGCGACCACCGGGAATCTGAGGGGCGACACCCTGTGGGTGTACGGCAGGGAGCACCGCGGTTGCCTGCGCTGCGGCACCCGGGTCACACTGGAACAGCTCGGGGACAACGAACTGGAACTGCGCGACCTGTATTACTGCCCGTACTGTCAGCCCGCCAGCACCTTGGCCGCCGAATGATTTCACCTACCATCACCCGAGGGGGCCTATGAGCTGGGCAGCGACCCTCCCTGCGTTCGTGGTGGCACTCGCGGTGGTGTTCGGGCCCGGCCTGGCCTGGGGTGCCGCGCTGGGGTTGCGACGGTTGACCCTGCTGGCCCTCGCCGGTCCTTTCAGCGTCACAGCGGTGGTGCTGTCCGCCGAGGTCGCAGCTTTCGCTGGGGTGCGGTGGTCGCTACCGCCGGTGCTGGCGGTTACCGCGGTGGTCGCCGGAGCCCTCTGGATCCTGCGCCGCCAGTTCGGGCACCTGATTCACGGCGCCCCGGTGCCTGCCGAGCCGCCGGCCCGCTGGCGTCTGGTGTTCACCGCGTGGGCGGTTGCTGCAGTGCCGGTGGCAGCGGTGATGTTCTGGATGTTCGGTGTACCCGAAAACATCGCCCAGTCCCACGACAACATTTTTCACCTCAATGCCCTGCGCTACATTGCCGAGACGGGCAATTCGTCGTCGCTGACCCTGGGGTATCTGGGGACCCGGGAGGGCACGTTCTATCCGGCAGGGTGGCACGCCGTGGTCTCCCTGGTGATCGCCACAGCGGGCATCCCCCTGACCGCCGCCATCAATGTCACGAACCTGGTGCTCATCACCGGGATCTGGAGCGTCGGTTGCCTGTTCCTGGTCAGCCGTCTCACCGGCGAACGCTGGCTGCCTCTCCTGGTCGCTGGCGTGCTGTCCACCGCGTACAGCTCCTTCCCCTATCTGCTCCTCGAGTTCGGCGTGGTCTACCCGTTCATGCTGTCCATTGCTATCCTTCCCGCAGCGCTTGGGCTGGTGATCCAGCTGGTGCGGGCCGGTACCGAGGTGTCACTGACCCGTTCCGGGAGTGCCCTGTTACTCCTCGGTCTCCTGCCGGGACTGCTGCTGGCCCACCCCTCGTCCCTGCTCGGGCTCCTCGCCCTGGCGGCCCCCGCCGTTCTGGCGGTGACGTTCGCCAGGATTCGCACCAGCGGCGGCCGACGTCGGCTGGTTGCGGTGTCCGGCGCCGCGGCGTTCCTGGTGCTCGCCGCCGTGCTGTGGATGACGGTACGCCCCGCCCGGAGCAGCGCCGACAACTGGGCACAGATGGGCGATGCCGGAGGAGCCGTCTCGGAGGTGCTGTTCCACGGCCCGTTGGGCCGCCCGGTCGCGCTCCTGGTCACGGTGCTCACCGCGGTCGGTGCCGCCGTCGTCCTCTACCTGCGCAGCCACCGGTGGGTGATCGCGATGTACCTCGTGGCTGGCGCCCTGTTTGTGCTCGGCAGCTGGCAGGAAGTCCCCACGCTGCGGTGGATTGTCGCGGGTGCCTGGTACAACGATTACTTTCGGATCAGTGCGATGCTCGCACCAGCCGGAATCCTGGTGGCCAGTATCGGCGGCGTCGCCCTGGCGCAGACCCTGATCCTGGGTCTGCAGAGCCTGCGTGCCCGGCGGGGCACCCCCGAACCCGCCTGGTTCCTGCCAGCGGCGTCAGCAGTCCTGGTGGTGATCGGCCTGGCCGTCGCGCCGCTGTTCGCGGTGCAGCGGGGAGTCAATGAGGCGGCCTTCCACTACCGGTACACCGAGGATTCCCGGCTGCTGACCATCGACGAGCTGACCCTGCTGGAACGGCTCCCGGAGCACGTGCCAGCAGACGCGGTGATCGCGGGCAACCCGTTGACCGGCGCCTCACTGTCCTACGCCTTCGCCGGCCGGCAGTCACTGCTCCCCTACGGAACCAATCCCGCCACCGAGGAGGCCCGCGTCGTCTTCGACTATCTGGACACCATGCGGCTGAACCCTTCGGTCTGCGAAGCGGTGCGCAGCACCAACACGGCCTATGTGCTGGACTTCGGGACCGCCTCCGTCCACGGCGGGCGGGCGGTTCCCTTCGCTGGCCTGAACGACCTCTCCCTGGCGGCCGGCTTTGAGTTGGTGGACCAGGAAGGCAACGCGTCACTGTACCGAATTGTGGGGTGCAACTAACGGCTGGCAGTCTGGGGACAGCGCACGCGTACCCTAGATAGGTGATGCAATCCCCCCTTCCCGTCCGCAACGGCGTCAACGCCACCCGGTTGCGCCTGCCCTCCGAGGGCCCCTGGGGGACCGCGCTCGACTACATCCTGGACCGCTGGGACCACGTGGACCCGGAAGGCATCGCCACCCGGTTCGACCGCGGGGAGGTCGTCGCCCTGAACGGAGAGCGGCTGACCCGGACCACTCCCCTTACCGAGCACACGTTCGTCTGGTATTACCGGGAGCTCCCGGTTGAGGAGCGGCTCCCCGTCGAGGTGGGCATCCTGCACCAGGACGAGAACTTGCTGGTGGTCGACAAACCGCATTTCCTACCCACCACACCGGGCGGCCGGTATGTCGCGGAATCGGCGCTGGTCCGGCTCCGCGTCCAGCTGGACCTGCCCGACCTGATCCCCATGCACCGGCTGGACCGGCTGACGGCTGGGATTCTGCTCTTCTCCACCAACCCGGCGACCCGCGGAAACTACCAGTTGCTCTTCGAGAACCGGCTCATCTCCAAGGAGTATGAGGCTGCCGCCCCGGTGGACCCGAGTCTGGACCTGATGGCACAGCCGCGGGTGGTCCGCAGCCGCATCGTCAAAAGCCGTACCTACCTCCTCGCCCAGGAGGTGGACGGGGAGCCGAACACCGAAACCCTGGTGCACCTGGTGGAGGAACGCAACGGCCGGGGCCGTTACCGCCTCGCTCCGCACACCGGAAAGACCCACCAACTGCGCCTGCACATGGCCGGGCTTGGACTGGGGATCCTGAACGACCCCTTTTACCCGGTGCTGCTCCCCCAGGCCCCTGACGACTACGACAAGCCGCTGCAGCTCCTGGCCAAAAGCATCGCCTTCACCGACCCGCTGAGCGGCGTCCACCGGCGCTTCGACAGCCGGTTGAGCCTCCAGGACTTCGGCTAGGAGCCATTCCGGCCCCTAGACCGCACCCCACCGGTCACCTGTAGATTGGAAAAGTGGATCTCACCGATCTCGGAGCATGGTCGCCGCTGTTCCATCCCCTGACTTTCATAGTCGTTGTCGTCGACGTGTTCATCCCTGCTGTGCCCTCCGAGTTCCTGGTGATCGCCTCGGGCACCATGGCGTCCGAGGGGACACTGCTCCTGCCCATCGCCCTGCTGACGGCCACGCTGGGAAGCTGGCTGGGCGACATCATCCTGTATCTGCTGTTCCGCAATCGGTTGACCTCGTGGCTGGACAAATTCAAATGGGGCCGTGCCGTCCACCGCAGCATCCGCACCGCAGTGGAAAAGGCGGGCAAGTCCCCCACCTACGCCGGTCTCATCGCCCTCAGATTCCTTCCCGCGGGCCGGACCGCCGGAGTCGCGGCGGCCGGGATCGCCAACCTTCCGTTGCGGCCCTTTCTCGCGTGCGCCGCCGTCGGCGGTATTCTATGGTCCTGCTGGTTGGTGATGTTGGGGTATGTCACCGATGCCACCACGGGCTTCCCGTTGTGGGTGAGTGCCCTCCTCGGAATGGGGGTAGGTACTCTGGTGGGACTTGTAATTGCTGCATTCCTCGCGCTCAAGCAACGCCGGAAGGGTAAGACAACTGATGAGCACCCCGACGCCGCCCACCCCCCGGCTGCCAGACAAACCGACTAGGTTGCCTGCCGGGACACCCGCGCCCAGCGGATCCGATGCACCAGCTGAGGCGCCCTCCCCCGTGCTGGAGCGGCTCCGTGCCGCGCGACCGAAAGAGGCCAGCCCAGCGGCGCCTTCCGACGACGCCAGACCCGGCAGCTCCCGCCCTACGCCACCACCTGCCACGGCAGCCAGTGCCTCCCCAGCTTCGATTTCCCCCGCTAGGACACCGCCCGAGACACCACGTGCAGCACCACCACATCCCGCACCGAAACCGGCCGGAGCGAAACCCACCCGCACGACGACGGCGGTGCGCGTGACGGCTTCCCGCGCAGCAGGGGGTGGGTCGTCAATGATCCGGCAGATCGGTTCCTGGGACCCGGATCTGGTGCGGCGGATCGTAGTCACCCTGGTGATTCTCGGCGCGACCCTGGGAACCGCACACGTCGCGGGCGCCTTCGGCGGACCGGACCTCCGGGAGGCTGCCCTGGGGACCTTTGACCCAGCCGCCACCCTGGTCTCGCCGGCCACCCCGGCCGCCTATGCCTGGCTGCTGATTGGTGTAGGCCTGATCGGGTACACCATCCACCAGTGGCTACCCGCCCATCACCGGAGCCCCCGGCACCGGGGGCTTGGCTGGATCGTGGCAGCCGCCGTCCTGCTGACCCTCGGCTGGGCGGTTGCCGTCCAGCGGGGCATGCCCACGATGAGCCTGGTCCTGATCTTCCTGCTGCTGGCCACGCTGCTGGCTTCCCTGCGCTGGCTTAACGACTACCCGGCGCAGACCCGGTCGGAAGGCCTCCTCGTGGACATACCGCTGGGCCTCTTTCTCGGCTGGACCGGCGTCACCGCGACCATGCACACCGCTGCGGTACTGACCATCCAGGGCGTTGACTGGTTGCAGTTCGGCGCCCAGCGCTGGGCGATCATCGGGGTGGTCCTGCTGACCCTCGCCGCGATGGCCGTGTGCATGACCGACCGGGGCCGGATCGCCGTCGCGCTCGCCGTCCTCTGGGGGCTGATCCTGATCGTTCCCGCGCGGCTGATCGGTGACCCCCAGTCGATCCCAGTGGCGTTCGCTGCCGGGCTGGGCGCGTTTTTGCTGATCATCTCCGCCGGATCGCGTCGTCACCGGGTGGACCACGCCTACCGCCGCGCGTTGCGGGCCCGCCAGATGGCTACAGTCGCTCCCATCGATTTCTTCGACGACGAAGAACCCGCAACGGCCCGACAGTAGCAACCCTCTCGACGGCGTGCCGCATGTTCACGGCCGCTTGCACGGCCTGACCGGCACCGGTCTCGTAGTCGGTTTCCTCCACCAGGAAACGCAGGGTGATCCGGGGAACCCCCGCGACCACATCGAGTTGCTTGGCCTCCACCAGGTGGGCTGCGCCAAGGGCCGTCTCCGCGGACTCCATCACGGCTCCGGGTGCGTGCCCTGGAAGGAGACCAAGGATGTCGAGTTGGGCGCGAAAGGAGGGCATGACCACAGTCTGCCATCGACGGCGCCGTCGGGTCCGGTCAGGCCTGCTTCAACGCCGATCTTGATGTGGAGCGGTCACAAGGTCTTCCGCGGACCCGATTCCGGACGCGTCGGGCACGAGTGCCGCTTTTCCCTCCGCTTTCGACGCGGCTGCGGCGCGGGCGCTGCCAGCCAGCAGTTCGTGCTGGTACGTCAACGGCTGCTGACGGTCGGCGGGGGCCACCGCCCTCAGGTCGTCCAGGGCCAGCCTTAGCCGTCTGGCCACCTGGGGGGAGCCCGACCCTGCGATCCGGATTTCGCCGAACCCGAGCCGGACGTACCCGTCCCAGAGCATGGTGGGGACCGTCAGCCGGAGGGTACCGCCGTCGTCGTCGTAGTGCCCCGAATGCAGGGGGCGGCGACTGATCTGCCGCAGGATGTCATGGATCCGGTCGATGGCCTGGACCGCCGTGGTGGGGTCTTCGAACGGCCCTGAGGATATACCCGCACCCGGGGAAGTACCGGTGTGGTGGGCTCTAGTTGATGGCAGAGAGCCCGGTGATGGCACGCCCGACAATCAGGGTGTTGATCTCGTAGGAGCCTTCGTAGGTGTAGATGGCTTCGGCGTCGGCGAAGATCTTGGCCATCCGGAAGTCGGTAGTGATGCCGTTCCCTCCGAGGATCCCTCGGCCCAGTGCCACTGTCTCACGCATCCGTGCCGTGGTGTACGCCTTGGCGAGTGCCGCTTGCGGCATGTCCCCGCCACCATCCTCCTGCAGCTGAGCGACCCGCGCCATCATTCCCAGGCTCGCCGTCGTGTTGCCGAGCATCCGCACCAGCTGGTCCTGCACCAGCTGGAACCCGGCGATGGGGCGGCCGAACTGGTGCCGTTCCACCGCGTACCGGCGGGCGACGTCGAACGCGGCAAGCTGCTGGCCCACCGCCTGCCACCCCACCAGGATCCGGGACCCACGGAGGAGCGTCCGGGTGTCAGCGAACGTGTTGATCCCCGCGAACCGGTCCGCTTCGGGGACCCGCACACCGTCCAGCACGATGTCAGCGTTCTGGACGGTACGCAGCGCGATCTTGTTCTCAATACGGGTCCTGGTCACTCCGGGCAGGGTGGCATCGAGGATGAACCCCCTGATGCTCCCGTCGGCGGTGTCCCGTGCCCACAGCAGCATGTAGTCGCAGAAGGTTCCGTTGCCGATCCACCGCTTGGCCCCATTGAGAATCCAGCTATCGCCGTCGCGGGTCGCGGTGGTGGCCAGGCCGCCAGCGACGTCGGAGCCGTGCAGGGGCTCGGTGAGCGCAAACGCGCCGGTGATTTTCAGGTCCATGGCGTCCTGCAGCAACCGCGCCTTCTGGTCCTCGGATCCGAACTCGTGCAGGGCCTCGACGAACAGGTCGTGGTGGACCATGAAGAAGGTCGCCAGTGACGTGTCAGCCCGGGTCATTTCGGCGATCACCATGCCACCGAACAGGTAGCTATACCCCTGCTGCACCGGGGTACTGAGATTCAGGGCGGCGAGCTTGGGCAGCACATCGATGGGGAACTCGGCACGGTTCCACCAGTCTTCGGCGGCCGGTGCCACCTCCTTGTCGAGGAAGTCCCGGACATCGGCGAGCTTGGCGCTCTCGGCCGGGCTGAGCAGGGACTCGAAGCCCATGAAGTCGGCGGTGGGGAGGGTGCTCTCCATTGAGCTGTTCCTTTCGTGGGCTGCGGGAGCAGCTATTTCGGTGCCATGCGGATGGCGCCGTCGAGGCGAATGGTCTCGCCGTTCAGCATCTGGTTCTGCACAATGTGGGAGACGAGGGCAGCGTATTCATCGGGGCGGCCGAGCCGGGACGGGTGCGGTACCTGGGCTCCCAGGGAGTCCTGTGCCTCCTGGGGAAGCCCCGCCATCATCGGGGTTTCGAAGATCCCCGGCGCGATGGTAACCACCCTGATCAGGGAGCGGGCGAGCTCCCGGGCGATTGGCAGGGTCATCGCCGCCACCGCCCCCTTGGACGCCGCGTAGGCTGGCTGGCCGATCTGGCCGTCGAACGCCGCCACCGACGCAGTGTTCACGATAACCCCGCGCTCCTGCGACCCGTCGGGCGGGCTGATCGGCTCGGTCACAGCGATCGCCGCCGCAGACAACCGGATCACATTGAAGGTGCCGATCAAATTGATGTTGATGACCCTGGCAAAGTCCTCCAGCGGGAGCACACCGTCACGTCCGAGGACCTTGCCGGGGGTGGCGATCCCCGCACAGTTGACGACGGTTCGGAGGGGGCCCAGCGCGACGGCGGTGTCGACGGCGGCCTGGACCTGCGCCGGATCGGTGACGTCTGCCGGGGCAAAAACGGCCCGGTCGCCGAGTTCGGCGGCAACCTCCGAGCCTGACGAGTGGGGCAGGTCGACGAGGACCACCGTCGCGCCCTCGTCATAGAGTTTCCTGGCGGTCGCCTGTCCCAACCCTGAGGCACCCCCGGTGATCAGGGCAACAGTGTTGGTGATGTCCATGGTGTCTCCTTGAGCTTCTTGGTGGGGTTGGCCGATCTGCAGGTAATCGGTGCGCAGCGTGAACCTGGTGCCCACCAAACATTACTGTGACCCAGCCCATACCGCATCCGGGGCCCACGGGGGTTGGCAGAGTGCTCAATACCGGCGCTGGGCCGTCCGGCTAGGGTGGAATTATGCTCACTTCGCGCCAGGATGACCCCGTCCACACGGCTGACCATCGTGCACGGGCTGCGGCGGAATCCGTCAGGTCCCGGTTCGGTCACCGCCTGTTCGGGCTTCCCTTTACCCATCTTGGAGCCGTGCACCACCCGCGGGAGGGTGCTGGCTCCCCCTGGCACTACTGGTGGCAGGCACATTACCTGGACGTCCTGGTGGACGAGACGCTCCGTGAGGCAGGGCAGGGATCGTCCCGCGCTGCGGACCGGTCTGCTCTCACGGCACGTCGGCTGCTGCGGGGAATCCGCCTGCGCAATGGGCTGCGGTGGACCAACTCCTACTACGACGACATGGCCTGGCTTGCCCTCGCCGTCGACCGGCTGGCCCAGGTCCGGGACGGAGGCGGACGAGCCCTGGCGTCGCTCGACAGGGCACTGTGCTCAGCTCACACCCCTGACCTGGGCGGCGGACTCTACTGGAATTCCTCCCGCGACTTCAAGAACACCCCGGCCACCGGTCCCGCCGCGTTGTTCTTCGCTCGCCGTGGACAGCCGGAGCGTGCGCAGGAGCTCGTGGACTGGCTCGGCGAGCGCCTGCGGGATGGCGCGACCGGTCTCTACCTGGACGGGATCAGGGTCAACGCCGGGCAAGAGACGGTGGTCCCGGATGTTTACACCTACAACCAGGGTCCGGTGCTGGGGGCACTGCTGGAACTCGGAGGGACGACCAACCTTGCCGACGCTGCGAACCTGGTGGCCGCCGTCGACAGCCAGCTGGCCTCGGAGGGTGTCCTACTGACCCACGGAGCCGGGGACGGCGGACTGTTCACCGGCATCCTTACCCGATATCTGGCCCTCGCAGCGCTGAGCCCCTTGCTCCCGGATTCCGCCCGGCGGACCGCCGCGACCCTGGTGACCGCGACGGCGGATGATCTCTGGTCCGGGCGAAGTGCCAACCCTTTCGAAGGTCGTCCCGGCGGTGGCCTTGACCTCTTGAGCTTCCCGACCGGGACGGGGGAGTCTGCCAGGTCCGACGGCGCCCAACTGTCCACGCAGTTGCAGGCCTGGATGATCCTTGAAGCCAGCTACCGGGTGACTGCCGGCGCCACCTGCCCGGCGGCGGACGGGCGTGGGTAGGCGAGCGCGCGGTGTTTGATCCCGATCGACACGCTCTCACCCCGCCGGGGCAGGTCGGGGGCTGCGATCCGCGCCCGCACCGTCGCCCCTGAGACAAGCTCCAGGCTGACCAGGGCGTCGTGGCCCGCGTAGGCAACGGAAGTGACTGTGGCATCGGACCCGCCGGAGGCGACCTGCAGCCATTCCGGCCGCAGCATCAGGGTAACCGGCGCCCCCTCCACCGGCTCGGTGCCGTCTGCGCTCTCTGCGTCCACCCGCCCGAGGCCGCACAGCACCTGCCCACCGCTCCAGTGGCCATCAAGTTCCACGGTGTCTCCCACAAATGCCGCAACCCAGCGGCTGACCGGGCGTTCGTACACCTCCCACGGCGTACCCCACTGCAGGATCCGGCCGTCGCGCATCACCGCTACATAGTCGGCGAGCGACAGCGCCTCTTCCTGATCGTGGGTGACGAGCAGACTGGTATTGCTTTGCCCGCGCAGCAGGTCGGCGACCTCGCGCCGTAGCGTCGAACGCAGCTGGGGGTCCAGTGCGGCGAAGGGCTCATCGAGGAGAATCAGGTCCGGGCGCGGAGCCAACGAGCGGGCCAGGGCCACCCGCTGCGCCTGGCCTCCCGAAAGCTGGGAGGGCGCGCGATCAATAAGGTCAGCCAGGCCCACCAGTGCGGCGAGATCGGTGATCCGGCCCGCCCGGTCAGGGCTCCGTCGAAGGCCGAACCCGATGTTTTCCCCCACCGACAGGTGAGGGAACAGGGATGCGTCCTGCGGGACCCAGCCGACGCCGCGCTTCTCGGGAGCCAGCTGGACGGTCGCGGAGGAGAGCAACTTCTCCCCAACCCGGATAGTGCCGCCGGCGGCCGGAAGCAGTCCGGCGATCGCCCGCAGCAGGGTGGTCTTGCCGCAGCCGCTCGGACCCAGCACGGCGGTCAGCGCACCCCGCGGGATCTGCAGGTTCACGCCGTCGAGCACGGCGGCGCTCCCATAGGTCACGCTCAGCCCTTCGATCGCTACCCAGCTCACAGATCCTCCTTCGCGACGCCCCGAAACCCGGACAGCACCACCGCGGGGACGGCGGCGAGCAGCACCAGGGTGGCCGCGTAGGGTGCGGCCGCCCCGAATTCGAACACTGTGGTGCGGGACCAGAGCTCGGTGGCGAGGGTTGCGGTGCCCGTGGGCCTCAGTAACAGCGTCGCAGGCAATTCTTTCATGACCGAGATGGCCACCAGCAGCGCACTGACGCCGATCCCGGGCAGCGCCAGCCGGGCGGTCACCCGCCACCACGACTGCAAGGGCGACAGCCCCAGCATCCGGGACACGTCCACCAGGTTTCCGGGGACTGCGGCGATCCCGCTGCGCATGGTGCCGATTGCCTTCGGCATGAACAGGACGGCGTAGCCAAAGACGAGCACCACCACCGTCTGGTAGAGGGCGGGGACGGCTGCGAGCGCGAAGAACACCAGGGACAGTCCCACCACGATTCCGGGCAGTGCGTGCCCAAGGAACCCCACCGCCTCGACCGCCGCGACCAGCCGTCCCCGGTAGCGGGCTGCCAGTACAGCGATCGGCAGGGCCAGCACCACTGCGGCGAGTGCACCGGCGACCGCGAGGCTCAGGGTGGCCCCGATGGCCTCGACGAGGCGGACGACGTCGATCTCGCGCAGCGTCTGGGCTTCCAGGAGGCGGCTCATCAGCCCGGCGACGGGAACGACGACGCTCACCACCGCAGCGCTGAGCACCAGTGCCAGGGCGACGGCCAGCCACCGGCCGGGACGGACCAGCGCTATCCTGCCCCGCCCGGTTCCCGTCGCAACCTGGCCACGGAACCTCTTCTCCCCGGCGACCACCGTGAGAGCCAGGACCACCAACATCAGGGCGAGCAGTGCTGCCTGGTTGCGGTCGAAGCTCGCGCCGTAGGCCGAGTTGATCCCCCAGGTCAGGGTCTGATACCTCAGCATGGAGACCAACCCGAAGTCGGAAAGGGTGTACAGGGCGACCAGCAGGGCACCGGCGGCAGCGGCGGGTCTGACCCGCGGCCACGTGGCAGCTCGGAAGGCGCCCCAGGGTCCACACCCCAGGGTGCGGGCCACCGCTTCGAGGTCCCCCGACGTCCCGCGGAGCGCGGCGGCGACCGGCAGGGTGACGTAGGGTGTGCAGACTGCGGCCATGATCAGCCAGCTCGCGAAGAACCCGTCTAGGGTCGGGACCCAGACCAGCCACCCGTACGCCGCGAGGTAGGACGGGACGGCGAGTGGCAGCGCTGAAATCAGGAGCATGGCGCGCGGCGCCGGAATGCGCACCCGGGTGAGTATCCAGGCCGACGCCGTTCCCACCACTAGGCAGGTCAGCGTGACCGCCGCCGCCAACAGCACTGAGTTCAGGGCCAGTTGCAGGACCCGCGCCCGCAGGAGGGTGTCGGCTAGTTCAGCGAACCCGGCGTCGGTGGTCCGTGCCACCAGGTAGACCAGGGGAATGGCAGCCGTCGCAGCGCACAGTCCCGCCAACACCACTAGCCAGGCCGGAGGAGCGGGCCGGGGCGCACGAACGGAACGTGCCTGCTCCTCGCTGGCACGTTCCGTTCGGGTGAGGGTCATTCGTGGGTCGCCTGCTGCCGGGTACTGATCAGGATCAGATCAGTCCATGCTTGCTGAGCAGCTCCTGGGTCTGCTCAAGCGATTCGAGGTCCGACAGGTCCAGGTCCGGGTTGACCAGCGAATCCAGTGCGGGCAGCCCCTCGGGTGCTTCGGCTCCTTCGGCCAGCGGGTACTCGAAGGTCTCCTCCACGAAGTACTGCTGGGCGTCGGCGGAGACGAGGAATTCGACGAACTCCAGGGCGTCGGCGTCCTGCCCGGCGTTGGAGAGGATCCCCGCTCCGGTCACGTTGACGATCGATCCGGGGTCGCCAGCCTCAGGGTAGGACAGCTGCGCGCGCATGTTCTCTTCCCCGGTTTCGGCGGCCTGGCGGAACCAGTAGTAGTGGTTGATCAGCCCGGTCTCGACTACTCCCTCGTTTACTGCGGTCAGGACGGCGCCGTTGTTCTCGAAGATTTGCGGGTCGTTCGCGGCCAACGCCGCTACCCACTCATCGGCGGCTTCCTCGCCCTTCAACACCCGGTAAGCGGTGATGAAGGCCTGGAAGCTCGCATTGGAGGGTGCGAAGCCTACCCTGCCGGACCATTCGGGATCGGTCAGCTCATCCACGGTGACCGGGACGTCGTCGGCCCCCAGTGCCTCGCCGTCGTACACGATGACGCGGGCGCGGCCCGTGACTCCCACCCAGCTGTCGTCGGTGGAGGTGAATCCGGCGGGGACGGCAGCGGTCACGTCCTCGGGCAGGGTGGTGAACAGGCCCGCGCTGCTGAGCGCGCCGAGCGCTCCGGCGTCCTGGGAGAGGAACACCTGGGCGGGGGTCTGTTCCCCTTCCTCCAGCAGGAGTGCACCCAGTTCGGCGGTGTTCCCGTAGCGCACGTCGACCTCGATGCCGCTGCTGGCTTCGAACTGATCGATGAGTGGCTGAATCAGCGCCTCGTCCCGCCCCGAGTAGAGGGTGAACGTGTTGTCGCTCTCCAGCTCGGTGGCGGCGGGCGAGGTGTCGGATTCGGCGGCAGGTTCGGTGGTCGATCCGCAGCCGACGAGGGCGAGGATGGTGGCACCGGCCGCGACGGCGGCAAATCTGTTGGTCATGGGGTTGGTCTCCAGGGGTGAACTTAGATGGGAACTAAGGATCACCTTACACCGCTGAGATGTCGAATTAGTCACGGAAATGTGACGTAATTATTCTGAAGCGTTGTGGAGGATTCAGGGCGCCTTCCGCTGCGGGTAGAGCGTCTCGTGACGGGCCAGCATCGCCACGAACTTCGCAATGTTCCGCTCTCTCGCCGCCTCGGTCTTGAGCTGGCCGAGCCGGAAAATCATCGCGTACCGGTTCTGGGAGGTCAGGACGTTGAACATCGCCTGCGCGTCAGGGTCAGCGGCAATTGCCTCCGCCAGGTCGGCGGGAACCTCCGCCGACGCCGGACCGGCGTAGGCCCGTTCCCACCGCCCGTCCGCTTTCGCCGCGGCGACGGCGTCGAGCCCGGCCTCCCTCATCCGTCCCTCAGCGGTCAGCCGTTCGATGTACCCAATGTTGCGCAGCGACCAGATACTGCGCGGACCCCGGGGCGTGAACCGCTGGAAGGTGCTTTCGTCGTCGCGCCGGCGGGCCTGACCGTCAATCCAGCCCACGCAGAGCGCCTCATCGAGGGCGGCTGCGTAAGTGAGCTCGGTGACCGACCCGCCCTTCTTGTGCAGGATCAGCCAGACACCGCCCGAGGTGGAGTGGTTGGCGTCCAGCCAGGCCTTCCACGCGTCAGTATTGGGCACCAGCAGTTCGGGCAGTTCGGCCTTCATGGGGCTACTGTAAACCCCTGTGCTCATCCCTACCCACGAACCTGGAGAACAACTGATGCTGCGGGTCCACCCCCTCCTCCATACCCCTGATCCAGGGCAGCTGGGCGCCGGTCTTGTCGCTCTCGGGCTGGCCCCGGCCTCCCAAGTGGGCGGGCGACTGGTGCTCGATGCCGGCGGCGGGCGGATCACCCTCTGCCCATCCGGGTCTGGCGGGGAACCGGTGACCCTGGAATTCGAAGTGGGGGACCTCAACGTCTTCGCCCAGCGCACCCGCGCGAGCGGCACCCCGGCGGAGGTAGTCAACGATCCCGACGGCGTCGCGAAAGTCCAGGTGTCAGCGCCCTCGCTTTCCTTCCATGCCGGGCTGGGCGAGCGGCAACTTCCCGCCGGCCCCGACCCGGCGCTGACCGTGGTGACAATCTGGCGTACGCCGGACACCGCTGGCGCCGCCGAGGTACTCGGCAATATCGGGGCGCGGGTGCGGGCCGGCACCCCTGCCGCCGGGGCCGTGGACTTCCTGGCGAAAAATGGCGGTGTGGTGGCCGTTCGGCAGGGACCGCGTCAGGGGTTCGAGGTGGTCTTTGAGTACGCGGGGGATCTGGCAGTGCTGGGCGAGAGGGTCGCGGCGGCCGACGTAACCGGGCGAGTCACCGGCGGCGACCGCCAGCTGACCGTTGAGCTCGGCGCCGGCCAGCAGGTCCGTGTGGTCGAACGCCCAATGGATGACCACGGTGTCGAGGCCTGGCGCTGAGGCAATACCCGAGGTTATGGCGGGGTCGCAGCCAAGGTCACGGGGCTGAAGCGATGCTCGCCGGGCTAACCCGGCGATGGCCCCGCCAGCACCCCGAGGCACCCTGCTGCGGGAGGTTGCGGACGTGTCACCAGATTCAGCCAATGGCCGAAGCGCAGCGCGCCGTCCGCCGTCGCGCCCGTGTCTGCTATAAAACAAAGGTATGAACGTTCGCACCCCAGACCCCAATCCCGGGTGGCTTTCGGAAGATGACCTCTACGAAGCCCGCCGCCGCCTGCCCATGGTGTACGTGGAGGCCATTCCGGTGCGCTGCGACTCACTCGGCTATGTGACCGAGGTGGGCCTGCTGCTGCAGGCCAACGACCAGGGCGAGATGGTCAGGACGTTCGTCTCCGGCCGGGTCATGTATCGGGAGACCATTCGCGCCGCCCTGGTCCGCCATCTGGAGAAGGACCTGGGCCCGTTTGCCCTCCCGCAGCTGCCGCCGTGCCCGGTCCCTTTCACTGTCGCCGAGTATTTCCCGTCGCCGTCCGAAACCGGGATGACCGACGACCGACAGCACGCCGTCGCCCTCGCCTACCTGATTCCCGTCACCGGCGAATGTCAGCCACGGCAGGACGCACTCGAGCTCTCCTGGATGACCCCCGATGAGGCGTTAAGCCCCGGGGTGCAAGCCGAGTTCTCCGGCGGACGCGGCGGGCTGCTCCGGCAGGCACTGGCCTACGCCGGTTGGGGACGCTAGGCGGTGATCGAATCCCGGAAACCGACGCGGGTGCGTCGGCTCAACGCCGAGGCCGTCGCCGCCGGTCACCACATCATTGGTCCCGCTGGCACTGAGGCGGCCGAAGTGGTCGAAACCGTCATCGAGACTGATGACTACGGGACTCCCGCTGTCGTCGTCGCGACGCTCGATTCAGGACAGACCCTGCGGATAGCCACGGGGTCGCAGGTGCAGGTTGCCGTCGACGAGCGTGAGGTCGCCGCTGGGTCCATCCCTGCCCAGGACGGCACACCCGAGGCCGTTATCGCGCATGTCGTGTCGGTGCATCCCGAAAGCGAGCACCTGCAGGGCATTGCTGAACGCCTCACCCGCGGAATGAACTTCAAGTCGGGGAGCAACCTTCAGGACGTGCACGACCTCGCGTTGAGCCTCCTGGTGGATTTCGCTGACGCCGCCAACGCCCGGCGGGTCTGCGACCTGCTCACCGAGCTGCCCTTCGACGGCAACTTCGGCCGCTGGAAGTGGATTGAGGGAGCGCTCGCGCTTGCGTCGTATCTGGCCTTCGACGACGGCGACGCGGACCGCGCGGACGCCTACTCGGCGTCGCTGCGGACCGCCGACGACGCCGAAACCGATCCGCTGAAGGCCAAGCTCGCGGCCGCCGTCCGGCAGCGCCAGCTCAACGCGCCGAACCTCTACGATCCGGAGATCAACCGGGCCGCTGCGGCCGGTGACACGAGGGCCGAGAAGGACTGGCGGGTGGTTCGCCTCACCGTCCTCCTGTACCTGCGCTCGCACGGCGGGTCGGAGACGTTGACTGCCGATGAGCTGGCCCGACGGATCCACAACGAACTGGTCGCAATCCGCGCACTGTAGGCTTTTTTCGCTCTGGAGCGGTAACACCCGCGGGAGTAGAGTGACGCCATGAATCACTCATCAGCCCCCGCAGCGGGCGTCGACACCGATTCCGGTGGCGGCGCCAATCCGCTGAGTGTCCACATCAACGCGGATGCCCGCCAGGTCTGGGTAATGCTCCGCGAACCGGCGAAAGTCGCGCAATGGCACGGCTGGGACTACGACGGCCTGGCGGAGGAAATCCGGCTCATCTACTTCTCCCCCGGTGTCGCTGAGGGCCCCGACCACCTCTCGCTGACCCTTGAGGACGGCGACACCTTCCGGTTGACGCCCGGCCCGGACGGCACCGAGGTGACCCTTGAACGGGGCCGGCCAGAACCCGGGTCGGACCTGTCGGACTGGTACGAGGACATCACCGAGGGCTGGATCTCCTTCCTTCAGCAGCTGCGGTTCGCGTTGGAACGCCACCCCAACACCAACCGTCACACCGCCTTCTTCTCCGGAAGCCCCGCTGACGGGCTGGCCATCGCGGATCGGGTGGGGGCCGCCGCTGTGGGTGACCCCGGCGACTCCTACGCCCTGACCCTGCCCGGCGGGCAGGAACTCACCGGCAGGGTGTGGTTCAGGACAGAACGCCAGCTCGGGCTCACCGTCGCGCAGTACGCCGAGCACGGTGACGGGCTCCTGATCCTTGCCGAGCAGCCGCTGACCGACGGCGTCCGTGACGAACCTTCGGCCATGGTGATCGCTTCGACCTACGAGCTGGGCGCCAGGGCCCTGCACGAGGTTTGGGACGGATGGGAAGCCGTGCGTCGCGACCACTACCCCAACGCCGACCCGCTGGTCACCTCCACCCTCGTCCGCAGGGGCAAGGCGGCCCCGTAAATGCTGGCAAAATGGGTTGGTGCCAACTGATACGCAGCAATCCTCGTTCTCCTTCACCGTCGACCAGCGCCTGAGCGACCCCACCGGCGGACCGCTGCACGGACGCACGGGCACCATCACCACCCCTCACGGGGAAATACGCACACCCGCGTTCATCGCCGTTGGCACAAAGGCTTCAGTCAAGGCGGTACTCCCCGAGTCCATGAAGGACCTCGGCGCGCAGGCCCTGCTGGCGAACGCCTACCATCTGTACCTGCAGCCCGGTCCGGAAGTCCTTGACGAGGCGGGCGGGCTGGGCCGCTTCATGAACTGGGACGGGCCCACGTTCACCGACTCCGGTGGTTTCCAGGTGATGAGCCTGGGCTCGGGGTTCAAGAAGGTGATCACCATGAACGTCGCCGACGCCGGCAGTTCCGACCATGCGGTGGCCGCCGGGAAGGAGCGGCTCGCCCACATTGACGACGACGGCGTGTGGTTCAAGTCCCACCTCAACGGAGACCGGCACCGGTTTACCCCCGAGATTTCGATGCGGGTACAACACCAGCTCGGCGCCGACATCATGTTCGCGTTCGATGAGCTCACCACCCTGATGAACTCCCGTGGCTACCAGGAGGAATCCCTGGAGCGCACCCGCCTGTGGGCCGAGCGCTGCCTGGCCGAACACGACCGGTTGACCGAAGAGCGTGTCGGGAAGCCATACCAGGCGCTGTTCGGCGTCATCCAGGGCGCCCAGTATGAGGATCTTCGCCGGAAGGCCTCCCGCGACCTTGGTGGCATGAACTTCGACGGGTTCGGCATCGGCGGAGCACTGGAGAAGGAAAACCTGGGGACGATCCTGGGCTGGTGCGCTGACGAACTGCCGGAAGACAAGCCGCGGCACCTGCTCGGGATATCGGAGCCGGATGACCTTTTCACGGGGATTGAGAACGGGGCCGACACCTTCGACTGCGTCTCCCCCACCCGCGTCGCCCGCAACTCGGCGTTCTACACCCCCGACGGACGGTGGAACCTGTCCAATGCCCGCTTCAAGAAGGACTTCACCCCACTGGTGGACGGGTGCGATTGCTACACCTGCACCAGCTACACCCGTGCCTACATCCACCACCTGTTCAAGGCCAAGGAAATGGTCTCGGCCACCCTCATCTCTATCCACAACGAACGCTTCATCGTGAAGCTGGTCGACGACGCCCGCGACGCCATCGAGGACGGCACCTTCTTCGACTTCAAGGCGGAGGTGCTGGGCCGCTACTACGCCTAGCTGCAGGCTCCGCCCCAGGAAAGTGGTCGGCGTGCAGGCTCCGTCACAGGAAAGTGGTCGGCGTGCAGATAAGTGGGCAGGCAACGGCAATCCTGCCCGGGCAGCACTTTCCTCCCTGACAACCGCCCCGCCGTGAGCCTTCCGACGGCACGGACGCGGCCCCACTGGTCCTCCACAGCCTCCCACCGCGCAGAGTTGTCCACATTCCGGGACCCGTCGGACCACTCGGATCAGGACCGGCGCATGCTGGCTGCATGAACACCCAGCGCCCACTCTGGCTAACGGAATCCGAGACTCCCTGGACCGCCGCGGAACTTGGTGACCGGTTGATCAGCGGTCGGCAGGTGGCGCGGCTGGTCCGAACCAGGCATGGCAACCATCGGCTGGACTTTGCCTGGCGCCAGTTACTCCTGGCCCTCGAGTTCGACGGCCGGATCAAATACTTCGCGTACGCGCCGACCAACCAGGAGCTCTTCGAGGAGCGCCGCCGGGAGAAGGCGCTGATGGAGGGCGGCTGGCAGTTCATTCGCATTGAATGGGGCGACCTGTTTCGGGAGGCCGAGCTCCGGCGACGGATTGCCTCCGCCTTGCAGCGGGCCAGCCAGCTCCACCGGAAAAGTGCTTGACCCGCAGACGAGTGGCCGCCCCACCACTCGTCTGCGGCTCCGGCACTTTTCCGGCGGTGCTGCCCAGGTGGGCAGCGGGTCAGGACGCGGCGTAGCTCGGTTCGCGCCGTTTGATCCAGCGGATCACCATCGCGGTGACTGGAACAAACAGGACCTCAATCAGGGTCTTGTAAAGGAAGCCGAACAGCAGGTAGTTCAGGAACCCGCCGAAGGTGGTGATGCCGATGACCGACGCGGCAATGGCGCAGAAAATCAGGGTGTCGGCGAACTCGCCGACCACCGTCGAACCGAGCAGGCGGCCCACCAGACCCCGCTCCCCGAACCGGGCTTTCATCCGGACCAGCACCCAGGCGTTGAGGGTTTGCCCCACAGCGAACGCAAGTAGTGAGGCCAGGACAATCAGCGGCACCGGTCCGAGCGCACCCTCAAGGGCGGCCTGCTTCGAAGTGCCGAAGTCGTCGTCAAATCCGGGAAGCGCGATGATGATCAGGTAGCAGAGCGACGCGAAGGCCGACAGGACGAACGTCACGATGATTGCCAGGCGTGCGGCCTTGAACCCGTACACCTCGCTGATCACATCGCCCAGAATGTAGGCCAACGGGAAGAGGAAGAACCCGCCATCGGTGATGATGCTGAAATCACCCACGATCGGACCGATCACCACGCCCTTGGACGCTCCGATGTTGGACAGAATCACGAGGACGGCGAGCGCTGCCAGCATGATGGCGAAGTAGGTACTCCCGGAGGAGGCAAATTTGGCGCGGGTTTTTTCCTGCAGTTGAGTCAACGTCATCTCATTCATCGAAGTGGTTCGCGGACGCTTTATAGGTCCGCTGTATTAGCACTGATGCCCGGCTGCCCCCGGACAGTTCAATTCTGCCACGGTCTGCTGAAGCGCCCCGAACTGGCCGCCCCGACAGAAAATGGGCAGACTGTACAAATGTCCAAAACTTTCCCTGCCCCAGCCGTGACGCTCACCATCGCCGGATCCGAAGCCACCGGCGGCGCCGGAGCCCAGGCAGATCTGAAGACCTTCCAGGAGCTGGGGGTGTACGGCGTCGCAGCCCTGACCTGCATTGTGTCGTTCGATCCCAAGGACAACTGGAATCACCGGTTCGTCCCGGTGGAGCCACAGGTCATCGCCGACCAGCTGGAAGCGGTGCAGACCTGTTACCCGCTGGAGACCGTCAAGATCGGGATGCTCGGCACCCCGGCCACCATCGACACCGTCGCCACGGCGCTGAAGTCGCAGCCGTGGCGGAACATCGTGCTGGACCCGGTGCTGATCTGCAAAGGGCAGGAGCCGGGTGCCGCACTCGACACTGATCAGGCGCTGAAGGCACACATCCTCCCCCTGGCGAGTGTTGTCACCCCCAACCACTTCGAAGCCGAATCGCTCTCCGGCATGTCCATCAACAGCATTGAGGATCTGCAAGAGGCGGCCAAACGGATTCACCAGCTCAGCGGCGCGGTCGTTGTCGCCAAGGGCGGCATCCGGTTGGAAGGCGAGAACGCCGTCGACGTGTTCTACGACGGCACCACCCTCGAACTGCTGAGCGCCCCGAAGGTGGGCGAGGTGGCGGTGAGCGGCGCGGGCTGCACCCTCGCTGCGGCCATCGCCGCAGAACTGTCCAAGGGCGCCACCCCGCTGGACGCCGCCCGCACCGCCAAAGCGTTTGTCACCAGGGCCATCCAGAACCGGCTCTCCTCGCACGCACCATTCGACGCCGTCTGGCAGGGCGGCGCCGCCGGGACCTCCGCATGAGGGTTGCCATCCTGGGCGACATCGGACAGCACGTCTACCATGTAGGCGATGACGCGATGACCCATGCCGCCGTCGACGAACTCGCCGCCCGGGGCGTCAACGACGTTGTGCTGCTGAGCCGGAACGTCGAGGACACCACCGCGCGGTTCGGTACTGACGCCGCCCCGACGATCGAATTCCCGTGGCCGTACGCGGACTACCAGCGATACCTGGCCGACATCCGGTCCTTCCTGGCGGGCGAGGCGCACGGTCTCGCCCCTGACGACCAGGTGCACCCCCTCATCGAGACGCTCCGCGGCTGCGATGCCGTGCTGATCGCTGGCGGGGGCAACATGAACTCGGTGTACGGCTGGCTGCTGTACGAGCGGGCGGCGGTCGTCGAGATTGCCCACCACCTGGGAAAGACCGTGGTGATTGCTGGCCAGACCATCGGTCCCCTCCTCTACGGTGCCGACCGCGACGTCGCGGCACGCATGCTTTCCCGCGCCGCGCTGGTGGGTGCACGGGAGGACAGTTCGCTGACTCTGGGCCGCACCCTCGCGGGCCCTGCGGTGGTCCCCTGCCTCGATGACGCGTCATTCCTCGCCAGCACGTCCTTGGACACCACGGCCGACGCCGCACCAGCCCCTGGGACTTCAGCCCCAGCCACAGCTGACTCCGTGCCGGCAGCTGGCTCCTACCTGGTGGGGACCTTTTCGGGAAGCACCGGAGCTTGCCCACGCGATCAGTTCGTGGCCGCGGCGGCGAAGACCCTTGACGATGCCGCTGAGCTTTCCGGGTTGCCCGTCCTGCTGCTGCCCCATATGGCAGTGGAGGGCGAGGGCGGTGTCGACGAAACCCTGCACGCCGAGATCGCGGCGGCAATGACCGCCCGGGTCGAGTCGAGGCACATCGCGTCCGCCCGCGACACGGCAGCCCTGACCGCTCGGGCGGCGCTGGTCATCACCTCCCGCTACCACCCGGTGGTATTTGCGCTCGACGGCGGCGTTCCGACAGTCGCCCTGTCGCTCGACGAGTACAGCGATGTCCGGCTGCGCGGGGCGATGGCCAACTGGGGTCTGGGCGACTTCACGCTGCCGTTGCCATCCCTCCTGGCCGGATCTCTCGGGGCAGCCATCCACGAGGTGTGGGACCGCCGCGACGAGACCGCCACCCACGTGCATTCCCTCCGTCCCCGGAAGGTAGCGGACTCCGCCGCCTGGTGGGATCTGGTTGTCCGGGCCCTGCAGGGAACGCCAGTCGAAGCCCCGACGCCAGCCCCAGCGCCCCGACTGCTGGCGGACGGGTCCTGGGCGGCTGACGCCGACGCCGCCCGGGTGGTCTTCCTCCCCATGTCCGCCGAGCTCGGAGAACTGCGGAAGGCCACCGAGGACCTCGAGGGCCAAGCATCCGCCGCCCGGGCCGAACTGCAGGGTTGGTTCAACTCCAGCAGCTTCGCCCTGGTCCGCAAGCTCGCCTCATTACGAACGCGGCTGCGCCCGCGCCGGAACCCCTAAGGACCGTCAGTGCCGACTTCACCCCCGCCATCAGTAGCCATCATCATGCGGTCCCGCAACCGTTCGCTGCTGCTGGACCGAGCCCTGCGGGACGTCCTCCAGCAGACGGTCACTGACTGGACCGTCGTCGTCGTCAATGACGGCGGGGACCGCTCCGAAGTGGACCCGGTCGTGGAACGGTACCGCGCACGGCTCGGCGACCGGGTGCAGGTCATCCACCACGACACGTCCCTGGGGATGGAGGCTGCCTCCAACGCCGGTATCCGGGCGTCGGACTCCGAGTACATCGCCATTCACGACGACGACGACGAGTGGCACCCGACGTTCCTTGAGCGCACCCTCGCCTACCTGGCCCGGCACGATGACGCGGGCGTCGCAGTGCGCACCGAGATCGTGTTCGAGCGGATCACCGACGGGACCATCGAGGAGGTCAGCCGGGAGATTTTCCAGCCCGATCTGAAGGCGGTCACTCTTTTCGACACCATCCGGCACAACCGCTGCGTTCCCATTTCGGTGTTGTACCGCCGCGCCATTCACCACCAGATCGGCTATTACAACGAATCCCTGTCGGTGGTCGGTGATTGGGAATTCCAGCTCCGCCTCCTCCAGCAACACACCCTCGGATTTATCGACGGGGATCCGCTGGCCTACTGGAATCAGCGCCGGGAGGCCATCGGGGATCTGGGTAACAGTGTCATCGTCGAGGACTCCGAGCACAAACGTCTGGACCAGAGTGTCCGCGAACACCACCTCAAGGAGCACGTCAGCCAGTCAGGCCTGGGTGCGGTGCTCTATCAGACGGCCTACCAGCAGCGGGAATTCGATCATCTGCATCAACGGCAGAACTACTCGGAGGACCTGCTGCGGCAGATCCTCGAGACGAATCGTCACCTCGCCGACCGCGTGCAGGTTCTGGAGCAGTCGGTCAGCGACGCCAGCCTCGTCGCCCTGCTCCGGCGTCGTTATCGTCGGTTGAAAGACCGCGCGCTGCGCCGCTAGCCCGGCGGTTTTAGTCACCAAATATGTGACGTGATGCTGTTCTCAGGCAATTATCAGGAAATTGCCTAACTTAACTAAGTTTTTTGTGTGCTACCCGTTGACTTGTGACCCACTACACAGAAAAGTGGTGTGGGTGGAGGGGGCCGGGTGTCCGGCATCCACAGTTCAACTACTGCTGACGCAACTTGTTCACACCAGGAATGTCACTCACATCTGTCACGGCCGTGTCAGCAGTACTTGCGGGGAGCTAATCAAAGGTCTCAGCGGGTGGCCATGACTGAGCCTCACTAAGGAGAAGTATGAGCAAGTCATACCACCGGAATACAGGAAAGGCTGTGTTGGCTTCGCTAACCGGCCTAGTCCTGGCTTCCAGCATGTGGGCGCCTGCTTCGGCACTGGAATCACCATCATCGGGTGAGGCCACAGCCGAAGGAATCGAGCTCCAGGCAGTACCCGACCTCAAGGTCAGCAGGGACCTGGCGGAGCGGACGGGACCGACAGCGGCCTACGTCCAGTTCGCTGGAAAAGGCGCCTTCGAACAGACGCAGCCTGCAGAGGTGCGCAACGGCATCCAGTCCCCGGTTGATCGGACCAGCGATGTGCTGAACATCAGGGCTGGCATCCAGGCTCAGGCAGATGAGGTAGCAGCCGAGGCGTCAGCCTCCCAGCTCTACACCACCACCAACACCATCCCGGGTGTTGCCATCCAGGGTGACGCCGAGGCAATCAAGGCACTTGCTGCCCGCCCCGACGTTGTGAAAATCACCGGTATCGTGCCGAAGACCACCACCAACAAGGGTGCGGACATCGACACGCGCGCACTTGATGCGTGGACGGCACGCGACCAGACCGGCGACGGCATCACCATCGCCGTCCTCGACACCGGACTCGACTACACCCACTCCGGCTTCGGCGGACCGGGAACCATCGAGGCCTTCGAGCAGGCACAGGCGGACCTGGTTCCTGATCCCGCTCTCTTCGACGCTGCCAAGTACGTGGGCGGCTATGACCTGGTGGGCGACGACTACAACGCCGACGACCCCAACAATGACATTCCTCAGCCGGACCTCAACCCCCTCGACTGCCAGAGCCACGGCTCCCACGTTGCTGGCACCTCTTCCGGCTACGGTGTGAACGACGACGGAACCACCTTCGACGGCGACTACGGCACCCTCGATGCCGACGCCGTCAACGCCATGCGGATCGGCCCAGGCTCGGCTCCCGAATCCCAGCTGGTCGCACTCCGCGTCTTCGGCTGCACGGGCTCCAGTTCAGTCGTCGGATCAGCTCTCGACTTCGTGCTCGACCCCAACGGCGACGGCAACTTCGATGACCGCGCACAGGTCGTCAACATGTCACTCGGCGCAGCATTCCCCGCCTATGACGATCCTGAAAACGACATCGTCAACGCACTGACCGCCCAGGGCGTCCTGTCGGTCGTCTCCTCCGGCAACAGCGGCGACGTCTACGACATCGGCGGCTCCCCCGGCAGCTCCGAGTCAGCCCTGACCGTCGCTGCAAGCGTCGGCTCGCAGATCACCCTGGACCGGGCCGACGTGCTCGCTCCGGACGACGTCGTCGGGCAGGCCGCCGGCCAGTACAGTGTCAACTTCGACTACTCCACCGCATCCGAGGAAGAGCTCACCGGTACCGTCGTAAAGGCCGACCCCGCCAACGCGTTCGGTTGCGATCCCTTCGCCCCGGGCACCTTTGACGGTGAATGGGTCTGGCTGCAGTGGGAAGAGGACGGCGCGTTCCCTTGCGGATCAACCGTTCGCTTCAACAACGTTGAAGCCGCAGGCGGAGCAGGCATCGTCCTCGACTCGCCTCGCTCGGTCTTCGACGCAGGCATCGGCGGCAACGCCACCATCCCAGGCGTTCAGTTCAACGCCGAGTTCTCCGAGCAGCTCGAACCAGCCGCAGAAGCCGGCACCCTTGAGGTCCGCCTCGCTTCCGAGTACCAAGCAACTGCCGGTGGCAGCTCCGACGCACTCGACACGCTGGCAGCTTTCTCCTCACGCGGCCTGCACGGCTCCAACGGAGTCGTCAAGCCCGACGTAGCAGCTCCCGGCGTATCCACTGGCTCGGTCCAGGTGGGCACGGGAACCGGTGCATCGGTCAAGAGCGGCACCTCGATGGCAGCCCCGCACGTGGCTGGCATCGCAGCACTGCTCTTCGCGGAAACCAACTTCAACCCGTACGAGATCAAGTCGATGATCATGAACACGGCCATCGCCGATCTGGTGACAGCCGATGGCGTCGAGTACGCCCCGAACCGCGTGGGTTCCGGACGTGTCGACGCTGTATTGGCACTCGACACCCCGGTCCTCGCCTACGCAACAGAACAGCCGTCACTGACTTCGGTGAACTTCGGTGTTCTGGAACTGGGCAGCGAAGCCATGACCATGACCAAGCAGATCACCGTCGAGAACAAGTCGGATGACGTGATTCGCTACAGCGCTTCCTACCTGGAAGCGTCAACGATGCCAGGCGCCGAGATCACTGTGACCCCACAGGTGCTCGCCCCGGGCACGCTCACCAACGCCTTCGATGTTCCAGCCAACGGCACGGCGACCGTCGACGTCACGCTGACCATCGATGATCCTGCCGCGCTGGCAAAGACGATCGACCCCGCCGCTGAGGAAACCCAGCTCGGTGTCGCCCGTCAGTACCTGGCCGACGTTTCGGGCCGCGTGCAGTTCGCGAGTGAAGTGAACACCCTGCGTGTTCCCGTCTACTCGGCACCGAAGCCCACCTCGGAGATCTCTGCTGGATCGCAGATCCTGTTCGAGAACGCTTCAACCCTTGAGAGCCTGATCACTCTCGAAGGACGCGGACTGCTGCAGGGTGGCGAGGATTCCCTCTACGCCTCGCTGGTGACCCCGCTGGTTCTTGGCGCCGAAAGCCCCCGGGCTGAGGAGCGTCCGCTGGAGTCCCTGTACTCCCTCGACCTGCGCTCCGTCGGTGCCGCATCAACGGTCCCCGCCGTTGTAGCAGCCGGTGGCGAGGCAGAAGATGGTTACCTGAACCTCGGTATCAGTACCTGGCAGAACTGGGCCCAGCTGGCCGGCAACAGCCAGGTAGCAGTTGAACTGGATCTCGACGGCGACACCGAAGCTGACATGGTGGTCCTCACCCTGCGCATCGACGACCTGGACATGATCCTGTTCGAGGTGGCACCGGTTCTCGAAGATGGTTCACTGGGCCAGGGCGACAGCCTGTACTTCGCCAACGGCGTTGACGGCAGCGTGGACACCAACACCTTCGACACCAACGTCGTCACCCTGCCGGTTCCGGTAGCTGACCTCGGCCTGGACCTGAGCGCTTCCGCTCCGATCCAGTACCGCGTCTCCACCGCCAGCCCGTTCAACGTGGACGAGGATGGCAACACCGCCGGACCGGTCGATGAGACCGAGTGGATTGACTTCAACGTCACCGAGCCCGAGCTGTGGTTCACTGGCGTCACCCCCGACACGGTGTACATTGCCGCCGAGGGTGCAGCCATCGGCGCCGTCCGTCAGGAAGGCGTCACCGATGCCCGCGCGCTGTTCATTCACCACCAGAACGCGACGGGTCTGAAGGATGAAATCCTCGACATTCAGGTTGACGAGCTCCGGTTCCCGGATGTTGCGGGCAACCTCCACGAGGAGGCCATCAACTGGCTCGCCGATCAGGGTCTGACCACCGGCTACCCGGACGGCACCTACCGTCCGCTCGCCTCGATCAACCGCGATGCCATGGCGGCGTTCCTCTACCGCCTGGCCGGTGAGCCTGCGTTCGCAGAGCCCACCACCTCCCCATTCTCCGACATCACCCCTGAGACCCAGTTCTACAAGGAGATGGCGTGGATGGCCGAGACCGGTCTGTCGACGGGCTACAGCGACGGCACCTTCCGTCCGTTGGCTCCCGTCAACCGTGACGCGATGGCCGCGTTCATGAACCGCTTCGCTGGCGAGTACTGCAGCATAGCGGACGCAGCCGATTACGATGCACCCCAGGTTGCACCGTTCCCGGATGTTCCAGTGAACGATCAGTTCCACCGGGAGATCTCCTGGATGGCTGAGAACAACATCACGACCGGCTTCCCTGATGGCGAGTACAAGCGCCTTCAGCCAGTCGCCCGTGACGCCATGGCAGCCTTCATCCAGCGTCTCGATGGCTACACCGAGAACAACGGCGGCTGCAACCCGTAACCACGGTTAGCAAACGCTAGACACCAAAAAGTGGTGGCCACCCGGAAACGGGTGGCCACCACTTTTTTGTCTTCAGGCCGCACGCAGCGCCAGCGGCAGGCGGTGCGCTACGGCGCCGGTTCCTGGACGAGGATGCCGTCCTCATCGGCGTAGACGGTGGCGCCGGGGGTGAAAACGACTCCGCCGATGGTGACTGGCACATCCACGTCCCCCGCCCCCTCCTTGGTGCTTTTGCGGGGGTTGCTGCCGAGCGCCTTGATCCCGAGGGGGAGGTTCGCCAACACCGCCCGGTCCCTGATGGCACCGTTGATGATCACCCCGTGCCACCCGTTCTCCAGCGCAATCTTGGCGATCATGTCGCCCATCAGCGCACGCTCCAGTGAGCCACCGCCATCGACGACGAGGACGTCACCCGTACCGGGGGTCGAGAGGACCGCCTTGAGCACCACGTTGTCGTGATGACACTTCACGGTCCTGACCCTCCCACTGAAGGCCCTCGTCAGGCCCAGGTCCTGAAACTGGGTGGGGACGGATTGAACTGACTCTCCAAACTCGTCGTACAGGTCTGCGGTAGCGGTTTCCATGGTGCCTCCTGAGCTAGATGGGGATAGTGCCTTCTCAGCCCGAGTGGGCCTCGAGAAATGTGTAGACCTCGGTTTCGTCGACGCCGGGGAACGCCCCGGGCGGCATTGCAGCCAACAGATGCGAATGTGCACGGGCGCTGGGCCACGCGTGGCCCGCCCAGTTCTCTGCCAACGACAACGGCGGCCGCCGACAGCACGACTCGTCGGGGCAGAAGGACTTCTCCCGGATGGGGGTGTCCCTGCCCCTAAACCACTTCACATGCGCGTAAGGCACCCCGATGCTCAGCGAGAACTCGCCGGCCGCTGACCGCTCGGTGCGCGCCGTGCACCAGTAGGTGCCGCTTGGGGTGTCGGTGTACTGGTTATAGGCACGGAACTTGTCGGCAACCTCGAACACCACCCGTGAGGTCCACCGTTTACAGGACGGTTGGCCCTCGATGGCCCCGGTGTGATCCTGGGGGAAGGTGACGCCGTCGTTCTCGTACGCCTTGTAGATGATCCCGCTCTCATGGGTCTTCTGAAAATGGGTGGGAATGCCCAGATGCTCGGTGGCCAGGTTGGTGAACCGGTGCGCGGCGGTCTCGTAGGACACCGCGAAGGCGTCCCTGATGTCCTCGACGGCGATCTCCTTGGCCGCCTTGGACCGCTGCAGGAACTCGACGGCTGGCTTCTCCGGGAGCAGCAGGGCCGCAGCGAAGTAGTTGGTCGCGACCCGCTGCCGCAGAAATTCGCGATAGTTTTCGGGTGTCTGGTGGTCCAGCACGTAGTGGCCCAGGGCCTGCAACAGGACGGAGCGCGGGTCATGATCGGTCCGCTGCGACTGGGTCAGGTAAATCCGGCGGTTCTTCAGATCGGTGACTGACCGGGTGGAGTGCGGCAGGTCCCCCACGTGGTGCAGGGTGAACCCCAGGTGGGCGGCGATGTCAGCGATCAGGTGCTGCGACATGGGTCCGGTGGTGTGTCCCACCGAATCGAGGACCTTCTGCGCTTCAGCCTCGAGCTCGGGAAAGTAGTTGTTCTGCCGGCGCATTTCCCGCCGCAACTCGGCGTTGGCCCGCCTGGCCTCCTCCGGGGTGGCGACTTGCTCGTTCAGGCGCCGCTCCAGTTCGCCCTGGAGGCCCACCAGTGATTCGAGCACCTCCATGGGCAGCCGGGACGAGATGCGCACCTTCGGCAACCCCAGGGACCCGTACAACGGCCCCCGCTGGGCCCTCTCCAACTCGATCTCCAGGGCGGCCCGGCGGGTCGGCGGTTCAGCACCGAGCAGCTGGTCGATCCCCACGCCGAGGGCGGCAGCCAGCCCCTGCAACATGCCCAGCTTGGGCTCCCGTTTGCCGTTCTCGATCAGCGACAACTGGGAGGCCACCGTCCCGACCAGCGCCCCAAGGTCATCGAGGGTCATGCTCTGGGCTTTGCGGAGGTGGCGGATCCGGCGCCCGAGACTGATCACGTCCAGTTCCGCGGGCGCTGCCGACGATCCCGCGCCGGACGGGTCCGGTCCGGGGCGGTTCCAGGTGGAAGTGGGCATTATCTTCGTCATTTGTTGAGGTTACGCCAAGAATCGCATTTCTTGCCAGGGGTTTTCTCTAGAAAGCCCCTTGAAATGCGAGAAAGGTTGGTTTTACGAAGCCCAAGACACTAGCGGCACCGGGAATTCAAAGGAGAATGCAATGACACAGGACCAGAGCACACCATCCGCCACCGAGGGTTCGACGGAGCGGGAACTGGAACTCGAATGGGCAGCCAACCCGCGCTGGGAGTCAGTCCGTCGGGATTACTCGGCGGCCGACGTCGTCCGCCTCCGCGGCCGTGTCCAGGAAGAGCACACGCTGGCCCGGCGCGGCGCCGAGAAGCTCTGGACTCAGCTCACGGACCAGGCGCGCACTGGTGAGTACACTCACTCGCTGGGCGCACTCACCGGCAACCAGGCGGTGCAGCAGGTCAAGGCGGGCCTCAAAGCCATCTACCTGTCCGGGTGGCAGGTAGCGGCGGATGCCAACAACTCCGGTCACACCTACCCGGATCAGTCCCTCTACCCTGCCAACTCAGTCCCAACGGTGGTGCGCCGCATCAACAACGCACTGCTCCGCGCCGACCAAATCGACTTTGCTGAGGGCGTCCAGACGGTGGAGGACTACCTGGTTCCCATCATCGCTGACGCTGAAGCCGGTTTCGGTGGCCCGCTGAACGCCTACGAGCTGATGAAGTCGATGATCCAGGCTGGCGCCGCGGGCGTTCACTGGGAGGATCAGCTGGCCTCCGAGAAGAAGTGCGGGCACCTCGGCGGGAAGGTGCTCATTCCGACGCAGCAGCACGTCCGCACTCTCAACGCTGCCCGGCTGGCCGCCGACGTCGCCGGGACACCGTCGGTGGTAGTGGCCCGCACCGATGCGGAAGCCGCGACCCTGATCACCTCGGACGTGGACGAACGTGACCAGCCGTTCATCACCGGTGAGCGCACCCCTGAGGGTTTCTACAAGGTCCGCAATGGCCTTGAGGCCTGCATCGCCCGTGGCCGGGCCTACGCACCCTATGCGGACCTGCTGTGGATGGAGACCGGCACCCCGGACCTCGACCTGGCGCGAAAGTTCGCTGAGGGCATCAAATCGGAACACCCCGACCAGATGCTGGCGTACAACTGCTCGCCGTCGTTCAACTGGAAGAAGCACCTCGACGATTCGACGATCGCCAAGTTCCAGCGGGAGCTCGGCGCGATGGGCTTCACCTTCCAGTTCATCACCCTGGCGGGCTTCCACGCCCTGAACTACTCGATGTTCGATCTCGCCGAAGGCTACGCCCGCAATGGCATGAGCGCTTACGTCGAACTGCAGGAGCGGGAATTCGCTGCCGAGTCCCGCGGGTACACCGCCACGAAGCACCAGCGTGAAGTGGGAACCGGCTACTTCGACCAGGTGGCCACCGCCCTCAACCCGACCGGCAGCACCCTTGCCCTGGCCGGCTCCACCGAGGCACAGCAGTTCCACTAACCGTTTGACCCCACCCTTGACCGAGTCAACAGAAATAGCCACCTTCCACCCGGAAGCCCGCCAGTTCTGTTGGCCCGGTCATGGGCCCCACTTTTCCAGGAGGCACACCATGAACGAACTGATCACCCTCAACGGCGTTACCCTGACGGCGCCGGCCGTGCGCCGCCAGGACGAAATCCTCACCCCGGAGGCCCTCGAGTTCCTGCGCCGGCTGCACCAGGCGACCGCCAGTCGGCGGCAGGAGCTGCTGCAGCTGCGGCAACAGTCCCGCGCCCGGATCTCCAACGGCATGGACCCGCGCTTCCTGCCGGAGACCAAACACATCAGGGACGACGACGGCTGGAAAGTAGCGCCGATCGCCCCCGGCCTGGAGGACCGCCGGGTGGAAATTACGGGGCCGGTGGACCGCAAGATGACCATCAACGCCCTGAACTCGGGCGCCAGGGTGTGGCTCGCCGACATGGAGGACTCGTCCACCCCCAGCTGGTCCAACGTCATCAACGGGCAGCTCAACCTGCGTGACGCGCTGGCCGGACGGATCGACTTCACGTCCCCGGAAGGCAAGGAGTACCGGCTGGGCGCCGACCGGCCCACCATCGTCGTCCGCCCCCGCGGCTGGCACCTGCCCGAAAAGCACCTCCTGATCAATAACACGCCGATCGCCGGCGGGCTGGTGGACTTCGGCCTGTACTTTTTCCACAACGCGCGCACTCTGATCAGCCAGGGGCGGGGACCGTACTTCTACCTGCCGAAGATCGAGAACCATCTGGAGGCGCGGCTGTGGAACGACATCTTCGTTCAGGCCCAGCAACTCCTGGGACTCCCCCAGGGCACCATCCGCGCGACGGTCCTGATCGAAACCATCACCGCGGCGTTCGAAATGGAGGAGATCCTCTACGAGCTGCGCGAACACGCCGCGGGCCTGAACGCCGGCCGCTGGGACTACATCTTCTCGGTAATCAAGAACTTCAGGACCAGAGGACCCCGCTTTGTCCTGCCGGACCGGTCAATGGTGACCATGACCGCCCCGTTTATGCGGTCCTACACCGAGCAACTGGTCCGGATCTGCCACCGCCGGGGTGCCCACGCGATCGGCGGTATGGCAGCGAACATTCCGAACCGCCGCGACGAGGCCGCCAACGCCGTCGCGCTGGAGAAGGTGCGGGCAGACAAGACCCGGGAGGCCAACGACGGGTTCGACGGCTCCTGGGTGGCGCACCCTGACCTGGTTCCGGTGGCCATGGAGGTGTTCGACGCCGTTCTCGGCGACCAGCCGAACCAGCTGACGAAGCTGCGCGACGACGTCGTACCCGATGACAAGGCGCTGCTGCACATCGCCGGAACCCCGGGGGTCATCACCGAAGCCGGGATCCGCGAGAACCTGGCGGTGGGGGTCCGTTACATCGAGTCGTGGCTGCGCGGCAACGGGGCGGCGGCCATCAATTCCCTGATGGAGGACGCGGCGACGGCCGAGATCTCCCGGTCGCAGATCTGGCAGTGGATCTACTCGGGTGCCGTCACCGACGAGGCCGAGTTGATCACCCACAGCTGGGTCGCTGAACTGCTGGAGGAGGAATTCGAAGCGGTGGAGCGCTTCGACGGTGACCGGTTTAATGACGCCCGGGCCATCTTCGAAGAGGTGGCGCTCGGCGAGGAGTTCCCCACTTTCCTCACTGTTCCGGCCTACGCCCGCTACCTGCACGAGAGCCAGGAGCTGGCTGCCGTCTAGCCGCCAGCCCACCGCGGGGGTGGTCCCGGGAATACCCCGGAGCCACCCCCGCGTTGTGCCGGATATGCAGATTGAAATTTGGTCAGACGTGAAGTGCCCGTGGTGTTTCGTTGGGAAACGCCGGTTCGAGAAAGCCCTTGAAGGGTTTGAGCACAAGGACCAGGTCACCGTGACCTGGAAGAGCTTCCAGCTGGACCCGAACCTCCCGGACCACTATGACGGTACCGAGCAGCAGTATCTTGCCGAGCGCAAGGGCATCCCCGAGGACCAGGTTCGCGCGATGTGGGACAGCCTGTCCGCGTCAGCAGCCGGTGAGGGGTTGGACTTCCGCTTCGAGGACGTGGTGGTCGGCAATAGCTTCACAGCACACCGGTTCCTGCACCTGGCCAAGTCCCAGGGCCTGGGGGATGAGGCGAAGGAAGCCATCCTGTCCGCCCACTTCGAGCAGGGCAAGGACACCTCTGACACCGAGTTCCTGGTGCAGCTGGGAGCCGGGATCGGCCTCGCCGAGCAGGACGTGCGTGACACCCTGGGCTCCGACCGGTTCGCCGACGACGTCCGGCACGACATCGCCGAGGCGCAGACCCTCGGCATCAGTGGCGTCCCGTTCTTCGTGATTGACCGGAAGTACGGGATCTCCGGCGCGCAGCCGACCGACCTGTTCGCCGAGGCACTCGACACCGCCTGGAAGGAAGCGAACCCGTTGACCCTGGTGAGCCCCTCCCGTTCAGGCGCGCCGTCGGCTGACGGCGAAGCGTGCGGACCGGACGGCTGCAGCTAGGGAGCCGCCGGGGTTGACGCTGGAGCGCCCGACGTGGCTTCCGCCTCGGCGGAAGCCGTCGTCGGGTCGGTGCAAACCAGACCGGCGGCTGTCGCGTCGAGTTCCTCCTCGGGAATGAGGGCCTCGTAGCCCGAGCCGACCACGACGTCGACTGTCGCATCGACCCGTTCGTCCTCGACGAAGACGGTCCCCGGGATCTGCCGTTGCACTGTGAACGCGTTCGCGTAGCCGTTGGGGCCCGCCACCACGATCGCCGTCATGCCCTCCCTGTTTACCGACCGGTTGCCGATCTCGCCGAGGACGAAGGCCCGCTCCCGCAGGCTCTCCCCGACCGTGCCAGCCAGCCCGGAAATGGTGGTGCTGTTGTACAGGTTCACGGTGACCGCCGAGGGCGACTGCACCTCGAACGGCCCGGCGGGGCACGTGTAGGTGGGTTCAGGATCCGGTTCCAGCGCGGCGATGCGGATATCGCCACGGTTGATGCCGATCGCCACGAACACTGCCGCTGCCACCAGTGCAACCAGGAGTACGAGCACCACACCGTGCCGGAGCCGCCGCATGTAGATGTGCGGGCGTTCGACGTCGCCGGTGTCGGCGAACACATTGTCCAGGTCGTTCTCGGTGACAATCCGGTGGCCGTGCCACTCGATCGGGTTCTTCTTGGACTTCTTGGTCACATGCCGGTGCGGGGGCTGGTCAGTCATCGATCACCAGGACGCGGGCGTGCAGGATGGTCCGCTGATGCAGCGCGGTCCGTACCGCGCGGTGGAGACCGTCCTCCAGATAGAGGGTCTCGTTCCACTGGACCACGTGCGGGAAGAGATCACCGAAAAAGGTGGAATCCTCGGCCAACAGCGCCTCGAGGTCAAGGGTGGTCTTGGTGGTCACCAGCTCATCCAGGCGCACCTGGCGGGGGGCGACGCCGGCCCAGTCCTTGGGGGTCACGTAACCATGGTCAGGGTAGGGACGTCCTGCGCTTACAGCTTTGAAGATCACCAATACAGACTAGAGAAGATCACCGGGCAATGGAACACGGGCCGGACCACACGGGGTTTAGTGGCCAAAAGGTTACGCCGGGCGGTCAGCCAGCGATGATCGGTACAGTCCGCGCCGCGAGGATCTTACCGGTGATCCAATCTTCCCATTCGACCCTGAGCTGGTACCGGCCGGCCGTCGGGGGCCGCAGAATCACGTCGTAACGTTCAGCTGCTCCGAAACACAGCACACTGGTAAAGAGTGGATTCCCTGAGGCCCCACTGGGAAGAGATGGGGCTCCGGGCACCGACGTGTCTCTAAAGGGCCGTCCATCGTGCGCGATGATTTCGGCGATCTTCGCCGGTTTCCCCGCCGGATCAGTGAAGTACATCCGGTTGGGCAGATAGTTGGCGTTGAGAATCCGCAGGAGGGTCGGCTTGCGAACGCCCGGTACTACGTTGGCTGGAATGGAGGAGAGGCTCCAGGTCCGGCCATCGGTGTTGCCCCTCTTGGCCAGATTGCCTCCCAGCAGGTAAAAGTGCTTCGGCTCAAACCGGTTCAGGCCCGCATCTTCACCAGACAAGCCAGCGGCATGGTGCATTTTGTGCCAGCGAGGGTCAACTGAGTATGGAATGAGAATGCTCTCCGTCGCAATGTCGTACTCGGGCCCATCGACGAAGGGCCGCCGAGCGCCAAGGCTCACTGGATAGCTGGGGTGCACCACGGGGTCCACAACCAACGCGCCAAACATGCCCATCTGGGCGTGCAGAACGGTATTGACGTGGCAGTGATAGAAATAGGTGCCCGCCGCTCCGTAGTTCGGGTCACCGGGCCTACCTGGCTCGGCCTGCCATTGATAGGTGTAGGTTCCTCCGATTTCAAAGGAGGTGTGTCCCACCCCGTCGTTGCGGGGGTCAGGCTCCATGCCGTGCCAATGTATGGTGTGCGCCCCCTTGCTCGGGGTGAACTTGGCATGGAAGATTTCGCCTTCTTTGGGCCGGAGCGTCGGTCCCGGCAGGCTACGTCCAGAACTATTGGATTCGAAACTCCAGACAGTGAATATCTTTCCGTCACTGAATTTGAGATCCCGGGAAAAGAACTCCAGCGCCACCGACCGCTGTGGGATCTGGCGAAACTCCGTGACGGGATTGTCGAGATCCAGCTGTTCTGAGCTGAAATCCACTTGGCTGCGGAAGCGATGACTTGGGGTGCTCACAATGCCGCTCCTTTAATCGGGGCCTTAAGCGTCCAGTGTGCAACCAGCCCGCCGGGGTACAACCCGCCAGCAGCTGTCTGCGATGGTTCTGCGTGGCAGTGCATCGGATATTCCCAGTCTGTGGTTCGCGCGTCCCAGACGGGGTTGATGGCGTCAGGCGGCCGTTTGATGGGGATGATGCAGTCCTTGCGGTCCATGGGTTCGAGTTCGACCACGTCCTCCCACTGTTGAATAACCACGTGCCCCTCGGGGTCCACAAAGCCGTTTCTGCGAGGCCAGTTATAGTTGTTGCGCCCCACAGTCCACAGGTGATTGCCGTGGAAGTGCATTTGATGGAACACGATGCCGGGGTTGACCATCCGGACGAGCTGCCCGCCACGTACCGTCCCCAGTTCGGAGCCCTCACCGAATTGCCGGACGTCCAGTTGCCGCGGATAGCCCGAAATGAGCGTCTCTTCCTCGCTTGCCAAATTCAGCGCGTCGTCAGTGGTGATACCCAAGGATTCGAAGCCGCTGCGCCCGTTCAGGAGAAAGAACCGAGGCACTGCCTTGGTGATGCGCGGGTCAACGGTCCCCCCCGAAGCCTCAATCCCTGCCCAGACTGAGTCAACATCGTGACAGATCCAGAGCCATTGGCGTTCGAAGGATGCGAGATCCTCCCCAATAGCCCACTGATGTTCAGGGTGGACAACCAGCAGCACTCCAAAGAGACCTAACACCCGTTCGACCGGGGCATTGGTCGGGTCAGCATAGATATACGTCCCCGGCGCCGGGGTATCCAATTCCAGCAGAGCGGTTCCACCTGGGTCGATTGAACCGGTACCAACGTCGCTTCGATCAGGGCCGGCTCCATGGAGGACGAACTGATGCGGTTTTGACAGACGATTCTGGATACGAATCCGTATCCGGCCTCCCACCTCGGCGATGATGGTCCGCTGCGGGTAATAACTCGCCCAATAGTTCCGGCGAATGTAATACTGTCCAGGATTAGCAGGATCCGGACCGAAGGGCTGTGGCGTTCCGTGAGGCGGAAGCGGGGCTCCCAAAGGATAGCTCCGACTTTCCACGAGTCGTCCGTCAGCCGTGAACACCTTCGGCGTTACTGCAAGGCTGGGGCTGAAGTCGTTCAGATTAGAAGGACGGTCTCCAAATCCACGGTGGTACACCAATGACCTATCAACCATTCTCAGATAGCCTTCGTTGATATAAAGGTCGAGCACACCGGGGATCGGGCTGACGGCGAAGGGCTGAGCCGTCACTACCCTGTTGACCTGCGTGGCTTTGGCGGGCTGGGAGTTAAGCAGTGCGATTGCGCCAAGACCTGCTGCTGCCCCGTATCGAAGGAAGTCCCAGCGCCCGAGGTGGCCGGGAGCCGCCGCAAGCTCGGTAGACTTCTCCCCGCTAGCGAAGCCAGTTTCCCGGTTATCCTGATGATCAGACATGATCCACCGCCAACGAACCAGGCCGGTTGAGCACCGATGGCAGTTCAAGAGTCAGATGGGTTCCTCCGCCCCCCGAATCGGTGAAATCAGCGGTGAGTCCCGTCTCCCCGGACGGCACCAGAAAACTGATCCATAAAGAAGTCGCCGTTCCCGCCAGTAGCGGGCCGGTGACAGCTTCCGCGTCCCGGTTCGTCACGGTCGGCCCGTCCGCCCCGATCTGCAGCCGCAGTTGACCGGGCGCGAAGAGTAGCGGCTGATCAGAGTCGTTGCGGACCTCTAATCGGAGGGCCAGGTGTTCCCCCCAGGTACTGTTGGCAGACTGAACCGTGTTGCTGATCGCTCCGTGGCCACCGTGGGCGGGCCTGGACAGTTCACTTGAGCCAGCTCTGCCCTGACCGGGCTGTGGCAGGAACCTCATCTGCCGCTCAGCCTCCGTCAGCCGGACGCTGCCGAAGGAAGTCTTGACTGCTGGCGGGCCGGCCGAACTACCGGCTGCCAGTAGAGAGCCGGCCGCCGCTGTGCCAGCCACGGTGACACCGACCAAGACCCCAAAAACCCTACGCGTTAGGCCGGTCCTGTCCTCGGATGTGATGCCTTCGTCAACCATTACGTCTGTTTCGACAATGGGTCGCTCAACGTCCCCCAATAATGTGGTCATTGGTGATGTCCGCTCACTCGGTGTGGATCGATCTGGGTAATGCGTGTCACCGAACGATTCTGGCTTCGACACCTTGTAAAAAACATGGAGAATTGACCTATGTTCGATAGAGATGCTCACCGACCCACCGGACTCCTGCTCGATGTTGACGGACCTGTCGCGAGCCCCGTGTCGCGGACCGTGCGGCCCGCCATCATCGACGATCTCCTGACCCTTGCCGCCGCCGGATGGCCGGTCATCTTCAACACCGGCCGCTCCGACACGTTCATTCGCAGCGAGGTCATGGCCCCCATGCTCGCGGCCGGCATCCCCGAGGGTGTGGTGTTCCACGCCATCTGTGAAAAGGGTGGCGTCTGGTTCAGCTTCGACCAGTCCGGGGCGGGGGAACTGCACGTGGATGAGACGCTTGCCCTGCCGCGGGAGTTCGGCGCAGGGATCCGCGACTTGGTGGCCGAGAAGTACTCGGGCCACATGTTCTTCGATGAGACCAAGTACGCGATGGTGTCCGTGGAGCAGCACATCGAGGTGGACAACACCGACTATCTGGCGGAACAGGCCGGGTTCGACGCCGACGCGCTGGCCCTGATGCGCTCGTTCGGGATGGGTGTCTGCCGGCTGGCCCACCACGCCCCGGACAGCGACGACAACATCGACTTCCGGATCGACCCGACCATCATCTCCACCGACATCGAGTCCGTCCGGCTGGGGAAGGATCTCGGCGCCGAGCGTGCCCTGGGCCTGCTGGGCACCGCCATCCCGGCCCGCTGGCGGACCGTCGGCGATTCGCGTACCGACTATGCGATGGCGGACTACCTCCACGAGCACGGCTACGACGTCGCTCACGTGGATGTCCGCCCGGCCGACGGCGTCCCGGACAAGCCGTACCCAGTGCTCACCGAGGGGCAGTTGACCAACGACGACGCCGGCGCCGCTTTCCTCGCCGGCTGCGTGCAGTCCCTGCGGGCCGTCAGCGGCGAGCCAACCGGTCGTTAGGCAGTCTTGGCGAGGGTCTCTTCGATGGCTGCGACCACCTCGGCCGATTCGGGTTCCACTGTGGGAGCGAAGCGCGCCACCACCGAGCCCTGACCGTTCACCAGGAACTTCTCGAAGTTCCACTTCACCAGCCCGGGCAGCACACCGTTCTTGAACTTGGTCAGCTCCGAGTACAGGGGGTGCTGGTTCTTCCCGCGCACGTCGGCCTTTTTGGTCAGCGGGAACGTGACGTCGTAGGTGGTGGAGCAGAAAGCCTGAATGTCCTCGTCGGTGCCGGGCTCCTGGCCCATGAACTGGTTGCAGGGCACCCCGACCACCACAAATCCCTGGTCCCGGTACTTCTGGTACAGGTTCTCCAGGCCACCGTACTGCGGGGTGTAGCCGCACTTCGACGCGACGTTGACCACCATGACCGTCTTCCCCGAAAAGTCGCCGAACGACTTCTCGGTGCCGTCGTTCATGGTCAGAGGGATTGAGTGAAGATTAGTTGAAGGCATGGTTACTCCCGGTAGGCGTCTGCAAAGCATTCGTACAGTAACAGCCGGCGGATGGGCCTGGGCGATAATGAGGGGTGGCCTCACTGAAGAACACCTGGCTCAACCGTTCCCTCGACAGCTGGCGGACGCAGCTCCGCAAGACGTTCACCGGCAACTCCGAGGTGCCTCCGTCCTGGGCGGAGAAACTGGACGAGGGCGACGACGTCGGGTACTTTCCGCCGTCGTCGGCGGCCTGGGCGGTGCACGGTTCGATGACCCCGCTGGTCGGCGGGATCCGGGCGCTGCTGCTGCAGGCCCTTCACCCCGGGGCCATGGCGGGAGTCCACGACTTCTCCCGGTACCGCGAGGACCCGCTCGGCCGGTTGGCGGGGACCATCCAGTGGATCTTCACCGTCACGTACGGGTCCGCGGAGGCAGCCAAGGGCGGCTCGGCCTGGGTGCAGCGCCTGCACCAGCGGGTTACCGGAACCTATATCGACAGCCAGGGGGCTACCCAGCCCTACTCCGCGGGTTCCCCCGATCTGCTGCGCTGGGTGCACCTGGCCTTCACCGATGCGTTCCTCGCCTCCCATCTGGCGTATGGTCCGCCGATCCCGGGCGGAGCCGACGGGTATGTGGCCGAGTGGGCCCAGGCGGGCCGGCTGATGGGCGTGACCGATCCTCCCAGCTCGGCGGCGGAACTCGCCGCCCAGCTGGCAGCCTTCGACGACCAGCTGGTCTGCGGCCCACAGGTCACCGAAGCCCTCCGCTACATCAAGCGCCCGCCGTTGCCGATGTCGCAGCGGTTCGGGTACCAGGTGCTGTTTGCCGGCGCGGTGGCCACGCTTGAGCCCAGGCATCGGGAGCTGCTGGGCCTCCGTGTCCCCTCGCTGGGTCCCATTCCCCTCCCGGTACGCACCGCGACCCGGCTGGTGATGTTCGTTGTACGGCTAGGGCTCGGCCCCGAAGGTCCAAGCGAGGCCGCCGCCAAGCGCCGCCTGGACCGGCTGCGGGGCACAGCGGCCGAGGCGAATCCGCCCCAGCCAGGGGCGTGAGGCCGCGCCGTCCCACGCTAATAGTGCGGATCTGCAGATGTGTCCTTAGTAGGCATACTCCCATGCGCTGCCAGTCCAGAAGTCCTGGTAAATGAGAATTCCCGACGGGCTAGCAACGTCAAGCAGCACCAAACCATTCGCTTTCTCTCCCGGACCGATATCCGTTGGCAGCAGAAGAGAATCTTCAAGGCAGAAGAGCGTAGCCACACTGTCAGCTCCGGCGTTCGAAGTAACCCCGTCTGGCCCGATCGCCTGGAAAGTATAGGAAGACATGCTGAATTGCTGAATCAGGTCGGAATCGAGCATGTTGGGACTGGTCTCGACTGAGACATCTAACGCGACGAAGTGCCCGTTCTCTGGAGGTTCTGCAAACTGTTCGGTGCATGGGATGTCGACAACAATGTCGTTGACAACAAACGTTACGAGGTACTCGCCGTTTGCGTCCCTGATGCCGGCCAGCTCGCCCACCTGTTTGATGAGGTTACCGCGACCAGACGTTTGTGGGCTGGCAGGCGGGGCCGCTGTAGGCCGCGGCACCTGGGTTGCGGTTGGACTAGGAGCCGGGTCGGGTTCAGACGTTGGGGGTTGCGATGTAGATGTCGCGATGGGCGGGGCCGAAGACTGGGTGGGTACTGGTTCCTGAGACGGGCTCGCACTATCAGTGACCGCGTCGATGGGCGCGGCTTCACCCGATCCTCCGGCCGAACAACCGGTAAGGACAAGAGCAATGCCGACTAACGGCACAAAATGACTTTTCATGGTTCCCCCGGGTGCGTAAATGCGGTCCCTAGATCGTACGTGCCCGTGCACGCCGTCCGCGCCTCAATGAGAGTCCCGGTGATCAGCTCGGTTCATCTGACGTTTGGGCCAATCGAGGCGAATCCGCCCCAGCCAGGGGCGTGAGGCTGCGCTTTTTCCCACCGAACACCCGCCATGAGTGGGATTGTCTAGACATGCCCACCGATCGCCGCCCACCGGTGGGAAACTCGATGGGTGAACAACAAAAAACACCCCCGGCCGAAGCTGGGGGTGTTTCTTTGGTGCAACTCACATGTGCGGAGGATGGGGGATTTGAACCCCCGAGGGCGTTAACCCAACACGCGTTCCAGGCGTGCGCCATAGGCCGCTAGGCGAATCCTCCTAGTTTGGAGCAGATACCAGAATACCCACTGGGGAACGATCTAACGAATCGCGGCCCTGTGACCCTGTCGAAACCCCCTCACTAGCCCTTGGCCCAGGGAGTGCAGGAGCCCCATACTCTGTGCATGGATGACACGCGTCCGGGCCGGCACCGGTTGGCGCTGGGGCCGGTCTGGTCAGCGGCGGCAGCCCTCGCCGTCGCCCTCACCCTCTTCAGTGCCCCCTACGGTTTTCACCGGGACGAACTCTATTTCCGGATGCTGGAGCCCGCCTGGGGGTATGTGGACCAGCCACCCCTGACCCCGCTGCTGGTGCAGTTCTTCAGCTCGGTCGTGGCCGACGAACCCTGGGCTATCCGGATCCCTGCGACCGTGGCGGCGAGCGCCTCGGTGCTTGTGATCGCTGGCATCACCAGGGAACTCGGCGGGGACCGCGCCGCTCAGACGCTGTCTGCCTGGGCCTACGCCTTCGCCGCCACCCCACTGCTGATGGGGCACGTGATGCTGACCTCGTCACTCGACCTGCTGGTCTGGCCCGCCGTGTGCCTGCTGGTGATCATGGCCGTCCTCCGGGACGAAAAACGCTGGTGGCTGCTCACCGGCGTCGTCGTCGGGCTCAGCATGTACAACAAGTTGCTAGTGGCCGGGTTGCTGGCCTCGCTGGTCGTCGGCCTGTTGCTGGTGGGACCGCGCGGGGTGCTGGTCTCCCGCGCCGTCATCGCGGCCGCGGTGATCGCGCTGGCGATTGGCGCACCCAACCTGATCTATCAGGCGGCGAACGGTTGGCCGCAGCTGGCCATGGGTGCCGCTCTGGCGGGGAACAACGCCGGAGAAGTGAGAATCCTTATGTGGCCATTCCTACTGCTGCTGCTCGGGCCGCCGCTGGTGCTGGTCTGGGTGGCCGGGGTGGTGGCGCTGGTCCGCCGCCCGCAGTGGCGGGCCGTCCGGTTTCTGGCAGCGGCCCTCCCCGTGCTCCTGGTGCTGACCTTTCTGGCCGGGTCGCAGGTCTACTACCCCTTCGGACTGCTGGCGGTGTTGTTCGCCGCCGGATGTATTCCAGTGGTGGAGTACGTTGACCGGTCGGGTCGGAAACTGCGACCGGCCCTGGCGGGCGCCGTCGCACTAAATGCGGTGGTGTCGGCGGTGATCGCGCTCCCGCTCCTGCCCGTCCGGACGCTGGGGGCCAGCCCCATTCCGGCGCTCAACCAGCTCGCGGCCGATCAGGTGGGGTGGCCGGAGTACACGCAGCAGGTGGCCTCCGCCTATCTCTCCCTGCCCGCCGGGGAGAGGGAACGCGCCGTGATCATCGCCAGCAATTATGGCGAGGCGGGCGCCGTGGCCCGGTACGGCCTGGACCTGGGCCTCCCCGGCCCCTACAGCGGCCACAACCAGCTGTATTTCGACCGGATACCGCCCGAAATCGCCGACACGGCGGTGATCGTGGGCGGTCAGGTGGAGCGGGTATCCGCCTACTTTGCCTCCTGCGAGCACGTGGGGTCACTCGATCACGGGTTGGGCGTCGACTCCGAGGAACAGGCCCAGCCGCTCGCCCTCTGCCGCTCCCCGCTCGGTTCCTGGGCCGCCATCTGGCCTGTCTTCCAGCATTATGACTGACGATTCCAGCGGTTCGAAACCGGTCCCGGGATTCCTGTAGACTATTTCCCGGCCCCTCATGTGGTGTCACCCTGTGAACTCCCCCAGGACCGGAAGGTAGCAAGGGTAAGCGGGCTCTGGCAGGTGCATGGGGGGTCTTCTCATTCCCTGACGCAGCAGGAGCACCGATGAACAGCCCCGGCGCCGGCCGCTTCGCCCCGAGCCCCTCCGGCGAACTGCATGTGGGAAACCTCCGCACCGCCATGCTGGCCTGGCTGTTTGCGCGCAGCACCTCCCGGGAGTTCCTGGTGAGGATCGAAGACCTGGACCGCTCCCGCGCCGGAGCCGAGGCCGCCCAGCTCGCCGAGCTTGCCGCCGTCGGGATCGACTGGGACCACGAACCTACCCGTCAGAGCGACCGTCTCCCCCTCTACCAGCAGGCGATTGACTCGCTTCGGGAGGCTGGCCTGCTGTACGAGTGCTACTGCACCCGCCGCGACATTGCCGAGGCCGCCTCCGCACCCCATTCCCTCCCGGGCTCTTACCCGGGCACCTGCCGCACCCTGTCGAAGGCGGACCGGGACCTGCCGCGCGACCGCCCGCCGGCACTGCGGCTGCGATCAGGGGTCACCAGCTGGACGGTCGAGGATCAGCTGCACGGTACGTACACCGGTCCGGTGGATGACCTCGTCATCGTTCGCAGCGACGGGGTGCCCGCCTACAACCTGGCGGTGGTCGTCGACGACGCCGCGCAGGGTGTCGACCAGGTGGTCCGCGGCGATGACCTGTTGAGTTCCACCCCGCGGCAGGCCTATCTGGCGGGTCTGCTGGGGTTGGCCCCACCCCGGTATGCCCACGTTCCGCTCGCCCTGAACCAGGACGGACAGCGCCTGGCCAAACGGGACGGTGCCGTCACCCTTGAATCACTCGCCGGGAAGGGTCTGGGTCCGGACCGGGTGAGGGACCTGATCCTTCGCTCGGCGGGCCTCCCTGAGGGTACGCTGGCAGGAGCGCTTGAGGCGTTTGATCCCGCAGGGTTGCCGCGGGAAGCCTGGGTGGTCCAACCCGGCGAGCTGTCCTGATTCCGCCACTGCACTACGTCACCACCAACCGATAGGGTTCTTCTGTGAGCACAGCCCTTTACCGCCGATACCGCCCGGAAGCCTTCGCGGATGTTATCGGCCAGGAGCACGTCACCGAGCCCCTCATGGCTGCCATCGAGAAGGGCCGGGTCAATCACGCCTACCTGTTCTCCGGCCCCCGCGGCTGCGGAAAGACCACCTCCGCCCGCATTCTCGCCCGCTGCCTGAACTGTGCGCAGGGCCCCACCCCCGTCCCGTGCGGTGTCTGCGACAGTTGCGTGGAGTTGGCCCGGGGCGGATCCGGCAGCCTCGATGTCATCGAGATTGATGCCGCCAGCCACGGTGGTGTCGACGACGCCAGGGATCTCCGCGAGCGTGCCACGTTCGCTCCCGTCCGTGACCGCTACAAAATCTTCATTATTGACGAGGCCCACATGGTCACCTCGGCGGGCTTCAACGCGCTCCTGAAGATCGTCGAGGAGCCGCCCGAGCACATCAAGTTCATCTTCGCCACCACCGAGCCCGACAAGGTGATCGGCACCATCCGGTCCCGCACCCACCACTACCCGTTCCGCCTGGTGCCCCCCGAGCCGTTGATGGGATACCTGGATCTGCTCTGCACCCAGGAAGGAATCCCGGTTGCCCCAGGGGTCCTCTCGCTGGTGATTCGCGCTGGCGGCGGATCAGTGCGTGATTCCCTATCGGTCCTGGACCAGCTGATGGCCGGCGCCGGCCCCGATGGTCTCGACTACGAACTGGCCGTGTCCCTCCTCGGATACACCCACGCTTCGCTGCTCGACGACGTCGTCGACGCCTTCGCCGCAGGAGACGCCGGCACCGTGTTCAGCGCCGTCGACCGGGTCATCCAGACCGGACACGACCCCCGCCGGTTCGTCGAGGACCTGCTGGAACGGTTCCGTGACCTGATCATCGTGAACGCGGTTCCAGACAGTGCCGCCGCGATCCTCCGCGGCACCCCGGATGACCAGCTGAACCGCATGCGGACCCAGGCCAACCAGATGGGACGCGGTGAACTGTCCCGCGCCGCTGACATCACCAACACGGCGCTGACTGAAATGACCGGCGCCACCTCGCCGCGCCTTCACCTTGAACTGCTCTGCGCGCGGATCCTGCTGCCAGCCGCCGATGAAACCGAACGGGGAACACTGGCCAGGGTGGACCGGATTGAGCGTCGCCTGCAGTACGCCGGGTCCGACGCCGTGCCCGCAGCGGCACCCGTCGCGCCGACAGCGCCCGCACAAGGGCAGGGCCGTGGTACGGGTGATCAGGCCACTCCCGAGCGTGGCACCCCTGAGAAAGGTGTTCCTACCCAGCCTCGTTCTGGTCAGTTTGGTTCTGCGCAGGTTGCCCCAGCGGCAGCTGCCCCGGATGCTGGCGCAGCGCCCCAGGAGCGTATCGCACCCCCCGCAGCGGACGCGGTCGACGCCGCCCCGGCCCAGAACACGGCGCGTCCGGTTCCGGACGACGCCGCGTGGCCCGACGAGTCCACCTTCACAGAGTCCGCACCCGTTTCCGCAGTGTCAGCACCAGCTGGCCCGGCCACTCCCTCGCCGGAGACATCGATGCCAGCCCAGGCGGAGCCAGCTCCCGCGCCCACCACCGCGGGTGCGCCTCAGGTGGAGATGATCAGGCGGGCCTGGCCCGAAATCATGGACGAGCTGGCCAGGATCAAACGCACCACCTGGCTCAACGTCAACCCCGACGCCAAGCCACGCACCATGAACGGCAACCAGCTGGTGCTTGCCTTCGCCACCCAGGGGAACGCCATCGCCTTCCAGCGCGGCCCCCACATGGATAACGTGAAGCAGGCCATCCACAAGATCCTGGCTCTCGACGTCACCATTGAAGTGGTGCACGACGGCGCGGCGGCAGCGGGTGAGCCAAACCCAAAAGTACCCACTAGTCGGCAGACGCCGGCGGAGCCACACAGCAGCTCAACGCCCGAAACGCGTCGCGTCGAGCCCGTCGCCGCGACCCCGCGACCCGCAGCGGTGTCCCCGGACACGCGTTCAACCGAGCCACCCTCGGTCACGGCTCCGCTGACCTCACCGGACGCGTCCCCGGCGAACCCGGCGCCCGTCGCTGCGGCGACGGCACGACCCGGGACCAGCCCGGCGCGGCAAGCCCCCTCGGCCACGTCACCCGCTACCGTGACACCGGCAACTTCCGAGCCCGCCACGGTAAGCCAGGTCCCGTCAGCAGCAACACCTGCCACCCCGGCAGCTGTCTCCCCTGCACCCGTACCGGAAACCGTGCAGCCGACGCGGCGGCCGTCCGCAGCGTCGACGACTGCGGGGCACGCCCCCACCACCCGGTGGAACACGGGCCCCGCCGCCGCCGGGAACCAGTCCCCCGCCCCGAGTCCAGCCGCACACAACGCACCGGGTCCACGCGACGGATCGGGGGCGCGTGGAGGTACCCGGCCTGCCCGGACCGCTCCCCAGCCGGACGATTCGTGGGCCTCGGTGGAACCGCCCTCCGATGAGTACGACCTTGGGCCGGAAAGCACAGCCTGGCAGACACCAGAGCCGTCCGAAGCCGAGACCTGGGCGCCCGAATCGCCTCAGCCGGCACCTGCCAGAACGCCCGCCGCCGCGCCGCAGGGCAGTGCACCTCCACGCCAAGCGGATCCGGGACAGCGCCCGGAAGCCACGCCGCCCGCGCAGCGGCCACCGTCCGCGTCGCCGGAGGCTGCACCGTCCGCAGCCAAACCGCTCAGCCGCTACCAGCGGCTGCTCGATGAAGCCGAGCGAAAACGGCAGGAAGAGGAAGCGGCAAATCCCCGAAAGGGCGCCGTAGACTTGACCTACATTGAGGACGAGCCCAGCGCCGACGATGTCACCATCGAAGAGTCTGGGCTGGTGGGCCGTTCGGCAATCGAACGCATCCTCAATGGCAGGCTGATTGAGGAACGCGGCGTCGACAGCCCCTAGCTCTCCTCCTCAGCAAACCAGCAACCAGAAGAAGGTTCAGTGTACGAAGGCGCAGTCCAGGAGCTCATCGACGAACTGGGCCGGCTCCCCGGAGTAGGACCCAAATCCGCGCAACGACTGGCGTTCTACATCCTCGAAGGCGACAGCGAAGATATCAAACGCCTTGTCACAGCCATCGTCACTGTGAAGGAGCGCGTCAAATTCTGCACTGTCTGCGGCAACGTCGCCGAGCAGGACACCTGCGGCATCTGTCGTGACCCACGCCGTGACCCGACGGCAATCTGCGTTGTCGAGGAATCCAAGGATGTGATCGCCGTTGAACGCACCCGATCGTTCAGGGGTCGCTATCACGTGCTCGGCGGAGCCATCAACCCCATCGCCGGGATTGGGCCGGACCAGCTCCGCATCCGCGAACTACTCAGCAGGCTCTCCGATGACAAGATCGAAGAGATTATCATCGCCACCGACCCCAATCTGGAGGGGGAGGCAACCGCGACCTACCTCGCCCGGATGCTCAAAACCATCGGGATCAAAGTGACCCGCCTTGCCTCGGGGCTACCTGTCGGCGGCGACCTTGAGTATGCCGATGAAGTGACGCTCGGCCGGGCCTTCGAAGGACGCAGGACCGTTTCCTGATCCGGTGAGGAACCTGGACATCGGTGCGCAACCTTCCGCTCACGGATGTCCAGATTCACACCTCCAGTCCAGGTTGCTCACCGGAACAGTACTATTCGTGGGATGAACCCCAGCGAACCGCTCAGGCGATCCGGGTTCCCTGGGCGAGCCGTCTGGCCGGGGTGGCAAGCTTTCCACGTCCCAACCACAGCAGACCCCCGGCGAGCGCAGACTGCAGTACGAGACCGAGAGGCCAGATCGGGAAACTTTCGTCCGGTAGGTCCCGGCCAAAACCCTGCGCTTCCTCACAGGTGGTCTCGTAGTCAGGCCCCGCCTGCAACAGGCGGACCCCCACACTGATGCCTTCCATGATGCCGGGCTGGACATACACGTCCGGGTTAGCCGGTTGGGACACCTGCCCGAAGTCACCGCCGCGGGAGTACGGCACCGAGTCGGCCACGATCACGAACGGGTTGGCGGCCAGCAGCCAGGTGGTCCGATCGGTGTGGTGCACGGTCTGGAGTTGGGTGCGGGTGACGCATTCCAACTCGACGGACGCCGGGATCGGTGCAGAAAAGTCGGTGCCCGGTGGGTAGTCCAGATAGGAGTACGTCACCTCCACATTCTCCTCGTCGACCAGAGCGTAGCTAAGTCCAAAGGTGATCAGGGTGCCGATGCCGAGCAGGGCCACCACCATGTAGGTGGTGACAATCGAGAACAGCGGCCGGTTGGCGAGGGCGGAGATGCCGATGCCGATCGCCGACACGATCCCCAATTCCACGCTGAGCATCAGCAGCGAGGTGAAGGCCTCCGCCGGGTTCACCCCACCCAGTGCCAGCGCCCAGAAGATGAACGGTGAGCTGACCAGGAGGAAGGCCAGCGACGCCACCCAGGAGGCCAGCCATTTGCCCCAGAGGATCTGCCCCGGGGTGAGGAGTGTGATCTGCAGGATGGCGAGGGTCCCCGCAGCGCGGTCACCGTTCACGGCGTTGGCTGACAGGCCCGGCGCCACCAGCAACCCGAAGAACAGGACGAATCCCACCACCAGGTCAAAGAGAATGGCGCCCGAGCCCTCGGTGGCCGCGGTGGTGACCGACGCCAACAGGAACACCAGCCCAATGACGAAGAACCAGATGACGAGCATGATGTACCAGGCCCGGGCCCGCAACCGTTGACGCATTTCAAGGCCGAACACTGCTTTCACCCCGTTCCAATAGGAGAGGGTGAGGTCGGTCGACGCGCCGGTTGAGCCCGGCTGCTCAGTCGTTGAGGTGCTCATTGTCTGTCCGTATCAAGGCTCATATAGGTTTCTTCGAGGGCGCCGCCAGCTGGAGCGAAGGCGGTGATCGCGACGTCGGCCAGGATCAGCGTGCGAAGCAGCCAGGCTGCCTGGTCGGTGCTGCTCATCATCACCTGATACTCGGCACGGCGGGAGTCCCCCCGCACCTCGAACGTCACGCCGTGGCTGGTGAGCGCCTCCGCCAGCGGCTCCATCGGGTCAGCTTGGATGTAGTAGCGGCGAATTTGGGTGCCGGCCTCATCAAGGGTCTGGTTCTTGACCGATTCACCCCGGTTGATGAACACTGCACGATCCGCGATCTCGTCCAGTTCGGAGAGCACATGGCTGGACACCACCACCGTCTTCCCCTGGTCCGCCAGGGAGCGCAGGGTGGCACGGAGCTCCACCCTCGATCCCGGGTCCAGCCCTGACGCGGGCTCGTCCAGCAGTAGCACCGCCGGATCGTGGATCAATGCACGGGCAAGGCTCAGCCGTTGCTGTTGCCCCCGGGAGAGCACCCGTGCGGGTTTGTCAGCGAACTCCTCCAGCCGGACCGCGGCCAGCAGCTCGGCGGCCCGCTCCCGGCGCCGGTCCGACGGCATCCCGTAGAGGGAGCCCATCGTGGTCAGGATTTCCGTAGCAGTCAGGGATTCCCAGACCCCCAGGGTGTCCGGCATCCAACCGACGGTGCGCCTCACGGCCGCAGCATCTCGCAGGGGGTCCACCCCACCGACCGTCAAGGTTCCCGTATCGGGCGCCAGCAGGGATGCCAGGATCAGAAGCAGGGTGGTTTTACCCGACCCGTTGGGCCCGATCAGTGCCGTCACCTCCCCGGGCGGCGCCGCAAAGTCAATATGCCTGATCGCCGCGACGGTGCCGAAGCTCCGTGCGATTCCCGTGGCAACGATTCCCCCATACTCGTTGTTCATAGTTGAACCCTATGCGACTTGCGTCACACCCCGGGGACATCGGCGGAACATTCGGACGCGCAATTGGCTGCCGCAAAACCCGCGGGGCTAAACTTGGACCGTCTACCGAGGCGCCAGTGATGTCGCACGGCTAACCCCCAACATCCGTCAGCGAGCGTGTGCATGAGCCTGATCGTCCAGAAGTTTGGTGGCTCCTCAGTTGGGGATGCCGCCGGAATCAAGCGTGTCGCGCAACGTGTTGTCCAGACCCAGCGCGCCGGCCACCAGGTAGTGGTGGTGGTATCGGCTATGGGTGACAGCACCGATGAGCTCCTCGACCTTGCTGCCCAGGTTTCCAACGATGCCGTCGCGAATCCCCGCGAAATGGACATGCTCCTGAGCGCTGGCGAACGCATCTCGATGGCCCTGCTCGCGATGGGGATCCACGGGCTGGGTGCGTCGGCCCAATCGTTCACCGGCAGCCAGGCGGGCATGATCACCGACGCGATCCACGGCCGTGCCCGCATCATCTCCGTTTCACCCCATCGGATCAGGACAGCGATCGACCGCGGCGACGTCGCGATTGTCGCCGGGTTCCAGGGCATGAGCCGGGAAAGCAACGACATCACCACACTCGGGCGGGGCGGTTCCGATACGACGGCGGTTGCCCTCGCCGCGGCACTGGGCGCTGACGTGTGCGAGATCTACACCGACGTCGACGGCGTCTACACCGCAGACCCGCGCGTCGTCCCGAGCGCAAAGAAAATCGAGGAGATCTCCAGCGAGGAGATGCTCGAAATGGCTGCCTCGGGTGCGAAGATCCTGCACCTGCGCAGCGTTGAGTATGCGCGGCGGTTCGGGGTTCGGCTGCACGTGCGCTCATCGTTCAGTGACCACGTGGGCACCTGGGTGCTTCCCAGCCCTGACGACCAGATCAAAATTCAAGAGGGAGATCCCATGGAACAACCCATCATCTCGGGCGTGGCCCATGACCGTTCGGAAGCGAAGGTCACAGTGGTGGGTGTCCCCGACATCCCGGGCAAGGCCGCCGAGATTTTCGGTATCGTCGCGGGCGCCCACTCCAACATCGACATGATCGTGCAAAACGTTTCGACTCACGGTTCCGGGCGCACTGACATCTCGTTTACCCTGCCGATCGTTGAGGGCTCAGATGCCCTGGCCGCGCTGAAGGCCGCGCAGGAACGGGTGGGATACGAGAGCGTCGACTACAACGAAAAGATCGGAAAGCTCTCGCTGATTGGCGCTGGCATGCGCTCCAACCCGGGCGTCTCCTACCGGTTCTTCAAAGCCCTCTCCGATGCGGGAGTGAACATCGACATGATCTCGACGTCAGAGATCCGCATCTCGGTGGTGACCGACGCGGACCTGCTGGACCGCGCAGTCCGTGCGGTGCACGCCGCGTTTGACCTCGACGGCGAGTCGGTAGCCACGGTCCATGCGGGGACCGGGCGCTAGTCCTCGGTGTGTAGGACCTTCTTGCCGGTGTAGTCCGTGTATTTCATCGGGGGCTCCGGCGGGCGGACCGGCGGGTGCTCTTTCCGCACCGCGTAGTGATGCCCCTCAGAATCCTCCTCCACCTCAAAGCCGGCAAGGTCGGCCTCCGAGGCCTGCTCAAACTCGTCGTGCCGGTGAACTACCGGGAGGGTGGGATCACTGCGTTCCGCGGGACCCATGAACACCTTGGCCGGGTTTTTCAGCCACTTCCGGGGGGACCGCTTCGTGGGATTACTCATTCGAACCGCCTTCTTCCTATGCGATGCGCCTGGGGATAATTTTACTGCCGGAACACGGAAAAGGCGCCGCCGCTGGCGGGGTCCTTCTTTCACTTCCCGGCCCGAATGCGCCAGAATCGGGAGGACGGACAACGGCACCCACCCAAAGGATCACCCATGCGGAACTCAGCGGCGGACATCTGGCCGACAGTCCACGCCGAGAGGCATCAACTGGCCGAGGACCTGTCGTTGGTGAGTGGCACCAAATGGCTGACCCCGTCGCTTTGTCCGGGCTGGGATGTCCACGACGTCCTGGCACACCTGGTGGATACAGCCCGCACCGGACGGGCGTCCTTCATCAGGGGCCTGCTGGCGGCGAGAATGGACTTTGACCGGCTGAATGAGATCGGCATCGCCCGGGCTAAACACTCCGACCCGAGGGACACGCTGGCGGCGCTCCGCCGCGACGCACCACTCACCCGGACACCGCCAGCGAACCTGGCGACCCGGCTGGTCGAAGCCTTCGTGCACGGTGAAGATATCCGCCGCCCCCTCGGCATCTCGGCAACGTATCCTCACGACGCTGTCGCCACCGCCCTCGCCTACCAGCTGAAAACCAGTGTCTCCTACGGCGGAGGGCGGGAACGTGTCCAGAACCTTCGGCTGGTTAATCGGGACACCGGCGCCTGGTGGGGCGAGGGGGACACCGTCGAGGCCGACGGTATCGACCTGCTCCTCGCGGTCTCTGGACGATCGGTGGAGGCAGCCCGCCTCACGGGTGACGGGGCCCCACGCCTCAGCGGTCCTGCGGCGGCCGGCTAGCTCTTCGGCACGATGTAGGTGCTGCCGTCGGGGCGCTTCACCGTTTCCCACCGCGACGCGTCAGCTTCCCGGTCCTTCAGCAACGCCTGGTTCTCGCGGGTCATCGGATGATCCAGCGAGCTGCTCTGCGCGGGACCGAAAACGGCCCGCGCGCGGCCGGTCGCCTTCATGAACCGTTGCACAAAACTTGGCTTAGCCATCTCGTTCCTTCCACGCGTCCTGATCGGCAAAGTGGTGCCGTCCTTCCCATTGTCCTCCCGATTGATCCCCCGGGAGCGCGTCCCACTTCCTGTGGCCTCCTTGGACCCATGCGAGGCCGCGGTGAGACACTGGGTGGGTGATCAGTCCACCCATCAGCGCGACGGCGCCCACCCGCGCTCCCACCTTGACGGTGCTCCAGCGTGGGGACTGGCTGGCTGCCGCGGCAGCACACCGGGACCGGGTGGAGCCGTTTGCCCGGCCCTACCTGGAGCGGCGCGCGGCGGGGAAGAAGCACCCGGTGGAGGACTTCCTGTTCACCTACTACACCCAGAAACCGGGCCCGCTGGCACGCTGGCACCCGGGCGCCGGCGTCGTCCTGATCGGACCCGAGGCCGCCGAGCGGGCCAGCTGGAAGCACTACCGACTGATCACTTCCGCGGAGCGCTCAGCCCTCGCCCTGCCCGACGACGTCGACGCCGTCACCGGGGATGTCGAGGGGTTCCGACGAGACCGGGCCGAGGCGCTGGACTTCGCTGCGATCATCGTCCGTCGCACCCAGGCCAGGCGGGCCCAGCTCGGTTGCTTTGGGTTGCACGAGTGGGCCATGGCCTACCGGTCGCAGATGAACGGCATCCGCCATGAGTACCTTGAACTGAGGCTGGGTGCTGCTGGTACCGACCAGCTGGTGGAGGACAGCAGAATCACGTGCACCCACTTCGATGCGTTCCGCTTCTACACCCCGCAGGCGACACCCCTCAATACGCTTCAGCCCACCCGCGAGACGCAGCGCGACCTGGAACAGCCCGGCTGCCTTCACGCCAACATGGACCTGTACAAGTGGGCGTACAAGCTCACTCCCCTGCTTCCCAGCGACCTGGTGATGGACTGCTTTGAACTGGCCTGGCGGATCCGTGCGATGGACATGCGAGCTTCGCCGTATGACCTGGGAGCCTGGGGGTACGCGCCGATCCGTATTGAAACGCCTGAGGGACGTGCCGAGTACGCCCGGCTCCAGCGCGGTTTTTCCGAAGAGTCCCAGGTGCTTCGGCAACGATTGGGTACCGCTTTGGAAAACGTGGAACTGGCAACAAACGAGTCAGCGTTGAGCTAGGTGAAGGAACGCTTCCAGTTTCAGAGCAGCATCCGATAGCCGCGGCAGCGTCGCCGTCGGCTGGTGAAGGAGTTTCAATGATCAGCGACCGCCTGACACGTCGACAGCTCTCACGCAGCAGTTTCCTGGTGGGTTCCGGCCTGGTACTGCTGGTGCTCGCCGGGTGTGGCGCGGAGAGCGGCGGCACGGCACCGGGCACCGCGACCGGTTCCCCGACCGCCACCACCCAAAGCGAAACGCCCGCCCCCTCCGGCCAGCCCACGCCGGATCCCTCGGACACAGCCACTGGTAATGCTGCCGCCGATGCCCAACTCTCGATCGTCCTTACCGCCGGGGAGGGCGCCGAACCGGTCACCTACGAACTCGCGTGCGAGGCTGGCGAGCCGGTCGGGGACTCTGCCCTCCCGGATCCGTCGGCTGCCTGCGACGTGCTGGCGACGAACGGTGACCTGATCATGGACGAGCCTGCTGCCGGGGCAATGTGCACCCAGCTGTACGGCGGGCCGGAGACCGCAGTCGTGACCGGCACCCTTAACGGGAATGCGGTGGACGCCTCCTTCTCCCGTGACAATGGGTGCTCCATCGACCGGTGGGCCATGTTCGAGCCGCTGCTCGGAACCTCCGGCGGCGTCCAGTAACAGTCCAGTAACAGTCCGGTGGCAGCCCGGTAGCAACGGGGCGCCGCACGCCCTGGTGCCGGCGAATGACGGGTGACGGGCGATCGCCGTTAGACTGGAAGCGCAAGCTCGCGGAGCGCTGGATTCACCACTCTTCTCAGCGTGAGACGGCACCTCCGAAGCCACTGCATTTAACGCACCTTGAGCCCAGGAGTTACCGGATGCCCCGGATAGTTGTCGACGTCATGCCCAAACCCGAGATCCTTGACCCGCAGGGCAAGGCCATTGCCGGCGCACTGCCCCGGCTGGGCTTTACCGGTTTCTCCGGAGTCCGGCAGGGCAAGCGTTTCGAACTCACCGTTGACGGGGAGGTCACCGAAGAATTGCTGGAACAGGCACGAACCGCTGCCAGCACCCTGCTGTCGAACCCGGTCATTGAGGACGTCACCCGTGTGGAGGTCCTCGCCGACGACACCGCCGAGGGCCAGCAGTGACCCTGGAAACCGACGCACCGTTCGATGCTCCGGCCCTGGACTCCGTCCGGGTCGGCATTGTCACCTTCCCGGGCTCGCTCGATGACCGCGACGCCGCACGGGCAGTCCGCCTCGCCGGCGGCACCGCCGTTCCCCTCTGGCACGGGGACCACGACCTGCAGGATGTGGACGCCGTCGTCGTCCCCGGTGGGTTCTCCTATGGCGATTACCTGCGCGCCGGCGCCATCTCGCGTTTCGCGCCGCTGATGGAGCAGATCACCGCTGCCGCGTCCGGCGGCGAGCGGGCGTTGCCCGTCCTGGGCATCTGCAACGGGTTCCAGGTCCTCACCGAAGCCCACCTGTTGCCCGGTTCGATGATCAAGAACAACCACCTGCACTTCCTGTGCCGTGACCAGCGCCTCCGGGTGGAGAACGCCGACACGGCGTGGACCGCCTCCTACGCCGCCGGAGACGAGATTGTGGTCCCCCTGAAGAACCAGGATGGACAGTTCGTCGCCGACGAGCGCACCCTCGACGAGTTGGAGGGTGAGGGCCGGGTGGTATTCCGCTACGTCGGCGCCAACCCCAACGGATCACGCCGCGACATTGCCGGAATCTCCAACGCCGCAGGCAACGTGGTGGGCCTGATGCCGCACCCCGAGCACGCGGTCGAGGCGGGTTTTGGCCCGGATTCCTCCGCCGCAGGGTTAGTCGGTGTCCGCGGCGGCACCGACGGGCTCGGAATATTCACCTCTGTACTGAAGAAGCTGGTTAAGTAAGTGACGATCAATAGCTCCTCCGCGCCCACCGAGGCCCGCAAGTTCAACATCGACACCGTGGCCAACGCCGCTGAGACCCCCGACGTCGAACTGCCCTGGGCCGCCCTCGGCCTGAAGGAAAACGAGTTCGACCGGGTCGTCGAGATCCTGGGACGCCGCCCTACCGCCGCCGAGTTGGCCATGTACTCGGTGATGTGGAGCGAACACTGCTCCTACAAGTCCTCGAAGGTGCACCTGGCGCAGTTCGGCGACAAAGTCACCGACGCCATGAAGGAACACCTTCTGGTGGGCATCGGCGAAAATGCCGGCGTCGTCGACATCGGGGACGGCTGGGCGGTCACGTTCAAGGTGGAGTCCCACAACCACCCCTCCTTCGTGGAACCGTACCAGGGCGCTGCGACCGGCGTCGGCGGCATCGTCCGCGACATCATCTCGATGGGCGCCCGCCCGGTGGCGATCATGGATCCGCTCCGCTTCGGCGCCATCGACCACCCGGACACCCCGCGGCTGGTGCACGGGATCGTCTCCGGCATCGGCGGCTACGGCAACTCGCTGGGCCTTCCCAACATCGGCGGCGAAGTGGTGTTCGACTCCGTCTACCAGGGCAACCCGCTGGTCAACGCACTCGCCGTCGGCGTCCTGCGCCACGAGGACATCCGCCTTGCCAACGCCTCCGGCGTCGGCAACAAGGTGGTGCTCTTCGGAGCCCGCACCGGTGGCGACGGCATTGGCGGCGCCTCGGTGCTGGCCTCCGAGTCCTTCGACGCCGACAAGCCGTCCAAGCGTCCCGCCGTCCAGGTGGGCGATCCGTTTGCCGAGAAGGTCCTCATTGAGTGCTGCCTCGAGCTGTTCAAGGCCTCGGTCGTGGAAGGTATCCAGGACCTGGGTGCCGCCGGAATCTCCTGCGCCACCTCCGAGCTGGCGTCCAACGGCGACGGCGGCATGCACGTCGAGCTGACCGACGTGCTGCTCCGCGATCCGTCGCTGACCCCCGGCGAGATCCTGATGTCCGAGTCGCAGGAACGCATGATGGCCGTGGTCACCCCGGCCAACGCCGCCGCGTTCGAAGCGATTATGGACAAGTGGAACGTCGAATACTCGTGGCTGGGTGAGGTCACCGACACGGGCCGGCTCATCATCGAGTGGGACGGCGAGAAGATTGTCGACGTCGACCCTCGCACCGTCGCACACGACGGACCCGTCTACCACCGGCCGTTCCACCGTCCCGAGTGGCTCGACGCTCTGCAGGAGAACACCTTCGACGGCGACCGGCCAGCCGACGGCAACGCCCTCCGCGCCGCTGTCCTTGAGCTAATGGCTTCGCCGAACATGTGCTCCAAGGACTGGATCACCAACCAGTACGACAGGTTTGTGCAGGGCAACACCGCCCTCGCCATGCCCGACGACGCTGGCGTGGTCCGCGTGGATGAGGAAACCGGTCTCGGCGTTGCCATCTCCACTGACGCGAATGGCCGCTACTCCTACCTCAACCCCTACGAGGGTGCCCGGCTGGCCCTCGCCGAGGCCTACCGCAACGTTGCCACCACCGGCGCGAAGCCGCTGGCAGTCACCGATTGCCTGAACTTCGGCTCCCCCGAGGACCCCGAGGTGATGTGGCAGTTCGCCGAGACCGTGCGTGGCCTGGCCGACGCCTGCCAGGAGCTCGGCGTCCCGGTTACCGGCGGCAACGTGTCGCTGTACAACCAGACGGGTGGTGTGCCCATCCACCCGACCCCCGTGGTCGGTGTGCTCGGCGTGTTCGACGACGTCGCCCGCCGCACCCCCTCGGGCTGGCGCGACGACGGACAAGCCATCTACCTGCTGGGCACCACCCGGGACGAGCTGGACGGCTCGGAGTGGGCCAACCTGCGCGGGCACCTTGGTGGGCAGCCACCGGCCGCCGACCTGACCGCCGAGAAGACCCTGGCCGCGATCCTGATCAATGCATCCCGGGACGGCATGATCGACGCCGCCCACGACCTCTCCGAGGGTGGCCTCGCGGCTGCACTCTCCGAGGCGGCGCTGCGCTTCGGCGTCGGCGCGCGGATTGGGATCGATGAACTGTGCGAGCGCGACGGGATCGACCCGTTCACTGCCCTGTTCTCCGAGAGCCAGGGTCGCGCCGTCGTCAGCGTCGCCCGCTCCGAAGAGGTGCGGTTCAACGACATGTGCACGGCGCGCAACTACCCGCACCTGCGGATCGGTGTGGTTGACGTAGAGAACGGCGCCCTGGACGTGCAGGGCCACTTCACCCTGCCGCTGGAGGAACTACGGAAAGCCCACGAGGCGACCCTGCCGGAGCACTTCGCCTAACCCGGCCGGGTGACCGTGCAGGTTTCCCCACCTTGTCGTCCGGAATCCCCAGAAACTCCGCGTGTTGCACTGCGACACGCGGAGTTGGGGTCAGAAGGTGGGGAAACCTGCACGGGCCGGCACCTTCAGGGTGAGGAACTAACCGGCGAGGCGCTGCGCCGTGGACAGGTACCGGCGGGTGACCAGCTCCTGGAAGAAGCGGGCCACCGGGGCGCCGAGCGTGAAGAACCAGTTGGCATGCCGGCTGAAGGCAAACACCTCGAAATAGACTGCACCATCCGAGTCGAGTACGGCGATGAACGCCTCCTCACCCCGTTCCGGGTGACCCGGCAGCGTGCCGTACCCAAACCCGGCGCGCTGCGGTCCGCCGTCGTTGTCGTTGTCGACCGGATCCTCGACCCACACCACGCGGCACGGAGCGGGCAACCGCACCGGACCGATCCCAAACGCTGGCACCACCTCACGGCCGACGACGGCCCGGCCCTGCCCCGGGGAGACCCTCAACCCGGCCCCCCTGTGCAGTTCCCAGGACAGGATCCCCTCGGCGAGCCGGGCGTAGGCGGCATGTCCGTTCCCGACCCGGACCCGCCGGCTGACCGTGCGGTAGCCGGCAGGTGACTCTCCGCGTTGGCTCAGGCCCTGGGGTTCATAGGTGAAATCAGGAGTCGTCATCTGCTGCCCATCTGCTCCAGCCGAGCATTATGCGGTCCCGTAGCGGCAGGGATGCCACCACCAGGTCGTACGAATCCTCAATCATCTCGCGGATCATCACGGCCGACAGCTCACCGGTGCACGAGACGCCATTCCAGTGGGTCTTGTTCAGGTGGTAGGCGCCCACGATCTCGGGATGCGCCGCCCTCAGCGCTTCAGCGATCAGGGGCTCACATTTGAGGCTGACCGACAGGTCGGGATCCGACAGGTCAGACAACGCAAACATTTTCGCGGTACCGCCCGCCGCGGAGACTTTGAACACCGAGACGACCGGTCCAAACGGAAAGTCCTCGAAGGTTCCTGGTAGGCCCAGGCAAAACTGTCGCAGCTCATCGGCGTCCATTCGCTGAGCGTACCGGCAATCAATGGCAGGATAGGAGAAAACCAACCGCAGGAGCACACCATGGGCGAGGCAAAACGCCAGGCCGGCAAGGCGAAGGACACCGCGGAAGACGTCTCGGACTCCAAAACCTTTGAGGTCCTGGCCAGGGCCGGCTACATCGCCGCAGGGCTCCTGCACATCCTGATCGGCGTCATCGCTCTTCGGGTGGCAATGGGTGGCTCGGGGAGCGCCGACCAGAGCGGAGCGATCAGCGCCCTGGGTGAAGGCCCCGGCGGATCGCTCCTCCTGTGGGCGTGTGCCATCGGGTCCATCGCCCTGGCACTGTTCATGCTTAGCGAGGTATTTTTTGGCGCACGCGGTCTGAAGGATTCCGACAAGCTGAAGTTCCGCGCCAAGAACGGCGGCAAGGCGGTGACCTACGGCGTGATCGGCGGGACCTTCGCCAGGTACGCGGCCGGCGGCAGCAGCGACAGCAGCGAGAGCACCCAGAGCGTCAGCGCCAGCCTCATGTCCAACCCAGCAGGTTCGGTCCTGCTGATGGCGGTCGGTGCCGGGGTCATGGTGGTGGGCGGCTACTTCGTTTACAGCGGGGTCACCAAAAAATTCAAGGAGAACCTGAGGAGCCTGCCGGGCAAGGGCGCCGGACAGGCGATCGTCCGCCTGGGAATGGCGGGGTATGTGGCCAAGGGCGTGGCACTGCTTGTCCTGGGATTGCTCTTCATTGTCGCGACCATCAACAACAATCCTGAAGAATCGACCGGCCTGGATGGCGCGCTGAAGTCCCTGCAGGATCAGCCGTACGGCGCCTGGATCCTCGGCGCCGTGGCGCTGGGCCTGATTGCTTACGGCGTGTTCATGGTGATCAGGTCCCGCTACCAGAGGATGTAGCGGGACCACCGCATCAGTTAGAGCCCCAGCCCCGGCGCCTCGATGGCCGGGCAGGTATTCATGACGACGTCGAGTCCTGCCGCCTTGGCCCGTTCCGCCGCCGCCTCGTCGATGACCCCGAGCTGCAGCCACACGGCCTTCGCACCCACCTCGATGGCTTGATCCACCACCGCTCCGACCTTTGACGAGTTCACAAAACAGTCGACGACGTCGATCGCTCCGGGGATGTCTGCAAGCCGCTGGTACCCCTTGCGGCCATGCACGTCGTCGCCCTTGAGGCTGACCGGGATCACTTCCATTCCGAGGTGGTCAATCAGGAACCGGGAGACGCCGACCGCTGCCCGCCGGGGGTTGTTGGAGAGCCCCACCACCGCCCACCGGCCGGGCGTAGTGAGGAGTTCGCGGACCACTTGGGGATCGTTGGTGTGGGTCACGGTGTTTTGCCTTTCGCTGTAATCTGTCGGGCTGAGGTTGAGACGGCTGCCTGAGGGACGCGCTTGCCTCTGAAGGTTCTGCGGTAACCCGCAGGGCTGATCCCCAGGGCCCGGTGGAAATGGTGGCGCAACAGGACCGACTGCCCGAACCCGGATTTGGTGGCCACGGCGTCAATGCTCAACTCGGTATCCTCCAGGAGCGCCTGTGCGCGCAATAGCCGTTGGGAATTTACCCAGGCAGCAGGAGTGGCACCCGTTTCGGCCCGGAATCTCCGGGCGAAGGTGCGCTCCGACATGTGCATTCGGGCGGCGAGCGCGCTCACAGGTAAGTCCTGTTCCAGGTGATCGGCCAGCCAGACCAACAGGTGCTCCATCGTGTCGGACCTGACGGCCGGGAAGGGCCGCTCGATATACTGCGCCTGTCCACCGTCACGGTGGGGCGGGACCACCATTCCCCGGGCAATCGTATTGGCGGCCTTGCTGCCCAACTCGGTACGCACCAGGTGCAGACACGCATCCACCCCGGCGGCTGATCCGGCGCTGGTGATGATGTTGCCGTCATGGACGTAGAGCACATCCTCATCGACGATCACGTCCGGATAGCTCTGGGCGAGTCTTTGGGAGTGCTTCCAGTGGGTCGCTGCACGCCGCCCGTCGAGCAGGCCCGCCTCCGCCAGGAGGAAGGCACCACTGCAGACCGACAGGATCCAGGCGCCTCTTTCGTTTGCCTGCCGCAGCGCGCTGATGACGGCCGGCGGAACGGGCGAACCGCCGTCGTACGGACAGACCACCACCAGATCCGCTACTTCGACCGGGCCGAGGCCTTCCCCAACCTCCATGGCGAAGCCGAGGCTGGTCGGCACCATTCCAGGGGATTCGGCACAGATTCGAAAGTCAAAGGGTGGCACGCCGTCAGCGGTGCGGTCTTCGCCGAAGACCTCGCACACCACGCCAAACTCGAAGGGTGTCACCCCTGGAAGGACCACCGCTGCCACGTTCTTCAGCATGCATCCAGTATGGCAGAAAATTATCGATTAGGGTCTTTTCAGCCACTGTTTTCTTCGGTTCAATCGGCAGACCATCGAGGTATGGAACTAATTGCAGCCCTCGCTTTGATAGCAGTATTCGGTGCCGCAGTACAGGTCTTCCGGGCCGTGCTACGGGACGGCGCCGGACACGCGCCAACCGTCCGGTCAGAGGCACCCTGGGCCGGGGACTACCTTCCCAGCACCGGATACCGCAACATGCTGGAACCGGGAGATCACTGATGGCCCTTCTCATTATTGTCGGCAGCACGATAGCCCTGTTTGCCTACATCGGCAGGATGAGCATGCCAGCCGCCGAGCGTCTGCCGGTCCGGTCCTGGGGAATCCGGGGACTCGCAACGAATGTTTGGCGCGGATTGGCCGTCTGTTCCATGCACACCCCCGTGGACCGGGCACTGGAAGACATCAACCGGTGGCAGCGGGCCGCCGCCGGGCGGAACTAGCCTGCCAATCAGTCGGAATGTTACGTCAACACTTGCGGTGAACCCCTGCACAGGAGTTTAGTGGTGCTTGACCATCCCGAGCGGCCGAGAGACCTGGATCGATGAAGCCGCAGCAACCCTGGCCATCCGGCTGACCTTTTGCAGAGCAGCAGTGCAGAAGTAATCCGGTGACATTAGGGTGCTACCGCCAGGATCGATGGAGTTAATCCTATGACCGTTCTGGCAACACCTAAGTCCCGTTCCGCCGTGTCCGCCAAGCAGGCGCTCAACGTGAGGTTCACCGGCCTCGGCCGCAGTTTCGGACCCCCCGCTGACCGGCGCACCGTCCTCCGGGACATCAACTTCGACGTCGCAGCGGGGGAAGTCCTTGCCATTCTCGGGCCCAGCGGGTGCGGGAAATCCACCCTCCTGCGGGCCGCAGCAGGCCTGGACGCCCTCAACGCCGGTTCAGTGGTGATCGACGGTACCGAGGTCCGCGGCATTGACGAACGCTGCGCGGTCGCTTTCCAGGAGCCACGCCTGCTGCCATGGCACACCCTTCAGGCCAATGTGGCGATCGGTCTACCCAAAGCATCGAGCGCCAGCGAGGGCAAGGCCAAAGTCGCCGAGCTCCTGCAGCTGGTGGAGCTCGACCAGTTCGCCAAGCACCGCCCGCGGGAAGTCTCCGGCGGAATGGCTCAGCGGGCCTCCCTGGCCCGGGCGCTGGCCCGTAACCCAGGGGTCCTCCTCCTCGACGAACCGTTCGGCGCCCTGGACGCTCTCACCCGGATCAAGATGCAGGACCTCCTGCTCGACATCCATAAGGCCCAGCCGACCACGGTATTGCTGGTCACCCACGACGTCGATGAGGCGCTGCAACTGGCCGACCGGATTGTCGTCCTGGGTTCCGACGGGGATCAACCCGGTGCCACTATCACCGAGGTCCTCACGGTACCGGGAGACCGACCCCGCGACCGCAACTCGGCTGACCTCGGCCGAATGCGCAGCTCCCTGCTGGCCTCCCTCGGAGTGACCGGCCACTAGGCCGCGCCTTCCTGGCTTTCCTCTGCGGCCCCCGGCCTCCCGGCGCCGCCGTTTCGCGCACCCCCGGCACCCGTGCCGCACCCAGAATTACCGATCTGTTTACAGTCCCATCCACCCCGTCCCCCAGGACTTGTCTCACCAAAGGACCACCATGAACCGCCAGCCATCTCACCTCCCCCGCCGCAGCGCACTGGGCGCAGCCTCCCTCGCCGTCGTCGCCTCCTTCGCCCTGACCGGGTGCATGGCTGGTGAGGACGCCGTCGGAACCGCCGGTCCGGCGGGCGGCGAGCTGAACATCGACTTCGCCACCTACAATCCTCTGTCGCTGGTCATCAAGGAACAGGGCTGGCTAGAGGATGAGCTGGCGGAGGAGAACGTCACCGTCAACTGGATCCAGTCCGCCGGGTCCAATAAGGCCAATGAGGCGCTACGTGCCGGGGCGATCGACGTCGGGTCCACCGCCGGATCGGCCGCTCTGCTCGCCCGCTCCAACGGCTCACCCATCAAGACGATCGACATCTACTCCCAGCCGGAATGGGCCGCCCTGGTCACCAACGCGGATTCGGGTATCGAGGAAATCAGCGACCTGCGCGGCAAGTCGATCGCCGCCACCAAGGGAACGGACCCGTACTTCTTCCTGTTGCAGGCGCTCGAGGCTGGCGGGGTCGATCCCTCCGAGGTGACGGTGCAGAACCTGCAGCACGCCGATGGCCGCGCCGCGCTGGCCAACGGATCGGTCGATGCGTGGTCCGGACTCGACCCGATCATGGCGTCCGCCGAGCAGGACGGCGCCACCCTCTTCTTCAGGGACATCGACTTCAACACCTACGGGTTCCTCAACGCCACGGAGGAGTTCCTTGAGGAGTCCCCCGAACTGGCCCAGACCGTAGTGAATGCCTACGAGAAAGCCCGCGAATGGGCTATCGAGAACCCCGAAGAGACGGCGGAAATCCTCGCCGAAGTGGCGGGGATCGACGTCGAGATCGCCAACGCCGTCATCATCGACCGCACCAACCTGAGCGTCGACCCCGCCCCGGGGGACGCACAGCGCGCCGTGCTGGAGAAGATCGGGCCGGTATTCGTCGAATCCGGTGACGTCTCCAGCCAGGAACAGGTCGATGAAGCGCTGGACACCCTCTTTGATGACTCCCTGGTGCGCAATGCGGACCCCGCGGCGATTGAGGCCTCCTCATGACCCATCAGGGGAACCCGTACGTGACCGGGAACAGTGTTACGGCAGTGAGCAAGGCCGGTTTAGAGGCCTCAGGCTCCACCGTGACAACGGCAGACGCCACCCAGCCGCCGCCCGAACGGGGTGGGCCGGCACATGGATGGTCCCAGACCGGCCCGCTGCGGCGTGGCTGGGTGCGTCTGCTCCTCGGGCTGATCCTGCCATCACTGATCATCACCGTCTGGCAGCTGAACTCGGTCACCGGCCTGTTCAGCTCCGTGCAGGTCCCGCCACCCGCGGCGGTCTTCAACGCCGCCGTGGAACTGATCCAACGTGGTGAATTGTGGACGCACATCGGGATTTCCACACAGCGGGTACTGCTGGGCTTCACCTTCGGTGCGGCCCTGGGACTGGTGATTGGTTCACTGGTGGGGTTGTCCCGGATCGCCGATGCCCTGTTGGCCCCGACCATCGGGGCGTTGCGTGCCGTCCCGTCGCTGGCCTGGGTGCCCCTGCTGATCCTGTGGATGAAAATTGGTGAAGATTCGAAGATCACCCTGATCCTCATCGGCGCCTTCTTCCCCGTGTTCACCACCGTCTACATTGCGCTACGCCACGTGGACCGGAACCTGGTCGAAGCTGGCCGGGCGTTCGGGCTCAGCGGCTTCAAGCTGCTGACCACTGTGCAGCTCCCGGCCGTGATCCCCGCCGTCTTCTCGGGCCTGCGTCTGGGCCTCGCCCAGGCGTGGCTGTTTCTGGTCGCCGCGGAACTGATTGCCTCTTCCCTGGGGCTCGGCTATCTGCTCAGCGATTCACAGAACAATGGACGGGTGGACAGAATCTTCCTGGCCATCATCCTGTTGGCCATCATCGGCAAGACCACCGACGCCCTGCTGGGGATCGCCGAGAAGTGGGCGGTACGACGATGGGCGTAAGCCTGCAGGACGCCGACCCGCTCACCGAGGCAGAGCATCTGAACTTCTGGGACCGGCAGGCACGCCGGCTCGACTGGGCCACCGAATGGTCGACCGTGCACAGCTTCGCTCCGGCCCGCCCGGTTCCCGGGCGTATTGCCGGTGGGAACGATGACGGTGACGACGTCGAACTGACAGTTCCGGTGATCGAATGGTTTGCTGGTGGCCGCCTGAATGTGGCCCACAACTGTGTGGACCGGCAGGTCAGAGCCGGATTGGGGGCCAAAGTGGCCCTGCACTTCGAGGGCGAACCCGGCGACCGGCGCACCGTCACCTACGCGGACCTGCAGGACGAGGTGTCGCGGGCCGCCAACGCGTTGCTCGCACTGGGGATAGGCAAGGGCGACCGGGTGGTGATCTATCTTCCGGTTCTCGTGGAAACTGTGGTGATCACCCTGGCGTGCGCCCGGATCGGGGCGGTCCACTCGCTGGTGTTCGGCGGCTTTTCGGCCGAGGCGCTCCGGTTCCGGGTCGAGGACACCGGCGCCAAGCTCCTGGTGACCACCGACGGGCAGTACCGTCGCGGGGCTGCTGTACCCGTGAAGGCCAACGCCGACCAGGCCGTGGCCGGATCAGACACCATCGAACATGTCCTGGTGATCCGCCGCACCGGCGACGACGTCGAGTGGACCGAGGGGCGCGACGTGTGGTGGCACGACGTGGTCGACTCCGCCTCCCCGGAGCACACCCCTGAGGCGTTCGACGCCGAGACACCCCTGTTCATCATGTACACCTCCGGGACCACAGGAAAGCCCAAGGGCCTGGTCCACACGTCCGGCGGCTACCTCACCCAGGCGTCCTGGAGTTTCGAGTACCTGTTCAGCCATCCCGACCCCGAGTTGCGGGAGCGTGATGTCCACTGGTGCACCGCCGACCTGGCCTGGGTCACCGCCCACACCTATGAGATTTACGGACCACTCTCCAACGGCGCCACCCAGGTGATCTTCGAGGGCACTCCCAACACTCCACACCCGGGCCGGCACTTCGAGATCATCGAACGTTACGGCGTGACCAGCTACTACACGGCACCCACACTGATCCGGTCCCTGATGGGCTGGTTCCCGGACGGCGCCCCAGCCAGCTACGACCTGTCCTCGATCCGGTTGCTCGGCACGGTCGGCGAAGCCACCAACCCCGAAGCGTGGCGCTGGTTCAGGGAACACCTCGGAGCGGGCACCGCACCAGTCGTGGACACCTGGTGGCAGTCCGAGACCGGCGCCACCATCCTCTCCCCGCGTCCGACCGACGCTTCGTTCAAACCGGGTTGCGCCTCTCGCGCCCTCCCTGGAGTCAGCACCAGGATTGTCGACGACGCCGGCCACCCCGTGCCCGTCGGTGAGCAGGGCCTGATCGTGGTGGACCGCACCGGCCCGGCGATGGCCCGGACCGTGTGGGGTGACCCGCAGCGCTACCTCGACTCCTACTGGCGGAAGTTCGCTGCGCAGGGCTGGTTCCTCGCCGGAGACGGCGCGAGGTACGACGACGACGGCGACACCTGGATCCTCGGGCGGGTGGATGACGTGCTCAATGTGTCCGGTCACCGGCTGTCGACTATCGAGATTGAATCGGCCCTGGTGGCCCACCCGTGGGTGGTCGAGGCAGGAGTCTGCCCGGTATCCGACCCGCGGACCGGACACGCCATCGCCGCGTTCGTGGTCCTGTCCCCCTCGGCGGGCACAAATCCCGCTGCCGGGGAGGACGTGGGCCGGGTGCTGCGGGACCACGTAGCAGCCGTGATCGGACCGATCGCGAAACCGGCCGCCGTCGTCGTTGTCGATGATGTCCCCAAGACCCGGTCCGGCAAGATCATGCGGCGGCTCCTGACCCAGCTGTTCGAAAACACTGCACTCGGTGACACCACGTCGCTGCAGAACGAGGGGTGCGTGCCCGGGATTGCGGCGGTCCTCGCCGCCCGCCCGGACAGGTGAGCAACACATCCCACCGGGCGGGTCCAGCGTTTGGCGGTGATACCGCGCCTGTGATCGGGTTAAGACCATGAGCGTTGACCAGGATGAACAGAAGCGGCGCGAGGACCGGCTGGCAATGACCCGGATCGTGCTCCGGCCCACCGGAACGCCCCTCCCCCTGGCGTTCATGGGGCTGGCAGTGGCGACCATCGGAGTCAGCGCACTCCAGTTGGGGATCGTCCCGGCCCGGGAGGAACAGATTATTGCGCTGGGGATCCTGGTGCTCACGGTGCCGCTGCAGCTGTTTTCCTCGGTGATCGGCTTCGGTGCACGCGATCCGATCGCCGGGACGGGCATGGCCATGGTCGCCGGTACCTGGGCGCTGATCGCGGTGGCGATGCTTGTCACCCCGGACGGCGCATCGCTTTCCGCGCTGGGGGTACTCCTGATTACCGCGGCGCTGGCCATGCTGGCGCCGATCCTGGGCGCGAAGGGCAAACTGGTGGCCGCAGCGGTGCTGGCTGGTTCAGCCCTCCGGTTCGCCATCACCGGCGTCGCGCACCTGACCGGCTCGGACGGCTGGGAAACCGCCGCCGGAATCTTTGGTTTCGCCCTCGGCGCGTTGGCGATCTACGCGGCAATTGGCTTCGAGACGGAGGAGGCCGGCGGGCCGTTCCACCTCCCGCTGCTCCGCCGCGGATCGGGCACCAAACCGCTGGCCGACGACATGGGTGAGCAGGTCGAAGGGATTGCCCGGGAGGCGGGCGTGCGCCGCCAACTGTGAGAGCCGCATTCCGCCAAACGCTGCAACGGAGAGCAACAATGTTGGTCCACCGTGATGGTGCTGTCACACTGGTGGAGACCATCCCGAGCGGTTGAGAGATCTGGCTCATTGACACCGCAGCAACCCTGGCCACTGCCTACGGCAGTGACATTAGGGTGCTAATGCCAGGCACGATGGAGGACCAATATGGCTATTGACCTTTCCCAACCCCTGAAGTTTGCGTACTGGGTTCCCAATGTGAGCGGTGGCCTGGTGGTCTCCACCATTGAGCAGCGCACCAGCTGGGACTTCGAGTACAACAAGAAGCTGGCCCGCATCGCGGAGAACGCCGGCTTCGAGTACGCCCTCTCGCAGACCCGGTACGCTGCGAGCTACGGGGCAGACAAGCAGCACGAGGCGACGTCGTTCTCGCTGGCCCTGCTCGGTGCGACCGAGAAGCTGAAGGTAATCGCCGCTGTCCACCCCGGCATGTGGCAGCCCGGCGTCCTCGCGAAGTTCATCATCACCGCTGACCACATTTCCAATGGCCGGGCGGCCGTGAACATTGTGTCGGGCTGGTTGAAAAGCGAGTTCACCGGCTTCGGCCTCCCCTGGCTGGAGCACGACGAAAGGTACGTCCGCACCGAGGAGTTCATCAGGATCCTCCGCGGCCTCTGGACCGAGCAGAACTTTTCCCAGTCCGGAAAGTACTACAACATCACCGATTTCACCCTCAACCCGCCACCGGTTGACGTTCCCGGACGGCCGCATCCGGAGGTCTTCTTCGGCGGGAACTCCACTGCCGCGCAGGCCACCGCTGGCCGGGTGGCCGACTGGTACTTTTCCAACGGCAAGGACCTTGAAGGATTCAAGGAGAACATCGCCGGTGTGCAGGCCTCCGCGGCCGACGCTGGGCGGCACCCACGGTTCGGGCTGAACGGGTTCGTGATTGCCCGCGACACCGAGAAGGAAGCCCGCGAGACCCTCCGGGAGATTGTGGCCAAGGCGCACAAGCCCGCGGTCGAGGGGTTCCGCGACGCCGTCCAGGAAGCAGGTGCCTCCACCAAGGACGGTAAGGGCATGTGGGCGGATTCCTCCTTCGAGGACCTGATCCAGTACAACGACGGTTTCAAAACCCAGCTGATCGGCACCCCCGAGCAGGTTGCCGAGCGGATCGTCGAGTACAAGAAGATCGGCGTCAACCTCATGCTGACCTGCTACCTCCACTTCCAGGAGGAGGTCGAAGCCTTCGGCAAAGACATCCTCCCCATTGTCCGCGAGCTTGAAGCGGACCTCGCCCGTAAAGAGGGCCTGGATTTCATCATCGACGACGTCACTCCCGAGAATATTAAGGCAGGTGTCTAATGGCTGACCGCAGCTTCGGATTCCGTACCCGTGCCCTCCATGCAGGAGGCACCCCCGACTCGGCCCATGGTGCCCGGGCCGTCCCCATCTACCAGACGACTTCCTTCGTGTTCAAGGACACGGCCGACGCCGCCAACCTCTTTGCGCTGCAAAAGTACGGCAACATTTACTCCCGGATCGGTAACCCCACGGTCGCCGCCTTCGAGGAGCGGATCGCGTCCCTGGAGGGAGGCATCGGGGCGGTCGCGACGGCGTCGGGCATGAGCGCTGAATTCATCACCTTCGCCGCCCTGTGCCAGGCGGGCGACCATATCGTCGCCGCTTCTCAGCTGTACGGGGGCACGGTCACCCAACTCGACGTGACCCTGCGCCGGTTCGGTATCGACACCACCTTCGTCCCCGGCACTGATCCCGCCGACTACGCGGCAGCCATCCAGGACAACACGAAAGCGGTCTACGCCGAAGTGATTGCCAACCCGTCGGGCGAAGTGGCCGACATCCAGGGCCTGGCGAAGATTGCCCACGACGCCGGAGTGCCGCTGATCATCGACTCCACCCTGAGCACTCCCTACCTGATTCGCCCGATCGAACACGGCGCTGACATAGTGATCCACTCGGCGACGAAGTTCATCGGCGGGCATGGGACCACCCTGGGCGGCGTCATCGTCGAGGCCGGTACCTTCAACTGGGGCAATGGCAGGTTCCCCACCATGACCGAACCGGTTCCCTCCTACGGGAACATCCAGTGGTGGGCGAACTTCGGGGAGTACGGGTTCCTGACGAAGCTGCGCACGGAGCAGCTCCGGGACATCGGCCCGTCCCTGTCCCCCATGTCCGCCTTCCAGCTGCTACAGGGCGTGGAGACACTGGCCCAGCGGATGGACGAGCACCTCTCGAACGCGCAGGCGGTCGCCGAGTGGCTGGAGAACGATCCGCGGGTGGAGTACGTGAACTACGCCGGACTGCCCTCCCACCGCCACTTCGAGCGGGCGGCGAAGTATCTTCCGCAGGGCCCCGGCTCGGTGTTCAGCTTCGGGGTGAAGGGCGGCAGGACTGCCGGGCAGACCTTCATCGAGTCGCTGCAGCTGGCCTCGCACCTGGCGAACGTGGGGGACGCCAGGACACTAGTCATCCACCCGGGGTCGACGACGCATCAGCAGCTTTCCGCCGAGCAGCTGGTCACCGCCGGAATCCCTGAAGACCTGGTGCGCATCTCGGTGGGGCTGGAGGACCTGGAGGACATCCTGTGGGACCTCGATCAGGCCCTGGACCTTGCCACGGCACCGAAGCTTGAGGACCAGTTGAACCCCAATGTTGAGGGAGTGAAGGCGTGAGCGCTGACCTGGAAACGGCACGCACCTGGGAGGGCCCGTCCGCCCCTGAGCGGCTCTCGCTGCTGCGCAACGCCAAGTCGGTGGCCATCGTCGGGGCGTCGGACAAGCCGTCCCGAGCGTCCTACTTCGTGGCGACCTACCTGCAGTCGTCGTCGCCGTACCGGCTGTACTTCGTGAACCCGGTGGCGAAAGAGATCTTGGGACAGCCCGTCTACGCGTCATTGGCGGATCTGCCGGAGGTGCCCGACATTGTCGACGTGTTCCGCAAGCACGACGACCTGCCGGGTGTCCTTGAGGAAGCGAAGGCTGTCGGAGCGAAGACCCTCTGGTTGCAGCTCGGCTCCTGGCATGAGGGGGTTGCCCGTGACGCCGAGGAGGCTGGCCTGAACGTCGTGATGGACCGGTGCATCAAGATCGAGCACGCACGGTTCCACGGCGGGCTGAACCTCGCCGGCTTCAACACCGGCGTGATCTCCTCGAAGCGCCAGGTCACCGCCTAGCGCTTCAAAAACGCCGCAATACTCCTACAGAAACTGCCCTGAGGCCAAGGCCCGCTGATTGTCAACGGAAACCCTTTGCCTCAGGGTAGTTTTTTCATGTGTGGCGGGACTTCGCCGATGGCGCCGACGCTGGTTAAAGATATTCCCAAGGTGAAAGAGGGACTCTGTGCCCAGCTAACACCAGCAAACAGGGAGATCACCATGCGTACTAATCCCATTTTTCGCAAGCGGCAGTTCAGGGCGCAGAGTGATGCCCGCGCTCATCCCACATTCAGACGGCGCCTCACTGCCGGAATGATCACTGTTCTCCTGGCGGGTGGTGCATTGCCGGTTGTTGTTGCACCCGCCGCGCAAGCCGCACCGGTCGGTCAAGGGCTTACGCTCAACGCCGGCGACATGCGCTTCATTCTCAAGCAGATCAAGATTGCGGAAAATCACGCGACCAAGGAGGACGCCCAAGGCAACCCAGTTCCAGGTCAGCCGTTGCTCGGTTCCGGCCCCAATCAGATCGCCAACGCCCTGCTGCCCTACGGGCTGCGGACAGTGGACGGATCAGAAAACAATCTGGTGGCAGAGCGCACGGAATTCGGCGCCAGTGGCCTTCCGTTCCCGCGGTTGGCCACGCCACAATGGCGGACCACCGCAGCCGGTCAGACGTACAAGTCGGTGAACACCAATGTAACGGACGCCGAACCGAGGTTCATCAGCAACGTCATTGTGGATCAGACGTCCACCAACCCTGCCGCCATCGCTGCGGCCGGCCAGGCACACCGGACAGTCAATAACGCCGCTACGGCAGTGCCGTGTGATGCTAACGGTTTGCCGGCCGGTTGCGTGCCCGCCGGCGAAACCCTTGACATTCCCAACGTCACCACGGACTTCGGATTGTCACCCCCCTACAACGGAATGTTTGCCTTATTTGGCCAGTTCTTTGATCACGGGGTCGATTTCACCAAGAAGACCAAGAACTATGTGATGGTTCCGCTGGCCCAGGATGACCCGCTGATAATGGATGGCTCAGCACGGAATGCACCGTTCATGATCCTGAACCGAGCGGAGAACCAGCCCGGCCCGGACGGAAGACTTGGCACCGCCGACGACGTCCAGGATGGCACCAACACTGACTCGCCGTGGGTGGATCAGAGCCAGACCTACGGCTCACATTCCTCCCACCAGGTCTTCCTGCGGGAATACGAGATGAATGCCGACGGAAAGCCGGTTTCCACCGGCGAGCTGATCGAAGGTGTCCCAGGAGGGATGGCCACCTGGAAGGACCTCAAAGCACAGGCATCCTCGAAGCTCGGACTGTTGCTCTCCGACGCCGACGTCGCCGACCTTCCGATGCTGGCCACTGACCAGTATGGGCGCTTCCTCCGGGGACCCAACGGCCTGCCCCAGTTCATCAACCAGGATCTCAGCCTGACTGAAGGAAACCTGGAAACCCCGGTAGCCCCTCCCGCCAATGTGCAGCGCGTCGGCATCGCGTTCCTCGACGACATCGCCCACAACGGCAATCCCTTCAATTCCCAGACCGGCGCGGCACTTACGGCGGACACGGATACCGACATTGCGGAACCCACCTCCCGCCAGCCAGCGGGGACCTACGACAACGAAATGCTTGACACCCACTTTGTTGCTGGAGACGGCCGCGTGAACGAGAACATTGGCCTCACCGCTATTCACCAGATCTTCCACTCCGAGCACAATAGGCTCACCGGTTACATGAAGGACCTGCTGACGTCCCTGAACCTGGACCTGAATGAGTGGAAGCTGCCCTCGGGTCAATGGAACGGTGAACGCATCTTCCAGGCGGCCAGGTACGTGACGGAAATGGAATACCAGCACATCGTGTTTGAAGATTTTGCCCGGAAGATCCAGCCTGGCATCAACCCCTTCAACGTCTTCACGCAGTCCGACACAGGAATCAACCCGGCGATCATGGCCGAGTTTGCCCATGCAACCTACCGTTTCGGCCACTCAATGTTGACTGACACGGTCGACCGGAAGACCAACACGGGATCCGATCTTGGTCTGCCCCTGCTTGAGGCTTTCCTCAACCCGCCCGCCTACTACGAGAGCACCGAAGGGACGCTCACTCCGGAGAAGGCCGCTGGCGTCATTGCCATGGGCATGACCGACCAGGTGGGTGCAGAGCTGGACGAATTTGTCACTGACACCCTGCGCAACAACGTTCTGGGTCTGCCACTCGACTTGGCTACCCTCAACATCGCCCGCGGACGGGAAACCGGCATTCCATCGCTGAATAACTTCCGCAAGGAACTGTACCGGACAACCGGCGAATCCTCCCTGAAACCGTACACCAGCTGGGTGGACTTCGGGCAGGGACTGAAGCACCCAGATTCGGTGGTCAACTTCATGGCTGCCTACGGCACGCATGAGACCATCCGAAACGCCACGACGATCGCTGGCAAGCGCGCTGCCGCTCAGCTCCTGTTTGACATGAATCCTGCCAACACTGACACACCGGCCGACGCGTACGATTTTGTCAACAGCACGGGAGCCGATTGGACGCCTGTCAACGGCAACTCCACGACGGGTGTCGACGGCGTCGACCTGTGGGTAGGCGGCCTCGCCGAATCACAGAACCTCTTCGGAGGTTTGCTTGGATCGACCTTCAACTACATTTTCGAACGTCAAATGACTGACCTGCAGGACGGTGACCGGTTGTACTACCTGTCCCGCACTTCGGGCCTGAATCTTCGCACCCAGCTTGAAGGGAACTCACTGGCGGAGTTGATCATGCGCAACACCGATGCAAAAGCCCTGAAAGCTGACGTGTTCGGAGTAGCCGACTGCGAGTTCGAACTGGAGAATATTGTGCCGACCACCGGCAACAATGTGGCTGACGATCCTACCTCAGCCTGCAACGAGTCAGCGCTGCTCCTGCGGATGGCTGATGGAACCATCCGTTACCGGCTGACTAATACCGTGGACCGCCCAGGGCTCAACGCCCAGTCCACCTTCAACGGCACACCCGCCCGCGACAGGATCTGGGGCGGTATTGACAATGACACCGTCTGGGGAAACGACGGTGATGACATCGTTGAAGGCAACGATGGTGCTGACACTGTCCTTGGCGGCGAAGGCAACGACATCATCACTGACTCCCACGGGGACGACGTGCTCAAGGGCGGACCTGGCAACGACGCGATCGACGCCGGCCCGGGCCTGGACATCATCATGTCCGGTGCAGGTGATGACTTTTCCAACGGCGGCCTCAACGGAAACGAAACCTTCGCGGCGGAAGGAAATGACCTTATCCTCTCCGGTGACGGACCGGACGCTGTCTTCGGCGGGGGAGGAAATGACTGGATGGAAGGCGGCAACGCCAACGATCTCCTGCAAGGCGACAGTGGCGCTCCCTTCTTCGACGATCTCAACGACCCGGGCCACGATGTACTCATTGGGGACAGCGGCGAGGATGACTACGATTCAGAGGGCGGCGACGATGTCATGGTCGGCGGCCCGGGTATCGAGCGCAACCACGGCCTCTACGGCTTCGACTGGGTGACCCACGCTCGGTCCGGAGAAGCCGCGGATTCCGACATGCGCATGGTCATCGTGGAAGGCCCCAACGCTCTTCGGGACCGCTTCCTGCTGGTTGAAGGGCTGTCCGGCTGGGATAAGAACGATGTCCTGCGCGGCAACGATGATATCCCTTCTGAACCGGACGAAGAGGTAGCAGTGCCCGGGGCGAGCAACGTTCTCACCGAGGAAGGTATTGGACGGATCAGAGGTCTTGCTGAACTGCTGCCAGCAAATGCCACCACGTTCGGGGAAGGAAACATCATCATCGGCGGATCGGGGAGTGACCAGATCTGGGGCAATGGCGCAGATGACATCATTGATGGGGACAGGTGGCTCAATGTGAGGCTCAGTGTCCGTACTGATGTGAATGATCCGGCCACTGAAACCCGGACCGAAAGCACCTTGAAAAATCTCCAGGCGGACATCATGGCGGGAACCATCGACCCAGGCAAGGTAGCTATTGTCAGGGAAATCCTTTCCACACCAGAGGCCACGGATGTGGATACCGCCAACTTCTCAGGGGCGCGTGCCGAGTATGCCATCAGCACTGAGAACGGCGTCACCACGGTGGCCCATACCGGCGGTACCGGCGCAGACGGCACCGACCGCATCACCAATGTTGAACAATTGCGATTCACTGACGCCACGGTCGACCTGACCGAAACGTCAGCACCCACTGTGACGGGGCGCACCCCGGCGGAGGGAGCCACCACTGCCGCAGTTGCGGGCAACATCACGGCGACCTTCAGCGAGGCTGTCAGTGGCGTCAACAGCACGTCGGTCACTCTGGCTACAGCCGCTGGCGCCCCAATCCCGGCTGTCGTGACCTACGACGCCTCCACCAGGACAGCGACGCTGAACCCCAACGCAAACCTGGCCAATGGCACCCAATACCGGGTGAACCTGGCAGGAACTATCAGGGATGCAGCGGGGAATGCACTACCGGCAACCACCTGGACCTTCACCACCATCGGGACTGCCCCGACGGTGACCGGACGGACCCCAGGGGTGAACGCTACGAACGTGCTGATCAACGGCAATGTCACAGCCACCTTCAGCCAGCCCGTCACCGGAGTGAGTACCACCACGGCTCGGTTGGTTAATCCGACCGGCGCTACGGTGGCAGCGGTAGTCAGCTACAACGCGACCACCCGCACAGCAACACTGAACCCGAACGCCAACCTGGCAGTGAACACCCGTTACACGGTGCAGCTGACCAACGGCATCAGGAATCTGCAGGGAACCGCAATCCCAACCACCAGTTGGGCCTTTACCACCGAAGCCGCTCCAGCAATCACCGGACGGGCCCCGGGGGTGAACGCGACGAACGTGCTGATCAGCTCGAATGTCACGGCCACCTTCAGCAAGCCCGTCAACGGGCTCAGCGCCACTACCGTCCGGTTGGTTAACCCGGCCGGCGCTACGGTGGCAGCGGTAGTCAGCTACAACGCGACCACCCGCACAGCAACACTGAACCCGAACGCCAACCTGGCAGTGAACACCCGTTACACGGTGCAGCTGACCAACGGCATCAGGGACCTGCAGGGAACCGCAATCCCAACCACCAGTTGGGCTTTCAACACCGAAGCCGCTCCAGCCATCACAGGACGGACCCCAGGAGTGAACGCGACCGGTGTCAGCAGAACCGGCAATGTGAGCGCCACCTTCAGCAAGCCCGTCACCGGAGTGAGCGCCACCAGCGTCTGGGTGACCAACCCGGCCGGGGCAACAATGTCAGCGGTGGTCACTTACAACGCCACCACCCGGACTGCCACACTCAACCCAAATGCCACCCTGGCAGCTAACACCAGCTACACGGTTCGACTCTCCAACGCGATCCGGGATGCTTCGGGGATTCCGTTGCAGGCAACGGCCTGGTCGTTCAGGACTGGAGGGTAATTGACACAGTGAGTTGGATCGGCAGAGGCCGGGCTCGGAGTACCGGGCCCGGCTTCTGTCTGTCTAGGACAGACATAGGGTGGCTCAGCGTGCCGTATCGGCGCGAGGAGCGCCCAGTATCACCACAACACGGGTTCCCTCTCCCAATCGGGATCGGACCTCGATGGACCCTCCGGCCTCACTAATCGCATCTTTCATGATCATCAAACCTAGATGTCCTTCGCGCGGTTGAGCTTTCGCATCAAATCCGATCCCATCGTCATGAACGACCATCACCGTGCGACGCGCTTCCCGGGTGAGAACCAGGTCCACTGTGCGCGCATGGGCGTGCTTCGAGATGTTCATCAGAATCTCACGGGCAAGGCGGTAGAGGACCGCCGACTGTTCCGAACTGAGATCGCTACATTCGGCAAGTTGCGAGCGGACGTCGACACCCTGGTCCTTCAAAGGTTCGGTGAGTCGCTCCAGCGACGAGCACAGGTCAAGGTCCTGCACGTCGGTGAGGTAGAGCGCGCTCGTCATGCTCCGCAGCGTGCGAACGTTTTCCTGCAGCATAGTCCGCGATTGGTTGAGGAATTGCTGCTGACCTGGGTCTCCGTGGGTTTCTTGCGACTCCATTGCGTAGGCCAACCCTGAGAGGTCCTGGATGACCTCATCATGTAGCTCCCTGGCAATCCTTCGGCGTTCCGTTTCGGAGGCGTCCATGGCGCGCTGTAGCAGCAACCGTCGGACAACCTGGTGCCCCTGAACCCTTCGTGCCAATCGGACCGCAGGAACCAATTGCGCCAACTGCAGCACCACGAGAGCCAGCAGGATGGCGGGCACAATTCCGAGCAAGAGGTCGCCGTGCTGCGCCCGCACGTTCTCGTCGTCGTAATAGGCTTGCACAATCAACGGGTGTCCGTCGGCTCCGCGGGATCCGACCAGCACCTCGACCAACTCTTCAGTACCCCCGTCAAGCTCGTGTATCAACTCGTCACGACTCTGATAGGTCACCGATCCTTGGCCTTCTGCCAGAAGTGCAGTACTACTCTCCTGCAGCTCTAGTTCCCTTCCGATGAGGGTAGGCACATTCGAGTAGATGACCTGGCCATCCGCGTTCAAAACCTTAATCCTTGACACTGCCCCGTTAGCGATCCAGGGAGAAAGGCGATTATCCAGCCGTTGAATCGATTCCGGATTTCCCGCCAGGAGCTCATCGCTCACCAGCGGACCAACAGCGTAATCGGCGAGCCTTTGGGTGATGCCCTTTGCGTTTTCGAGGGCGTAATCCTCAGATACTTCACGGATCCAGAAACCCACAGGAATTGCCACGATAACAAGGGCGACCAGCCCCATGAGAAGGAATCTGTACACGGCTATTCTGACTTCAGAACGTTCCGCCCCACTCACAGGCGGTGCGGGGAGATAAGCTGGCTCCATTGCTAAAGTGCCTGATATGCCGACAGAAGGCCAAGTTTCCTGGCAGTGACAACCGCCTCCAACTGCGAATGTGCACCCAGTTTCGCGAGGATTGTCTTTACATGGCCCCGGCACGTGTTCTGCGATATGCCCAACGCCACGCTACTGGCCTTCACATCACTGCCCTCGGCCATCCTGCACAAAACCTCCATCTCCCGCGGTGTCAGGTATGGGACCGGGACATCGTTGATACGAGCACGTCGTCGTTCAACCAGCTGAGCGAGCAGGGTCGGGTGCACCACCATGCTTCCACGCCGGGCATGGCGGAGTGTATCGAGCATGATGGCCAAAGATCCGTCTTTTGGAAGGAATGCACAGATGCCGATTCCGGCTGCCCTCTCGAGGGCCTCAGGCGTCGGATCGCCGGTAAGCATAATGATCCGGGTCTGGGGTTGCTCGGCCAGGATTCTTTCAGCCGCGGTGATACCTGTGCCGTCCGGTAGGTGGAAGTCCATTACCACGACGTCGGGAAGCAGATCACGCCAGAGCGCGATGCCCGCTGCAACGCTGCAAGCGAAACCGACGCTAAGCAGATCCTCCTCACGGTTCAACGCCCCCGCGAGGAGCTCCGCGAAGGTCGCATGGTCGTCGATTATCAGAACCGTCGTCGGTTTGATGGCAACCGTCTGTCCAATATCTAAATCTGACTCAAATACTGACATGATCTGTCCCCCGCCAGAGCCCGCCCCCAACGGGATCATGTCACCCGGATCAGATCTTGTACAGAGCGAACCTCAACGAGACCTCAGCAGGCGGCGAGTGCGCGCCGCAGGAACGAATCGACCACTTTTCCCGCCTCCTCGAGCGAAGCGCGGATTTGCGACGCGGAAGTGGTTGTTATCGGGCCCAAACTGCCGGAAGATCCGGCGCTCAGCCGGTCATTCAGCATCAACAATGCCGACAGTACGTCCGACAATTCGTTGCTGTTCGCGGCGGTAGCCTGCAGTAACCGGGCATGGGCTGCCCTTAGAGCCGGGCCGGGCTCGCAGCCCAGTTCGCGGTTCAGGGCCTGACGCCATTGTTCATAGGCACGAAGGCATTCTGCATAGTGGCCAGCCTCTTCGAGACCCGTAATCAGGAGGGTCCAGGCCGACTCATTGAGCGGGTCTTCGATCACTGCACGCCGTGACCAAACCACCGCCTCATTGAACTTGCCGAGCTTCAGCGCGGCTTCCGCCGCCCGTATCCTGGCCCCGGTGACGCGGCCAGTATGGAAGCCCCTCTCTTCCTCCGCCCAGCCAGGCAGCAATTCATCACCCAGCAATGGAGCCACGGCCATTTCAAGCGCCTGGCACAGCAGCGGGTAGGAATCCGCCAGAGTTGCCTGTTCAGCTATCGCGATGAGGTTATTGAACCGGGTCACATCAAGATCCACCATCGACCGGTCCATCAAATAGCCTCCGGGCGTGGTCTGTAGCGGTCCATACTTCCCCAAACCCGGTTGGAGGCGCCGACGCAGCACGCTGACGTAGCTTTCCAAGGTGGCCAATGCTGCGGCTGGCGGATGCCCTTCCCAGATCATTTCGATCAGGCGGTCCTTAGAGACCGGAGTCCCGAGTCGAAGGAGAAGGATCTCCAGGATCTTGCGAGGTTTCGGCCCCCCAAGCTCGTGTGGATGCACCATTGTGTTACCGCGCTGTATCCGAATGCTGCCAATAATTTGCACTGACAAGTGATAGGTAGTTGGAACGGGTGCGGACAAATCTCTATTGATATCCATTGAGCGCCTCTCCCAATGATGGAATAACCCAATTCTGCAAGACCGGTGACCGTCGCCCAACCCCCACCTAGGTGGTCGAATCCGCCCAAATTTGGGGGGGGGGGAGTAGTCGGTGGGAGTCAAAAGGGTGAGCCCAAGACAGTGCACCTATTGCCGCAGAGACGCACCCCAGCACAGAAACGGCCCCACGGCCAAGAAACGCCGGAAGCAACCGGCAATCCTTGGCCTCAGGGCCGTTTCTCTGTGTGGGGTCTGACGTGACCCCAGCTATTTCAGCGCGTTCCCGGCGCGGCGCTTGTTGAAGATGTCGAACGCTACTGCGAGCAGCAACACCATCCCCTTGATGAACTGCTGGAAGTCGGTGCCCACACCCAGCAGCGACATTCCATTGTTCAGCACGCCGACGATCAGACCACCGGTAATGGCACCGATGACGGTACCCACACCGCCGGTCACTGCCGCCCCACCAATGAAAGCAGCAGCGATCGCGTCCAATTCGAAGAGGTTACCTGCGCCGGGTCCGGCGGAGTTCAGCCGGCCGGTGAAGATCAGGCCGGCGAGGGCGGCGAGCACCCCCATGTTCACGAACAGCATGAAGTCGATCCGCTTGGTGTTTACGCCGGACAGCTGGGCTGCCTGCAGGTTGCCACCACGGGCGTAGATGTGACGGCCAAAAACTGTCTTGTTCATCACGGCACTGTAGAGAACCACCAGCAGCCCGAGGACCACCAGCACGATTGGGGTACCGCTGCGCGAGCTGGCCAGGAGGTAGGTGAGTCCCAGGATGATGAAGGTACCGAAGGCCACCTTGGTGTAGAACCAGCCGGCCGGCTCATCAATGAGTCCCAGCTTGGCCCGGGTGGCCCGACCGCGAAGCATGCTGACCACCAAGAGGATGGCTGAGATGACACCGAGGGCAACCGTGGTCCAGTCAAGAATGTTGGTATCCGCCGGGAATAAGCCAGGGAACAGGAAACCTCCGCCCAGCTGCCGGTACTCCTCCGGGAAACCGGTAATCCGCGCGTTCTCCAGGGTGATCTGGGTCAGGCCGCGGAAGATCAACATGCCAGCGAGGGTCACGATGAACGCCGGTATCCCCACGTAGGCGACCCAGAACCCTTGCCAGGCACCCACCAGGGCGCCAACGAGGAGGGAGGCAGCAAACGCCATCCACCAGTTGAAGCCCCAGTCCCGGATCATCACCCCGGACATAGCGCCCACGAAGGCGGCCACGGATCCCACCGACAGGTCAATGTGACCGGCGATGATGATCATGACCATGCCAATGGCGAGCAACAGGATGTAGCTGTTCTGGACGATGATGTTGGAGACGTTGTCGGCCTGCAGCAGCCTGCCGCCAGTAAGGACCTGGAAGAGGACAACAATTACCAACAGGGCTAAGAAAATGCCGATTTGTCGGAGCCGGCTAGTGAGAAACTGGGCGGCGTCCTTAACGGTAGAAGCCATTGAAGTTAGTCCTTTTCCTTGGTCATAAACTGCATCAGAGTTTCGGGGGTGGCCTCGCTGATGGGGACGTCGGCGGTGATGACGCCCTCGGCGAGGGTGTAGATCCGGTCGCAAATTCCCAGAAGCTCAGGAAGTTCGGAAGAGATCACGATGACCGCTTTACCGTCGGCTGCGAGCTGATTGATGATGGTGTAGATCTCGTACTTGGCGCCGACGTCGATCCCGCGGGTCGGTTCGTCAAGAATCAGGACATCCGGGTCGGAGAACATCCACTTGGACAGCACCACCTTCTGCTGGTTACCACCGGAGAGTTTTCCGGTGATGGATGCAACCGAGGGGGCCTTGATGTTCATTGATTTGCGGTAACCCTCAGCGACGACGGTTTCCTTGCCGCCATCCACCCAGCCCCTGTTTGCGAGCTTGTCGAGGGCGGCACCGGAGATGTTGCGCTTGATGTCGTCGAGCAGGTTGAGCCCGTACTTTTTGCGGTCTTCGGTGGCGTAGGCCAGGCCATGCCCGATCGCCTCCGTCACGGTCCGCGCCTTGATCGGCTCACCGGACTTGTAGATGGATCCGCTGATGTTGGATCCGTAGCTGTGGCCAAAGATGCTCATGGCCAGTTCGGTGCGGCCCGCGCCCATCAGCCCGGCGATGCCCACAATCTCACCGGCCTTGACTGAAAGGTTTGCCCCATCGATGACTACCCGTGAGTGCTCGGTCGGGTGGTGCACCGTCCAGTTCTCCACCCGCAGCACTTCCGCGCCGATGTCGGGGGTACGGTCCGGGTAGCGGCTAAGCAGGTCGCGGCCAACCATGCCCTTGATGATGCGCTCCTCGGTGACTGATCCGTCGTGAAGGCTCAGGGTCTCGATGGTCTTGCCGTCCCGGAGGATGGTGACCGAGTCGGCGATGGCCCGGATCTCGTTGAGCTTGTGGCTGATGATGATGCAGGCGATGCCCTGATCCCGGAGCCCCTTCACCAGGCCCAGCAGGTGCGCCGAGTCCTCGTCGTTGAGTGCAGCGGTGGGTTCGTCGAGGATCAGCAGTTTCACGTTCTTGGAGAGCGCCTTCGCGATTTCCACTAGCTGTTGCTTGCCGACGCCGATCTCTCCGGCCTTGGTGGCGGGGTTCAGGTTAAGTCCCACCCGGTTGAGCAGCTGGGCTGCGAGGTGGTTGGTCTCGTTCCAGTCGATGATGCCGCGTTTGGAGCGTTCGTTGCCGAGGAAGATGTTCTCCGCCACTGACAGGTACGGGGACAGGGCCAGCTCCTGGTGGATGATCACCACACCCAGTTTTTCGCTGTCCTTGATGTCACGGAAGGCAACGGTTTTGCCTTCGAACACAATGTCGCCCTCATAGGTCCCGTGCGGATAGACGCCGGAGAGCACTTTCATCAATGTTGACTTACCGGCGCCGTTTTCGCCGCAGATCGCGTGTACTTCGCCAGGCGCCACCTCAAGGCTGACGTCCTGGAGTGCCTTGACACCGGGGAAGGACTTCGAGATCTGGCGCATCTCCAGGATGTGCTCTGCCATGGGATCCTCAGTTCATCGGGGGTAAATACTGGAACTTCAAGAAAAAGATGGATCTGCGGCCGGCGGCCCGTGGGCCGCCGACCGCAGGATGAGGGGGTTAGAGCTCGTCAGCGGTGTAGTAGCCGCTGTCGACCAGAACTTCCTCGTAGTTGTCCACCGTCACGATGGTGGATTCGAGCAGGTACGAGGGGACGACGATCTCGCCGTTGTCGTACGTCTCGGTGTCGTTGACCTCGACCTCTTCACCGTTGATGATCGAGTCGACCATGGTCACGGCACGCTCGCCGAGTTCGCGGACGTCCTTGAAGATAGTCGAGTACTGCTCGCCGGCGATGATCGACTGGACCGAACCAACTTCGGCGTCCTGGCCGGTGACGATCGGCAGGTCGTCTGCCGAGTATCCGCCCGAGGTCAGCGCCGAGATGATGCCGATCGACAGGCCGTCGTACGGGGAGAGGACGCCGTCGACGGTTTCGCCGCCACCGATCGTCAGGAGATCTTCCATGCGGTCCTGGGCGGTGTCGGGCAGCCAGCGAAGGATCGCTGCCTGCTCGAAGTCAACCTGGCCGCTCGGCACGTTGAGGACGCCGCTGTCCAGGTATGGCTGCAGGACGCTCATGGCGCCGTTCCAGAAGAAAGTGGCGTTGTTGTCGTCGGGGCTGCCGGCGAAGAGCTCCACGTTGTAGGGGCCCTCTTCACCCGTTTCCTCACCGTTCTCATCCAGGACACCCAACCCGGTCAGCAGCGAGGTGGCCTGCTGGACACCCACCTGCTCGTTGTCGAAGGTGGTGTAGTAATCGACCGTGTCGGAACCGTTGATCAGCCGGTCGTACGCGATGACCGGAATGTCCTGCGCCTCGGCAGTGTCGAGCACGCTGGTCAGCGTGGTGCCGTCGATCGAGGCAATGATGAGCGCCTCAGCACCGCCGTTGATCATGTTCTCGATCTGGGAGATCTGGGTGGGAATATCGTCGTTGGCGAACTGCAGGTCCACTTCGTACCCGAGTTCCTCCAGCTGTGCCTGAACGTTCTCGCCGTCAGCGATCCAGCGCTCTGACTGCTGGGTCGGCATGGCCACACCAATGCGTGCGCCCTCGGTTGAGCCGCTTTCGCCGGCTTCGCTGCCGCCACGGTTGCTTCCGCCGCAGGCGGTGAGGCCGAGCGCCAGCGCACTGGTGGCAGCGATGCCAACGAGGAATTTCTTCTTCATCATTGTGTTTACCTTTCATTTACCGGGCACCAGTGCCCGGTCCTTTTGGTTCGGTTAGAGTTTCTGGGCAAGTCGGTAGTAGGCGGAATTCCACCGCAGTTCACGCTGGAATTCGCGCAGGGTGGTGGAGCTGTTGATACTGAGCAGCTCGGTCCCGGCGATGTCGGCGAAGTCTTCAAAGACGTCCAGCCCGACGGCGGTGCTCATCACCGTGTGATGAGCGGCTCCGGCGCTGAGCCAGGCAGCGGCCGACGTCGCGAGGTCCGGCTCCGGCTTCCACACGGCGCGAGCCACGGGAAGATTAGGCAGCGGCGCGTCCGGCGGCACCACCTCGACGGCGTTGGCTGTGAGCCGGAACCGGTCGCGCATGTCGGACATGGCGACGACGACCCCGGGGCCAGCATCGGCATCGAACACGAGCCTGACCGGGTCCTCCCGCCCACCAATCCCGAGCGGGTGGACTTCGAGGGTCGGCTTCGAGGTGGTCAGCGACGGGCAGACCTCCAACATGTGGGCGCCGAGGATCTTCTCTTCGCCGGGCACCAGATGGTAGGTGTAATCCTCCATCAGCGAGGCGCCACCGGGGAGTCCCGCGCCCATGACCTTCGCCGCGCGCACCAGGATGGCGGTTTTCCAGTCGCCCTCCGCACCGAACCCGTACCCCTGGGCCATCAGCCGTTGCACCGCCAGTCCGGGAAGCTGCCGGAGCCCGCCCAGATCCTCGAAACTGGTGGTGAACGCCCCAAAGGATCCTGACTCCAGGAAGGACTTCAGGCCCAGCTCCAGCCGCGCGCCGTAGCGGAGGGAATCGTGCCGGTCGCCTCCGCTCCGCAGGTGACCGGCGACGTCGTACGTGTCCTCATACTCGGCGATCAGCTCATCGATGTCGGCCTCGGACTGCGCGTCCACCGACTCGACCAGGTCGTTGACACCCCAGGTGTTGACCGAGACGCCGAACCGGAGCTCGGCTTCGGTCTTGTCCCCCTCGGTGACGGCGACGTTGCGCATATTGTCCCCGAAACGGGCCACCTTCAGTTCGTGGACGGCTGCCCAACCGGCAGCGGCACGGGACCACGAGGAGATCTGGGCGGTAACGGCCGGGTTGGACACATGCCCGACGACGGTCTTCCGCGCCATCCCGAGGCGCGAGGCGATGTACCCGAACTCGCGGTCACCGTGGGCGGCCTGGTTGAGGTTCATGAAGTCGAAGTCGATCTCGGCCCACGGGAGTGCGACGTTGATCTGGGTGTGGAGGTGCAGCAACGGCTTGCGCAGCGCGTCCAGTCCAGCGATCCACATTTTCGCGGGGCTGAACGTGTGCATCCACGCGATCACGCCGATCGTCGAGTCGCTGGCGTTGGCTTCCAGCGCGGTGCGGCGGATCGACTCGGAGTCCTTCAGGGTCGGCTTCCAGATGATCTTGACGGGCAGTCCGCCGAGCATGCCCACGATCTCCTGGGACTGCTCGGTGACCTGGCGAAGGGTGTCCTCCCCGTAGAGGTCCTGGCTACCGGTGAGGAACCAGATCTCATAGTGGTCCAGATCGGTGCGTAGAATCCCGGGCGAGGTCACAGTGCGGCTCCTTTAGGTGCGGGCGTGGATTGCCCGTAGACGTTCTGATAGCGGTCGAAGAGTGATTCGATGTGGGGTTGCCCGATGGTCAGGGGCTCGCCCAGCTGGCGTGCAATGTGGATGGTGCGGGCGACGTCCTCGAGCATGACCGCGGCCTTGACGGCGTCCCGCGCGTCCTTCCCGATGGTGAAGGGCCCGTGGCTCTTCATCAGCACGGCGCGGGACCGGTGTCCGGTGAGCGTCTCGACGATTCCACGGCCGATCGAATCGTCCCCGATGATGGCGAACGGGCCCACGGGGACTTCGCCGCCAAACTCGTCGGCCATGGCGGTGATGACGCAGGGGATGGCTTCGCCGCGGGCGGCCCAGGCGGTGGCGTAGGTGGAGTGGGTGTGCACCACCCCGCCGACGCGGGGCATGTTCCGGTAGACGTAGGCGTGGGCGGCGGTGTCCGACGACGGCGAGCGCTCGGATCCCGCCGTGCCGGGGATGACGTTGCCGTCGAGGTCGCAGAGGATCTGGTTCTCCGGGCTCAACTTGTCATAGTCAACCCCGCTCGGCTTGATCACGAAGAGATCCATACCGGGCACCCGGCCGGACACGTTGCCGCCGGTCCAGACGACCAGGCCGTACCGCACGAGTTCGGCGTGGAGATCGGCAACCTCCTGCCGGATCCGGCTGATGGTTTCTTCCTCGCGGGCTGTGAAGGTGCTCATGCGCTGACCGCTGCTTTCGAATAGGCCTCGCGGCGGATGTCCTTTAGCCGCTTCATGACCTGGTTCTCTCCCCGGCCGAAGTAGTCGTGGAGCAGTTCATACTCGGCGTACAACCGGTCGTAGGCGGCGGCGCGTTCCGGGTCGGGAAGGTAGGCGTCCCGGTTGACCTGGCCCATCGCCGCGGCTGCGGCGCGGACGTCCGGGTAGGCGCCGGCGGCGACCGCCGCGTGGATGGCCGACCCTAGGGCCGGGCCCTGGTCGCTGCCGATGGTGGAGATGGGCATCCTGAGGACGTCGCTGTAGAGCTGCATCAGGAACCGGTTCTTCAGGAGTCCGCCGGCAGCGATGAACTCGGTGACGGGGACGCCCGCGGTGTTGAAGGTTTCGACGATTTTCCGGGTTCCGAAGGCTGTCGCTTCGAGCAGTGCCCGGTACACTTCGTGGGCTTTCGTGGAGAGGGTCATCCCCACCACGGTCCCTGAGAGCTGGTGGTCGACGAGGACAGACCGGTTGCCCGAGTGCCAGTCCAGTGCGACCAGTCCGTGCCCGCCCACTGGTTCGTCCTGCGCCTGTTCGGTGAGGTACTGGTGGACGGAGAGGCCGGCGTCGTCGGCCTTCTGCTTGTCAGCGGCGGGCACCTGGTTGTCCACGTACCAGCCGAAGATGTCGCCCACGCCAGACTGTCCGGCCTCGTAGCCGTACAGTCCGTCGACAATCCCGCCGTCCACGACGCCGCACATGCCGGGGACTTCCCTGAGCACGTCGGAGTTCATCACATGGCAGGTGGAGGTGCCCATGATTGCTACCATCTGGCCGGGATCCGTTGCCTGCGCTGCGGGGGCCGCGACGTGGGCGTCGACGTTGCCCACCGCGACCGCGATGCCAGCGGGGAGTCCGGTCCAGCCGGCTGCCTCTTCGGTCAGCGTTCCGGCCTGTGAGCCGAGCGCCCCGATCGGGTGCTTCACCTTGTCCTCGGCGAAGGAAGCGAAATCCGGGTTGAGGGCTGCGAGGAAAGCCTCGCTGGGGTATTCACCGTCCTGGAGGATGCCCTTGTACCCGGCGGTGCAGGCGTTGCGGACGTACTCGCCGGAGAGCTGCCAGACAATCCAGTCGGCCGCTTCGACCCAGCGCTCCATCCGGTTGTACAGCTCGGGGTCTTCCTCCAGCAGTTGCAGGCCCTTGGCGAATTCCCATTCGCTGGAGATGAGACCGCCGTAGCGCGGCAGCCAGCTTTCGCCCCGCTCTTCGGCGATACGGTTGATGCGGTTCGCCTGCTCCTGGGCCGCGTGGTGCTTCCAAAGTTTTACGTAGGCGTGCGGCCGGGTCTCAAGACCGGGGAGTTCGTTGAGCGGGGTGCCGTCCGCCGTCGTCGGCACCATGGTGCAGGCGGTGAAGTCGGTGGCGATGCCGATGACGTCCCGCGGGTCGACTCCTGCGTTCCGCACGGCCTCGGGAACTGCGGTGCGGAGCACATCGACGTAGTCGGAAGGGACCTGGAGCGCCCATTCCGGTGGCAGCTTCTCACCGGTGGCGGCGAGCACCCGATCCATGACCGCGTGAGGGTACTCGAGGACGGCTGAACCCAGCTCTTCACCGTCGGAAACGCGGACGACGACGGCCCGCCCGGACAGTGTGCCAAAGTCAACTCCGACAACATAGGCTGTCGCGTGCTCAGGGCGGGGCTGTGGTCCCAAAGGTTGACCTCTTTGTCTGTTTCGAACGGATAGCTACCCCAATGTGACCGGTCACATATGGTGCATTCAGTAAGTGAAACAGAGCCGATGAGAAGGTGTCAACGAATAAATAATCTCAATTGGGTAACGCAGCAGGCGACTCGTTAGCCCTCAGGGGGTGCGGCGGCGGAGTTGCGGACCACCAGTTCGGGGACCACATGACGGTGGTGAGTCTCCGGTTCGCCGCGAAGATCCGCCAGCAACAGCGCAATGCAGCGCCGCCCCAACTCGGCGAAGTCCTGCCGGACGGTGGTCAACGGCGGCAGGAAGTGGGCTGCCTCCGGAATGTCATCGAACCCCACCACGCTGATGTCCCGAGGCACGTCCAGGCCACCCTCCCGGAAGGCGTGAATGAGCCCCAGCGCCATCTGGTCATTGGAAGAAAAGACAGCCGTGAAATTGCCGTCCCGGAGCAGTTCCTTCCCAATCCGGTACCCGGATTCGGCGGTCCAATCGCCGACCAGAGGTTCAGCCGCCTCGGCGCCCCAGACTGACATTTCCACCCGGAAGCCGCGGATCCGTTCCCCGGTCTCCACCCAGCCCTTGGGGCCGGTGACGTGGACAATCCGGCGGTGACCCAGTTCCAGCAGGTGGCGGGTAGCCAGCCGTGCGCCAGCGACCTGATCCACGGACAGCCGATGGTCCTCCAGCCGTGCCGTCGAGTGAACCGTCACGAAGGGGATGTCGATGGAAAGGTGCTCGATTGCCTCAAGGGTCTTGAACTGCGGCGCCTGAATGATCAGGCCCTCCGCCGCGTGGCCTACCAGCCGGTCCAGTGCCTTGGTGATCGAGTCGTCGTCGGTGACGTTGGCAATGTCCACCAGATAGCCGGCGTCGCGGGCAGCCGACTCGATCGCTGCGAGCGACGATGAGGGGCCGTAGTACGCACCATGGGAAACCAGCACACCAATGATCCCAGACCTGCTGGTGACCAGCATGCGGGCTGCCCGGCTGGGCCGGAACTGCAGTTCCTCCATGGCGGCGAGCACCTTCAACCGGGTGGACTCCCGGACGCTCGCGTGACCGTTGATGACCCGGGAAACCGTCTGGTGAGAGATCCCTGCCGCCCTCGCGACGTCGCGAATGTTCGCGGCCCGTGGGGCCGCGCGTTTCTCCTCACCGGGGCGGGACACATTCACACCATGAAGGTTATCCCACGGCTGCTGTCCTGGCGGGGCCGACCGGGATCAACCTCAGTGGGACTCGACGATCTCCTCGTTGCGGGCGAACCGGCGGTTCTTGAGGACCGGTAGGAACTCCCTGACGTCGGCGATACGCCGTCGGGATACGTCGGTGGTTACCACTGACTCGTCCTCGTCGGTCAGGAAGACCTGCGGGATGCCCATCGGATCAATGATGGCCGAGTGACCGATCGTGTGTCCGCTGGAGGTGCCAGCCGCGGCAATCCAGACCGTATTCTCAATGGCACGGGCCTTCAGTAGGGTTTCCCAGTGGTCCACCTTGTGGTCGCCCTTGAACCAGGCCGCTGGCACCAGGATCAGGTCGGCGCCACGGTCAGCGAGCGCGCGCGCCTGTTCGGGGAACCGGATGTCGTAGCAGGTCATGAGTCCAACGGAGAGGTCGCCGATGGTGACCACCTTGATGCCGCCGTCGCCCGGTTTGATCCGGGTGGACTCCTGGTAGCTGAACGCGTCGTAAAGGTGCAGTTTGCGGTACGTGTCGACGATCCGGCCGGTGGCATCGACCAGGACCAGGGTGTTGTAGGGGCGGTCCTCGCCGCTGGCTTCGTACCCGCCAGCAACCACCGCGATGCCCAGTTCCACGGCCATGAAGGACAGTTGCTGCACGAACTTGGACCAGTTCTCGTCAACCGCGGCAACGAGCGAGCCCTCCACCTTCCCGATGGAGAACATGGATTCCTCAGGAAAGACGATCAGCTCCGAGGAGTCCGAGCGCGCCTGCTCGGCAAGCCTGCGCATGGTCGCCAGGTTCTCCGAAACGTCCCCGCTTGGGCGGAACTGCCCAACACTGATCTTCATCGTTGCCGCTTTCAGTTAAGAAACAGGTGCCCTCACAGCGTACCGAATGCTGCCAGGTCCTATCGTTGGGTTATGAGACTGCAACGTATCGCCCCTGGCCCCGGCCAGGAATCCGTCTGGGACTACCCGCGACCGCCACGGTTGGAGACCAGCACTGAGCGGGTGGTGATCGAGTTCGGCGGGGTGGTCATCGCCGACACCACCAACGCGGTACGGGTCCTGGAGACCAGCCACCCGCCGGTGTACTACGTGCCGATCGCCGACTTCGAGGCTGGTGCGCTGGTCCCGGCGGAGGGATCCTCCCTGTGCGAGTACAAGGGGATGGCTGCCTATTACGACGTCGTCGGTCGGCGGCACCGGGCGCCGAGGGCCGGGTGGACCTACCCCGACCCGACTCCCGGGTTCGAACCTCTGCGCACCCGGGTGGCCATCTACCCGGGCGCCATGGACAAATGCCTGATCGACGGCGAGGTGGTCCAGGCCCAGGAAGGTGACTTCTATGGCGGCTGGATCACCAAGCGCATCGTCGGGCCATTCAAAGGAGCCCCCGGCACCTGGGGGTGGTGAACCGCTTGCGCAGCTCTGGCGGGTGACCTCCCCCCTTGGTGCAGTTGTGGCGGGGTGGAGGGCGGTTTTCCCCCCCCCCCCCCCCCCAAACCCCGGGTGCCCAGCGGCCCAGCGGGCCCAACCCACCCCAACCCCCCCCCCACCCCCCCCGGCCCCCCCAAACCCACCCCCCCCCCCTCCCAGGCAGTCCCCCCGCAAAAGCCGGGAACATCAACCGCGGGCGCTCCCGCCTCTCCGCGCCCGCCGGAAAAATCATCCCCCGCGCCCGCCGCAACCAACTCCTCCTACCGGAAACAGCGCCGGAAAAGGATCT